>NZ_CAJYPS010000011.1 GCF_913777145.1 uncultured Roseateles sp.
AAGCGCGCGGGGCGGGGCGGGGCCGACCCCCCGCGGCAGGGCGCCGCCAGGGTGTCGGCCCAGGCGTCCCGGGCGAGGTTCAGGGGAAGGCAGCCGCCGGCCGCCAAACCCCGATTGTCGCCGAGGCGGCGGTCGCGCCGTCACGCGGGCGCGCAAGCGGGGAGAAGTCGCGTCAGACGGCGCCTGCGCACGCGCCCACCCTCAACAGCGATGAGGCCAGGCCCCTGTGGCCAAGGGTTGGCCCCCACCAAGCACCGCCGTGCCGGCGGCACACTGCGCCGCACCGCCGCACCCCCGGGGAGAGTGATATGCGCCGACTGCTGATCGCCAGTTTCACGCTCATCGCCGCACTGACCCAGGCCCAGACGTTGCGCTGGGCCAGCCAGGGCGACATGCAGACCACCGATCCGCATGCGGCCAACGAGATCCAGACCAACGCGCTCAACGGCCAGGTCTACGAATACCTGGTACGGCGCCGCCCCGACCAGTCGCTGGGCCCCAACCTGGCACTGGAATGGAGCCAGGTGACGCCACTGCTGTGGCGGGTCAAGCTGCGGCCCGGCGTGAAGTTCCACGACGGCAGCCCCTTCACCGCGGATGACGTGGTGTTCTCCATGCAGCGCCTGCGCGATCCCAGCTCGCCCTTTCGCGTCTACGCCAATGCGGTGGGCATGCCCAAGGCGGTCGACCCGCTGACCGTGGTGTTCGCGCTGGACAAGCCCAACCCCGTCTTTGCCGAGCACCTCACCAGCCTGTTCATCATCAGCCGCGCCTGGGCCGAGGCCCACCGCGTGACCCGGCCGCTGGACCTCAAGGCCAAGGAGGAGTCCTACGCCAGTCTGAATGCCAACGGCACCGGCCCCTTCTTGCTGGTGAGCCGCCAACCCGGCGTGAAGACGGTGTTCCGGCGCAACCCCAACTACTGGGGCAAGGGCCTGCCCGAGCAGGGCAATGTGCAGGAGATCGTCTTCATGCCCATCGCCAATGACGCCACCCGTACCGCCGCACTGATCACCGGCGAGGTGGACTTCGTGCTGGACCCGCCGCCGCGCGACCTGGAGCGGCTGCGCGCCACGCCGGGGCTCAAGGTGGTGGACGGTGCGGAGAACCGGCTGGTCTTCATCGGCATGGACCAGGCCCGTGACAAGCTGCTCTACGGCCAGGTGCCGGGCGACAAGAACCCCTTCAAGGATCTGCGGGTGCGGCGCGCGCTCTACCAGGCGGTAGACATCGAGGCGCTGAAGGCCAAGATCATGGCCGGCGCCTCGCTGCCCACCGGCGGCCTCACGCCATCGCCCAAGGGCGCCTACAACGACCCGGCGCTGGAAACCCGCCTGCCCTACGACCTGGCTGCCGCGCGCCGGCTGATGGCCGAGGCCGGCTATGCCGACGGCTTCGAGGTCACGCTGGACTGCCCCAACAACCGCTACATCAACGACGAGCGCCTGTGCGTGGCGCTGGCCGGCATGTGGGCCCAGCTCAAGGTCCGGGTGCGCGTGAACGCCCTGCCGCGGGCGCTGTTCTTCCCCAAGATCGAGAAATACGACACCAGCCTCTACCTGCACGGCTGGGGCGGCGCCACCACCGACGCCGAGGTGATGCTGACACCGGTGCTGCGCAACCGCGGCGAGCAGGGCGTGGGCGTGTCCAACTGCGGCGGCTGGGTCAACGACAAGGGCGACGCGCTGGCCGCCGCATCCAGCGTGGAGACCGATCCGGCCAAGCGCGAGCCGCTGGTCAAGGCGGCGCTCCAGGCCTACCGGGAACAGATCAACGTGATCCCGCTGCACCGCCAGGTCATCCCCTGGGCGATGCGCGCCGAGCTCACAGTCGTGCATTCGCCCGCAAATTCCTTCAGCGCGGACTGGGCCAAGGTCGCCCGCAAGTAGAATGCGACCAGCACGCCGCGCTTCAGTCTTGCGCGGCGTTTCCATTCCGAGCTCCCGCACGCGGCCCGGCTTGCCCGAAGACTGGTGTCGCCGCCCGGCGGCACGGCAAGCCCGAGCGTGGCAGGCGTGCCCTCCCCCTGATTCGATGAGTTTCGACACCCTAGGCCTTGCACAACCGCTGCTGAAGGCCATCGCCGACGCCGGCTACACCACCCCCACCCCCATCCAGGCCCAGGCGATTCCCGCCGTGCTCAAGGGCGGCGACCTGATGGCCGGCGCCCAGACCGGCACCGGCAAGACCGCCGGCTTCACGCTGCCCATGCTGCACCGCCTGCAGGCCGGCCAGCGCTCCACCAACAAGTTCGGCCGCCCGGCCGTGCGCGCGCTGGTGCTGACCCCCACCCGCGAACTCGCCGCCCAGGTCGAGGAAAGCGTGCAGACCTACGGCAAGTACCTGCCCGAGCTGAAGAGCATGGTGATGTTCGGCGGCGTGGGCATGCAGCCGCAGATCGACAAGCTGAAGAAAGGCGTGGACATCCTGGTGGCCACCCCCGGCCGCCTGCTGGACCACGCGCAGCTGGGCAACCTCGACCTGTCCAAGATCGAGATCCTGGTGCTGGACGAAGCCGACCGCATGCTAGACATGGGCTTCATCCACGACATCAAGAAGGTGCTGGCCCTGCTGCCCGGGCAGAAGCAGACCCTGCTGTTCAGCGCCACCTTCAGCGACGACATCAAGGCGCTGGCCGACAAGCTGCTGAACCAGCCCGCGCTGATCGAGGTCGCACGCCGCAACCAGACCAATGACCAGATCGCGCAGAAGATCCACCCGGTCGGCCGCGACCGCAAGAAGGAGTTGCTGGTCCACCTGATCAAGGGCGGCAACTGGCACCAGGTGCTGGTGTTCACGCGCATGAAACACGGCGCCAACCGCCTGACGGACTATCTGAACGAACAGGGCATCAGCGCCATGGCCATCCATGGCAACAAGAGCCAGGGCGCGCGCACCAAGGCGCTGGCCGACTTCAAGAGCGGCGCGCTGACCTGCCTGGTCGCCACCGACATCGCGGCCCGCGGCATCGACATCGACCAGCTGCCCCACGTCGTCAACTTCGAGCTGCCCAACGTGCCCGAGGACTACGTGCACCGCATCGGCCGCACCGGCCGTGCCGGCGCCCAGGGCGAGGCGGTGAGCCTGGTCTGCGTGGACGAGAACGGCTTCCTGCGCGACATCGAGAAGCTGATCAAGCGCGAGATCCCGCGCGAAGTCGTGGCCGGCTTCGAGCCCAATCCCAACGAGAAGCCCGAGCCCATCGTGCTGGGCCGCACCGTGCTCAACCCCAACGGCAGCCGGGGCCGCAACCCCAACCCGCCGGGGGGCAACGGCGGCCGGGGCGGTCGCCCGGGCGGTGGTGGCGGTGGCCGTGGCGGCTCCGCCCAGGGCAAGCCTGGCCAGGGCGGTGGTCGCCCCGGTCAGGGCCAAGGCCAGGGCGGTCGCCCGCAGGGCAATGCGCCCCAGGGTCAGCGCCCGGCCTCGGCCCAGCCGCGTCGCGACGGCGGTGCACCGCGCAACGGCAACGGCCCGCGCCTGACCCAGCCCAAGTCGCGCTGAGCCCTGCCTGAGCACGCCGGCCCACCCCTGGGCCGCTGCTAAGCTGACGGCCCGTCTCCGCCCGGAGGCGGGCCGTTTTCGTTGATCCCCCGCCTCACGCCGACCATGGCGACACGCCCGCCAGCCGACGACCTCAACGCCCTCACCCCCGCTCAGCTGCTGGAGCGGTTGCGTGCTCAGCGGGCCGCACTGACGGACGCGCCCACCCACCCGCCGCCCGAGGCCGATCTGCAGACGCTGCTGGACGCGCTGCTGCTGCTGGGCGGCCCGGTCAGCGCCACCGCGTTGCTGCAATGGCTGCAGATCACCGAACGCGAGCAGGCCGACGGCCAGCCCTTCAGTCCGACCCGCGTGCGCGACGGGCTGCAGGCGCTGGTGGCCCAGGGCCGGGCCCAGTCCATCACCGGGCGCGGCACAGCGGTGGCCCTCGCCGCCCACGCGGACCGCCTGCAGACGCTGCTGAACAGCCCGCAGGCCGCGCGCTACTGGCGGCTGCGGCTGTGGCAGCTGGGCGGAGCCCGCGGCGACTGGCAAGCGCCGGTCGCCTGGGTCAGCTTTCGCCATGTGGACGAGATGCGCGGGCTGCTGCGCCTGATGATCTTTTCCGGCCAGTCCGAGGCCGAGTTCCAGCAGCATCTGTACGGCCGCCTGCAGGCCCTGGCCCAGCCCGACCTGATCGAGCAGACGTTGGCCGAGGTCTGGCTGCCCGACGCGCTGCAGCGCGTGGACCCGCCGCTGCGCGACCGGCTGCTCGCCCAGCTGCTGGATCAACTGCCGGCGGGCCACCCGCTGCAGGCGCCACTGCGGGCCTGGCTGCTGGGTGAACTGCAGCACCGGCCCGAGGCGCTGGGCGCATCACTGCGCCAGCGCCTGGCCGAGCTGGCGCTGCTGGCGCTGGACCTGGACGGCGCCGCCCGGCTGCTGAGCGGCCCCGGCGGCACTGCACTGCTGACCGCCACGCAGGCGCTGGTCGCCGGCCGCTGGGCCGAGGCCGCGGCCGGCTACGAGGCCGCCACCCAGGCGGCGCGCGCCGGCAGCCGCAGCCGCCGCGGCGCGCTGTCGCCCGAGCTCACCCGCCTGCACCTGCTGAGCCTGCTGGCCCAGGACGAGCCCAAGGCCTGGGCCCAGGCGCGCAAGCTGGCGATCACCGAGTCCGGCAGTCGCAACCCCGCGCCCTACGACGCCTGGGGCCTGTGGGCCAATGCGCTGGGCAGCCGGCTGGGCGAGGACAGCTTTGTGGAGGCCGCCTACACGCCACGCGCGCCGGGCGATGCCCGCCCCGCGGACCGGCTGCTGCTGTGCGCCTGGCTGGGCAAGCCCGCGCCCGGCTGGACGCCGCTGCTGGCCCAGGCGCTGCGCGATGCGCTGACGCCCGACCAGGCCCTGCTGGCCGAACACCTGGACGCCGCGCTGCAGCGCCTGGAACTGGGCGGTGCCCCGCCCCGGCGCGCGGCCGATCCGCTGGGCCAGCCGCGCCCCGCCTGGCGCGACGCGCTGGCCGCCATCGCCGCGCTGGGCGACGGGGCCGCGCCGGCCGGCGAGGCCGCACGGCCCGAGCTGGCCTGGCAGCTCAGCCTGGACGACGAGCACCGCGTGCACACGCTGGAGCCGCTGGAGATGAGCACCGGCGCACGCGGCGCGCTCAAGCTCAAGCCGGTCAGCCTGTCCAAGCTCAAGAAGGGGGGCGCCGCGCGCAGCCGCGACAACCTGGTGCTGCGCCACATCGAACGCGATGCCTGGGCCGGCGCGCGCGACCTGCGGCTGGACGTGGCCCAGGCCCTGGTGGCACTGATAGGCCACCCCCACCTGATGCTGGCCGACGCGCCCGGCCAGTGGCTGGAACTGGTCGAGGGCCAGCCCGAGCTGGAGGTGCGCCGCGTGGGCGATGGCGCGGAAGCGGCCTTCGAATTCCACCTGCACCCGCCGCTGATCGCGCGCGAGCCCGCCCACGCCGGCCTGCGCTTCGGCGCCCAGGCCGAGCTGGAGCGCGAGCGCCGCGACGCCCAGCGCGTGCTGATCGAGGGGCCAGGTCGTGCGCGGCTGATACGCATCACACCCACGCAGCGCCGCGTGGCCGAGCTCATCAGCCAGGGCTGGCGCGTACCGGCCGACGCCGGGCCCGAGCTGGCGGCCGCGCTGCAGGTGCTGGCCGGCCACTTCCAGCTGCACTCCGATGCCGAGGCCGGCCAGCGCGTCGCCGGCGACAGCCGCCTGCATGCCCGCCTCACGCCCCAGGGCGAGGGCCTGCAACTGCTGCTGGTGGCCCAGCCCTTTGGCGACTTCGGGCCCGCGGTCACGCCGGGCCAGGGGCGCGCGCGCCTGCTGTGCCTGCACCAGGGCCTGAGCCTGGCCACCGAACGCGACCTGGCCGCCGAGGCCGCGCACCGCGCCGAGGTGCTGCAGGCCCTGCCCTTTCTGGACCCCGAGCAGCCCGCCGACCAGCCCTGGCTGCTGGCCGACCCCGAGGAGGCCTTGAGCGCCGTGGAGCGCCTGCCGCGCCTGGCCGGCATCGCGGCGCTGGCCTGGCCCAAGGGCCGGCCGCTGCGGGTGCAGCCGCTGGCGGGCGAGGCGATGTCGCTGCAGATCAGCAGCCGGCGCGACTGGCTGGCGCTCAGCGGCGAGGCCCGGCTGGAGGAAGGCCGTGTGGTCGGCCTGCAGCAGCTGCTGGCGCTGGCCCGTGACAGCCGCAGCCGCTTCGTGCGCCTGGCCGAGGGCCATTACCTGGCCTTGACCGAGCGCCTGCACCAGCAGCTGCGCGACCTGGATGCGCTGGCCAGGCCCGGCACCCAGGGCGAACTGCAACTGCCCCAGGCCGGCGCGGCCTGGCTGGACCAGGCGCTGGACGACCTGCCGCTGGCCGGTGACCCGGCCTGGCGCGCCCGTGTGCAGCAGCTGGCCGAGGCCGCCGCATTGCAGCCAAGCCTGCCGCCTGGCCTGCGCGCCGAGCTGCGCCCATACCAGATGGAGGGCTTCGCCTGGATGAGCCGTCTGGCTGCCGCCGGCCTGGGTGCCTGCCTGGCGGACGACATGGGTCTGGGCAAGACCGTGCAGACGCTGGCGCTGCTGCTGACCCGGGCCGATGCCGGGCCGGCGCTGGTGCTGGCGCCTACCTCGGTGTGCGGCAACTGGGTGGCCGAATGCGAGCGCTTCGCGCCCGGGCTGCGGCCGCTGCTCTATGCCGACGCGCCGGACCGCGACGCGCTGCTGGCCCAGGCCGGGGCGGGCGATCTCATCGTGGCCAGCTACGCGCTGGCCCAGCTGGATGCGGAGCGCTTCGCCGGCCGCAGCTGGGCCACGCTGGTGCTGGACGAGGCCCAGGCGCTGAAGAACGCGGCCACCAAGCGGGCCCGCTCGGTGGCGGAGTTCGGCGCGGAGTTCCGGCTCGCGCTGTCGGGCACGCCGGTGGAGAACCGGCTGGCGGACCTGTGGTCGCTGATGAACCTCATCAACCCCGGCCTGCTGGGCAGTGCACGGCAGTTCGGCGAGCGCTTCGCGAACGCCATCGAGCGCCAGCAGGACGGCGCGGCGCGCGCGCGGCTGCGCCGTCTGGTGGCGCCCTTCCTGCTGCGCCGCACCAAGGCCCAGGTGCTGCAGGACCTGCCGGCCCGCACCGAGATCGTCCACCGCGTGCAGCCCAGCGAGGCCGAGCAGCATTTCCTGGAAGCACTGCGCCGCGACGCGCGCGCCGCGGTGGCAGCCGCCGCGGCCGGTGCCAAGCGCCCGGCGCCGCTGCAGGTGCTGGCCGAGCTGATGCGGCTGCGCCGCGCGGCCTGCGACCCGCGCCTGGTCGCGCCCGAACTGGGCCTGGTGGGCAGCAAGCTGGCCGAGTTCGAGCGCCTGGTGCGCGAGCTGGTGGACGGCGGCCACAAGGCGCTGGTGTTCAGCCAGTTCACCGACTACCTGGACCTGCTGGCCGAGCGCCTGGCGCAGATGGGCGTGAGCCACCAGCGCCTGGACGGCAGCACGCCCCAGGCCGAGCGCGATCGGCGCGTGGCCGCCTTCCAGCGCGGCGGCGCCGACGGGGGTCAGGTCTTTCTCATCAGCCTCAAGGCCGGCGGTTTCGGCCTGAACCTGACCGCGGCGGACTATGTGCTCATTGTCGACCCCTGGTGGAACCCCGCCGCCGAAGACCAGGCCAGCGGCCGCGCCCACCGCATCGGCCAGCAGCGGCCGGTGACGGTGTACCGCCTGGTCACCGGCGGCTCGGTGGAGGAGCGCATCCTGGAGCTGCACCGTGACAAGCGCAGCCTGGCCGAGGGCATGCTGGAAGACCACGACCAGGCCTCGCCGCTGGATGCGGCCGCGCTGGCGGCACTGCTGGAGGATTGAGCCGCGCCCCGGCCGCCGGGCATGCCTGGCCAGGTCGGAAAACAGTGTCGTATTTCTCCGCCGGGCGATTTATGAAGGCATTCGGCCGCATCGCCCCTTGACCCTGCAAGGGTATGCCGGCTCCACTCTCCGATTGATTTCCAGCCAGGCCGGCGGTACGCCGCAATGGTGTTCGTCAAATCAAACGGAGCGGTGCCTTGCAGTCGGGCCCGGGTCATTTATGAGCATGCTTTCGAATATGTCCGTCACCCAACGATTGGCGCTGGGTTTTGCGCTGATCCTCGCCCTGCTGGCCGGCAGCATCCTGCTGAGCAGCAGGCAACTGGGTGCCGTGGCCGATGCCACCGAGACCATGATGAACGATCCGCTGCAGACCGAGCGGCTGGTCAGTGACTGGTACCGCAACGTGCGCGCCGCCGCGACCCGCACGACGGCGATCGCACGCAGCAGCGATCCGTCCCTGGTCGACTTCTTCAAGGCCGAACAGGCGGCGTCCTCCAAGGCCTCGGCCGATCTGCTCGCCCGCATCCAGAAGCAGTTGAACACGCCCGAGGAGAAATCCCTGCTGGAGGACATCGACAATATCCGCAAGGATTATCTGAAGGCGCGCGATGAGATATTCGCACTGAAGCGGGCCGGCAAGGCCGACGAGGCCAACAAAATACTAGATGAGCAATATCTGGCCAAGAATGTGCTCTATCTGCAGAAAATCGACGCGCTGCTGGAGGCCGAACGGCACCAGATTGACGAACTGGCGCGCGGCATACAAACCCAGCGCAGCACCGGCAACCGGCTGCTGACCGCGCTGGGCATCGTCGGCGTCGCGCTGGGCGGTCTGCTGTCCTGGCTGCTGGCGAGCTCCATCGTGAAACCGCTGGCGCAGGCCAACCAGGTCGCCCAGCGCATCGCGGGCGGGGATCTCGGTGGTGAGATCCAGGTGCAGGGCAAGGATGAGGTCGCGCAGTTGCTGGGCTCGCTCAGGGTGATGCAGTCCAGCCTGGTCCAGGTGGTCAGCCGCGTGCGCCAGAGCTCCGAGAGCGTGTCCACCGCCAGCGCCGAGATCGCCAATGGCAATCACGACCTGTCGTCGCGCACCGAGCACCAGGCCAGCGCGCTGCAGCAGACCGCGGCCAGCATGCACGAGCTGAACGCCACGGTGCGCCAGAACGCCGACAACGCGGCCCAGGCCAACCGGCTGGCGATCGATGCGTCCCAGGTGGCGATCCAGGGCGGCGAGGTGGTCTCGCAGGTGGTGGGCACGATGACGGACATCAACCAGGCCAGCCGCAAGATCAGCGACATCATCAGCGTGATCGACGGCATCGCCTTCCAGACCAACATCCTGGCGCTGAATGCGGCGGTCGAAGCCGCACGCGCCGGCGAACAGGGCCGCGGCTTCGCGGTCGTGGCCTCCGAGGTGCGCGCGCTGGCCGGCCGCAGCGCGGCCGCCGCCAAGGAAATCAAGACGCTGATCCATGCCAGCGTCGAGCGCGTGGAGCGCGGCACCGCCCTGGTGGACCAGGCCGGCGTGACCATGGCCGAGGTGGTCCGCAGCATCCAGCGCGCCACGCAGATCATGGGTGAGATCAGTGCGGCCAGCAAAGAGCAGGCCCAGGGCGTGAGCCAGGTCGGCGAGGCGGTGCAGTCCATCGACCAGGTGACGCAGCAAAACGCGGCGCTGGTCGAGGAAATGGCCGCGGCGACCAGCAGCCTGAGGTCGCAGTCGGACGATCTGGTGCAGGCGGTCTCGGTCTTCAGGATCTCGACGAGCACGGCCCGCGTGCCGTTCTAGCGCGGGGCCCCGGGCCTCCGCACAGGCCTGCCCGCGGCCCGCGCTTGCGCTCGCGCAAGCCGGCCGGCCCGCAGGGGTGCTCGAATACGGCAACATGCCCAGCTGAGAACCCCATGAAGATCACCTTCCTCGGCGCTGCCGACACCGTCACCGGCTCACGCCACCTGCTGACCCTGGGCGAACAGCGCCTGCTGCTCGATGCCGGCCTGTTCCAGGGCTACAAGACGCTGCGCGAGCGCAACTGGGCGCCGCTGGGCGCGCCGGCCATGCAGCTCGATGCGGTGCTGCTGTCCCACGCCCACCTGGACCACTGCGGCTACCTGCCGGCACTGCGCCGCCAGGGCTTTCGCGGCCCCATCTACACGACCAGTGCCACCCGCGACCTGTGCGAGGTGCTGCTGCGCGACAGCGCCCACCTGCAGGAGGAAGACGCCCGCCGCGCCAACCGCGATCACAGCAGCCGCCACGAGAAGGCCCTGCCGCTGTACACGCTGCGCGAAGCCGAGGCCTGCCTCAAGCAGTTCGCCACGCCGCCGCGTGACGGGCGCCTGCGGCTGGGCGACACCGACGTGCGCTTCACACCCGCCGGTCACCTGCTGGGCGCCTCGTCCGTCCATGTGAGCCATGGCGGGCGCTCGCTGCTGTTCTCGGGCGACCTCGGCCGCGTGAACGACCTGCTGATGCCCGTGCCGCAGGTGCCGGCCGGGGCCGATGTGGTGCTGGTCGAGTCCACCTACGGCAACCGCCAGCACCCGGCCGAGGACGTGCAGCAGCGCCTCGCGCAGATCCTGCGCAACACCTTCAAGCGCGGTGGCACGGTGCTGCTGCCCAGCTTCGCGGTGGGCCGGGCGCAGGCGCTGCTGCTGGTGCTGCAGCGCCTGCGCCGCAGCGGCGAACTGGCCGCCGACGTGCCCATCTGGCTGGACAGCCCCATGGCCGAGCAGGCCACCGAGATCACGCTCAAGCATGCCAAGCTGCTGCGCATCCCGGCCGGCGAGGCACGCAGCCTCACCGATGGGGTGCGCTACGTGACCAAGGCCGCGCAAAGCCAGAAGCTCGCGGCATCGCTGGCGCAGTCGCGCGCGCGACCGGCCATCGTGATCTCGGCCAGCGGCATGGCCACCGGCGGCCGGGTGCTGAACTACATCGAGGCGCTCGCACCGCAGGCCCGCCACCACATCGCCTTCCCCGGTTTCCAGGCCGGTGGCACGCGCGGCGCCCGCATGATCGCCGGCGAGCGCGAGGTCAAGATGCACGGCCAGTGGGTGCCGGTGAACGCCGAGATCAGCCACCTGGATGGCTTCTCCGGCCATGCCGACGCCGACGGACTGATGCAGTGGCTGCGCGCGCTGCCGCGCGCGCCCGAGCAGGTCTTCGTGGTCCACGGCGAGCCGGCCGCGGCCGACGCGCTGCGCAGCCGCATCCAGCACGAGCTGGGCTGGTCGGTGCGCGTGCCCTCGCACGGGGAGACGGTGACGCTTTGAAGACCCGCCCGCTGCAACCCGCCCGCGTCGACTTCAGCGACCCCGCCGCCCCCAGCGCGCCGGACTACGGCGACGTCTACCACGCCCGCGCCGGGGCGCTGGCCCAGGCCCGCCATGTGTTCCTGGGCGGCAACGGCCTGCCCACGCGCTGGCAGGGGCGCACGCGCTTCGTGATCCTGGAGACCGGCTTCGGCCTGGGCAACAACTTCCTGGCCACCTGGGCCGCCTGGCGCGAGGACCCGCAGCGCTGCGAACGCCTGGTCTTCATCAGCATAGAAAAGCACCCGCTGCGCCGCGACGACCTCGCCCGCGCCCACGCCGACAGCGCGCTGCCCGAGCTGGCCGACCAGCTGCTGGCCGCCTGGCCGGTGCTGACGCCCAATCTGCATGCGCTGGACTTCGAACAGGGCCGCGTGCGCCTGCTGCTGGCGCTGGGCGACGCGCGCGACTGGCTGCGCGAGCTGGTGGCTACGGTGGATGCCTTCTACCTGGACGGCTTCTCGCCCGCACAGAACCCCGAGCTGTGGGACGGCCACCTGCTGCGCCTGCTGGGTCGGCTGGCCGCGCCGGACGCCAGCGCCGCCACCTGGAGCGTGGCGCGGCCGGTGCGCGACGGCCTGCAGGCCGCGGGCTTCACGGTGGAGCGGGTGCCAGGTTTTGCCAGCAAGGGCCGCATGAGCGTGGCCCGCTACGCACCGGTGCACCGGCCCGCCGTGCCGGCCGGCCGCGTGGCGCTGGCGCCGCAGGCGCGCGAGGTGCTGGTGGTGGGCGCGGGTCTGGCCGGCGCGGCCTGTGCGGCGGCGCTCGCGCGCGAGGGCCTGCACTGCCAGGTGCTGGACGCCGCCGCCACGCCGGCCGCCGGCGGCTCGGGCAACCCGGGCGGGCTCTACCACGGCACGCTCAACCCGGACGACGGCCTGCATGCCCGCTTCAACCGCGCGGCCGCGCTGGCCACGCAGCGCCTGCTGCGGCGCCTGCCCGCCCTGCCCTGGCACCAGCCCGGCCTGCTGCGCCTGGAGACCCAGCGCCCACCGGCGCAGATGCGGGCGCTGCTGCAGCGGCAGGGCCTGCCCGAGGACTATGTGCAGGCGCTGGATGCGGACACCGCCGCCGCGCTCAGCGGCCTGCCGCTGAGCAGCGCCGCCTGGTACTACCCCGGCGGTGGCGCACTGCCGCCGCAGGCGCTGACCCGCGCGCTGCTGGACGAGGCCGGCGCCCGGCTGCTGCTGCAGCGCGTTGTGGCCGCGCTGCGCACCGAGGGCGGGCGCTGGCAGGCGCTGGACGCGCAGGGCGGCGTCATCGCCGAGGCCGACGCGCTGGTGCTGGCCGCCGGCCACCGCACGCCCGAGCTGCTGGCCACGCTGGATGGCGGCGCTGCGCTGCCCTGGGTCGCGCAGCGCGGCCAGCTCACCGCGCTGGCCCGCGATGCCCGGCCGCCTCGCCTGCCGGTGGCCGGCGCCGGCTATGCGCTGGCGGACGGCCAGGGCGGCCTGTGGTGCGGCGCGTCCGGCCATGACGGCGACACCGACCCCGCGCTGCGGCCGGCCGACCAGCTCGCCAACCTGGCCCAGTGGGCGGCGCTCAGCGGTCAGCCGCTGGACGCGCTGGCGGCCGCACCACTGAGCGGCCGCGTGGCCTGGCGGCTGCTGACGCCCGACCGCCTGCCGGTGGTGGGCGGCCTGCCCGACCCGGCCCGCCCGCCCGAGCGCGCCGACCAGGTGCGCTTCTGGCCGCGCCGCGCCGGCCTGGTGGTCTGCAGCGGCCTGGGCTCGCGCGGCATCAGCTGGGCGGCGCTGTGCGGCGAGGTCGCGGCCGCCTGGCTCACCGGCGCCCCCCAGCCGCTGGAAGCCGGCCTGCTGGATGCCCTGGACCCGGCACGCTTCGCGGTGCGCGCCCGGCGTCTGGGCCCTGGCGAGGGCTGATCGACCGCAGCCCGCCTCCCCGGGGCTTTGTTTCTTTTTGATGTCGGCGCCCGAGCACAAATTCGCGAGCGCGTGCATCGTTCTCATTGCCGAGGGCGCGATCACCGCTGAGGCGGTGGGCCACCCGATAGGCGACGCTACATTCGTTCGGCATCGGTGGCCCGCCACCTGTCCGGAGAATTCATGCTCGATCGCCTGTTGTCACACCGATCCATCGCGCAACGCCTGGCCCTGCTGCTGGGCCTGGTCCTGCTGATCACCTTCATAGGCTCGGCCATAGGCTGGCTGGCGCTGCGCGACATCGCGGCGCGCACCGCGCAGGTCCACGCCCAGGCGCTGACCTCGGAACGCCAGGCCAGCGACTATCTGCGCCTGGTACAGGTGAACAGCGCGCGCAGCACGGCGATCGCGATGAGCACCGACGGCATGCTGGGCGACCTGCTCGCCCCCGACATCAAGCAGACCTCGGAAGAGGCCGTACCCATCGTGAAGGCGCTGCAGGAGCGCATGACCGGTGACGACAAGGTGCTGATGGACCGCCTGATGGAGGTGCGCAAGCACTACATCGAGACCCGCGACCGCCTCGCCGCGCTGAAGAAGGAAGGCGACGAGCTGCGCGTGAAGCGCTTCTATGCCAACGACTTCAAGCCCGCCAACCAGGCCTTGCTGGACGCTGCCGGCGCCATCGTGAAGCGCGAGCGCGACAACCTGGATCACGCCACCGAGGCCGTCGCCACGGCCAACGCCAGCGCCCGCACCGCACTGCTGGCCTTCGGCGCCGCGGCGCTGGTGCTGGCCATCGTGCTGACCCGCCTGCTGGTGCGCTCCATCACCGGCCCGCTGCTCAAGGCCACGCAGGCGACCGAAACCCTGGCCCGCTTCGACCTGACCGAGCACATTCCCGAGGGCGGCCGCGACGAGGTGGGCCGCGTACTCAACGGCATACGCAGTCTGCAGCAGGCGCTGCAGGGCCTGGTGCAGCAGACCCGCAGCTCGGCCGACAGCATCAGCACCGCCAGCGCCGAGATCGCGGTGGGCAACCAGGACCTGTCGGTGCGCACCGAGCAGACCGCGTCCAACCTGCAGCAGGCCGCGTCGTCCATGACGCAGCTGACCACCACCGTGAAGCAGACCGCCGACGCCGCGATGACCGCCAACCAGCTGGCCGGCTCGGCCGCCGAGGTCGCCCGCCGCGGCGGCACCGCGGTGTCCCAGGTGGTGGCCACCATGGACGAGATCAGCCAGAGCTCGCGCCGCATCAACGACATCATCGGCACGATTGACGGCATCGCGTTCCAGACCAACATCCTGGCGCTGAACGCCGCCGTGGAGGCCGCACGGGCGGGCGAACAGGGCCGCGGCTTCGCGGTCGTGGCCGGGGAGGTGCGCCTGCTGGCGCAGCGCAGCGCCGAGGCCGCCAAGGAGATCAAGAGCCTGATCACCGCCAGCGTGGAACGGGTGGATTCCGGCATGAGCCAGGTCCAGGCCGCCGGCAGCACCATGACCGAGATCGTCGCCAGCGTGCAGCGCGTGACCGACATCATTGGCGAGATCAGCGCCGCGGCTCGCGAGCAGAGCGAGGGCATAGGTGTGGTCAACGGCTCGGTGCTGCAGCTGGACCAGATGACACAGCAGAACGCCGCGCTGGTGGAGGAGGCCGCCTCCGCCGCCGAGAGCCTGAAGGAGCAGTCCAGCCGTCTGGCCGCCGCGATCTCGGTGTTCCGCCTGCAGGGCGGCACGACCGCCAGCCCGGCGCCCGCGCCCCGCCCTGCCGCGGGAACCAAGCCGGCCCCGCCGCGCGCCGCCCCCGCCCCGGCGCCCAAGACGACGCGCGCCCCGACCCCGGCCACCAGCGCGCCGCCCCGGGCGAAGCCCGCCGTGCGCAGTGCCCCACCGGCCAGCCCCCCGGCCGCCGCACCGCGCAGTGCACCGGCGCCCAAGCCGGCCGAACCGGTCAGCGAGGGCGACTGGGAAACCTTCTGAACAGCCGCGCCGCTGCCCGGACGAGGCCGCGGCTAAGCGTTCAAAGTTGGCACTCACCTGGGCCGGCAAGGCCCCGGTGCGGGCGGGCCCGCGCGATGATGGTGGATGTCCCCTGAATCCGAGGGGCGCCCACTCAGCGAGCCGGACCCACGGGTCGGCCCGCACCGCCAGGAGACCCAGCCATGTTCACAGCTCTGACGTCCGGACGATCCATAGGCCAGCGATTGGGGCTGGTGCTGAGCCTGGTGCTGCTGGTGTCCTTCGTCGGCTCGGGCCTGGGCTATCGCGCACTCAGCCGCGTCGCCGACGAGAACAAAGAGATGCTGGAGAGCTCGCTGACCAGCGAGCGCCTGGTCTCCGACTGGTACCGCAACATCACCAATGGCGCGACCCGCACCTCCGCGGTGGCGGTCAGCAAGGATCCCGCACTGGCGGATTTCTTCGCCAAGGTCTCAGCCGAATCCAGCAAGCAGTCGGGCGAGCTGCAAAAGCGCCTCAAGGAGTCGCTGACCACGCCCGAAGAGCTGGCCATGTTCGACAAGGTGTCGGAGGCCCGCAAGGCCTACCTCAGCTCGCGCGACACGGTGTTCGCCGCCAAGAAGGCCGGCGATGACGCCAAGGCCCAGCAGGCCTTCGAGAGCCAGTTCGTGCCGGCCAACCAGCAGTTTCTGGAGCTGATGGACAAGCTGCTGCGGACCCAGCGCCAGGAACTGGACGACGCGGCCGCACGCTCGCAGGACGCCAACGTGTCGGCCCGCATCGCACTGGCGGTGTTCAGCCTGTGCGCGCTGATCGTCGGCGCCGGCCTGTCGGTGTGGCTGACCCGCTCCATCACCCGGCCGCTGAACGAGGCCGCCGACACGGCCGATGCGATCGCCAACTTCGACCTGACCCGCCGCATCGAGGTGCGCAGCCAGGACGAGACCGGCCGCCTGCTGCGCTCGCTGCAGCAGATGCAGGCCGCGCTGCTGAAGCTGATCGGCGAGGTGCGCGGCTCCACCGACAGCATCACCACCGCCAGCGCCGAGATCGCGACCGGCAACATGGACCTGTCGCAGCGCACCGAGCAGACCGCGTCGCACCTGCAGCAGGCCGCCGCCTCCATGACCCAGCTGACCGGCACCGTGCGCCAGACGGCCGACGCCGCCACCACCGCCAACCAGCTGGCCAGCTCGGCCGCCGAGGTCGCGCAGCGCGGCGGCCAGGTGGTGTCGCAGGTGGTGTCCACGATGGACGACATCAGCAACAGCTCGCGCCGCATCAGCGACATCATCGGCACCATAGACGGCATCGCCTTCCAGACCAACATCCTGGCGCTGAATGCCGCCGTGGAAGCCGCGCGTGCCGGCGAGCAGGGCCGCGGCTTCGCGGTCGTGGCCGGCGAGGTGCGTTCGCTGGCCCAGCGCAGCGCCGAGGCCGCCAAGGAGATCAAGACGCTGATAGGCGCCAGCGTGGAGCGCGTGGAGTCCGGCGCCCGCCTGGTGCAGGACGCCGGCAGCACCATGACCGAGATCGTCGCCAGCGTGCAGCGCGTGACCGACATCATTGGCGAGATCAGCGCCGCGTCGCGCGAGCAGAGCGAGGGCATAGACCAGATCAATGCCGCCGTCGGCCAGCTGGACCAGATGACCCAGCAGAACGCCGCACTGGTGGAGGAAGCCGCCTCCGCCGCCGAGAGCCTCAAGGACCAATCGGGCCGGCTGTCGCAGGCGATCTCGGTGTTCCGCCTGGACGGTGCCCGCGCCCCGAGCGTCGCGCCTGGACACGCCAGCCCCGCGGTGACGCGCCCGGCCGCCAAGCCGGCCAGCCCGGCCAAGCCCACCGCCGCGCCGCGCGCGGCTGCCCCCAAGGCAGCACCCAAGCCGGTCGCTCAGTCGCCTGCTCAGTCCCCTGTTCAGGCAGCCGCACCCGCCCCCGCCAAGGCGGCCGCCAAGCCGGCCCCGGCACCGGCCAAGCCTGCGCCGGTGGCCAGCGCACCCAAGGCCCTGGCCAGCACCGCCGACGACGGCGACTGGGAAACCTTCTGAGCCGGCACGCTGCGCCGACCCACCCCCACCCGGGCCGCCCAGATGCGGCCCTTTTTTGTGCCACCGCGGGAAAACCACAAATGGCCGAAAGTGTCATGCCCGCGGCAGCCCCACTCAGCTAACGTGAGCTTCAGGGCGCCTCGCATGCGCCCGACCGGCGAGCAAGGAGACCTCATATGCTGGATCAACTACTGGGTTCCCGTTCCATTGCGCAACGCCTGACCCTGGTGATGGGGCTGGTGCTGCTGATCGCCTTCATAGGCTCGGCGCTGGGCGTGGCCGCGCTGTCGAGGCTGGCCAGCAAATCGGCCGCGATGTATGGCACCCATCTGTCGATAGAACGCGATACCGCCGAGCTCTACCGCCTGATCACCAATGCCGAGGTGCGCAACAAGGCGATTGCACTGTCGGGCGACACCACGCTGGGTGGGCAATTCGCCGCCGAGGCGGGTGCGGCCACCAAGAAGTCGGTGGAGTTGCTGAAATCCCTGGAGGGGCGTCTGACGCTGCCCGACGAGAAGCGCGCGTTCGACCAACTGTCCGCAACCCGTCAGGCCTTTCTGGACGCGCGTGACGCGCTGGGTAGCGCCAAGACCGCCGGCGACGAGGCCAAGGTCAAGGACGTCTACGCCAACCGTTTCCAGCCGGCGGTCGCCCGGCTGTCCGAGGCCTCGCTGGCCATCGCCAAGAGCCAGCGTGACGCGCTCGACGGCCTCGCCACCGACCTGGACCAGACCAACCAGGCGGCGCGCACCGCACTGATCAGCTTCACGGGGGTGGCGATCGCGCTGGCCGTGTGGCTGGCCGTGGTGCTGACCCGCTCCATCACCCGGCCGGTGCGCAGTGCAGCCGAGGTGGCCGCCGCCATCACCCGCTTCGACCTGACCCAGCCGGTGCCACGCGGCAGCAGCGACGAGGTGGGCCAGCTGCTGTGCCGGCTGCACGACATGCAGGGCGAACTGCAGAAGCTGGTGGGCCAGCTGTGCAGCGTGGCCGACAACGTGGGCACGGCCAGCGCCGAGATCGCGGTGGGCAACCAGGACCTGTCCCACCGCACCGAGGAGACCGCCTCCAACCTGCAGATGACCGCCTCGGCCGTGGCCGAGCTGACCGGCACGGTGAAGCAGACCGCCGACGCCGCGATGACCGCCAACCAGCTGGCAGGCTCGGCCGCCGAGGTGGCCCGCCGTGGCGGCCAAGCGGTGGCCCAGGTGGTGGCCACGATGGACGAGATCAGTCAGAGCTCGCGCCGCATCAACGACATCATCGGCACGATTGACGGCATCGCGTTCCAGACCAACATCCTGGCGCTGAATGCCGCGGTGGAAGCGGCCCGGGCCGGTGAGCAGGGGCGCGGCTTCGCGGTCGTGGCCGGCGAGGTGCGTTCGCTGGCGCAGCGCAGCGCCGAGGCCGCCAAGGAGATCAAGAGCCTGATCACCGCCAGCGTGGAGCGCGTGGACTCAGGCACCCACCAGGTGCAGGCCGCCGGCAGCACCATGACCGAGATCGTCGCCAGCGTGCAGCGTGTGACCGACATCATCGGCGAGATCAGCGCCGCGTCGCGCGAGCAGAGCGAGCGCATAGACTCGGTGAACCACTCGATCGCGCAGCTGGATCAGATGACGCAGCAGAACGCCGCGCTGGTGGAGGAGTCGGCGGCCGCGGCCGAGAGCCTGCGGGAACAGTCCGCCAACATGGCCTCGGCAATGTCGGTGTTCAAGCTGGACCGCCAGGCCAGCCGGGCCACGACCCAAGCAGCGGCGAAGGTCCGGCCGGCTACGCCCCGGGCGGCGACCGGCTCCGCCGCGCGCCCGCTCAAGCCGGCCGCCCAGGCCCCGGCCAAAGCGGCCGCTCAGTCGCCCACGCCACGTGTCGCACCGCCCGCCCCTCGCCCCGCAGCGCCGGCGCCGGTGGCGACAGCACCTGCCGCCACGGCCGCGGCCCAAGCCGCCGCCGAGGGCGACTGGACCAGTTTCTAAGCCCCCGAGGGGATCAGAACGTCAGCGTCTTCACGCCCTCGGCCGTGCCCAGCAGGCAGACGCTGGCCTTGTGGCGGGCGAACACGCCCACGGTGACCACGCCGGGCCACTGGTTGACCTCGGTCTCGAAGGCCAGCGGGTCGGAGATGGACAGGCCGCGCACATCCAGGATGTGGCCGCCGTTGTCGGTCACCACGCCGGCGCGCAGCTGCGCGCTGCCGCCCAGTTGCGCGAAACGGCGCGTCAGCTGGGCCGCGGCCATGGGGATGATCTCCACCGGCAGCGGGAAGGTCCCCAGGGTCTCAACCAGCTTGGAGCCGTCGGCAATGCACACGAAGCGCTCCGCCAGGTCGGCGACTATCTTCTCGCGCGTCAGCGCCGCACCGCCGCCCTTGATCATGCAGCCCTGACCATCGATCTCGTCGGCGCCGTCGATGTAGACCGTCAGGCCCTGGACCTCGGCCGCGTCCAGCACCTTGATGCCGGCCTTCTGCAGGCGCTGCGTGGAGCGCTCCGAGCTGGACACCGCACCGGCGACCTGCAGGCCGCTGGCGGCCAGCGCGTCGATGAAGCAGTCCACCGTCGAGCCGGTGCCCACGCCGATGATCTGGCCGGGGGTGACGTAATCCAGGGCAGCGCGGCCCACCAGTTGCTTGAGCTGATCTTGGTTCATGCGGCGATTGTCGCCGCGCCACGCCGGCCGACGCGCTCAGGCGGCGTAGAAGCGTCCGTGAAAGCCATAGGGCACGGCGTAGGGCAACCAGGCGCGCGCGATCGGGCCGGCGGCCAGCGCCTGGGCGTCGAATACGTCCAGGAAGCTGCGCTCGCGGCGGATGTCGTAGCCCATGCCCAGCAGCCAGCCCTCGCCCTCGCGCGTGCTGCCGGGGCGAGGCACCATCACATGCTCCTCCACGACGACGTCGTCGCCATAGCAGTAGCGCTCGCGCGTGCCGCGCTCCAGGTCCAGCCGCATCAGGCCGTTGAAGCCCCAGCGGCCGCGCGTGTCCAGCGCGGTCGGGTACCAGACGAAGCGGTGGCGCTGCGCCACCACGCGCGGGTCCACCACCGGAAACTCCACCGCCTCGTCGCGCGCCGTCAGCGCCAGTCGGCCGCGGGCCAGATCGATGTCCAGCACCCGCGGCGTGGACACATCCCGCTCGGGTCGCCGGCCCTGCATCAGCTGCGAGATGGCGCCGTTGAATTCGGGCAGCGGCACGCCCTGCACATAGTCCACGCGCAGATGGCCGCCCTCGTCCCAGGCATTGCCGAAGTGGAACACGTTGGCAGCCGGCATCTCCAGGATCTGCCAGCGGCTGAAGTCGTCCTTCTCCACCACCAGCACCCGCGTGGGCTGCGCGGCCTGCCAGCGCATCGCGGCCAGCATGGCCGCACCGCCCTGCAGCGCCGCGCGGTCCAGCGTGATGGGCGCCATCAGGAACACCAGGTAGCGCTGCGACACCGCGAAGTCATGCAGCATGGGCGGCGCCTGCACGTCCAGCAGCCCATGGCGCAAGACCTGGCCCTGGGCGGACAGCTGGTAGAGCGCCAGGCGGCCGCCGGCAGTGCCGAAGTTCCACACCGTGCCGTCCGGCTCCACCTTGGGGTGGGCCGAGAACGGCATGCCTCGCAGCTCGTCGGACCAGCTCTTCACGCCGCGGGTCTCCAGCGTGAGCGGGTCCAGCTCGTGCGCGCTGCCGCCCTCCCACAGCGCGTAGAGATGCTCGCCCTGCAGCAGCACGCTGGTGTTGGCCACGTTGACGCTGTCCGCATGCCGCACCGGGCGCTGGGCCGGCACGGCGGTGCCGAAGGCCGGCAGCAGGAAGCGGCCGGCCGCCTGCTCGGCGCGGAACTTCTCGGTCTGCACGAAGCGCGCGCGGTGGCTGATGCGGCCCTCGCCCAGCGTCCAGGCCTGCACCAGGCCGTCGCCGTCGAACCAGTGCTCGTAATGCCGGCCGGCGCGCTGCAGCAGGCCGGGGCCGTTGCGGTAGTAGCGGCCGGCGAGGCCGGCGGGCCAGCGGCCCTCCAGCGCGACCGCATCGACCTGCAGGTCCTGCCCGTCCAGCCCTCGAAAGGGCTTGAGCTCGGCGGCCGTGGTGCGGAACTCGTCCTGGCCCCAGGCCAGCGCGGCAGGGCTCAGGCCCGCGGCGACCAGGCCGGTCAGCCATTGGCGGCGCGACAGCAGCGTATGGGTCATGGCCGCCTCCCTCAGTTCAGCTTGAGGCGCACGACCTGACCCGGCGCCCACTGGAAGCGCGCGGCCTCGAAGCTGGGCGGGCCGAAATTGCCGGTCGCGTCGTTGGAAAAGCCATAGGGCTCGGTGGGCATGCCGAAGGCGTTGCGGTCCAGCCGGCCGTTGGCATTGGTGTCCTGGAACACGGTCAGCGCCAGCGGGCCGGCCAGCAACTCGTCGGGCACGCCGCTGAGCGTGAGACTCACGCGGTCGCCCTGGGTCGTGAGCTCGGCCAGCTCGAAGCGGCGCGCCAGCACCGGCTTGCCCATCCACTGATCGGCCGCGCCGTACAGCGCCACCGCCAGCCGGGCGCCCGCGAGGCGGGCCGTGTCCAGGCCCTGCAGTTCCAGCGGCAGGTCGCCGGCACGCACCAGCAGCGGGGCCTGCAGGCACACGGCCAGCAGGATGGACAGGGGTTTGGCGTGGATCATGTTCGGCTCCAGGGAGGCAGTGGGAATGACTGCACTCTAGGAACCGGGCGCCGCGCCCACGAGCGCGGCGCGACGTATCGCCAGCCGCGGGCGTGAACGGTCAGCCCGCGGCGTGAACGGGGATCAGCCGCGGCGCTTCTGCACCGCGGCGGCCAGCTCGCGCAGCAACGGCTCGGTCTGGGACCAGCCCAGGCAGGCGTCGGTGATGGACACGCCGGGCTTGAGGTCGGCGCGGGTCTGGCCGGGAAGCAGGTCCTGGCGGCCCGGCTGCAGGTGGCTTTCGATCATCACGCCGGTGATGCGCTGGTCGCCGCCGGCGATCTGGCCGGCCACGTCGCGGCCCACGTCCACCTGGCGCTCGTACTTCTTGCTGCTGTTGGCGTGCGAGAAGTCGATCATCACCTGCTCGCGCAGGCCCGAGCTCTTCAGCGCGTCGCAGGCCGCGGCCACCGAGGCGGCGTCGTAGTTGGGCGCCTTGCCGCCGCGCAGGATCACATGGCAGTCGGCATTGCCGCGGGTCTCGAAGATCGCGGCCACGCCCATCTTGGTCATGCCCATGAAGGCATGCGGCGCGCTGGCGGCCAGCACCGCATCGCTGGCGACCTTGAGGCCGCCGTCCGTGCCGTTCTTGAAGCCCACCGGGCAGCTCAGGCCCGAGGCCAGCTGGCGGTGGCTCTGGCTCTCGGTGGTGCGCGCGCCGATGGCGCCCCAGGTGATGAGGTCGGCGATGTACTGCGGCGACAGCAGGTCCAGGAACTCGGTGCCGGTGGGCAGGCCCAGGCTGGTCACGTCCAGCAGCAGCCGGCGCGCCAGGCGCAGGCCCTCATTCATCTGGAAGCTGCCGTCCAGCTTGGGGTCGTTGATATAGCCCTTCCAGCCCACGGTGGTGCGCGGCTTCTCGAAATACACCCGCATCACGATCAGCAGGTCGCGACTGAGCTCGTCGCGCGCGGTCTTGAGCAGCCGGGCGTAGTCCATCGCCTGGTCGTGGTCGTGGATGGAGCACGGGCCCACCACCACCAGCAGGCGGTCATCCTGGCCGTGCAGCACCGCGCTGATCTCGCGGCGCGCCTGCTCCACCACCTGCAGCGAGGCCGCCGGCGCCGGCAGTTCGTCCAGCAGCAGGGCCGGCGAGATCAGCGGGCGCACCGCACCGATGCGGGTGTCGTCGGTGCGGGTGCTGTCCTGCGTCGCGTCGTCGCGGGGGCCGTTCTCGTGATCCAGGGCGGGGGTCTTGTTCATGGGGTCGGGGCTGCTGCTCGGGGAATCCCTGATTATTCACCGCCCCCGCGCGGCCAGCGCCACCGCCAGCGCCGACAACACGAAGCCCGCGATCGCCAGCGCCCCCAGGCGCTCGCCCAGCAGCAGCCCGCCCAGCAGCGCCGACACGCCGGGGATCAGGTAGAACAGTCGCGCCACCTGGCTGGCCTGGCCGCGCCTCATCATCACGAACATCAGGCTGAAGGCGCCTATGGAGTTCACCAGGCCCAGCCACAGCAGCGCGCCGCCCAGCTCCAGCCCCCAGTCCACGCGCCAGCCCTCGCCCCACAGCGCCAGCGGCGCCACCGCCAGCGCGGCCGTGCCCATCTGCACGCAGCTGCCGCTGCGCAGATCCATGCCGGCGCAGAAGCGCTTCTGGTACAGCGTGCCCGACACCAGGCCCGCCAGCGCCAGCAGGCCCCAGGCCGGCGCGGCCCAGTCCTGGGCGGCCAGCGGCCGCTCGGCCAGCACCAGCACCACGCCCAGCAGGCCGCCCGCCAGTCCGAGCGCCGCACGCCGGCCCAGCGCCTCGCCCAGCCACAACCGCGCACCCAGCGCGGTGGCCACCGGCATCAGGCCGATCAGCAGGCCCGCCAGGCCGGCCGACAGCCCGCGCGCCAGGCCCTCGTACAGCGCGCCGAAGTGCAGGCCCTGCATCAGCAGGCCCACGACCGCCAGATGGCCCCAGTCCTGCGCCCGCTGCGGCCAGCGCGCCCGACCGATCAGCGACAGCGCCAGCAGCACCGCAAAGCTCAGCCCGAAGCGCAGGCTCAGCAGGCTCAGCGGCCCCGCATGCGGCAGACCCAGGCGGCCGGCCACATAGCCGCTGCTCCACAGCAGGATGAACAGCAGCGGCAGGCTCAGCGCCGCCAGCGCGGCGGCCGGATCGCGACCGACCGCGGGCGGGGGGCTGGCGCAGGGGGGGGACAAGGTATTCATCGCGATCTCCGACATCCAAGGGGAAGGCGCCACTCTAGAAACGCTTAATCGGAGACACAATTCACTCCCCATTCGTTTCAGAGTTTCCTCAAAAGACACAATGGGCCGACTCGAAGACCTGCAGACCTTTGCCCGCGTGGTCGACACACGCAGCTTCTCCGGCGCCGCACGGCTGCTGGGCGCCACCAAGTCCGCGGTCAGCAAGCAGGTGGCGCGACTGGAAGACGAGCTGGGCACCCGCCTGCTGCTGCGCACCACGCGCAGCGTCAGCCCCACGCCCGAGGGCCAGGCGGTCTATGAGCGCGCGCTGCGCCTGCTGGACGAGGCCCAGGCGCTGGATGACGAGCTGGCCGGCCGCCACGAGCAGCCGCGCGGCGTGCTGCGCGTGTCCACCTCCACCGCCTTCGGCAACCTGCAGTTCACCGCGCTGATGAGCGAGTTCTGCGCCCGCCATCCGCAGCTGCAGGTGGTGCTGGGCCTGAACGACCGCTATGTGGACCTGGCCGAGGAGGGCTTCGATCTGGTGCTGCGCCTGATCCACCAGCCCGGCCCTGGCCTGGTGGCGCGCCGGCTGGCCGCGATCCGCTATGTGCTGTGCGCGTCGCCCGACTACCTGGCCGCGCAGGGCGAGCCCCAGCAGGTGGCCGAGCTGGCGCGGCACCGCTGCCTGCGCTTCGGCTATCTGCAGGCGCAGGACCGCTGGCGCTTCCGGCACGCCGAGCTGGGCGACGCCGAGGTGCTGACCCAGGGCGCGCTGCGCTTCGAGAGCGGGCTGATGGCCAACAGCAGCGAGTCGCTGCGCGTGGCCGCACTGGCCGGCATGGGTCTGGCCGTGCTGCCGACCTACGCGATTGGCCCCGACCTGCGCGCCGGCCGCCTGCGTGCGCTGCTGCCGGGCTGGCAGCCGGTGGGCGGCGTGGCCGAGGCCGACACGCTGTACGCGGTCTATCTGCCGCACCGCCAGCCCGCGCCCAAGGTGCGTGCGCTGATCGACTTCCTGCTGGAGAAGTTCAATCCGGTGCCACCTTGGGACCGTGACTGAAGGCCTGGCGACAGGCTGATAGGACAATGGCGCCATCATGGCCCTGCTCCCCTATTCCCTCGCCCGCTCCTTTTTGTTCTCGCTCGACCCCGAGCACGCGCACGAACTGACCCTGGACACCATCGCCCGGCTGCAGAACACCCCGGCGCAATGCCTTTGGGCCCAGCCGCGCATCAGCGATCCGGTCACGGTCGCCGGTCTGCGCTTCCCCAACCGCATCGGCCTGGCCGCCGGTCTGGACAAGAACGGACGCTGCATAGACGGCCTGGGCGCCATGGGCTTCGGCTTCATCGAGGTGGGCACGGTCACGCCGCTGGGCCAGCCCGGCAACCCCAAGCCGCGCATGTTCCGCCTGCCGGCCCGCAACGCGCTGATCAACCGCCTGGGCTTCAACAACGAGGGCCTGTCGGCTTTCGTGGCCAACGTGCAGCGCGCGCACAGCTTCCGCAAGGCCGGTGGCCTGGTGGGCCTGAACATCGGCAAGAACGCCGCCACGCCGATAGAGCGCGCGGCGGACGACTACCTGCTGGCGCTGGACGGCGTCTACCCGCACGCCGACTACGTGACGGTCAACATCTCCAGCCCCAACACCAAGAATCTGCGCGAGCTGCAGGGCGACGGCCCGCTGGGCGCGCTGCTGGGCGCGCTGCGCCTGCGCCGCGACGACCTGGCCAAGCGCCTGGGCCGCAAGGTGCCCATGTTCGTGAAGATCGCGCCCGACCTGGACGAGGAACAGATCGCCGCGATCGCGCGTGCACTGCGCGAGCAGGGGCTGGACGGCGTGATCGCCACCAACACCACGCTGGCGCGTGACGCGGTCCAGGGCCTGCCGCATGCGGACGAGGCCGGCGGCCTGTCGGGTGCGCCGGTGTTCGAGGCCAGCAACCGCGTGATCCGCGCGCTGCGCGCCGCGCTGGGCCCCGACTACCCCATCATCGGCGTGGGCGGCGTGCTCAGCGGCGCCGATGCGCGCGCCAAGCGCGAGGCCGGCGCCGACCTGGTGCAGGTCTACACCGGCCTGATCTACCGCGGCGGCCCGCTGGTGCCCGAATGCGCCCAGGCGCTGGCCGGTCGCTGAGCCGCGCCCGGGCGGCCCGGCCGCCCTCCCT
Source organism: uncultured Roseateles sp. (assembly GCF_913777145.1). Lineage (GTDB taxonomy): Bacteria > Pseudomonadota > Gammaproteobacteria > Burkholderiales > Burkholderiaceae_C > Pelomonas. The sequence continues at coordinate 26,029 of NZ_CAJYPS010000011.1, forward strand.
ACAATGCGGCCCGTGCTGCGCTGGTTCCGCGTTCTCGTGATTGCCCTGCTGCTGCCGGCCTACGGCCTGGCGGCCGTGGGCACGACGCCGTCGCTGGCCGGCCTGGCCGATGCGCAGCAGCAGCTCGACGCCCTGGCCCAGGGCGATCTGCCCGCCGATGCCGACGTGTCGGCACTGCTGCAGGAACTGGGCGACACCTCGGACGACATGTCCGACCACTGCCTGCCCCACCTGGCGCCCAGCGCACCCGGTGCCGCGCCGGCGGCGCCGCTGCAGCTCAGCCGCCCGCCCGCGCCCGACGCGCCGCCCGGTCGCCTGCTGCGCCCGCCCCGGGCCTGAGCGCCCCCGCGCCCTCCCTTGCCCGACCGGGTGCGCCCCCGCGCGCCCACCCCGCCCTGCCCTCTCGTGGCGCCGCGCTGCGGCCGCCACGCGCCACCCCATGGAAATCGCCCTTCTACTCGCCCTCATCCTGGTCAACGGCCTCTTTGCGATGTCCGAGATCGCGCTGGTCACCGCCCGCAAGGCCCGCCTGCAACGCCATATCGACGCCGGCGACTCGGCCGCCGCCGCCGCAGTGAAGCTGGGGCAAGACCCGACCCGCTTCCTGTCCACCATCCAGATCGGCATCACCTCCATCGGCGTGCTCAACGGCATCGTCGGCGAGGCCGCACTGGCCGGCCCGCTGTCGGCCTGGCTGCAGACCGTGGGCACGCCCGAGCGCTACGCCAGCGGCCTGGCCACCGGCCTGGTGGTGCTGCTGATCACCTACTTCTCCATCGTGCTGGGCGAGCTCGTGCCCAAGCGCCTGGGCCAGTCCCAACCCGAGCTGGTGGCGCGGCTGGTGGCTCGGCCCATCGCGGCGCTGGCGCTGGCCACGCGGCCCTTTGTCGCGCTGCTGGCCGGCTCCACCAACACGCTGCTGCGCCTGCTGGGCGTGCGCGATCAGGGCTGCAGCGGCGTGACCGAGGAGGAGATCCACGCGCTGCTGGCCGAGGGCACGAGCGCGGGCGTCATCGAATCGCACGAGCACACCATGGTGCGCAATGTGTTCCGGCTGGACGACCGCCAGATCGGCTCGCTGATGGTGCCGCGCGCCGACATCGTGTGCCTGGACCTGAGCCGGCCGGTGGCCGACAACCTCGCGACGCTGGGGGCGTCGGAGCATGAGCGCTTCCCGGTCGTGCGCGGCGGCATAGACGACATCGTCGGCGTGGTCAGCGCACGCCAGATCCTGAGCCGCCAGCTGCGCCAGGAGCCCCTGCTGACCGACCAAGGCATGGAGACGCCGCTCTACATTCCCGAGACGCTGACCGGCATGGAGCTGCTGGAGAACTTCCGCAGCAGCAATGTGCACATGGCCTTCGTGATCGACGAGTACGGCGAGGTGCAGGGCCTGGTCACGCTGCAGGACCTGGTGGAAGCCATCACCGGCGAGTTCCAGCCGCGCGACCCGGCCCAGGCCTGGGCCGTGCAGCGCGCGGATGGTTCCTGGCTGCTGGACGGCCACATCCCCGTGCCCGAGCTCAAGGACCGGCTGGCCCTGAGCCGCGTGCCCGAGGAGGAGCGCGGCCGCTACCACACGCTCAGCGGCCTGATGATGCTGCTGACCGGCCGCCTGCCGCGCGTGGCCGACAGCGTGGACTGGGAGGGCTGGCGCCTGGAGATCGTCGACATGGACGGCAAGACCATAGACAAGGTGCTGGCCACCCGCCTGCCCCAGGCCAACCCCGATGAAGACGGTTGAGGCCCGGGCGCGCGGCGCCACGGCGCTGCTGATGCTGCTGCTGGCGCTGGCCGGCTGCGGTGGCGGCTACCGCGGCGAGGTGCGTGAGCTGACCAGCCCCTTCGAGATGGACAACGCCCAGCGCCTGGCCGCGCTGAATGCGGTGGCCGCAAGGGCGGAGCGCACCAAGCGCCCGCGCTTTGCGCTGGACGAAGCCTGCGGGCTGCGGGTCAGCCGCCGCGGCGCTGCACCGCGCGAGCAGCGCCATGCGCTGCGCCCCGGCATGTTCGTGGGCGTGAGCTTCGACAAGGAGGCACAGCTGTTCGAGGTCCACCTGCTGGACCGCGCCGGCCCGGACGCACAGCGCCTGGGCCTGCTGTTGCGCAGCAGTGCCTGGATGCCGGCCTCGCAGGCCGACCTGCTGGTTCAACTGCTGATCCGCGACTGCCGGCCGGCGCGGGCCGATGAGGTCGGCGCCGCGGCGCGCCGCTGAACCTCAGGGCGTGGCCAGACCGGCCACCTTCTGCAGGCCCTCGACCGGCTTGCCCTTGCGGGCGCGCTTGCCGGCGTGCGCGGCCAGCGCCGCGCCCTTCAGCAGTTCGTCCTTGGCCTTGCCGCCACGGCCACTGCCCAGCACGCGCAGCTGGGTGGAGAAGCCGGCCAGCGCAATCAGCGTGTCCGTGCCTTCCAGGTCCATCAGCGTGAGGCCGCGGCCGCCCTTGGGCTGCAGCTTGAGCTCGTCCAGCGGGAAGCTCAGCAGCCGGCCGGCCGCGCTCAGCACCGCCAGTTGCAGCGCCGCGTCGTCGCCCGGCAGCAGCGCCAGCAGCGGGCGCTCGCCGGCCTCCAGCGTCAGGAAGGTCTTGCCGGCCTTCTGACGGCCCACCAGGTCGCCGATCTGCGCGATCAGGCCGTAGCCGCCCGAGCCCGCCATCACCAGGCGCTGCGTGGGCGCGCCGGCGACGTAGTGCGCGATCTGCGTGCCGCTCTCCAGCTCGATCAGCGTGGTGATGGGCTGGCCGTCGCCGCGCCCGCCGGGCAGCGCCGCGCAGGGCACGGAATAGACCCGGCCGTTGCTGCCCACGACGATCAGCGGATCGACGCTGCGGCAGCGGAAGTGACCCCACAGCGCATCGCCGGCCTTGAAGGTCTGCGCCGCCACGTCCACCTCGTGGCCCTTGAGTGCGCGCACCCAGCCCTTCTCGCTGACGATCACGGTGACCGGCTCGTCGACGATCTTGACCTCGGCCACCACGCGCTTCTCGGCCTGGATCAGCGTGCGGCGGTCGTCGCCGAACTGCTTGGCGTCGGCCTCGATTTCCTTGATGACGGTGCGGCGCAGCGCGGCCGGCGAGCCCAGGATGTCGCCCAGCTTGGCGGCCTCGTCACGCAGGTTGGAGAGCTCCTGCTCGATCTTGATCGCCTCCAGTCGCGCCAGCTGGCGCAGGCGGATTTCGAGGATGTCCTCGGCCTGGCGGTCGCTCAGATTGAAGCGGGCGATCAGCGCGGCCTTGGGCTCGTCGCTCTCGCGGATGATGCGGATCACCTCGTCGATGTTGAGCAGCACCAGCTGCCGGCCTTCCAGCACGTGGATGCGGTCGTTGACCTTGGCCAGGCGGTGCTCGGTGCGGCGGCGCACCGTGGTCTGGCGAAAGCCCACCCACTCCACCAGCACCTGGCGCAGGCTCTTCTGCGTGGGCCGGCCGTCGTCGCCGATCATGGTCAGGTTGACCGAGGCGCTGCTCTCCAGGCTGGTGTGGGCCAGCAGGCAGTTGATCAGCTCGGGCTGCTCGATGCTGCGGCTCTTGGGCTCGAACACCAGGCGCACCGGCGCGTCCTTGCTGGACTCGTCGCGCACGCCGTCCAGCACCGCCAGCACGCTGGCCTTGAGCTGCAGCTGGTCGGGGGTCAGCGTCTTCTTGCCGGCCTTGACCTTGGGGTTGGTCAGCTCCTCGATCTCCTCCAGCACCTTCTGCGAGCTGGTGCCGTGCGGCAGCTCGGTGACCACCAGCTGCCACTGGCCGCGGGCCAGGTCCTCGATCTTCCAGCGCGCACGCAGCTTGAGGCTGCCGCGACCGCTGCTATAGGCCGCGCGTATCTCCTCGGGTGCGCTGATCAGCTGGCCGCCGCCGGGGAAGTCGGGGCCCGGCACCAGCGCATACAGCGCGTCGTCGCTGAGCTGCTCGTTGCGGATCAGCTCCACCGCCGCGGCCGCGACCTCGCGCAGGTTGTGGCTGGGGATTTCGGTGGCCAGGCCCACCGCGATGCCGCTGGCGCCGTTGAGCAGCACAAAGGGCAGGCGCGCGGGCAGCTCAGCCGGCTCGTCGGTGGAGCCGTCATAGTTGGGCCGGAAGTCCACCGTGCCCTCGTCGATCTCGTCCAGCAGCAGGCGCGCGATGGGCGCCAGGCGCGCTTCGGTGTAGCGCATCGCCGCCGCGCCGTCGCCGTCGCGGCTGCCGAAGTTGCCGTGGCCGTCGATCAGCGGATAGCGCTGGGAGAAGTCCTGCGCCATGCGCACCAGCGCGTCGTAGACCGACTGGTCGCCGTGCGGGTGGAAGCGGCCCAGCACGTCGCCCACCACGCGGGCGCCCTTGACCGGCTTGGCGCCGGTATTGCCGTTCCAGCCCAGGCCCATGCGCTGCATGGAGTACAGGATGCGGCGCTGCACCGGCTTCTGACCGTCGGAATAGGCCGGCAGCGCCCGCCCCTTGACGACGCTGAGCGCGTATTCGAGGTAGGCCTGCTGCGCATAGGCCCCCAGCGTCAGCGCGTCGTTGTCGCTGGGCGGGTTGAAGTCCATCGTGGTCTGATTGCTCATCGGTGCCAGGTCTTGCGGCGCGCCGGGGCGGCCGCGGAAAAAAGGTTCAACAAAGTCGCGGGGCGCGGGCCGTCTTCAGGCGGCCTCCTGCCCCAGGGCCACGCGGGCCCGGTATTCACGGTCCAGCAGGGACAGCACGACCAGGGAGTCGTAGCCGTCCGCGCCCTCGCCGCTGAGGCGCACGCTCTCACGCAGACAGCCCTCGTCGACGAAGCCCTCGCTGCGGTAGAGCGCTAACGCGCGGGTGTTCAACGCCTTCACATCCAGCCAGAAGCGATGCGCCTTCAGCTGCGAGAAGGCCATGGCCTTGAGCTGGCGCACCACCGCGCGGCCCAGGCCCTGGCCCTTGGTCTGCAGCACCAGGCGCTTGAGCTCCACCGAGCCGTTGGGGTTGCGGCAGCCCTGCAGGATCACATAGCCGGCGCGCGCCTGCTCGTCGGTCTCGATGATGAAGTGGCGCGAGTCCGGGAAGCGGATCGCGCCCTCGTGCTGCGGCCGCTCCCAGGGCGTGATGAAGGGCAGATTGGCCGGGTCGCGCTCGACCGACACGACCCAGTCGAGGTCGGACAGCATGGTCGGGCGCAGGCGCAGCATCAGACGTCCACTTCCACCGAGTCGCCGTGCAGCTCCATCAGCTCGCGGCGCGACGCGGCCTCGCCCTTGCCCATCAGGCGGTTGAAGGCGTCCACCGTGGCGTCGAAGTCCAGCGCGCCGTAGTCGGCGCGGCACAGGCGGCGGGTCTCGGGGTTGAGCGTGGTATCCCACAGCTGCTCGGCGCTCATCTCGCCCAGGCCCTTGAAGCGGCTGATGCTCCAGGAGCCTTCGCGCGCGCCTTCCTTGCGCAGTTTGTCCAGCGTCGCGCTCAGCTCGCCATCGTCCAGCGCATAGAGCTTGGCCGCGGGCTTCTTGCCGCGCGCCGGGGCGTCCACGCGGTACAGCGGCGGGCGTGCGATGAACACATGGCCGGTCTCGACCAGCTTGGGGAAGTGGCGGAAGAACAGGGTCAGCAGCAGCACCTGGATGTGCGAGCCGTCCACGTCCGCGTCCGACAGGATGCAGATCTTGCCGTAGCGCAGACCGGAGAGATCGGGGCTGTCGGTCGCGCCGTGCGGGTCCACGCCTATCGCCACCGAGATGTCGTGGATCTCGTTGTTCTTGAACAGCAGGTCGCGCTCCACCTCCCAGGCGTTCAGCACCTTGCCGCGCAGCGGCAGGATGGCCTGGGTTTCCTTGTCGCGGCCCATCTTGGCCGAGCCGCCGGCGGAGTCGCCCTCCACCAGGAAGAGCTCGTTGAGCGTGATGTCGCGGCTCTCGCAGTCGGTCAGCTTGCCCGGCAGCACGGCCACGCCCGAGCCCTTGCGCTTCTCCACCTTCTGGCTGGCGCGCTGGCGGGTCTGGGCCTGCTTGATGACCAGCTCGGCCAGCTTCTTGCCGTGCTCCACATGCTGGTTGAGCCACAGCTCCAGCGCCGGCTTCACATAGGCCGACACCAGGCGCAGCGCGTCACGCGAGTTCAGGCGCTCCTTGGTCTGGCCCTGGAACTGCGGGTCCAGCACCTTGGCGCTCAGCACGAAGCTGGCGCGCGAGAACACGTCGTCCGGCATCAGCTTCACGCCCTTGGGCAGCAGCGAGTGCATATCGATGAAGTTCTTCACCGCGCCAAAGAGGCCGTCCTTGAGGCCGGACTCGTGCGTGCCGCCGGCCACCGTGGGGATGAGGTTCACATAGCTCTCGCGCAGCGGCGAGCCTTCCTCGGTGAAGGCCACGCACCAGGCCGCGCCCTCGCCCTCGGCGAAGTTCTCGCTCTCGCCGCTGCCCGCATAGCCCTCGCCCTCGAACAGCGGGATCAGCGGGTCGGCGTTGAGCGCCTGCTGCAGGTAGTCGCGCAGGCCGGCCTTGTACAGCCAGGTCTGGGTGTCGCCGGTCTTCTCGTTCTTCAAGGTGACCGTCACGCCCGGCATCAGCACGGCCTTGGAGCGCAACAGGTGTATCAGTTCGTTGCGCGGCAGCTCGGCGCTTTCGAAGTACTTGGCCTCGGGCCAGACCCGCACCGTCGTGCCCTGCTTGCGGTCGCCGCTGGCCATGGGCCGGGTCACGACCTGCTGCACCACGTCGCCATGCTCGAAGGCGATGCCGGCCACCTGCTTGTCGCGCCAGACCGCCACCTCCAGGCGCTTGGCCAGCGCATTGGTGACCGACACGCCCACGCCATGCAGGCCGCCCGAGAAGCTGTAGGCACCGCCCGAGCCCTTGTCGAACTTGCCGCCCGCATGCAGGCGGGTGAACACGATCTCCACGACCGGCACGCCCTCCTCGGGGTGCAGGCCGAAGGGGATGCCGCGGCCGTCATCGGCCACCGACACCGAGCCGTCGGCGTGCAGCGTCACGTCGATGCGCTTGCCGTGGTTGGCCAGCGCCTCGTCGGCGGCGTTGTCGATGACCTCCTGGATGATGTGCAGGGGGTTGTCGGTGCGGGTGTACATGCCCGGCCGCTGCTTCACGGGCTCCAGGCCCTTGAGCACGCGGATGGACGCTTCGCCGTAGCTGGACGGCGTGGAAGACGAAGAAGTGGGCCGACTGGACATAGGGGCGGGATTCTATGAACAGCTTCGCGCCGGGCCTGCCCGGATGTTTTGCGAGGGACGCGGGACTGGCGTGGATGGCGGGCGAGGCGAGATGGGCCGAGACGGCCGCAGCCCATGCCTGCAGGCATGGGCGAGGAGTTGAGGGCCAGCGCGCCCGGCCGGCGCCACGCCAGCCCGCGTAGGCCCTCGAGCCACAGGGGCCGCGGTCGAGCGTTACGTGGGGTCGGTAGCCGCGGCCGACCAGGGCCGACCTCGTGAAATATCCGGGCTAGGATGCGCGGCCTTCTGAGAAGTCAGACCCTTGAGATTCCTGATCCCACTCCTGCTGCTGGCCGCCCTGGGTGCCCGGGCCCAGACCGCGCCGCAGCCCTACGAAGCCAGCGCCCCCCTGAGCTGGGAGCTGAAGAACGCCCGCTGGTTCGACGGCCAGAAGCTGCAACAGGGCAGCCTCTATGTCGAGAACGGCGTGTTCGTGGCCAAGAAGCCGGCCAAGGTCAACCGCAAGATGGACCTGCGCCGCCAGCAGGTGCTGATCCCGCCGCTGGCCGAGGCCCACAACCACAACCTGCAGACCGCCTGGGGCTGGAAGCAGTATGCCGACACCTATCTGGACGAAGGCGTGTTCTACGCGGCCATGCTGTGCGGCGACCCGGCCAACGTGGCCGAGGTCAAGCCGCTGGCCGCCACGCCGGCCGCGCCGGACGTCAGCTTCGTGACCGCCTGCATCACCTCGGGCGACGGCTACCCGCTGGCCAGCCTGCTGCGCGAACCCACGCGGGAGGCTGCGGCGGCCCAGCAGCAGCTGGTGCTGCTGGACAGCCCCGAACAGGCGGTGCAGCAGTGGCCGGCGATCAAGGCGCGCGGCGGGCACTGGCTGCGCGTCGTGCTGGCGCACAGCGAGCGCCCCGAACTGCGCGACAAGCCCGAGATGTTCGGCCGCCTGGGCCTCAAGCCCGAGGTGGCGGACGCGGTGGTTCGCCTGGCCCATGCGGACGGCCTGCAGGTGGTCGCCCATGTGGAGAGCGCCGCCGACTTCGACGCCGCGCTGAACGCCGGTGCCGACGTCATCGCCCACCTGCCGGGCTACGCCAACCTGCTGGGCGAGCCGCCCGAGCAGCTGCTGATCAGCGAGGCCGCGGCCGCCCGCGCGGCGCGCCAGCACACCGCGGTGATCACCACCACCGCCGCCACCGAGCTGTTCAAGCTGGAGCCCGACGCGCTGGCCGCGCTGCGCGAGGTGCAGCGCCGCAACCTGGCCACGCTGCAGGCGGCCGGCGTGCAGCTGCTGATAGGCTCCGACGTATTCATAGGCACGACCCGCGCCGAGTTGCATGCGCTGGACGCACTGGGGCTGGACCACGCCACGCTGCTGCGCCTGGCCACGCAGGACACGCCGCGTGCGCTCTTCCCCAAGCGCCGCCTCGGCTGCTTCGAGCCGGGCTGTGAGGCCAGCTTTCTGCTGCTGGGCGGCGATCCCATCGCTGACCTGGGCCAGATCGACCAGCCGCTGCTGCGCGTGAAGCAGGGCCGGCTGCTGACCCGCCTGGCCGAGGTAGCCGCGGCCAGCTCGCAACTGGTGACCTCCACCGCCGACCCGGCGCCTGCGGCGCGCGCCAGCGGCCGCAAAGGGGGCAAGTCCAGCAAGGCAACAGCCAAGGGTGGCAGCAAACCCAGCGCCAAGAGCAGCACCAAGAAGCCCGGCAGCGGCGCAGCCAAGGCCAGCAAGACCAGCGCCAAGACCAGCAGCAAGGCCACCAAGGCTTCGCGCAGTTGACAGCGGCCGCCCGGCCGATTGGCTACAGTGCCCGCATGAGCTCCACCGCCGCCGACGCCGCGCCCCTGTCCATGCGCCAGGTGCTGCTGTGCGGCGCGCTGATCGTCACGCTGTCCATGGGCATACGCCACGGCTTCGGCTTCTGGCTGCAACCCATCATCACCGAGCGGGGCTGGACGCGCGAGAGCTTCTCCTTCGCGATGGCGGTGCAGAACCTCAGCTGGGGTCTGGCCGGCCCGCTGGCCGGCATGCTGGCCGATCGCTTCGGCGCCTGGAAAACGCTGATGGGCGGCAGCCTGCTGTACGCCGCCGGTCTGGCGCTGATGGCGCTGGCCAGCACGCCCTTGGCCTTCACGCTGAGCACCGGCGTGCTGATAGGCATTGCGCAGTCGGGCACCACCTATGCGGTGATCTACGGCGTGCTGGGCCGTAGCGTGAGCCCCGACAAGCGCTCCTGGGCCTTTGGCGTGGCGGCCGCGGCCGGCTCCTTCGGGCAGTTCGTGATGATCCCGCTCGAGACCTGGCTGATCGCCCACCTGGGCTGGCAGCCAGCGCTCTACCTGCTGGCGGGCGCCGCGCTGCTGATGCTGCCGCTGGCGCTGGGCCTGCGCGAGCGCCAGGTCTTGCCCCAGGGCGGCCATCAGCAGAGCATCGGCCAGGCGCTGCGCGAGGCGCTGGGCTACCGCAGCTTCCAACTGCTGATGCTGGGCTATTTCGTGTGCGGCTTCCAGGTGGTGTTCATAGGCGTGCACCTGCCCAGCTACCTTAAGGACCATGGCCTGGGGCTGGAGGTGTCCACCGGCGCGCTGATGCTGATCGGCCTGTTCAACATCTTCGGCACCTTCACGGCCGGCTCGCTGGGACAGCGCATCCCCAAGCGCTACCTGCTGGCCGGCATCTACGGCCTGCGCTCGGTGGCCATCGTCGCCTTCCTGGCAGCGCCGCTGACGCCGGTGAGCGTCTACCTGTTCGCCGCGGTGATGGGCTTTCTGTGGCTGTCCACGGTGCCGCCCACCAATGCGGTGGTGGCGCAGATCTTCGGCGCCCGGCACCTGTCCATGCTGGGCGGTTTCGTGTTCCTCAGCCACCAGATCGGCAGCTTCCTGGGCGTGTGGCTGGGCGGCAAGCTCTACGACGCCAGCGGCAGCTACGACATCGTCTGGGGCCTGGCGATCGCGCTGGGCGTGATGGCGCTGCTGGCCAACCTGCCCGTGCGCGAAGGCCCTATCCAGCGGCTGGAGGCCCGCGCCGCATGAGGCTGCGCCCGCTGCTGTGGGGCACGGCCGCGGCCGTCGTGCTGACGCTGACCGCGCTGGCCTACCAGCAACCCGCCACGCTGACCCAGCTCGCCGAGCAACTCTGGTCCTGCTTCTGATGACTCCTTCCCACTGGCTGCGGCGCTGGACGCCGCCCTCCCCCGGCCACGCGCTGGACCTGGCCTGCGGCTCCGGCCGCAACCTGCGCTGGCTGGCCGCGCAGGGCTGGCAGGTCTGCGGCGTGGACCGCGACAGCGCCGCCACCGCGCCGCTGCGCGGCCTGGCCGAGATCATCGACGCGGACATCGAGAACGGCCCCTGGCCGCTGGCCGACCGGCAGTTCGACCTGGTTGTGGTGTGCAACTACCTCTGGCGCCCGCTGATCGCGCAAATCCGCGACGCGGTGGCCCCGGGCGGCTGGCTGATCTGGGAGACCTTTGCCGACGGCCACCAGCGCCTGGGGCGCCCCAGCCGGCCCGACTTCCTTCTGCAGCGCGGCGAGCTGCTGCGCGCCTTCGGCGATTGGCAGATCGCCGCCTTTGAAGACCTCGAGGAAGGCGGCGTCAACCCACGCGTGGTGCAGCGCGTTGCCGCCATCCGGCCCCGGCCTGGCGAGCAGGCCCAGGCACCGCTTCTAAAATCCAGCGATTCACAGGACATCCCATCATGAAGCCCATCCTTGGCAGCATCGTCGCCCTCGTCACCCCCATGCACGAGGACGGTCGCATCGACTACGAGGCGCTGTGCCGCCTGATCGACTGGCATGTCGAGGAAGGCACGGCCTGCGTCGGCGTGGTCGGCACCACGGGTGAGTCGCCCACGGTGAGCATGGAGGAGAACCGCGAGATCATCCGCGTCGCGGTCGAGCATGCGAAGGGCCGCATCCCCATCCTGGCCGGCACCGGCGCCAACTCCACGGCCGAGGCCATCGAGCTGAGCCGCTACGCCAAGGAGGTGGGCGCCGACTGCACGCTGTCGGTCGTGCCCTACTACAACAAGCCCTCGCAGGAAGGCATCTACCAGCACTTCAAGGCGGTGGCCGAGGCCGTGGACATCCCCATGATGCTCTACAACGTGCCGGGCCGTACCGTCGCCGATATGGCGCCCGAGACCGCGCTGCGCTGCGCCAGCCTGCCGGGCGTGTTCGGCATCAAGGAAGCAACCGGCAACATCGAGCGCGCGGCCTACCTGATCAAGCATGCGCCCCAGGGCTTCCATGTGTACTCGGGCGACGACGGCACCGCGATCGCGCTGATGCTGCTGGGCGGCCACGGCAATGTGAGCGTCACCGCCAACGTCGCGCCGCGCCAGATGGCCGAACTGTGCCGCCTGGCGATGGCCGGCAATGCGATCGAGGCCCGCAAGATCCACCTGCAGCTGCTGGGCCTGCACAAGCAGCTGTTCTGCGAGCCCAGCCCCGGCCCGGCCAAGTGGGCGCTGTCCCGCCTGGGCCGCTGCACCCCCGCCGTGCGCCTGCCCATCACCCCGCTGACCGAGGCGGGCCAGGCCAGCGTCGGGCAAGCCCTGATAGAAGCCGGCCTGGTCTGAACGGCAAGAGCGGCGACAGCCCCTCACCGTCTGGTCTAATGCGCGGCTGCCCGCCCGAGCGGGCAATCTGTTCCCCCGGAGATTTCCAGCGTGACGTCCCTTTCCTCGCATCGCTCCACAGCGACCCGTCTGGCCTGCACGGCCTTTGTGCTGTCGCTTGCCGGTTGCAGCACCATCGACAGCATCTTCTCCAGTGACAAGGTCGACTACAAGGCAGCGTCGCGCCAGACCCAGGGCCTGGACATCCCGCCCGACCTGACCCAGCTTGCCAAGGACGGCCGCGCCCAGGTGCAGGGCGGCAGCATCAGCGCCTCCGCGCTGGCCGCCGCGCCGCGCCAGCAGGGCGCAAACGCCCAGGTGGCGTCCGGCAACGTCGCGGTGAACAGCGTCGGCGACGCCCGCCTGGAGCGCAGCGGCAACGAGCGCTGGCTGCACACCTCGCTGCCGCCCGAGAAGGTCTGGCCGCTGCTGCGCAGCTTCTGGCAGGAGCGCGGCCTGGAGGTCGTGAAGGACCAGCCCGAGCTGGGCATCATGGAAACCAACTGGGCCGAGAACCGCGCCAAGCTGCCGCAGGACTTCATCCGCTCGACCATAGGCAAGGTGTTCGACAGCCTGTGGTCCACCGGCGAACGCGACATGTACCGCACCCGCGTGGACCGGGGCCCCAATGGCACCGACATCTTCATCAGCCACCGCGGCAAGCAGGAGGTCTACACCACCTCCCAGCGTGACGCGACCTCTTGGCAGGACCGCCCCAGCGACCCGTCGCTGGAAGCCGAGATGCTGTCCCGCCTGCTGCTGAAGCTGGGCGGCAAGGAAGACGGTGCCCAGGCCGTGGCCGCTGGCGCCTCTGCACCGGCAGGCAGCACCGCCGCGGCCGCGGCCGCCGCCGCGCCGACGCCGGACCTGCCGCGCACCACGCGCCGTCCGCTGTCCGAGGTGCCCGACACGCTCAGCGTCGCCGACGGCTTCGACCGCGCCTGGCGCCGCGTCGCCCAGTCGCTGGACCGCCACGGCTTCACCATCGAAGACCGCGACCGCTCCGCCGGTCTGTTCTACCTGCGCTACGCCGACCCCGAGCAGGCCGGCAAGGAAGAGCCCAACTTCTTCCAGCGCCTGTTCGGCGCCAAGGCCTACACGCCGGTTCGTTACCGCGTGCTGGTCAAGTCCGAGGGCAACCAGTCCACGGTCAGCGTGCTGAACGACCGCGGCCAGGCCGTCACGGACGAGAATGCCAAGCGCATCCTGTCCCTGCTGATGGACGACCTGAAGTAAAGCGCCTCGGCGCCCTTCAACCAAGGCCCGCCGGCAAGCGCCCGCGGGCCTTTGCATTGGCGGGCACCACGCAACCGCATTCCACTCATGATCAGGTTTTGCAGTCTGGGCAGCGGCAGCGCGGGCAATGCCACGCTGGTGGAAGCCAGCCAGGGCATCACCCAGACCCGGCTGCTGATAGACGCGGGCTTCAGCGAGCGCGAGCTGCTGCGGCGCCTGGCCCGCGCCGGCTGCGAGCCGCAAGACCTGGATGCGATCTTCATCACCCACGAACATGGCGACCACGTGGGCTGCGCCCTGGCCTTCGCGCAGCGGCATGGCCTGCGCCTGATCACCAGCCGCGGCAGCTGGCGCGCCATGGGCAGCGAACGCTTGCCGCGTGAGCAGTTGCACCTGGTGGCCGCCGGCGAGACGCTGGCCTGGGGAGACCTGGTGCTGCAGCCCTTTGCGGTGCCGCATGACGCCCAGGAGCCGCTGCAGCTGGTGCTGCACGACGGCCAGCGGCGGCTGGGCATCGTCACCGACCTGGGCTGCGCGCCCGACGGCGTGGCGCAGGCGCTGGCCGGCTGCTCAGCCCTGCTGCTGGAGTGCAACCACGATGAAGACCTGCTGCGCCACGGCCCCTACCCGGCCAGCCTCAAGCGCCGCATCCTGGGCAGCCACGGCCATCTGTCCAACGCCGCCGCGGCCGATCTGCTGGCCCGCTGCCGGCACGACGGGCTGCGCGATGTGGTCGGCGCCCACCTGAGCGAGCGCAACAACACGCCGGCCCTGGCCCGCCACGCACTGGCCACGGTGCTGGGCGGCTCGGCCCAAGACATCCCGGTGGCCGATCCGCGCGAGGGCCTGACCTGGGTCACGGTCGGCGGCTGAGGCCCAGGACGCGGCCCCCAGACGCAAAAAAGCCGTCGCTGCTTGCGCAGCGACGGCTTTTCGCGTCGGGACGAAGTGATTACTTCGAAGCGGCGGAAGCACCAGCGTCGGCAGCCGAAGCGCCAGCGTCAGCAGCGCTGGCGGCGGATGCGGGCTCGGAAGCCACGGGAGCCGGCTCCGAAGCGGCCACCGGAGCGGGAGCAGCAGCGGGTTCTTCAGCCTTCTTGCTGCAAGCGCTCAGAGCCACAGCAGCCAGCAGGGAAGCCAACAGGATCGACTTTTTCATACTTGTCCTCAGACGTTTAAGACGGTGCACACCATAACTTTGGGGTCGTGCACCAGTGCCAGGCACCGGCGGCCGACCCCGACAGAAAAGACGCGGAAAACCTCGAGCGCTTCCCTCGCCTAGCCTTCAATTATAGGGCTTGCCGCAGTGCCAAACTTCACAGCCCTAACGTCGTGGGCGCAAATGATTCGCCGGACCGTTGCGCGATGGCATCAAACCACTCGCGCCCGCGACGGTAGTCACCCGCCTCCAGGCTCAGCTCGCCCCGCCACAGACGCGAGTCCAGCAAGCGCAGCGACAGCTTGGCCTCGCGCGTCTCGATCAGCAGCAGCGCCTGGGGTGCGCCTTGCGGGTTCACCTCAGGCTCCAGCGCACGGGCCTGCACGCAATGTGCGTAATCGCGCCGCCAGCGCACGAAGCGCGGGTGCTGGCGGGCCAGGTCTTCATACTGCTGGGCCAGCAGCTGCAGTTGGCGCCCCGGCCCGGCCCAGCGCGTGAGCGCCTGCAGCAGCCCGTCGTCCGACCAGGGCCAGTCCACCAGTCGGGCGTCCCAGGCATGCAGCAGCCGGGCATCGGCCGCCAGTCCCCATTGCAGCGCCTGCAGCAGCGCCTGGCGGGCCGCCGCAAGGCCGCTGAAGGCACCAGGCGTCATGCGATCAGCGGCTGCACCCAGCCGTCCTCGGCCCATTGGTCCAGCAGCTCGCGCGCGCCCTCGGACAATCGCGCCACATCGGCGGCGCTCAGCACGCGCTCATCGGCCAGCCGACGCATCAGGCGTGCATCGCGACCACCGGCCCGGAAGCTCTCGCCGTTCAGGAACACATGGGCCGTGTCGTAGAGCATGCGGCTGCGCCGGTCGAGCGCAACACCTGACCCGGACGGCAACCGGGCGCCGGGCTCGAACCACACCTGGGCCTTGAGCTCGCTCAGCGCCTCGCCGAGCGCGCGCTCCAGCGCAAGCGGCTGCTGCACCGCCAGCGCCACCGCGCGCCGCGCAAAGGCCTGCAGCTCGGGCGGCACCAGGCCGGGCGTGTCGGTGGCCGCCTGGCGCGGGTCGGCATACAGCCTGGCGGCGGGATCCAGCTCGTCGATCAGGCGCGGCAGCAGCTCGGCAGCCAGCGCCGGGCCGGTGGTGGCGCGAAAACCCACGGACGCGGTCATGCAGCCCGGCCCCTCGGCGATGCCGTCGTGCGCCCAGCGCGGCGGCAGGTAGAGCATGTCGCCCGGCTCCAGCACGAACTCCTCCTCGGCCTTGAAGTTCGCGATGATCTTCAGCGGCACACCTTCCAGCATCTGCGCGTCCTTCTGCGCGGCGATGCGCCAGCGGCGCTGACCGGCCAGCTGGATCAGGAACACGTCGTAGGAGTCGAAGTGCGGGCCCACGCCGCCGCCCTGGCTGGCGACCGACAGCATCAGGTCGTCCAGCCGCGCATCCGGGATGAAGCGGAAGCGATCCATCAGCGCGCGCGCCGCGTCCAGGTGCTGCTCCAGCCCCTGCACCAGCAGCGTCCAGCCCGGCTTGCTCATCGCCGGCAGGCGCGCCACGGGGCCGCGCTTGAGCTTCCACTGGCCGTCGAACGAGGTCACGAGGCGGGATTCGACATCATCCCGCGCGGCCAGCGCCGCCAGTTCCTTGAGCGCCGCCGGCGGCTGAGCCCCAGGGAAGGCCTGGCGCACCAGCAAGGGCTTTTTCTGCCAGTGGCGGCGCATGAACTGGGCCGGGCTGAGGCCGGCGAGCATGGGGGTGGGCTGATCAATCTGCATGCCGGCATTGTGCCCAGGGGGGCTGTGGGAAAATTGATCTCATGCAAGTGACCCGCCCCTGTGTCGTCTCCCTGCGCTGGAGACTCGAAGATGCCCAGGGCCAGTTGATCGACGAACTGGCCGAATCCATGGAATTCCTGCTCGGGGGCGACGACCTCTTTGCCAAGGTCGAGGCCGCGCTGGAGGGCCAGGAGGCCGGCTTCGAGACCGACCTCGCGCTGCAGCCCGAGGAGGCCTTCGGCGACTACGACTCCGGTCTGGTCTGCTTCGAGGCCCGCGCGCTCTTTCCCAAGGACGTGGAACCCGGCATGCAGTTCGAGGGCCTGCCCGAAGGCGCGGCCACCGAGGGCATGCCCACCGAGGCCATCTACACCGTCACCGAGGTCTACCCGGAGCATGTGGTGCTGGACGGCAACCACCCGCTGGCCGGCATAGGCCTGCGCATGCACCTGAAGCTGATGGATGTGCGCCCCGCCACGGAAGAGGAAATCCAGGCTGGTTCGGTCGGTGAGCCCATCTTCATGGTGCAGACCGGCGCACCGCCGGACGAGCCGGTGCACTGATCCCCATAGACAACGGGCGCCCCAAGTCTCCTCGGGGCGCCCGTTTTTTCTTCAGCCGAGGGTGTCAGGCCTTGCCGGTGGAACCGAAGCCGCCCTCGCCGCGCGCCGAGGCCTCGAAGCTGTCCACACGCCGGAAGCTGGCCTGCACCACCGGCACGATGACCAGCTGCGCGATGCGCTCGAAGGGCTGGATGGTGAACTCGGCCTGGCCGCGGTTCCAGCAGCTGACCATCAGCTGGCCCTGGTAGTCGCTGTCGATCAGGCCCACCAGATTGCCCAGCACGATGCCATGCTTGTGGCCCAGACCGGAGCGCGGCAGGATGATGGCGGCAAGACCTGGATCCGCGATGTGGATGGCCAGGCCCGTGGGGATCAGCGTGGTCTGGCCCGGGGCCAGCGTGATGGGTGCGTCCAGGCAGGCACGCAGGTCCATGCCCGCGCTGCCGGGAGTCGCATGTGCTGGGATCTGCTCGGCCATGCGGGCGTCGAGCACTTGCAGGTCTATGGAATGCATCAGAGTCGGGTGGAGAGGTCGCGGATCAGTTCGCGCGCCAGGCTGAGCTTGTCGGCCCGGGGCAGCTCGCGCTGGCCCTGCTCGTCGATCAGCAGCAGCGCGTTGTCGTCGCGGCCGAAGGTGGCGGGGCCCAGATTGGCCACGATCAGCGGGATGCCCTTGCGGCGGCGCTTGGCCTCGGCATGCTCGGCCAGCTTCTCGCTCTCGGCCGCAAAGCCCACGCAGAACGGCGGTTGCGGCAGGCGCGCGACCGCGGCCAGGATGTCGGGGTTCTCGGCCATCGCAATCGTCGGCGCGGTCACCGCGCCTTCGGCCTTCTTGAGCTTGTGCTTGTGCACCTGGGCGGGCCGCCAATCGGCCACCGCGGCGGTGGCGATGAAGGCGTCCTGCTGGCCGGCCAGCGGCAGCACCGCGTCAAACATCTGCTGCGCGGTCTGCACGTCGATGCGGCGCACACCGGGCGGTGTGGGCAGGCTCACCGGGCCGGCCACCAGCGTGACCGCGGCGCCCGCCTCGGCCGCGGCCTGCGCGATCGCGAAGCCCATCTTGCCGCTGGAGTGGTTGGTGATGCCGCGCACCGGGTCTATGGGTTCGAAGGTGGGGCCCGCCGTGACCAGCAGCGCGCGGCCGCGCAGCGGCTTGGGCGCGAGGAACAGCAGCAGCTGATCGAAGATCTGCTGCGCCTCCAGCATGCGGCCGTCGCCGATCTCGCCGCAGGCCTGGTCACCCGCGGCCGGGCCCAGCACGGTGGCGCCGTCGGCCTTGAGCTGGGCGACATTGCGCTGCGTGGCCGGGTGGGCCCACATCTCGCGGTTCATCGCCGGCACCACCAGCAGCGGGCATTCCTCGATGCGGCGGGCCAGCGCGGTCAGCGCAATCAGCTCGTCCGCCCGCCCCTGGGCCAGCGCGGCCATCATGTCGGCACTGGCCGGCGCCACCAGCATCGCGTCGGCCTCGCGGCTGAGGTTGATATGGGGCATGTGGTTGGGCTGGCGCGCATCCCACTGGGTCAGCACCACCTCGCGGCCCGACAGCGCCTGCATGGTCACCGGCGTGATGAACTGCTGCGCGGCCTCGCTCATCATCACCTGCACGCTGGCCCCGGCCTTTACGAGCAGACGGGTCAGCTCGGCGATCTTGTAGCCGGCGATGCCGCCGCTCATCGCCAGCAGGATGTGCTTGCCGTGCAGGGGATTGCTCATCAGCGCTTCCTGAACACCAGATCCCAGACGCCATGGCCCAGGCGCAAGCCGCGGGCCTCGAACTTGGTCAGCGGCCGATAGGCCGGCTTGTCAGCATAGCCGGCCGCGGTGTTCTGCAGCTGCGGCTCGGCGGACAGCACCTCCAGCATCTGCTCCGCATAGGGCTGCCAGTCGGTTGCGCAATGCAGATAGCCGCCGGGGGCCAGGTGTTGCACCAGCTGGGCCACAAAGGCCGGCTGTATCAGGCGGCGCTTGTTGTGGCGCTTCTTGTGCCACGGATCGGGGAAGAAGATGTGCACGCCGGCGAGCACGCCCTCGCCCACCATGTCGCGCAGCATCTCGACCGCATCATGCTGCACGATGCGGATGTTGCCGATCTGCTTCTCGTCGATCAGCTTGAGCAGCGCGCCCACGCCGGGCTCGTGCACCTCGCAGCCTATGAAGTCGTGATCCGGCAGGGTCTGCGCAATCTCGGCGGTGGCGCCGCCCATGCCAAAGCCTATCTCCAGCACCACGGGCGCGCTGCGGCCAAAGGTGGCGGCCAGGTCCAGGCGCTCGGGTTTGTAGGGCAGCACGAACTTGGGGCCCAGCTCGGCCAGCGCCTTGATCTGGCCCGTGCCCATGCGGCCGGCGCGCGTGACGAAACTCTTGATCGCGCGGCGCGGCGCTTCGGCGGGCTGTGCGCCCTCGGGCAGGTCCTTGGGGTCGCTCATCATCCAACCTCGGCCATGACCATGGGCGTGGCGGCCACGTCGGCATCGCCCAGCGTGCAGGCGGCGAGATAGGACGCCACCGCGCGATCGGCCGCGGCCTCGTCGGCCGCATGCACCAGGGCCAGCGGCTCGCCGGCCGCGAAGCGCGTGCCCACGGCCTGCACCGCCGAGAAGCCCACGCGCATGTCGATCGCGTCACCGGCCTTGCGGCGGCCGCCGCCCAACTCGACGATGAGCACGCCCAGGTCGCGCGTGGCCATGGACTGCAGCACGCCGGCACGCGGCGCGGGCACCGGCTTCACCACCGGCGCGGCGGCCAGGTAGGCCGAGGGCTTGTCCAGCAGGTCAGCCGGGCCGCCCAGCGCCGCCACCATCTGTGCGAACTTCTCGGCCGCGGCACCGGAATCCAGCGCGGCCTGCAGCTTCACGCGGGCGGCGGCCGTGTCGGGGGCCAACTGGCCCAGCACCAGCATCTCGGCGCACAGCGCGAGGGTCACCTCGTGCAGGCGGACTTCGCGCGGACCATCGCCCTTGAGGTAGCGGATGGTTTCCCAGATCTCCAGCGCATTGCCGACATCGCTGCCCAGGATCTGGTTCATGTCGGTGATCAGCGCGCGGGTCTTGAGGCCCGCGCCACCAGCCACGGCAACGATGCTCTGGGCCAGCTCCTGCGCGAACTCGGGCGTGGCCGCGAACGCGCCATTGCCGCACTTGATGTCCATGGCCAGGCCCTCGAGGCCGGCCGCCAGCTTCTTGGACAGGATGGATGCGGTGATCAGCGGCACGCTCTCCACCGTGGCGGTGACGTCGCGCGTCGCGTAGAAGCGCTTGTCGGCCGGCGCCAGGTCGGCGGTCTGGCCGATGATGGCGCAGCCCAAGGACCGCACCAGCTGGTCGAACTTCGCCGGCTCCGGCGTGGTGCTGTAGCCGGGAATGGCTTCGAGCTTGTCCACGGTGCCGCCGGTGTGACCCAGGCCGCGGCCCGCGATCATGGGCACATAGCCGCCGCAGGCCGCCACCATGGGCGCCAGCATCAGGCTGACCTTGTCGCCCACGCCGCCGCTGCTGTGCTTGTCCAGGATGGGGCCGGGCATGTCGGGCCAGCGCATCACGCGGCCGGAGTTCATCATCGCGCGGGTCAGCAGCACCGCCTCGTCACGGCCCATGCCGCGCAGGAACACCGCCATGCCCAGCGCGGCCACCTGACCCTCGCTCCAGGAGTTGTCCACCAGGCCGCGGACGAAATGGTTGATCTGGGCCTCGTTGAGGGCCTGGCCGTCGCGCTTGGCGCGGATGATTTCTTGAGCAAGCATGGTGCAAAGGGCGGCCGCAGCCGCCTGGGTCAGTAGGCCGCGGTGGAGGCCGTGGAGGCCGCGCCGGACAGCACCGCCTCGATGTCGGTCAGCAGGCCGCTGGCGCCGAAGCGCAGGCGCTGCGGGTTCAGCGCGCCCGCGCCCAGCGCGGCCTGGGCCTGGGCGATGTAGCCGGCCGCGTCCAGCACCGAGCGCACGCCGCCCGAGGCCTTGAAGCCGGCGGACGACAGGCCGCTGGTCGCGATCTCCTTGAGCATCACCGCCGCCGCCTCGGGCGTGGCGCCCACCGCGGTCTTGCCGGTGCTGGTCTTCACGAAGTCGGCACCGGCGGCCAGGGCCAGGCGGGTCGCCTGGGCGATCAGCTCGGGCTTCTTCAGCTCGCCGGATTCGATGATGACCTTGAGCGTCAGCGGCTCGCTGGCCTCGCGCACCGCGGACAGGAAGTCCGCGACCTCGTCACCGGCCTCGTCGGCCAGCAGCGCGCGCCATGGCAGCACCACATCCACCTCGTTGCCACCGGCGGACGCGATCGCCTCCACATCGGCCAGCGCGCGCTTGATGTCCAGCGCGCCGTCGGGGAAGTCGGCCACGGCCGCCACCTTGATATGGGCCGGCAGCGCCGCCCGCGCCTGGGCCACGAAGCGCGGCCACACGCACACAGCCGCCACGTCACCATGGACCGAGCGGGCGCGCTGGCACAGCGCGGCGATGTCGTCCGGCGTGTCGGCATCGTTCAGGCTGGTCAGATCCAGGCAGGCCAGCGCGATGCGCGCGGCGGCCTGCAGGTCGCGGCCGTCGGCGCTCACAGCGCCACGTCCTTGAGGCTGGCCACCAGTTGGGCCAGGAAGCTGGCGGCGCGCTCGCCCGAGGCCTGGGCCTGCTTGAGGGTCAGGTCGTGCGTCAGCGCCTCGGCCGACAGGCCGGCCGCCATATTGGTCATCAGCGCCAGGCCCATGACCTTGAGGCCGGCGTGGCGGGCCAGGATGGTCTCGGGCACGGTGCTCATGCCCACCGCGTCGGCGCCCCAGGCGGCGAACATGCGGATCTCGGCGGCGGTTTCGAACTGCGGGCCCAGTGCCCAGCAGTAGGTGCCCTCACCCAGCATCAGGCCCTCGTTCTTGGCCAGCTGCAGCGCGTGGCGGCGCAGCTCGGGGTCGTAGGCGCCCACCATGTCAACGAAGCGGCCACTGCCGGGCTCGCCCACCAGCGGGCTGCGCTGCGGCGCGTTGATGTGGTCGGCGATCAGCATCAGGCTGCCCGGCGGCATGTGGCTGCGCAGCGAGCCCGAGGCATTGGTCTGCAGCAGCAGCTTCACGCCCCAGGCCTTCAGCGTGCGGATGGCGCCGGCCATGCCGGTGCATTCGCCACTCTCGTAGGTGTGGGCGCGGCCGCGCAGCATGATCACGCGCTGCTCGCCCAGACGGCCCACGACCACCTCGTTCACATGGCCTTCGACCTTGGGCTGCGGGAAGGCCGGCAGCTCGGTGTAGGCCAGGCTCTTGGCGTCCTGCACCAGCGAGGCCGCACCGGCCCAGCCGGAGCCCAGCACCACGGCCACTTCGGGCGCATCGCCAAACAGGGATTGCAGCTTCTCGACGCTCGCGGGGATCGCGACGCCGAGCTTTTGATGATCGATCATGGGAACCTCAGAATTTCAAATGGGATGGCCCGAAGCTGTGCGGCAGCAGTTCGGCCAGGGTCCAGCGGCCACGGATGCCGCTGGGGTCGCCGACGATGACGACGAGATCGTAGGGCACGGAGAACTCACGCAGCTTCTGGCGGCAGCCGCCGCAGGGCGTGATGAGATCGGGGCCGGGGCCGGTGACCAGCACCGCCTTGGCCTGCTTGCCGCCGGCCATCAGCATCGCGGTCAGCGCCGAGGGCTCGGCGCACCAGCCCTGCGGGTAGGACGCATTCTCCATGTTGGCGCCGATGTGGATGCGGCCCTGTTCGTCCAGGATGGCCGCGCCGACCCGGTACTTCGAGTAGGGTGCATGCGAGAACTCGCGCGCACGCAGCGACTCGGCCAACAGGCGGTCCAGAACGTCTTGGCTCAGCTCCATCGGCCTTCCTTCAACGCTCTTTGACGTAGGGGCGCCCCAGCGCCTTGGGCGCCACGGCCGAGCCTATGAAGCCGGCCAGCAGCACCACGGTCAGGATGTAGGGCAGCGCCTGTATCAGTTGCACTGGCACCTCGCCAATGCCAGGCAGCGCCACCCCCTGCAGGCGTATCGCCACCGCATCCAGGAAGCCGAACAGCAGGCAGGCGCCCAGCGTGGGCAGCGGCTTCCACTTGCCGAAGATCATCGCGGCCAGCGCGATGTAGCCGCGGCCCGCGGTCATGTTGGGCGAGAAGGACGCGTTCTGAGCCAGCGTCAGGTAGGCACCGGCCAGGCCGCACAGCACACCGTTCATCAGCAGCGCCTGGTAGCGCAGCGCCTTCACCGACATGCCGGCCGCCTCGACCATGGCGGGGTTCTCGCCGACCGCACGCAGGCGCAGGCCCGGGCGGGTGCGCTCCAGGAAGAACCACACCAGCAGCACCATGCCGAAGGCCACATAGACCAGCGCGTTGTGGCTCAGCAGGCCGTGGCCCAGCACGGACGCCAGCCAGTGGCCGGGCTGGGGCTCGGCAAACTGCGTGACCAGGCCGGTCAGGCGCACGTCCGCGTCAATCGGCGGCGTCTGGCCGCCCTGCTGGAACCAGGCGATGCCCAGCACCACGGTCAGGCCGGCCGCGATCATGTTGATGGCCACGCCGGACACGACCTGGTCGCCGCGGTTGGACACGCAGGCAAAACCGTGCACCAGCGACACCGCGCAGGCCACGACGACCGCGGCAAGCAGGCCCAGGCCGGTGCTGTGCGTGGCCGCACCGGCGGCTGCCGCGGCGAAGGCCGCGAACAGCATCTTGCCTTCCAGGCCCAGGTCCACGACGCCGGCGCGCTCGGACAGCACACCGGCCATCGCGCACAGCAGCAGCGGCGCGCTGACGCGCAGCGTGGACGCGAGCACGGAAGCGATCAGCACCTCATCCACGGGCGCCTCCCTTCTTCGCGAACGCGGCGTAGAGCCGCGCGAACATGGGCGCGCTGACCGTGGCCATCGCACCGGAGAACAGCACGATCAGACCCTGGGCCGTGACCACCATCTCGCGCGAGAAGCCCTGCAGTTCGAACGACACCTCGACACCGCCCTGGTAGAGCACGCCGAACAGCAGCGACGCCAGGATGATGCCCACCGGATGGTTGCGCCCCATCAGCGACACCGCGATGCCGGTGAAGCCGGCGCCGGCCACGAAGTCCAGCGTCAGCTTGCCCTGCACACCGGAGATCTCGTTGATGCCCACCAGGCCGGCCAGCGCGCCGGACAGCGCCATGGCCAGCATCACCTGGGCGCGCGGATGCATGCCCGCGTAGTGCGCGGCGCGCGGCGCGCTGCCCACCGCGCGCACCGCATAGCCGGCCGCGCTCTTCCACAGGAACCAGCCGACGAACACGCAGGCCAGCAGCGCGATCACCAGGCTGAGGTTGAGCGGCGAGGACGGCATCTCGACACCCATCGCGGCCGCGATCTGGTGCAGCGCCGGCATGCGTGCGGCCTCGGCAAACTCGGCGGACTCCACCGACATGCTGCCCGCCGGGCGCAGCCAGTTCACCAGCAGGTAGCCGTTCAGGGCCGCCGCCAGGAAGTTGAACATGATGGTGGTGATCACGATGTGGCTGCCCCGCCAGGCCTGCAGATAGGCGGGAATCGCTGCCCACAGCATGCCGAACAGCGCGGCCGCGATCACCAGCAGCGGCAGCACCACGACGGCCGGCAGCTTGGCGCCCAGCCAAAGCGCGGTCAGCGCCACGCCCACGCCGCCCAGCGTCGCCTGGCCCTCGCCACCGATGTTGAACAGGCCGGCATGGATGGCCACCGCGACCGCCAAGCCGGTGAAGATGAAGGTGGTGGCGTAGTAAAGCGAATAGCCCAGGCCGCGCAGATTGCCCAGCGCGCCGTTGAGCAGCACCGACAGCGCCTCGGTGGGGCTGATGCCGATCACGCGCACCACGATGCCGGCCACCAGCAGCGCCACGGCCAGGTTCCACAGCGGCAGCAGGACGATGTCCATCCAGCGCGGCATGTTCAGGGGCTGGCTCATGCCGCACCGCCTTGGGCTTGTTCTTGTGCTGCCATCAGCAGTCCCAGTCGCTTCTCGTCACAGTCTTCAATCGCCAGCTCGCCGGTGATGCGGCCGGCGTTCATCACCAGCACGCGGTCGGCCAGCGCCAGGATCTCGTCCAGCTCCGAGCTGACCAGCAGCACCGCGCAGCCGGCGTCGCGCAGCGCGCGCAGCTGGTTGTGGATGAACTCGATCGCACCGATGTCCACGCCGCGCGTGGGCTGTCCCACCAGCAGCACCTGGGGCTGCTCGCCGATCTCGCGCGCGAGGATGAGCTTTTGCTGGTTGCCGCCGGAGAACTTGCTGGAACCCAGGTTCTCGTCGCGCGGGCGCACGTCGAAGCGCTCCTGCATCTGGCGGGTCGCGGCGCGCATGGCCGCGTGCTTCATGTTGGGGCCGGCGCGGTACTTGGGCGCGTCGTGGTAGCCCAGCACGGCCGACTCCCAGGCCGGGAAGTTCATCACCAGGCCCACCGCATGGCGGTCTTCCGGCACATGGGCCAGGTGCAGTTCGCGCGCGCGGCGCGGCTGCAGCCAGGCCTCGGGCGTGAAGCTCGCGCCGCCCAGCGTCATGCGGCCGCCTTCGGGCGCACGCAGGCCGGACAGCACCTCCAGCAGCTCGCTCTGGCCATTGCCCGACACGCCGGCCACGCCGACGATCTCGCCGGCCCTGAGCGCCAGGCTCACGTCGCGCAGCGCGGGCACGCCGTTGGCATGGCTGAGCTTCAGCCCCTGCACCTCCAGGCGCGCCTCGCCGCGGCGCACCTCCAGGCCCTCGGGCCGGCCCAGCGTGACCTTGCGGCCCACCATGGCCTCGGCCAGGCCTTCTTCGCTCCAGGCGCTGATGTCGCGGGTCTCGACCACCTGGCCGGCACGCATCACGGTGACCGCGCCGCACAGGCTCATCACTTCCTTGAGCTTGTGGGTGATGAGGATCAGCGTCGTACCCAGCTCCTTGAGACGGCGCAGCGTGACGAACAGCTGCTCGGTCTCCTGCGGCGTCAACACCGCGGTGGGCTCGTCCAGGATCAGTACCTTGGCGCCGCGGTACAGCGCCTTCAGGATCTCCAGGCGCTGCAGCTCGCCCACCGGCAGGTCGGCCACGCGGGCGTCCAGTTGCACCGTCAGGCCGGTCTCGCGCATCAGCGCGTCCAGCCTGGCGCGCACCTGGGCCTTGGCGGGCGACAGGAAGAAGCCGCCCTCGGCGCCCAGCATGATGTTTTCGAGGCAGGTCAGCGTGTCCACCAGCATGAAGTGCTGGTGCACCATGCCTATGCCCAGCGCGATCGCCTGCTGGGAGTTGCTGATCTGCACCGCCTGGCCATGCACCTCGATGGACCCGCTGTCGGCCTGGTAGTAGCCGTACAAGATGGCCATCAGCGTGCTCTTGCCGGCACCGTTCTCGCCGACCAGGCCGTGCACGCTGCCCGCGGCGATGTCGAAGGACACCTCGCGGTTGGCCTGCACCGCGCCGAAGCGCTTGCTGATCGCCCGCAGGCGGACCGCGTGCGCGCTCATGCGCCCTGCCCCTTCAGCACGCGCTGGCGGCGCTGCAGCCGCCGCGCCCACACCCAGCGCAGGCTCAGGCCCAGCACCAGGGGCAGCGGCGACAACGCCAGCAGCAGGGACGACAGCGGCGGTGTCACGTGAGCCAGGCGCTCGTAAAGTTTCACAAAGCCCTCGGCATAGAGCAGCACCGTCAGGCCGCCCACCAGCAGGGCCAGCAGCGCGGCCCGGAGCATGTCGGATTTCATCAGCCTCAGTACTTGCAGGCGTTGTCGGCCATGTAGTCGGCCACCTTGATCTTGCCGGCAATGATGTCGGCCTTGACCGCGTCGACCTTGGTCTTGAGCGCGGCGGGCACCAGCTTGGCGTTGTCGGCGTCCAGCGCGTAATCCACGCCGCCTTCCTTCAGGCCCAGCACCTGCACGCCGGGCTTCCAGCCCTTGAGCACGTTGTAGACCGCGACGTCCACGCGCTTGACCATGGAGGTCAGCATGGTGCCGGGCTGCAGGTGGTTCTGGTTGCTGTCCACGCCTATGGCCAGCTTGCCGGCGTCCTTGGCCGCCTGGTAGACGCCCACGCCGGTGCCGCCGGCCGCGGCGAACACCACGTCCGAGCCCTTGGCGAACTGGCTCTTGGCCAGCTCACCGCCACGCGTCGGGTCGTTCCACGCGGTGGAGGTGGTGCCGGTCATGTTGGTGAAGACCTCGATCTTGGGGTTGGTCGCCTTGGCGCCCTGCTCGTAGCCGCACTGGAACTTGCGGATCAGCGGGATGTCCATGCCGCCGATGAAGCCCACCTTGCCGCTCTTGCTGACCATGGCCGCCATCGCGCCCACCACGTAGCTGCCTTCATGCTCCTTGAAGAGCACGGACTGCACATTGGGCAGGTCCACCTTGGCGTCGATGATGGCGAACTGGGTCTTGGGGAAGTCCTTGGCGACCTGCTGCAGCGCCGAGGCCTGCGCAAAGCCCACGCTGATGATGGGGCTGGCACCGCGCTCGGCCATGCGGCGCAGCGCCTGCACGCGCTGCGTGTCGTTGCTGATCTCGAACTCGAGATAGGTCTTGCCGGTTTCCTTCTTCCACTGCTCGGCACCCACGTAGCCGGCCTGGTTGAAGGATTTGTCGAACTTGCCGCCCATGTCGAAGATCACCGCGGGCTGCTGGGCCTGGGCCACACCGCAAACCAGTGCCAGGGCCAGGGAAAGTCGGGGCAAGGTGAACTTCATGGATAGGAGAGGGTTGTTCAGGCGAAAGGGGCGCATTGTAGGAAACATCGGTGAATTTCTACTAAGCAGGAAAACACGGGGTCAGCCGGCACGGGCATGACGGAGCTTGCGATGGGCTGACCGGGCGTGCGGCAGCCAGCCCAGCGTAGCCCAGCGGCGCCACATCAGCAGGCCTCGTATCCACTCATCCGCCGCGTAGGCCACCCACACGCCGACCAGCCCCCAGCCCAGGTGCACGCCCAGCAGCCAGCTGCCACCGGCCAGCACGAGGGCCATGGATGCCGCGCCGGCCGCCACAGGGTAGCGGGCGTCGCCGGTGGCCCGCAGCGCGTTGATGACCACCAGGTTGAAGGTGCGGCCCGGCTCCAGCGCCACCGTGATCCACAGCAGCGTGGACCCGAGCGCGACGATGGCCGGGTCGGCGGTGAAAAGGCCCAGCAGCCAGGGGCCGGCCAGCGCGAAGCCGCCCGCCACGCCCACGCTGACCACCAGGCCCAGGCCCAGCGCGCGACGCACCAGGCGGTGGGCCGCATGCAGCTCGCCCGCGCCGACCAGGCGGCCCACCAGGATCTCCATCGCAAAGCCCGTGGCCAGCCCGAACAGCAGGATCAGGTTCATGAACTGCGCCGTGTAGGCCTGCGTGGCCAGCGCCCGCGCGCCCAGGTCGGCCACGGCCGACATGCTGACCATGAAGGCCAGCCGGTAGGCGATGTTCTCCGCCGCCCCCGGCAGGCCGATATGCAGCACCGTGGCCAGCGGCGCCCGGCGCAGCCGCCACCAGTCCTGCGGCAGCAGACGCAGCCCCAGGCGCCGGCGCCACAGCGCCACGTGCAGCGCCAGGCCGGCGCCACGGCCACAGGCGCAGGCCAGCGCATAGCCCGGCAGGCCCAGGTGGGGCATGGCCAGCAGCGCCACCGCCAGCGTCACCAGCTGTATGGCCACCACCACGCCCAGCGCCTCGCGGCTGCGCAGGTGGGCGCGCATCACGCTGGCCATGCTGGCGTTCCAGGCGTCCATCAGCAGCGCAGGCGCCAGCGTCTGCAGCAGCAGGCCGGCCAGCGGCGCGACCTCGGCCGGCGCATTCACCAGATGCAGCAGCGGCCCCGCGGCCAGCAGCGCGACGACCGCACCGGCCGCGCCCAGCCAGCTGCTGGCGCCCACGACCGCCCGGGCCACCGCGTCCGCCTGGTCACGCCGCCCGGCGCCCAGCGCCTGGGTGACCGCAACGCTGACACCGGCACCGATCACGCGGAACAGTATGAACAGCGTCGCGAACACCTGGTTGGCCAGGCCGAAGGCCGCACCGGCGGTATCGGACAGGCGCGCGGCCAGCGCCGTGCCCACCATGCCTATGCCTATGCCCAGCAACAGCTCCAGCAGCAGGGGCCAGGTCAGCGCAAAAAGCCGCGGTTTCACGATCCGGCTCCCTCGCCCGTGCGGCCTTCGCGCCACAGGGCAGACTCCCACCCCTGCCTTTGGGACCAGCTCTTACTCACCACGGGGCGCCAGGTCGGTTTGGACTTCACACACAAACGGCTAAAGCTCGCCAAAATGGCCGGCATCCTATAGGAGCCCCGTTATGACCAAACCCGCAGCTCACGCCTTCGCCAAGACCCTGGCCAGTTTCAGCACCGCCTCCGGCAAGACCGGGCAGCTCTTCTCGCTGCCCAAGCTGGCCAAGCTCTACCCGAACGTGAACCGCATGCCCGTGTCCATGCGCATCGTGCTGGAAAGTGTGCTGCGCAACTGCGATGGTCAGAAGGTCACCAAGGAACACGTGGAGCAGCTGGCCAACTGGCAGCCCACGGCCGCGCGCAGCGACGAGATCCCCTTCGTCGTGGCCCGCGTGGTGCTGCAGGACTTCACCGGCGTGCCGCTGCTGGCCGACCTGGCCGCGATGCGCAATGTGGCCGCCAACCTGGGCAAGAACCCCAAGACCATTGAGCCGCTGGTGCCGGTCGATCTGGTGGTGGACCACTCGGTGATGATCGACTACTTCGGCAACAAGAAGTCGCTGGACCTCAACATGAAGCTGGAGTTCGAGCGCAACCGCGAGCGCTACGAATTCATGAAGTGGGGCATGCAGGCCTTCGACACCTTCGGCGTCGTGCCCCCGGGCTTCGGCATCGTGCACCAGGTGAACCTGGAATACCTGGCCCGCGGCGTGCACAAGACCAAGGCCGGCGTCTACTACCCCGACAGCCTGGTGGGCACCGACAGCCACACCACCATGATCAACGGCGTGGGCGTGGTCGCCTGGGGCGTGGGCGGCATCGAGGCCGAGGCCGGCATGCTGGGCCAGCCGGTCTACTTCCTGACGCCCGACGTGGTGGGCTTCGAGCTGACCGGCCAGCTGCGCGAGGGCGTGACCGCCACCGACCTGGTGCTGACCGTCACCGAGATCCTGCGCAAGCACAAGGTGGTGGGCAAGTTCGTCGAGTTCTTCGGCGAAGGCACGGCCAGCCTGTCGGTGCCGGACCGCGCCACCATAGGCAATATGGCGCCCGAATACGGCGCGACCATGGGCTTCTTCCCGGTGGACGACAAGACCGTCGAGTACTTCAAGGGCACGGGCCGCAGCAAGGCCGAGATCGAGGCCTTCGAGGCCTACTGGAAGGCCCAGAAGATGTTCGGCATCCCCAAGAAGGGCGACATCGACTACAGCTCGGTCGTGAGCCTGGACCTTGGCAGCGTGGTGCCCAGCCTGGCCGGCCCCAAGCGCCCGCAGGACCGCATCGAGATCACCCACCTGTCGTCCAAGTTCGGCGAACTGTTCAGCAAGCCGGTGGCCGAGAACGGATTCAACCAGCCGGCTGAGAAGCTGACCCAGGGCTTCAAGGCCGACTCCGGCCTGGACATCCACAACGGCGACGTGCTGATTGCCGCCATCACCTCCTGCACCAACACCTCCAACCCCAGCGTGATGCTGGCCGCCGGCCTGCTGGCCAAGAAGGCGGTGGAGGCCGGTCTCAAGGTCCAGCCCCACATCAAGACCTCGCTGGCCCCGGGCTCGCGCATCGTCACCGAATACCTGGAGAAGGCCGGCCTGCTGCCCTATCTGGAGAAGCTGGGCTTCAACGTCGCCGCCTACGGCTGCACCACCTGCATAGGCAACGCAGGTGACCTGACCCCTGAGCTGAACAAGGTGATCCAGGACAACGACCTGGTCTGCGCCGCCGTGCTGTCGGGCAACCGCAACTTCGAGGCCCGCATCCACCCCAACCTCAAGGCCAACTTCCTGGCCAGCCCGCCGCTCGTCGTGGCCTACGCGATCGCCGGCAACGTCACCAAGGACCTGATGACCGAGCCCGTTGGCCTGGGCAAGAAGGGCAAGCCGGTGTTCCTCGGCGACATCTGGCCCAGCAGCGACGAGGTCTACAAGCTGCTCAAGCATGCGATGTCGCCCAAGGCCTTCAAGGAGAACTACGACAAGGTCGCCAAGAAGCCCGGCAAGCTGTGGGACGCGATCAAGGGCGTGAAGGGTCAGGTCTACAACTGGCCCACCAGCACCTACATCGCGCAGCCGCCCTTCTTCTCGGACTTCACGATGGAGCCCAAGGCCCTGGTCGCCGGCGTGCAGGGCGCCAAGGTGATGGCGCTGTTCGGTGACTCCATCACCACCGACCACATCAGCCCCGCCGGCTCCTTCAAGGAGACCACGCCGGCCGGCAAGTTCCTGCTGGAGCACGGCGTGCAGAAGGCCGACTTCAACTCCTACGGCTCGCGCCGCGGCAACCATGACGTGATGATGCGCGGCACCTTCGCCAATGTGCGCATCAAGAACCTGATGCTTCCCGCCAAGGCCGACGGCAGCCGCGAGGAAGGCGGCTACACGCTGAAGAACGGCGTCAAGACCACCATCTACGACGCCGCAATGGCCTACATCGCCGAGGGCACGCCCACCGTGATCTTTGCCGGCGAGGAATACGGCACCGGCTCCAGCCGCGACTGGGCCGCCAAGGGCACGCAGCTGCTGGGCATCAAGGCTGTGGTGGCCAAGAGCTTCGAGCGCATCCACCGCGCCAACCTGATCGGCATGGGCGTGCTGCCGCTGCAGTTCAAGGCCGGCGACAGCTGGGAAAGCCTGGGCCTCAAGGGCGACGAGACCATTGACATCACGCTGGCCTCCACCATCGTGCCCCAGGGCGAGGCCACGCTGAGCATCAAGCGCGCCGACGGCAGCCAGCAGGACGTGAAGCTCAAGCTGCGCATAGACACCGCGATCGAGGTGGACTACTACAAGCACGGCGGCATCCTGCCCTTCGTGCTGCGCCAGCTGCTGGCGGCCTGAGGCCGGCCCAACCGGCATGGAGAAGGCGCCGCTCTACCGCTCGGTCAACACCCGCACGCACGGCGTGCGGCACGGGCTGGGCGGCGAGTTCCGCCACGAGCGCCATGCCAAGGGGGTGGCGGCGTCCGACGCCACCCACCTGCCCATGCACGGCAAGCACCGGCATGGGCGGGACTACACGCCGCTCTTCCGTTTCCTGCAGTCTCGCGTGGGGCGGCGCTGGGATGAGGCCCATGCCGAGGCCTGCGCGCGGCTGGACACGCCCGAGCCCCTTTTCTGGCTGGTCGCGCGTCGGCGTGAGGACGGCCAGGCCATGGTGCGCACCGGTGAGTCCAGCTACTTCAGCGGCCTGTTCGTGGACGAGGAGGGTCTGCTGCAGCGCGTGGACCCGACGCTGAACGCACAAGACCTGACCCCGGACTGCCACTGCTGCACCCACACGCTCAACGGCGTGCGCTTCGGCACCTCGCCCTGAGGTGGCTCGCGGCCCGGCTCAGTACAGCCGCACCGCCGAGTCGAAGTGCCAGGTGCGGCGGATCTCCACCACGTCGTAGTCCGCCAGCAGCGCGGGCGAGAACGGCGCGTAGCGTTCCTGGCTCTGCACGATGCGGCGCACCGCGTCGTCCAGCGCCGGCACACCGCTGGAGCGCACGAACGTGACCGACTCCACCGACCCATCGCTGCGCACCGCCACGGTCACGATGGGATCGGTGTAGGGCTGACGCGCCGCCTCGCGCGCCAGCTCCAGCGTGGGGTTGAGCTGGATCTTGCGCGCCCAGGCCTCGGCATAGAGCACCAGCTCCGCGTTCGCATCGCTGCGCCCGAACAGCCGCCCCCGGCGCGCGGGCTTCCAGGCTGCGTCGTTGCGCTTCGCGGCCTCCTCGTCGAGCTGCCGGCCTATGGCCCGCAGCCGCGCCTCGCGCCGTTCCTCGGCCTCGCGGGCCTGCTGGCGCTGGGCGGCCTGCGCCGCATCGCGGGCGGCGGCCTCCCGGGCTGAGGCGTCTCGCTGGGCCTGCTGGGCGGCGGCCTCGCGCGCCGCAGCCTCTCGGGCCGCCTGCTCGCGCGCCGCCTGCTGGGCAGCCGCCTCTCGGGCAGCCGCTTCGCGCGTCGCGGCCTGGCGCAGAGCCTCCTGACGCTGGGCCTCCTGCAGGCGCGCCTGCTGACGCTCCGCCTCCAGACGTTCGGCCTCACGGCGTGCGGCCTCGGCCTTCAGTTGATCCTGTCTGAGCTGCTCCTGCCGCAGTTGCTCCTGCAACTGCTGCTCGCGCCGGGCCGCCTCCTGCCGCGCCGCCTGCTCACGCGCCTCCTGCTGGCGCTGGGCCTCCAGGCGCGCCGCGGCCTGGCGGGCCAGTTCCTGCAACTCGGCCTCACGCCGCTGGGCCTCCTGTTGAAGCAGCGCCTGTCTCTGCACCTCCTGCCGCTGTGCCGCCTCACGGCGCAAGGCCGCCTGCCGCTCCTGCTCGGCGAGCGCCTCGGTCTGGCGGGCCTGCTCCAGGCGCTCCGCCTCGCGCTGCCGGGCCTCCTGCTCACGCAGCTGGGCCTGGCGCTCCGCCTGCTGCTCGGCAAGCCGCTGGGCCTGCTGCTGCGCCCGCGCGAGGTCGTCCGGCTGGCTGGCCGGAGCCTGGGCCTGCGACACCGGCGCGCTAGCCGCGAGCGCTGCGCGCGGCGGCAACTGGGCAGGCGCGCTGGCGGTCGTCGCCACCGTCCAGGCGGCAAGGCGCTCCGACGCCACGGTCAGTACCGGAACGACCGGTGCCACGGCCATCAGGGGCGCAGGCGGCACGGCGGCCGCGGCTGGCGGGCCTGGGGACCGGGCGACCTGTGGCGACCCGGCAACCGCCCCGGTGACCGCATCGGCCGCCGCGGTCGCATCGGGAGGGGGTGACACCGCCGGCAGCTCCAGCCGACCGGGCTCGGGCACCGGCAGCGGCGCCAGTCGCACCTGCAGCACCGGCTCCGCGGCGCGCCGGGTCTGCCAGGGCAGGCTCAGGCCCGGCAGCCCCCAGCCCTCGCCGCCCAGGCTGAGGCTCAGCAGCAGCCCATGGACCAGCAGGGACACCGCCAGCGCGGGCAGTTCGCGCCGCCGTCCAGCGGCCGTCGGCCCCGGCGCGCTCAAGCGCCACCCGCCCGCCAGCGGACGGCAGGCCCGGGCCATGGCCGGGGCGAAGGCGGGCACAAGAGCTGACGACACATGGCCAGGATTGTGCGGCGCCCCTGGGCGCCACCGGGTCACCATGCCCCTGGCCACAGGGCAGGACTTCTCCCTAGGCCGGGCCGCCAAGACCGCGACCAGCCAGCCCTTGACCAGGCTCAAAACGCCGCGCGAGCGCCGGTCGGAAGATCTGCTCGTCTGCCGAGCTGGCAGCCCCGGGCCGGTCGGCCCCATTCACGAGGAGAAGCCCATGAGCACCCTGCCCACGCCCCGCCAAAGCCTGTTCGACGACCTGTTCGCCGGCCTGGCGCCCAGCTATGTGGTGCGCCCGCTGCACGGCGATCCGCTGCCCCAGCAGATCCGGCTGGACGTGCGTGAGGACGCCGAGAACTACATCGTGCAGGCCGAGCTGCCCGGCGCGTCGCGCGACGACATCCATGTGAGCGTGGACGGCTCGCTGCTGTCCATCACCGCTGAGCTGAAGCAGTTCGACCAGCAGACCCGCAACGAGCGCGTGCTGCGCAGCGAGCGCTACTACGGCTCGGTGTCGCGCAGCCTGCGGCTGCCGGTGGACATCGATGACACGCGCGCGGTGGCACGCTTCGACAACGGCGTGCTGGCGCTGACCCTGCCCAAGAAGAGCCCCGCCGGCGGCGAGCGCAAGCTGCGCATCGACTAAGGCCGCCAAGGGCGGAAGCAGCGCGGCGCGCCCGCGACCTTTCGCACGCCCCGGCCCGCTGCGGGCCCCCAGGCGTCATCAGGGTGATGTGCTCAGGGCTAGAGTGCCCACCTGCCGCCCATGAACACCGCCGCCCTCACCGCTCGCAGCCCCGCCAGCCCACAGGCTGGCGAGCTGCGGCGTGCGCTGCAACCGCCACTGGCCCAACCCGCGCCCAAGCCGCCGGCGGCCGGCCAGCGCAGCCCCGAGGGCGAGTCATCCAGCGTGGTGAGCCTGTCGACGCAGAGCCGCATGATGGCCGACCTCTCGGCGTTGGCCGACAGGATCACCCGCACACAGGCGCCTCCGGCCGCACCGGTGCGCGCCCAGGCCAGCCCGGCACCTGAGACCTCAGGCCCGACACCCGCGGCTGCGGCACGCAGCGCCGCGCCCGCCAAGTCGGCCGAGGCGCCCCGCCCGGCGCTGCCCGCGCCGGCGCTGGAGCCAGCAAACGCCCCCGCCCCCAGCGCCGTGAACGCCGAGCCGGCCCCGGTCGCACCTGCGCCGTCGGCGCCGCCGCCCTCACCGGCGCCAGCACCCGGCCCGCGGCTGCAGCAGCAGGCCTTGAGAGCCTATGCGCAGGTCGCGCGCCTGTCCGCACCGCCCACGCCCCAGCCCGAAGCCAGCGCCGAGGCGGAGGCCACGCCACAGCGCCACGCCGAGCAGCGCAGCCCCACGGTCTGAGTTCAGCACCCGGCGCGCAGCGGGCGCAGCAATTCGCGCAGGCCGTTGTGGTCGATTTCCTGCATCAGCGCCAGCAGGCGCCCGATCTCGCCCTTGGGAAAGCCCTCGCGCGCAAACCAGTTCAGATAGTTGCCAGGCAGGTCGGCCAGGCGGGTGCCCTTGTGCTTGCCGAAGGGCATCTCCAGGGTGGTCAGCTTGAGCAGGTCATCCGGGTTCATCACGCCAGTGTGCCAGCCGCATCCAGGCTGGCGTGGCACACCGCGGCGCAGACCTTGTTGCGCCCGCTGCGCTTGGCCTGGAACAGCGCCTCGTCGGCGCGCGCATAGGCGTCGCCAAAGGCGCCGCCGCGCGCGGTGCAGCTGACGCCGAAGCTGGCGGTCACGCGGCGCTGCGGCAGGCCGTCGAAGGGCCGGCCCGCGATCGCCGAGCGCATGCGCTCGGCCTGCATCAGTGCGGCCTGCAGGTCCAGGCCCGGCAGCAGGATGGAGAACTCCTCGCCGCCCACCCGGCCTATCGCAGCGCCTTCGGGCACGACCTGGCGCAACCGCTGCACCACCTCGCAGATCACCAGGTCACCCGCCGGGTGGCCGAAGGCGTCGTTGATGCTCTTGAAGAAGTCGATGTCCAGCACCACCAGCGCCAGGCCGCCCAGCGGCAGCAGCCGGGCCGCGG
Source organism: uncultured Roseateles sp. (assembly GCF_913777145.1). Classification (GTDB taxonomy): domain Bacteria; phylum Pseudomonadota; class Gammaproteobacteria; order Burkholderiales; family Burkholderiaceae_C; genus Pelomonas. Next base: position 61,651 of record NZ_CAJYPS010000011.1, read on the forward strand.
CCTCGAACACCGCGCCACGGTTGAGCGCGCCGGTCAGCGAGTCGTGGCGGGCCTTGTATTCCAGCTGCGCGGCCAGGCGCTGCAGCTCGTCGTTCAGCAGGTTGAGCTCGCGCTCCTCGCGGTCGCTGCGGCGTATCAGGCGGCGGCTGTCGCGCATCAGGCGCTCGAAATGCGTGACCAGCTCGGCCAGCGCGGCGCGGCAATCGGCCAGGCCCAGCGCGGGGTCGTCGCGTGCGCGCAGCGCGCGCTCCAGCGCGGCCGCCTCCTGCTCGAAGAGGTCGGGGGTGGGGGTGCCGTGGGTGTCAGGCATCGAGCGCGCAGAGCCGGATCTGCAGGTGGAGGAAGTCGGCCATCAGCTCTTCGCCGAACTCGCGGATGGTGTCGTCGTCCACATCGTGCTGCCACAGCAGGTCGACCGAGCGGCCGGCCGCGGCGGCCTGGTCCAGCAGGTCGAACAGCGTGAACAGCATCTTGGTGCTGGAGCTGTTGAAGTAGGTCAGCGCCACTTCCACGTTCAGCGGCTGGCCGTCGTCGGCGCGGGCGAGGAAGTCGCGCAGCGCGGCCAGCACCGGGCCATAGAAGGCGGCCGCGTTCTCGGGGAAGGACTCGCCGCGCAGCGCGAGGTGATGGGCGTCGAAGCGGAAATCGATCTCGGGCGAACTGCCGGTGGCGGGAATGTGCAGGGAGGTCATGGCGAGTCGCAGCGGTCTAGATGGTGGTCTTCAGGAAGAACATGGCGACGGCGGGATCCTCACTGGCCTGGAACTCGAACTCCAGCGGCTCGCTAGCGTCGCGCGCCACGGTCAGAAAGCCCAGGCCTGCGCCCTTGCTGTCGGCCGCGGTCTCGGCGCGCAGCGACTCGCGGTAGCTGGCCTTGATCTCGTCCAGCGTCATCTCGCGCAGCGTCTGCAGCCGTGCGCGCAGCGTCTGGGCCTGCTCGGCGACGATGGGGTTGGCACACAGCAGGAAGTGCCGGCCCTCGTCGTCCACGCCTATGCAGACCGAGCCGTGGCGCAGCTCGTGCTCCTGTTGCTGGGGCGGGGTCAGCGCGTCGGCCGAGTAATGGATGATGTTCTGCGCCATCTCGACGAAGGACGAGAACAGGCGCCGCCGCGTGGGCCCGGCCGTGCCGGACTGCTCCAGGCGCAGGCGCACCGCCTCGGACATCGCGGTGACGATGTTCTGCGAGAAGTAGCCCACGTAGTAGAAGATGACGTTCTTCTGCCGGGCCAGTTCGCAGAACTCGCGGTACTGGTCGTAGCTCAGGCGTGCTTGCATGGGGGTCAGGGGCATCGGAATCCGAACAGGGTCAGGTCATCACGGCGGCGCTGCTCGCCCTGGTAGTCGGCCAGCTCCTGCAGCAGCGCCGCGCCGAGCTCGGCCATGGGGCGCTCGCGGTGGCGCACCAGCGCCTCGCGCACGCGGCGCTTGCCGAAGGCGATGGCCTTGGGACCGCCGACCTGGTCGATCAGGCCGTCGGTGCAGGTCAGTACCAGGGTGCCGGGACGCAGCGGGATCTCGTGCGTGGTCCAGCGCGCATCGGACGGCGTGTCGGCGTAGCCCAAGCCCAGGCGGTCGGCGTCGATCTGGGTCACGCCGGCCTGGCCGGGCTCCAGCAGCAGCAGCGGCGTGCGCGCGCCCGCAAAGCGCAGCCGGCCGCTGGCCGCGTCGAACCACAGCAGCGCGGCATCCAGCCCGTCGTTGGAACCGCCCTCGCCGCCATCCACCTGGCCCAGCGAGGCCTGGATGTCGCGGCTGAGTTCGCCCAGCAGCGCGGCCGGGTCGCGCGGGCCCAGGCGCTCCAGCGCCTGCTTAAGCGCCGCGTGCGCGATCAGCGTCAAAAAGGCGCCGGGCACACCGTGGCCGGTGCAGTCCGCCACCGCGGCGAACCAGCCGTCGGCGTCCTCGCTGAACTGGTAGAAGTCACCGCCCACGGTGTCGCGCGGCTCCCAGACCAGGCAGGCATCGGGCAGGCGGCGCGCCAGCGCGGCGGCCGAGCCGCTCAGCATGGAGCGCTGGATCACGCTGGCGTAGTCGATGCTCTGCATGATGTGGCGGTTGCGCTCGGCCTGCTGCTCCGCGATCACGCGCATCAGGTCCAGGCCATAGCCCAGGCCCAGGAACTGGCCCTGCTCCACCACCAGAAAGCCGTCGGCCAGCGCCTTCTCGCCCGACTCCACGGTCAGCAGCGCCAACTGCTCGATGGAGGTGGCCGCCTCCACCACCAGCGGCTCCTTGTCCATGAAGGCGATGCAGCTCTTCTTCTCGAACAGCTCCTTGTGGAAGGGTTTGGAGATCTGCGAGAGGAACAGCGTGCGGTTGATCAGGCCTATGGGCCGGCCCTGCTCCAGCACCGGCAAACAGCCCAGCTCGCGGTGGCGCGCAAAGATCTCATAGACCTGCGCATTCGTGTGCTCCGGAGACACCGACACGCAGGCCACGGCCAGGTCGCCGGCGCCCGGTTGGGCGAAGCGGGCCCGGGGGCGCCGTTCGGGCGCGGCCGGGCCGTCGGGTTGAATCACGCACAGCTCCTGCGCGCTCAGAGTGCGCGCCACCCCCAAAGATTAGGGAGCTGCTGTTCAAGGACTGTGACAGTGCGAAGAAAAAGCCGGCCTTCAGTGCCCTGCCATGCGGAACACGCCGACCGCACGCACCAGGTCCTGTGCCTGCGCATTGAGGCTGGACGCGGCGGCCGACATCTGCTCGACCAGCGCCGCGTTCTGCTGCGTGACCTGGTCCATGCTGGTCACGGCACCGCCCACCTGGCCCATGCCGGCACTCTGCTCGGCGCTGGCGCTGCTGATCTCGGCCATCAGCGAGGTGACCCGCTGGATGCTGGCCACCACCTCATCCATGGTCTGGCCGGCCTGCTCCACCTGCTGGGAGCCGGTCTCCACACGCGCCACGCTGTCGTGGATCAGCTGCTTGATCTCGCGCGCCGCCTCGGCGCTGCGCGAGGCCAGCTGGCGCACCTCGCCGGCCACGACCGCGAAACCGCGGCCCTGCTCACCCGCCCGTGCCGCCTCCACCGCCGCATTCAGCGCCAGGATGTTGGTCTGGAACGCGATGCCATCGATCACCGAGGTGATGTCGGCAATGCGCTGGCTGGACGCATGGATGCCGCGCATGGTGTCCACCACCTGGCCCACGGCTGCGCCGCCGCGCAGCGCCACCTGGCTCGCGCCCTGGGCCAGCTGGTTGGCCTGGCTGGCGTTCTCCGCGGTCTGGCGCACCGTGGCGCCCAGTTGCTCCATGGACGATGCAGTCTGCTGCAGCGCGCTGGCCTGGTGTTCGGTGCGGGAGGACAGGTCGTGGTTGCCCTGAGCGATCTCGGCACTGGCCAGCTGCAGGTTGTCGGCGCCCTGGCGCACCGAGGCCACCAGCGTGCGCAGGCTGTTCTGCATGGCCTGGATGGACTGCAGCAGGCGGCCGAATTCGTCCTGACGGTCGACCTGCAGCTCGGTGTCCAGATGGCCGCGGGCCACCGCGTCGATCTGCTCGACCGCCCGGGTCAGCGGATGCACCACCGCACGCAGAATGGCCCAGGCCGACACGCAGGCGATCAGCACCGACAGCAGGCCGCCGGCGGCCAGCAGGCTCAGGCGCTCGCTGTGCTGCGCCTGCGTCGCCGCGACCCGCTGGGCCGAGCTGTCGGCGGTGTAGCGCAGGTAGTCGTCGCTGACGCGCACCAGCTGCGCCAAGAGCGGGCGGCACTGCTCGTTCATCGCGGTGATGGCCGCATCACGCTGGCCGGCCAGTGCCTGGCCGACGATGGCCAGCGCCACCGGCTCGTACAGCGCCTCCACGCGAGCCATCTCGGCCACGCGCTCACGGGCCTCGGCCGGCACGCCGGGCTGGGCTGACAGGGCCTGCAGCGCGGTCATCGCACGCCGCACATCCTCCACCGCGGCCTGCACCGCGGCCTTCTCCACGGCCAGGTCCTCGGGGCGGGTCACCAGCACCAGGTTGCGCGCGGCGATCGCCCGGCGGTCCACCGCGTGCCGCACCTCGTTGGCCAGCGCCGCACGGGCCTCCACGCCCTTCACGTGTTCGGCGAAACGGTCGCCGTCGTCCACGATGGTCAGCAAGGCCACGGCCGACAAGCCCGTGATCAGCAGGATCAACAGGCCGAAGGCCCCGATCAGCTTGCGCTTCACCGACAGCGAGTTCCAGATCGACATGGCGCGTCTCCCCTTGGACAGTTCATTAGGCCATGGCAGCGGCCGAACTGGGAAGAATCTTCGGCAATACGCCAAGGGGCGGCGAGCCGGCATGGCTGCAAGCCGGCGCGCGCCGAGTGCGACAGCCGCTGTAGGCAATTCACCTACACGGCGGGCCCGATCAGGGGCTCAGGCCTTGAGCCGGTAGCCCACGCCCGCCTCGGTCAGCAGCCATTGCGGCCGGTTGGGATCGGCCTCGACCTTTTTGCGCAGATTGGCCATGTGCACGCGCACATAGTGCACGTCCTCCGCATGGCCCGGCCCCCACACCGCCTTGAGCAGGTGCTGGTGGGTCAGCACCCGGCCCGGCGCGCCGCTCAGCTCCTGCAGCAGACGGTACTCGATGGGTGTGAGGTGCAGCTCCTCGCTGCCCTCGGACGTCTGGCGGGTCACGCGACGCAGCGCGCGGTCCACCGCGATGTCTCCGAAGCGCAGCACCGGGTCGGCGTCGTTGCCGCCACCGCCGTGGCGGCGCAGCTGCACCCGCACCCGCGCCAGCAGCTCGCCCACGCCGAAGGGCTTCACCAGGTAGTCGTCCGCGCCAGCGTCCAGCGCCTGGATCTTGCGCTCCTCGCCGTCGCGCGCCGACAGCACCACCACCGGCGCCCGCGACCAGCCGCGGAACTCGCGGATGAAGTCCAGCCCGTCGCCGTCCGGCAGGCCCAGGTCCAGCACCACCAGTTCGGGCCTGCGCGTCGCCGCGTCGATCAGGCCCCGCGCCAGCGTCACCGACTCGAACACCTCCAGGCCCTCGCTCTCCAGCGCCATGCGCACGAAACGCCGGATCTCCGGCTCGTCCTCGATCATCAACACGCGTGCGGCGCTCATGTCCAATGCTCCATCACAACAACAGCTCGATTCGGCCTCATGCGGGCCAAGCGCCGGGCCGCCCCCAAGCCGGCCCGCGTCGGGCGATGTGCACCCGGCTCAATGCCGGGTGCATCGCCGTCCCCTCGGGGGACCGGACAAGCTTTTGCTTGGACGAGGGGCGTCATGGGGGTGGCGAACCCAGCGGCAGCTCGATGCGCACGCAGGCCCCACCGGCGGCGACATTGTGGGCGCTGATGCGGCCCTCATGCGCCTCCACGATGGCCTTGCAGATCGCCAGGCCCAGGCCCACGCCGGGGGTCGCACCCTCGCGATCGCCGCGCTCGAACTTGTCGAACAGCTGGGCCTCCCGCCCCGGCGGGAAGCCCGGGCCCTGGTCCCGCACGTCGATCTGCACCTGCGCGCCCGCGCCCTGCCCGGCCACGCGCGCCGCGATCTGCAGCGGGCTGCCAGGCAGCGTGTACTTCAGCGCGTTCTCCAGCAGATTGACCAGCACGCGCTCGAACAGCACCGCGTCCAGGCGCAGCAGCGGTAGCTCCGGCGGCAGCGCCACGTCCACCTCCCGGCCGGCCAGCGCCTCATCCAGCGCCGACAGCGCGCTGCCCACCACCTCCTGCAGCGGCAGCCACTGGCGGTTGAGCTGCACCGCGCCGGCCTGCAGCCGCGCCATGTCCAGCAGGTTGGTGACCTGGGCACTCATGCGCTGGGCCGAGCGCCGGATCGCGTCCGCCACATCGGCCTGCGCGGGGCTGAGCGCGGGCGGCGCCAGCCGCAGCGCGTCCGCCAGCCCCACCAGCGCGGCCAGCGGCGTGCGCAGGTCGTGCGAGATCGCGGTGAGCAGCGAGTTGCGCAGCCGCTCCGACTCGATCTGCAGCGTGCTGGCCTGGGCCACCTCGATGTAGTGGATGCGCTCCAGCGAGATCGCCAGCAGCCGCGCGCAGGTGTCCAGCAACTCGCGCTCCTCGGGCGACCAGCGCCGGCCGGCGCTGTCCACCGCCAGCACGCCGCGCAGCCGCATGGGCGCGGTCAGCGGCAGCATCAGGCAGGGGCTGGCCGGCAGCGTGGCCGTGCCGTGACCCGCCGCCTGCCCGTGGTCGAAGGCCCATTGCGCGACGCCCAGGTCCGGCTCCGCGGTGGCGCCCGGCAGCAGCGCCAGCACCTCGGGGCCGCCCACGGGCTGCAGCGGCGGCGTCAGCACCGCCGAGGCCACGCCGAACTCGGCGCGCAGGAAGCGCGCGCCGATCTCGGCCACCTGCTCGGGCACTAGCGCCGCGCCCAGGTCGCGCGACATCACGTACAGCCCGCGCACCCGGCGCTCGCGCTCCTGGGCCGCGCGCGCCTGCGCCTGCAACCCGGCCGCGAGCTGGCCGGTCAGCAGGCCCACCACCAGCATCACGACGAAGGTGACCAGGTATTGCGCATCGCCCACCGCAAAGGTCCAGCGCGGCTCCACGAACACGAAGTCGAACACCGCCACCGCCAGCAGCGCCGCCAGCGCGCCGGCCGCCCGGCCGAAGCGCCAGGCCACCACCACCACGTTGAGCAGGTAGACCATCGCGATATTGGTGGGCGCGATGAAGCGCAGCAAGGGCTCGGCGATCAGCGTGGTGAGCCCCACCGCCGCCAGCGCCGCCGCATAGCCGCGGCGGCTGCGCGGCGTCCACAGCGACGCGGCCCGCAGCTCGGGCTCGCGCGGCGCCGGCGCCTGGGCGGCCGGCAGCGCCACCTGCAGCACATCCATCTCCTCGGCCAGGCCGCTGAGCAGCTCGGCCAGCGAGCGCCGGCCCGGCAGGCGCCAGGCCCGCTCGCGCCGGCCTATGACCAGCCGCGCCAGGTTGTGCTCGCGCGCATAGCCCACCAGCGCCACCGCCACGTCCGGCGCCGACAGCTGGGCGGTGCGCGCGCCCAGCGACTGCGCCAGCTCCAGCGTGCGGCGCACCTGCTGGCGCTCGCGCTCGGACAGCGGCCGCGCGGTCTGCACATGCACCGCGTGCCAGTCCAGGTCCAGCTGGCGGGCCAGGCGGGCGGCACTGCGCACCACCTTGTCGCCGTTGCCGCCCGGCCCCACGCAGGCCAGCAGCGATTCGCGGTTGGGCCAGACCTTGGCGTCGCGGTACTCGCGCCGGTAGGCCTGCATCTGGCCATCTACGCGGTCGGCGGTGCGGCGCAGCGCCAGCTCACGCAGCGCCAGCAGATTGCCCTTGCGGAAGAAGTTGCGCGCAGCCCGCTCGGCCTGCTGCGGCAGGTAGACCTTGCCGGCCTGCAGGCGCTGCAGCAGCTCGTCGGGCGGCAGGTCCACCACCACCACCTCGTCGGCCTCGTCGAACACGCGGTCGGGCACGGTCTCCCACACGCGGATGCCGGTGATGCCGCCTACCACATCGTTGAGGCTTTCCAGGTGCTGCACGTTCAGCGTGGTCCAGACCTCCACGCCGGCCTCGCGCAGCTCCTCGGCGTCCTGCCAGCGCTTGGCGTGGCGGGAACCGGGCGCGTTGCTGTGGGCCAGCTCGTCCAGCAGCAGCACGCCGCCGGGCTGCTCGGCGGCCCAGGCCAGGGCGCCATCGAGGTCGAACTCGCGCAAGGTCTGACCCTTGTGCGGGATCTCGCGCAGCGGCAGACGCACCAGGTCGCGCGCCATCGCCTCGGTGTCGCTGCGCCCATGGGTCTCCACCACGCCCACGCGCAGCGGCCGGCCCTGCTGGGCCGCCGCATGGGCGGCCGCCAGCATCGCAAAGGTCTTGCCCACGCCGGCGTTGGCGCCGAAGAAGATCTTGAGGCGGCCGCGGCTGGCAGCCTGCTCCTCACGCTGCACCTGCGCGAGCAGGCGGTCGGGGTCGGGGCGTTCGTCGGTCATGCAGCGGGATATAGGCCGGCGCTTAGAGCCAGCCGGCGCGCTTGAAACGGTGATACAGCAGGCCGCAGACCAGGGCCATGGCGCCCAGCGCGGCCGGGTAGCCCCACAGCCATTTCAGCTCGGGCATGCGCTCGAAATTCATGCCCCAGATACCGGCCATCGCGGTGGGCGCCGCGATGATGGCGGCCCAGGCCGCCAGGCGCTTGGTGACCGCGGATTCGTCCAGCGTCACCAGTGTGAGGTTGACCTGGGTGGCCGAGGCCACGGTTTCGCGGGCGGCCTCGGCATTGGCCAGGATGCGGGCCAGGTGGTCGTGCACATCGCGGAAATAGTCCTGCACCGGGCCGCAGGTCTGGGGCACGCGACCGCCGTGCAGCTTGCCGGCCACCTCCATCAGCGGGGACACCGCATGGCGCAGCGGTGCCAGCCGCTGCTTGAGCGCGTAGAGCCGGTGCACCAGGCTCTGGCGGTCGGTCTGGGGCTCGAACATGCGGTCTTCCAGCGTTTCCAGCTCGGCCTCGACCGCATCGATCAGCGGAAAGTAGCCGTCCACCACCGCGTCCATCAGCGCATACAGCACAAAGCCCGGCCCCAGCCTGAGCAGATGGGGCTCGCGCTCGCAGCGCTCGCGCACGCCCAGGAAGTGGCGCGGGCTGCGGTGCCGCACCGACACCACGAAGCGCGGCGCCACGAACACATGGACCTCGCCCACCTCGGTGCCGTCGGGCCCGTGGTCCAGCAGGTGCATCACCGCGAACAGCAGCTCGCCATACTCCTCCAGCTTGGGCCGCTGGTGGCCGTGGCGGGTGTCCTCCACCGCCAGCGTGGGCAGGCGCAGTTGCTGCTGCAGCAGGCTCAGCTCGTCGTCGCCGGGGTCGCGCAGCGCCACCCACAGAAAGCCCTCGTGGGCCTGCAGCGCCGCGGCCAGGCCGTCGAGCGGGGGCTGGGCCGCGACGCGACCCTCGTGGTAGAGAAAGCAGTTGATCAGCATGCAGCGACAGAGGGCTCAGCGGCGCATCCTCGCATGATCACGGCGCCGCTGCTGCCAGCCCAGCAGCCCGCGCACCAGGGCCAGCGGCAGGCCGATGGCGGCCAGGGCCGCCAGCACGCACAACCCGTCCTGCAACAGGCTGCTCATTCAGACGCCGCCGAGGCCGCCGGCTGGGCCAGCACCGCCACGGCGGGCGGCGCGATCGCGTCCAGCGCCAGGTTGAGCTGCAGCACGTTCACGCGCGGCTCACCGATGAAGCCCAGCCAGCGGCCCTGGCTGTGCTGCTCCACCAGCGCCTGCAGCTGGGCCACGGGCAGGCCGCGCACACGGGCAACGCGCTCGACCTGGTAGTCGGCCGCGGCACGGCTGATGTGCGGGTCCAGCCCGCTGGCGGACGCGGTGACCAGGTCCACCGGCACGGGCCGCGTGTTGCCCGGGTCAGCCGCGCGCAGCGCCGCCACGCGGGCCTTGACCGCATCCGCCAGCGCCGGGGCCGTGGGCGCCAGGTTGGAGCCGGCGGAGTTGGATGCGTTGTAGGGCATGGGCCCGGTGGCCGACGGGCGGCTCCAGAAGTGGCCAGCGTCGGCAAAGGTCTGGCCAATCAGCGCGGAGCCCACGACCTGGCCGTTCTGCTGGATCAGGCTGCCATTGGCCTGATCGGGAAACAGGGTCTGGGCCAGACCGGTGACCACCAGCGGGTAGGCCAGGCCGGTGACCAGGCTCAGCGCGACGAACAGCGTCAGTGCGGGGCGTAGCAGCGGTGTGGGCTGCGGGGTGCCTGGCAGTGCTTGGGGGGCGGGAGTCGACATCATGAATCTCCGAAGCTCAGAAGCTCTTCTTGAGGCCCAGCACCAGCGCGGTCTTGCCCAGGAACTTGGCATCGACCGCGCTGGTATAGGCGGCGCGCTGGGCGTCCGTACCCACCACGCCGGCGCTGAGCACCAGGCCGGAGCTCAGGCTGGAAAAGTCCTTGGCCAGCGTCAGCGCGTAGTCGGTATAGGACGCGCTGCCCAGGTGGCGCACCGTCTGGTGGCCCACATGGGGCGTCAGCGTGAGGCCATCGCCCAGGTCCACCGCGGCGGACAGGTCCAGGTAGCCGCTGTTCTTGCTGTCGGCAAAGCCGAACAGGTTGGTGGTGCTGTGCGAGTACTTGGCGGTGAACACGCCATAGCTCAGTGCACCGTAGAGCTCGAAGGTGTTGGCGCTGGGGTGGAGCTGGTTGCGGGCGTAGACATACTGCAGGCCGCCGACGTCCAGCGTGAGGCCGGGCGCGATCTCGGTCTTGTAGCCGCCATACAGGTCCAGCTCCACATCGGCCTTGCCACCGGCGTCCTTGATCCACTTGATCGTGGACGCCCAGGCGCCGACGTAGAAGCCGCTGGCGTGGGCGTAGTCCACGCCGCCCTGCAGCGCGGGCTTGAGGCGGGTCTGGGAAATGCCGCGATAGCGGTAGTCGCTGACCACGCCGAGATTGAAGGACAGCGGTTCCGCGGCGGGGGCGGCCGGGATGGCGGGCGCCTCGTCGGCGAATGCGGTGGAGGCCAGCGCAGACAGGGTGGCCACAGCGGCCAGGCAGAGGATGGATTTCATGTTTTCTATGTCGAGAGATGAACGGGGTCGGGCCTCGCAGGCCGGGGTCAGGCCAGACCCAGCGCGACCAGGATCAGGTCGATGGCCTTGATGCCTATGAAGGGCACGATGACGCCGCCCAGGCCGTAGACCAGCAGATTGCGGCGCAGCAGCGCGGCGGCGCCGATGGCGCGGTACTTGACGCCCTTGAGCGCCAGCGGGATCAGCACGACGATGATCAGCGCGTTGAAGATCACCGCGCTCAGGATGGCCGAGCCGGGGCTGGCCAGGTGCATCACGTTCAGCGCCGCCAGCTGCGGGTAGGTGGCCACGAAGGCGGCCGGCAGCACCGCGAAGTACTTGGCCAGGTCGTTGGCGATGGAGAAGGTGGTCAGAGAGCCGCGCGTCATCAGCATCTGCTTGCCGGTCTCCACCACCTCGATCAGCTTGGTGGGGTTGCTGTCCAGGTCCACCATGTTGCCGGCCTCCTTGGCGGCCTGGGTACCGGTGTTCATGGCCACGGCCACATCGGCCTGGGCCAGCGCGGGCGCATCGTTGGTGCCGTCGCCGGTCATCGCGACCAGCCGGCCCTGGGCCTGGTGCTCGCGGATCAGCGCCAGCTTGGCCTCGGGCGTGGCTTCGGCCAGGAAGTCGTCCACGCCGGCCTCGGCCGCGATGGCCGCGGCGGTCAGCCGGTTGTCACCGGTGACCATCACGGTCTTGATGCCCATGCGGCGCAGCTGGGCGAAGCGCTCCTTGATGCCGGCCTTCACGATGTCCTTGAGCTCCACCACGCCCAGCACCAGTGCGCCGTCGGCCACCACCAGCGGCGTGCTGCCGCGGCGGGCCACTTCGTCCAGGCGCACCTGCACCGCAGCCGACCAGCGGCCGCCCAGGGCTTCGACATGCGCCTTGACCGCGGTGCCCGCGCCCTTGCGGATCAGGCGGGCACCCAGGTCCACGCCGCTCATGCGGGTCTGCGCGGTGAAGGCGACAAAGGCAGCGTCGGCCGGCAAGGCCGGGCCCTCGCCGAAGCGGCGCTGGGCCAGTGCCACGATGCTGCGCCCTTCGGGCGTCTCGTCGGCCAGCGAGGCCAGGCGAGCGGCCTCGGCCAGCTGCAGCTCGCCCACGCCGTCCACCGGCCAGAAGGCCTCGGCCTGGCGGTTGCCCAACGTGATGGTGCCGGTCTTGTCCAGCAGCAGCACGTCCACGTCACCGGCGGCCTCGACCGCACGGCCCGAGGTCGCGATCACATTGGCCTGCAGCATGCGGCTCATGCCGGCCACGCCCACGGCGGACAGCAGGCCGGCGATGGTGGTGGGGATGAGGCACACCAGCAGCGCCACCAGCACCACGATGCTGACCGGCTCACCCGCACCGGCCGCCGCCACGCTGAAGGCGGAGAACGGCAGCAGCGTCGCGGTCACGCCCAGGAACACCAGGGTCAGCGCCACCAGCAGGATGGTCAGCGCGATCTCGTTGGGCGTGCGGCCACGCTTGGCGCCTTCCACCATCGCGATCATGCGGTCCACGAAGGTTTCGCCCGGGTTCACGGCCACGCGGGCCACCACCCAGTCGGACAGCACGCGGGTGCCGCCGGTCAGCGCGGAGAAGTCGCCACCGCTCTCGCGGATGACCGGCGCGGACTCGCCGGTGATGGCGCTCTCGTCCACCGATGCGACGCCATCCACCACCTCGGCATCGGCCGGCACCAGGTCGCCCGCCTCGATCAGCAGCAGCACGCCGCGGCGCAGCTGGTCGGCCTCCAGCGGGTGCCATTGCAGCCGCTCGCGCAGCGTGCCGGCGCGCCAGTCGCCGTCTATCACCTTGGCCCAGGTCTGCTTCTTCAGGCCGCGCAGCGACGCGGCCTGCGCCTTGCTGCGGCCCTCGGCCAGCGCCTCGGCGAAGTTGGCGAACAGCACGGTGAACCATAGCCAAACGGTCACCGCGACCACGAAGCCGCTGGGCTGGGACAGCGCCAGCGCGGTGGTCAGCAGGCTGCCCAGGTAGACCACGAACATCACCGGGTTGCGCCACTGCACGCGCGGGTCCAGCTTGACGAAGGCGTCCTTCAGCGCGGCGCGTGCCAGCGCCGCATCGAACAGGGCAAAGCCCTTTTGGTTTGCATCGCGACTCATGCCGCACCCCACAGGATCAGATGCTCGACCACCGGGCCCAGGGCCAGTGCCGGCACATAGTTCAACAAGCCCACCAGCACCACCACGCCGATCAGCAGCACGATGAACAGCGGCCCATGCGTGGGCAGCGTGCCCTCGCCCGCCGCCAGGCGCTTCTTCGCGGCCAGCGAGCCGGCCAAGGCCAGCACCGGCACGATGACGCCGAAGCGGCCTATCCACATCACCAGGCCCAGCAGCAGGTTGTAGAAGGGCGTGTTGGCCGACAGCCCGGCAAAGGCGCTGCCGTTGTTGTTGCCGGCGGACGAGAGCGCATACAGCACCTGGCTGAAGCCATGCGCACCGGGGGCGGAGATGCCGGCCTTGCCCGGCTCCAGCACCACGGCCACCGCCGTGCCCACCAGCACCGCCAGCGGCGTCAGCAGGATGGCCAGCGAGACCATCTTCATCTCGTGCGCCTCGATCTTCTTGCCGAAGTATTCGGGCGTGCGGCCAATCATCAGGCCGGCCACGAAGACCGCGGTGATCGCGAACACCAGCATGCCGTACAGGCCCGCGCCGACGCCGCCGAACACCACCTCGCCGAGCTGGATCATCACCAGCGGCACCGCCCCGCCCAGCGGCGTGAAGGAGTCATGCATCGCGTTCACCGCGCCGCAGCTGGCGGCCGTGGTGATGGTGGCGAACAGCGTGGACGCGTTGATGCCGAAGCGCGCCTCCTTGCCCTCCATGTTGCCGCCCGGCTGGGTGGCGCTGCTCGCGGCGTCCACGCCCAAGGCCTCCAGGCGCGGGTTGCCCGCCTGCTCGGCCCCGGTAGCCACCACCACGCCGGCGACGAAGATCACCGTCATCGCGGCCAGCAGCGCCCAGGCCTGGCGCATGTCGCCCAGATGGCGACCCAGCACGAAGCACAGCGCCGCCGGGATCAGGAAGATGGACAGCATCTGCAGCGCATTGGTCGCCGCGCTGGGGTTCTCGAAGGGATGGGCCGAGTTGGCGTTGAAGAAACCGCCGCCATTGGTGCCCAGCATCTTGATGGACAGCTGCGAAGCCACCGGGCCCAGCGCGATGCTCTGGGTCTGGCCCTGCTTGTCATCCATCACCGGCTGGCCGTCCGCGCCCTTGAGCGGCTGGCCATCGGCGCCCAGCCGGGGCTCCTGCCAGCTCTGCGCCTCCACCGTGTGCACGTCCTGGGTGGGCTTGAGCGTCTGCACGACGCCCATGCCGGCCAGCACCAGCGCGAACACCAGGGACAGCGGCAACAGCACCCACAGCGTCGCGCGGGTCAGGTCGGTCCACACATTGCCTATGGCCTGGGCCGAGAAGCGCGCGAAGCCGCGCAGCAGCACCATCACCACCGCGATGCCGGTGGCGGCGGACAGGAAGTTCTGCACCGTCAGCGCCAGCATCTGCGTCAGATAGCTCATGGTGGACTCGCCGCCATAGCCCTGCCAGTTGGTGTTGGTCACGAAGCTGACCGCGGTGTTGAAGGCCGAGTCCGGCGTCACCGCGCCCATGGCCTGCGGATTCAGCGGCAGCAGGCCCTGCAGGCGCTGCAGCGCGTAGACGGCCGCCACGCCCAGGGCATTGAACAGCAGCAGGCCCAGCGCATAGCGCAGCCAGCCCTGCTCGGCGTCGGCGTCCACGCCGGCCAGGCGCAGCAGCCCGCGCTCCGCGCGGCGCAGCAGCGCGATGCGGCCCTCCATGGCCGCATGGATCCAACGGGCCAGCGGCCACGCGAGAAGGAACAAGGCGGCCAGAAAGGCCGCCAGCTGTAGCCAGGCGGACGTGCTCATGACAGGTCCTCCGGGAACAGCAGCGCCCAGAACAGATAGCCCGTCAGCACCACGACCAGCACCAGGGCGGCCCAATCGAAGCCACTCATGAGCGGCCTCCCGGGCGACGGTGCTGCAAGCGCTCACAGCCCCAGACACCCAGCGCGGTCAGCAGCGCCAGGGCCAGGGAGAGCCCCAAGTAAACGATGTCCATGACACCTCCAGTTGCGATGGAGGCATTCTGGAAATCAGGCCCTCAAACCGCCGACAAGATCGCGGCGGGGGGCATCAAGAACGTATCAAGACCGGCCGAGCGTGAGCTGGGTCAGCTCGATGCCGCGCTCCTTGGCGAGTTCTTCCAGCAGCGGCAGCAACGGGCCCAGCTTCTCGTCCAGCGCGTCGCGTACCGTGTCGACGACCACCTGGGTGCTGCGCTCGATCTCGATGTGCACCGCGTCGCCCACGACCTTGTCGCCAAAGGTGGTCATGCGCAGCGTCTCGGGGATGAGCCAGACCTCGAACCAGCCCGAGCCGTCGCGCTCGCGCTGGGCCTCGGCCACGGTCAGGCTGCAGCCGTTCACGCCCACATAGCCCTTGGCGAACACATAGCGCATCCAGGGCGCGGGCAGCGCGAAGCGGATCACGTGGTTGTTGTCGGGCTTGCGGATCTCGGCGATGCGCGCGCTCACGTCCACATGGCCGGACAGCGGATGGCCGCCAATCTCGGCGCCATCCTTGGCCGCGCGCTCCACGTTCAGCCCCGAGCCGGGCTTGAGGCCGCCCAGCGTGGTCAGGCGCAGCGTCTGGGCCATCACATCGAACAGCGCCACGTCAGGCGAGGGGCGCTCGGTGACGGTCAGACACACGCCGTCGCAGGCCACGCTGGCGCCAATCGCGAGCTCGCCGTCAAAGCCCTCGGGCAGCTTGAGCTTGAGGGTGTGCAGGCCCTCGCGGGCGTCTATGGATTCGACCCGGGCCACGCCCTGGACAATGCCGGTGAACATCAGCGCGCTCCTTTTTGGGCCTCGAACTGCTCGGGCGAGAAGCCCAGCGTGAGGCTGCCGTCGCCCCACTGCACGACCGGGCGCTTGATGACGCTGGGCTCGGCCTGCATCAGCGCGATCGCGCTGGCGTCGTCCACCACCGCGGCCTTGGTCGCGTCATCCAGCTTGCGCCAGGTCGTGCCCGCGCGGTTCACCAGCTTGTCGCGGCCGAAGGCGGCCAGCCAGGCGGGCAGCAACGCGGCGGGCACGCCCTGCTTCTTGTAGTCATGGAAACCGGCCTCCAGGCCGGCATCGGCCAGCCAGGCGCGGGCGCGCTTGACCGTGTCGCAATTCGGAATGCCATAGACGGTGATCATGGGCGTCACCGTACCATGTCCGCATGATCGACTGGCTGGATGAGGACACTCTGGAATTTCCGCCCACCGCGCGCGCGCTGGGCCCCGACAGCGAGGCGCCGGGCCTGCTCGCGGCCGGCGGCCTGCTGAGCCCCGAGCGGCTGGAGGCGGCTTACCGGCGCGGCATCTTTCCCTGGTACGGCCCCGGCCAGCCGCCGCTGTGGTGGGCGCCGGACCCGCGCATGGTGCTGCAGACCGCTCACTTCAAGCTGTCGCGCTCGCTGCGCAAGACGCTGCAGCGCTTCATACGCACGCCGGGCTGCGAGATCCGCATCAACCACGACCGCGCCGCGGTGCTGCGCGCCTGTGCCGACACGCCACGCGAGGGCCAGGACGGCACCTGGATAGTCCCCGAGCTGCAGGCGGCCTACCTGGCCTGGCCGGCACTGCACAGCGTCGAGACCTG
This sequence comes from uncultured Roseateles sp., assembly GCF_913777145.1. Taxonomy (GTDB): domain Bacteria; phylum Pseudomonadota; class Gammaproteobacteria; order Burkholderiales; family Burkholderiaceae_C; genus Pelomonas. The sequence continues at coordinate 77,828 of NZ_CAJYPS010000011.1, forward strand.
GATGGACGGCGAGCTGGCCGGCGGCCTCTACGGCGTGAACCTGGGCCGCATGTTCTATGGCGAATCCATGTTCATGCGCCGCACCGACGCGTCCAAGATCGCGCTGGCCGCGCTGATCTGCCTGTGCCGCGAATTCGAGATCCCGTGGATAGACTGCCAGCAAAACACGCGCCACCTCGCGTCCCTGGGTGCGGCAGAAGTCTCGCGAAACGCGTTTGAATCGCACCTGGCCGCCCACACCGGCCAGGCCACGCCGGGGCCCTGGACCTATCATCCGGCGCTGTGGCGCCATCTCCAGCTGTAAACCCGTGACCCATCCGCAAGAACTGCCTCTGGCCCAGATCCAGTTCTATGCGACGGCGGCCTACGCCTGCAGCTATGTGCCGGGCCGCCAGGCGCGCTCCCAGGTCGCCACGCCCAGCCACCTGATACACGCGGACGCCTATTCCAACCTGGTGGCCGCGGGCTTCCGGCGCAGCGGCCTGTTCACCTACCGCCCCTATTGCGACCAGTGCCGCGCCTGCGTGCCGCTGCGCATCCCGGTGGAGCGCTTCGAGCCCAACCGCACCCAGCGGCGGGCCTGGCAGCGCCACCAGCAGCTGGAGGTCAGCGTGATGCGCCTGGGCTACTCGCCCGAGCATTACGCGCTCTACCTGCGCTACCAGGCGGGCCGCCACAGCGGCGGCGGTATGGACCAGGACAGCGTGGACCAATACACCCAATTCCTGCTGCAGTCGCGCATCAACTCGCGCCTGGTGGAGTTCCGCGAGCCCAGCCCGGACGGCGGCCTCACGCCGGGCGCGCTGCGCATGGTGTCCATCCTGGACATCCTCAACGACGGCCTGTCCGCGGTCTACACCTTCTACGACCCCGAGCACGCGGGCAGCCTGGGCACCTTCGGCGTGCTGTGGCAGATCCAGCAGGCGCGCGAGCTGCAGCTGGCCCACGTCTATCTGGGCTACTGGATCGCCGAGAGCCGCAAGATGGCCTACAAGGCCAACTTCCGGCCCTTCCAGCTGCTGCGCGACGGCCAGTGGGCCGACGGCTGAGGCCGGCTCAGACCAGCACTTCCGCGCAGTCCGGATGGCCCAGAAAGCCCGCCGGGCTGGCGCTGCGGCCGTAGGCGCCGCTCTGGAACACGACCACCAGATCCCCCGGCTCGCCGCGCGGCATTTCCAGGCGTTCGGCCAGCAGGTCCAGCGGTGTGCACAGCGGCCCGACGATGCTGGCCACCTCGGTGGAGGTCTCGATGCGGCCCTGCGGCTGCACGGTGACAGGGTAGTTCTTGCGCAGCACCTGGCCGAAGTTGCCCGAAGCCGCCAGGTGGTGGTGCAGGCCGCCGTCGCAGACCAGAAAGACCTGACCCCGCGAGAGCTTGCGATCCAGCACCCGCGCCACATAGACCCCCGCCTCGCCGACCAGGTAGCGGCCCAGCTCCAGTACCAGGCGGGCCTGCGGCAGCTCGGTGCGGGCGCGGGCCTGCAGCGTGGCCAGGTTCTCGGCGATGGGCGCCAGGTCCAGCCGGGTCTCGCCCGGGAAGTAGGGAATGCCCAAGCCACCGCCCAGGTTGAGCACCCGCAGCGGCGCCGGCGCGTCGGCCGCCAGCCGCAGCGCCAGCTCGTAGCTCTTCTGCTGGGCCTCGCACAGCGCCTGGGCCTTGAGGTTCTGCGAGCCGGCAAACAGGTGCAGGCCTTCAAACGCCAGGCCGTCGCCGGCCAGCTCGCTCAGCCGCGCCAGCAGCGCGGGCACGGCCTCGGCATCGATGCCGAAGGGCTTGGCGCCACCGCTCATGCGCATGCCCGAGCTCTTGAGCTCGAAATCCGGATTCACGCGCAGCGCCACGCGCGCGGGCAGGCCCAGGCGCTGCGCCGCCGCGGCCAGCAGCGGCAGCTCGCGGGCCGACTCCACATTGACCAGCACGCCGGCCGCCACCGCCTGCGCCAGCTCGGCGTCGCGCTTGCCCGGGCCGGCAAAGCTGATCTCGCGCGGGTCGGCACCGGCGTTCAGCGCCACCTGCAGCTCGCCGGCCGAGGCCACATCGATGCCGTCCACCAGGCCGGCCATCAGGCCCACCAGCGCCGGCATGGGGTTGGCCTTCATCGCGTAATGCAGCGCCAGGCCGGCTGGCAGCGCGGCCCGCAGCTCGGCCACGCGGGCACGGATCAGGCCGCGGTCATAGGCATAGAACGGGGTCTGGCCCACGCGCTCGGCCAGCACGGCCAGGCGCTGGCCGCCGACCAGCAGCTCGCCGCGCTCGTTGCGCGGGAATTGCGTCATGGGCGCGTGGACGGGCGCCGGCTTGGGGCGGGGTTCGGTCATCGCAGCGTCTCGGCCAGGGCTCGGCGGTCGAGCTTGCCATTGGGGTTGCGCGGCAGCGGGCCGGGGCGCACGGTGATGCGCTGCGGCAGCATGTAGGCGGGCAGGCGGGTCTTGCAGTGGGCCTGCAGCGCGGCCAAATCCACCGTGTCCGCGCCGGGCGGCGGCGTCACGACGGCCTCTATGGCCTGGCCCAGCAGTTCGTGGTCCACGCCCAGCGCCACACATTCGCCGACCTGGCCGCCGCTGTAGAGCACCTCCTCGATCTCGCCGGGGCTGACCCGGTAGCCCGAGGTCTTGATCATCTCGTCACGCCGACCGACGAAGTACAGAAAGCCCTCGGCATCGCGGCGCACCGTGTCGCCGGAGAACACGGCGATCTCGGGCAGCGGCAGGCCGGCCTCACGGCCGCCCACGCCGGCCGGCAGCGGCTTGAAGCGCTCGGCGGTGCGGACCGGGTCGTTCCAGTAGCCCTGGCTGACCAGCGCGCCGCGGTGCACCAGCTCGCCGGGCTCGTCCGGGCCGCATTCGCTGCCGTCCTCGCGCAGCACCAGGATCTCGGCATTGGGAATGGCGCGCCCCATGGAGTCAGGCCGGCGGTCCAGCTCCTCAGGCGGCAGGTAGGTGGAGCGAAAGGCCTCGGTGAGTCCGTACATCAGGAAGGGCTTGGCCGCCGGCACGCGCGCGCGCAGCGCGTCCAGCGTGGCGCGCGGCAGGTGGCCGCCGGTGTTGGCAAAGTAGCGCAGGTGCTCGTTGACCGCGGCCGGCCACTCCAGTTGGGCCAGTTGCAGGTAGAGCGGCGGCACCGCGGTGAGGCCGGTGATGCGCTCGCGCTCCAGCGCCTTCAGCACATCGCGCGGCAGCAGGTAGTTCAGCAGCACCACGCGGGCGCCGCTGTGGAAGGCGGTGGTGAGCTGGCTGAAGCCGGCGTCGAAGGACAGCGGCAGCGCTGCCAGCAGCGTGTCGCCCGCATGGTTGCCCAGGTAGCCGGCCACGCTCTTGGCGCCGGCCACCAGGTTGCGGTGGGACAGCACCACGCCCTTGGGTCGGCCGGTGGAGCCCGAGGTGTAGAGGATGGCGGCCAGGTCGGTGTCGATGACGCGGTGGCCGGCACGCGCCGGCGCGTCCAGCAGCTCGGCCCAGGCATGAACCGGCACCGGCGCCTGGCCCTCACCATGGGTGAGCACCACGTGGCGCAGGTCCGGGCAGCGGGCCAGTTCGCCCACCAGCGGCCCCAGGCGTTCCGGCGTGGTGAGCAGCACCCGCACGCCGCAATCGCGCAGGATGTGGCCCACCTGCTCGGGCTTGAGCAGCGGGTTCAGCGGCACGAACACCGCGCCCGCAGCCGGCGCGCCAAAGCTGGCGATCACCGCCTCGGGGCGTTTGTCGAGATAGATCGCAACGCGCTCGCCGCGCGCCACGCCCAGGTGAGCCAGACCCTGGGCCCAGCGGCTCACCAGGGCCTGCAGTTGCGCATAGCTCAGCGTGCTCTGTCCGTGACTCAGCGCAGGGCGCTCGGGCCAGCGCTCGGCGGCGCAGGCCACCAATTCATTCAGCAGGGTCGATTCAGGCACGAGACGGACAGCACGGAACAGAAAAACAGGCAGGCAGCCATGAACAAGGTGAGGGAAACATCGCACGCGCCCCCGAAAGTGAGGGGGGAGTCTCCCGGGCGCTGGAGCCGGCCCGCTAGACTGACCGGCTTGCTGTGTATTTCCATATTATTCAACGCCCACGAATGGACCACGCTCAGATCCTCGGCCAGCTGCTGGGGCTTATCGATGATGTGCTGAGCCTGGATGGCCGCGCCCGAGACTTCACGCGCGATACCGCGCTGCTGGGCGCCCTGCCCGAGCTGGACTCCATGGCGGTGGTCGACCTGATCGCCGCGCTGGAGCAGGCGTTCGAATTCGAGATCGCGCTCGACGATATCGACGGCGACACCTTTGCCACGGTGGGCACGCTGCAGGATTTCATTGCGGCCCGATATTCCGCGGCCTTGCCCAGCCCGTAGTGCCCCGGGTGGCGGGCGCGGCCGTCGCTGATACAAGTCAGGCTGAATACCGTCGCTACCGCCTTCGTGGTTTCCCCCTGCCTACCCAGAGTTCCAGAAAACTTCAGCATCCACCGGCCAACCCGCTTTCCACTGCAGGCTGACTCCACCCCGGCCACCGCAACGATTACCCCATGAAAATCCTGAATAAGTCGGAATCGCTGCAGTACCTGGACCAATATGCGGCGCTGGCCAATTCCCGCCACAACGCCCCCAATCCCTATGGCACCAGCGCCTGGCTGGGCCATTTCATCGCCGAGGTGGTGGGCACCGACGAGCGCCTGATGGTGGTGGAATCCACGCCGCCGGGCGCGGCTGGGCCGGACGGCTTCATGCTGCTGCAACTGGCCCGCGGCGGGTGCGAGGCTCGGGCGCTGAGCAACTTCTACACCTCGCTGTGCGCGCCGCTGCGCGCCGACGCCACGGACCGCCGCGCGATGGTGCAGCGCCTGGTGGACGGCCTGGCCGAGGTCAGGCCGCGGCTGGACACGGTCAACTGGTCGCCGCTGGACGCCGATGCCGAGGACGTGAACCACCTGGAGGCCTGCCTCAAGGCCAGCGGCTGGTATGTGCGCCGCTATTTCTGCTTCGGCAACCGCTACGAGGCCACCACCGGCAAGTCCTTCGACGACTACATGGCCGGGCGCGACTCCAAGCTGCGCAACACCTTCGAGCGCAAGGGCAAGAAGCTGCTGGCCAGCGGCCGCATCGACATCGCGACCACGCCGGACCAGGTGGACGCGGCCATGGATGCCTACGAGCGCATCTACGCCAAGAGCTGGAAGCAGCCCGAGCCCTACCCCAACTTCTCGCGCGGCTGGGCGCGGCGCTGTGCCGAACAGGGCTGGCTGCGTCTGGGCGTGGCCTGGCTGGGTGAGGAGCCCATCGCGGCGCAGATCTGGTACGTGTTCGAGGGCCGCGGCTACATCTACAAGCTGGCCTACGACGAGACCCACGCCAAGCTGTCGGCCGGCACGGTGCTGACCGGCTATCTGATGCGCCATGTGCTGGAGGTGGACCGGGTTCACGAGGTCGACTTCCTGTCCGGCGATGATGGCTACAAGCGCGCCTGGATGGCCGATCGCCGCGATCGCGTGGGCCTGCTGGCCTGCAATCTGCGCACGCCGCGCGGCCTGCTGATGGCCGGCAAGCAATGGCTGGCCGAGCGCACCGCGGCCTGGCGCAAGCGCTCGGCGGAGGGCTGGGGCCGGCACGCAGGCCCCACCAAGCCGACCGAGGACGCGGCCGCGTCCGCCGAGGCCTGAAGTCCAACCGCATCGAGTTCCGCATGAGTCGAACCCCGCAAGTCGCCATCGTCATCCCGACCTACAACGCCAGCCGCTTCATCCTGGAGACGGTCAACGCCGTGCGTGCGCAGACGGTGCAGGACCTGGAAATCATCATCGTCGACGACGGCTCCACCGACGCGACCTGCGAGATGCTGACTGGCCTGGACGAGCGCCTGCGCATCTTCCGCCAGGCCAATGCCGGCGTGAGCACCGCGCGCAACAAAGGCCTGGCCGAGGCGCGCGCGCCCTTCATCTGCTTCCTGGACCACGACGATGTCTGGCACCCCGGCCTGCTGCAGGCGCAGCTGCAGGCCTATGAGGCCCTGCCGGAGCACTGCCTGGTCCACACCGACTACCACGTGTGGCTGCCCGACGCCCAGGGCCAGTTCGCGCCCGCGGCCGGGCTGCTGGCGCAGCCGCCCGAGACCGGGCTGGACACCGCGAACTCGGGCTGGGCCTACCACCAGCTGCTGGTGGACAGCTTCATCCTGACCAGCACCGCCATGATGCGCACCGAGTGCGTTCGCGAGGTCGGCGGCTTTGACACCAGCCTGCCCTACTCCGAGGACTGGGACCTGTGGCTGCGCCTGTCGCGGCGCTGGCAGTTCGCCAAGCTCAAGGGCAAGTACGCGCTGTACCGCCAGCTGCCCAGCCAGGGCAGCCGCAAATACCGCCCGGTGGACCACCGCACGGTGCTGCTGGAGAAGGCGGTGGCGCAGTGGGGCATCGCCAGCCCGGACGGCACGACCCACGGCGAGGCGGCGGTGCGCCGCCAGTTGGCCGACTTCCACTGCTATTACGGGCTGGACTGCCTGCGCGCAGGCGACCGCCGCCGGGCCGTGCGCTCGCTGTTGAAGGCGCTGCGGCGCGATCCGCTGCGCGGCCGCTACCTGGCCTATCTCGCCGCCACCCTGGTGGGCTGGCGCCCGTCCTGGTGACCCGTCACGCCCTCCCCTCATCCACGCCGGCATGCACCCGTCCATGAGCCCAGCCTCCACCTCTGACGACTTCTCCAGCGGCCGGCCGCTGTTCGCCTCGCGCGAGATCCAGGCGCTGGCCGACAGCGCCGGCCCGCTGGCCGCCTGGCGCCAGCTGCTGAGCCAGGGCGACCTGCGCGCCGCGCTGGCCTCCACCGGCGGCAGCTTCGCGCTGGGCCTGACGCTGGCCGACGGCCGCCGCCTGCTGGCGGTGGACCGCTTCTCGGTGGAGAAGCTGTGCTACCGGCTGGACCAGGGTCAGCTCTCCTTCCACCCGCGCGCCGACCACTGGCTGACCCAGGGTGATGCGCGCCTGAGCGCGCAGTCGCTGTACGAGTACCTCTACTTCCATGTGGTGGCCTCGCCGCACACGGTGTTCGAGGGCGTGTCGCGCCTGCCCGCGGCGCATTACGCGCTGTTCCAGAACGGCCAGCTGCAGGTCCAGCCCTACTGGAGCCCGGCCTTCCAGCCGGCGCGCGGCGCCAGCTTCGCGTCGCTGAAGTCCGAACTGCTGACCGCGCTGGAGGGTGCCGTGCGCGATCAGCTGGAGCCCGGCGGTCAGCCCGCCTGCTTTCTGAGCGGCGGCATCGACAGCTCCACCGTGGCCGGCATGATGGGCCGGGTCAGCGGCCGCAAGGTCGCGACCTACTCGATTGGCTTCGACGCTGAGGGCTACGACGAGATGGCCTATGCCCGCCTCGCCGCCAAGCACTTCGGCTGCGAGCCGCACGAGTACTACGTGACGCCGGACGATCTGCTCAAGGGCATGCACAAGATCGCCGAGCACTACGACCAGCCCTTCGGCAACTCCTCGGCGCTGCCGGCCTACTACTGCGCGCTGATGGCCCGCGAGCAGGGCGTGACCCGGCTGCTGGCCGGCGATGGCGGCGACGAGCTGTTCGGCGGCAATGCCCGCTACGCCAAGCAGAAGCTGTTCGCAATCTACGACCGCGTGCCGGGCTGGCTCAAGGCCGGGCTGGAGCCGCTGCTGCTGAATCCGCTGGCGGCCCGCACGCCGCTGCTGTCCAAGGCCGGCAGCTATGTGTCCCAGGCCCGCGTGCCACTGCCGGACCGCACCCAGACCTACAACCTGCTGTCCTTCCAGGGCGTGGACAAGCTGCTGGCGCCCGAGTTCCTGGCTGCGGTCGCGATCGACGGCCCGCTGCAGCAGCAGCGCGAGGTGTGGTCGCAGATCGATGCCTCGCATGTGGTGGACCATCAGCTCGCGTTCGACTGGTACTACACGCTGGCCGAGACCGACCTGCCCAAGGTCTGCGGCGCCACCACCATGGCCGGCGTCAGCACCGGCTTCCCCATGCTGGACCTGCGCCTGCTGGAGGTCTCGCTGAAGCTGAAACCCGAGGACAAGGTCAAGGGTCAGCAGTTGCGCTGGTTCTTCAAGGAGGCGCTGCGCGGCTTCCTGCCGGACGAGATCATCGTGAAGAAGAAGCAGGGCTTCGGCCTGCCCTTCGGCGTCTGGACCAAGAACCATGACGGCCTGAACCGCATGGCGCGCGACAACCTCGCGTCGCTGGACCAGCGCGGCATCCTGCGCCGCGGCTTCAGCAAGACGCTGATGGACGAGCTGCTGCCCGCCCATCCCGGCTACTACGGCGAGCTGGTCTGGATCCTGTTGATGCTGGAACAGTGGCTGCAGGCCAAGCTGCCGGCCTACCGCTTCCAGGCATGACCCGAACCGCCCCCGTGCTGCGCGCCAGCCTGAGTCCACTGCTCGACCCGGACGAGCTGGCCGGGCAGTGGCGCGCGCTGGAGGCGCAGAGCCAGGGCAGCTTCTTCCGCTCATGGGACTGGCTGGGCGCGCTGCTGCACAGCCTGCCGGCCGACCTGCCCCCTCCCGAGGTGCTGCGCGTGCACGACGAGAGCGGACAGCTGGTCGGGCTCAGCCTGTGGTGGCGTGGGCAGCAACGCCGCCACGGCTTCGTGCGCTCGCGCACGATGCACCTGCACGAGACCGGTCGCCCCGCCTACGACCGCATCACGGTGGAGCACAACGGCCTGCTGGCCCGCCAGGGGCTGGAAGCGGCGGTGCTGCAGGCCACGCTGGCCCGGCTGCACGCCACGCCCGGCTGGGACGAGCTGAACCTGAGCGGCGTGCCAGCGGCGGACTTCGCCCTCTGGCAGCAGGCCGCAGCCGCGCTGGGCCTGCGCCCGCAACTGCACTGGCTCAAACCGTATTTCTTCGTGGACCTGGCCCAGGTGCGCGGCCAGCACGCCGACTATCTGGAGGCCCTCAGCGCCAACACCCGCTACCAGGTGCGGCGCGCGATGCGGCTGCAGGCCCAGCAGGGCCCGCTGCGCTGCGAGCTGGCCGACTCCGTGCCGCAGGCGCTGGCCTGGCTGGACGAACTGATGGCCCTGCACCAGGCCCAATGGGAGGCCAAGGGCGAGCCTGGGGCCTTCGGCAGCGAGTTCACGCGGCGCTTCCACCAGCAACTGGTGCAGACGTCGGCGCCGGAGCGCGTGTGGCTGACCCGCCTGAGCGCCGGCGACAAGCTGCTGGGCTACCTCTACAACTTCCAGCGCGACGGCGTGGTCTACAACTACCAGGCCGGCCACATCCACGAGTCGGATGCCAAGCTCAAGCCGGGCCTGGTGTGCCATGCGCTGGCGATACAGCACGCGCTCGACAACGGCGCGCAGGTCTACGACTTCATGATGGGCGGCGGGCACTTCAAGTCCAGCCTCACCAACGCGCAGGGCGACATGGCCTGGGCCAGCATCCAGCGGCCACGCCTGAGGTTCAAGCTGGAGGACTGGCTGCGCCAGCAGCGCCAGCGCCTCAAGCCCGCACAGCCGGCCCCGGCCGCGGCATCATCATGAAGCGTGGCAGCCCGCCCCCTGGTTGCTCGCCGCGCCGGCCCCGGGTCCGCCCGGGCCTACCCGTCGATGGAGTTTCGTCATGAACCGCCCCACCCTTCTTCCCTCCTGCGCCACACAAGCGCTGTGGCGCGGCCTCGCGCTGCTGGCGCTGGCGTTGCTGCCGCTGCTTGGCCATGCGCAGACCGACGCGGGGCGCCCCAACTACAGCGCCGGTGACTGGGCGCTGTTGCCCGAGTGGTGCATAGACACGCAGGATGGCCCCTATGGCTCGCCGAGCTACTCGGACACGCCGGTGGGCAAGAACCAGTCGCCGCGCTCGCTGCGCTGGACCAGCATCTTCGGCGGCGACTTCTGGCACATGCACCACTTCTGCCGCGCGCTGTACTCCGAACGCAAGCTGCAGATGACGGTGGGGGCGCCGCAGCGCATCTCGCTGGCCAAGATCATCCTCGGCGAGTACAGCTACCTGGTGCACAAGTGTTCGCCCAGCAACCCCATGATGCCCGAGGTGCTGGTGCGCATGGGGGACATACAGCTCAAGAGCGACGACCGGATTGCCGCGATGGGGTCGTACGAGTCCGCCCGCGCGCTCAAGCCCGACTACTGGCCTGCCTACACGCGCTGGGTCGACGAGCTCATCAAGCTGGGCCTGTTCAGCAAGGCCCGCGAACTCGTGGACCAGGGGCTGGCGCAGATGCCCGACGAGCCCAACCTGCTGCAGCGTCGCAAGGCGCTGGAAGGCAAGTCCTGACCCCACGCCCTGGCTTCAACCCAGACCGCAACACCCACCCGCCTGCACTCCATGTCTTCCAACGCACCACGCGCGGCCCTGCTCGGCGCCTTCGACCGCTTCAACTACGGCGACCTGCTGTTCCCCATCGTGGCGCGCAACGAGATCCGGGCCCACCAGGGCACGGTGGCAGATGACGCCTACGCGCTGGTGGCCAGCGACCTGTCGCGCTATGGCGCGCTGCCCACTCGCTCGCTGCGCACCATGTACCGCGACCTGAAGGCCGGCGACGCGGTGATCTTCGCGGGCGGCGGCACCGTGGGCGTGGACTGGTACTTCATGCTGTCCAACCTGCTGGGCCCGCAGGGCAACAAGCTGCTGGCCGCGCTGCCGCGCGTGATCGGCTACCGCATGACGGAGCGCCTGTGCCGGAACTACTTCGGCGCACGCGCGCCTTTTCCGTGGGTGGCCGGTCCGCAGGACTTCCCGGTGCCGGTGAACGTGGCCTACAACGCGGTCGGCGGCTCCGAGCTGGGCACCCACCCGGCCGCGGCCCGCGAGGCCACGCTGCAGCGCCTGGCCCAGGCGGCCTACCTGTCGGTGCGCGACGCCGAGACCCAGCGCGTGTTCTCGCCGGTGGAGGACCGCGTGAAGGTGCATGTATCGCCCGACTCGGCCATCCTGATGTCCGAGCAGTTCCCGGTCCCCTGGCTGCGCGAGCAGGCTTCCAGTGCGACGCTGGCCGTGCTGGACGAGACGCCCTACCTGTGCTTTCACGCCAACCAGGGCTACATCAACCGCCACAAGGCGCAGATCGTCGAGGCGCTGCACGCGACCTACGAAGCCCACCGCCTGCCGGTGGTGCTGCTGCCGATCGGCCGCTACCACGGTCTGGACGACCACCTGGGCCTGGCCGACCTGCAGCGCGAGCTCAAGATCCCCAGCCGCATGGTCAGCAGCGAAGCCAACCTGTGGGAGATCATGCTGAGCGTGGCCCAGAGCCAGCTGTTCCTGGGCACCAGCCTGCACGGCGCAGTGACCTCGCAGTCCTTCGGCGTGCCGCACCTGGGTCTGAGCGAACGGGTGCACAAGCTGGACTACTACCTGGGCACCTGGGACCTGCCCGAGCAGGCCGACTGCGTGAAGCTGCGCGACGTGCCCGACCGCGCCGGCCGCGCGCTGGCCGTGCCGGCCGCCCGCCGCGAGGACAAGCGCCAGGAACTGATACGCCTGGCTCACGAGAACTTCGCCCGGCTGATGACCGCCTGCCGGCTCTGAGGCCTCGCCCCGGGCCGCCACGGCCCGGCTGTCGCCCTCAGCCGCGGCGGTCGGGAAACAGCGTCGCCAGCAGCAGCGGGCCCTGCACGGCGTCGCTGAACTGCTGCACATGCTGGGCGGCGCGGGCCACCAGGGCCGCTCGTGCCTGGGGATCAGCCAGCAGGGCCTCCAGTTGCGGCGCGATCTCGGTCTCGGTGCCCGGGGCGATCAGCAGGCCGGCGCGGCCGTCGTCCAGCACCTCACGGCAGGCCCCGGCGTCCGTGGCCAGGATGGGCACACCCGCCGCCATGGCCTCGATCATCACATTGCCCAGCCCCTCGATGGCCGTGGTGGTGAACAGCAGCACATCCGCCTGGCCCAGCAGTTCGGGCACGTCCAGCTGGTGCCGCAGGAACTCGATCTGCCCCTCGACGCCCAGTTGGCGGGCCAGGGCCTCCAGCCGGCTCCGCATCGGCCCCTCGCCGGCGATGCGCCAGACCGCCGCGGGATGCCCGCGCAGGAAAGGCGCCAGGCCCTGCATCAGGCTATCCAGGTTCTTCACCGGATCAAGCCGCGACGCGGTCAGCAGCACCCAGGCACCCGGCGCCACATGAGGCCGGGCCGCACGCGCCGCCTGGGCCTGGTCCCGGATCAGCTCGATGCGCCGCCAGCGGTAGCGGGTCACGATGACCGCGTCCGGCAGCCAGCGCCGCCGCACGAACTGCGACTTCAGCGAAGCGCTCACGGCCAGCGCCCGGGTCACGACCGGCCGGGCCAGTTGCGTCAGGGTCCACTGCCAGAAGGTGCCGGCGCGCCCGCCGGTGGGGCCCATCACCAGGTAGAGGTAGCGCCGCGGCACGCCCGCCAGCCACGCGAGCCAGCACAGCGGGCCATGCAGCCCCAGCGCGCCATTCACCAGCAGCACCTCGGGGCGCATGCGCCTCAGCAGCAGCCAGAAGCGCAGCGCAAACTGCAACGCCGTCTTCTTGCGAAAGGGCATGCACACCACCGGGATGCCCAACTCGGCAAACGCCGCACTGATGCCGGCAGGCTCGGCTGCGCGGAGCAGCAGCAGGGCCTGGGCCACGCCCTGGGTCGCCAGATAGCGCGCCACCTCCAGCGTGCTCAGCTCGAGGCCCCCGCAGGTGTCGTTGCGCAGCACATGCAGCAAGCCCTGTCGCCCCTCGAGTTCGTCCCCTCCGTCAAATCCTGTGTTGCCAGGTTGCATCACTCAAACGCCATCAATCAGATCGACCCTCGCGGTCGAGGGCAGGACGAGGCGCCAAGTACGGCAGGAAGCGCTCTGTCTGTAGGTCCGTCGAGGCGACAAGCCCCCGACAAGCATGAAAAATGTAGCAGGCACCGCCGGGCCGCCGCACGTCGGCCACTCATGCAGGCGACAGCCCCTTGATCCGGAACAAGCCGGTCACGCCGGATTGTCCGCGTCCCGCCTTAACCGGGACTGAAGCCCTGCGGCGCACGCAGCGACGCAGCCCTCACAGGGCCACGGGCGGCTCCTGCGCGGTGCCGGTCGGCACCACCAGGCGCCGCAGCGTCGCGAGGAAGTCGTCGGCGAGCAACAGGTTGGCGCGCCGGCTCAGGTGGTCGGCATCAAAGAACAGCGGACGCTGCTGCTCGTCCAGCGCATGGCAGACCTCGGTGGGGCACAGCCGCTCAAAGGGCTGCCACACCACCACGCCAGGGCGCTGCAGCGCCGCCAGCATCTGGTGGGTCGGAGCCAGCAGCGGCCGCAAGGCCTCTCGCGTCATGTGCAGGCCCTGGGCGCACACCGGATGGCCGCGATTGAACCAGTCCACACAACGAAAGGCAGGGGCGGCGAACACCGGCTTGGGGCCCTCCAGCACCACCTGCACGCCGGCAGCCGTCAAGCGCGCCAGCCAGGCCTGAGCGCTCGCCACCGCCGCGCTGCGGGCGGCCTGCGCCTGCGGGCCCGCCTCACGGGCCAGCACGGCCGACAGCGCTTGCGCATGCCACTGGTCGGCCAGGCGCGCATGCCGCAGGCCCGGCAGGAACAGCAGATCGCCTCGGCGTGCGTCGCGCAGCACCCGCTGCAGGGCCGACGCCAGAAAGGGGCCGCAGCCGGCCAGCATCTCGGTCTCAGGCTTGGCCACCGCACAGCCGGCCTCGGCCATCACGCGCACCGGCCAGCCGGTGCGGGCCTGCACGCGCGCCAGCAGCGGCGCATAGGCCATCGCGTGCGAGTCGCCCACGACGAACAGCGTCGGCCGCGCGGCGTCGGCCAGGCCCTCATCCCGCGTCACGGCGCGATCCTCTGCCGTGGCCACGGGGTACCAGTCGTCAGCCGCTTTCATCGCCTGTGTCTGGCTCAGCCAGGGGCGCCCCTGCACCAGGCCCAGGCTGAGCAGCACCAGCAGGCCCACCGCGCCCCAACCCCAGCCCAGCACCGGCAGCGGGCGGGCCCCGGCAAGACGCCGTCGCCAGGGCTGCTCCACCGCATGGTGGGTCAACACCGCCAGCACCAGCGACAGCAGCACCGCCGCCAGCCGCGGCCCCCCGCTGTCCAGCCCGACGGTCCAGCGCATCAGCACCAGCACCGGCCAATGCCAAAGGTAGAGCACGTAGGAGATCTGCCCGATGTAGACCGACACCGGCCAGGCCGCATAGCGCAGCGGACGGCCAGCCGCCTGGGCCACGGCCAGGCCCTGCAGGCAGGCCAGCGTGCCCAGCAACACCGGCAGCGCGCCCGGCCACGGGAAGGCCCCCGGCGGCCCCGCGACCAGCGAGGCGCCGATCGCCAGGCCCCCCAGCAGCAGCATGCCGGGAGCCCAGGCCTCCCAGCGCGGCGACAACAGGTGGCCGCGCGCATGCGCCCAGGCCAGGCCCACGCCGGCCGCCAGCTCCCAGAAGCGCGCGGGCAGCAGGTAGAAGCCCAGCTCGGGCTGGCGCACCGAGGCCCAGGCAGCGAACAGCACGGAGGCCCCGCAAAGCGCCAGCATCGGGCCCGACGCCCAGCGCCGCCGGGGCTGACCCGCGCGCACCACCAGCCAGCCCAGCACCAGCCAGGGAAAGATCAGGTAGAACTGCTCCTCCACCCCCAGCGACCAGGTGTGGGTGAAGGGGTTGAACTCCGCGCGCGGCGAGAAGTACGGCTCGGCCAGCCACACCAGCGCCACATTGCCCAAGCCGGCGAATGCCATCAGGCCGGTGGCCCACACGGTGGAGCTCAGCCAGGAACTGGGCACGAACAGCACCATCAGCGCGAAGCTGCCGACCAGGCACAGCAGCAACGCCGGATAAAGCCTCACCAGGCGGCGGCTGTAGAAGCGCAGCGCCAGCGACCACGCGGACTCGCCCGCCGCGCCCGTGCGGGCCAGGCTGGAGGCGACCACATAGCCCGAGATCGCGAAGAACACGTCCACGCCCAGAAAGCCACCGGGCAGCCAGGCGGCCTGCAGGTGGTAGGTCAGCACCGCCAGCACGGCGACCGCGCGCAGGCTGTCTATGCCGGTGATGTAGGCCTGGGCTTGGGAGCGGCGCGGGGGAAGGACAGCGGGTTCGGCAGGCATGATGCGAGGGTTGGCGCAAGACCTGCTCCTGCGCGATGGCTCGAGTGGAAAGGAGAGCTCAGGGTGCAGCCATGCTGGGTTCCAGCTGGCGTCGCCTCATCCAGTAACGCAATGCGTTGCTCAGCCGCGTTAGCGGCATGCCGGCGGTGTAGCGGCAGCGCACACGGTAGTCCTCGTCGAAGGACGCCAGCCGGTTGGCATAGGTGGTGCTGCCGCCATGCTTGCGGAACACGCTGAGGAACTCGCGCAGCTGCACCGGCGGCCAGTCCCGGGCGATGCGCAGCCACATGTCGTAGTCCATCGCGTACTTCAGCGTCTCGTCGAAGCCGCCCGTCTCCTGGTAGAGCGCGCGCTCCACGAAGGTCGCCGGGTGGGGCACGATGTTGCCGCTCAGCAGGCGGCCGTAGCTGAAGTCGGGGAAGTCGGGCGTCTCGGGCGAGATGCTGGCGTTGATGCGGGTCAGCGTGCGGCCGTAAAGCCAGCGCCCCTGGCCACGCGCCATCACCTGGGCCACGCGCGACAGCACGCGGGGATGGGCCAGGTAGTCGTCCGAGTGCAGATGCATCACGACCTGACCCCGCGCCGCCTCAATGCCCGCGTTCATGGCCTTGGAGATGCCGCCACGCACGCCATTCAGCACCGTCTTGCGCGGCCAGGGGATGGCGTCGATGTAGGCCAGCGTGCCGTCATCGGAGCCCGCATCCACGAAGACGAGCTCGAAATCATGGAAGTCCTGCTGCAGCAGGGACTCGATGCACTCCGGCAGATAGGTGGCGCTGTTCCAGGTACAGGTCACCACCGAGAAATACGGTGCTTGCTCCATCACTCCATCATTCCTGAATCCGGGCCACCGGCTGCGCGCGGGTCAGCACCGCACAGAGGTGATCCTTGGCGACGCCGTCGCCCACGGGCCATTCCACAAACGCGCGGCTGCCCACGGCCGCCAGCGCCCCCCCTACCAAACCCGGCGCCACCGCATAGCCCAGCGCCATGGCGCCGCGCTTCATGCGCAGGCCCGCGCCCACTGGCGCGTGACGAAAGCGCCGCAGGTCCAGCAGCGCCAGCCCCTGTCGGGCGGTCATGCCCTGCAGCCAGTGGCTGGACACGAACGAGATGTGCTCGCTGTAGAAGCAGTACCACCAGCGCGGCCCGCAGGCCCGGGCCAGCCAGCTGTCGGCATCGCCGGTCGAAAAGATCAGCAGGCCGCCGGGCGAGAGGCGATCCATCAGCTGCGCCAGCAGGCGTGCCGGCGACGGCACATGCTCGATGACATCGCAGCACAGGATGGCATCGAAGCGCTGCTCGGCCGGCACGGCCTCCAGCACCTCCCAGGCCTGCCGGACGCCGCGTGTCAGCGCGATCGCGCGCGCCGAGGGGTTGGGCTCGACGCCAAAGCAGGCGTACTCCTGCTGCAGCAGCGAGAGCAATCCGCCCGTGTGGCAGCCCAGATCCAGCAGGCTGGCGCCGGCCGGCACACGCCGCCTGACCTGCTCGACCACCAGCTCGAAGTCCGGCCTCAGCTCGTCGGCCCAGGTGGACACGGCCACCTCGGTGTAGAGCGCCAGGTAGACCGAGCCGTCCGCCCGCGGCCAGCGGAACCGCAGGCCGCAGTCGACACAGGCCAGCAGGCGCCCGGGTGGTTGTGGCGTGCGGTGATGCACGCCGGCAAACCAGGCGTTGCCGGGCAAGGCCCCCAGGTCGTGGAGCCGCTGCCCGCCGCAATCCGGGCAGAGCTCCTGCGTGTCCAGCCGCTGACTTGGGTTCATGCGAGCCTCCTGACGGTCGTCCGACCCCATCATCAGCGAGCCGCCCCCACCCTGCCAACAGCGGCATACCCGCCCCGGCTAGCCGGCCGCCCGCGCGTGTCGCCACGCGACGAAGCGGTCCAGCACCGTGGATTCCAGGCCCTCGGGGCGCCCGACCAGTTGCCAGGTCAGCGCACACCAGGACGCGTACAGCAGGCCCGCCGACACGCTGCCGGCCAGGATCTGCCACAGCACCCCGTCCACCACCTGCAGCACGCCATAGACCGCCAGCGCCGTCAGCGCCGCACCCAGCCACGGCCGGGCCAGCGTCAGCAGCACGTCGCGCGGCGAGATGCCGCAGTGGCGCCAGGCGTTCCAGGTCAGCAGCGTGCAGTTGGCGACGACGCCGATCAGGCGCGCAAACGCCAGCCCCACGATGCCATGCGCCGGCACCAGCGGGATGGCCGCCAGCACGAAGACCAGGAACTCCTGCCACACGATGTGGCTCTGCACCTTGGTGTGGCCGCGCAGCGTCAGCAGCGTATTGAGCGGCGACAGCATGATCTGGAAGCTGCTCAGCACCGCGAAGACCGCCACGATGCGGGCGGCCGGCTCCCACTGGTGACCCAGCAGCAGCAGTGTCGCGGGCACGGCCATCACGGAGAAGATCGCGCCTATGGGGGCGATCAGCGTGTTGATGGCCAGCAATGTCTTGAGCACGGCCTGACGGGTGCGTTCCACATCGGCCTGAATCGTGGACAGCACCGGCAGGAAGCTGCGCATGATGGCCGGGCCGACCTCGCCGGTGGGCATCTGGCCCAGGTCCGCGCCCACGTTGTAGTAGCCGTAGTTCTGCGTGGTCGCCACGCGCGCGGCGATGAACTCGTCGCCCTTGCGCAGCGTGAAGCTGGCCATGCCGGAGAAGGTGATCCACTTGGTGACGTGCCAGATCTCGCGCAGCTTGGTGGTGTTCCAGGTGGAGCGGTAGGGGTGCAGCAGGTAGGTCAGCAGCGTGCTGATCAGGTAGGAGGACGCGATGCCCGCCACCAGCGCGCGGTAGTCGCGGAAGTAGAAGCCGCCCGCCACCGTCACCAGCACGCCGGTGAGCTTGCCTATCACCGCGATGCGGAAGTCGATGGAAAAGTTCAGCTCCCGCTGCGCGATGGTGGGGCACATGGTGGCAAAGCCCTGAATCGCGATGCAGGCGGCGAACACCAGCAGGATGGGCGTGACCCGGAAGTCCTTGAAATAAAGCGCCGCCGGGTAGGCCACCAGCGCCAGCACGCTGGCCGCGGCCATGAACTCCATCAGCCGCAGCGTCCAGGCGGAGTCCAGGTCGTCCCGGGTCACCTCCTTCATGCGCAGGATGGCGGTGCCGGTGCCGGTGTCCAGCAGCGTCTGCACCAGGCCCACCACCAGCATGGCCATGGCCACGATGCCGTAGTCCTCCGGCCGGATCAGTCGGGCCATCACCATGGTGTTGGCAAAGCCCAGCAGGCGCACGCTCCAGCGCGACGCCAGCGTCCAGAACGCGCCCTTGAGCAGGGCCTTTTTGGGAGTGACGTCACTCATCTGAATTACCGAATTTCCTGTCCCTGAGAGTCGCGCCCCGCCCGGGGCTCAGCGCACCGCCGCCGGCAGCATCTGCCGCACCAGCCCGGCCACCACCTCGGCAAACACCTGGGGCGTGAACAGAGCCTGCACCTGCCCGCGCGCCGCCGTGGCGAGCGCCTGCTGCGCCTGCGGTCGCTCCAGCAGGCCGATGAGCAGCTCCACGAATTCGTCCGCCGAGCGTCCCAGCAGGTAATGCTGCCCGGGCGAGAGGTGGTCGGCAAAGGCCGAGTGCACCAGCCGGGTCACCACGCAGGGTCGGCCATGGGCCATGGCCTCCAACACCTTGATGTTGCTGCCCGCCCCCGACAGCAGCGGTGCGAGCACGCCGCAGCTGCCCGCGTAGGCGGCGGCCAGGTCGTCCACGAAGCCAGGCGCCTGCACGCCCGCATGGGCCGACCAGGCACGCAGCTGCGCCTTGGGCGCGGTGCCCGCCAGCAGCAGACGGGCCTGCGGCACGCGCGCGATCACGCGGGGCCAGACCTGCTGCAGCAGCCAGTCCACCGCCTCGGCATTGGGCGCGTACCAGAGCGAGCCGACGAACAGCAGCTGCCGCGACGCCGGCACCGGCGTCACCTCGGACGGCAGCTGGGCCGGCACATTGGGCAGCCACTGCACCGGCAGGCGGCCCTGCAGCTCGCTCACGTCCAGGTCGGATACCGCGAACGCCGCCGCGAAGCGGTGCAGCTCGCGGCCCGCCAGCAGGTTGGCAAAGCGCTTGCGCGCCAGCTTGGCCCAGCCCGACGCGGGCGCGAGCGGGTCGCGCCGGTAGCGCCAGTCGTCCAGGTCCACCACCACCCGCACCTCCGGCGGCAGGCTGAGCTGGGACACCGGCCACAGATAGCGCCCGACGATGAGGTCGTAGTCGGCCAGGCGCCGCGGCAACGCTGCCTCGATGCGCGCGGTCCAGGCCGGCTGGGGCTTGAGGCGCTGCCAGGGCCAGCGGTGGGCGCGCAGCACCGCACGCACCAGCGCGCCGCCCGGCACGTCGGGCAGGCGCTCGACCAGGGGCTGGGCGTCGCCCGCGGCCTCCTCCAGCTGCAGCAGATCGCAGTCGGCGTGCGTGCTCAGCGCCTGCCACAGCAGGTGGCTGCGCTGCTCGGAACCGGAGCGGCCGGACAGCGGCGACACCGGGCTGACCAGCAGCACGCGTGGGCGGCGCGGGGGGATGGGGTCAGAGGCGGCGTCAGACATGGATCACCAGTTGCGGCGGGGTGGCGGCCGCACTGCGGTCGGGCGCCGGCTGACTCAGGCGCTGCCAGGCCTCGCGGCGACGCCGGCCGCCCTGCAGCCGCGCCGCGAAGCCCTCCGGGTCTTGCTGCGCCCAGCGCTGCACCAGAGCCTCCACCGTCGGCGCCAGGCCCTCGGCAGGCAGGCGGTTCAGCAGCAGCCAGTGGCGTACCGCCCAGTTCTCCAGGTCCCCCTGGGCCTGGCGCTGGCGGCGCCTGGCATGAGCCTGCCAGGTGGCGGGTCGCCACCAGGGGCCGGTGTCCACGTCCCAGCGGGCCTGGGGGGCGAACACGATGTTGCGCTTGACCGCCCATTCGAAGCGGCCCGGCTCCAGCCTGAAGGCCAGCGCGGCCGCCAGCGTGGAGTCCACGCGGTACAGGCCCAGCGGCAGCCGGAAGCCCAGCGAGCGCATGGTCTGCAGAGCGGGCGCGCCCAGCGCGAACAGGTTGCCATGCAGACCGCCGTGCGTGTGCAGGTCGGCGGTCACCGCGGCAGCGCCACGGCCGCTGGTCGGCAGGGCCGCCGCAGCCAGCGCCTCGGGCTGGTGCGCGGACAGTGTCGTCGCCAGCTGCTGCAGCGCGTCGGGCCGCACACGGGCATAGCCGTCCACGAAGAAGCTCACCGGCGACCCAGGCCAGAGCTGGTGCACATAGGTGTTGATCGCGTGGGCCTTGTCACCCAATGCCAGCGACCAGACCCGCAGCTGCAGCGCCGCCGGCCACAGCGCGGGCCGCGGCGACAGGCGCCGGGCGCAGGCCAGCGCCAGTTCGTCATTGCCGTTGATGACCACGTCCACCAGCAGCGGCCGCACGGCCGCGTGCGCCAGCGCGTCCAGCGTGCGCATCAACACCTCGCTGCTCTCGCGGCTCGCGATCACCACGGCCGCCCACTCGGGGGCAGGTCTGGACTCGGGCGACGCGGTCACGCCATCGGTCGGCAGGCTCATGGGCAGCACAGGCCGCGGGCCACGCTCATGCCACCCCCGCGAGGTTGCGCAGCAGCCGCAGGCCGAAGCGCGAGCGGCCGGCGTCCCAGGGGGTGAAGCGCGGCAGCTGGAAGTCATCGGACTGGCGCGACACCGCGCCCCACACGGTGGAGAAGGCCGCCGCGAACCCCTCGGCGCGCACGATGTCGACCGCGGCCTGGTCGTAGTCGACGCCGGGCTTGCCATTGGGGTAGGCGAACAGGTCCACCGGCTCGTCCAGCAGCTGCTGCAGCGTGTCGCGGCTGCGGCGTATCTCCTGGCGCATGCCCTCGGCCGGCAGCTTGAGCAGGATGGGGTGGTTCACCGTGTGGGCGCCTATCACCATGCCGGCCGCACGCATCGCGCGCAGCTGGTCGCTGCTCATCATCAGGTCGTCGGGCAGCGTGACGCCGGCCAACTGGGCGATGCGGCCCACCACCTCCAGGCGGTGCGCCGGCTCCAGGTACTTGACCACGGACAGTATGGCCTGGATGGCCACACGCCGCTCGTCCAAGCTGCCCAGCGCATAACGGCCCAGGCCCACGCCCAGCGGCTCCAGGTCCAGCGCGCTCAGCGAGGTGGCACGCAGCGCCTCGATGAGGCTGTCATTCCACATGCGGCCGCCGTCCAGGTAGCCGGTGGCGATGAAGAAGGTCGCATTCAGCCCGTGGCGGCGCAGGATGGGCAGGGCCACATCGTGGTTGTCCGCATAGCCGTCATCGAAGGTGATGGCCAGTGCACGAGCCGGCAGCCGACCCTGGGCGCGCAGGCACACCGCCTCATCCAGCGGCAAGACCCGGAACCAGCGCGCGATCCAGCCGCACAGCTGGTCGAAACGCTCAGCATGCATCTCGTCGGGGAATAGCGGGTCGGGGCGGGCCAGCACGCGGTGGAAGATCAGCACCGTCAGGCGGGCACGCTCGCCGCCGGGGGAGGCCAGGGAAAAGGCGGTACGCCACATCGTCAATCACCTCTTGGCCGGCATCGCGCCGGACACCACCGGGCCCGACCGCAGCTGCGCCGTCCACTGGGACGGCAGCAGCGCGTCGGTCTCCCAGCCGCGGCGCGCCACCCATTGACGGGTCAGCACCACCATGGCCAGCACGTAATAAGGCAGGTCGTAAAAGGCCAGCGTCAGGAAGGCGCCGCCCACCGCATAGCCCAGCAGCGAGACCTGGCACAGGCTGACCAGGCTCACACACCACTGTGCCTCGGGGATGTCGCGCGCCTCCTTGCGCACCCGGCTGGCCGCGCGCCAGGCCGAGACGCCTATGGCCAGGAAGATCAGCAGGCCCGGGTAGCCGTGCTGGCCCAGCACCTCGAAGTAGATGCTGTGGGCCACGATGCCCTCGCGCTGTATGCCCAGGTAACGATAGAAGTACTCGCTCAGGCCGGTGGTGAAACCGGCCCCGGTGAGGTGGTCGCCCGCCAGGCCTATGGCCACCTTCCAGGCCGCCAGCCGCCCCAGCGCCGACACGTCGTCGTCGTAGGACTGGATGGTGCGCATGCGATCAAACCAGCTCTCGGGCATCAGCATCAGCAGCCAGGCCACGACCAGCACCAGCGCCGCGGCGCCCAGGAAGCGGTTGCGGCCACGCCACCACAGCAGCAGGCCCATCGCGCTGAGCGCCAGGAAGCCGCCGCGCGACTGGCTGCCCAGCGCGGCCGCGGCACACAGCACCGCAGCCAGCCCGAGGGCGCGCCGGTACCAGCGGTGGCTTTGCTGGGGCAGTTGCGTCTGCAGATAGCGCAGCAGCGGAATCACCATGATCAGCGCCACCGCAAAGGCGTTGTTGTCGAACACCCAGCTGTCGGCCGGGCCCCACACGCGGTAGCTGCCCCCGGTGGCCACGGTGAAGGCCCCACCCTTGGCGCCCAGCACGCCGATGGACAGCGCCACCACCCAGACCAGCGCCTGGATGCGCTCGCGGGTGTAGACCAGCGACATCATCACCAGCAGCATCACAAAGGTCTTGAGCGCGCGCGACCACATCGGGAAGTCGTCATCGACGAAGCGCCCGTTCAGCCAGGACAGCGTGATCCAGACCGTGAACAGCAGCACCAGCCCCGGCGCCCAGGACTCGCGGAACGGCCATTGCCGCTCGCGTGTGCGCAGCAGGCCGATCAGCGTGACACCCGCCACCATCATGGACCAGGGCAGGTTGAACGCGAAGCCGAAGGTGTAGCGGTGCGGGTTCATCAGCCCCATCCACACCCACAGCAGCGCGCCCACCCAGGGCTTGCGCAGCGCGTAGCCCATGGCGCCCAGCATCAGCAACGTGAAGATCACGTCACGCATGCACGGCTCCAGCACGCTGCCCGGCCAGCAGGCGGGCGAAGATGTCCAGCTGCCCCTGGGTGGTGGGCGCCCAGTCGAAGCCCTCGGCATAGCGGCGGGTCGCGGCGCGCTCGGGCAGCGCCGCGCGCAGGCGCTGCACGCCGGCCACCACGCCGGCGGCGCTGAGCTCGGGCATCAGCACGCCGGCCTCGGGGGCGGCCACCACCTCGGGCGTGCCCCACACGTCCGAGGCCACCACCGGCGCACCGCAGGCCATGGCCTCCAGCAGCACATTGGCCCAGCCCTCGCGGCTGGACGCCAGCACCAGCGCGTCCACCGCCGAGTACAGCGTGCGCAGCACGCTCTGTGGCTGGTTGCCCAGAAAGAACACGCGCTGCGCCACGCCCAGACGCTGGGCCAGCTCGCGCAGCTCCTGCTCCAGCGGGCCGCTGCCAGCCACGTAGAGGCTCACCCCGGGCAGCTGCGGCAGCGCGGCGATCACGTGGTGGTGCCCCTTGCGGTCGATCAGGTGGCCCACCGATGCGAGGCAGAAGCCCTGCATGCCGTGGGCCCGGCGCGCGGCCTCGCGGTCCTCGGGGTGGAACAGCTGCAGGTCCACGCCGTTGCGCAGCACCGTCACCTTGTCGTCCGGCGCGCCCAGCGCGACCAGCTCGTCCTTCAGCGCCTTGCAGACCGTCATCATGTGGCTGCAGCCGGCCACCGCGTCCAGGATCTGGCGGCGCGGGCCGACGTGCTGCGGGATGAGGTTGATGTCGGTGCCACGCGCGGTGATGGTCACCGGCTTGCCCAGCGCCCGGGCCAGCGCCACCGCGGCCACGCCGTCGGGGTAGAAGTAGTGGGCGTCGATCAGGTCGAAGTCGAAGCCCTCGGCCTGCAGGCGCCGCAGCGCCGGCAGCGCCGCGCGCGCCAGCAGCGCGGGCGCCAGATTCATGCCCACCTTGGGAATCACCACGTAGCGTGGGTGGCGCACGTCGATGCCGTGGCGCTGCTCGGTGGCGGGCGTCGCGGCCATGCGGGCGTAGTCGCCCCAGCGCGGATGGGTGGACGGGAACCAGGGCACGGGCGCAATCACGCGCGACTCTACCTGCCCGCTCTTGAGCAGCTCGCGCAGCCGCGTCTCCACGAAGATGCCGTGGCTGGGCCGCGCGCTGCTGGGGAACAGCGTGGAGAAGGTCAGCACGCGCATCATGCGACGCGCTCCGCGGCCAGGCGGGCCAGCGACACGGCCTGACGCGCATTGCCGGCCCAGGTGAGCTGGCGCCGCGCGATGGTGTCGCGCGCGCCCTGCCCCAGGCGTTCGCGCAGCGCGGCATCGCCGGCCAGGCGGGCCAGCGCCTGCTCGAAGCCCGCCTCGTCACCGGGCGCGAACAGCAGCGCGTTCTGGCCGTCGTCCAGCACCTCCTCGATGTTGCGCTGGCGCGGCGCGATGATGGCCTTGCCCAGCGCGAGGTACTCGATGAGCTTGAGCGGCGACGCGTAGTCCACCACCGCCGGCTGCAGCGCGATGTCGAAGGCGGCCACCAGCGCGGGCACGCGGTCGCGGTGGATCACGCCGGTGAAGCGCACGCGGTCGCCCAGGCGCAGCTCGGCCGCGAGGCGCTCCAGGTCGGGCCGCGCCGGGCCGTCACCCACCACCAGCAGGCGGGCATTGGCCGGCGCACGGTCGCTGGCCATCCAGCGGATCACGCGGTCCATGCCATGCCAGTCGCGCACGAAGCCGGTGAAGCCCAGCACCAGCGCGCCCTCCCAGCCCAGCGCCGCCTTGGCCGCGGCCGGCTGGGGCGCGGCCGCGAAATGGGCCTCGTTGATGCCGTTGGGAATCACGCGTATGCGCGCCTGCGGCACGCCGACCGCGCGCAGGTGATCGGCCAGCACGTCGGTGACCGGCAGCGCGAAGTCCGCGCCGCGCCAGGCCAGGCCCTCGGCCCAGCGCGCCAGGCGCGGCAGGCCCAGGCCGCCGAAGCGGCCGCGTTCCTCGGCCAGCGGCGCGTTCACCTCCAGCAGCAGCGGCACGCCGGTGCGGCGCTTGAGCAGCCAGCCGGCCAGCAGGAAGAGGTTGTAGCGCTCGTAGATCACGTCGGGCTTGAACTCGCGCGCCGCCGCGGCCAGGCGCCGGTAGGCCACCAGCGTGTAGCCCAGCTCCAGCAGCTCGTACAGCGCCTTGGGCAGGCGGGCACGCAGCCGCGCGACCCAGCCGACCTCGGCGCCCATCTCGCCGGCGCGCTCGTCGGCCTGGCCGGGTGCGACCACGCGCACCTCGTGGCCCTGCTCGCGCAGCGCGGTGATCATTTCCTCGATATGGACCGCCTGACCGTCCTTGGAGGCGGTGCGGTGGTGATAAAGCACCCGCATCAGGCGACCGCCGCCTCGGCGCGCACCGGCGCCTGGCCCAGGCCCGCGTTGCGCAGGAAGGCATCGAACATCAGCAGCACCCACAGCGGCTGGGAATGGTCCAGCTGCCCGCGCTCGTGCTGGTCCAGCATGCGGCCCACCACGTCGGCATTGAACCAGCCGGTCTGGGCCAGCGCGCCGTGCTGCAGCGCCTGGCGCGTGGCCTGGCGCAGCGGGCCGCGCAGCCAGCGCGCCAGCGGCACCGAGAAGCCCATCTTGGGGCGGTACAGCACATCGTGCGGCAGCATGGGCTCCAGCGCTTTCTTGAAGATGTACTTGCCTTCCTGGCCGCGCAGCTTGAGGTCGGAGGGCAGCGTCGCAATCCACTCCACCAGCGGGTGGTCCATCAGCGGCTCGCGCACCTCCAGGCTGTGGGCCATGCTGGCACGGTCCACCTTGGTGTTGATGTCGCCCGGCAGGTAGGTCTGCACGTCCAGGTACTGGATCAGCGCCAGCGGGTCGTCGGTGCCGGCGCGCTGTGCATGCTCGTGGAAGATTTCGCTGGCATGCCAGCCCTGCAGCTCGCGCTTGAAGCCGTCGCTGAACAGCTGCTGGCGCAGCGGGTCGCGCACCAGGCCCATGGTGTTGAAGTAGGCGTCCACCGAATTGCGCGCGATCGCCTGGAAGGTGGTCTTGGCGCGGAACACGCGCGGCGCCCAGTCCGCCTTGGGGTAGAGCCGCGCCAGCGGGCCGAACACACCGCGGCGCAGCGCCAGCGGGAAGGCGCTGCGCATGCGCTCCTCCATCATGTGCATCTTGTAGCGGCGGTAGCCGCCCAGGCTCTCGTCGCCGCCGTCGCCGCTCAGCGCCACGGTCACATGCTTGCGCGCCAGCTCGCAGACCCGGTAGGTCGGAATGGCCGAGCTGTCCGCGAAGGGCTCGTCGTACAGATGGGCCAGCAGGTCCACCAGGCCGAAGTCGTCGCTGGACACGGTCTCGACGCGGTGGTTGGTGCGGTAGCGGTCCGCCACCATCTGCGCGAACTCGGTCTCGTTGAACTTGGGGTCGTCGAAGCCGATGGAGCAGGTGTTGACCGCCTCGCCGCCGCTCTCGCCCGCCAGCTCCGCCATCGCCGCCACCACCGCGCTGGAATCCACGCCGCCGGACAGGAAGGCGCCCAGTGGCACCTCGGCCTTGAGACGCAGCTTGACCGACTCGCGCAGGCGGCGGCGCAACTCCTCGGCGGCCTCCTGCTCGTCCAGCTTGGCATCCAGCGTGAACTTCACATCCCAGTAGCGCTGCGGCGTGCCCAGCGGCTGGCCGCGCTTGACCAGCAGGCGGTGGCCGGGCGCGAGCTTCTTCGCATGCTTGTAGATGGTGGCCGGATCGGGCACATAGCCGAGCGCGAAATAGGCTTCGACCGCGCGCGGGTCGATCTCCTGGCGCAGCGCGCCGTGGGCCATCAGGCTCTTGAGCTCGGAGCCGAACAGCAGCCAGCCGTCCTCGGTCAGCGCGTAGTGCAGCGGCTTCACACCCAGGCGGTCGCGCGCCATGAACAGGCAGTCGCGGCGGCGGTCGTGGATCATGAACGCGAACATGCCGCGCAGATGGTGCACACAGTCCTCGCCCCAGTGCTCCCAGGCGCGCACGATGGCCTCGGAGTCGCTCTTGGTGCGGAACACATAGCCGTGGCCGCGCAGCTCGTCCATCAGCTCCAGGTAGTTGTAGACCTCGCCGTTGAACACCAGCGCCACCGACTTGTCGTCGTTGAAGATGGGCTGCTGGCCGGTCGCGATGTCGATGACCGACAGGCGCCGGTGGCCGAAGCCCACGCCCGGCTCGATGTGCAGGTCGCCCTCATCCGGCCCGCGGTGATGCTGGGACTCGTTCATCCGGTGCAGACGCTCGCGCTCGGGCAGGCGCTGGCCGCGGGTATCGAACAGACCGGTAATGCCGCACATGGGGGACCTGGCTCAGGCAAAGAATGGGACGACCGCCAGCAGCGGTCATACGAAGCCCGGATTCTTACCGAGCTTGGACCCGCCTCCGGCGCCGCGCCCCCCATGGTGGGCGGTGGGTGCGCAGTAATCCCCCTGGTCCGGGGGATGGGGCCGATGATCTAGCGGGCGCCGGCGTACAGCGCGGCATAGGCCGCCACCATGCCGTCCAGGCTGAAGCCGGCACGCACGCGCGCCAGCGACGCGGCCGCCAGGCGCTCGCGCAGCGGCTCATCGGCCACCAGACGAGCCAGCGCGACGGCCAGTGCGCCGCTGTCGCCGGCCGGCACCAGCAGGCCGTTGGCGCCCTGCTCCACCAACTCGGGGTTGCCGCCCACCTGCGTGGCCACCGGCGCGCAGCCGCAGGCCATGGCCTCCAGCAACGTGTTGCTGATGCCCTCGGCCTGCGAGGGCAGCACGAACAGGTCCACCTGCGGCAGCAGCGCGGCCACGTCGGCACGGTCGCCGGGCAGCCAGGTCTGATCGGCCACGCCGGCCTGCTGCAGGCGCGCGCGGGCGGCCTCCAGCAGCGGGCCGCCGCCCAGCATGGCCAGGCGCAGGCGTGGCCAGTCGGCCGGGCAGCGCTCGCGCAGCTGCACAAAGGCCTCGACCAGGTTGAGCGGGTCTTTCACCGCCTGCATGCGGCCCACCGCGCCCACGACCAGGTGCTCGCCGCGCCGGAACGGCCAGTCGGCCGGCGGCTCACCGCGGGCCGGGCTGAAGCGCTGTGTGTCCACGCCATTGCAGATGCGCTGCACGCGGTCGGCGTTCAGGCCCACCGGACCGCTCAGGTAGGTTTCTATGGCCTGGGACAGCGCGACAAAGCGGTGCACGAAGGGCGCATAGGCGCGGCGCAGGCGCTGGTTCTTCACGCTAACGCCGCCCAGGTCGTCCACGTCCCAGCCGTGTTCGCTGTGCACGCGCAGCGGCACGCGCGCCGCCCAGCCGGGGATCTGGAACTCCATCGCGCCCAGGTTGCGCGTGTGCAGCACCGCAGGGCGAAGTTCGCGCAGCAGGCGCCACACGCGCGGGTAGAGGCGAGCCCCCTGGCCTGGCGGCTTGTGCAGCGAGAAGAACTGCGTGCCGGGCGCCTTCACGCGCTCCCTGAAGGCCGTGACCTCGGTGACCGCCACCACCGCATGCCGGAACTGCGGCAGGTGGTTGATCAGGTTGACGACGCCGTTCTCCAGCCCACCGGTGTCGAAGCGGTGCAGCAGGTGGACGACCAGCGGGCGCGTGTCCGCCACGGCTCAGGCCCCGACCAGCGCGCGCTGCTGCGCCGGGCTCACAGGCGCCAGAGGCGGAAGCCCGCGTCCTGCAGCGCCGCGGCGTTGTAGCTGGCCTTCACGTCGATGAAGGCGCCACCCTTGACCAGCTTCCTGCCGATCTCGGCCACGCTGAGCTGCGCGTACTCGCGGTGCGCGACCGCGGCGACGATGGCGTCGGCCTGCGGCAGGTCCTCGAAGGGCATCAGGCGCACGCCGTACTCGTGCATGGCCTCCTCGGCTTCAGCCTGCGCGTCGGTGACGAACACGTCCACGCCATAGCTCTTGAGCTCGTGGATGATGTCGATCACCTTGGAGTTGCGCAGGTCGCCGCAGTTCTCCTTGAAGGTCAGGCCCAGCACATTGACCTTGGCGCCCTTGATGGGGCTGCCGCTGGCGATCATCTGCTTGATGGTCTGCTCGGCAATGAACTTGCCCATGCCGTCATTGATGCGCCTGCCGGCCAGGATGACCTGCGGGTGGTAGCCCAGCATCTCGGCCTTGTGCGTCAGGTAGTAGGGGTCCACGCCTATGCAGTGGCCGCCGACCAGGCCCGGCTTGAACTTCAGGAAGTTCCACTTGGTGCCGGCGGCCTCCAGCACCTCGGAGGTGTCTATGCCCATCTTGTCGAAGATGATGGACAGCTCGTTCATCAGCGCGATGTTGAGGTCGCGCTGGGTGTTCTCGATGACCTTGGCCGCCTCGGCCGCCTTGATGCTGGACGCGCGGTGCACACCCGGCTCGACGATGAGCTCGTAGACCTCGGCCACCTTGGCCAGCGTCTCGGGCGTGTCGCCGGAGACGATCTTGAGGATCTTGGTGAGCGTGTGCTCCTTGTCGCCCGGGTTGATGCGCTCGGGGCTGTAGCCGACGAAGAAGTCCTGCTTCCACTTCAGGCCGGATTCACGCTCCAGCACCGGGATGCAGACCTCCTCGGTCGCCCCCGGGTAAACCGTGCTCTCGTAGACCACGATCGCGCCCTTCTTCAGGTGGCGGCCGGCACTGGTGGATGCGCCCACCAGCGGGCGGAAGTCGGGGATGTGGGCTTCGTCCACCGGCGTGGGCACGGCCACGATGATGACGTCGGCCTCGCCCAGCAGGGTCGGATCGTCCGTGTAGACCGCATGCGTGGCCGCCTGAACTTCGGCGTCAGTGAGTTCGCGGCTGGGGTCGGTGCCACGCTGGCAGGCCTCGACCTTGCTCTTGGCAATGTCGAAACCTATGGTGCGCACATGCTTGCCGAACTCCACCACCAGGGGCAGGCCCACATAGCCCAGGCCGATGACTGCGAGCGTCTTCATCTGTCGTGTTCTCTTTTGCTGCGCCACTCGGGCGGCGCGTCCATTGTCACTGCTGCGCGGGCCGGCCCGAGGCCTGCATCCCACGCAAATCGGTGTCCACCGCGCCCCAGTGCTGGCGCAGGAAACGCTCCAGCAGCGCGTCCTCGCCGCCGGCGTCGGTCTTGTCCGCGTAGACCACCAGCAGCGCGGCGTCGTCGCCATGCCCCTGCAGCCGCTCCCAGGCGCCCAGAAGCTTGGCGCGCCAGTCGCTGGTCGTGAGGTGGCCGTTGATCCAGTACTGCGACCAGACCCGCAGCCGCGGCGTGCGCTGGCCGCCGGACAGCGTGGACAGGCCCTGGCCACGCAGATCGGCGGTGCGCCAGTGCTGCTCGCCGCCGGGCAGCGCCAGCGCCTGGCTGCCGCGCGCGGTGACGGCCCAGACCTGCCCCTCTTCCTCGGTCACCAGCTGATTTACCGAGGTGATCAGCTGCTGGCCCAGTTGCTGGTTGCGGTAGTAGCCGATGTAGAGCCCCACGCGCTCGCCCTGGGCCGACTCGAAATAGCCGTGCAGCACGCCGCGTGCACCGCCGTAGCCGGGCTGCCAGTCGGTCAGCGGCTGCGCATGCCAGGTCCAGCCCGGCAGCACCGGTGCCACCATCTGCGGCGGCTGCTGCACGACCGCGCCGTCGATGCGCAGTCGCGCGGCCTGGGGCAGCACCAGCAGCACCGCCGCCGCCAGCGTCACCAGCAGCAAGGCCGGCACCGGGCCACTGGGCGGCACGACGGCGTCGGCGGACGGCACCGGCGCGACCGGATCGGGATCGGCCCAGCGCATGCCCACCATGAACATGGCCAGCACCACCATGCCGAAGAACACCCAGCCGTAGATCAGGTGATCCACGCCCACGGCCAGCGTGTTGCCGGACAGATGGCCCAGCATCACGATGATGTAGGCCCGCAGCCAGTTGGCCAGCACCGGCGTCACGAAGGACGCCAGCACGAACAGCCAGCGCTTGCGCGGGCTCTGGTAGCTCAGGTACGCGAACAGCGTGCCCACCATCACCGAGGCCATCAGGTAGCGGATGCCGCTGCAGGCCTGCACCACGGACCAGGCGCCCGACGGGATGATGAACTGCAGGCCCTCGCGGAACACCGGGATGCCGGTGGCGCGCAGTGCGATCACCGCGAAGTCCGCCGTGCGGTCCATCAGCCAGGGCGTCAGAAAGTCACCGAAGGGCACGCCGAAGAACAGAAAGCCCAGCGGGAACATCAAACGCTTTGCTACCTGCCGCCCCAGCAGCGCCGGCACCAGCACCACCAGCATGGCCACGAAGGCGAACTGCATGGCGGCATTCGTGACCGCCACATCGCCCAGCAGCCACATCGCCCCCAGCGGCAGCAACAGCAGCAGCCAGCGCCCCTCCGGGTGCGGCGACAGCGGCAGCAGATCGGCCCGCCGCCGCCAGACCAGCCAGGCCGACAGCGGCGGCACCAGCCAGGCATGGGCGAAGGTGTTGGAGTGGCTCCAGATGTCCAGCATCACGAACAGGGTGTCGCGATACAGCAGCCCCAGCAGCAGCCAGCCCAGGGCCAGCATCAGCAGCGGCAGCCGCCAGTCCCGGCGCAGCGTCATGCGCGGCCCTCCCCGAGCGCGTCCAGGTGTTGATCCAGCACCGCCAGCTGCGCCCGCCAGCTGTAGGCGCGCTGTACAAAGTCGCGTGCGGCCCGGCCGGCCGCTTCGGCCGCGGCCGCATCGGCCAGCAGCTCGCCCAGACGGGCCTGGTAGTCCGCCGGGCTGACTGCCGGCACCAGGCCGGGCACGGGCGCCTCGGTGATGGCCTGCACACACTGGCTGGCCGCCACCACGGGTCGCGCGCTGGCCATGGCCTCCAGCACCTTGTTCTGCACGCCACGCGCCAGCCGCAGCGGCGCGACCACGGCCGCCGCATGCTGCAGCCAGGGACGCACATCGGGCACGGTGCCGCTGACATGCACCGCATCACCCGCCAGCGCCAGCACCGCGGGCGCCGGGTTGCGCCCGACGATGTGCAGGCGCAGTGACGGGAAGCGCGCACGCAGGCCCGGCAGGATGTCGGCTACGAACCAGCAGACCGCGTCGATATTGGGCCAGTAGTCCATGGCCCCGGTGAAGACCAGCGGCAACTCGCCCGCCGCATAGGGATTGGCGCGTGTCGCGTCCGGCGCGAAGAAGTCGGCGTCCACGCCGTTGCGCAGCGCCTCCACCGGCCGCGTCAGCGGGCCGGCCAGCTGACGCAGCAGGGCCACCTCCTGCTCGGTGGACAGAAAGCTCACGTCCGCGGCCTCGACCGTGTCGCGCTCGAAGGCCAGCAGCTGGCGGAACTCGCGCCGGTACAGCCAGGACAGCGGCCAGCGGTGGGCGGGCGCGTAATCGCGCCACTTGGCGGAATCCACATCCACCAGGTCCACCAGCCGCGGCACGCCGGCCAGCGGCCGCAGGTACTGAGCCATCACGCTGCTGAACACCACCACCGCGTCGAAGCCCACGCGCCGCGCCGCGTCGTCCACCCAGGCCTGCAGGCCGGCATCACGGTAGTAGGGCAGGCTCAGCGCCTCACCGCCCAGCAGGCCGCGCAGGCTCAGCAGCTTGGCGCGCCGCGGCGACAGCCGCGCGATGTGGACGTCGGCACACAGCTCGCGCACGCGCGGCAGGTGCTGCTCATCGTCGGGGTCGTCGATGAAGCTGCCCAGGTGCACCTCGTGCCGCGCCGCCAGGTGGCGCAGCAGGTGGTAGGAGCGCACCTTGTCGCCCTTGTTGGGCGGGTAAGGCAGGCGATGGACCAGGTAGAGCAGCTTCATGCGGGCCCGCCGGTGCTGGCGCAACTCGAGTCGTGGCGCATGCGCTCAGCCCAGGTTCTTCACGATGTGGGGGCCCAGCCAGTTCACGACGCCCAGCGGCAGGCGGCGCCAGGTCTTGATCAAGAGCTGGTACTTGGGATTGTTGGGGTTGTTCTGGGGCACGGCATCGCGCTTGAACAGCCGGTACTCGTAGGACAGCGGCTGGGGCTCGAAGCCCCAGTTCTTCTTGAACGAGTAGGAGCCCGTGCCCTGCTTGCTGCGGCCGTAGTCAAACACCTTGAGCCCGCGCGCGCAGGCGCGGCGCATCAGTTCCCAGTACTTGAAGTCGTTGGCGGCCAGGTCGCGCGCGGCTTCGGCGTCGCCCGCGTAGTAGGGCAGCACCTCGTCGCGGAAGTAAAAGCTCAGCACCGAGGACAGCGGCTGGCCGTCCGGCGCGGTCACGGTCAGCACCTCCACCACGTCGCCGAACTCCTGGGCCAGCGCCTCGAAGTAGCGCTTGGGCAGGGCCGGCGTGCCGTGGCGGTGCACGTTGTCGGCGTAGAGGTCGAAGAAGCGGTCCACGCCGGCATCGATCTCGGCGCGCAACTCGTTCTTGATGCCCTTGCGCACCATCGCGCGCTGCTTGCGCGGAATGGCCAGCATATTGGCCTCTTCCTCCGGCAGGATCTCCTTGCGGAAGGTCACGTAGAGGTCCTGGCGCGGCCAGTCCTCGTGGCGCACGCCGCCGAGGTTGCGGTATTCCAGATGCTGCACGCCGCGCGCTTTCGCGATGCGCTCGGCCTCGGTCTCCAGCGCCGCGGCGGCCTCAGGGGTGGAGGCCACGACGCCGCCATAGACCGCGAACGGCAGGCTGGCCAGCGAGTGGCCGAACAGCCGGCTCTTGACCTCGACCAGCGGCAGCACGCCCTCGACGCACCCGTCACGCTCGGCCAGCAGGTAGTGGCCGCGGTGGCCGAACACCGCCTCGATGACGCGCAGCCAGCCGCTCAGGTGGAAGAAGGTCGCCTGGGGCTGGGCCTGCACGAAGGCGTCCCAGCGCTCGGACAAGGCCTGGTCCCGCGCGGTGAGCCGCGCGATCTGCAAGGGGCCGCTCATGTCAGGCGGCGCTCTTCAAGGCCTGGGGCTGGGCGCTGGCCTGGCCCAGGAAGATCTCGTCCATGCGCCCCCAGCGGAAGTCGCCCAGCAGGCGCGCGATGCGGCCCTGGGTGCGGGCGATGTTCACGTAGTGGCGGAAGCGCGTCTTGGCATCGATGCCGGCCACGCGCGGCTGCTCGGCGTCGATCTCCCAGGGGTGGAAGTAGAAGACCGCGGGCTGGCCATCGATGCGGTTCACACGCGAGATCATCCAGCGCGACAGCGCATAGGGCAGCAGCCGGAAATAGCCGCCGCCGCTGCTGGGCAGGTTGCGCTCGCCCAGGCGCAGCGTGGTGACCGGCACTTCCAGCAGGCCCTCGCGCACCTCGTAGGGGAAACGCGGCGAGTCGGGCATGCCGTAGTGGTCGTGCGCAATCGGGTAGACGCTGGACGAGTAGCGGTAGCCCTCCTCGCGCAGCACGTCGAAGGCCCACAGATTGGACTTGCCGATGGAGAAGCTGGGCGCGCGGTAGCCCTGCACCGCGACGCCGCCCAGGTCCTCCAGCAGCTTCTTGGCGCGCGCGATGTCGGCGCGGAAGGCCTCGGGGCTCAGGTCGCTGGCGCGCTCGTGGCCATAGCCATGGCTGGCCAGTTCGTGGCCGCCCGCGACGATGGCGCGCACCAGCTGCGGGTAGCGCTCCGCGATCCAGCCCAGCGTGAAGAAGGTCGCGCGGGTGCCGTGAGCGGCCAGCATTGCGAGGATCTGCTCCACATTGCGCTCGACCCGGCACTCGCGCTCGGGCCAGCTGTCGCGCTGGATGTAGGGGGCGAACGCGGAGACCTGGAAGTAGTCCTCCACGTCTATGGTCATCGCATTGCGCAGGGCGGGCATCTGGGGGGGCATCGGCATGTCAGTGGTTCCTGAGTCAGCGCTTGACCGCGTCCACGAGCTTTTGCAGCAGCGCCAGCGTCTGCAGATTGATGCGCTCCAGCCTCATCATGCTGCGCTCCAGGCGCTGCAGACGGTCGGTCTGGTGGTCCGCGCTGAGCGCGGCGATCTCGCTGGACAGGCCCTCGACCTCGGCGCTGCTGAGCTTGAGCTTGTTCATGTCCAGCGGCTGCAGCCCGCTGTCGGCCGCCAGCGGCATGGGGCGGCTGTCCGGCAGGCGTGCGGGCACGCTGTCGTAGCGCGAGTCCAGCTCGCTGCCATTGCTGCGCGGCACCTCGCTCTCCTGCGCGATGTCGCGCAGCACTTCCTTCACGTCGGCCAGCGTCAGATGCGTGCGCCCCTGCATGAAGCCCAGCAGCAGCAGGCGGTCGCACAGCCGGTTGATGCGGCGCGGGATGCCCTGGCTGGCCTTGTGGATGGCCGGGAAGGCGTCGTGGTCGAAGGTGGGCTGGCCGGTGGAGCCGGCGCACTTGAGCCGGTGCTCCATGTACCGCTGGGTCTCGTCCTCGTCCAGCGGGCCGATGTGGCAGGTGGCGGCGACGCGCTGGCGGAACTGCTCCATCTCGGGCTTCTGCAAGATGGCGCGGAACTCGGGCTGGCCCACCAGGAAGGTCTGCAGCAGCGACTGGTTGCTGAACTGGAAGTTGGACAGCATGCGCAGCTCCTCGACCGCGCGGGCCGACAGGTTCTGCGCCTCGTCCACGATCAGCAGGCAGCGCTTGCCCTGGGTGACCTGGTTGACGAAGAAGGCCTCCAGCGTCATCAGCAGCTCGGACTTGGGCAGGTCCTTCACGCGCACGCCGAAGGCCGCGCCCACCATGCGAAGCGTGTCCTCGGCGTCCAGCTGCGTGGTCACCACATTGCCAATGACAACGTTGCTGCGGTTCAGGCTGTCCAGCAGGCCGCGCAGCAGCGTGGTCTTGCCCGCCCCCACCTCGCCGGTAATGACGATGAAGCCGTCATTGCGCAGCACGCCGTAGTCCAGGTAGGCCTTGGCCCGGCGATGCTGCTTGCTGCCGTAGTAGAAGTTCGGATCCGGGCTGAGCTGGAAGGGCTTGCTGCTCAGACCGTAGAAGGCTTCGTACATCGCGTCAGAACTGTTGGGTCAGGTTGGCGAAGAGCGCATTCTCGACGTAGGGACTCGAGCCGTCGAATCGGCTGTGTCGCCCACCCAGCTGACAGGACAGGCGCGGGGCCAGCCGGGTGTTGAAGCTCAGCGAGTAGGTGGTCAGCTGGGTGGACGGTGCGTTGGCATCGCCATCCGTCTCCTGCCGCGCCAGCGATAGCGACAGGCTGGCCTCGGGCGTCAGGCGATGGGCGGCGCTCAGCGAGTAAGAGCGCTGCTCGACCAGCGAGGACTGCGCCAGATCGCCCTGCCCTGCATTGCTGCCGACCCGGCTGGTCAGGTTGCGCATGGCCACGAAGGTCAGGGAGCCGCGCACGCCCTGCAGCGTCAGCGACAGCTGCTGCGAATGCAGGCGGCTGGGGCCGGCGCTCAAGAACCCCCCGGCCGCCGGCGCATCCGGCGACAGGCCCAGCTGCTGCAAATAGTTGCGCACCAGCGCATCGCGCTTGATGGGGTCGGGCTCCAGCGACGCGAACAGCAGGTAGAACTGGTCATAGACGGTGCGTATGCCGCCGCCCCCGCCCGAGTTGCCCAGGTTCAGGCTGGTCGTGTCGGACAACACCAGCACGGTCCGGGCCCAGCGTTGCTGCAGCGTCAGGCTGTGGCTGTCGCCATAGCTGTGGCGCCGCCAGTCGGCCGCCAGGCTGGTGCGCGCCGAGGGCGTCCAGTTCAGCGACCCGCCGTAGGTGGAACCGGTGATGGCCGAGCCGCCCAGGTAGTCGTTGCGCTCGCGCCCGCCGGTGAGACTGAAGTTCCAGTCGGCATCCAGCCGGTAGGAGGCGTTCAGCGTCAGCGAATCGTTCTGGTTGGCTCGCCCATCGGGATAGGACACCTGCTGCGTGGACAGCAGGCCCGACAGGCTCAGCGGCCCGCCACCTAGGCTGGACAGGCGCAGCGTCCCGCCATGCGTGCGGCTGTCGCCCAAGGTGGAGCCGCGCGCATCCACACGCGCCAGGCTGCCGCGCAACTCGTAGCTCACCCGACCGGCCAGCGAGCCCACCAGATAGGGCGACACCGTCAGGTTGGCAACCTCCTGGCTGTTGGCGGTGTTGATCAGCGGCGTCGTGGACTGCACGCCGAAGGCCGACTGCGACTGCCGACCTATGGACGCCTGGCTGTCCACGAACAGGTGGCTGCGCAGCAGCTCGGCCTTCAGATTGGCGCTCAGCGAGTTCTGCAATTGCGAGCCCTGGGTGGTCTTCACATAGGCCACACCATTGAGCGCGTAGTCCAGGCTGCCCTGCAGCCAACCCGCCCGGCTGCTCCAGGTGACGCCGGGAGTCACGGTCGTGACCATCGCGGCATCCTTGCTGCCGGACGGCGACAGCCGCAGGTTGTCGGTCCAGGACTGGCTGAGGCCCACTCGTGTCTGCAGCGACTGCGCCTGGGCCGGCGCGGCCGGCTCGGCTTCCTGGGCACGAGCCGACATGCCAGCCAGCGCCGTCAACAGCGACGCGAGCAGGGGCAGGGTCGGCGCGCGACGCGCCCGTGGGATCTCAGGACTGGCCAGACTCATTGCTGCCATAGCCATAGCCGTAGCCATACCCGTAACCGTAGCCATAGCCATACCCGCCCGCGGCGCTGGGGCTGGCCTGGTTGAGCAGCATCATCTTCAGCGGGCAGTTCTCGATGGCCGCCAGCGCCTGCTGCACCGCGCTCTGTGGCGTGCGCTCGGCATGGACCACCACGACGACCTGCCCCATGTGCGAGGCCAGCACACGCGATTCGGTGGTCAGCAGCAGCGGCGGCGAGTCGAAGATGATGATGCGGTCCGGATAGCGCTTGGCCATGTCGTCCAGCAGATGCGTCATCGCATCGCTGGCCAGCAGCTCGGTGGCGCGAGGATGCGGCGTGCCGCTGGGCAGCAGCGTCAGCTTCTCGACACTGGTCTTGAGCAGCACGTCCGACAGGTCGACGCGCTCTTCCAGCACATCCAGCAGCCCGGGGCCCTGGGGCAGGCCCAGCATGCGCAGCACCGAGGGGCGAGCCACGTCGGCGTCCACCAGCATCACGGTGTTGTCCAGCTCCGCCGCGATGCTCAGCGCCAGATTCACCGACGTGAAGCTCTTGCCCTCACCGGCCAGCGCACTGGTGACCATGATGAGGTTGGCATGGTTCAGCGTGGCCGCGCCCTTGCCCATGGCGTTCTTGATCAGCGGGCGCTTGATCACGCGGTACTGGTCGGCGGTCTGCGAACGCGGCGTGTGCGGCATCAGAAAGCCCTGCGCCGCCAGCGCGATCTCGTCCAGTTCCACCCGCCGGGACTGCGACGCGGGCTCGGCGACCGGCGCGGGTGCCGGTGCGGCCGCGGCCGCGATTGCAGGCGCGGGTTCCACCGGCGCGGGAGCCCCCGCCGCAGCGGCCGGGGCCTCGTCACCGGGCAGCACCACCCCGGCCTGCCGCAACTGCTCCAGCCTTTGAGCGGCTTGTTCGATCAGACTTGTCATGTCAGGCCACCTGCCGACTCAGTTGCACCGCAAGAATGGTCAGGGCCACCGCAAACAGCACGATCAACCCGCCCACGCCGGATGCGAAGCGGATCAGATCCACACGCTGCCGGGCCCGGTCGGCGTCCGTCACGAGGCGGGTCACCACGCCCAGGATGGGCAGCTCGACGCGATGGCGCAGGTCGTCCGCATCATGGAACACCGGGCGCAGCTGGCTGGCCGCGAAGGTCGCGAACACGCCGGACACCAGCGCCAGCGCCAGCGCGCCGGCCAGCAGCAGCAGGCGGTTGGGGGCCACGGGCTTGGGATTGGCCCGCGGGGGATCCACCACCTTGAAGTCGGCCACGCCGGCGGCCACATCCAGTTCACCGGAAATGGAGGCCTGCTCGCGTCGGGCCACCAGATCCTCGTAGTTCTTCTTCTGCACACCGTAGTCGCGGTTCAGCTGAGCCTCTTCGGCCTCCAACTGAGGCACCGTGCGCACCGACGACAGCGCCTGCGCGTAACGCGAGGAATACTCGTCCACGCGGGCCTTCAGTGCGGCCACCTGCACCTCGGCCGCCGCCAGCATCTTGGTCAGCTCCTGAGCAGCCGGCGATCCGGCACCGCCGCCTGCGGGCATGGCCGCCATGGACTTGCGTATCTCGGCCAGCTCGCGCTTCTTCTGCTCTTCCAGATCCTTGATCAGCTTGCGGGTGCTGATGACGTCCGGATGCTGGTCGGTGTAGCGCTGCAGCAGTGCATCCAGATTCCGCCGCTGGTCTGCCAGACGGCCATCCACCTCGGACGTTGCATTGGCCCCACCGGCCTCGGGCAGCAGGCCCGGCATGGACGAATTGCCCGCGCTGCCGGCGTGAGCCTTCTCGGCCTCCAGCTGCGACTTGGCCGCATCCCGCGCATTGATCGCCTCGCGGTACTCCAGGCGCGCCCGCTCGAGCTGGCTGCTGAGGTCGGCGATGCGAGCCGCCGCATCCTTGCCATCGCCAACGGAGTTGCCGATATTGCGCAGCCGGAACTCCTTCAGGCGCGTCTCAGCTTCTTCCAGCTTCGCCTCGTAGGCCTTGATCTGTTCGTTGATGAAGGTGGCCGCCGTGGAACTGTCCTTGCGTTGCGCGCCCAGGCCGGACTCCATGAACAAGGACACCATGGACTGCACCACGCGCTTGGCCGACTCCGGATCGTTGTCGCGGTAGCCCAGGATGTAGAGGTTGTCGCGGCCGCTGCTCTGGATGGACAGGTTGCTGGTGACCTGGTCGATCAAGGCCTCCTGCTGGGCCTTGCTGGGGCTTTTCAGATCCAGGTCAGCCATGCGGATCAGCTTTTCGACATTGGGTCGGCTGATCAGCGTGCGGCTGAGTATGGTGACCTGCTGCTCCACATTCGGCTGCACGGTCAGACCTGCCATCAAGGGCTTCAGGATGGACTGCGTATCCACATAGATACGGGCGCTGGCCTCATAGCGGTCCGGCAGCACGAAAACCACCACCGCACCAACCACCCCCACCACCCAGGAAACCAGCAGCCCGGCCCAGCGATATTTCCACATCCGCTTGGCGAAGCCAAGAATCTGGACAATGAGTTGATCCATCAGTACGACCGACGTAGAGATTGTTTAGGGCAGCCCGGCGGGCTGCCCGGCGCGCCAAATCAGAAGAAGCTCTGCGGGATGATCAATATGTCGCCAGGCCGCATTTCGACATTGGCCGACACGTCGCCGCGCCGCACCAGATCCTTGAGTCGGACCGTGTACTGCTTGTTGCCCTCGGCAGTGCGCAGGATGGTGGCATCGTTGCCGGCTGCGAAGTCGGTCAGGCCGCCCACGGCAATCATCACATCCAGCAACGTCATCTTCTGCTTGTAGGCCAGCGCCTGCGGCTTGGCCGCCTCGCCCACCACACGCACCTGCTCGCTGAAGGGGCCGACGAAGGACGTGACGATCACGGTGACGACCGGATCACGCACGTATTTGCCCAACTGCTTTTCGATGTCGCGGGCGACTTCCACCGAGTTCTTCCCCTGCACCATCAATTCCTCGACCAGCGGGGCCGAGATCTTGCCGTCGGGCCGTACCGGCACCGACATCGACAGTTCGGGGTTGCGCCAGACCTGGATATTCAGGTTGTCGCCCGCGCCGATGATGTAGCTGTAATCACCCATGGCCGCCGACGCCGGCGCCGCCGGATGGGAATCCTTGAAGCTGGCACAACCCACCAGCGCAAAAGCCGCGACGCACGGCAGCAGCCCGCGGAACAGACCCGACAGGTGCGAGCGAATACTTTTGTTCAAGACCATCCTCCAGAGCCGACTTCAAACAAGGAAACGCCAGTGCAGTTCTCTATGGTAAGCCAGCCCAAAAACGCAGCAGCGCGCACCACGGCACTCTGGCACGGATTTGACCCTAGACCCCCCTTGAATGCATCCCCCGAAGCAAGGGCGCGGCGCCCAGGGAAAACGCCCCAACACGACCCCATGATGCCCCCACCCTCAAAGCTGTCGAGAAAATTTACAGCGCCACTTGCAAAAAGCGAGTCATCCTTTGCAAATCAATGACTTACAGACCTGGCACAGACTCTGCTTAAGAGAGCACGCAACAAGATTCGCGTGACACCTCACCAATCAGCCCCAAGGAGAGTTGAAATGGCAAGCAAGTTTTCGCTGAAGGCCCTGAGCGCCGCAGCCCTGATCCTGGCAGCCGGCGCGGCCAACGCCGACGCTTTCTACGTGGACGTCGGCACCAGCTACGACACGGTCGGCGGCAAGGTCAACTCGACCTCGACCGCGGTCAAGACCGAGATGAACGTGCGCTATCGCTCGCAGACCACCATCACCGACACCAACGGTAGCCTGGGTCTGGATGTCGGTGATCGCACGAACACCACGGCAGGTCTGGCGCTGACCGGTATCAATACTGGTTCGCTGGCCACGACGGCCATCACCAACTTCACGCCGCTGCCGGTCGGCTTCCCCTCGCCCGGCACGAACAGCAACAACGGCTACGGCAGCAACTGGGTCATCTCCTTCGGCATCAGCAACCTGCAAGGTACGGTGACCGGCCTGAGCCCCAACGGCCCGACGATCTCCTACGACGCTGGCGCTGTCATCAATTTCTACATCTGGGACTCGGCCAGTGGTGCTGCCGGCCTGAACTTCATGAACATTGTCGTCTCCAACGGCCAGACTGGCGTTGGCGGCACGGTGCTGAATGGTCGCGTCGACTTCACGGGCATCGAAGGCAACCAGTTCGCCAACCTGTTCCACTCGGCTGACAAGTCCTGCAATGGCTTCAACGGCTATTTCGACATGTGGCAGAACTGCGGCGCCAACCCGGGCGACCTGAACATCTCCTTCCGCACCGACTTCAACACGGACGTGCTGGTGTCGCCGGTGGTCATTCCTGGCGATCCGCTGCAATTCGTGATCGGGCCGGCCGACCATGACGGCAGCGCCCGCTTCGAACTGCCCGAGCCGGGTTCGCTGGCCCTGGCCGGTCTGGCTCTGGTCGGCGCGGCTTCCATCCGTCGTCGCAAGCAAGCCGCCTGATCGGTCCTGCTTGAGTCAAGAAACCGCGGCGCCTGCCGCGGTTTTTTTTCGTCTCTACGGTTGAGCAGACCGCCCCCGAAGCTCCGACAAGCCCGATCCCCCCAAAAACCCAACCGGCACCCTCGGCAGTGAGAGTGCATGACGATGAGGGCGGCCAAGCACCAGAGGGAGCAAAACACCGAGTCGCGCGGCTAAGCAGTACTCCCGATGCACTGCCGATAGACCTCCAGGTAGCGCCGCGCCGACGCTTCCCAACTGAATTGCTGGCGCATCGCCGTGGCACACACGCCCCGCCACATCTCGGGGCGTCGCCATAGAACGAAGGCCCGCCGCAGTGCTCGGCCGAACTCAACGAAGTCGTGATCGTTGAACACAAAGCCGGTCGCCGTGCCGGCGTCCAGATCTTCCAGCGTGCAGTCGACCACGGTATCCGCCAGCCCCCCGACCCGATGCACTAGTGGCAGCGCGCCGTAGCTCAGGCCGTAGAGCTGGGTCAGACCGCAGGGCTCGAAGCGGCTGGGCACCAGCATCACGTCACTGCCGGCGTAGATGCGGTGCGCCAGCCCCTCGTCCATGCCGACCCTGCGGGCGATCTGGCGCGGATACCGGGTGGCTGCCTGCGCAAAGGCGGCTTCCAACGCCGCGTCGCCGCTACCCAGCACCACCAACTGACCGCCACCGGCCAACAAGTCCGGCAAGGTCTGCAACACCAGGGGCAGGCCCTTCTGCTCAGTGAGCCGGCTGACAACGCTAAACAGCGGGGCCTCGGGGGACTCGGCCAGCCCGCATTCCTGCTGCAGCGCCGCCTTGCACCCAGACTTGCCCTCGGGCCGCTCGGCGCTGTAGGGACGCGCGATCGCCCGGTCATGAGCGGGCGACCAGACGCGGTAGTCCACGCCGTTCAGGATGCCATGCAGCACCCCGGCACGATGACGCAGCAGACCATCCAGCCCGCAACCCTGGGCCTGGGTCTGGATCTCGCGGGCATAGGTCGGGCTGACCGTGGTGAGGGCATCGGCAAAGTGCAGCCCTGCCTTCATGAAGCTCACTTGGCCATAGAACTCCAGCCCCTCGACCGCATAGTGCTCGGGCGGCAGACCCAGGTCCTCGAACTGGCTGGCCGGGAACAAGCCCTGATAGGCCAGGTTGTGCACCGTGTAGACGCTGCGTGCCTGGGTGCGCCCACGCGTCCGGCTGGCCGCCACATGGGCGCAGCTGAGCGCCGCGTGCCAGTCGTGCGCATGCACGACCTGGGGCCGCCACCGCGCGTCCAGCCCTTCCGCCAGCCGCGCAGCAGCCAGGCCCAGCAGCGCAAAGCGGCGATGGTTGTCCGCGTAGGCCTGGCCGGTCTCGTCCGCATATGGGTTGCCGGGGCGCTCGAACAGCCCGGGCGCATCCAGCAGATAGACCACGGTGCGGCCCATGCCGGCCAGCCGCCCCCGCAGCAACACCGCACGCCCCTCCGCCCAGGGCAGAGCCAGCGGTGCCAGCGCGCATTCGCCGGTCAACGACTCCCTGAAGGCCGGCAGCCCCGGCAGCAGCAGACGCACGTCCGCCCCCTGCGCGGCCAGCGCCTCCGGCAGTGCCGCTGCCACATCGGCCAGGCCACCGGTCTTGACCAGTGGGTACAGCTCCGCGCTGACCTGCAGGACGGTGAGCGTCACAGGCGGGCCAGCATCTGCTTGGTGATCAGCATCACACCCTGCTCGGTGCGCTCGAAGCGCGCGGCGTCCAGCAAGGGATCCTCGCCAACGACCAGGCCATCCGGGATCTCGCAAGCGCGATCAATGATGACCTTGGTGAGGCGGCAGTTGCGCCCTATCGTGACGCCCGGCAGCACCA
Source organism: uncultured Roseateles sp. (assembly GCF_913777145.1). Classification (GTDB taxonomy): domain Bacteria; phylum Pseudomonadota; class Gammaproteobacteria; order Burkholderiales; family Burkholderiaceae_C; genus Pelomonas. The sequence goes on from NZ_CAJYPS010000011.1 coordinate 121,377, forward strand.
CACACTGATGAATGTTGCAGAAGGAGCGTATGCGCACGTTGTTGAACAGTACCGACTGCACCACGTGCGAGCCCGACACGATGCAGCCCGCGCCGACCAGTGTGTTCACGGTCATGCCGTGCATGCCGTTGTGGTCCGGGATGAACTTGGCCGGCGGCAGCTGGCGCTGGTAGGTCCAGATGGGCCAGTCGGTGTCATAGATGTCCAGCTCAGGGTTGATGGAAGCGAGGTCCAGGTTGGCTGCCCAGAACGCATCCAGCGTGCCCACGTCGCGCCAATAGGGCGGCGCGCCGCTGGGGTTCATGATGCAGCTCATGTGGAAGGGATGAGCCAGGGCCTGCCCCTCGGCCACCACACGAGGGATCACATCCTTGCCGAAGTCATGGCTGGACGAGGGATCGGCGATGTCGATCTCCAGCAGACGGTAGAGGTAGGCCGCATCGAAGATGTAGATGCCCATGCTGGCCATGCAGACACCGGCTCGACCGGGAATGCAGGCCGGCTGCTGGGGCTTCTCGTCGAAGCGCGTGATGCGGCGCTGCTCGTCCACCGACATCACCCCGAAGGCACTCGCCTCGCCCTGGCCTACCTCGATGCAGCCCACGGTGCAGCCCAGCCCGTGCTCGGCGTGATCCGCCAGCATGCTGGAGTAGTCCATCTTGTAGATGTGATCGCCGGCCAGCACGACGATGTAGTCGCAGCCGGTGCTCTGGATGATGTCCAGGTTCTGGTAGACCGCATCGGCCGTGCCGCGATACCAGTGCTCTTCGTTGACCCGCTGCTGCGCAGGCATCAGGTCCACGGTTTCGTTGAGCTCGGCGCGCAGAAAGCTCCAGCCGCGCTGGATATGTCGCAGCAGCGAATGGCTCTTGTACTGCGTGACCACGCCGATGCGGCGTATGCCCGAGTTCACGCAGTTGGACAGCGCGAAATCGATGATGCGGAACTTGCCGCCGAAATAGACAGCCGGCTTCGCGCGCGAATCGGTCAGCTGCTTGAGCCGGGAGCCGCGCCCGCCCGCGAGCACCAGGGCCACGGCGCGGCGCGCCAGTTGATGGGCAGAAACAGCGGCTGGCATGCAGGGTTCTCCACGAACAACGCGATGACGCCCTGAGTTTGCGATGCGCCGCAAGCGCCGCGTGAGCGGGGCTTTCCCTCAGCCCGCCACAGCCGCAGGCAAGGGTTCAGCGCCCCGTCAGGTCCCGCTGCCGGAAGGATTCGTACAGGCAGATGGCCGCCGCGGCCGCCACGTTCAGCGACTCCTCGCCGCCAGGCTGGGGGATGCGCAGCTTCAGCTGGCAGCGCGCCATCAGCGCGTCCGACACGCCCTGCCCCTCGTGACCCATGACCCAGGCGCAGGGCCGGGGCAGCTCGACACGCCCCAGCGCATGCTCGGTGTGCGAGCTGGTCGCGATCAGCGGCAGCGTCAGCACCTCCAGCTCTGCCGGCTGCAGACCCTCGTGCAACTGCAGCGCGAAATGGGCGCCCTGGCCGGCCCGCACCACCTTGGGCGACCACAGCGCCGCCGTACCCTTGAGCGCCAGCACCTGGCGCACCCCGAAGGCTGCCGCACTGCGCAGGATGGCACCCACATTGCCGGCATCCTGCAGGCGGTCCAGCACCAAGGTGTCGACCGCGGGCTGCAGCGGCGCGCTCGCCGGCAGCGCGTACTCGGCGCCCATCAACGCGGGCGACTCCAGGCCGCTCAGGCCCTGGAACAGCGAGGCCGACACCACCAGCACACGCGGCGCGGTCTGCGCCAGCTCGGCCAGTTCGGGGCGGGCCATCGCGGCCTCGGTCGCCACCACCAGCGCCGGCGTCCAACCGCGCGTGCGGGCCGCACGCAGCAGATGGTCACCCTCCATCCAGATCGTGCCGGTCTTGCGATAGCCGGCCGGATCGGCCGCGAGCTTGCGCAGACGCTGCAGCGCGGGGTTGTCGCGCGAGGTGATGGCTTCGATGCGGCTCATGCGCCGTCTCCGGGAGTCAGGCAGGCACGCACCGGCGCGAAGCTGCGGCGATGCCAGGGGCTGGCGCCGTGCGCGCGCAGCGCCGCCAGGTGTTCGGGCGTGGGATAGCCCTTGTGGGTGGCAAAGCCGTACTGCGGGTGGCTTTCGTGCATCTGCTCGCACTGGCGGTCGCGCGTGACCTTGGCGAGTATGGATGCGGCCGAAATGGCGGCGATCTTGGCATCGCCCTTCACGATGGCCTCGGCCGGCACGCTCAGACGCGGCAGGCGGTTGCCGTCCACCTGCACCAGCGCCGGCTTCAACCGCAAGCCGGCCACCGCGCGCTGCATGGCCAGCAGCGTCGCGCTCAGGATGTTGAGGCGGTCGATCTCTTCGGCGCTGGCCTCGGCAATGCAGAAGCACAGCGCCTTGGCGCGGATCTCGTCGAACAGGCGGGCCCGCCGCGCTGCGCTCAGCACCTTGGAATCGGCCAGGCCGGCGATGGGCTGGAGTTCATCCAGGATGACCGCGGCGGCCACGACCGGGCCGGCCAGCGGCCCGCGCCCCGCCTCGTCGACACCGGCCAGCAGGCCTTGCGGGGTCCAGTCCAGCGCCGTCTGTTCAGGCACCGATGAGCTGCGCGATCGCATCGGCGGCACGCTGCGCGGTGTTCTGGCGCAGCATCTGATGAAGCTCGACAAAGCGCTGCTGGATGCGCTCACGGCGCGGCAGATCGTCCAGCAGGCGCTCGGCCTCGCGGGCCAGCGCCTCGGGCGTGCACTGCTGCTGCAGCAACTCGGGCACGACGAAGTCGCGCGCCAGGATGTTGGGCAGACCCACCCAGGGCTGCAGCGCGCGGCCCTGCAGCCGCCACCAGTTCAGCGGATGGATCTTGTAGGTCACGACCATGGGCCGCTTGAAAAGCGCCGCTTCCAGCGTGGCCGTGCCGCTGGCCACCAGGCTGAGGTCGCAGGCCGCGAGCGCGTCATGCGAGCGGCCGTCCAGCAGCTGGATGTCCACGTCGCCCAGCATGGGCTCGAGCAGCGCCCGCATGCCGGGTGCCACCGGCATCACGAAGCGCCGGCCGGGGCGCGACATCAGCCTTGCCGCCCCAATCAATGCCGGCGCCACATAACGGATCTCGCTCTTGCGGCTGCCCGGCAGCAGCGCGATGACGGTGTCGCTGTCGGCCAGGCCCAGCGCCTGGCGGGCCGCGGTACGCGGCGGCTCCATGGGAATGGCATCGGCCAGCGGGTGGCCCACGTAGGTGGCGGCTATACCGGCCGCCTGCAGCAGCTCGGGCTCGAAGGGGAACAGGCACAGCACATGGTCGGCCGCGCGCTTGATGGTCTTCACCCGCTCGGGCCGCCAGGCCCAGATCGACGGGCACACGAAGTGCACGGTCTTGAGCCCGGCCTCGCGCAGCCGCGTCTCGAGACCGAAGTTGAAGTCGGGCGCGTCGATGCCGATGAACACATCGGGCTGGCCAGCGATCAGGCGATCGCCGAGCTGGCGGCGGCGCGACAGCGCCTCGCGCAAATGCATCAACGCCTCGACATAGCCGATGAAGGCCAGGTTGTTGGGCCACCAGGCCTCGAAGCCCTGGGCCTGCATGCGCGGGCCGCCCATGCCCTGGGCGCTGAGCTGGGGCCAGCGTTCGCGCAGCCCGGCCAGCAGCAGGCCACCGAGCAGATCGCCGCTGGCCTCGCAGACCGACAGGCCCAGCCGGGGTGCTTGCAGGCTCATGCGATCAGCGGACGATGCCGCGCGTGGTGGTGGCGAGGAAACGCAGCATGCAGTCGATGTCGCCATCGGCCACCCCGCCTTCGCTGCCGCGCAGCGCCTCGATCGCGGCCTGCGCCTCGTCCAGCGTGTGGCCGGTGCGGTAGATCAGCTTGTGCATCTGCCGCACGATGGCGATGCGCTCGGCCGAGAACTCGCGGCGCTTGAGCCCGATCACGTTGACCGCCCGCACCGTCAGCGGGTTGCCGTCCACGGTCATGAAGGGCGGAACGTCCTGCGCCACATGGGCCTGAAAGCCCACCATCGCGTGGTCGCCGATGCGCATGCGCTGCAGCACGCCCGTCAGGCCGCCTATGGTCACGTGATCGCCCACCTGCACATGGCCGGCCAGCGTGGCGTTGTTGGCCATCACGCACTCGTTGCCTATGACCACATCGTGCGCCACATGGCAGTAGGCCATGATCCAGTTGTCGTCGCCGATGCGGGTCTCGCCGCGATCCTGCACCGTGCCCACATTGAGCGTGCAGAACTCGCGGATGGTGTTGCCATCACCGATCACCAGCGTGGTGGGCTCGCCGGCGTACTTCTTGTCCTGGTTGGCCGCGCCCACCGAGTTGAACTGGAAGATGCGGTTGTCGCGGCCAATCGTCGTGTGACCCTCGACCACGCAGTGCGGGCCGACGACCGTGCCCGCGCCTATCTTCACGTGCGGGCCGATCAGCGTGTAGGCACCGACCTCGACCGAGCTGTCCAGCTCGGCCGCCGGGTCCACGATGGCGGTGGGGTGGATGGCCATGGGCGCGTCAGCAGTCCAGGCGACGCATGGTGCACATCAGCTCGGCCTCGGCGGCCAGCTGCTCACCCACCAGCGCGCGCGCAGCGAACTTGTAGATGCCGGCCTTGGCGCGGCCCAGCGTGACCTCCAGGATGAGCTGATCGCCCGGCTCCACCGGGCGCTTGAAGCGCGCGTTGTCGATGCCGGCGAAGTACACGACCGACTTCTCGTCCAGCACGATGTCCATGGTCTCGATGGCCAGCAGCGTGGCCGCCTGGGCCAGGGCTTCAAGCACCAGCACGCCCGGCATCACCGGGCGGTGCGGGAAGTGCCCGAGGAAGAAGGGCTCGTTGATGGAGACGTTCTTGATCGCACGGATGCGCTCGCCCTTGACCAGCTCCTGCACGCGATCGACCAGCAGGATGGGATAGCGGTGCGGCAGGCGCTTGAGGATGTCGTGGATGTCCATCGTGGTCGGTTCGTTCATTTCTTCTCAAGCGCACGGATGCGCTCGCGCAGGGTGTGGAGCTGGCGCAGCGTGGCCGCGTTCTTCTGCCAGCTGGCATTTTCTTCGAAGGGATGGGGGCCGCTGTAGACCCCGGGCTCGCTGATGCTGCGGGTGATGGTGGTGGCCGCCGAGATGTGCACGCCGTCCACCAGCGTCAGGTGGCCGATGATATTGGCCGCCCCGCCTATCGTGCAGTTAGCGCCTATGCGGGTGGAGCCCGCCACCGCCGCGCAGCCCGCCATCGCGGTGTTGCGGCCGATGTGCACGTTGTGCGCGATCTGCACCAGGTTGTCTATCTTCACACCGTCCTCGATGACGGTGTCGGCCAGCGCGCCGCGGTCTATGCAGGTGTTGGCGCCGATCTCCACGTCATCGCCGATGGCGACCGCGCCCAGTTGCTCGATCTTCACGTAGCCCTGGCGGGTGGGCGCAAAGCCGAAGCCATCGGCGCCTATGACCGCGCCGCTGTGCACCATGCCGCGAGCGCCTATGCGGCAGTCGAAGCCGAAGCTGACACGCGGCGCCAGGCAGGTGCCCGCGCCTATGCGCGCGCCACGGCCCACCACGCAGTGCGCGCCTATGCGCACGCCATCGCCTATCACCGCGCCGGACTCGATCACGGCCAGCGGTCCGATCTCGACATCGGCACCGATCAACGCATCCGGTGCCACCACGGCGCTGGCATGAATGGCTGCCACAGCCCTGGGCCGCACACGCGCAGCCCACCACTGCGTGAGGCGCGCAAAGTAGAGATACGGGTCCGGCGTCACGATGGCCGCCCCGCGTGCAGCGGCAACTTCGGCCAGCGCCGGCGCGACGATCACGCAGGCTGCCGCCGTCGTCGCCAGTTGCGACTGGTAGCGCGGGTTGGCCAGGAAGGCGATGCTCTGCGCATCGGCCTCATCCAGCGGAGCGATGCGCGCAATGCGCGTGTCGGGCCCACCAAGCAAATCGCCGCCCAAGGCGGCGATCAGTTCGGAGAGCGCGACGGGAGAATCCAGCGTCGCAGCCAAGAGGCCCTCGGCTTACTTCTGCGAATTCAGCGCGTCGATCACCTTCTTGGTGATGTCCACGCGCGGGCTGAAGTGGACCGCATCCTGCAGGATCAGGTCGTACTTCTCGTTGTCGAAGATCTGCTTGATGACCTTGTTGGCCTTCTCGACCACGGCCGACAGCTCTTCGTTCTTGCGCTGGGTCAGGTCTTCCTGGAACTCGCGCTTCTTGCGCTGCAGGTCGCGGTCCTGCTCGACCAGATCGCGCTGACGGCGGGTGCGCTCGGCCTCGGACAGCATGGGCGCATCCTTCTCCAGCTTGTCGGCGGCACCACGCAGTTTGGCTTCCAGGTCGCGCATGTCCTTCTCGCGCTTGCCGAACTCGGCTTCCAGCTTGGTCTGGGCGACCTTGGCCGCATTGGACTCACGCAACACGCGTTCGCTGTTCACATAGCCGATCTTCAGTTCCTGGGCTTGCACGGCCCCGGCGGCCAACATCATCGAAGAGGCCAGAGCCACCGATTGCAAGAGCTTGCTCATCATCAGAATGCAGTCCCGATCTGGAATTGGAATTTCTCGATTCTATCCGTGCGTTCTTTGCGGATAGGCTTGCCGTAGCTGAGGCGCAGCGGGCCCATGGGCGAGAGCCAGGACAGGCCGATACCGGCCGACGCGCGAATGCTGTCGAAGGTCAACTTCTCGTGCTCGGCCCACACATTGCCGGCGTCGAAGAAGCCGAAGATGCGGAAGCTCTTGTCGTTGCCGCTGCCCGGCACCGGCAGGTAGAGCTCGGCATTGGTGTTGAAGCGGCGATTGCCGCCCGAATAGGAGCCGGTCACGTCCACCGGGCCCAGCGTGCCGGCCTCGAACACCCGCACGGAACCCAGGCCACCGCCATAGAAGTTCTTGAAGATGGGGTAGGGGCGACCACCCAGGCCAATGCCCCAGCCCAGCTCGCTGTTGATGCCCAGCGTGATCTTGTTGGTGATGTCGAAATACTGCTGGTATTGCAGGTTCAGGCGCGTGTAGCGCGCATCACCGAAGGGGCTGGTTTCCACGTTGACGCGCTGGTAGCGGCCACGCGACGGCGAGATCACGCTGTCGCGGCTGTCGCGCTGCCAGCCTATGGTCAGCGGTATGGAATTGCTGTGCTGACCGAACTGGTTCACGTACAGCAGGTAGCTGTTGGGCAGGCCGCGCGAGGTGGTGATGTCGGTCTGCTCGTAGCCGACGCCGAAGAACACCGTGTCCAGCTCAGAGAACGGCACGCCGAAGCGCACGGCGCCACCCTTGGTGATGTACTGGTACTCCTCGCCCAGCGTGTTGATGGGCTTGGTCGTGCGGTAGAACATGTCGATCGCACGGGACACACCGTCCACCGTGAAATACGGATCCACCGTACTGACCTGCAGTTGGCGGCCGGTCACGGCCGTGCTGATGTCAATGCCCAGATAGTTGCCGGAGCCGAACACGTTGTCCTGGCGGATGGAGCCCGACAGCGACAGCTTCTGCTGGCTGGAGTAGCCCGCACCCACGGTGATCGCGCCGGTGGGACGCTCGACCACGGTCAGCAGCACATCGACCTGGTCCTGGGCGCCTGGCACCTCCTGGGTGTCGATGTTGACTTCCTTGTCCTTGAAGTAGCCCAGGCGCTCCACGCGGTCACGCGAGGCCTTGATCTTGGCGCCGTCATACCAGGCGGACTCGAACTGGCGGAACTCGCGGCGGATCACCTCGTCGCGGGTGCGCGTGTTGCCCGAGATGATGACCTTGCGCACGTAGACGCGGCGGGCCGGTTCGGCGGTGAAGGTGATGACCACCTGACCGGACTTGCGATCGATCTCGGGCCGGCTGTCCACGCGGGCGAACGCGTAGCCGTAGGTGCCGAACAGGTCGGTGAACATGCGCGTGGTCAGCGCCACCGCCTCACCCTGGTAGGGCTGGCCCGGCCGCAACGCGACCAGGTGCTTGAAGTCTTCCTCACGGCCCAGGTAGTCGCCTTCGAGCTTGATGCCGGCGACCGTGTAGGGCTGGCCTTCGCTGACCGTGATCGCGATGTCTATGCCCTGCTTGTCCGGCGAGATCGTGACCTGCGTGGACGTGACCGCGAACTCCAGGTAGCCACGGTTGCGGTAGTAGCTGCCAATGGTTTCCAGGTCGGCGTTGAGCTTGGCGCGTGAGTAGCGGTCGGTCTTGGTATACCAGGTCAGCCAGCCCGACGAGGTCTGCTCAAGCAGGCCCAGCAGCGTGCTCTCGGAGAACACCTTGTTGCCCAGGATGCGGATCTCGTGGATCTTGGCCGGCTCGCCCTCGGTCACGTTGAAGCTGACGTTGACACGGTTGCGCTCGATCGGCGTGATCGTCGTCGTGACCTCGGCGCCATAGAGGCTGCGGGTCAGGTATTGCCGCTTCAGCTCCTGCTCGGCGCGGTCGGCCAGCGCCTTGTCGAAGGGCTTGCCTTCGCCAATGCCCACGTCCTTCAGCGACTTGGTCAGCGCCTCGGTGTCGAACTCCTTCAGACCCACGAAGTTGACGTTGGCGATGACCGGGCGTTCGTCGATGACCACCACCACCGAGCTGCCGTCGATGTTGATGCGCACGTCCTTGAACAGACCGGTCGCGAACAGCGAGCGCAGCGCCGCGGCACCCTTCTCGTCGTTGTAGGTATCACCGATGCGGAAGGGCAGCGACGCGAACACCGTACCGGGGTCGGTGCGCTGCAGGCCTTCGACACGGATGTCTTTCAGCACGAAGGGTTCGACGCCCCACGCCGCACCCGCCTGGAAAAGCCCGGCAGCAGCCAAGGCCAGGATCGAGGGGCGACGCGGCGCTCCCGAGCAGAAGAAAGAGGACATGCCTGAGAGAACGGATCGGGAGGGAGGAATCAGTGCCAGCCCGCCAGGCGGGCCACGTCGTTGGAAAGGGCCAAGGCCATCATCAGCATCAGAATCAGCGCGCCGGCGCGCTGCAGTTGCCGTTGCCACCGTTCAGAGACGGGGCGGCCGGTCAGACCCTCGAAAAGATGATACATGAGGTGCCCGCCGTCCAGCATCGGCAGCGGCAGCAGGTTCAGCACCGCCAGACTCAGCGAGATGCGAGCCAGGAATTCCAGGTAGGGCACAAAGCCGGCACGCGCGGACTGACCGGCATAGTCGGCAATGCTCAGCGGGCCGCTGAGGTTCTTCACCGAGGCTTCGCCCACCAGCATGCGACCCAGCAGCTGCACCGTGGTCCGCGCCATGTCCCAGCTCTGCGCGAACGCGTGAGCAATGCCATCGACGAAGCCGTAGCGCACCAGCACCCGCTCGGGCAGCGAGCCCAGGCCTATACCCAGCCGCGCCACACGCCGACCGCCCTCGTCCACCACCCGCGGCGTGACCGGCAACTCCAGCACCTGGCCGGCGCGCTCGATGCGCCAGGCCTGCGTACGCGGCGCCTCGCCATCGTGTGCATTGCCGATCAGCTCGCGCAACAGGCCCGCATCCGGCACGCTGCGCCCGTCGATGGACAGCACGCGGTCACCCGCGGCCAGACCGGCTGCAGCGCCCGCGCCCTCGGCATTGACCTGACGCAGCAGCGGCTCGGCCCAGGGCTGCAGCCCGATCTCGCGCATCAGACCGGCATCCACCGCCCGACCGCTGAGGCGGTCGGTGGCCAGATGCAGCTGACGTTGGCCGTGCCCCTCGTTGTCGGTGACCGTGAGGTAGAGCGGCTGGCCCAAGGCCTGCGACTGCAGCACCTGGGACTGCAGATCGGGCAGGCCCTGCACGTCCTGCCATTGCTCGCCATCGGCCGACACCGCGCGCACCAGATCGCCGGCGCGCAGGCCGGCCTGCTCGGCCAGCGATCCCGCCACCGGCGTGCCCAGCAAGGCCTTGGGCACCTCGCTGCCCATCCAGGCCACCAGCGCAAACAACAGCACCGCCAGCGCCCAGTTGGCCGCGGGGCCCGCCGCCACGATGGCGGCGCGCTGGCGCAGCGGGCGGTTGTTGTAGGCCTGCTGGCGCTCGTCGGGCCGCACCGGCGCCTCGCGCTCGTCCAGCATGCGCACATAGCCGCCCAGCGGCAGCGCGCTGAGCGTGAACTCGGTGCCATCGCGCCCCACGCGGCGCCAGATCACACGGCCGAATCCGATGGAGAAGCGCAGCACCCGCACGCCGCAGGCGCGCGCCACGCGGTAGTGCCCCCATTCATGGATGGCAATCAGCAGCGCCAGTGCAACGAGAAAAGCCAGGACCGTGCTCATAGCAGGCCGCGCGCGTGCTCACGAGCGCGGGCGTCGAGCGCCAGCAAGGCCTCGATGCTGCCGCAGTCCCCCGGCTGCACCTCCTCCAGGCATCGGGCGTTCAGCGCGGGGATGCGGTCGAAGCGCAAGCGGCCGGCCAGGAAGGCCTCGACCGCGATCTCGTTGGCCGCATTCAGCACCGTGGTGCTGCCCTCCGGCCCCCTGAGCGCCTGCCAGGACAGGTGCAGGCCGGGGAAGCGCTTCGCATCGGCCTCCTCGAACGTGAGGCTGGGCGTGGTGAGCAGGTTGAGCTGACTCGCGCCCGAGGTGATGCGCTCGGGGAAGGACAGGCCGTAGGCGATGGGCACACGCATGTCCGGCGTGCCGAGCTGCGCCAGCACCGAGTGGTCGCGGCACACCACCATGGAGTGGATGATGCTCTGCGGGTGGATCAGCACCTTGATCTGCTCGGGCGCCAGGCCGAACAGCCAGCGCGCCTCGATCACTTCCAGCGCCTTGTTCATCATGGTGGCCGAATCCACCGAGATCTTGCGGCCCATCACCCAGTTGGGATGGGCGCAGGCCTGCTCGGGCGTCACGTCGGCCAGCGTGGCCGGGTCGCGCTGGCGGAAGGGGCCACCGGACGCGGTCAGCACGATGTGATCGATGCGCTGGTGCCAGGTGTTGCGGTCCTCCGGCAGGCACTGGAAGATGGCCGAGTGCTCGCTGTCTATCGGCAGCAAGGTCGCGCCGCCCTGCTCCACCGCGCGCATGAAGAGCGCACCGCCGACGACGATGGCCTCCTTGTTGGCGAGCAGCAGGCGCTTGCCAGCCCGCGCGGCCGCGATTGCCGGCGCCAGGCCCGCGGCCCCGACGATGGCGGCCATCACGGTGTCCACGTCCGGGTGCGCGGCAATCTCGGCCAGCGCCTCGGCGCCGTCCAGCACCTCGGTGCTGGAGCCCGCCTCGCGCAGCCGGCGGCGCAGTTCGGCCGCCGCCTCGCGCACCGGCATCACCGCGAAGCGCGGGCGCACCTGCAGGCATTGCTGCAGCAACTCGTCGACGCGGCTCATCGCGCTGAGGGCCACGACCTGGTAGCGCTCGGGATGACGCGCAATCACGTCCAGCGTGTTGACGCCAATGGAGCCGGTGGAACCCAGCACACAGACGCGTAGAACGGAATGAGGCTTCATGGCTTCACAGACTGATCAGGGCCAGCGCCAGCGGGAACACCGGCAGCAGCGCATCGATGCGGTCCAGCACGCCGCCGTGCCCGGGCAGCAGGCCGCTGCTGTCCTTGGCACCCACCGCACGCTTGACCAGCGATTCAAACAGGTCGCCGACGACGCTCATCGCCGACAGGAACACCAGCGCAAGCAGCGCGACCGGCCAGCCGTGGCGCTGCACCAGCAGCGTGTAGAGGCTGGCGGAATCCACGCCCAGCCGCAGGTCGATGACCTGGGTCCACAGCAGGGCCAGCAGCAGCACCGCCACCAGGCCGGACCACACCCCCTCCCAACTCTTGCCCGGGCTGATAGCCGGGGCCAGCTTGCGCCGGCCCAGCGCCTTGCCGCCGAAATAGGCGCCGATGTCGGCCGCCCACACCAGGCAAAACACCGACAGGATGAAGTTGATGCCATGGACCTTGGCCTGCACGATGGCCAGCCAGGCGCCCCACAGCAGCGCGGCGCCCAGCGCCATGCGCAGGCCCGGCGCGATCAGCGGCCAGCCACCCGGGCCGGCGCGCAGCGCGGCCGCGCCGCCCAGCACCCAGACGCCCCCCGCCAGCCACCAGGCCCAGGCCGGCGGTGCCGCCAGACCGGCCAGCAGCAGCGTCCAGGTGCAGGCGAGCGCCAGCACCAGGCCACCCGCCAGCGCCCCGCTGCCCTTGAGGCCATTGAGACGGGACCATTCCCAGCCCGCCGCGCCCATCATCAGCACGGTGACCCAGGCGAAGGGCCAGGGCGAGGCGGCGAACAGCTCCGGCAGCAGCAGCGCCAGCAGCACGATCGCCGTGATGACACGGGTCTTCAGCATGAGGTGATTCGGTGAAGCCCCGACCCGCAAGCCATTGCCGCGCACGGCACGTCGGCAGACCGGGCCAGGGGCTGTTGCATATCAGGCCGCGACCGGCGCGTCCTTCACGCCTCCGAAGCGGCGGTCGCGCTCGTGGAAGGCGGCAATGGCCGCGTCGAGCTCGCGCTCGCCGAACTCGGGCCACAGGCAGTCAGAGAACACGAACTCGGTGTAGGCCGCCTGCCACAGCAGGAAGTTGCTGATGCGCACCTCGCCACCGGTGCGGATGAAGAGGTCGGGGTCCGGCGCATAGCTCATGGCCATGAACTCGGACAGGCGTGCCTCGGTCAGCTCCTCGGCCGGGATACCGGCGGCGATTGCCTTGCGGCAGGCCTGCACGATGTCCCAGCGCCCACCGTAGTTGAACGCGACATTCAGCGTCAGCTTGGTGTTGTGCGCGGTGCTGCCCTCGGCCTCGTTCCAGGCCGCACGCAGCTTGTCGGACACCGCGTCGCGGTCGCCGACGATGCGGATGCGCACGCCCATGGCCCCCATCTTCGCGAGGTAGCGACTCACCGCCGCCAGCACCAGGCCCATCAGGCCGGACACCTCGTCGCTGGGCCGCTTCCAGTTCTCGCTGGAGAACGCGAACACGGTCAGGAACTCAATATCGCGGTCTATGCAGGCCTGCACCACCTTGACCAGCGCGTCCACGCCCTGCTTGTGGCCGAAGAAGCGCGGCAGAAAGCGCTTCTTGGCCCAGCGGCCATTGCCATCCATCACGATGGCCACATGACGCGGCGGCGCCAGGCGCTCGGCGGCCGCTGAGAGTTGCGCGCTCAAACCGCGAGGATCTCGGCTTCCTTGGCCGCGATCAGCTTGTCGATCTCGGCCACCACCTTGTCGGTGAGCTTCTGGACTTCATCCAGGCTGCGACGCTCTTCGTCCTCGCCGATCTCCTTGTCCTTCAGCAGCTTCTTGGCCTGCTCGTTGGCATCGCGGCGCAGATTGCGCACGGCCACCTTGGCGTCTTCACCGGCATTGCGCACGACCTTGGTCAGGTCCTTGCGGCGCTCCTCCGTCAGCGGCGGCATGGGCACGCGGATCAGGTCGCCCTGCGTGGAGGGGTTCAGGCCCAGATCGGATTCGCGGATCGCCTTCTCGATCTTGGCGCCCATGCCCTTTTCCCAGGGCTGGACGGAGATGGTGCGCGCATCCAGCAGGCTCACGTTGGCCACCTGGGAGATGGGCACGGGCGAGCCGTAGTACTCCACATGGACCTGGTCCAGGATGCCGGGGTGGGCGCGACCGGTACGGATCTTCTGCAGTTCGGTCTTCAGCGCCTCGATGGACTTGGCCATCTTGGCATCGGCGTTCTTCTTGATGTCAGCGGTGCTCATGATCTGTCTCTCGAGAATGAATTAGACGTGGACCAGCGTGCCCTCGTCCTCGCCCTGCACGACACGCTTGAGTGCGCCGGGCTTGAAGATGCTGAAGACCTTGATCGGCAGCTTCTGGTCACGGCACAGCGCGAAGGCCGCACCGTCCATCACCTGCAGGTTGCGGGCGATGGCCTCGTCGAAGCTGATGCGCGCATAGCGCTCGGCCTTGGGGTCCTTCTTGGGGTCGGCGGTGTAGACGCCGTCCACCTTGGTGGCCTTCAGCACGATCTCCGCGCCGATCTCGGCACCGCGCAGCGCCGCGGCGGTATCGGTCGTGAAGAAGGGATTGCCGGTGCCGGCCGCGAACACGACGACCTTGCCCTCTTCCAGGTACTGCAGCGCCTTGGGGCGCACATAGGGCTCGACCACCTGCTCGATGCTGATAGCCGACATCACGCGGGCCGTCATGCCTTCCTGGCGCATGGTGTCGGCCAGCGCCAGCGAGTTCATCACCGTGGCCAGCATGCCCATGTAGTCGGCGGTCGCGCGGTCCATGCCGACCGAGCCGCCCGCGACGCCACGGAAGATGTTGCCGCCACCGATGACGACGGCGACCTCCACACCCAGCTCGGTGACCTCACGCACCTCCTGCACCATGCGGACGATGGTGGCGCGGTTGATGCCATAGGCGTCGTCGCCCATCAGGGCCTCGCCGGAGAGTTTGAGCAGGATGCGCTTGTACGCGGGCATGGTGTCCTCAGTGAAAGCGGCCGATATCGGCCCAGAAGTTTAAAGGGCGCCTCGGTGGAATTCCGGGCGCCCTGTTCTTAGTTGCCGGTCTTTACTGACCCTTGGCGGCGGCCACCTGCGCGGCCACCTCGGCGGCGAAGTCGTCCACCTTCTTCTCGATGCCCTCGCCCACGACGTACAGCGTGAAGCTCTTCACCGTCGTGTTGACGCTCTTCAGGTAGGCAGCCACGGTCTGCTTGCCGTCGGCGGCCTTCACGAAGACCTGGTCCAGCAGCGAGACTTCCTTCAGGAACTTCTGCACCGAGCCTTCGACCATCTTGGCGACGATGTCGGCCGGCTTGCCGGATTCAGCAGCCTTCTCGGTGGCGATCTTGCGTTCCTTCTCGACCAGCTCGGCCGACACGTCGGCGCCCGACAGCGCAGCCGGCTTCATCGCGGCCACGTGCATGGCGACGTCCTTGGCCGCCACCTCGTCACCCTCGAACTCGACCATCACGCCGATGCGGGTGCCGTGCAGGTAGGAGGCCAGCTTGGCGCCTTCGTAGCGCTTGAAGCGGCGGATCGTCATGTTCTCGCCGATCTTGCCGATCAGACCCTTGCGCACGTCTTCCACGGTCGGGCCGAAGCCTTCTTGCGACAGCGGCAGCGCCGACAGCGCCTCGATGTCCGCCGGGTTCTTCTCGGCCACCAGGCCGGCCAGCGCGCCGACGAAGGCCAGGAAGGCGTCGTTCTTGGAGACGAAGTCGGTCTCGCAGTTCACTTCGATCAGCGCGCCATTGCCGCCGACCACGGCCGAGGCGACCACGCCTTCAGCGGTGATGCGCGACGCGGCCTTGCCGGCCTTGTTGCCCAGCTTGACGCGCAGGATTTCCTCGGCGCGGGACAGATCGCCCTCAGCCTCGGTCAGCGCCTTCTTGCATTCCATCATCGGGGCATCGGTGCGGGCGCGCAGCTCGGCGACCATGCTTGCGGTGATTGCAGCCATTTCTCTTCTCCAGATTCGGTTGAGAAAAGGGGCCTTGAGAAGCCCCTTTCGAGAAAAAGGGGCACGAGGCCCCTTTCAGTGCAGGGCAGTCGGGGCTCAGGCGCCTTCCGACACCTCGACGAACTCGTCGCCGGCGGGGGCGACAGCAGCCAGCACGTCGGCGGTGGCGTTGGCCTTGCCTTCCAGCACGGCGTCAGCCACGGCACGGGCGTACAGCGCCACAGCCTTGGCGGAGTCGTCGTTGCCGGGGATCACGTAGTCGATGCCGTCGGGCGAGTGGTTGGTGTCCACCACGCCGATGACGGGAATGCCCAGCTTCTTGGCTTCAGCCACGGCGATCTTGTGGTAGCCCACGTCGATGACGAACAGCGCGTCCGGCAGCGTGGTCATGTCGGCGATGCCGCCGATGTTCTTTTCCAGCTTGGCGATCTCACGCTGGAACAGCAGGGCTTCCTTCTTGATCGCGGGCTGGGTGCCAGCCTCGACCTGAGCCTGCATGTCCTTCAGATTCTTCAGCGAACCCTTGACCGTCTTGAAGTTGGTCAGCATGCCACCCAGCCAGCGCTGGTCGACATAGGGCATGCCGGCGCGCTGAGCTTCAGCGGCGATGAACTCGCGAGCCTGGCGCTTGGTGCCGATCATCAGGATGTTGCCGCGCTTGGCGGACAGCTGGCGGATGAACTTCATCGCCTCGTTGAACGCCGGCAGCGTCTTTTCGAGGTTGATGATGTGAATCTTGTTGCGATGGCCGTAGATATACGGGGCCATCTTGGGATTCCAGAAGCGGGTTTGGTGGCCGAAATGGACGCCGGCTTCCAGCATCTCGCGCATCGTGACAGACATGGGTCTTCTCCGAAGGT
>NZ_CAJYPS010000012.1 GCF_913777145.1 uncultured Roseateles sp.
GTGCGGTGAAGGTTTCGCTGGTGATGATCTGACGGTCCAGCAGGATGTTGGCGAAGATGATCATGATCAGCGCCTTGGTCTGCAGCAGCCAGCCGATCAGGCCGGCCTCGCCGGGCGCCCAGCGCAAAACCCGGCCCGCCAGGTGAACGCCGGCCAGCTTGCCCAACACCGAGGCCAGCAGCACGGTAGGTTGGGGTGAGCCCTTCGAACCCCAACGAGTTGCATCAACGCTCCAACAAATCACCCTCTGCCGCGTCGCCCGAGCGACGCCGCATTGGGTTTTGCTCGTGAGCACGGCGTGCAGCCGCGCGTCGGACGGCGCAGAGGTTCGATTTCACCGGGCGATGACAAGTCCACCGCGAGAGCGCAGCGGCTCGCTTCTGCGCACACGGCGAGCGCCCGTTGAATTGGTGGACCGCGACGCGGCCCCCGAGCGCGGTGCGGTTCAGCGCATCTTCTTTGGTGACTTTCTTCTGGGCGCGACCAGAAGAAAGTTACCCGCCCGCCGGGGCGGAATCCCGGCGCGGTGTGCCGAGTCCAAAGGCCAGCCGCAAAAGCAACTCAGCCAAGAAGCCGCAACCAGCTTCACCCATGCGACGCCGGGTTGGCATTTCCTCGAGAGCAAGGCGTACAGCCGCGCATGGCCGAGTTCAACGGATCGCCGCCCAAGCGGCCACTGACGGCCGACACCACCCCACGGAACAGCCCCGCACGCCTAACCCGCAAGAGACAGGTCGCAGAACAGCCAGCCGGCTTCAGCCCTCGCTCTTCGCCAGCCTCGCCACCAGCTTCATCAGCGTGGGCACGCGCTTGCGACCATGCATCGCACGCAGACGGGCCTTGGCCGCGCCGATGTCCACGCCCGCACTGGTCACCACCAGCGGCTTGGCTTCCTCTTCGCGTATCACCTCGAACTGGGCCGACAGGCCAGGCCGGCCGGTCTTGGAGACACCGATGACGGGTATCGCGCCGCCCAGCGCCTGGAACAGATGCTGCCCCAGGCCCGGCGCCTCATGGGCATCCAGGTGTACGAAACAAGCATCGATGACGATGAGCTCGGGCGCCAGCCGGTGCTCGCGCAGCAGTTGCATCACGCAGTTCAGCGCGCGAAGGTCGAGTTCCCCGCGGGCGGGCGGTGGCTCGATCGGGGCGATGGACGTGAGGTAGGTCTTCGCGGCTTCCGGCGAATCCCAGGCGTCGAATTCGACGGCCGCGACCTGCGCCCGCGCGCCGTCGAGGTGGACAGCGATGGCAAGTTTCATGAGCGATTCCGGGGGATGTCTTTCACGCAGTGTCCGCGAGCGCGGGCCGCGTGCGGTACCCGGGCTGCCAGCGCCTCACGCAGCGGGCCGGCGGCGTGGGCGACAGGGTCTGGATCACCGGCCGCCCGCACCGCGGGCGTAGCCGGCATCAGATTTCCGCACTCACACTCAACGCCAGCGTCCGCCCCGGCGCCGTCGACAGCTCGATCTGCTGCAGATCCCGGGCATTGGCCGGCTGCAGGCTGTGCGTGCTGGCGTAGGACCAGTAGCGCTTGTCGCCCAGGTTGAGCACGGCCGCGTTCAGGCGCAGTTGCTTGCTCAGGCGCCAGTAGCCGGCCAGGTCGAAGCGCGCAAAGCCGGGCACGCGGAACAGCACCGTGGTGGCGTCGGGCAACTGCGCGCCGGGGTTGTTGCTGAAGGACTGGCGCGTGGTGGCCACGGCCTGCTTGCCGCGCACGAAGCTGCCGTTCAGGTTCAGGCCCCAGGCGCGCTGGGCCGCGTCGTAGCCCAGGCCGACCAGAGCCTTGGCGGGCTGCACGGTGTCCAGGTCCACGTCCTTGTCGCCGGCGTAGCTGGACTTGGAGCGACCCTGGCTGTAGCCCAGTGCCCAGGTGCTGTAGAGGCCGCGTGCGGCGGGCGCCCAGGTGCCATGGTCCAGGCGCAGGCTGAGCTCGGTGCCGTAGATGGTGGCGGTATCACGGTTGCTGGCCTGGTAGAGGATGGACAGGCTGGGCTGGATGTCGACGAACTTCTCCGGGTTGTTGGCCCGCGTGTAGCGCGTGTAGGAGATGAAGTCGCGGTAGCGCGTGTAGAACAGCGCGCCGGCCAGCGTGACGCCCGGCGTGGGTGTGCCCTTGAGGCCGGTCTCGAAGGCGTTGCTGGTTTCCTTCTTGAGGTGGCGGTCCCCCAGCAGCGCGTAGGTGCCGCCGCCGCTGTTCCAGTAGCCGAAGATCTCGCTGTTGCTGGGGGCGCGGCCGCTGCGCTTCCACTGCACATAGCTGCTCAGGCCGGGCTTGAGTTCGTACAGCACGGCCAGGCTGGGGCTGGCGATGGTGGTGGACGGCGCGTGGCCGTACAGGGCTTCCAGCTCGGCGGGCGTGATGCGCGGGCTGCCGAAGCGCTCGGTGTTGCGGATGCTGGGGTCCACGCGGTCCAACCGCAGGCCGGGCACCACGGTCACGCGGCCGCTGGCCAGCGGGGTGTCCATGCTGTCCTCGATGAAGGCGCCGGTGCGCACGGTCAGCGTGTCCGGAAAGGGCTGGGTGGCGCCAAAGGCCTCGGTGGAGCTGAACGGGTGCTCGTTCTTGCTGCGCGAGTGGTTGAAGCCGAACTTCAGGCCGTGCCGGCCCAGTCGCTTTTCGCCCAGCGTGGAGAGGCCGATCTGGCGGGTGGTGTTGCGCGAGGCCTCCAGGATCTGCGCGCCGGGGGCCAGCGTGACGGTGCGGGTCACGTCGTCCATGTCGGTGTTCTGCACATAGAGCCGGGTGTCCAGGCGGTCCACCAGGCCGGCGTCGCCCGGCGTCCAGCTGTGGGCGAGGGACACGGTGTCGCGGCGCGTGCGGGCGTCCTGGGTCGACTGGCCGGTGATGGCGGTGGCCGTGGTGTTCCAGCTGTCGAAGCTCGAATCGCTGCGCTTGCGGTAGAGGTCGGCGGCCAGCTCCAGCCGGTGCGCCGGGTTCACGCGCCACACACCCTTGAGCAGCAAGGCGTCCGAGTGCCAGTCCTCGGGGTAGCTGGGCACGCTGTCGCTGTGGTTGCGGGTCTGCTCGCCATCGCGGCGCACATAGCTCAGCAGCAGGCCCAGGTCGCCCTGCTGGGCGGCGAGGTTGAGGCCCTTGCTCCAGGCGCGGTTGGCCTGGCTGTAGCCCAGCCGGGCACCGGCGTACAAGGGCGAGCCGGCGCTGACGAAGTCCTCGGGCGCGCGGCTGCGGAAGCTGACCGCCCCGCCTATGCCACCGGCGCTGCGCTGCGAGTTGGTGGTGCCGGACTGGATGTCGATGGCGCCGTAGAGCTCGGGGTCGATGAAGTCGCGGCCCATGCCGAAAGTGCCATCCTCGGAGCGCGCGGTCAGCGGCGCGCGGCTGATGGCCTCGGGCATCTCGATGCCGTCCACATCCAGCCCCACGCGGTTGCCCTCGACGCCGCGGATGTTGTAGTTGGTAGTGCCGCCACGGTCGTAGCGGCTGGCGCCACGGGTGGAACCCAGCGTGGTGCCAGGGGCTTCGACCAGCGGCTGCTCACGAATCACGTCGGCCAGGCCGGTGCCGCCGTAGCGCACCAGCTCGTCACCGCTGAGCACGCTGCGGGTGCCGGCCTCGGGGCGCTCACGGTCCGCCGTCACGCGCACCACGGGCAATGCGGCGCCCTCAACGGCCGCGCTGGGGCGCAGCATCCAGACGCCGCCCTCACCGGGCAGCGCCTCCAGGCCGGAGCCGGCCAGCAGCTGGGCGAAGCCGTTGCGCAGGTCCACATGCCCCTGCAGGCCCGGGCTGAGCCGGCCCTTGACAAGGGCGGCGTCCAGCTGAAGCGGCACGCCGGCCGCGCGGGCAAAGCGGGCCAGCGCCTCGTCCAGCGGCCCCGGCGGCACGCTGTAGGTGGCCTGGACCTTCGGGGCCTGGGCCTGGGTCAGGCCGGCGGCGGGGCCGGCCAGGGCCAGCGCCAGCAGGGCGTCTCGGGCGGCACGGGCAAGCGGGGTGTTCTGGGGCGAATAGGGGAGGCTGCGCCAGCGGGCACGGGCGGGGGACTGGGTCTTCATGCGAATCCTGTTCGGGGTGAACCTGGCTGGCTTCGCTGAAGCGATGGCTGGCGACGGTGGTCGCGCGCCGGGCGCGGGGCCGGGGCGACGGAAGGGAACTTGGGGGCTAAGGCGCCTGACGGGCCGGACGGCCGGACGGCGGCGCGGCGAGGCGCAGGCTCAGGGGGCGACGAAGCTGGTCTTGCCCGCCTTGCTCTCGTCCTCGGCGAGCTTGAGGTCGCTGGCGTCCACACGCTGGTCCTGGTTGCGGTCATGCAGCTTGAACATGCGCAGGCCGGAGGCCATGAACTCCTCGGGGCTGATGCTGCCGTTCTTGTCGACATCCAGCACGCCGAAGCGCACCTTGGCCTGGCGCATCTGGCGCTGCTGCTCCTCGCGGCGCTTCTCGGGGTCGGCGATCTTGGCCAGGCGCAGCATCAGCCGGCCTTCGAATTCGCCGAGGTACTCGGCCTCGCTGAGCTGGCCGTCGCCGTTGAAGTCCATGCGTGCGAACTCCAGCTGGCGGCTGAGCTTGAATTCCTCCAGCGTCACCTGGCCGTCGCCGTTGAGGTCCTGCTCGGCGATGAAGGTGGCGGTCGAATGCGAGGCGGCCTGTGCGGACAGCAGGGCCAGCCCCAGCAGCGTGAGGGTCAGGACTTGTTTCATCGGGGGGGCTGTTCAGGGTTGGGGTTGGACTTCGAGCGTGAGCGTGGCGGTGTGGCTGAGCCACAGCGCGGCGTTGTCGGGCGAGGGCCGGCGCACCCGCACCTGCAGCAGATACAGGCCCGCGGTCTGGGGCGTGAAGCTGACCTCGCCGGCGGCGTCGGTGCGCAGGTCGCGCTCCGGCTGCTTGTGGCGGGCATAAGCCTGGCCGTCGGTGATGACGGTCAGCGTCTGGCCGGCCAGCGCCTGCTGGTGCTCGCGCACCCGCACCGTCACCGGCTCGCCGGCATACAGCGCATAGGGCTTGCTGAGCGGGTAGATGCCCACGCCCTCGGCGTCGAACGTGCCATCGCTGGGCTTGCCACGGGTCACGTAGACGTCGGCGCGCGTGAGGCTCTGTACCTCGATGGGGGTGTCGCCTGGCTGGCGTTCCTGCGAGGCCTCGACGAAGTGCACCTGCCCCTGGCGCAGCACGGCCGGCGCGAGCCGCCCCTTGCGCACGCCCGACGACACCAGGTAGGTGCCCTCGCCCGCCGCCAGCGGCACCTCCAGGTAGCTGGCGTCCTTCAGCACGGCGGCCGGCGTCAGCGGCTGGCGGCGCCCGTCCGGGCCGGTCACCTGGAAGGCGTCGGACTTCATCGCGACGTCCGGGCGCAGGTCGCCCTCCGCGAAGGAGGCCTCCACGGTCACATGGCGGCGTTGCGCCGCCGGGTTGAAGTCGTTGGGCTTGAGATAGGGCGAGTGCGCCTGGGCCGCCGCGGCGAGCAGCAGCGGCACCAGGCCCCGACCAAGGGCGGCAGGGTTCAGCAGGGTCATGGCGTTCAGCAGGGTTGGGTTGCGGGACCTCCGGCAACAGCACGGCGGCAGCGCGACTCACTATAAATGAGAATCAGTTGCATTTGAGAATTAATCTCAACAAACGCACAACATCGATCGGCCCCGAGGGCGCGCGCCATGCGGCGTGACATCGATCACGCGAACGGCTGCCAGCACCCCAAGGATTGAATGGTCATTCAGATTTCTCTTGCAAGCGGGGCGGCAAAAAATAGAATGAACGATCATTCAGAAATTCAAACCGGCTAGTGCAGCCGTGTCGCCCTGTCGGTGGCATGTCGGCCTGGCCCAGCACAAGCCGTCGAGAACCGCCATGCCGCACACCCCTGCTTCGCCCTCCCCCCAATCGCGCCGCACCCTGCCGCGCAACCTGCCCCTGCTGGGCACGCTGGCCCTGTCGGTGGCCGCGGCCGCCGTGCTGACCGCCTGCGGCAAGCCCGAGGCCGGCGCCCATGGCGGGCCCGGCGGCCCGGGCGGCGCGGCCGGCCCCACGCCCGTGGGCGTGCTGACGCTGCAGCCCCAGCGCGTGGAACTCAACACCGAGCTGGCCGGCCGCACCGTGGCCTACCAACTGGCCGAGGTGCGCCCGCAGGTGAACGGCCTGGTCAAGACCCGCGCCTTCACCGAAGGCAGCGACGTGAAGGCCGGCCAGCTGCTCTACCAGATCGACCCCGCCAGCTACCAGGCCGCGCTGGACAACGCCAAGGCGGCGCAGTCCAAGGCCGAAGCCAACCTGACCACCGCCCGGCTCAAGGCCGGCCGCTATGACGAGCTGGCCGGCATAGACGCGGTCAGCAAGCAGCTGCGCGACGACGCCCAGGCCGCGCTCAAGCAGGCGCAGGCCGACGTGGAAGCCGCGCGTGCCGCGGTGCGCAGCGCCCAGATCGATCTGGACCGCACCCGCGTCAGCGCCCCCATCGCCGGCCGCATCGGCCGCTCGGCGGTGACGCCGGGCGCGCTGGTCACGGCCAACCAGGCCGCGGCCATGGCCTCGGTCCAGCAGCTGGACCCCATCTATGTGGACGTGACCCAGACCAGCGCCGAGCTGCTGCGCCTGCAGCGCCAGCTGGCCGATGGCACGCTGCAGCGCGACGCCAGCGGCCAGGCGCGCGTCAAGCTGCTGCTGGAGGACGGCAGCAGCTACCCGCTGGAGGGCAAGCTGCAGTTCTCGGAGCTGCAGGTGGACCCGACCAGCGGCAGCGTGACGCTGCGCGCGGTCTTCCCCAACCCCAAGCGCCAGCTGCTGCCGGGCATGTATGTGCGCGCCCAGGTGCAGACCGGCGTGCAGGCCCAGGCGCTGCTGGCGCCGCAGGGCGCGGTGTCGCGTGATGCGCGCGGCAACGCCACGGCTCTGGTGCTGGGCAAGGACGGCAAGGTCCAGGCCCGCCAGCTGCAGACCAGCACCGTCGTGAACGGCCAATGGGTGGTGAACAGCGGCCTGGCCGCGGGCGACCAGCTCATCGTGGACGGCCTGCAGCGCCTGCGCCCCGGCATGCCGGCCCAGGGCGTGCCGGCCGATGCCGCGTCCGCGCCCGCCGCCGCCTCGGCCGCCGCCCGCTGATCCCGCACCGGAGCCATCACCATGTCTCGTTTCTTCATTGACCGGCCCATCTTCGCGTGGGTGCTGGCCATCGTCATCATGCTGGCCGGCGCCCTCTCGATCGAGACGCTGCCGGTGTCGCAGTACCCCAGCATCGCGCCGCCGCAGGTGTCCATCAACGCGTCCTACCCGGGCGCGTCCGCCAAGACGCTGGAAGACACCGTCACCCAGGTCATAGAGCAAAAGCTCAAGGGCATAGACGGGCTGACCTATATGTCGTCCACGTCGGACTCGCAGGGCAATGCCAGCATCACGCTGACCTTTGCCGCGGGCACCAACCCCGACATCGCCCAGGTGCAGGTGCAGAACAAGCTGCAGGCCGCCACGCCGCTGCTGCCGCAGGAAGTGCAGCGCCAGGGCGTGACGGTGACCAAGTCCACCATCAACTTCCTAATGGTGCTGGGCTTTGTGTCCAAGGACGGCAAGCTGTCGCAGTACGACCTGTCGGACTATGTGTCATCCAGCGTGCTGGACCCGCTGAGCCGGGTCGAGGGTGTGGGTGAGGTGACGCTGTTCGGCGCGCAGTACGCGATGCGCATCTGGCTCAACCCCAACCAGCTCAACCAGTACAACCTGACCCCGGCCGATGTGTCGGCCGCCATCCAGGCGCAGAACGCCCAGGTCTCGGCCGGCCAGTTGGGCGCCGCCCCGGCCGCCGCGGGCCAGCAGCTCAATGCGACCGTGACCGCGCAGAGCCGCCTGCAGACGCCCGAGCAGTTCCGCAACATCGTGCTCAAGACCCAGGGCGACGGCTCGACCGTGCACCTGCGCGACGTGGCCCGTGTGGAACTGGGCGCGGAGAGCTACGCCACCGTGTCGCGCTACAACGGCAAGCCGGCCGCCGGCGTGGCCGTGAAACTGGCCACCGGCGCCAACGCGCTGGCCACGGCCAAGGCCGTGGAGGCCGAGGTCAAGCGGCTGGAGAAGTACATGCCCGAGGGCATGACCACGGTCATCCCCTATGACAGCACGCCCTTCGTGGAGGTCTCCATCCACGAGGTGGTGAAGACGCTGATCGAGGCCGTGGTGCTGGTCTTCCTGGTGATGTATCTGTTCCTGCAGAACTTCCGCGCCACGCTGATCCCCACGATCGCGGTGCCGGTCGTGCTGCTGGGCACCTTCGGCGTGATGTCGCTGGCGGGCTTCTCCATCAACACGCTGACCATGTTCGGCCTGGTGCTGGCCATCGGCCTGCTGGTGGACGACGCCATCGTCGTGGTGGAGAACGTCGAGCGCGTGATGACCGAGGAGGGCCTGTCGCCCAAGGAGGCCACGCGCAAGTCCATGGGCCAGATCACCGGCGCGCTGGTGGGCATCGCGCTGGTGCTGTCGGCGGTGTTCGTGCCCATGGCCTTCTTCGGCGGCTCCACCGGCGTGATCTACCGCCAGTTCTCCATCACCATCGTGTCGGCGATGGCGCTGTCGGTGCTGGTCGCCATGGTGCTGACGCCGGCGCTGTGCGCCACGCTGCTCAAGCCGGGCCACGGCGCGGCCACCACGGGCTTCTTCGGCGCGTTCAACCGCCGCTTCGAAGCCACCACCAACGGCTACCAGGGCCTGGTGGGCCGCATGCTGCGCCGCTGGGGCCGCCATCTGGTGGTCTACGGCGTCATAGTCGCCGGCATGGCGTGGATGTTCACGCGCCTGCCCAGCTCCTTCCTGCCGGATGAAGACCAGGGCATCCTGTTCTCGCAGATCCAGCTGCCGGCCGGCGCCACCCAGCAGCGCACGCTGGACGTGGTCAAGCGCGTGGAGAACCACTTCCTGACGAATGAGAAGGAGAACGTGGAGTCCGTGTTCGCGGTGACCGGCTTCAGCTTCGCGGGCCGCGGCGAGAACATGGCCATAGGCTTCGTGAAGATGAAGGACTGGTCCGAGCGCAAGCGCCCCGACCAGAAGGTGCAGGCGATTGCCGGCCGGGCGATGGGCAGCTTCATGCAGTTCCGCGACGCCATGGCCTTCGCGTTCGCGCCGCCGGCCGTCATCGAGCTGGGCAATGCGACCGGCTTCGACGCCTACCTGCAGGACCAGGCCGGCGTGGGCCGCGAGGCCCTGATGGCCGCGCGCAACCAGTTCCTGGGCATGGCCGCGCAAGACCCGACCCTGGTCGCGGTGCGCCCCAACGGCCTGGAGGATGCGCCCGAGCTGCGCCTGGACATCGACACCGCCAAGGCGGGCGCACTGGGCGTGTCGGTCAGCGACATCAACGCGATGCTGTCCACCGCCTGGGGCGGCGCCTATGTGAACGACTTCATCGACCGCGGCCGCGTGAAGAAGGTCTACATGCAGGCCGACGCGCCCTACCGCATGCAGCCCGAGGACCTGAACAACTGGCGCGTGCGCAACGCCTCGGGCCAGATGGTGCCGTTCTCGGCCTTCGGCACGGCCGACTGGCAGATGGGCTCGCCGCGCCTGGAGCGCTACAACGGCCTGCCCGCGGTGGAAGTGCTGGGCCAGCCGGCGCCGGGCAAGAGCTCGGGCGCCGCGATGAAGGCGGTGGAGCAACTCGCCGCCCAGCTGCCGCCCGGCGTGGGCGTGAGCTGGACCGGCCTGTCCTACCAGGAGCGCCTGACCGGCGACCAGGCGCCCATGCTGTACGCGATCTCGCTGCTGGTGGTGTTCCTGTGCCTGGCCGCGCTGTACGAGAGCTGGAGCATCCCGGTCTCGGTGATGCTGGTCGTGCCGCTGGGCGTGATCGGCGCGCTGCTGGCCGCGACGCTGCGTGGCATGTCCAACGACGTGTACTTCCAGGTCGGCCTGCTGACCACCATCGGCCTGTCCGCCAAGAACGCCATCCTGATCGTGGAGTTCGCCAAGGAGCAGATGGAGGCCGGCCATGACGCCATCCAGGCCACGCTGATCGCGGTGCGCCAGCGCCTGCGCCCCATCCTGATGACCTCGCTGGCCTTCGCGCTGGGCGTGCTGCCGCTGGCCATCGCGAGCGGCGCCGGCTCGGGCAGCCAGAACGCCATCGGCACCGGCGTGCTGGGCGGCATGCTGTCCGCGACCGTGCTGGGCATCTTCTTCGTGCCCGTGTTCTTCGTGGTGGTGCGGCGCTGGTTCCCGGCGCGCGCCTCCCACCCGGCCACCCCGGCTGCCGCCGCGGTGAGCCCCAACCCGGAGGGTCAGTGACATGACCGGCAACACCTCTTCCCTGATGTCCGCCCTGCTGCCCACCACGCTGGTGGTGGCCCTGGCACTGGCCGGCTGCACCGCGCTGACGCCCGCCTATGAGCGCCCCGAGGCGCCGGTGGCCTCGCAGTGGAGCGACGCCACCGCCACCCCGGCGGGCACGCCCGCGGCGGCCGAGCTGGGCTGGCGCGAGTTCTTCACCGACCCGCAGCTCCAGGCGCTGATCGCCCAGGCGCTGGCCCACAACCGCGACCTCAAGGTGGCGGTGCTGAACGTGGAGCGCGCCCAGGCGCTGTACCGCGTGCAGCGGGCCGACCAGCTGCCCTCGGTGAACGCCGGCGTGGGCCAGTCGGCCCAGCGACTGCCCGGCGGGCTCAGCGGCACCGGCCAGCCGGCCATCAGCCGCCAATACACCGCGACGCTGGGCATCAGCGCCTACGAGCTGGACCTGTTCGGACGCGTGAAGAACCTCACCGACGCCGCGCTGGCCACCTACCTGGCCACGGAAGACGCGCGCCGCAGCGCGCAGATCAGCCTGATCGCCCAGGTCGCCAGCAGCTGGCTGACGCTGGCCGCCGACCAGGAGCGCCTGGCGCTGACCGAGGCCACGCTCAAGACCCGCGAGGACAGCCTGCGCCTGACGCAGCGCCTGCAGGCCTCGGGCATCTCGTCCACGCTGGACCTGCGCCAGGCCGAGATCGCGGTCGAGTCCGCGCGCGCCGACCAGGCCAGCCTCAGCGCCCAGGTCGCCACCGACCGCCACGCGCTGGAGCTGCTGGTGGGCCAGCCGCTGACGCCCGAACAGGGGCCGCGCAGCGACACCACCGCGCCGGCCACGCTGACGGCCGCGCTGCCGGCCGGCCTGCCCTCCGAGGTGCTGCTGGGCCGCCCGGACGTGCAGCAGGCGGAGCGCAGCCTGCAGTCGGCCAACGCCAACATCGGCGCGGCGCGCGCGGCCTTCTTCCCGCGCATCACGCTGACCGCCAGCGCCGGCAGCGCCAGCGGCGAGCTGGACGGCCTGTTCCGCAACGGCACCGGCTTCTGGAGCTTCGTGCCCCAGATCACGCTGCCCATCTTCGACAGCGGGCGCAACCGCGCCAACCTGAAGGTGGCCGAGGTGGACCGCGACATCGCGGTGGCGCAATACGAGAAGGCCATCCAGTCGGCTTTCCGCGAGGTGGCCGATGCGCTCAGCGAACGCCAGACGCTGGGCCAGCAGGCCCAGGCGCAGCAGCGCCTGGTCGCGCAGACCCAGGACGCGCTCCAGCTGGCCGAGGCACGCTTTCGCGCCGGCGTGGATGACCGTCTTGCGACGCTGGACGCCCAGCGCTCGCTCTACAGCGCCCAGCAAAGCCTGATCGCGACCCGGCTGGCGGAGCAGGTCAACCGCGTGACGCTGTACAAGGCCCTGGGCGGCGGCGTGCAGGAGCGCTCGACGGCGACGGCGCAGCCCCGACAATCCGGCGCCTGACTCTCAACACCCCCATGTCGCCCGCCCCATCCACAGACCGCGCCCAGGCCCGCCGCCAGCAGGTGCTGGAGGCCGCCGCCGAGTGCTTTCGCCGGCGTGGCTTCCATGCGGCCAGCATGGCCGAGATCGCCAAGACCGCGGGCATGAGCCCCGGCCACATCTACAACCTGTTCGAGAACAAGGACGACATCATCGCGGCCATCGTGGAGCGCGACTGCGACGAGGTGGTGGCCCGCATCAACGAGCTGCAGCAGGCCGACGACATCCTGCAGGTGATGCTGGGCGAGACCGAGCGGGCCATCGACGAGTCCACCCAGGTGGCGGACGCGGCGCTGGAGCTGGAGGTGCTGGCCGAGGCCAGCCGCAACCCCAGGCTGGCCACGGTGGTGCAGGCGGGCGAGGCGTTGGTACATGCCAAGGCACAGGACCTGATACGCCAGAGCCTGGGCCCCGCGGCGGACCAGTTGCCCCCGGGCGAGGTGCAGGGCCGGGCGCTGCTGCTGGCGGCACTGTTCAACGGCCTGACCGCGCTGAGCGTGCGCCAGCCCCGGCTGGGCCAGCTGGTTCCCCACATGGCGCCGGTGATGCAGCGGGTGCTGCGCGTGCTGCTGGTGCCCTGAGTGCCCGGCCGCCCACGCCGGGCGGCCCGGACGACGGACAATGAGGGGCATGAGCTCCCTGCCCCGCCCCCCTCAGCAGTACGAAGACTTCATGCGCCATGTGTTCGAGCATGGCGTGCACAAGAGCGACCGCACCGGCACCGGCACGCGCAGCGTGTTCGGTCACCAGATGCGCTTCGACCTGGCCCAGGGCTTCCCGCTGGTGACCACCAAGAAGGTGCACCTCAAGTCCATCATCCTGGAGCTGCTGTGGTTTCTGCGCGGCGACAGCAATGTCAAGTGGCTGCAGGAGCGCGGCGTCACGATCTGGAACGAGTGGGCGCGCGAAGACGGTGACCTGGGGCCGGTCTACGGCGTGCAATGGCGCAACTGGCCCACGCCGGAGGGCGGCCACATCGACCAGATCGCCGAAGTGGTGAAGCAGCTGAAATCCAGCCCGGACAGCCGCCGCATTATCGTCAGCGCCTGGAACGTGGCTGACCTCTCCAAGATGGCGCTGATGCCCTGTCACGCCTTCTTCCAGTTCTACGTGGCGGACGGCCGTCTCTCCTGCCAGCTCTACCAGCGCTCGGCGGACATCTTCCTGGGCGTGCCCTTCAACATCGCCAGCTATGCGCTGCTGACCCTGATGCTGGCCCAGCAGTGCGACCTGGCTCTGGGCGACTTCATCTGGACCGGCGGCGACTGCCA
Source organism: uncultured Roseateles sp. (assembly GCF_913777145.1). Lineage (GTDB taxonomy): Bacteria > Pseudomonadota > Gammaproteobacteria > Burkholderiales > Burkholderiaceae_C > Pelomonas. The sequence continues at coordinate 13,007 of NZ_CAJYPS010000012.1, forward strand.
CATCTACGACAACCACGTGGAGCAGGTGCAGACCCAGCTCGCCCGCGAGCCGCGGCCTTACCCGACCATGACGATCAAGCGTCGGCCGGCCAGCATCTTCGACTACGAGTTCGAGGACTTCGAACTCAGCGGCTACGACCCACACCCGGCGATCAAGGCACCGGTCGCCGTCTGAGGCGGCACAGTCCCCCCGCGCCGGGGCCGCACCGGCCTATGCCTTTGGGTGGTGAGGCCGCGCCGCCTCTGGGGCATGCCGCCAGTGGCGGTTTTTCGGGATAGTGAACCTACCGGATTCCGCACGGAGGGGCACCATGGGCTGGCAACTGGGGCTCTCGAGATTCATACACGGCTTCACGCAGGAGGCGCCTTGGCTGCTGCCGAGACCAGCCCTGGGTGGCGGGCCCGGCAGCAGCGCGGCCCTGCCCCGGGAGCGCGAAGACCGGCTGCTGCGCGCGCTGATCGCCGCCCTCTTCGAGGACGACCAGCAGCGCCCCGAATGGCCGCCCGGCCGCGTGAACGATCTGCTGGACCTGGCCGGGCTGGACCACGCCGACACCGCCTTGCACCTGCAGGGACCCTGCCTGCCCGACAGCTTCTTCAAGGGCGCGCTGTCACGTGCCGGTCGGCGCGCGGTGCTGCTGCAGGGCCTGGCCACGCTGGATGCCGGGCTGCAGGCGCAGGCCGGTGCGCTGTTCGACGAGCTGTCACCCGCACTGCGAGGCTATGTGCTGGGGGCGTTCGAGCGCGGTGAACTGGGCTGCCCGCAACAGGAAGCCGAGCGCTTCATGGACTGCTTCATCGAGACCGTCACGTTCGCGCTGCTGAATTGCGAGGTCGAGGCCGGCACCGCCCGCCCCGCCCTACCGCCAGCCCGGCCACAGCCGCGTTGAAGGGCGGCGGTCGGGCTCACCACTTCATCATGGGCAGTGGATTCCAGGGCCTGCGCGCCAGCTGGCGCAGCGTGAGGGTCGCCAGGCACAGATGAAAGCCGCGATCCGGCAGCCTGCGCTGGACCTCGCGCACATAGGCGCGCGGCAGGCCGAAACGCACCACGCCGAGAGACACATCCACCAGGTCCGCCCGACGCCACTGCTCCACCAGCGCAGCCCATGGCGCCTGACGATAGGGGCGCAGCTTGTGATGCTGCACGATGAGCTCGTGCACCAGCACCGGATCGATGTCACCCAGCCGCTGTGCCACCAGGTAGTCGCGCGCCAGCCGGCTGGAGGGCTCCAGGTAGTCGAAGGTGTGGTTCACCCAGATGCCCAGGTCGTGAAAAGCCGCGGCCACCGCGAGCGCAGGGGTGGACCCCAAGCTCGCCGGCCCCAGCCCGTTGAAATAGCTGGACACGCGGTAGACATGGTTGCGGTAGCCGTCATAGTCGCGCCCCAGCGCCGCCCTGTGCGCGTGCAGCACCCGCTCCACGACCTCGTTCTCGACCACCAGCCCCTGCATCATCAGCCCTCCCGGCGCCAGTCCATACCGCGGCGGCAGGCCCCAGTCTGGCAGAGCGGCCCCGGCCGGCGCCAGCCCCTCGGTTGACCGTGCGCCGGGGGGCGTCGCTGACGGCGTGCCGACAGCCTGCGGTTCATACAATGCCGCCCCGGGCTTGCGCGGCCAGCGCCGATGGGCCGCCAACCCGCGCCCGGCGCCCACCGATCTCTGCAGACCCACCGATGTCATCGACCTCTTCCAGCGCAGCCCACGGCATGACGACACCGGCCCAGCCCGGCCCGCAACGCGGCCTGCGCATCACGCTGGTGGCCGCGGTGGCCCGCGACGGCGCCATAGGCCGGCGCAACGACCTGCTGTGGTCCGAGCCGCGCGACATGGCGCGCTTCAAGCAGCTCACGCTGGGCAAGCCGGTCATCATGGGCCGCAAGACCTGGGACTCCCTGCCGCCGCGCTTTCGGCCGCTGCCGGGTCGGCGCAATCTGGTCATCACCCGCAGCGGCACCGCACTGCCCGGCGCCGAGGTGTTCGCCAGCCTGGACGCGGCGCTGGCCGCCTGTGCGGAGGCCGAGGTCTGCGTGATAGGCGGTGGCGAGATCTACGCGCTGGCACTGCCGCGGGCGCACCACCTGGCCCTTACCGAGATCGCCCTTGATTTCCCGGACGCCGACCGGCATTTCCCGGCCTGGCGCCGGGAGGATTTCGCCGAGGCCCGGCGTGAGACGCTGCAGGCCGCCGACGGCACCCGATTCGATTTTGTTGACTATCTGCGCAAGGAGTTCTGACCCATGTCCTCAGGCGGCTTCCACGTCCACGGCCCGCACGACCACGAGCTGGAGCACGCGGCCCAGCACGAACCCAGGGGGCTGGCCGGCCAGCTGGCCGTGATCACCGCGGTGCTGGCCACGGTAGGCGCGTTCTTCTCCTACATGGGCGGCGCCACGCAGGCGAATGCGGCGCTCTACAAGAACGACGCCGCCATCAAGAAGACCGAGGCCAGCAACCAGTGGAACTACTACCAGGCCAAGAGCAGCAAGCAGAACCTGTCGGAGCTGGCGCTGGACCTGAGCGCCAACGAGGAGCAGAAGGCCAAGTACCGCGACAAGATCGCCCGCTACGAGAAGGAGAAGGCCGAGATCAAGGACAAGGCCGAGAAGCTGGAGGCCGAGTCCAGCCACTTCGATGAGCTCAGCGAGGGCCAGATGCACCTGCACCACCGCTGGGCCCAGGCCACCACCGCGCTGCAGGTGGCGATCGCGATCGCCGCGATCGCGCTGCTGACCAAGAAGCGCTGGATGGAATGGGCCACCGTGGGCCTGGGCATCGTGGGCATCTCCTTGGGCGGCGCGGCCTGGCTGCACCTCTGAGCCCGGCCGGCGGGCCGGCGCCGCGTCAGGCGCTGGCCGGCTCTTCGGACGGCAGCTCGCCGTCCTGCTCGGTGATGCGCACGTACTGCACATTCAGCGACAGCATGTGCTCGTAGCGCAGCACGAAGTAGTCGCCGTCTATGGGGTAGAAGCGCAGCTGCTCGTCGCCCGCGTCCTCGGCCGACTTGTCGCGCTCGAAGGGCCGGCGTGACGCGGCCGACAGCACGATGCGGTCCAGCTGCCCGTTGTCCGGGTTCACGAACCACTCCTCCAGCGTGCCGCGGTACAGCACCGCGCCCTTGCCCACGTCCACCACCGCGGTCACGCGGATGTAGTCGGGCAGTTCCTCAGGCGGGAAATCGGCGCCGGTCAGCAGGTAGTACCAGGGCGCCTCATGGAAGCGTGCCAGCGGGCTCATCCAATGGCCCCAGCGGTCCAGCCGCAGTCGTGTGACCCCGTAGCGCCACAGCAGGGGCAGCCCATAGGCCGCCACCAGCAGCGTCGCGAAATAGACCTCCAGCCAGGCCGGGTGCTCGGCCAGGCGGCGTATCGCCTCCATGGGCGCGGGGCTGGGCGCCAGCAGGCTCAGCAGCAGCACCAGGTCCAGGCGCAGGTCCAGCGCGAAGGCCGCCACCAGCAGCCACAGCCCGTGCAGGCAGGCCGCATAGAACACCGCCTCGGCCACCACGGTGCCAAAGGGCGAGTAGTCCAGCGAGGTGCGCTCGACCCGCTTGAGCCGGCTGCGAAAGATGAAGCCCGGCAGCAGCAGCGCGAAAACGACGACCGCCGGCAGCGCGAAGTTCATCGGGGCCGGTCAGCCTCGGACTTGAAGCAGGGGCTCAGGCGGCCTTGGCCACCAGGCGCGCGACATAGTGCCGGGCCTTGTCGCCTTCGCGCAGTTGCACGACGACCTGACGCGGCCCCTGCGCGCCCTGCGACGCCAGACCCTGCAGCTGCTCACGGGCCTGGGGGTCGGCCAGCAGCTTCTTCGCCAGTTCACTCTTGAGTGCCTTCATGGCCTCGTGCCTCCGGTGGTTGCGCCGCCATCATAACCAGCCGGCCGGGCCCGCCCTCCGCCGCAACAGCCCCGGCCGATACCCGGGCATCACCACAGGCACTTGGCCGCCGGCGCCTGAGCGTCGACATTGCGGGCAGCGCCCCGGGGCCTGTCCCCCGCCGCGCCCCCTTTTTTCTTGTCACCCCACCACGGAGCCCCTCCATGCGCGCCTCGCTGCTCGCCCCCTGGCTGCTGGCCGCCGCCCTGAGCGGCGCACTGTCGCCCGCACGTGCCGACACCCCCAATCCGCTGAGCGTCCATGTGCTGGACCTGCAGACCGGCCAACCCAGCCCCGGCATCCGGGTGGAGCTGGAACGGCGCAGCCCCGAAGGCGCCTGGCAGCCGCTAGGCAGCGGCATCACCGATGAACAGGGACGCATCCGGGCACTGGTGCCGGCGGCCGAACTGGGCCATTGGAAGGCTGGCGTCTACCGCGTGGTCTTCCGCACCGGCGAGTTCTACGACAAGCAGAACCAGCCCAGCTTCTTCCCCGAGATCCCGGTGGTGTTCCGGGTCGACAGCGCCACCCAGCACTACCACGTGCCACTGCTGCTCAGCCCCTTCGGCTTCTCCACCTACCGGGGCAACTGAAGCCCCGAGGTGGACAGGCCGGTCTCAGGCGCCAAGGACGCCTGATCCGGCAACGCCGGCGCATGGGCCAGCAACTGCTCCAGCCGCTCCATGCGATGGCGGTGCAGCGTGGTGATCGCGTAGAAGCTCTCGCGCAGCCGATCGGAGCGCGCGACCGTGACCAGCACACCGTGGCGCAGCTCGTCCTGCACCACCACCTCGGGCAGCACGGTCAGCCAGCCGCTGTCGCGCGCCACCAGGCGCAGCATGGCCATGTCGTCCACTTCGGCCCGCAGCCGCGGCGTCACGCCAGCGGCCACACAAAGCGCATCGAAGGCACCGCGCAGCGCATGTCGGGGCCCGGGCAGCGCCAGCTCCAGCCCGCCCAGGTCCTCGGGCATGCGCAGGCTGCGCCCGCCCCATGTCACGGCCGGCCCGACCAGCGAGATCGCCTGGCTGCCCAGGAAGCGGCAGTGCAGCGGACGGTCCGGGCTGGCGGGCACGGCCTCGTTGGCCAGCACCACGTCGAGCTGATGCTCCAGCAGGCGACGCAGCAGCTCGTCCAGGCTGCCGGACTCCAGTGACAGCGTCACCGTCGGCTCGGCCAGCAAGGGGCGTATCCAGTTCTCCAGGTAGTTGCGCGACAGCGTCGCGACGCTGCCCACGCGCAGCCGGGTCAGCCCCTCGCCATGGCCCTCCAGCCGGCCCAGCAGCTCCCGCCCCAGGCCGAAGATGTTCTCCGCATAGGACAGCACCAGCTGGCCGGCGTCGGTCAGCAGCAGGCGGCGCCCGCTGCGCTCGAACAGCGCCTCGCCCAGGCGCTCCTCCAGCTGCCGGATCTGGCTGGACAGCGCGGACTGCGACACATGCAGCTCGCCCGCCGCCTGCGTCAGATGCCCGGTCTTGGCCACGCGCCAGAAGTAGAACAGGTGGTGGAAATTGAGCTGCTCGACCTGAATCATTCTGTTTTTATGAAAATTCAGTTCTGATCATTGAATTTTACAGAACGAGCCCCGGACTGCACCATGGTGCGGTCTGTGATTCGGAGTGATTTGATGATGTCGACAAGCCTGCCACTGGCGACGCTGCCCCTGCTGCCCGCGGCGCTGATGCTGGCAACCCCGGCCCTGGCCCGGCTCAGCACCGGCGCGCGGCTGTGGCGCAGCTTGCAGCTCATTGCCGGCCTGGCGCTGCTGGCCGCGCTGCTGAGCCTGGGCCTGCAGCTCACACGACCGGGCGAAACGCTGCCCGCCCCGCTGCCGGGCCTGGCCGCCAGCCTGACCGCCGCCTGGGTGGCGGTGCTGGTGCAGGGCCTGGGCCTGGTGATCGGCGTGTTCTCCTCCCGCTACCTGGAGGGCGAGCCAGGCCAGCCGCGCTATGTGGCGGCGCTGGGCGGCGTGCTGGCCAGCGTGCACCTGCTGCTGCTGGCCGACCACTGGCTGGTGCTGATCGCCGCCTGGGCCGCCGTGGGCCTGGTGCTGCAGCGCCTGCTGTGCTTCTACGCGGACCGCCCGTTCGCGCTGCTGGCCGCGCACAAGAAGCGTCTGGCCGACCGCCTCGCGGACGCGCTGCTGATCGCAGCCGCCGGCCTGGCCTGGCACGAACTGGGCACAGGCTCGCTGAGCGAGCTGCGCCAGCAGCTGCAGGCCGGGCCGGCCGCGCTGGCGCTGCAGGCCAGCGCCGTCTGCCTGGTGCTGGCGGTGATGCTGCGCACCGCGCTGCTGCCGGTGCATGGCTGGCTGATCCAGGTGATGGAGGCGCCCACCCCGGTGTCGGCGCTGCTGCACGCGGGCGTGGTCAACCTGGGCGGCGTGGTGCTCATCCGCCTCGCGCCGCTGCTGGAGGCCGCGCCGCTGGCCCGCTGGCTGCTGGTGGGCGCCGGCCTCGCCACCGCCGTGCTGGCCGGCCTGGCGATGCTGACCCGGGTCAGCATCAAGCTGAGGCTGGCCTGGTCCACGGTGGCGCAGATGGGCTTCATGCTGCTGGAATGCGGCCTGGGGCTGTACACGCTGGCCCTGCTGCACCTGCTCGGGCACTCGCTGTACAAGGCGCACAGCTTCCTGGCCGCGTCCGGCGCGGTGGACGACACCCGCTCGCGGCTGCTGCGCGGCCCCGTTCCCATGGCCAGCACCGCCAGCCTGATAGGCGCGCCACTGGCGGCCGGCGTGCTGCTGGGCGTGCTGTTGACTGCCGCCGTCCAAGGACTGGCGCTGAGCGCCTGGCCAGCCTGGTGGACCGCGCTGCTGGCGCTGGCCTGGGCGCCGCTGCTGTGGCAGCGCACCACAGACACTACCGGCAGCTGGCAGGCCGCCTGCAGCGGCGCCGCGATGGTGCTAGCGCTGGGCGCTGCCGCGCTGCTGGGTCACCAGCTGCCGCTGGGCGTGCAGGACAGCCCCGACCACGCCGCCGGCCTGGTGGCGCTGGGCGGCATGACCCTGCTCTATGCGGCCATGGCCCTGATCCAGCGCCAGCACCCGGCGCTCGCCAGCTGGCGCCGCCGCAGCTACGCGGGCTTCTACGCCGATGAGCTGGTCACGCGCGCCGCGCTGCGCCTGTGGCCCACCCGTTGGACGCCGTCCAGCGCGACCTGATTGACTTCGAAACCCCTGCCATGGACATCGCCACCGCCCCCTCGCCGCAAACCCGCCCGGCCGCACGGTCGACCCGGCCGGCGCCGGCCGCCGACCCCGACTTCCACCGCCGCGTCGATGCCGCCTGCGCCCAGGCCTGCGCGACCATTGCGCCGGCCTGGCCGCTGGACCGCGCCATCGCGGTCAACCCGCACTGGGCGCGCATCAGCCGCAGCGTGCGCGAGGTCGCGGCGCGCCTGGCGGTGCTGGGCGACCTGCGCGTCTTCCCGCCCCGCGACCGGCTGCGCCAGGCCTGGGCCTCGGGCCGCATCTGCGCGGCCGACCTCGACGCGGCGCTGGCCCAATCGCCGGCCGCACAGGCGGCTGGCCTGGAGGCCGCCCAGGCCATCGCCGCGCTGGCCGAGCCTGCCCGGTTGCCCCGCCTGCCGCTGCTGATCGACGTGCTGGACGATGACGCCCAGGGGCGGCATCGCCTGCCCTGGCGCCAGGCCATCACGCATCAGGTCAGCCAGGTCTGCGCGGCCTACTTCGACGCCCATCAGGCCGACTGGCAACCCGAGCGCTCGCAGGGCCTCTATGCCTTCTGGCGCGACACGCTGACCCACGACCACGGCATAGGCCTGCTGATGGGCCTGCCGGACATCGCGCGCAGCCTGTCGGCCCTGCCCGCGACCCGAGAGGAGGCGGAAGGCTGGGTGATGCAGCGCCTGGGCCTGCCCGAGGAGGCCTGGAGCGCCTACCTGGAGGCGGTGCTGCTGACGGTGAACGGCTGGGCCTCCTGGTGTGCCTATATGGGCTGGGAGGCCGGGCTGCAAGGCCGCACCGACCCGCACCTGCGCGAGCTGCTGGCGATACGCCTGGCCTGGGGAGCGCTGCTGCTGGACTGCCGTGACGACCAGGACGCCCAACGCGCCTTCGCCACGCTGCAGGTCGAGTGGGAGCACGCGCCGGCACTGCTGCAGCAGGCCGAGGCGGCGCTGCTGGTGGACGAGGTCTGGCAGGCCGCCTTTGAGCACGGCTACCAGCGCGACCTGGCCCGGCGGCTGGACGCGGTGGCGCCCGCGCTGCCCGATCAACCGCCGGCCGAGGTGCAGGCCGTTTTCTGCATCGATGTGCGCAGCGAGCCGCTGCGGCGCGCGCTGGAGTCGGCCTGGCCTGCGCTGCACACACGAGGCTTCGCCGGATTCTTCGGCCTGCCCCTGGCCTACACGCCGCTGGCCACCCAGGCACGCCGGCCCCAGTTGCCCGGCTTGCTGGCGCCCACGCTGGAGGTGACCGAGCAGTTGATGCCGGCTGCGCACGCCGGCGGCTTGAGCGGCGAGCAAGACCCGCCCCTGCAGCGAGCGGCCGAGCGCCAGCGCCTGCACCGCTTCGCGCAGTTGGACCGCTGGGGCGAAGGCAGCCGCTGGCCAGGCGCGGCCTTCTCCTCGGTCGAGGCGGTGGGCGGCGGCTATCTGGGGCGGCTCACGCGCTGGCTGCGCCCCCCGGCCGCGCCGCGTCGCGCCGCCGAGGGCGAGGGCCTGGCGCCGCGCTACCGGGCGCTGTGCCGCCCGGCGCTGGCCGGCCTGGGTCTGGACGACAAGCTGGACCTGGCCGCCCGCGTGCTGCACGCCATGGGCCTGGACCGCGGCATGGCCCGCTGGGTGCTGCTGGTGGGCCATGGCAGCCAAAGCGCCAACAACGCACAGGCGTCGGCGCTGGACTGCGGCGCCTGCTGCGGCCAGAGCGGCGAGGTGAATGCGCGTGTGCTGGCCCGGCTGCTGAACGAGCCCGAGGTGCAGCGGGGGCTGCGCGAGCGGGGCCTGGCGCTGCCGGCCGAGGTGGTGTTCGTCGCCGCGCTGCACAACACCACCACCGACGAGATCGAAGGCCTGGATCTCGACCTGCTGACACCCACGCAGCGCAAGCACTGGCAACGGCTGGAGCAGGTGTTCAGCCAAGCGGGCGACCAGGTGCGCCGCGAGCGCGCCGCCAAGCTGGGGCTGGACCCGCGCGCCTCGCACAACGCGCTGCTGACCCAGCTGCGTCGGCGCGCCAACGACGGCGCCCAGACCCGCCCCGAGTGGGGCCTGGCCGGCAATGCGGCCTTCGTGATCGCGCCACGCGCGCGCAGCCGCGGCGCGATGCTGGACGGCCGCGTGTTCCTGCACGACTACGACGCCGCCCAGGACCCCGATGGCAGCGTGCTGGAACTGCTGATGACCGCGCCCATGCTGGTGACCCACTGGATCAACTGGCAGTACCACGCCTCCACCTGCGATCCGCAGCGCCTGGGCAGCGGCAACAAGCTGCTGCACAACGTGGTGGGCGGGCGCATCGGCGTGTTCGAGGGCAATGGCGGCGATCTGCGCATAGGCCTGGCCCGCCAGTCCCTGCACGACGGCGAAGGCTGGCGCCATGAGCCGCTGCGCCTCACCGTGCTGATCGCCGCACCGGCCGACGCGATCACGCGGGCGATCTCACGGCACCAGGTGCTGCGGCAGCTGCTGGACAACGGCTGGCTGCACCTGTGGCGCTTCGACGAGACCGGCGGCTACCAGCGCTATGCAGGCGGCCGGTGGCCGAGCGTCGGGCGCTGAAGCCTGGGGGCCGCGAGTCGGCCCTCGTGCCAGGGCTGAATGCACGCAGATGACGATCTGCGACAGGCAACAAAAAACCCGGCGCGAGGCCGGGTTCTTGTTCTGGTGGGCGGTGCAGGGTTCGAACCTGCGACCCCTGCCGTGTGAAGGCAGTGCTCTACCGCTGAGCTAACCGCCCGGCATTTGTTTTTCGTTCAAGGCACCAGCAAAACTGGTGGGCGGTGCAGGGTTCGAACCTGCGACCCCTGCCGTGTGAAGGCAGTGCTCTACCGCTGAGCTAACCGCCCTTGAACGTCAGACATCGCGCAAAACGCTTTGTCATCCGGGAAGCCCACGATTATGCCATGTTTTCAGCGGCCGGGAAGAAACTTCTCCACTTGCTGACGCCGCCGGCCGCCTTGTCCAGGTCCTTCAGCATCCTGGCGTGCGCCTGGACCTCGTCCTCGCTCGCGGTCAGCACCGGCAGCTGGAACTGGCTGAGGTCTACCGACTCCACCGAGCCGCCCATGTCCTGCGGGCCGGACTCGGCGTGCTCGTCCATCAGCAGCGCGTCCTGGCCGCGCGTCATGTTGATGTAGACGTCGGCCAGCAGCTTGGCGTCCAGCAGCGCGCCGTGCAGCACACGGCTGGAGTTGTCCACCTCCAGGCGGCGGCACAGCGCGTCCAGCGAGTTGGCCTTGCCGGGGAACATCTCGCGCGCCATCAGCAGCGTGTCGCGCACGCTGTCCACATGGTCGGTGATCGCACCCAGCTTGAGGCGCTTGAGCTCGGCATTCACAAAGCCCACGTCGAAGGCCGCGTTGTGGATCACCAGTTCCGCGCCGCGCAGGAAGTCCAGCAGTTGCTGGGCGATCTCGGCGAACTTGGGCTTGTCCGACAGAAAGGCCTCGGTCAGGCCGTGCACCCGCAGCGCATCCTCATGGCTGGCGCGCTCGGGGTTGATATAGAGGTGCAGGTTGTTGCCGGTCAGTTGCCGGTTCACCATCTCCACGCAACCGATCTCGATGATGCGGTCGCCCTTGTCGGCCTCCAGGCCGGTGGTTTCGGTGTCGAAGAAGATCTGGCGCATGGCGTTCAGGCGACGGGGCGCAGGTTGAGCCTGGTGGCCCAGGCAAACATCAGCAGGCCGCCGAGGATCATGGGCAGGCTCAGCCACTGACCCTGGCTGAGGTTGAAGGCGCGCAGGCCGAGGAAGTCGTCCGGCTGGCGGAAGTATTCGGTGACGAAGCGTGCCAGCCCATAGCCGATCAGGAACAGGCCCGAGATCTGGCCGGTGGCGCGCGGCTTGCGGCCGAACAGCCACAGCAGCAGGAACAGCAACACGCCCTCGCCCAGCAACTGGTAGATCTGCGACGGATGACGCGGAATGCCATCACCGCTCTGCGGGAACAACATGGCCCAGGGCAGATCGGCTGGCGCGGGGCGGCCCCACAGCTCGCCGTTGATGAAGTTGCCCAGGCGGCCGGCGGCCAGGCCTGGCGGCACGCAGGGCGCGATCAGGTCGGCAATCTCGAAGAAGCCGCGCTTGCGCACCCAGGCGAACACCGCCATCGCGGTGATCACGCCCAGCAGACCGCCATGGAAGGACATGCCGCCCTTCCAGACCGCGAAGATCTCCGCGAGGTGATCGACGTAGTAGTCGGGCTTGTAGAACAGCACATAGCCCAGCCGCCCGCCCAGCACCACGCCCAGCACGCCGTAGAACAGCACATCGTCCACGTCACGCTCGGTCCAGCCCACGGCCGCATGCTGGGGCATGCGGGCCCGACGCTTGGCCAGCCACAGGAAGGCGACAAACGCCAGCAGGTACATGAGGCCGTACCAGTGCACGGCCAGCGGGCCGACCTGGAGGGCGATGGGATCGAACTGCGGATGAACCAGCATGGCTCCGAAGGGAAACGACAGCGGCGCGCATCATAGCCAGCGCCCCTGTCTGACTGCCGTCACCGCTTGCGCGGGCGACGCATGTGCAGGGTCTCAGCGGCGGCGCCCCTTGCCGCCACTGCCCTTGCCCAGCGCCTCCATCGCGCGCTCGCGGCGTGCGGCCTTCTTGTCGTCGATGGCACGCATGGCCAGCTTCTGCGTGCGGCCGCTGGCGTCCGACCAGGCCCACCACAGCACGGCCAGCCCGAAGGGTGCGAGCACGATGGTCCAGGCCAGCCAGTCCGAATCAGAAAACTTCACCCATCCGCCTAGACGCAGCGCAAGGAACAACACACCGACCAACACAAAAACCATCCGGGCTCTCCTTGGGGTATCTTTACGGGCACTTTAGTCCACCGCTCCGAAAGGTCCGCATGAAAGTACTCGTTCTCGGTCTGGCGCTGATTGCCCCCGCCGCCTTCGCCAATCAGGAACTGGCGCAGAAGAAGAACTGCATGGCCTGCCATGCGCTCGACAAGAAGCTGGTCGGCCCGGCCTACAAGGACGTGGCAGCCAAGTACGCCAAGGACAAGGACGCCTACAAGAAGCTCGCCGAGAAGATCGTCAAGGGCGGCTCCGGCGTCTGGGGCCCCGTGCCCATGCCCCCCAACACCCAGGTGAGCCCGGCCGAGGCCGAGACCCTGGCCAAGTGGGTGCTGACGGTCAAGTAAGCCCTGCCGGCTCATGCATGAAAACAGGCCCTGCGGGGCCTGTTTTCATTCCCCCCTAGAACGTCAAGCCCCTGCCATCGCAGGGTCACCGGCACGTCACCGTGGCTGCCAAGAATCGCGCCCCGCAGGCTGTTCTGCGCACGCGATCGCTACAGACCATGAAGACCTCTCTCGCCCTGATCTGCGCCACGGGCGCCACCCTGGCCCTGGGCATGAGCCCACAGGCCCAAGCCGGCACGTCCAGTCTCGAAGGCTGGGCGCAAATGGCCGCGGCGACCTTCTCCGACGGCCCCACCTCCGGCCAATTCGCCTCCGGCAACGGCGCCAGCCCGCTGAACAACCCGCCCTACCTGAACCTGCAGCCGGTGCAGGGCTTCTCGGGCGTGCTGCAGGGCGCGGGCAACAGCTACCGCTTCCTGGTGGACAACGGCTTCGGCAACCAGGCCAACTCGGCCGACTCGGTGCTGCGCATGTATGCAGTGCTGCCGGACTTCCGCACAGCCACCGGCGGCAGCGGCACGGTGTCGGCGGCCGACTGGGCCACCGGCACGGCGCGCAGCAGCTTCGACGCCAGCACCCGCATCACGCTCAGCGACCCTAACCGCCAGGTCGGCTTCGCGATCCAGGCCGACTACGAGAAGTACTACAACGGCAGCACCAGCCTCAACCCATCCGGCATCGCGGTGGACGCCGGCATCCGCGCCAACAAGCTGCTGACCGGCGCGGATTTCGACGTGGAAGGCGTGCGCCAGGACAAGAACGGCAATCTCTGGTTCGGCGACGAGTTCGGCCCCTTCCTCGTGAAGACCGACGCCAGCGGCCGCGTGCTGTCGCGCGACGTGCCCATGGCCGGTGTCTACGCGCCCGAGAACCCCTACCGCGGCAACACGCCGGCCAATCTGGGCAGCTCGCGCGGCTTCGAGGGGCTGGCGATCAACGCTAACGGCGACCGGCTCTACACGCTGCTGGAGGGCACGGTCACCGGCGACCCGGCCAAGACGCTGCGCATCAACGAGTTCAACATCGACACCAACACCTACACGCCGCAGCAGTGGGTCTACAAGCTCGACGCGGACGGCACCAACATCGGCGACATGACGGCCATCAATGACCACGAGTTCATCGTCATCGAGCGCAACGGCAACACCGCGACCAGCGGCGGCACGCCGTTCAAGAAGCTGTTCAAGATCGACCTGAACAAGCGCAATGCCGACGGCAGTGTGGAGAAGGTGGAGTTGGTGGACCTGATGAACATCGCCGACCCCAACGACCTCAACGGCGACGGCAAGACGGTGTTCGACTTCCCCTATGTGACGATAGAGAACATCCACGTCATCGACGCGCACACGCTGCTGGTGGTCAACGACAACAACTTCCCCGGCGGCGGCGGCCGCACCGCGGCCTCGGACAACACCGAGTTCCTGAAGATCCACCTGGACCAGGCGCTGGACGTGAGCCCGGTGCCGGAGCCCAGCCAGTGGGCCTTGCTGCTGGGCGGCATGGGCCTGATGGGCGTCACAACGCTGCGCCGCCGCTCGCGCTGAGCCGCAGACGTGACAAGGGCCGCCCTCGGGCGGCCCTTTTGGCTGGCTTTGGCTGGAGTCGGGGTCAGGACTTGCCCAACCCGCAGGCCAGGGTCAGTAAGCCTGACCCAGCTGTTCCAGGATGGCCGGGTTCTCCAGCGTGGAGGTGTCCTGCGTGACGGACTCGCCCTTGGCGACCGAGCGCAGCAGGCGGCGCATGATCTTGCCGGAGCGGGTCTTGGGCAGGTTGTCGCCGAAGCGGATGTCCTTGGGCTTGGCGATGGGGCCGATCTCCTTGGCCACATGGTCGCGCAGCTGCTTGGCGATGGCCTTGGCCTCGTCGCCGCTGGGGCGCGGGCGCTTCAGCACGACGAAGGCGCAGATGGCCTCGCCGGTGGTGTCGTCCGGGCGGCCCACGACCGCGGCCTCGGCCACCAGCTCGGTGCAGCTGACCAGCGCGGACTCGATCTCCATCGTGCCCATGCGGTGGCCCGACACGTTCAGCACGTCGTCGATGCGGCCGGTGATGGTGAAGTAGCCGGTCTCGGCGTCGCGGATCGCGCCGTCGCCGGCCAGGTAGTAGCCCTTGAGCTCGGCCGGGTAGTAGCTCTTCTTGAAGCGCTCGGGGTCGCCCCAGATGGTGCGGATCATGCTGGGCCAGGGCTTCTTGACCACCAGGATGCCGCCCTGGCCGTTGGGCACGTCGTTGCCGGTCTCGTCGACGATGGCCGCCGTGATGCCCGGGAAGGGCAGCGTGCAGGAGCCGGGCACCAGCGTGGTCACGCCGGGCAGCGGCGTGATCATGTGGCCGCCGGTCTCGGTCTGCCAGAAGGTGTCGACGATGGGGCAGCGCTTGCCGCCCACATGCTCGTAGTACCACTCCCACGCAGCCGGGTTGATGGGCTCACCCACCGAGCCCAGCAGGCGCAGCGAGGACAGGTCGTAGTTCCTGGGATGGACCGCCGCATTGGTCTCGGCCGCCTTGATCAGCGAGCGGATGGCAGTCGGCGCCGTGTAGAAGATCGTGACATTGTGCTTCTGGATCATCTGCCAGAAGCGGCCGGCGTCCGGGTAGGTGGGCACGCCCTCGAACACGATCTCGGTGCCGCCCAGCGCCAGCGGGCCGTAGGTGATGTAGCTGTGGCCGGTGACCCAGCCGATGTCGGCCGTGCACCAGAAGACGTCGTTGTCCTTCAGGTCGAAGGTCCACTTGGTCGTCAGCGCCGCATGCAGCAGATAGCCACCGCTGCTGTGCTGCACGCCCTTGGGCTTGCCGGTGGAGCCGGAGGTGTAGAGCAGGAACAGCGGGTGCTCGGCCTCCACCCATTCCGGCTCGCACTGCGTGGGCTGACCGGCGGTCAGCTCATGCAGCCACAGGTCGCGGCCCGCCACCCAGGCGATGTTGCCGCCGGTGCGCTTGTAGACGATGACGTCCTTCAGCGTGGGGCAGGCGCCGCCTTCCAGCGCCTCGTCGACGATGGCCTTGAGCGGCAGCGCCTTGCCGCCGCGCAGCTGCTCGTCCGCGCAGATCAGCGCCACGGCGCCGGCATCCTGCACGCGGTCGCGCAGGGACTGCGCCGAGAAGCCGCCGAACACCACCGAGTGGGTGGCGCCTATGCGCGCGCAGGCCTGCATGGCCACCACGCCCTCCACCGACATGGGCATGTAGATGACGACGCGGTCGCCCTTCTTGATGCCGCGGGCCTTCAGCGCATTGGCCAGCTGGCTGACCTTGGCCAGCAGCTCCGCATAGGTGACCGGTGTGACCGTGCCATCGTCGGCCTCGAAGATCAGCGCGGTCTTCGCCCCCTTGCCAGCCTCCACATGGCGGTCCAGGCAGTTGTAGGACACGTTCAGCTTGCCGTCCTCGAACCACTTGAAGAACGGCGCATCGCTGTCGTTCAGCGTCTTGGTGAACGGGGTCTGCCAGCTGATCAGCTCGCGGGCCAGGCGAGCCCAGTAGCCTTCATAGTCCTTCTCGGCCTCGGCCACCAGGGCCTGGTAGCCAGCCTCGCCCTTCACGTGGGCCTGGGCGACCCATTCGGGACTGGGGGCGTAGGTGTTCAAGGTGCTCACGGCGGGTCTCCAGAATTTGACTTGGCCGCACTGTGCGGCGATCGACTGACGAAGCCCTGACGGGTGGGCCAGGTCATGCCGCCTAGAATTTCGACTGATTCAACCCGCCCCACTGTCGAACGCCCCAATGGCCAAAGATCCCCAACTGCGCCCCCTCCCCCGCCTGATCTTCGCGAGCCGCTGGCTGCAGCTGCCGCTCTACATCGGCCTGATCGTGGCCCAGGCGGTCTATGTGTGGCAGTTCTGGACCGAGCTGGTGCACCTGATCGAGGCCGTGTTCGGCGACAGCCATGCGCTGGAGCTGCTGGTGCACAGCATCGGCTACAAGACCGATGCCGTGCCCGACAAGCTCAACGAGACCATCCTGATGCTGGTGGTGCTGGGCCTGATCGACGTGGTGATGATCTCCAACCTGCTGATCATGGTGATCGTGGGCGGCTACGAGACCTTTGTGTCGCGCATGGACCTGGAGGGCCACCCCGACCAGCCCGAGTGGCTGAGCCATGTGAACGCGTCGGTGCTCAAGGTCAAGCTGGGCACGGCCATCATCGGCATCAGCTCCATCCACCTGCTCAAGACCTTCATCAACGCCGCGGCGTATGACGAGAAGATCCTGATGTGGCAGACCATCATCCACATGGCCTTCCTGCTGTCCGCGATGGCGATCGCGCTCGCGGACCGGCTGCTGCCGCACGCCGAGAAGCACGGCAGCCACCACTGATCGCGCCGGCCTCCCGGGCAAGCCCGGGGTGCCGGCAGGCTCAGCGGCCCACCATCTGGTCCGGCACCACCCAGGCGTCGAATTGCTCGGCCGTCACATGGCCCAGCGCCAGCGCGGCCTCGCGCAGGCTGGTGCCCTCCTTGTGCGCCTTCTTCGCGATCTGCGCCGCCTTGTCGTAGCCGATGTGGGTGTTCAGCGCGGTCACCAGCATCAGCGAGCGCTCCACCAGTTCGGTGATGCGGGCCTCGTTGGGCTGTATGCCCACCGCGCAGTGCTCGTTGAAGCTCTTCATGCCATCCGCCAGCAGACGCACGCTCTGCAGGAAGTTGTGGATGACCATGGGACGGAACACATTGAGCTCGAAGTTGCCCGATGCGCCGCCGATGTTGATCGCCACGTCGTTGCCCATCACCTGAGCGGCCAGCATGGTGACCGCCTCGCTCTGCGTGGGGTTGACCTTGCCCGGCATGATGGACGAGCCCGGCTCGTTCTCCGGGATGCTGATCTCGCCTATGCCGCTGCGCGGGCCGCTGGCCAGCCAGCGCACATCGTTGGCAATCTTGGTCATGCTGGCGGCCAGCGTCTTCAGTGCGCCATGGGCGTGCACCAGCCCATCCACCGAGGCCATGGCCTCGAACTTGCTGGGCGCGGTCACGAAGGGGTGGCCGGTCAGGCGGGCCAGCTCGGCGGCCACCGCCTCGGCATAGCCCTTGGGGGCGTTCAGACCTGTCCCCACTGCGGTACCGCCCAGCGCCAGCTCATGCAGATGCGGCAGCGCGGCCAGCACATGGCGCTCTCCGTGGGCCAGTTGCGCCACCCAGCCGGAAATCTCCTGGCCCAGCGTCAGCGGCGTCGCGTCCTGCAGATGGGTGCGGCCAATCTTCACGATGTGGTCGAAGGCTTCGGCCTTGGCCTGCAGCGTGGCCTGCAGCGCCCGTAGCGAGGGCAGCAGACGCCCGACCAGCGCGGTCACCGCGGCCACGTGCATGGCGGTGGGGAACACATCGTTGCTGCTCTGGCTGCGGTTCACGTCGTCATTGGGGTGCACCAGCCGGCCCTCGCCGCGCGGGCCGCCCAGCAGCTCGCTGGCGCGGTTGGCCAGCACCTCGTTGACATTCATATTGGTCTGCGTGCCCGAGCCGGTCTGCCACACCACCAGCGGGAACTCGGCCGGGTGCTGGCCGGCGATGACCTCGTCGGCCGCCGCGACGATGGCCTGGGTCTTGGCCGCGTCCTGCAGACCCAGCGCCTGGTTGACCACGGCCGACGCACGCTTCACCTGCGCCAGCGCACGGATCAGCTCGGCCGACTGGCGCTCGCCGGAGATGTCGAAGTTCTGCAGCGAACGCTGCGTCTGCGCGCCCCACAGGCGCTCGGCCGGGACTTCTATCGGGCCAAAGGTGTCCTTCTCGATACGGGTGCTCATCGCGACATCCGGTGAACTCAGGGGCGGCCAGCATAGTGCCCCGCAAAAGCACCGCGTCAGCCAGGGTCACTGATAATCCGACGCGACTTTCACCCTCCTTCGTCAGCCATGACTGTCACGATTCGCCAGCAAGACCTGATCGAAAGCATCGCCAGCGCGCTGCAGTACATCAGCTACTACCACCCCGCCGACTACATCCAGCATCTGGCCCGCGCCTACGAGCGCGAGCAGAGCCCGGCGGCCAAGGACGCGATCGCACAGATCCTGACCAACTCCAAGATGTGCGCCGAGGGCCGGCGCCCCATCTGCCAGGACACCGGCATCGTCAACGTGTTCCTGAAAATCGGCATGGACGTGCGCTGGGAAGGCTTCAGCGGCAGCATCGAGGATGCCGTCAACGAAGGCGTGCGCCAGGGCTACCTCAACCCCGACAACAAGCTGCGCGCCAGCGTGCTGGACGACCCCATCTTTGCGCGCAAGAACACCAAGGACAACACGCCCGCGGTGGTGCAGATGGAGGTCGTGCCCGGCAATACGGTGGACGTGATCGTCGCGGCCAAGGGCGGCGGCTCCGAGAACAAGAGCAAGGTCTACATGCTCAACCCCAGCGACGACATCGTCGACTGGGTGCTCAAGACCGTGCCCACCATGGGCGCCGGCTGGTGCCCGCCGGGCATGCTGGGCATAGGCGTGGGCGGCACGGCCGAGAAGGCCGCGCTGCTGGCCAAGCAGGCGCTGATGGAAGACATCGACATGTACGAGCTGCTGCAGCGCGGCCCGCAGAACAAGCTCGAGGAGATGCGCATCGAGCTCTACGAGAAGGTCAACGCGCTGGGCATTGGCGCCCAGGGCCTGGGCGGCCTGACCACCGTGCTGGACGTGAAGATCAAGACCTTCCCCACGCACGCGGCCAGCAAGCCCATCGCGATGATCCCCAACTGCGCGGCGACCCGCCACGCGCACTTCGTGCTGGACGGTTCCGGCCCCAGCCATATCGAGCCGCCCAGCCTGGACCTGTGGCCCGACGTGAAATGGGCACCCGACTACAACAAGAGCCGACGGGTGGACCTCAACACGCTGACCAAGGAGCAGGTCGCGAGCTGGAAGCCGGGCGACACGCTGCTGCTGTCCGGCAAGCTGCTGACCGGCCGCGACGCCGCCCACAAGCGCATCCAGGACATGCTGGCCAAGGGTGAGACGCTGCCGGTGGACTTCACCAACCGCGTCATCTACTACGTGGGCCCGGTCGACCCGGTGCGCGATGAGGTGGTTGGCCCGGCCGGCCCCACCACCGCCACCCGCATGGACAAGTTCACCGACATGATGCTGGCCAAGACCGGCCTGATCGCGATGGTGGGCAAGGCCGAACGCGGCCCGGTGGCGATCGAGTCCATCAAGAACCACAAGAGCGCCTACCTGATGGCCGTGGGCGGCGCGGCCTACCTGGTGTCCAAGGCGATCAAGGGTGCCAAGGTCGTGGGCTTTGCCGATCTCGGCATGGAAGCCATCTACGAGTTCGACGTGGTCGACATGCCGGTCACCGTGGCCGTGGATGCCGGCGGCACCAGCGCCCACCAGACCGGTCCGGCCGACTGGTCGGCCCGCATCGCGGCCGGCAAGACCGTGATCCCGGTCACCGCCGCCTGAGGCGGCGGCGCCCGCCCACCCGACTCAGCGCAGGCGGGTGGCGGGCTCGGACGCGGTGCCGTGCGGCCTCGCCGCCACCCGCTGCCACAGCCGCTGCGACAGTCCCGGATGGCGGCGCTCGAAGTCGTGGCTCAGCATCAGGTAGAGCGTCAGCTCCTCGAAGGGGCGCGGCAGCAATTCAAAACGCCCCGGCGGCGCCTGGGCCAGCAGCGCGCGCGCCTGATCGTCCTGCAGCAGCGCCAGCCCCACGCGGCCGCGCTCCAGTTTGGACAGCAGCTGCTCACCGGTCCCGGCCTGCTCGTCCACACCATCGGCCAACGCAGCCAGATCCCTGACCAGCACATAGCCGCGTACCAGGCCCACCGGCTGGCTGCCCAGACCGCTGAAACGCTGGCCGTCCCAGTTCGCGTCGGAGCCCTGACGACGTATCACCACGAAACGCATCTGCGCCATCGCCCGAGCGGGGTCGGGCCGGCCGTGCAGCATGGGGTAGCTCAGCCAGGCCAGGCGGTCCTCGCGGAAGGCGCCTATCACCGCATCCGCAGAGCCACTCCGGCTGTCCTGCAGGCAGCGGGCGCGCGGCGCGGTCTGGCGCACCAGGCGCAGGCCCAGTTGCCGGGCGGCAGCCTCCACGCTGCGCTGCAGCGTGCCGCTGCCATCGGGCTGCGAGTAGGGCGGCAGCGGCCGGTCCGAGGTGCACAGCCGCAGCACGTCTGCGCCCTGGGCCTGGACCGCTGCCGCCGCGCCGGCCAGCAGCGCAAAAGTCGGCAACCAGGGCTTGACGCGAGGGAGGAGCATGTCCGGCAGGTCTCAGAGACGCGGCCCGCACGAGGCCGTCGGCCTCAGGCCGCGGGCGCTGCGCCCCCGGCTGGCCCGGCCTGCGGGCTCGGGGGGACCATCATAGGCAGGCCTTCGCCGCGCAACACCCGCTGCGGGTAAGGGATACCCACTCCGAGGCGGTTCAGCGTCCTCAGGATGGCCAGATTGACCTCGGAGCGTACGCCGCCCGAGCCGTTCTCGGGGTCGTTGATCCAGAAGTACAGCGTCAGCTCCAGCCCGTCGGCCGCGAACTGGCTGAGTTGCACCGCCGGCCCGGGGTCGGCCAGCACGCGCGGCACCTGCAGCACCGCCTGACCCAGTTCGGCCATCACCCGCTCCACGTCGCAGTCGTAGTCCACCTGCACCACGGTGCTGAGCAACACCCGCGTGTCGGCCAGCGAGGAGTTCTCCACGCGCTGCGTGATCAGCATCTCGTTGGGCACGATGGCCTCGCGGCCGGCGGCGGAGCGGATCACGGTGTAGCGGGTCTTGATGTCGGTGACCCGGCCCTCGAAGCCGTCCACCTTGACCATGTCGCCGATGCGCAGCGAGCGCTCGGCCAGGATCACGAAGCCCGACACATAGTTGGCCGCCAGCTTCTGCAGGCCGAAACCTATGCCCACACCCAGGGCGCCCCCCAGCACGCCCAGCGCGGTCAGGTCGATGCCGGCGGCCGACAGCGCGAACAGCAGGCCGACGAACAGCAGCAGCGCGCGGATCACGTTGGCGGCGATCTTGCGCGTGGACAGGTCCATGGACTCGCGCCGCATCAGCTGGGCCTCGACCGCCGACGAAATCCACAGCGCCGTCACCAGCACGATGACCGCGGTGAGCCCGCCCTCGAGCAGGTTGCGGGCGGTCAGGTGCACCGAGCCGAACTTCCACTCGATGTCGTCCAGCTCATCCAGGATGACCGGCAGCAACCCGGTCACCCACAGCACGGCCAGCACCCAGACCAGCCAGGAGCCCAGGCGCTCCACGGCCTTGATCAGCGCCGACTGCGGCCAGGCCGCGGCCAGCACGCGCGCGATCAGCCGTATCACCGCCAGCGACACCAGCACCGGCAGCGCCAGCTTGAACAGCGCCGGCGACAGCCCGAGCTCCGGCAGCAGGCGCCGCGCGGTGAACGCAAAGCCCATGGCCAGCAGCGGGAACAGCGCGCCATCCACGATGCGGCGCCCGAACATCACCGAGCCGCGCGCATGCTGCGAAAAGAGCAATCGGCGCAGGCCCCAGCTCAGCAGCAGCGCCAAGCCCAGGCAGCCCAGCAGCAACGCCCATTCTCCGAGGGCGTCGCCGCTGAAGATGCGAACCAGCAGGTGGCGGAGTTCCTGCAGACTGATCGCCTGATGCACGCCGTTCACAGGTCCGCCAGCGCACGCAGGTGCACCGCCACGCTACGCGCCAGCGCGTCAAGGTGGTAGCCGCCCTCCAGCACCGACACGATGCGGCCGTGGGCATAGCGGTCGGCGATCGCCTTGAGCTTGAGCGTCATCCATTCGTAGTCGGCCTCCACCAGGCCCAACTGGCCCAGGTCGTCATCCCGGTGGCCGTCGAAGCCGGCCGAGATGAAGATCATCTGCGGCTTGAAGCGCTCCAGCGCCGGCATCCACATCGCCTCGACGATCTCGCGGATCTCGCCGCCACGCGTGTAGGCCGGGATGGGCACATTGACCATGTTCGTGCCCTTGGGCACCGCGCCGCAGTAGGGATAGAGCTGGTCCTGGAACAGGCTGACCATCAGGATGCGATCGTCACCGGCGATGATGTCCTCGGTGCCGTTGCCATGGTGCACGTCGAAGTCCGCGATCGCGACCCGCTGCAACCCGCGCACGTCCAGCGCATGGCGTGCCGCGATGGCCACGTTGTTGAAGAAGCAAAAGCCCATGCTCTCCTCGCGGGTCGCATGGTGGCCGGGCGGGCGCACCGAGCAGAAGGCGTTCTCGGCGCGGCCGTCCAGCACCCAGTCCGTGGCCTTCACAGTGGCGCCGGCCGCATGCAGCGCAGCCTGCCAGGTGTGAGGGTTCATTGCGGTGTCGGGGTCCACCGCCTCGCTGGTGCCGGTCTCGGCGCAGCGCTTCATGCGCGCGCTGATCTCGGCCACGTAACGGTGGGTGTGAGCCAGCTCCACGTCGCTCAGCGCCACGGGGCCGGAGTCCACATGCTCCAGCGCCTGGTCCAGGCCGGTGCCTATCAGCCAGTCGTCGATCGCGGACAGCCGCTGCGGGCACTCGGGATGGCCGGGCCCCATGTCATGGCGTCGGCAGGCGGGGGGATTGAAATACGCAGTCGGCATGAAAACTCTGTCTCTTGGTATGGTCCGCGCCATGACGCAAGCCACATCAAGGACGCTGGCAGGATCACTGCAGGCCCTGCACAGCCAGATTAGCACGGTCATCAAGGGCAAGCCCACGCAGATCGACGACAGCCTGGCCTGCCTGCTGGCCGGCGGCCATCTGCTGATCGAGGACCTGCCCGGTGTCGGCAAGACCACGCTGGCCCATGCGCTGGCGATCTCGCTGGGCCTGAAGTTCTCGCGCCTGCAGTTCACCGCCGACCTGCTGCCCAGCGACCTGCTGGGCGTGTCGGTCTACGAACGCGAGCGCCAGGGCTTTGTGTTCCACCCCGGCCCGGTGTTCGCCCAGGTGCTGCTGGCCGACGAGATCAACCGCGCCGGGCCCAAGACCCAGAGCGCGCTGCTGGAGGCCATGGAGGAGCACCAGGTCAGCATAGACGGCCAGACCCATGCGCTGCCCCAGCCCTTTTTCGTGATCGCCACGCAGAACCCCAGCGAACAGCTGGGCACCTTCCCGCTGCCCGAATCGCAGCTGGATCGCTTCCTGATGTGCATCTCGCTGGGCTACCCCGACGCGGCCGCCGAGCGCGAGCTGCTGATGGGCGGCGACAGCCGCGAGCTGCTACGCCAGCTGCGGCCGGTGATGACGCCGGCCGAGCTGGTCGCCGCCCAGGCCGCGGTGCGCGAGGTGCATGCGGCGCCACCGCTGCTGGACTATCTGCAGGCGCTGCTGGCCGCGACCCGCTCGGGCCAGTGGTTCGCTGAAGGCCTGTCGCCGCGCGCCGGCCTGGCGCTGCTGCGCGCGGCCCGGGCGCGCGCGCTGCTGCAGCAGCGCGACTATGTATCGCCCGAAGACCTGCAGGCCATCCTGCCCCAGGCCATCGCCCACCGCCTGCAGCCCCGCGCCGGCGCCGGCCGCGGTGCGCGCGAGCAGGTGCGGGCCATGGTGGAAAGCATCCCGCTGCCGTGAGGGCCGGGCCGCTGCGCATGGGGTTCGCGATGGTCGCCCTGCGCCGACGCTGGCAGGCCTGGTGGCAGTCGCGCCTGCCGCTGGCCGACACCCATGTGCTGACGCAGCGCAATGTGTACATCGTGCCCACGCCGGTGGGCCTGGCCTTCTGCGCCACGTTGGGCGTGCTGCTACTGGCCAGCATCAACGAACAGCTGAGCCTGGGCTATGCACTGACCTTTGCGCTGACCGGCGCGGGCCTGGCCTCCATGCACACCACGCACGCCAATCTGCGCGGCCTGCAACTGGACCTCAAGCCGCCCGAGGGCGTGCACGCGGGCGACGACTACCCGCTGGCGCTGCGCCTGCACAACCCCGGTGCGGCCCGCCATGGCCTGGCGGTGCAGGCGCAGCTGACCGACGGCAGCCTCAGCCAGCCCGCCTGGGTGGACGTGCCCGCGCGCGGCCATGCCCAGCTCACGCTGCGCCTGCCGGCCGAACAGCGCGGCCTGAGGGCCCTGCCCACGCTGCAGCTGTCCACCCGCTTCCCGCTGGGTCTGTTCCGCGCCTGGAGCTACTGGCGGCCCGCCAGCACGGTGTGGGTCTACCCCCGCGCCGAGCAGCCGCCGCCCCCCTTCCCCACCCAGCCCGAGGCCGGCGATGCCGCCACCAGCGGCAGCGCACCGGCCCAGGCGGGCGGCAGCGACTTCGCCGGCGTGCGGGCCTACCGGCGCGGCGACACACTGCGCGCCGTGCTGTGGCGCAAGTCCGTGAGCGCGCTGGAGGCCGGCCTGCCGCCCTGGGTGCGCGACACCGAGGCGCCGCCCGCCCACGAGCTGTGGCTGCTGTGGGAAGCCAGCGCCGGCCGCGACATCGAGGCACGGCTGGCCCGCCTGACCGCCTGGGTGCTGGCGGCCGACCGAGCCGGCCGCCCCTACGGTCTGCGCCTGCCCGGCCAGGCACTGGCGCCGGCTCTGGGCCTGCAACACAAGCTGGCCTGCCTGCAGGCCCTCGCCCGCCATGGCTAAGCCTCGCTCCCCCCTGCCGCAGCGGCTCACCCGCGACACCCGGGACAGCCTGTTCCTGCTGGCCTTGATCGCCGCCGTCATCGCCCCCCACCTGGGCCATCTGCCCTGGTGGGCCGGCGCCATCGCGGCGCTGGTGATCGCCTGGCGCGGCTGGCTGAGCTGGCGCCAGCGCCCGCTGCCCGGCCGCTGGCTGCTGCTGGCCGTGCTGGCGCTGTACAGCGGCCTGACCTGGCTGAACTTCCGCACGCTGCTGGGCCGCGAGGCCGGCATCACGCTGCTGGTGGTGCTGCTGGCGCTGAAGACGCTGGAGCTGCGCGCGCGGCGCGATGCCTATGTGGTGTTCTTCCTGGGCTTCTTCCTGGTGCTGGCCCAGTTCCTGTATTCGCAGTCGCTGCTGGTGGGCCTGTGGATGCTGGGGGCCGTGTGGGGCCTGCTGGCCGCGCTGGTGCTGGCCCAGATGCCCGGGCCCAGCGCCAGCCTTCGTGTGGCCGCCACGCACGCGGCCCGCACCACGGCGCTGGGCCTGCCGGTGATGGTGGCGCTGTTCCTGCTGTTCCCGCGCATCGCGCCGCTGTGGGGCGTGCCCAGCGACGCCGTGGGCCGCACCGGTCTGTCCAACCAGCTGGACTTCGGCGCGATGAGCGAGATCGCCAACGATGACGGCATCGCGATGCGGCTGCGTTTTCTGGACGGCAGCGCGCCGCCGCCGCCCGAACAGCGCTACTTCCGTGGCCCGGTGCTGACCCGCTTCGATGGCAAGACCTGGCGCGCGCCCTCGCCCGCCCAGAACTGGATGCGCGGCCAGGACCGGCTGCAACTGCCCGGCCCCGCGCTGCGCTACGAGCTGACACTGGAGCCCTTGCGCATCCCCGTGCTGCCGCTGCTGGAAATGAGCCCGGGCGCGGTGGGCAGCCCGCTGTCCCTGCCCGACCTCACGCTGACCCGCAGCCCCGAGCTGCAATGGAGCGCGCCCCGGCCCATCACCGAGCGGCTGCGCCTTACCGCCGAGGCGCACCCGCGCTGGCAGGCCGGCCTCGAACGCCGCGGCGTGCAGCTGGCGGCCGAGTTGGAGCTGCCGCCCGGCCTCAACCCGCGTACGCTGGCCTGGGCCCAGACGCTCGCGAGCCAGCCACGCTTTCGCTCGCTGGGGCCGGCCGAGCATGTGGAGGCCCTGGTGCAGGCGGTGCTGCAGCACATACGCAGCGCCGACTTCACCTACACGCTGGCGCCGGGCCGCTATGGCGAGGACTCGCCCCATGTGATCGACGAGTTCTGGCTGGACCGGCGCCTGGGCTTTTGCGAGCACTTCGCGTCCGCCTTCGTCGTGGTAATGCGGGCCATGGGCATCCCGGCGCGGCTGGTGACCGGCTTCCAGGGCTGGGATGCAGAACCGCAGGACGGCTACTACGTGGTCCGCAACGCCCAGGCCCATGCCTGGGTGGAATACTGGACGCCAGGCCGGGGCTGGCGCCGCGCCGACCCCACGGCCGCGGTGGCGCCCAACCGCGTCGTCCAGGGTCAGGCCTTGCGCCCGGCGCCGGGGGTGATCGGCCAGCTCAACCCCACGCTGTGGCGCGCGCTGCGCGGCGCCTGGGAGACACTGGACAACCGCTGGGCCCAATGGGTGCTGAACTACTCGCGCCAGAACCAGTTCGACCTGCTCAAGGGCCTGGGCGTGGCACGCCCCGACTGGGCCGCGCTGGGCCAGGTGCTGGCGGGCGTCATCCTGGTCGCGTCCCTGGCCGGCGCGGCCTGGCTGCGCTGGCAGGCCCGACCACGGGATGCCTGGAGCCGGCTGCGTGCAGAACTGGTGGCCGAGCTGATCCGCCTGCAGCTGCCAGCCCACGACGGGCAGACCCCGCGCACCTGGGCGGCGCTTATCGAGCACCGCTACGGCGCGCAGAGCGCGGAGCTGGCCCGGCTGCTGCGCCAGTTGGACGAGCTGCGCTATGGGCGGCGCACACCGGCGCCCATCGCCACGATAGCCCGGGAGATCCTGTCCTGCGCGCGAAAGCTTCGCCACCTCACATCGGCAGGGCGCTAGCCAGCACTCGCATGCCGGGCGCCGTGGGCCTCGTAGTGCTGGGCGTGGCGTCGCTCAGGCTGCCCGCACCCACACGGGCTCAACTGATTCCCGGGTTAGCACGAGGGCTGAATGCCGGGCCGCTGGGCCAACATCAGCCGCGCTGAACGGAGCGCCTGTCGGGCCGAGGCACACCCCGGCCCGCAAGCGCGAGCCCTCGCTCGAAAGCGTTAACTCTCAGTCATACCCGCCGCCCATGCACCGCATCGCATCCCGTCACTTGCCCATCGTTTTTACCACCCTCCTAACGCTTCAAGCCCACGCCCAGCCGGCGACCGCCGCGCAAGACCTGTCCGTTCAGGAGCAGGTCCGCTCGCTGGGCGCGCTCACCCAGGCAACTGCCGACGGCCAGTGGGACAGCCAGCGCAATGCCGAGAAGAAGGCGGCCGACGCCATCTCGGCGCTCATTGCCAAAGCCCCCGGGCAGCCCGCGCTGACCGCCCGCGACGAGCTGTGGCGCACGCCACTGATCAATGCCGCGCTGTGGGGCTACGCCGATGTGGTCGCCGCCTTGCTTGCGGATGACAGCGTGCGGGCGGCCATCAACGAGACAGATGGCCAGGGCCTCTCGGCCTGGATGGCGGCGCAAATGGCCCAGCCACTCACGCTGGCAAGCTGTCATCCGCAGATGCTCGTACGCGAAGCCGTCGGCCTGTGGGGCCCCAACCTCCAGCGCATGGCCTACTTCTCGCCCCCATCAGGCCTGGCCTTTGCGCGCATCCGAGAAATGCTCGGGGCGGTCGGTGCAAAGCCCGACCTTGACGCGGCGAAGGCGCAATGGAACCAGCGCTGCCCAGGCCAGGCGGAGGCCACTGCGGCAGCGGTGGCGGCGTCAGAAGACCTGCTGCAAACCTTGCTGCAGGACAGCGGCGCGCAGATCACCAGCTTCCTGAATGCCCAGAAGGAAACCCCGAAAACCGTCGTGCCCAAAGTCGCGCCACCACAGGCGACGCTTGCAAGGCTCAAAGTCCGCGGGCCGGAGTCACTCGTTCAGGCAACGATAGAGCCGGGGCGACCAGCCATGGTGTGCTCCGCCATGCCTAAACCGGACACAGCCGTGCTGGAGGGGCTGGAGTCCATTTCCGGTCGCGGGACATTCCTGTACGAAACGACCACCGAGGTTCGCGACGGCCGCCCGGTCGCCGTCAGGCTGGAGCTTAAGGAGCGCTCCGAACGCATGACGCCCGCCAGCCAGATGCGCCTTCGCGCGGCGGTCTACCAGGCCCTGGGCGGCTACCGCTGCCCGGGAGACCATATATTCGTGCAAGAGTTCCAATTCGAAATGCGATGACCCGTATCCCCCCGGCCTTAGGCGCAGCTCTGCTGCTCACGGCCGTCTGCACCGCGGCCTGGCCAGCGTCGACCAAGCCTCCCCACCACAAGCCTCGCCATGCTTCGCCCCCCGCACCGGCCAGCCAGCCCCTGGGCCCGCGCGCTGACGTGCTGCTGTTCGCCCGCGAACTGGCCGAGGCCGAGGGCTGGGATGTGGGCATGCTGTCGGCCCAGCTGACCGCCGCGCAAGACCTGACCCGCGTGAAGCAGCTGATCCTGCCGCCGGTCAGCGGCACGGCCAAGAACTGGAGCGCCTACCGCGAGCGCTTCGTGGAGCCCAAGCGCATAGACGCAGGCGCCGCGTTCTGGGACGCGAACGCGGCCGCGCTGGCCCGGGCCGAGTCGCGCTACGGTGTGCCAGCCGAGATCATCGTGGGCATCATCGGCGTGGAGACCTTCTACGGCCGCGTGACCGGCGGCTTCAAGGTGCTGGACGCGCTGGCCACGCTGGCCTTCGACTTCCCCAGCCAGCATCCGCGCGCCACCGAGCGCCAGGCCTTCTTCCGCCAGGAGCTGGCCGACTTCCTGCGTCTGTGCCACGAGCAAGACCTGGACCCCACGGCGGTGCGAGGCAGCTACGCCGGCGCGCTGGGCCTGCCGCAATTCATGCCGGGCAGCTGGCGCCGCCATGCGGTGGACTTTGACGGCGACGGCCACATCGACCTGATCAACAACCCGGCCGACGCCATCGGCTCGGTCGCCAACTTCCTGGTGCAGCACGGCTGGCAGCCGGGCATGCTGACCCACTACACGGTGGCCGTGCCGGTGGACACGGCCCAGCGCGCGCGCCTGCTGGCCGCCGACATCCTGCCCAGCTTCACCGCCGCACAGTTCGCGGCGGCCGGCGCGGTGCTGTCGGAAGCCGGACAACTGCACGCCGGCCCGCTGGCGCTGATCGAACTGCAGAACGGCGCCGCCGCGCCGCAGTACTACGCGGGCACGGCCAATTTCTATGCCCTGACCCGCTACAACTGGTCCAGCTATTACGCGATGAGTGTCATCGAGCTGGGGCGCGCGGTACGCGCCCGGCGCCAAGCGGCCTCCTGAGTCGGGCAAGCCTGCCTCAAAAACCCATCCCCGCGCGGGAACGGGGGTATGGGCGCACCCTTGATTGATTTTCAAAACACTGCATTCCTGAATATTGAATATTCAGGAAGGGCGACTCGCCCGCGCCTGCCACATCCACGCAGGCTCATCGAAAATCCAGATTAACCAGTCGAGCATTAACTCACACCCAACCGGCCCGCGATGGGACGGGCGCCTCCATGGCCCACCTTTAACAGGGCCCCACCTGAACTTTTGAGAGATGCGCACCCGCGCCGCCTCGCGCATATTGAGCTTTCTTATGGCGGGCATCATCAAATACAAAATCATCGCCAGGTCGCCCCAAAGAAAATAAAGAAAACATCATTCGAGCCGGAGGTAATCATGTTTTCAGGAATGAGCGTGGCGCGGCGCCTGTATGCGGGCTTCGGGCTGGTCTTGGCCATCATGGTGGCGGTGACGGCCCTGGCTGTTTTCAATGTGCGCGGCATCGAGGCGGCACTGGACGCCAACAGCACGCACAACGCGCCCATACAGCGTTACGCGATCAATTTCCGCGGCTCGGCCCATGACCGCGCGATCGCGGTGCGCGATCTGGTGCTGGCCGGCAATGCGGCCGACCGCCAGCAGGAGGTGGAGCACATCCAGGCGCTGGCGCGCTTTTATGCCGAATCCGCGGCGCCGCTGGAGCAGATGATCACGGCCAAGGGCGCCAGCCCCGAGCTGGCCCCGCTCTACCAGGCGATACGCGAGGCCGAGAGCCAGGCGGTCGCCACCACGCAGCGCCTGATCGAGCAGACCGGCGGCAGCGACGACGCGGCGGCCCGCCAGACGCTGTGGCAGCAGGCCAAGCCGCAGTACGTGCAGTGGCTGGCCACGATCAACCGCCTGATCGACTTCGAGGAAACCCGGCTGCGCGCCGAGGAGAAGACCGCGCGCACCGAGGCCAGCCGCTTCCTGGGCGTGATGCTGGGCGCGCTGGCGGCGGCCATCGTCGTCGGCGGCCTGGCCGCCTGGCGCGTGACCCGCAGCCTGCTGAGCGAGCTGGGCGCCGAGCCCGACGATCTGGCCGCCACCGCCCATCGCGTGTCGCATGGCAACCTGCGCTGCCTGCCCGGCAGCGAGCATGCGCTGGACGACAGCGTGGCGGGCTCGCTGACCACCATGCGCCGCAGCCTCTCGCGCATCGTCGGTCAGGTGCGCCATGCGTCCGAGAGCATCGCGGCCGGCTCGCACGGCATCGCCGAAGGCAATGCCGGTCTGATGCAGCGTACCGAGGCCCAGGCCGCCAGCCTGGAGCAGACCTCCGCCGCGATGGCTCAGATGACAGACATCGTGCAGGGCAATGCCGAGGCCGCCCGCCAGGCGGCGCAACTGGCCGGCTCGGCCAGCGCCGCGGCGCAACAGGGCGGCGAGGTCGTGACCCGCGCGGTGGCCCACATGGACGAGATCACCGCCAGCTCGCGCCGTATCGCCGACATCATCGGCGTCATCGACAGCCTGTCCTTCCAGACCAATCTGCTGGCGCTCAATGCGGCGGTCGAGGCGGCCCGCGCCGGCGAGCAGGGGCGCGGTTTCGCGGTCGTGGCCGGCGAGGTGCGCCGCTTGGCCCAGCGCAGCGCCGGCGCGGCCAGCGAGATCCGCGGCCTGATCGACAGCAGCGTCGCCCGCGTGGAAGACGGCTCCCGCCTGGTGCACCAGGCCGGCAGTGCGATGACCGACATCGTCGCCCAGGTGCAGCGCGTGGCCACGCTGATCACCGGCATCAGTGACGCCACCACCGAGCAGACCACCGGCATCACCCAGGTCAGCGCGGCCATCTCCCAGCTCGACGAGGCCACGCAGCAGAACGCGGCGCTGGTGGAACAGAGCGCCTCGGCCGCCGACGAGCTGCGCGAGGAAGCCGCGCAGCTGGCCCAGCTGGTCAGCACCTTCCAGCTCGACCTGGGCCCGCAGCCTGCAGCCCCGGCCGCCGCACCGACCGCCCAGCGCTGGGCCGCCGTCCCGCTACTCGCCCATGCCTGAGATGTCCGAAAACGGCGCCCAGGCGGCAAGCGGTGCGGCCCTGCTCGCGGTCGCTCTGCGCGACCTCGAGCCCATGCGGGCCGTGCTGGGTGTGGAGGTGGTGCGTCGTGCGCTGAGCGAGCTGCAGCAGGATCTGCAGGACATGAGCGCCCACCTGCTGGCCCGGCACGAGCAGTTGCTCACGCTGCAGCAGCCCGGTCGCTGGGGCGTGCTGTTCCGCGAACGCACCGACGGCCTGCCGCGCGAGTCGGCCGAGACCTGGCAGGCCATCGTCGAGGCCGCCAGGGCACTGACCGACCAGGTGCTGGTGCGCATCTTCGGCCAGGGCTGGCGCCTGGTGCACAGCGTGGTGCAGGTGCTGCCCGTGCCCGAGCCGCTGGCCCGCGCCCCGCACGACGCCACGCTGGCCGGCTGGCTGCACGAGCACCTCAGCACGCTGCCGCCCCAGGCCTGGCGACTGCCGGGCCAGCGTCACCATGCAGCGAACGCCGAGCTGGACGAGCTGATCAAGCGTGACGGCATACGCACGCTGCTGCAGCCCATCGTGGCGCTGCGCAGCGGCCGGGTGATGGGCTACGAGGCCCTGTCCCGCGGGCCGGCCGGCTCGCCGCTGGAGCAGCCGGACCGCCTGTTCGGCGCCGCACGCGAGGCCGAGCTGGAGCTGCTGTGTGCGCGGCTGGCGCTGGAGCGCAGCCGTGGCCGCATCCCGGCCGGCCAGTTCCTGACCATCAACCTCGGGCCGCAGACGCTGGCACGCGCCGCCACCGAGCTGCCGCTGAGCGGCCGCCCCGAGGTGCTGATCGAACTCACCGAGCACATGCCGCTGGACCAGCTCCCGCCGCTGCAACAGGCCGTACAGGCGCTGCGGGCGCTGGGCGTGGGCCTGGTGCTGGACGACACCGGCTGCGGCTTCGCCGACGTGGACACGGTGCAGGCGCTGCGCCCGGAGATCGTGAAGCTGTGCATCACCGTCGTGCGCCAGGTCGAGGCCGACGCGCCGGTGCAGCAGTCCATCGCCGACACCGTGCACCGCCTGCGCGAACTGGGCAGCCGCGTGCTGGCCGAGGGCGTCGAGACCGCCAGCCAGCAGGCCGTGCTGGCGGGCTGGCCCATAGAGCTGGCCCAGGGCTGGCTGTTCTCTCGCGCCGAGCCGCTGGACCAGGTGCTGCCGGCCTGAGGGCTGCGCTCAGTTGCGGCGGCGGCGCCGTGCCAGCATCAGCGTGCCGCCCAGGCCCGCCAGCATCAGCGCCAGGCTGGACGGCTCCGGCACCGGCGACAGCGCCGTGCCCACGTCACCGTCATGCACCGCCCAGACCAGCAGGCCGTTGGTGTCCTTGGCGAAGCCCTGGGAGCCGAAGGCCGGGTAGAACAGCCACACGCGGTTCTGCGGATAACGCGGGTCGTCGGGGTTCTGCAGGAAGCGCGTGCCGAACCAGTAGGCGTTGCCGGAGGACAGATTGCTGAACGGCCCCTGGTTGCTGACGCCGAAGCCCTCCTGGTCGTTGCCCGAGGTGTCCAGGATGCTCTTGTTACCCAGCGTCACATGGAACATGTGGGCCAGTTCGCTGTTGGGGCTGACGATGTTGTAGCCCTGGTCGCGCTGGCCGGTCCAGTAGTCGTTGGGGTCGTAGTACTGGAAGCTCTCGCCGTTGATGGGCGCCACCGTGGGCAGGCGCCAGCCGGTCACGCCCCCCAGGTTGAAGTCGGCCACCAGCGTCTTGGCGTCCGCCCAGGTGACGGCGCCGGGCTGGTCCTCGAAGTTGGCGTAGGCCGAGCCCAGGCCCAGGTCGGCGTTGGCCAGCCAGGTGATCTTGAGCACGGTGTCGTAGTAGGCCTCGGCGCCGTTCGCGAAATTGCCGTCCAGGTCGCGGGCCTGCAGCGTGGTGGTCCAGGTGCCCTGGGTTGGCAGGGACTGGGCCTGCACAAGAGCGGTCACGCAGCCGCCGGCCAGCAGCAGACCCAGGCGGGTCAAAGCAAAGAGGTTCATCACGGTTCCTTGGGAGGGTTGGTAAGCAGCGCAGCGCGACAGCCATGCCCTGGCCTCGTGGCGCGGCCGCATGGTTGCGAGCCGGGCACGCCACTCCAACTCAGGGCAATCCATGAGCGAACCTGCACAGGCACAGCGGCCCCCACCGTCCCGCGGGGAAACGCGCAGTACCTCTGACAGAGATGTGACCAAACCGCGGGAATGCCCGCAGAAATCGCGTCAGAAGTCCGCCACGCTCGCCTTAGCCCACGGCGTGGCCAGGCCGCGTCATCGGTCTTTGGACCGATTGCGTCGCCTGGCCCAGCAGGCTATTCGCACGCATACCCCGCCTGCGCGATTGCCGGTGACCGCAGCGTTTGGCAAGACCTGACCCGTGGGGCTGTTCATCAGACTTTCATCAGGATTGCGGGCGCCCCCTCTCCCTAGCATGGCCAGGTCTTCTCTTCCCACACCTCCGACATGCGCACCCTCGCCCAAACCGCCCTCACCCTCGCGCTGCTGGCCGGCACCCTCGGCGCCCAGGCCCAGAGCCACAACGCTGTGGTGGACTTCTCCAACGGCACCCAGGGCTGGGAAGGCCACTGGGACGGCCTCTACTCCAACATCGACACCAGCCTGGGCAACCCGGTCTACCGCACGCAGTTCACGACGCACAACATCACCTTCGTGAACAGCAGCAACGCCGCTTTCACGGGCGATTTCTCGCAGGGCGGATCGCTCAGCTTCGGCATCGACATCAACGTGCTGGAGATGCGCACTCCCGGCGAGGAGCTGACGGTGCCGCCGGAGCGCGACCTGATACTGGAACTGCGCGACTACGACCGCGCCGTCGATGGCATGCCGTACTCGGCGGTCTGGATCAACCTGGGCAGCCTCACCATCGGGCAGGGCTGGCAGCACATGAGCGCCACCATCGCCAACCCGCTGTCCAGCACGCTGCAACCGGGCTGGCATGGTCTGGGCGCCTTCGACCCCGAGACCGGCGAGGACGTGCTGCCCGAGGGCGTGAGCTTTGCCGACATCCTCAAGGGCGTGGACCAGATCGCCTTCACGACGGCCAAGCCGGGCTGGGCCTACAACCCCATCAGCTTCGACGTGATGGTGGACAACATCTCCGTCAGCGCCGTGCCCGAGCCGGCCACGCTGCTGTTGCAGGCACTGGGCCTGGCCACGCTGGCCGGCGTGGCACGTCGGCGTCGTCAGGCCGCACCTCAGGCCTGAAGCCTCAGGGCGGCAGCGCGTCGCGCTCCTCCGGCCAGGGGCCCAGCGGCTCGCCCATCTCGTCCGCCGCTGGCCCTCCCGCCTCCCAGGGCCCGGGCCGGTCGCGCCAGTAGCGCGGCTGGCGCGGGCGCTCGCAGCCCTGCACGCCGGGTTCGGCCGGCGTCTGCCAGCGCCAGGCGCCGCAGGCCGGGCTGGCCAGCACCGTGATGCCGGCCGCCTGGTAACGCGCCAGCACCGTCAGCGCCGGATGGCCATAGCGGTTGCGGTAGCCCGCCTGCACCAGCGCCAGCCGTGGTGCAGCCGCGTCCAGCAGGTCCTTGCTGGATGAGCTGCGGCTGCCGTGATGCGGTACCAGCAGCCAGTCGGCCCGCAGGTCCGGCTCGCGCTGGCGCAGCGCCAGCTCCTGCACCGCGGGCAGATCGCCCAGCAGCAGCGCGCGCTGCCCCGACGCCGAGCGCACGCTCAGCACGCAGGACAGCGCATTGGGCTCGCGCAGCCGGCCGTAATCCTTGGCCAGCGGATGCAGCAACTCGAACACCACGCCGTCCCACTGCCAGCGCTGGCCGGCCTCGCAGCGCTGCGCGACAGCGGCCAGACGCAGCAGCGGGTGGCCGGGCTCCAGCGAACTCAGCAGCCCGCCCACGGCCAGCCCGCGCAACAGCGCGGCCGCGCCACCGACGTGATCGCTGTCGCGATGGCTCAGCACCAGCAGGTCCAGCCGCGGCTGGCCCAGGCGGCGCAGCAGCGGCAGCAGCACCCGCTCGCCGGCATCTGCTCCGGGCGCATAGACCGGCCCGGCATCGAACAGCAGCGCATGGCCGGCGGTGCGCACCAGCACCGCATTGCCCTGGCCGATGTCGGGCGCCAGCAGCTCGAACTCGCCCGGCGGCGGCCGCGCCACCACCGGCCACAACAGCGGCACCAGCATCAACAGGCCTGCACCACGCAGCCGCCAGGGCAGGCGCAGCGACAGCAGCAGCGCCCCCAACAGGGCCAGGCCTTGCGCCCACGGCGGTGCGGCCGGCGGCCACCACACCGCCTGCGGCCAGACCGCCAGCAGTTGCAGCCAGTCCATCAGCACCGACACCAGCGCGCCGGCCAGACTCCACAGCGGCGTCCACAACGCGCCCAGCAGCGCCAGCGGCGTGATCACAAAGCTCACCAGCGGGATGGCCAGCAGATTGGCCAGCAGCCCCACCAGCGACCACTGGCCGAAGCAGATCAGGCTCAGCGGCGCCAGACCCAGCGTGGCCACCAGCTGGGTGCGCAGGCCCGCCCGCAGCTGATCGCGCCAGCCCTGGGCGGGCGGCTCGCCGCCGGCCATCAGCAGCGCCACCGCGCCGAAGGACAGCCAGAAGCCCGCCTGCAGCAGTGCCCAGGGGTCGGCCACGGTCACCACCAGCGCCGCCGCGCCCAGCACCAGCGGCCAGGGCCAGCGCAGGCCCAGGCTGCGCAGCAGCGCCACCGCCACCAGCATCCAGACGGTGCGCTGCGCCGGCACGCCCCAGCCCGAAAACGCTGCATAGGCCCAGGCCGCCGCCACGCCGCCCCAGCGTGCCGCCCACGGCGCCGGGCAGTGCAGGCACAGCGCCGGCGCGAGCCGCCAGACCCGGGCGATCAGGCCGCCGGCCAGCCAGGCGAACAGCGTCACATGCAGGCCGCTGACGCTCAGCAAATGGGCCACGCCGGTGTCGCGGAACAGCGCCCAGTCCGCCGGCGTGATCGCCGCCTGGTCGCCCAGGCTCAGCGCGGCCAGCACGCCGGCCCGCGTGGGCTCGGCCACATGGGCGGCGATGGCGGCACGCAGGCGCTGCCGAGCCGCATCCAGCCCCCACCAGGGTTCGACCGACAGGCGCTGGGCCTGGCCCGGCCGCACCACGCCAGTGGCGCGCAAGCCCTGCTCGAACAGCCACAGCTCGCCGTCAAAGCCGCCCGGGTTGACCAGCCCATGGGCCCGCTTCAGACGCACAACCAGGCGCCAGCGCTCGCCCGCGGTGGGCGCCGGCCCGTCGTAGACCGCCAGCAGCAGCCGCGCCGGCACGGCAGGCGCCAGGCCCGGGCCGGCGGGTTCGCGCCCTTCCACCTCGAACTCGAAGCGCCAGCCGCTGCGCCCGCCCAGGCCGCTCACCGTCACCGGCAGCGAATCCACCCGGCCGCTGAGCACGAGATCCCGTCCCTCCCACGCCGGCGCCAGCTCCTCGGCCAGCCGCAGCTGCGCACGCCAGCCCGCCTGCGCGAAGGCCAGCAGGCCCAGGGACAAGGCCAGCAGCACAACGCCCGCCCGCGGTCGGGTGCGCGCCATCAGCCAAGCGCTCGCGGCCAGCAACAGCAGAGCGCTCGCCCCCAACGCCATCAGGGCCGCGCCGCTCGGCAGCTCGGCCTGCTGATGCAGCCACGCCAGACCCGCCAGCCAGGCCAGCACCGGCACGCAGGCCCAAGCGGCCCACGCGGGTCGTCCACGCGTCGCGTCCTCGCCCACGGCCATCCCCATTGGCCCCGTGCGGTGCGGGGCCCAGGTGTAGGATGCCGCGGTTTTTTTGCAGGCGCCATCGCGCATCTCTTATGAGCACTTCTGCGATCCAGGCCAAGCTCGACGAGCTGGGCATCACGCTCCCGCCGCTGGCCGTGCCGGCCGCCGCCTACCAACCCTTTGTGCGCAGCGGCAACCTGCTGTTCGTGTCGGGCCACATTGCCAAGAAGGACGGCAAGCCCTGGGTGGGCCAGCTGGGCCGCGACACCGATACCGCCACCGGCCAGGCCGCGGCGCGTGCGATCGCGATCGACCTGCTGGGCACGCTGCAGGCCGCCACCGGCGACCTGGGCAAGGTCAAGCGCATCGTGAAGGTGATGAGCCTGGTCAACAGCACGCCCGACTACACCGAGCAGCACCTGGTCACCAACGGCTGCTCCGAGCTGTTCGCCACCGTGCTGGGCGAAGCCGGCAAGCATGCGCGCAGCGCCTTCGGCGTGGCCCAGATCCCCATGGGCGCCTGCGTCGAGATCGAGCTGATCGCCGAGATCGCCGACTGATGGCCCTCAACCTCAAGTCGCCCGGCGCCGGCGCCCTGCTGGCGCTGACCGTGCTGAGCTGGGGCGCGGTGGGCGTCGCGCTGATCGCCCAGCACCAGTTCGGGGTCAAGCCTTGCCCCTGGTGCGTGCTGCAGCGCGGCATCTATCTGCTGATAGGCGGCTTCGCGCTGCTGGGCTGGCTGGCCCAGGCCAGCCGGCCGCTGCGGCGCGGTGCGCTGGCGCTGGTGCTGCTGCTGTGCGTGGCGGGCATCGCCGCCGCGGTTTATCAGCACGAGGTGGCCGCGCAGACCGAGAGCTGCGCGATGGGCCTGGCGGACCGCATCCTGGGCGCGCTGGACCTGGAGGAGCGCTGGCCGCCGGTCTTCATGGTGACCGCCGGCTGCGCCGAGGCCGCCGCCTACCGGCTGCTGGGCCTGCCCTACGAGATCTGGAGTGGTGTGCTGTACGCGCTGCTGGCGCTGCAGGCACTGATCTCGCTGCGTCGCCGCTGAGGCGCGCTGCGCCTCACTCCCCGCGGACCACGCCCTCGCGGCGCGGGTCCGCGCCCCCGACCCAGCCGCCCGGCACGCGCATCAGCACCTGCAGACCGCTGGTGAGATCGGTCTCCACCACGCGATGACCGCGCGCACGCAGCGCCGCCAGCCCGTCAGCATCCAGCGTGCCGGGCTCCAGCAGCAGGCTGCCGCTGTTGAATTCGCCGAAGTTGGGCAGGTCCACCGCCTGCTGCGCGCTCAGGCCCCAGGCCAGCGTGCCGGTCAGCAGCTTGGCGACGTAATGGATGATGACCGCACCGCCCGGCGAGCCGCCGACCATCAGCAGGCGGCCCTGGCGGTCGAACACCAGCGTGGGTGCCATGCTGGAGCGCGGGCGCTTGCCGGGCTCCACGCGGTTGGCCACCGGGCGGCCGTCGGCACCGACCGGCGTGAATGAGAAGTCGGTCAGCTGGTTGTTCAGGAAGAAGCCGCCGGCCAGGCCAGTGCCGCCATCGCTCATCACGCGGCTGCCGAAGGCGGACTCCACGCTGGTGGTCATGGATACCGCATGGCCCTGGGCGTCGACCACGCTGACCTGGCTGGTGCCGTGCTCGACCTGCTCGGGCTGGGCCGCATAGGCCTGCTTCACGCCGCCCGGTCGCCCGGCGCTGGCGCTGGCCATCGCGCGCTCGCCGATCAGGCGGCCACGCTCGCGCAGGTAGTCGGGCGCCAGCAGGTTGTGCCAGTCTCCACCGGGCGCGCTGACGAAGGCCGGGTCGGCGACGTATTCGGCCCGGTCCGCAAAGGCCAGCTTGGCGGCCTCGGCGTACGCATGCAGCCAGTCGGCCCCCAGACCGTGCGCCGCGCGGGCGGCCGGCTGGGTGTCCAGCAGGCCCAGGATCTGCATCACGGTGAGCTGGCCCGAGCTGGGCGGACCGAAACCGCAAACGCGCCAGTCACGCCAGTCGCTGCACAGCGGCGGGCGCTGCAGCGCGCGGTAGCCGGCGAGATCGGCCCGCGTGAGCTGGCCCGGGCGGGCCTGGGCCTGCACGCGGCGCACGATGTCCTCGGCCACGGCGCCCTCGTAGAAGGCCTTGACGCCGTCGCGCGCGACCGCGCGCAGCACCGCCGCATAGGCCGGGTTCTTCAGCACCGTGCCCACCGGCTTGGGTGCGCCGTCCGCGTCGAAGAAGTAGCTCGCGGCCTGGGGGTCGCGGCGCAGCGCGGCCTCGGCGGCGAACAGGTCGTGCAGGCGCGGGCTGATCGCAAAGCCCTGGGTCGCCAGCCGGATGGCCGGCTCAAAGAGGCGTGCCCAAGGCAGGCGACCGTGGGCCTGGTGGCCGGCCGCCAGCATGGCCAGCACACCGGGCGTGCCGGTGGACAGGCCGCTCATCACCGCGTCCCGGAAGGGCAGCGGCCGGCCGTCGGGCTGCAGGAACAGCTCGGGCGTGGCCGCGGCGGGCGCGGTCTCGCGGCCATCCCAGGCCTGCACCTGGCGGCCATCCCAGTGCAGCAGGAAGGCGCCGCCCGCGATGCCGCTGGACTGCGGCTCCACCAGGCCCAGCACTGCCTGCACCGCCACCACCGCATCGAAGGCCGAGCCGCCGGCCTTGAGGATCTCGACGCCGGCATCCACCGCCAGCGGGTTGGCGGCCGAGACCGCAAAGCGCCGGGCCGGCGCCTGCAGCTGGTCCTGCTTGGCCGCGCGCCGGGTGGCGGCCTCGGGCTGGTCCAGCGCCGCGGCCGGGCCCGACAGCGCCAGGCCCAGCAGCGCCACGCTCAGGGAGACGGCGGTCGGCCGCCGGGTAAGGAGTGCTCGCATGGCCGCATCTTAGGCAGAGCCGGTCGGCCCAGAAAAAAGCCCCGCCTGAGCGGGGCCAGGAGCGGGGCCAGGTCTTGCGGGCCATGACGGCCGGACCGGGCTCAGAGCAGCGGCACGCCGGTCTTGCTCTGCGCGAACTCGCGCGTCACGCCCTCGGCCAGCTCGGCGACGCGCAAGCCCTCAGGGGTCACGTCGAACACGCCCAGGTCGGTGATGATGCGGTCCACCACGCCCACGCCGGTCAGCGGCAGCGTGCAGCTGGGGATGATCTTGAGGTCCTCGGTGCCATCCTTCTTGCGGGCCACGTGTTCCATCAGCACGATGACGCGCTTCACGCCGGCGACCAGGTCCATCGCGCCGCCCATGCCCTTGACCATCTTGCCCGGGATCATCCAGTTGGCCAGGTCGCCCTTCTCGCTGACCTGCATCGCGCCCAGGATGGACAGGTTGATCTTGCCGGCGCGGATCATCGCGAAGCTGTCGTGGCTGCCGAAGATGCTGGAGCCGGGAATGGTGGTGACGGTCTGCTTGCCGGCATTGATGAGGTCGGCGTCGACCTCGTCCTCGGTCGGGAAGGGGCCTATGCCCAGCATGCCGTTCTCGCTCTGCAGCCAGACTTCCTTGTCCGCCGGCACATGGTTGGCCACCAGCGTGGGAATGCCGATGCCGAGGTTCACGTAGAAGCCGTCTTCCAGCTCCTGGGCCGCGCGCGCGGCCATCTGATCTTGGGTCCAGGGCATGTCAGGCCTCCTTCTTCGGGGAGAGGGTCATCTTCTCGATGCGCTTCTCGGGATTCGCGTTCACGACGATGCGGTGCACATAGATGCCCGGCAGGTGGACCGCGTCCGGGTCGATCTCGCCGTTCTCCACCAGGTGCTCCACCTCGACGATGGTCAGCTTGCCGGCCATGGCCGCGGCGGGGTTGAAGTTGCGCGCGGTGCGGCGGAACACCAGGTTGCCGCTCTTGTCGGCCTTGTAGGCCTTGACCAGCGCCACGTCCGGCACCAGCGCCTTCTCTAGGATGTAGGTCTGGCCGTCGAACTCGCGGCTTTCCTTGCCCTCGGCAATCATCGTGCCCACACCGGTGCGCACGTAGAAGGCCGGGATGCCGGCGCCACCGGCGCGCATCTTTTCGGCCAGCGTGCCCTGGGGCGTGAATTCCAGCTCCAGCTCACCGGCCAGGTACTGGCGCTCGAACTCCTTGTTCTCGCCCACGTAGCTGGAGATCATCTTCTTGATCTGACGCGTGATCAGCAGCTGGCCCAGGCCGAAGCCGTCCACGCCGGCGTTGTTGGAGATCACGGTGAGGTCCTTGACGCCGCTGTCGCGCAGCGCCGCGATCAGCGCCTCCGGGATGCCGCTGAGGCCGAAGCCGCCCACGGCCAGCATCTGACCGTCCGCCACCACACCGCGCAGCGCTTCCGCTGCGCTGGGGTACACCTTGTTCATGCGATCGTCTCCTCGCGGATTGAAATGGCCGCAAGGGTACTATCGCGCCCCGCCCGCCGTCGATTACGCAAATTCGCCTAAGTGGACCCCGTCATCCCGGACTATCGCAGCGCCTTCCAGCAGGCCCCCATCGGCCTGGTGCTGTCCGCCCAGCGCCAGATCGTCGACTGCAACGAACGCGTGCTGCAGATCTTCGGCGCGCGGCGCGAGCAGTTGCTGGGCCAGAGCTTTGCGGTGATGTACCCCAGTGCCGCCGAGTTCGAGCGCACCGGCGAACGCATCGTCGCCAGCCTGGCGGCCGACGGCCACTATGCGGATGACCGCGTGATGCGCCGGCTGGGCGATGGCGGGCTGTTCTGGTGCCATGTCAGCGGCCGCGCGCTGGACCCGGCCGACCCCCATGCCCGCGGCATCTGGAGCTTCGAGGACCTGTCGGCCCGCCGCCAGATCGCCACCCACCTGACGCCGCGCGAGCGCGAGATCGCCGCGCTGCTGGCCGAGGGCCGCACCAGCAAGCTGATAGGCCGGCACCTGGGCCTGAGCCCGCGCACGGTGGACGTCTACCGCGCCCGGCTGATGAAGAAATACCAGGCGTCCAGCACGCCCGAACTCATACACAAGCTGTTGAGCGCATGAGCGACACCGAACACGCCGCCACCGCGGGCCACGCCCCGCCCTCGCCCTACTGCCTGAACTGCCACTACACGCTGCCGGCTGCCCGGCCGCGCTACTGCGGGCACTGCGGCCAGGAGACCGACCTGCACCCGCCCTCGGTGCGGGAGATGCTGACCGAGTACGTGGGCCATTACGTGGCCTTCGACGGGCCGCTGTGGCGCACGCTGTGGGCGCTGGTGATGCTGCCCGGCCACCTGACGCTGGCCTATTTCCATGGCCGGCGCCGGCGCTATGTGCTGCCGCTGCGGGTCTACCTGAGCGCGAGCTTTCTGTTCTTCGTGGGCTCCCACCTGCTCAGCGGCCACCCGCCCAAGGAGCAGGACGAGCCGGTGTCGCTGGTGCAGCGCGACGATGGTCACGGGCAGCCGATACGCGCCGCGCGCCCGGATGCCCGCGCGTCGGCGGCCGAGGCGCTGGCGCAGGCCGAGCGCGAGGCCCAGGCTCAGGGCGTCAAGCTGCCCGGGGCCGTGCTGAAGGCGGCCGCCGGTGCCGCCTCCGGGGCTGCATCAGCGCCTCCCCCGGAGGGTCTGTCCACCGACTGCGACCTGGA
Organism: uncultured Roseateles sp.; assembly: GCF_913777145.1. Lineage (GTDB taxonomy): Bacteria > Pseudomonadota > Gammaproteobacteria > Burkholderiales > Burkholderiaceae_C > Pelomonas. Next base: position 55,393 of record NZ_CAJYPS010000012.1, read on the forward strand.
CCACGTGAACGACCACTGCTCCGGCGCCGAGCGCTGGCTGGCCCGGGTGATAGAGAAGGCTCAGTCCATGAACCGGGCGCAGTGGGAGGCCAAGCTGTGGGCGGTCGCGCCCTACGGCATGCTGGCGATCCAGCCTTTCTTCGCGACCCTGCTGCTGCTGATGTTTGCGGGCAGCGGCCGTCGCTATGCGGAGCACTTCGTGTTCTCGCTGCACAGCCACAGCCTGTGGTTCCTGGCACTGCTGGCGGCGAACGCGGGACTGCCCAACGGCCTGTTGACGCTAGGGGTGTTCTGGCACGGCACGCTGGCGCTGCGCCGGGTCTACGGGCTGAGCCGAGCCGGCGCCATCTGGCGCGGCCTGCTGCTGAGCGTCGGCTACTTCGTGCTGCTGATACTGGCGCTGCTGATCGGCCTGCTGGGCATCGCGATGATGGCGCACTGAGGCGCCACCCGGCGTGTCAGTTGAACACGCCCTGGCGCAGCCACTTGGTCGCCACCCATTTCTCGCCGGCCAGCACCGGCGCCCCACCGTGCAGGGTCTGCGTGGCCGGGTGCGGCCGGTCGTAGCTGAAGAACACCGCATGGCCCTTGACCGGCGCGACCTCCAGGCCGATGTCCGGGAAGGTGGTGGCACCGCCCGCCTCGGGCGTGTTCAGGTAGATCACCAGCGTGCCCACGCGCTGGCCGCCGCGCTTGAGTATGGACGGCGTGCTGGCATGGCCGGGATCGAAGTAGTCGTAGTGCGGCTGGTACTCGGCGCCGGGCCGGTAGCGCAGCACCTGCAGGCCCTCGCCATGGTCCAGCGGCCAGCGCAGCAGCGTCGCGATGCGGGTCTCGACCCGGCGTATCAGCTCGCTTTCGCCGCGCTCGAAGAACATGCCGTCGCTGGTGCGGGCCGAGTTCACCTCGCTGCCATCGGCATTGGTGGCCACGGTCTCGGAGCGCGCCAGCCGCTTGGCCGCCTGCGCGACGATGCCATCGCACTCCTCGACCGACAGCAGGTCCGCAAACACCACCACACGCGGCTGGCGCAGCGCCATCGCGACCTTGACCTGGCGGTCGCCCGCGTCCAGCACCGGGCGACTGCCGGCCAGGTCGGGCTCGGGCAGGCCGGCGCTCATCGCCGCAACCGTACCGGCGCCACCCACCGCTGGCGCGGCCACCGGCCCCAGCACGCGGGCCAGCGCCTGGCGGGCGATGGTCTCGTCCCAGCCACTGCCCCGCATGGCCGCCAGGATGGCGTCGGCCGGATGGCCGACCCGCGACTGCTCGGCAATCCAGTCGCAGAGTTCGGGGGTCACGATTTGCTGGCTCATGCTTGGCGGCGGAACAGCAGGCGTTCCGCGGTGGAAGCCTCGGGCGCGAGGCGGTAGCCGTCGAGGTCGAAGGCCTTGAGGCCCTCGGGCGTCTCGATGCGGTGCTGGATCGCATAGCGCGCCATCAGGCCGCGCGCACGCTTGGCGAAGAAGCTGATGATCTTGAACTGGCCGTTCTTCCAGTCCTCGAACTGGCACTCCACCACACGCGCCTGCAGCGTCTTGCGGTCCACGGAGCGGAAGTATTCCTGCGACGCCAGGTTCACGATGACCGGCGCCTTCTCGGCCTTGACCAGCCGGTTCAGGTGCTCGACCAGGCGGTCGCCCCAGAAGTCATACAGATTGGCGCCGGCCGGGTTCTTCAGCCGCGTGCCCATCTCCAGGCGGTAGGGCTGCATGCGGTCCAGCGGGCGCAGCAGGCCGTAGAGGCCGGACAGCATGCGCACATGCTGTTGCGCCCAGGCGAGCTCATCGGCGGACAGGCTCTTGGCGTCCAGCCCGTCGTAGACATCGCCATTGAAGGCCAGCATCGCCGGCTTGCTGTTCTCGGGCGTGAAGCGCGGCTGCCAGGCCGCGTAACGGTCCACATTGAGCTGAGCCAGCGGCTCGGACAGGTCCATCAGCGCGCGGATGTCGGCCACGCTCTTGGTGCGCAGCAGCTCGATCAACGCCTGGCTGTCACCGAGGAATTGCGGGTCGGTCAGGGCCGGCGCCAGGGCCGGCGGCGTGGGCGTGTCGTAATCGAGCGACTTGGCGGGCGAGAGCAGAAACAGCATGGCCGGATTTTCGCCCAGCCCCGCCGCGCTCGCGGCCGCCGCGGCTTACTTGGTCAGCAGCGAATTGACCGCGCTGAGGTCCTCGGGGCGCAGCTGGCCCGAGGCCTGGCGCAGCTTGAGGCTGTTCACGACCACGTCGTAGCGGGCCTTGGCCAGGTCGCGCTGCGTGGTGTAGAGCTGGGTCTGGGCGTTCAGCACGTCCAGGTTCACGCGCACGCCCACCTTGTAGCCCAGCTGCGTGGCTTCCAGCGCCAGCTTGGTCGAGGCCTCGGCGGCCTCGTAGGCGCCGACCTGGGCACGCAGCGACTGCACGCCGAAGAAGGCCTGGCGGGTGGCCTCGGTGACGCTGCGACGCGCGAAGTCCAGGTCGTTGCGGGCCTTTTCCTCCAGCACCAGGGTCTCGCGGATGCGGCCCTGGGTGGCGCCGCCGGTGTAGAGCGGATAGGTCAGCGTCAGGCCCAGGCTGGCGGTCTTGGCCGTGCCCACGCCCGAGGACGCGGCGGCCGCGCCGCTGAGGTTGTTGTGCAGGTTCTGCGCACCCAGCGAGGCGCTGGCGTCCAGCGAGGGCTTCTCGGCCGCGCGGGCAATCTGGGTATCCAGCTGCGCCGATTCCAGACCCAGGCGGGCCTTGCGTATGCCGGGGTGCTGCTGCTCGGCGGTGGCCACCCAGGTGTCGATGTTGTCGCTGGGCAGCGCGGGCAGCGCCACCGGCACGGCCAGGCCCTTGGGCTGCACGCCCACGCGGCCGACCAGCTGATCCAGCGTCACGCGCTTGACGCGCAGGTCGTTGTCCGCGGCCAGCTCCTGGGCCACGGCCAGGTCGTACTTGGCCTGGGCTTCGCGGGTGTCGGTGATGGTGGCGGTGCCGACCTCGAAATTGCGCTTGGCCGAGGCCAGCTGCTCCGCGATCGCCTTCTTGTTGGCCTGCGTGGTGGACAGCGTGTCCTGCGCGTTCAGCACATTGAAGTAGGCGGTGGCCAGACGCACGATCAGGTCCTGCTCGGCAGCGTCCAGGTCGGCCTGGGCCGCGTCGTAGCCGCGCTGCGACTTGTCCAGCGTGGGCCGGTTGGCCGCGTTGTAGACCGAGTAGCTGCCCTGCAGCCCCGCCTGCACCGTGCGGTTGGTCACCGTGGGGCCGGCGCCCGGCGCGTCGTTGCGGGTGCCGGTGGCCGAGGCCTGCAGGCCCAGCGTCGGACGGAACAGCGCCTCGGCCTGCGCCACGCGGGCTGCCGCCGCCTCGGCCGTGGCACGGGCCGCGAGGTAGGTCGCGTCATAGCCGCGGGCCGCGTCGTACAGCTCCTGCAGGCTCTGGGCCTGGGCAGCACCGGCCAGCAGCAGGCCGGCAGCCAGGGCCAGGGGTTGCAGGAACAGGCGGGAAGCAGGGACAAAGCGCATGGGTTTCCTTGGCGGGAGCCGTGATTGATTCAGCGGCCGCGGTTATAGAGGCAAAGCACGCGCATGACCTAAGCCATGCGACGACCTGCGCCTGGAGCCGCCGCAAGCCGCCATTTCGGGCGACAGGCTGCGGCCCGGCACGGGCTCAGAAGCTGAACGCCCCATGCTCCGCGAAGCCCGGCAGGCGGCCGGCGACCGTGTCGAACAGCTCGCGGGTCTGCCAGGCATCGGCGGCGGTGCGGGTCACCAGCACCGCGCGCATCACCGGCAGGTCGCCGACGATGGCGGCCAGGCGACCGCCGACCTTGAGCTGGGCCAGCAGCGCCTGCGGCACCTCGGCGACCGAGCCGCTCAGCAGGATGGCGTCGAAGGGCTCCTCGGCCGCCAGGCCGGCCGAGCCGTCCTGGTTCTGCACGGTGACGTTGAGCACGCCGGCGCGCTTGAGGTTGGCGCTGGCCTGCGCGGCCAGATCGGCATCGGCCTCCAGCGCGATCACGCGCTGGGCCTTGTGACCCAGCAGCGCGGCCAGGTGACCGGTGGCGGCGCCTATCTCCAGCACCTTCTCGTGGCGCTGGACCTTCAGCTCCTGCAGCAGCCGGGCCTCGACCTTGGGCGCCAGCATGCGGCGGGTCGCCGTCAGCGGCAATTCCACATCGACGAAGGCCTGCGCACGCAGCGCGGCCGGCACGAAGTCCTCGCGGTGCACCACCCGCAGCAACTCCAGCACGCTGAGGTCCAGCACATCCCAGGGGCGGATCTGCTGTTCGATCATGTTGAAGCGGGCCTGTTCGACATTCATTCTTGGTTCTCCAAATCGGTCGTGCATCGACGCTTGAGCGGCCGAAATTCTAGGCGCCCGCCGCGACACTGCCGGCGCAGGCCGCCGGCGGCGCGCGCAGGCCGTCCAGCAGCAGCGTCATCTGCGCCTCCAGCAGGGCTTCGGCGCTCATCGTGGGGCGGCAGACCGCACCGAAGGAATGCTCGTGCAGCATCAGGTGCATCAGCGGCGCGATCAGCATCTGCACCACCGCCTCCACCGGCGCCGCGCGGAACTCGCCGCTGCGCACGCCCTGCTCCACCAGCCGGCTCAGCAGCGCCTGCGAGGGCTCTATCACCTCTTCCGCATAGAAGGCCGCGAGCTCGGGAAAGTTGCGCGCTTCCACCAGCATGATCTTGCTGATGCCGCCCATCACGCCCTCGCCCACCCGCGCCCACCAGGCCTTCATCATCTGCTGCAGCAGCGGCGCGATCGCACCGCGGTGCTGCGCCGCAAGCTGGGCGGACTCGGCGATGGGCGCAGACAGGTTCTCGCGCACCACCGCCTTGAACAGGTCTTCCTTGCTCGGGTAGTAACGGTAGAGCGTGCCCTTGGACACGCCGGCGCGGGCCGCCACCTCCTCGCTGCGCGTGGCGGCGAAGCCCTTTTCGAGGAACAGCGCCACCGCCGCGTCCAGCAACTCTTGCGGACGCGCCTCCTTGCGGCGCTGGCGGGTGAGAGCGACAACAGTCATGGCATTAATGACCCGTGAGTCATTAATGTAAGCCCAGGCCGGTCCACGCAACAAGCCGGGCCTGCGGCGATGCGACAGCCCGCCGCAAGCCCCGCAGCGCGCTCGCGACGGCCCCCAGACGGCCCGACGGTCAGGCCGCCGGCCGGGCTGGCTACACTGCGGCCGCTCTTGCGCCCTGCGCCCAACTCTGGCCCTCGTGGCCCGCTGTACCGTGGATGTCATCCTGCTGCTGAAGGCCGCGATCATGGGGATCGTCGAAGGCCTGACCGAATTCCTGCCCATCTCCTCGACCGGCCACCTGATCCTGACCGGCAGCCTACTGGGCATGACGGACGCCAAGTCCAAGGTCTTCGACATCGCGATACAGAGCGGCGCCATCCTGGCGGTGCTGATCGTCTACTGGGCCCGCATCCGCGAGGCGCTGCTGGGCCTGTCGCACAGCGAGAAGCAGCGCCGCTTCGTGCTCAACATCCTGATCGGCTTCCTGCCGGCCGCGCTGGTGGGCCTGACGGTCTACAAGCTGATCAAGGGCTATCTGTTCAACGCCCCGGTGGTGGCCGCCGCCTTCATCGTGGGCGGCCTCATCATCCTGTGGGCCGAGAAGCGCACGCAGCCCAAGGCTCGCGTGGAGAGCGTGGACGACATGAGCGCACTGGATGCGCTCAAGGTGGGCCTGGTTCAATGCCTGGGCATGATCCCCGGCACCAGCCGCTCCGGCTCCACCATCATCGGCGGCATGCTGCTGGGCCTGTCGCGCAAGGCCGCGACCGACTTCTCCTTCTTCCTCGCCATTCCCACGCTGGTCGCCGCGGGCGTGTACTCGCTGTGGAAGGAGCGCAATGCGCTGTCCATGGCCGATCTGCCGATGTTCATGGTCGGCTTCATCGTGAGCTTCCTGGCTGCCTGGGTGTGCGTGCGCTGGCTGCTGCGCTACGTGTCCAGCCACACCTTCGTGCCCTTTGCCTGGTATCGCATCGCCTTCGGCCTGGTGGTGCTGGCCACCGCCTGGTCCGGCGTGGTGGTCTGGGCCGACTGACCGGTCCAACCCCTACCGGCTTCGCCCGCCTCTGGGGGGCACTGCCCGCGGCCCGGCAAGGCCGGTTCCGCGGCAGCTGCCCGGCCCTGAATCCCACACGGCAGCGGCGCCCCCTCGCACGGGGATAATTCGTCCATGGCCATCACGATCAAGACCGCTGCCGATGTCGAGGGCATGCGCATCGCCGGACGCCTGGCGTCCGAAGTCCTGGACATGCTGACTCCGCATGTAAAGCCGGGCGTCACGACCAACGAGCTGGACCGCCTGGCCCACGACTACATCGTCAACGTGCAGCAGGCCGTGCCCGCGCCGCTGAACTACTGCCCACCGGGCTATACGCCCTACCCCAAGTCGGTCTGCACCTCGATCAACCACCAGGTCTGCCACGGCATTCCCAACGACAAGCCGCTGAAGAACGGCGACATCGTGAACATCGACGTCACCGTCATCAAGGACGGCTGGCACGGTGACACCAGCCGCATGTTCGTGGTCGGCGAGGGCTCCATCGCCGCCAAGCGGCTGTGCGCCTTCACCTACGACGCGATGTGGAAGGGCATTGCCAAGGTGCGCCCCGGTGCCCGCCTGGGCGATATCGGCCACGCGATCCAGACCTTTGCCGAGAACGCCGGTTTCTCGGTGGTGCGCGAGTTCTGCGGTCATGGCATAGGCCAGGTCTTCCATGAAGAGCCGCAGGTGCTGCACTACGGCCGCCCCGGCACGCTGGACGAGCTGGTGCCCGGCATGATCTTCACGATAGAGCCCATGATCAATGCGGGGCGCCGCGAGATCAAGGAAATGGGCGATGGCTGGACCATAGTCACCAAGGACCGCTCGCTGTCCGCACAGTGGGAGCACACGGTGCTGGTGACCGAGACCGGCTACGAAGTGCTCACGCTGTCCGCCGGCAGCCCGCCGCCGCCCGCCTTCATCACCGAAGCGGCCGGTACCCGGGCCGCCGCCTGAACGCCGTGGTGGGCACGCTCGCGGAGCTGCGACAGCAGTTCAAGGCCGGCAAGCAGCAGCTGATCGACACCTTCGTCGCTGCGCCACCGTCGGTGAGCGCGGCCGACCAGTTGCTGCGTCGCCTCGCCCGCCATGTGGACGAAGCGCTGCGCGGCCTGTGGGAGCACGCTGGCATGCCCGAGGGCGCCTGCCTGGCAGCGGTCGGCGGCTACGGCCGCGGCGAGCTCTTCCCCTACTCCGACATCGACGTGCTGGTGCTGCTGCCCGACGGCATGGAGGCCCACCAGCCGGGCACGGTGAAGAGCGCGATCGAGGGCTTCATCACCGCCTGCTGGGACCTGGGGCTGGAAATCGGCTCCTCGGTGCGCACGCTGGGCGAATGCGTGTCCGAGTCGGCCGGCGACGTGACCATACAGACCGCGCTGCTGGAGGCCCGGCCGCTGGCGGGCGCCCAGCCGCTGTTCCGCCAGCTGTGCCAGCGCCTGGCCCAGGCCATGGACGCCAAGGCCTTTCTGCGCGCCAAGACGCTGGAGGCGCTGCAGCGCCACACCAAGTTCGACGACACGCCCTACGCGCTGGAGCCCAACTGCAAGGAAAGCCCCGGCGGCCTGCGCGACCTGCAGATGCTGATCTGGATCGCCCGCGCGGCCGGGCTGGGCAAGACCTGGCGCGCGCTGTCCACGCGCGGCCTGATCACGCCCTTCGAGAGCCGCCAGCTGCAGCGCAACGAGGGCCAGCTCAAGCTCATACGCGCGCGGCTGCACGTGGTGGCCGGCCGCCGCGAGGACCGCCTGGTGTTCGACCTGCAGACCGCGGTCGCGCAGAGCTTCGGCTTTGTCGGCAACGAGTCGGTGCGCGCGTCCGAGCTGCTGATGCGGCGCTACTACTGGGCGGCCAAGGCGGTCACGCAGCTGCACCAGATCCTGCTGCTCAACCTCGAGGAGCACATCAACGGCGCCCAGCCGGGCCCGCTGACCCGCGTGACCGAGGAGTTCCTGGACCGCGGCCGCATGCTGGAAGTCGCCAGCGACGACCTCTACCAGCGCGACCCGCACGCCATCCTGCGCACCTTCCTGGTCTACCAGCAGACGCCGGGCATCAAGGGCCTGTCGGCGCGCACGCTGCGCGCGCTCTACAACGCCCGCGGCCTGATGAACGCCGCCTGGCGCCGCGACCCGGTGAACCGCGCGACCTTCATGGCCATGCTGCGCGCGCCCGAGGGCCAGACGCACGCCTTCCGGCTGATGAACCAGACCTCGGTGCTGGGTCGCTATCTGTGGGTGTTCCGCGCCATCGTGGGGCAGATGCAGCACGACCTGTTCCACGTCTACACCGTGGACCAGCACATCCTGATGGTGCTGCGCAATGTGCGCCGCTTCCTGATCCCCGAGCATGCGCACGAATACCCGTTCTGCTCGCAGCTCGCGGCCCAGTTCGACGCGCCCGAGCTGCTCTATATCGCGGCGCTGTTCCACGACGTGGCCAAGGGCCGTGGTGGCGACCACTCCGAGCTGGGCGCCCAGGAAGTGCGGCGCTTCTGCCGCCAGCACGGCCTGGACCGCGATGACACCGCGCTGTGCGAGTTCCTGGTCGAGTACCACCTGACCATGTCGCGCGTGGCGCAGAAGGCCGACCTGTCCGACCCCGAGGTGATCGCCGCATTCGCCGCCAAGGTAGGCAATGCGCGCCGCCTGACCGCGCTCTACCTGCTGACCGTGGCCGACATACGCGGCACCAGCCCCAAGGTCTGGAACGCCTGGAAGGGCAAGCTGCTGGAGGATCTCTACCGCATCACGCTGCGCGCGCTGGGCGGCGCACCCATCAACCTGGACGCCGAGATCGAGGCCCGCAAGCAGGACGCACGGCAAGACCTGGCCCTGCACGCCATGCTGCCCGGCACCGAGGAGCCTCTGTGGAAGACGCTCACGCTGAGCTATTTCGCGCGCCACGAGGCGGCCGAGCTGGCCTGGCATGCGCGCTCGCTGTGGCGCCATGTGGAATCGGCGGTGCCGGTGGTGCGCGCCCGCCCCTCGCCCATTGGTGAAGGCCTGCAGGTGCTGGTCTATGCGCCCGACCAGCCCGACCTGTTCGCACGCATCTGCGGCTACTTCGACGGTGCTGGCTTCAACATCCTGGACGCCAAGGTGCACACCACGCGCACCGGCTATGCGCTGGACACCTTCCAGGTGATACGTCCCGAGGCCGACCTGCACCACCGCGACCTGGTGCCGCTGGTGGAGCAGAAGCTCAGCACCGCGCTGCAGGCCGGTGGCCCGCTGCCCGAACCGCGCCGAGGCCGGCTGTCGCGCCGGGTCAAGAGCTTCCCCTACATGCCGCGCATCTCGCTGCGCCCGGATGAGCGCGCCACCGCCTGGCTGCTGACCATCTCCACCAGCGACCGCGCCGGCCTGCTGTATGCGATCGCCCGCGTGCTGGCCCGCCACGGCATCAACCTGCAACTGGCCAAGGTGTCGACGCTGGGCGAGCGCGTGGAAGACACCTTCCTGATCGACGGCGCGGTGCTGCAGCAGAACCGCAGCCAGCTGGAAATCGAGAGCGAGCTGCTGGACGCGGTGTCGCTGCCGGCCTGAGCATGAACTACACCATCACCGCCACCGAGGCGCTGCCCCAGCTGGAAGGCTTCGACGCCATCCTGGATGTGCGCTCGCCGTCCGAATTCGCGGAGGACCATCTGCCGGGTGCGCAAAACTGGCCGGTGCTCAGCGACGAGGAGCGCCACATCGTCGGCACCCTCTACAAGCAGGACCCGCTGCAGGCCCGCCGCCTGGGCGCGGCGCTGGTGGCGCGCAATGTCGCGCGGCTGCTGGACGAGCGCACCGCCGACTTGCCCAAGCAGTGGCGCCCGCTGGTCTACTGCTGGCGTGGCGGCCAGCGCTCGCTATCGCTGCATTGGTTCCTGGGCCAGATCGGCTTTCGTTCACGCCAGCTGGTGGGGGGCTACAAGGCCTACCGCGAGTTGGTGCGCGCCGAGCTGGAGCAGCGCCCCCAGCCTCTGCAGTGGCGGGTGCTGTGCGGCCTGACTGGCAGCGGCAAGACCCGGCTGCTGCAGGCGCTGGCCGCCCAGGGCGCCCAGGTGCTGGACCTGGAAGCGCTGGCCGCCCACCGCGGCTCGGTGCTGGGGCGCCTGCCCGACGAAGCCCAGCCCTCGCAGAAGCTGTTCGACTCCCGGCTCTGGGCCGCGCTGCGCGGCCTGGATGCGACGCGGCCGGTCTACGTGGAGAGCGAGAGCCGCAAGATAGGCCGGGTTGCGCTGCCGCCGGCGCTGCTGCAGGCCATGCGCGGCCAGGGCCGCGCCGTGTGGCTGGACATGGACGTGCCCGCCCGCGTGCAACTGCTGCTGCAGGACTACGCCCACTTCTTCGCCGACCCCCAGCCCTTCTGCGACGCGCTGGACGGCCTGGTCGAGCTGCGTGGCCGCCAACGCGTGCTGGGCTGGCAGCAGCTGGCGCGCGAGGGTCGCTGGGCCGAGGTGTTCGAGGCGCTGATGCGCGAGCACTACGACCCCGGCTATGCCGCGTCGCTGCAGCGCCATTTCCCGGCGCTGGCCCAGGGCTGGCGCCAGACCCTGGTGGATGGCGAGCCCGAGCACCTGGCCGAAGCCGCCCGCGCGCTGATCGCCGCGGGCTGAACCAGCCGCTCAATCCGCGCGGGCTTGATGCACATCAAGCCCGGCACCGGGCGCTTGCACGCACACTGCGCTCGCCATGCCGCATCGATTCAGTGATCAGGCGCTGCGCGAATCGCGCAGCTTCGGCGTCCGCGCCATTCCGCCGCTGCGCCCGCTGGGCTGGCTGGCGCGCGGCTGGCACGACCTCTGGCAGGTGCCCCTGCCCTCGCTGGCCCATGGCCTGCTGATGGCGGCCTTCGGCGCGCTGCTGTGGACGCTGGCCCACGAGCGCTTCTGGCTGCTGTCCGGTGCCTTCAGCGGCTTCCTCATCGTTGCCCCCATCCTGGCCACCGGCCTCTACGCGCTGAGCCGCGAACTGCAGAACGGCGGCCGCCCCGGCTGGGCCACCGTGGCGCGCGCCTGGCGGCCGCACGATGGCCGCCTCATCGTGTTCGGCGTGCTGCTCGCGTTCGCGGGCACCGGCTGGGTGATGTGCTCGGCCGCGCTGGTGGCAGGTTTTGCACCCGATCCCGTGCGCAATCTGCAGGACTTCCTGCTCAAGGTGGTGCTCAACGACGACCCGCAGCTGTTCACGCTGTGGCTGGGCCTGGGCGCCCTGCTGGCCGCGCCGCTGTTCGCGTCCTGCGTGGTGGCCATTCCGGCGCTGGTGGACCAGCCGCCCGGCCGCCTGGGCGTGCTGGGCGCGGTGTTCACCAGCTGGCGCGTGGTGATGGAACACCCGGCGCCCATCGCGCTGTGGGCGGTGCTGCTGCTGACGCTGACCGCCATCGGCATGGCCACCGCGATGCTGGGCCTGATCGTGATCCTGCCCTGGCTGGGCCATGCCAGCTGGCACGCCTACCGCGACCTCGTGATCCGCCGCCAGGACTGATATGTGGGGCTACACGGAAGCGGAAATCGCGCAGTTCGGCCTGACCTTCGGGGTCTCGGCCTTCATGCTGTACATGGTCTTCATCATCCTGCAACTGGCCCGCGAGTCCAAGGCCGGCCGCTTCGGCACCTTCGTGCTGCTGCTGGGCCTGGGCTTCGGCCTGGTGGGCTTTGCGGCCAAGGGGCTGATCAAGTACTTCATGGCCGGCCAGCTGGGCTGAGGCCCGGACCGGCCGCTGCCGGGATGCTGTCGAGGGATTTGACAGTTCCATCCCGGGCCACGGGCTGTGGGCCGGGCTTGCGAGGAGCGGTCTCCTCTGGGGATGCAGGCCTGGCAGTCTCCTCGGCATGCTTCTTGCCGCCTCAGCTCCGGGCGCCTGCTGCGCCTCTAAAGCAAACCCGAGGAGACCGCATGAGACAACATCTGCACCGGGCCGCCCTGGCGCTCACCGCCGCACTGGCCCTGCCTGCGGCGCAAGCCGCGGTGGTCAGCGTCTACGCCAGCGACGTGGCGACCAGCCCCGCCCTCAACCAGTGGTACCGCAACAATCTGCGCGACGTCAGCACCGGCTACACCTCCAGCACCAGCGCCGCCATCACCGGCACCCAGCCACGCGACGGCAACGGCTCGGTCCAGATGAGCCTGACCGACGGCTCGGGCAAGGTGGACTACGCCTACACCTGGGGCTTTGTCAGCGGCCGCACGCTGGGCGCCGTCAGCACCCTGTCCTTCGACTGGTACCGCGCCGGCACCAGCACCAACCCGGCTGCCCAGGCGCCGGCCTTGCGCCTGCTGATCGATGCCGACGGCAATGCCAACACCACGAACGACCTGGTCTATCTGGTCTGGGAACAGGTCTACAACGGCCCCAACGGCGGTGACAACGCGGTGCCGCTGACCGATCAATGGGTCAGCAGCAACCTGGCCAACGGCGAGTTCTGGCAGCGCAACTTCGCGGCGGGTCTGTCGGTGGGCGAAAACGACGACATCACGCTGAACGACTGGGCCAGCGGCGCCAACCCGAACGGCTCCCAACAGCTGTCGGCCAACAGCGCGGTGCTGGGGCTGGAATTCGGCATAGGCTCGGGCTGGGCCGGCGCCTTCACCGGCTTCGTCGACAACGTCAGCTTCGGCTTCGGCGACGAAGGTCCCACGACCTTCAACTTCGAGGTGCGCAACGGCGCCGACAACCAGCTGCCCGAACCCGCCAGCCTCGCACTGGCCGGCCTTGCCCTGCTGGGCGTGCTGGCCACACGCCGGCGCCGCTGAATCCCACGGAACTCAGCGCAGATCGCCCGCGAGACTGGCCAGGGTCTCCGCGGCGATCTGCACATGGGCCGGGTAGTGGCGGTGGTCGCAGCCCAGTCTCACCCCGGCACCGGCACGCACCGCCGCCCGCATCTCACGGCTGAATTCGAAGCGCAGGAAATGCACGGCCGAGGTCTTCTCGGCGGTACTGCGGTCCAGGTCCTCGTCGGCCATCGCATAGACCCTCGCCTGCCCCTCCACCTCCACGAACAGCCGGTCCTCCACGCCCACCAGCCGCGCCAGCTCCCGCCGGCGCTCATTGGGGTCGGTGTACTCGATCAGCAGCGTCGCCTTCCAGTTCGTGCCGTCCGGCAGCAGCGGTGCATAGGCGTCGATCTCGCGTTGTATGCCCTCGTCCTCGAACACACGCTCGATGCGCAGCATCTCCTGGATCTGGTAGCGCACCGTGTGCTCATCCTCGAACTGCAGATTCAGGTGCTCGCCCAGCCGCACGCTGCGCAGACGCCGATGCGCCATCATCAAGACCTGGCCCTGCTTGCGCTGGCGCGCATAGGCCTCCAGCGTCAGCAGGCTGTCACGCGCGATGCTCATGGACCAGGCCGCTTCACTCGGCCAGCGCGCCCAGCGCCTTCTGGTAGCGGTTGGCGTGCGAGCGCTCCGCCTTGGCCAGCGTCTCGAACCAGTCGGCGACCTCGTCGAAGCCCTCGTCGCGCGCCATCTTGGCCATGCCCGGATACATGTCCGCGTACTCGTGGGTCTCGCTGGCGATCGCAGCCTGCAGGTTGTCGCGGGTCGAGCCAATCGGCAGCCCGCTGGCCGGATCGCCCACCGCCTCCAGGAACTCGAGGTGGCCATGGGCGTGGCCGGTCTCGCCCTCGGCGGTGGAGCGGAACAGCGCCGCGATGTCCGGCAGGCCCTCGATGTCGGCCTTGTTCGCGAAGTAAAGGTAGCGCCGGTTGGCCTGGGCCTCGATGGAGAAGGCCTGCTTCAGGTTCTGCTCGGTCTTTGAGCCCTTCAAGTTCATCGCGTTCTCCGGTGGTGGCAACAAGGGCGGCCACAGTTGGCGCCGCCGTGACGCCGCATTGTCATCCTGCCCAGCGCGTGTCAGAGGCAAATCCCGCCGCGGCACAGGGCCCGACCCGCGACTGAACTCATCCCTGCACGCCCGGGCCCCTTCGAAGTTCGGGCTATACTTTGCGCCACGCGTGGGGGGGTAGCTCAGCTGGGAGAGCGTCGCGTTCGCAATGCGAAGGTCGGGAGTTCGATCCTCCTCCTCTCCACCACCAATGCAGGCCTCAGAGGGAAACCTCTGGGGCCTTTGTCATTCAAGGGCCTGGTTCCATTCTTCTTCCCAGATCCCTTCCCATAAGGGCCGCTCACCAAAGGCCCGAGGGGAGCATCCTGCAGGGGGGGGACTGAGCCACCCAAGAAGACGCCCGGTCTGGTCACGGCAGGTGACCACCATTGACGCGGCATCGCGGCGCCCAGAGGACCTGGTCTCCGTCACCGGGAAGACGGAATACGGCGAGGCCACGTGAAGACCTGAAGCCGGCCGTACGGGCCGCCGTGTCTGACCGGAACTTGGAAGAGGTCTCGGCCTTACCGATCGTCAGTCCGCGGGCGCAATCCGCGTCTTCGCCCGTCGGATATCCCTCGCCGGCGGGGCGCCGAACATCCGCCCGTACTCCCGGGTGAACTGAGGAACGCTTTCGTAGCCTACCGAGTAGGCCGCATCGCTTGCAGATGCTCCTTCGTTCAGCATCCTGCGCCTGGCCTCGATGAGGCGAAGCTGCTTCTGGAACTGCAACGGCGATAGCGAGGTGAGCGAGCGGAAGTGTTGATGCAGGCTGGAGGCGCTCATTCCAGCGGCTTCTGCCAGGCGCTCGACCCGAAGCGGCTGGTCGTACTCGGCGCGAATCAAGGCCACAGCTCGAGAAACGCGCTGGACCCTGCTGCCTGCCACGCCGAGGTTCCGTATGGAAGGGCCGTGCCGGCCGGCGAGCAGCCAGTAGTGCATCTCGCGGATCAGTTGCGCTTGAAGGATCGTGACCGCGGTCGGGTTGTCCAGCAGCCGCACCAGGCGCCAAGCGGTGTCTGCGACGTCGGGGTCCGTGGGCTCGATCGTCAGCGGCGGAGTCTGGGCACCTGCCGCCACATTGACTTCCACCACGAGTTGTTCGATGACGGCCTGGTCGAGTTCGAGGACCAGGGAGTAGTACGGGGCGCCGGCGCTGGCCTGGGTGATTTGGCTGACCGTCGGGACATCTGCGGTGATGAGCATCAAGTCTCCCGGGGACAGGAAATGGCTGTCCCGCCCCATCAGCACCCGCTTGTTGCCCTGAATCACCAGGGCCATGAGGGGCCGCGCAATCGCGTACTGCAGCGCCCCCGGTGAGGTCGCGCGAACGATGCTCAGTCCGGCGACAGGAGTGGCCGCGACGCCGCTGGCATCAGCATGGAAATCCGCGTATCGGCGGACGGCATGAAGCAGCTTGTCGGTCATGGCACCACGCTAGCGGCAGGCTGGGCCGCCCGCAATGGCCACTGGAGGAATTGGCAAAACGTAGCGAGGTTCAGGCAAGTAATGCCGCGGGGCAGACCTGACACCGAGGCACCATGAGACGAGGGCCGCCGGCACCCGCACGCCGCCGCGTGACCGGCTCACAAAGGGGAATTTGGAGGATTGCGCAAGAAGTGACGAGGAACCCGCAACCTCTCGGCGAAGGCGGATTCGACACTGAGCTTCGTCAGCCCACCCACCCCTTAGAAAGGAAAGTCATGACCAAGATTGCCATCGTCACCGGCGCCAGCCGCGGCCTGGGTCGCAACACCGCACTGAGCATCGCCCGCCGTGGTGGCGACGTCATCATCACCTACCGCAGTGGTGAAGCCGAAGCTCGCGATGTCGTCAAGCAGGTCGAAGCCCTTGGCCGCAAGGCCGTGGCCCTGCAGCTCGATGTCAGCCAGGTCCCGACGTTCAAGGTATTCACCGAGCAGGTTCGTGCAGCCCTGAAGGCCACCTGGGGGCGCGACACGTTCGACCACCTGGTCAACAACGCCGGCCATGGCGAAATGGCCTCGTTCGCCGAGACGACGGAAGCTCAGTTCGACGCGCTCTTCAATGTGCACGTCAAGGGTGTGTACTTCCTGACGCAGGCCCTGCTGCCGGTCCTGGCCGACGGCGGCCGTATCGTGAACCTCTCCTCCGGCCTGACCCGCATGTCGTTCCCGGGCTTCTCCGCCTACTCGACCGCGAAGGGTGCCATCGAGACGCTGTCCGTCTGCATGGCCAAGGAATTGGGCAGCCGCGGCATTGCGGTCAACACCGTTGCCCCCGGTGCCATAGAGACCGACTTCCTGGGCGGCGCAGTGCGCGACATTCCGGACCTGAACCGGCAGTTCGCCGAAATGATCGCCCTTGGCCGCGTCGGCGTCCCCGACGACATCGGTCCCATGATCGCCAGCCTGCTGAGCGACGACAACCGCTGGATCACCGCACAGCGCATCGAAGTCTCGGGCGGCCAGGTCATCTGAGCAGCCCGGTCACGCCGCCCCGCCTCCGGGGCACGCAGCGGCCGCCTCGCAAAGTTCGAGACGGCCTTTTGCTTCCTGCCCTTCAAACGGAGCGAACCACGCATGAGCTGGCGGACTTCGCCTTGACCGGCGAGGCTCATCGCCGACGCATCGGCACCGCGAGCCCGCCTCGCCGGTCGTCGGCGACCTGCCTAGCTGCCCTGCTTGGTGTGCAGGTTGGGCACGAACAGGTCGGTCCACTTGCCCGGCTTGGTCTTGATGGTGCCGGCCTTGCTCATGAAGACCGCGTAGTCCATCACGCTGACCGGCGTGGTGGAGAAGGTCATCGACGGGTCGGCCAGCATCTTCTCCACCTCGTCGAGACTCAGCTTGGCGCTGGAGACGCGCAGATAGATCTGCGCGGCGGCCTTGCGATCCTTGGCGATCAGCGCATTGGCTTCCTCCTGCGCGGCGAGGAAGGCGGCCACCAGCTTGGGCCGTTCATCCACGAAGCGCTTGGAGGCGAACACGACATCCAGCGTGATGTTGCCCAGCACCTCGGTCGAATCGAAAACGCGGTGCACCTTGGGGTTCTGCAGTTCCATGTACGAGAACGGCGGCGACGTCAGGTGGGCGTTGATCTCGGTCTTGCCGGTCAACAGCGCATTCATGGCCTCGGGGTGAGCCAGGCTCACCGTGTTGGCATCCAGCTTGTCGTACTGCTCCACGCCGAATGTCTTGGCCGCCACCATCTGCAGCACGACGGCCGACAGCGAGGTCTTGATGCCCGGGATCGCGATCTTGTCCTTGGGGCCGATGTCTTTCACGCTCTTGATGGCGGGATTGGTGGTGTTCAGCCACAGCGCCGAGCTGCTCAGCGCGCTCAGGCCTATCACCTCGGAGCGCGGGATGCCGCGGGCCTTGGACCACAGCGTGAGAAAGCCCGGGGCGCCGATGCCGGCGACATCGAGATTGCCGGCCAGCATCGCGTCGTTGATGACATTGCCACCATCCAGCACGACCCAGCTGACCTGGGCCTGGCCCAGGCCCATGGCCTTGGCCTGTTTCTCGATCAGGCCCTGATCGCGCATCACCATCAGTGGCAGGTACAGCAGGCCGTGGCCATGCGAGATGCGGATCTTCTGCTCCTGCGCGTGGGCCGGGCCGGTGAACATCAGCGCGGCACTCATCAGCAGCGCAAAACGGCGTGTGAAACGATTCAGCATTCTTGTCTCCAGGTCTTGTTTGAATGTCAGTGCTGCATGCCCCAGCGGCGAATCGTGCGCCGCTCGATGGCAGCAAACAGCACGTTCTCGACCACCAGGCCTATGAGGATCACGAAGAACAGGCCCGCGAACACATTGGCCGTCTCCAGCTGATTCCGGTTCTCGAAAATGAACCAGCCCAGGCCCCCTTTGCCCGAGGACACCCCGAACACCAGTTCCGCCGCGATCAGCGTGCGCCATGCGAACGCCCAGCCGATCTTGAGGCCGGTGAGGATGGCCGGAAAGGCAGCGGGGATGAGGATGCGCCCGACCAGTGCGAAGTTGCCCAGGCCGTAGTTCTGGCCGACCATGCGCAGCGTCTTGGACACAGCACGAAATCCGCCATGGGTGTTCAGCGCCACCGCCCACAGCACGGAGTGGACGACCACGAAGATGACGCTGCCGGTGCCCAGGCCGAACCAGATCAGCGCCAGCGGCAGCAAGGCGATGGCGGGCAGCGGGTTGAACATGGACGTCAGGGTCTCCAGCAGATCCGTCCCGACGCGTGAGCTGATCGCCACGGTGGTGAGCACCGCAGCACCGGTGACGCCTATCGCATAGGCCACCAGCAGCACGCGCAGCGACACCCCGGCACGCTCCAGCAGCACCCCGTCGGCCAGGCCCTTGAAGAAGGCGGTGACGGTCTCCAGGAAGGTGGGGAACAGCAAGGCGTTGTCCAGCCAGCGGCCGTACAGCTCCCAGACCACGGCCAGCGCAGCCAGGATCATCAGCTTGCGCAGCCAGCTGTGGCGGTACAGGGACTCGAAGGTCGACAGCGGGCGTTGCGCCACGCTCTCGGACGGCGGCGCGATGTCATTCACGACCTCGGGCCGTGCAAGGTGCAGAGTCGTTGTGTCCATGGCGTTCAGTGGAAGAGCATGTTGTCGATACGAGCTTCGAGCTCGGCCTGGCGCGCGGTGCCGAGTTCCTCGGGCGCGACGCTGTTCAACTCGGCCTTGACCCGGCCCGGGTGCGGCGACAGCAGCAGGATGCGCGTGCCGATGCGAACGGCTTCGTCGATGGAGTGCGTCACGAACAGCACGGTGAAACGGGTGTCATCCCACAGCTGCAGCAGCTCCTCCTGCATCTTGCGGCGCGTCAGCGCATCGAGGGAGGCGAACGGCTCATCCATCAGCAGCACCGCGGGCTCCATCGCCATGCCGCGGGCGATGGCCACCCGCTGCTTCATGCCGCCCGACAGCATGTGCGGAAAGCTGTTGGTGAAGCGGGCCAGGCCGACCTTCTCGATGTAGTGGTCGGCTCGGTCGGCCGCCTCCGCGCCGCGCAGCCGCCCGCTGGCTTCGAGCGCGAAGATGACGTTCTGGCGCACGGTCTTCCAGGGCAGCAGCTGATCGAACTCCTGGAACACCATCATGCGGTCCGGCCCCGGCCCGTGCACCGGCACATCGTTGAGCAAGATCTGACCCTCGCTCGGCGTGATGTAGCCGCCAATGGCCTTCAGCAGCGTCGACTTGCCGCAGCCCGACGGGCCCAGCAGAACGAAACGGTCGGAGGGATGGACCTGGAAGTCGACCCGGCTCGTCGCAGTGACGAGGGCGTCATCGGTCTTGTACTGCAGCGTCACGCCCTGCACATGCAGCAGCGGGCGCGCTCGGTTGGCGCTCATGGCTTGTCTCCTTGCCTGTTATGTGCGGCGCAGATTAGGCTTGGACTCTGTTGTGAATCTGACCGATATGCGAATCCTGCTTGTGGAAGACACCGAGGACGTTGCCGAGGGCGTGATCGCCACGCTGCGGCGCATCGGTCATGCGGTGGACTGGCAGTCCGACGGGCAGCGCGCACAAAGCCTCGCGCTGCGCGGCGACTACGACCTGGTGATCCTCGACGTCATGCTGCCCGGGCTGGATGGGCTGTCGCTGCTCCAGCGCATGCGCGATGCCCGCGTGAGCTCGCCGGTGCTGATGCTGACCGCACGCATCGCGCTGGACGACCGCGTGGGCGCTCTGGACATGGGGGCCGACGACTACCTCACCAAGCCCTTTGCCTTCAAGGAGCTGGAGGCGCGCGTGCGTGCGCTGCTGCGCCGCCGCGCCGGCGATGCGTCGAATCTTCTGCACTGCGGCCACATCGCCATCGATCGCAAGACGCGCAATGTCACGCTGCACGGCGCGCCGGTGGACCTGTCGCGCCGCGAGGTCACGCTGCTCGAGATCATCGCGGCCCGACCGGGCCGCATCTTCAGCAAGGAAGAACTGATCGACCGGCTCTTCAGCGTCGACGACGCGCCCAGCGCCAATGCGATCGAGCAGGTCATTGCGCGCCTGCGCCGCAAGCTGGAGGGTGCCGGCCTGGAGATCAAGACGCTGCGGGGCCTGGGCTACCAGCTGGTGCTGCCGACGTGAGCCTGCGCCCGAGATCGCTCTACGCGCGGCTGGCGCTGGGGCTGTTGGCGGTGCTGGGCACCGCGGGGTCGGCGCTGGCGGTGGCGGCGTGGTGGTACGCAAGCCTCGCCGCCGACGAGGCCTATGACCAGGTGCTCGTCGGCGGCGCGCTGCAGATCGCCGAGAACACCTGGATGAACAAGGGCGTGCTCGACGTGGACGTGCCGCTGTCGGCGTTCTCGGTGCTGTCGGCGCGTGATCGCGTGTTCTACCAGGTCGTCGCGCCCAACCGCCAGGTCGCGGCGGGCGATCCTTCGCTGAACCTGCCCGTGCCCTGGGAGGCCATCAAGCGCGGGCCGGTGCTCACCAGTGCAACCGTGCAGGGTCAGGCGGTGCGCGTCGCCATCGTGGGTCGCCACGTGCAGGAGGCCGACCCCGAGGGCTGGGCCGCCATCGTGCTGGCCGAGACCCGCGTGGCCCGGGTGACCCTGGCTCGCAGCCTGGCCACCAAGGCGCTGTGGATCATCGGGCTGATGGGGGCGATCACCATGGGCGCGGCCATGGTGGCCGCGCAGCGCGCACTCAGGCCGCTGCGCGAGGTCGCCGCGGCGATACGCGGGCGCGACGCAACCTCACGGGCCCCGCTGGTCGTCGACGCGCCGCCCGAAGCCGAGGTGCTGGTGCAGACCATCAACGACTTCATCGCCCGGCTGAACGCCCGCGTCGCGCTGATGCGGCGCGTGCTGGGCGACGTGGCGCATCAGATCCGCACGCCGCTGACGGCGATCGCCGCCCAGGTCGAGCTCTGGGAGCATGCGGCGGACGAGTCGAGCCGCCATCTGCAGGCCCAGCGCATCAAGCAGCGCCTGGAGGACGTGGGCGAGCTGTCGGGCCAGATGCTCAGCCATGCCATGGTGCTGCACCGCTCGCAGGCAGTGACGCTCAAGCCGCTGGACCTCACGGAGCTCGTCCGCCAGCAGCTGATGCGGGTACTGGAAGATCAGCGCCTGGCCGGCGTCGAGGTCGAGTTCCAGGCGCCCGAGCAGCCGGTGTCCATCGCCGGTGACGTGGTCATGCTCAAGCAGGCGCTGCTCAACATCCTCGGCAATGCGATCGCCTACGGCGTGCGCAGCAAGCTGTCGGTGCAGGTCAGGGCTCAGGCGCAGCAGGCCGAGGTCTGGGTCACCGACGACGGCCCGGGCATTGCGCCACAGCGATACGAGCCGCTGCGCCAGCCGTTCACGCCGCGTGAGGACGGGCGCCTGGGCACCAGCCTGGGCCTGGCCATCGTCGACGAGGTGATGCGCGCCCACGAGGGCGAGCTGAGGTTTGAAGCCGCGGAGCCGGGTTTCAGCGTGATCCTGGCCTTCCCGGCCCGCTGCGCTGCGCCCTGATCCGCGGGCGGCGGGCTTACTTGCGGACCAGCTTCATGGTCCGCCCGTCCTTCAGCGTGCCCTGCAGCGTGTTGGCGTCTATCGCCTTCAGCGTGGCGGTCTCGGTCAGGCAGCCCTTGAGCACCGTGTCACCCTTGATCGAGATGTTCAGCTCGGATGCGGTCTGGGACTCCACCGACAGCGGCAGATCGCGGTCATGGCATTGGTCTATGGTCACGTAGTTGGCGGACGGCGTCATGCGCAGCACGCCGCCCGGCCCCTTGATGGTCAGCAGCACACGGACCTGGGCACCAGTGGCCGCGGTGGCCATGCCGGTCCATTGGCCCTGGTAGTTCGGGGCGGCGGTCTGCGCCTGGGCGACCGAGGCGACAAGGGCCAGAAGGGGCACGATCTTGAACAGGGCTTGCATGCTTGTCTCCAGTGGTGGTTTGGGATCGCGAGGGGAAGATGCGGCTCAGCTGCCGCTTTGAAGAATCCAGGTGGCCAGCGCGCCCAGGTCGGCATCCGGCACATGGCCCTGAGCGGGCATGGGCACCGCTCCCCACTTGCCGCTGCTGCCCTTCTTGATGCTCGCGGCCAGCGCGTCGGCGTCCAGCTTGCCCTTGTATTTCGCCGCGATGTCCTTCCAGGCCGGGCCGACCAGCTTCTTGTCGGCCTGGTGGCAGGCCACGCAGGCGTATTTCTTGGCGAGGGCCTCGCTGGCGTGGGCGGCCGGGCTCAGCAGGCCCAGCGAAACGCTGAGTGCGGAGAGGGAAACGGCGGTGGGGATGCGCATGAGAACTCCGTGAATCAGGGGACACCGCGCACAGCACGGGTCACGGGTCCGATTTCATGCCCGCGCCCGCAAAATTTCACTCTCTCATTGGTATCAGAGCCAGGCGCCTTCTAGGGGGGAGAGCCGCAAGGTTCAGGCCGGGCGACGCCACCAGCCCACCACGACCCGGCTCCACAGCCAGGACAGCCCGCCCAGCCCCAGCACACCGGCCAGCAGCACGGGCGAGAGCGCGCCGAAGCGCAGCAGCGCCGCCAGCGGCGGCAGGCCCAGCACGAGCACCAACAGGCCCAGCGTGCCCCAGACGATCCAGCGCCAGGCCGGATTCGCGCCGGCCGCCCGAGGGCCGGTCCGGGCCCAGCGCAGATTGGCCTGGATCAGGCCCAGCTGGCCCAGCACCAGCACCGCGAAGGCCGCGGCGCGCGCGCTGTCGTCGCTGCCGGTCTGGGCCAGCGCCAGGCCATGGCCCAGCAGCACCGCCAGCAGCAGGCCCAGTCCCTGCAACAGGCCCAGACGCAGCACGGCCGCATCGAACAGCCGCGCCTCCGGTCGGCGTGGCGGCTGGGTCATCGCGCCGGGTTCCAGCGGCTCGGCCTCGAACACGATGGAACAGGCCGGATCGATCACCAGCTGCAGGAACAGGATGTGGGCCGGCATCAGAATCAGCGGCCAGCCCATCAGCAACGGCGCCAGCGCCAGGCCGACGATGGGCAGGTGGGCGGCCAGCACGAACACGATGGCCTTGCGCAGGTTGGCAAACACGCGCCGGCCATGCCGTATGGTGTTGACCAGCGCTCCGAAGTCATCGTCCAGCAGCACCAGGTCGGCCGCCTCCCGAGCCACGTCGGTGCCGCGCCCGCCCATGGCCACGCCGATGTGGGCCGCCTTCAGCGCGGGTGCGTCATTGACGCCGTCGCCGGTCATGGCCACGACCTCGCCGCGCGCCTTGAAGGCCTGCACCAGCCTCAGCTTCTGCTCGGGCCGCACGCGGCAGAACACCTGGGTGTGGGCCAACCGTGCGGCCAGCGCCGCGTCATCCAGGCCGTCCAGCTCGGCGCCGGTGAGCAGGCCGCCCGCCACGTCCAGCCCGGCCTCGCGCGCGATCGCAAGCGCCGTGGCCGGGTGGTCGCCAGTGATCATGGCCACGCGCAGGCCGGCCGAGCGGCATTCCGCGATCGCCGCCGGCACCTCGGCCCGCACCGGGTCCTGCAGCGCGACCAGCCCGACGAACTCGAAGTCGAAGTCGTGCTGTATCGCCGGCAGCGGCTCGGCCGGGAACACCGCCCGGGCCACGCCCAGCACCCGCAGGCCCTCGGCAGCCAGCGCCGCCACCTCGTCCGCAATGCGCCGGGCCTGGGCCGGTGACAGGTGGCACAGATCCACGATGGCCTCGGGCGCCCCCTTGGCCGCCACCAGCAGCTCGCGCCGGTCGGGCGAGCGCCAGACCCGCGACATCGCGAGCAGCTCGCGCGACAGCGGATAGTCCGACACCAGGGTCCAGTCCGCATGCAGGTGTTCGGAGCCCTGCAGCCAGTGCTGACCGGCCGCGGCCAGCGCCATCTCCATGGGATCGAACGCACGCCGGTGGCTGGACAGCACTGCGTACTCCAGCACCGGATGGAAGGCATGGGCCATCGCGGCCACCGGCTGCTCGCCCAGCTCGAAGCGCGCGCCATCCACCCAGACCCGCCGCAGCGCCATCTGATTGCGGGTCAGCGTGCCGGTCTTGTCCACGCACAGCAGCGTGGTGGCGCCCAGCAGCTCCACCGCGGGAATGCGCCGGGTCAGCACGCGTTCGCGCGACAGCCGCCAGGCCGCCAGCCCCAGGAAGATGGTGAGCACCACCGGCAACTCTTCCGGCAGGATGGCCATGGCCAGCGTCAAGCCGGCCAGCAGACCGGCCAGCAGCTCGCCACGGCTGAGCGCCCAGCCCAGGGCCAGCAGGCCGGCCAGCACCAGGCCGCCCAGCGCGACCTGGCGCACCCGCTGCGCGGTCTCGCGCTGCAGCGGTGTCTCGGCCGTTTCTATGCTGCCCAACGAGGCGCCTATGCGGCCCAACGCGCTGCGCGGCCCGGTGGCCACCACCCTCGCGGTGGCCGTGCCCTGTGTGACCAGCGACCCGGCAAAGCATTGCTGCAGCGGCGTGGCCGGCGCGCCCTGCTCGAGCGCCTGCTTCAGCACTGGCACGGATTCGCCGGTCAGCAGCGACTCGTCCACGCTGAGGGTGCTGGCCTCCAGCAGTTCCAGGTCGGCCGGCACACGGTCACCCTCGGCCAGCAGCACCACATCGCCCACCACCAGCGACGGGCCGGGCACGCGCTGGGCCACCCCGTCACGCCACACCAGCGCCCGCGGACTGGACAGTTCCCGCAATGCGTCCAGCGCCCGCTGGCTGCGGCGCTTCTGCACCAGGGTCATCACGATGACCACCAGCACGAAGGCCAGCAGCATCAAGGCCTCGCCCCGGTCGCCCAACGCCAGGTAGAGCCCGCCGCAGGCCAGCAGCAGCAAGAAGATGGGCTCGCGCACCAGTTCGCCCAGCAGCCGGAGCAAGCCTTCGCGGCGGGCCGCGGGCAGCTCGTTGGGCCCGTCGCGGCGCAGGCGCTCGCGGGCCTGCTCGCTGCTCAGGCCGGCGGGTGGGTCCTGCGGGTCACGCGAGGCTGAAGGGGCTGGGGCAGATCCAGGGGCGAGGACTGACATGAGAGCCTGCGCAAGGTGCGGCGCCCAGGATAGCGCCCGCGGCTCAGAAGCTGCGCTGCAGGCCCAGCCGCAGTGCCACGCGGGCCTGGCGCCGGGTCTGGCCGGTATAGACCTGACCCTGGGCGTCCACATAGTCCTCCAGCGCGAGCGGCCGGGGCTGCAGCAGGCCTTCCACGCCGGCGTTCAGCTGCCAGCCGTCCGCCAGCGGTCGCTGCAGGCTGGCGTCCAGGCGCGCCTGCGGCTGCTGGCGGCTGCGCTCGCCCGGTGCGGTGCGGCGCCAGGCGCCGGACTGCCACGCATAGGCGACGCGCCACTGACCCCACGCGGCGGATGGGCCCTGCAGCGCCAGCTGGGCACGCAGCGGGTTGAAGTCTTCCAGCGACAGCTCGGCCGGTTGGCCGGCCGCCGCCCGCACCCGGGCCCAGCTGCGCGTGGCCTGGACCTCCAGCATCAGGCCCGGGCGCAGCGGCCACTGGCCCTCCAGCACCAGGCCGCGCACCCAGGCGCGCTGACCGTTCAGCGGCGAACGCACCCAGCGCGGCACGCCCAGCGCACCGCTGCGCCACTGGGTGGCGTTCATCAGCGGGTCGTCGATCACCCGCCACAGCGCGCCCAGGCTGAGCCGGTGGTCGCGCGGCAGCCGGGGCTGGAACTGCAGGTCCAGCGCCCAGGCGCGTTCGGGCCGCAGCGCCGGGTTGCCCTCCATGTCGGGGTCCAGCGCCGTGTTGTTGGCGCTGGTGTAGGGGCGCGGTTGCAGCTGCATCAGGCTGGGCGCACGGAAGCTGCGCGACAGCACGCTGCGCCACTGGCCGGCCGGCAGCTGCCACAGCCAGCTGAGCGACGGCAGGTCCTGGCCCAGGCGCTGGCGCACCGCCTCGCTGCTGAGCACCAGCCGCTCGTGGTGCCAGCCCAGCGCCAGCTGCTGGCTGGGCGACAGCTCCCACTCGTCCTGCACGAACCAGGCCGCGCGGGTCTGGCCCGCGGCCAGGCGCAAGGCGCTGACCGGCTGCCCGTCCAGCCACTGATCGCGCCCCTCCTCGCGCTGGTGGCGGCTGGCGCTCAGACCCAGCGTCAGCGTATGGGCCTGCCCCAGCTCGCCCACCAGGCTGGCCTGGCCCTGACCGGAGCGCTCGCGCACATGGCCCTGCGTGAGGTCGTCCAGCCCTGGCCCCTGGTCGGTGAAGTGCGAGCGCTGGTGCTGGCCCTGTCCGCCCAGGCCCCCCTGCAGCTGCCAGCCGGGGGCCAGTTGCCAGCGCCCGTCCAGATCGCTGCGCCAGGCCTGGCGGCGCTGGCGATAGGCCTCGTCGTGCTGCGGATAGTCGGGCGCTACGCCCTGCTCGGCCTGTAGCGCATAGCCCACCTGGCGGTGCATCCAGGCCTGCTCCAGCTGACCGTTCCAGCTCAGGCTGTTGCCGCCCTCCCCGTTCCAGCTCAGCTGCGGGGCCAGCTGCAGCTGGCGGCTGCGGCCCTGGTAATGCTGCTGCTCGTGGCGCAGGCTGGTGTCGCTGCGGCTGTCCAGCGCCAGCGTCTGCTGCCAGTCACGCTGCAGCGCGGTCAGGGTCAGGCCTTGCGCCAGCTCGGTGCCGGGCAGCGCCCCGCCCTGCTGGGCCTGCAAGCGCAGATCGCCGCTGCCGCCGGCCTGGCGGCTGCCGCCCAGCTGCAGGCGGCGGGTTGACCGGCGCGGCGCGGGCTTGAGCACCAGGTTGACGCTGCCGGCAATCGCCTCGCCGCCCAGGCCGGCGCTGTTGCCGCGCAGGATCTCCACCCGCGCGATCTGCTCCGGCGCGATGTCATCCAGGCTGAAGCCCGGCGGCACGCGGCGGCCGTTCAGCAGGATCTGCGTGCGGCCCGGGCCCAGGCCCAGCAGGCTGAGCTGATCGGGCTGGCCCGGCCGGCCGGGCTGCACGCCGAGGCCCGGCAGGCGCCGCAGCGCATCGGCCAGGCGGCTGTCGTTCATGCGCAGCAGCTCCTCGGCGCTGACGCTGCGGCGCAGCGCGCCCTCGGGCAGCGGCACGGACTTGGCAACACCGC
Organism: uncultured Roseateles sp.; assembly: GCF_913777145.1. Classification (GTDB taxonomy): domain Bacteria; phylum Pseudomonadota; class Gammaproteobacteria; order Burkholderiales; family Burkholderiaceae_C; genus Pelomonas. The sequence continues at coordinate 82,196 of NZ_CAJYPS010000012.1, forward strand.
TCACCTGCACGGTGGACAGGCGCTCGCTCTCCTGGGCCGCGCTCAGCGCAGGCAGCAACAGGAACAGCGTGAACAGCAGGGGTCGTGAACTCATGAGCAAGAGGCTTTCAAACGGATGAGCCATGCCGCGGCGCACGGGGGCGCGGGGCCCCCGTGACCGGGAAGGGATGGAGAGGAGTGGCGGCGCGGGGCCGCCGGGGGTCAGGTCTGCAAGGCGTCGCGTATGCGCTGCAGGTCGGCCTCGCGCTCGCGCAGGCCCGGCGCACCCATCAGCACCACGCTGACCAGGCGGCCCTGCACCCGCATCTGCAGCGCGACGCAGCGGCCGGCCGAGCGCGAGGAGCCGGTCTTGGCCAGCAGGATTGGCCAGTCGGGCTGGCCCAGCTCACGCAGCGTGCTGCGGGAGTCGCGCACGCGGCCGTCCACCGTCACAGGCTGGCGCGCCGTGCCCGCGGCCCGCAGGATCAGCGGCTGGGCGGCGGCGGCGGCCAGCAATCGGGCCAGGTCTTGCGCGCTGGCGCGGTTGGCCTCCGAGGCGCCGCTGGGGTGGTGCAGCGAGGCCTGCTGCAGGCCCAGGCGCTGGGCCATCGCATCGCTGGCCTGCGCAAAGCCGACCAGGCCGCCCGGGTAGTGGCGCGCCAACAGCATCGCGGCCCGGTTGTCCGAAGCCTGCAGCATCAGCGTCAGCGCGTCCTCCCGCGTGAGACGCTGGCCGGGCCGCAGGCCGGCGCTGCTGTCGCCCAGCGCGAGCTGGTCCTCGCGGCTCAGCTGCAGCGGCTGCTGCAGGTCCTGGCCGGACGCCAGCACCACCAGCGCGGTCATCAGCTTGCTCAGCGACGCGGCCGGCACGGCCTCGTCCGCGCGGCGCTGCAGCAGCACCGCACCGGTGGCCGCATCGCTGACCAGCACATGGGGCGAGCTCAGGGCCAGATCGACCGGCAGCGCGCCCGCCTGCGGTGGCTGCGGCCGGGCCGGCTCCGCCAGCCGCGGCAGCAGCTCATCCGCCACCGCGGTGGCGGCGCCGGGCGGGTTCAGCAAACCCAGCACCAGCAGCAGCGGGCCCAGGGCCAGCAGCGCCGGCAACAGCGGGTGGGCAGGTCCGGGTGCGGGGCGGCGCAGCAGGGCCTGCACGCGGGCCAGCAACTCGCCACCACCGGCCGCATGAGCCAGCGCCGGCAGGCCGGCCGTCGCGGGCCGGGGCGCGGCGGCGTCGGCCAGCGCCTTGAGCGCCAGCGCCAGGTCGCGTGGCGAGGCCAGCTGGGTCGCGGCGATCGCGTCCGCCACCAGCTCGCGCTCGACGCGCAGCCGGCGCGACAACCACCACACCACCGGGTGGAAGAACAGCAGCGCCTCGACCACCAGCTGCAGCCCGTTGACCAGGTAGTCCCAGCGCCGCACATGAGCCAGCTCATGGGCCAGCAGCGCCTCCAGCAGCGGCGCCGGCAGGCCGCTCAGCAGTGAGACAGGCAGCAGCACGACCGGCCGCCACCAGCCCACGGTGAAGGGGCTGTCGCCCCAGCCCGCGGGCAGCAGACGCAGCGGCACGGGCCGGCGCAGGCCCAGGGCAGCGGCGAGCCGGTCGGCGCGGCGCTGCAGCGCCGCCGGTGCGGCCTGAGCCACGCGGCGCCAGCGCAGCACGCAGGCCAGGCCAGCCAGCAGGCGCAGCCACATCGCGGCACAGCCGGCCAGCCAGGCCGCGACCACACCGCTGCGCCAGGCACTGGCATCGGCCGGTGTGGGGGCGGGTGTGGCGACCATCGCGGGTGCAGGTGCGCCGGGCGCCACCGCCGGCGCCATGAGGGCGGCGGTCGTCGGGGGCAGCGCGGGCTCGGTGTCGGTGGCATCGGGCCAATTGGCGCGCAACTGCAACCCAGCGAGCAGCAGGCTGGCCAGCAAGGCTGCCGCGCACAGCGCATAACGGGCCTGGGCGGTCTGGCCACGCAGCAGACGCAGGGCCAGCGCCGCAGCCGCACCCAGCAGGCCCAGCTGCCACAGCAGTTGCAGCAGCGTGTCGCTGAGGGCCCGGGTCAGGCTCACCCATTCGAGGCCGCTCATGCCCGCCCCTCGCCCTGGTTCAGAAAACGCACGATCTCCTCCCGTTCGCTGGCACTGACCTGGGTGCGCAGCGCGGCCAGTATCAGCGCCTTGCCGGAGCCGGCGAACAGGCGGGTGGCCAGGTCACCCAGCAGGCGACCCTGCAGGCGCTCGGCCGGCTCGGCCGCGGTGTAGACATGGGCGCGGGCACCGGCATCGCGGGTCAGCAGGCCCTTGGCGTGCATCAGCTGCAGCTGGCGCAGCACATTGGCCTCGCTGACGCCGGGCCGCTCGCGGCTCAGCGCGGCGTGGGTCTGGCGCGCGGTGCTGGGGCCCTGGCGCCACAGCACGCGCAGCAGGTCGAGTTCGGCGGCCGTAGGCCGGGTGGGGGTGGGAGCATCCATCCATCCAGAATAACTTTTCTAGAACTCCATGTCTAGAACAATAATTCTGAATTTAGGCACTGGCGCGTGCGGCGGCCACCAGCAGGTGGAAGGGCAGCACCAGCAGGCCGGTGCCCAGCACGCCGGCCAGCCACAGCAGCACGAACCACAGGGCCTGGCGGCGCCGGGATACGGGGCGGGAAGATGAGTTCATGAGCCTGTGCTCCAAGGGGATGCTGCGCACAGTACGGTGACGCAGGGATTAAAGTGCGCAGCCCAAAACGGCGGCCATGAGGGCCGCCCGAGCAGCGGGGCGCGATGAAGCTCTACGAACAGCTGGCGAACGACATCGAGACGCAGATCCGCCGCGGCGTCTACCGCCAGGGCGACCGGCTGCAGTCGGTGCGCCAGACCAGCCAGCAGCGCGGCGTCAGCATCACCACGGTGATACGCGCCTACCTGCTGCTGGAGAGCCGCGGGCTGGTGCTGAGCCGGCCGCAGTCCGGCTTCTTCGTGAACCTGCGCGAGCCCGGGCTGGCCCAGGCGGCGGACCGGCTGGACCTGCCGCAGCCCCTGCCGATATCGGCCTCGGTGGACGTGAGCCGGCTGGTGCTGTCCACGCTGCGCTCCATCGCCACGCAGGATGCGGTACCGCTGGGCTCGCCCTATCCCGATGCGCGGGCCTTCCCGTTCGACAAGCTCAACCGCTATGCCTATGCCGCGGGACAGGACCCCTCGCTGAGTGGGCTGGCCCATGCGCTGCCGCCGGGTCACCCGCAGCTGATACGCCAGATCGCGCGGCGCTACCTGGATCGCGGCCAGCCGGTGGACCCGGGCGAGATCATCATCACCGTGGGCGCCACCGAGGCCATCAACCTGTGCCTGCAGGCGGTGGCCCGGCCTGGCGACGTGGTGGCCGTGGAGTCGCCCACCTTCTACGCGATGCTGCATGCGATCGAGCGCCTGGGCATGAAGGCCGTCGAGGTGCCCACCGACCCGGTGCTGGGCATGGACGTGGACGCGCTGGCCCGCATCGCCGAGCGCCAGCCGCTGGCGGCCTGCATGGTGATGCCCAACTTCCAGAACCCGCTGGGTTTCCAGATGCCGGACGAGCGCAAGCGCGCGCTGCTGGCGCTGGCGGAACAGTTGGATCTGCCCATCGTGGAGAACGGCGTCTACAACGAGCTCTACTACGGCGACTGCCCGCCCACCAGCCTCAAGAGCCTGGACCGCTCGGGCCGGGTGCTGCACTGCGCGTCCTTCTCCAAGACGCTGACCTCCACCTACCGCATAGGCTGGGCCCTGCCCGGGCGCTACCGCGACCAGGTGGAGAAGCTCAAGTTCCTGAACACGCTGACCACACCCACCCTGCCCCAGGTGGCGATCGCACGCTTCCTGGAGCGTGACGGCTACGAGGCCCACCTGAGGCGCCTGCGCAAGGCCTATGCGCAGCAGGCGCGGCTGATGAAGGCGGTGGTGAGCCGCTTCTTCCCGGCCGGCACACGGCTGTCCGAGCCCTGCGGCGGCTATGTGCTGTGGGTGGAGCTGCCGGGCGAGGTGGACGCGATGCAGCTCTACCAGCAGGCGCTGGCGCGCGGCATCACCATAGGCCCGGGCACCATGTTCTCGGTGACGGACCGCTACCGGCATTTCATCCGCCTCAACTACAGCACGCCCTGGACGACCGAGATCGAGCAGGCGGTGATCACCGTAGGCCGGCTGGCTGGCACGCGGCAGGGCTGAGCGCGCATCGCTCAGCCCCCCACCAGCGACATGCGCACCGTGGGGTAGCGGCGCGCGGGCGCCTCGGCGCGGCGCTCGGAATAGCGGTCGTCCCGCCTGGCCCAGCGTGTGGCCAGCAGTTGCTGCAGCGCCTCGGGGTCGCTGTCGGGCGCCAGCCAGGGGCGCAGGTCCAGCCCCCGTGTCGCGAACAGGCAGGTGTAGAGCCGCCCGTCGGACGACACCCGGGCGCGCGAGCAATCCCCGCAGAAGGGCTGGGACACGCTGGCGATGAAGCCCAGCTCGCCCTGGCCGTCTGCATGCGCGAAGCGCTGCGCGGTGGCGCCATCGCGACCGCCATCAGCCCCGGGCAGCGCCCGCAGCGGGAACTCGGCCGCCACGCGCGCCCTCACCTCGTCGGCGCTCACGACCCGCCCCCGGTCCCAGGCGCTGGCGCCGCCCACGTCCATGTATTCGATGAAGCGCAGCGCCACGCCGCTGCCGCGGAAGTGACGCACCAGCGGCAGGATCTCGCCCTCGTTGACGCCCCGCTCCACCACGGTGTTGACCTTGAGCGGCGCGAGCCCGGCCGCCTGCGCGGCGGCGATGCCGTCCAGCACGCGCGCGACCGGCAGGTCGGCGCCGCTCAGGTGGCGGAACAGCGCGTCGTCCAGCGCGTCCAGGCTCACGGTCACGCGGGTCAGGCCGGCATCGCGCAGCGCCCGCGCCTGGGCCGCCAGCAGCACGCCGTTGGTGGTCAGCGCGATCTCCACCGGCTGGCCGTTCGGCGTGCGCAACGCCGCCAGACGCTCAACCAGTTGCGGCAGCCCGCGGCGCAGCAGCGGCTCGCCGCCGGTGAGGCGAATCTTCTCGACGCCCAGCGCGACAAAGCCCCGCGCCAGCCGCAGCATCTCGTCGAAGCCGAGGCGCTCGGAGGCCGGCAGAAAAGGATAGTCCGGGCCGAAGCTCTCGCGCGGCATGCAATAGCCGCAGCGGAAGTTGCAGCGGTCTATCACCGACAGGCGCAGGTCGCGCAGCGGTCGACCGAGCGCATCGCGCAAGGGCGCGGCGGCGGCCAGGGGCAGGTCTTGAGGGTGGCGGGCGTTCATGGCGGGACTCGGGGACAGGGGCTCAGGTCAGCTGGCTGCGGGCGTTGGGCTGCAGCGGGGGCGGCAGCGGCAGACCGCACAGGTCCAGCACCGCGCGCTCGATGTTGCGGGCCAGCGCGTCCAGCGCCAGCGCATTGGGGGCCAGGCCGAAGGGCTCTGCCACCTCGTTGGCCACCGCCTCCAGCGCGATCAGCGTGTAGCCCATGAAGACGCACAGCAAGGGCGTGAAAAAGGAGGTGGCATCCACAAAGCCAAAGGGCAGCAGCAGGCAGTAGGTGTAGACCGTGCGGTGCAGCAGCACGCCGTAGGCAAAGGGAATGGGCGTGTTGGCGATGCGCTCGCAGCCGCCGATGGCGCGCGCGATCTCGGCCAGCTGGGTCTCCATGGCCCACAGCCGCGCGTCGCTCAACCGGCCCGCCGCATTCAGCGCGGACAGCCGTTCGCGCAGCTCGTGCAGCAGCGTGGTCGAGACCTGGCAACGCCCCTGCAGGCGCTGCGCGTCCGCCGGGCCCAACAGGCGCTGCAGGTCGGCGCCGGCCTCACTGCCACGCAGCTCGTGCCGCAGCGCATGCACCAGCGCGATCAGGCACCGGGCCAGCGGCCGGTGCTCGGCGGAGTCGGGCAGCGCGCTGAGCATCTGCGACATCAGCGAGCGCACCGCGATCAGCAGAGCGCCCCACAGGTGGCGGCCCTCGTCGAAGCGCTGGAAGCTGGCGCTGTTGCGAAAGCCCAGGAAGATGGCCAGCGTGAGGCCAAAGGGCGTCAGCAGCGTCGCGTTCAGCGGGATCTTCTCGCCCAGCACCCGGCCATGGGTGGCGACCGCGACACAGCTGACCAGCGCCATGAAGGCCAGTTGCGGCAGCACGGATTGCAGGATGGAGCCATCCCACACGAACAGCAGGCGCAGACCGCTGAGCCTGGTTCGGACGATCATCGCGCGCCCTCAGTGGTAGCCGGCATCGCCTTCGCGCACCTTGCCGCGGAACACGCGGTACTGCAGCGCGTTGTAGACCAGGATGATGGGCAGCACGATGACCGTGCCTATCAGCGCGAAGCGCTGGCTGGACGGGCTGGAGGAGGCGTCCCACAGCGTCAGCGACGGCGGCACCAGATGCGGCCACATGCTGATGAGCAGGCCGCTGTAGCCCAGGAAGCACAGCGCCAGCGTCAGCAGGAAGGGCGCGGCCTCGGCGCCGCGGCGCAGCGCGCGCAGTATGGCCACCACGCAGGCCAGCACCAGCAGCGGCACCGGCAGGAACCAGCCCAGCAGCCCGCTGCCGAACCAGCGCTGCGCCACGGTCGGCAGGCCCAGCACGGTCCACAGGCTGACCGCCCCCATCATGGCCAGCAGCAGCAGCGTCAGCGGTGCCATCAGACGGCGCAGCCGGCGCTGCAGATCACCCTCGGTCTTGAGGATGAGCCAGCCGCAGCCCAGCGTCGCATAGGTCAGCAGCACGCCCAGGCCGCACAGCAGGCTGAAGGGGCTGAGCCAGTCGAAGGGGCCGCCGGCGAAGCGGTTGTTCACCACCACCGTGCCCTGCAGCACCGAGCCCAGCACCACGCCCTGGCAGAACGAGGCCAGCGCCGAGCCGCCTATGAAGGCCAGGTCCCACAGATGCTGGGTGCGGCGGGCCTTGGCGCGCAGCTCGAAGGCCGCGCCGCGGAAGATCAGGCCCATCAGCATCAGCATCAGCGGCAGGTAGTTGGCCGGCAGCAGCGTCGAATAAACCACCGGGAAGGCGCCGTAGAGACCCGCGCCGCCCAGGATGAGAAAGGTCTCGTTGCCGTCCCACACCGGGGCAACGGTGTTGAGCATGACCTCGCGGTCCGCCTTGCGCTCGAACAGCGGAAACAGCAGGCCGATGCCGAGGTCGAAGCCGTCCAGCACCACGTAGATGAACACGCCCAGGCCGATGATGAGGGCCCAGATCACGGGGAGATCGATTTGCATGGCAGGTCTCTCTGGGCTCAACGGAAGGACTGGGACAGCGGCCGGTTGTGCAGGCCGGGGTGCAGCGGCGCGTCGTCGTCATGCACGGGCTCGGGCTGCGGGCCGCGGCGCATCAGCTTGAGCATGTAATAGACGCCGGTGCCGAACACCAGGCAGTACACGCCCACCAGCAGCAGCAGCGAGATGCCCAGCTGCTGGCTGCCCACCGGCGACACCGAGTCCACGGTGCGCAGCACGCCATAGACCGTCCAGGGCTGGCGACCGACCTCGGTGGTGATCCAGCCGGCCAGCAGCGCGATCAGGCCGGACGGCCCCATCAGCAGCACCAGGCGCTGGAACCAGCGCGCCTCGTACAGCCGCCCGCCGCGGCGCAGCAGCAGGCCCAGCGTCACGGTCAGCAGCATCAGCATGCCCAGGCCCGCCATCACGCGAAAGCTCCAGAACAGCAGCGGCGAGTAGGGGCGGTCCTCGGGCGGGAATTCCTTGAGGCCGCGGATTTCGCCGTTCCAGGAATGGGTCAGGATCAGGCTGCCCAGGTGGGGCACCTGCACCGCGTAGCGCGTGGTCTCGGCGTCCATGTCGGGCCAGCCGATCAGGTTGAGCGCGGTGCCGCCCTTCTCGGTCTCCCACAGACCCTCGATCGCGGCGATCTTGGCCGGCTGGTGCTCGCGGGTGTTCAGGCCATGGGCATCGCCCACTACCAGCTGCAGCGGCGTCATCACCAGCAGCAGCCACAGCGCCATCGAGAAGCTGCGCTTGACCGGCAGGTCGCGTCGCCCCTGCAGCAAATGCCAGGCGCCGCAGGCCGCGACGATGAAGCCCGCGACCAGGAAGGCCGCAATGCTCATATGGGCCAGGCGGTAGGGGAAGGAGGGATTGAAGATCACCGCCCACCAGTCCACCGGCACGATGCGGCCGTCCTGCAGCGCAAAGCCCTGCGGCGTCTGCATGAAGCTGTTGGACGCCAGGATCCAGAAGGTGGACACCAGCGTGCCCAGCGCCACCATCAGCGTCGCGAAGAAATGGGCGCGCGGGCTGACCCGGTCCCAGCCGAACAGCATGATGCCCAGGAAGCCCGCCTCCAGGAAGAAGGCGGTCAGCACCTCGTAGGTCAGCAGCGGCCCGGTGATGTTGCCCGCCACATAGGAGAAGCCGCTCCAGTTGGTGCCGAACTCGTAGGCCATCACGACGCCCGAGACCACGCCCAGGCCGAAGCTGATCGCGAAGATGCGCGACCAGAACTTCAGCAGATCACGGTAGCTGGTGTCACCGGTGCGCAGCCAGCGCCACTCCAGCACGGCCAGGAAGCTGGCCATGCCTATGCTGATGGCCGGGAAGACGATGTGGAAGGACACCGTCATCGCAAACTGCAGACGGGCCAGGTGCAAGGCGTCGAACATGTCCATGGGAGGTCCTCGTGCGGCGGGCGCTCAGGCGGGTGCGGCGGCCGGGTCGCGCGTGATGCGCACCGGCACGGACTTGTAGGAGGGCGTGCCGCTGTCCTCGTCGATGTAGTCCAGCGGCACCAGCACATTGGCCTCGGGGTAGTAGGCCGCGACCGTGCCGCGCGCGATGCCGTACTCGATCGCGGTCAGCCCCTGCATGCGCAGCACGCGCGCGCCGGCCTGGGTCTCGATCGCGACCAGGTCGCCATGGGCCAGGCCCAGCTCGGCCATGTCCTCGGCATTCATGAACACCACGTCGCGGCGCCCGAACACGCCGCGGTAGCGGTCGTCCAGCGCGTAGATGGTGGTGTTGTACTGGTCGTGGCTGCGTATCGTGACCAGACGCAGCGTGTGCTCGCCCCAGGGCTGGTAGCGCTCGCGCACGCCAGGGAACACCGAGAACTGCGCGCGCCCGCTGGGCGTGGGCCAGTGCCGCTCGGTGGGCGGCAGCGGCATTCGAAAGCCGCCGGGCACGCGGATGCGTTCGTTGTAGCGCTCGAAGCCGGGGATGGTGCGCTCGATGAGGTCGCGGATGCGATCGTAGTCCGCCACCAGCGACAGCCAGTCCACCTTGCTGGACGGCAGCGTCGCCCGGGCCAGGCCGGCCACGATGGCCGGCTCGGAGCGCAGGTGCTCGGACGCCGGCTGCAGGCCGCCGGCAGACGCATGCACCATGGACATGGAATCCTCCACCGTGATGGACTGCGGGCCGCCGGCCTGCACGTCCAGCTCGGTACGGCCCAGCACCGGCAGCAAATAGCACTGCTGGCCCACCAGCAGATGGGAGCGGTTGAGCTTGGTGCCCAGGTGCACGCTGAGCTCCAGCCCGCGCATCGCCGGATAGGCCTGGCCGGGGTCGGGCATGGCGACCGCGAAATTGCCGCCCAGGCAGATCAGCGCCTTGGCCTGGCCGGCCACCATGGCCTGCAGCGCCTTCACCGCATCATGGCCGTGGCCGCGCGGCGGCTCGAAGCCGAAGGTGTCGGCCAGGCGGTCCAGGAACTCCTCGGAGGGCTTCTCGGTGATGCCCACGGTGCGGTTGCCCTGCACATTGGAGTGGCCGCGCAGCGGGCAGATGCCCGCGCCGGGCTTGCCGATATTGCCCTTGAGCAGCAGCAGGTCGGCGATCAGGCGCACATTGGCCGTGCCGGTGTTGTGCTGGGTCACGCCCATGCCATAGGTGACGATGGTGGCCTTGGCCTGCGCATAGGCCTCGCCCACCTGCTCCAGCGCGGCGCGCGTGAGGCCGCTCTCCTGCTCGATGTCGGCCCAGTCGGTCTGCGCCAGGTCGGCCGCCAGCGCGGCAAAGCCCTCGGTGTGCTCGGCGATGAAGTCATGATCCAGCACGCCGCCGCGCACCTGCTCCAGGTGCAGCACCGCCTTCATGATGCCCTTGAGCGCCGCGGCATCGCCGCCGGCCTTGACCTGGTGGTAGGACGACGCGATGTCGGTGGAGCCGTAGGTCGCCATCTCCAGCATGTTCTGCGGGTCCGCGAAGCGTTCCAGCGCCCGCTCGCGCAGCGGGTTGAACACGATGATGGGCACGCCGCGCCGGGCTGCCTCGTGCAGCGTGCCCATCATGCGCGGGTGGTTGGTGCCGGGGTTGTGGCCTATGGACAGGATCAGGTCGGTGGCCTCGAAATCCGCCAGCGACACCGTGCCCTTGCCTATGCCTATCGACTGCGGCAGGCCCACGCTGGTGGCCTCGTGGCACATGTTGGAGCAGTCCGGGAAGTTGTTGGTGCCGAACTCGCGGGCGAACAGCTGGAACAGATAGGCCGCCTCGTTGGACGCGCGGCCCGAGGTATAGAACTCGACCTCGTCGGGCGACGCATAGCGGCGCAGTTGCGCGCCTATGCGGGCAAAGGCCGTGTCCCAGTCCAGCGGCAGGAAGCGGTCGGTGGCCGGGTCGTAGGCCATGGGGTGGGTCAGGCGCCCCAGGCCCTCCAGCTCGAAGTCGGAGCGCTGCAGCAGCTCGGTGACCGTGTGCTGCGCGAAGAACTCGGGCGTCACCCGCTTGTGCGTGGCCTCCCAGGTCACCGCCTTGGCACCGTTCTCGCAGAACTGGAAGGTGGACTTGTGCTCCTTGTCCGGCCACGCACATCCCGGGCAGTCGAAACCGCTCGGCTGGTTGGTTCGCATCAGCAGCAGCGGTGCCACCACCAGATCCATCTGCTGACGCACCGCCTGAGCGGTGGCCTTCAATGCACCCCAGCCGCCGGCCGGACCGTCATAGGCCCGGATGCCGGGAAGCTCACGTCGCTTGTTCATAGGAGGACTCCGAGTTCGTTTCAGCAGGGCCTGAGCGGCCCGGCAGGCCGGATCTGAGCGGCGCTCCGACCGCTTGACCGTGGCCGGCCAATGTAGGGAGAGAGGGCCTGCGACCAGGAGCTCAGTTCAAGCCCATCGCGCAGAGCACAGTTGCCACCATCGAACGATAGAGCCGATGGATAAAGGGATTCCAGCCCTCGCGCATTACCGTTGAAACGTCCGCGTCATCAGCAACTGTGTCCTTCTGAGGCCCACTCGACTGTGCTCCCCGAACTCGCGCAGCGGCCCCATGATGATGGTCCAGCCACCGCCCGCCGACGTCTCCCAAAAGATGGATATGCACACCGCCGATACCCGGCCCGACCCGCCTCGCCCCCCGCTCATACGCACGACGGATGAGCTGCTTCGCACCCAGCGCGACCTGGCCGCAGCCACCACGCCGGCGGGTCCTGCGCAGCAGCTGCCACTGGCCGCTGCGGCCGGCCGGGTGCTCGCGCAAGACCTGACACTGCACCCGATCGGCAAGGGCGCTGCGGTGCCTGAGCTGCTGCCCGCCGGCACCCGCTTGGACTGGCTGATGCTGCCCCAGCTGGCAGCAGCCGATCGCCACTCGGTGTCGGTGCACCCGCTGCTGCGCTGTGCCATCACCACCTTGCAGGCCGGCGTCACCGTGGACGCGCAGGAGAGGGTCTGTGCGGTGCTGCTGCAGTCCGCCCTGGAGCGCCTGGGCGTGAAGGCCCTGTGCACCGGCGCCGTGCCGCGCACCAAGCGCTCGACGCTGCAGGGCCTGGCCCGGCACTGCGACCTGCTGCTGGTGATCGCCTCGCCGGCTGGCGAGCCCCCGCCTGGCCCCGGACTGCAGGCGCCCACGCGCTTCGAGATGTCGGGCTGTGTCTGCGTGGTGCTGCCGGCCGACGCGGAAGCCGCGCTGGCGAGCTTCGTGGCCTTCGTCGTGCCGCTGATCCATGGCCTGCAGGGCAGGCTCCCCTTTGCCAAGCCCCTACAGTACGCGCTCGACGACGGCGCCTCGGTGCGTGACTCGCTCACCTGGGTGAGGGCCACCTATGCCGGCCCGGGCCAGGCCGGCCTGCGGGTAAGGGCTGGTCCGGCCCTGGGCCGGCTGAGCCGCCCCTGCGGCCTGGCCTGGCGGGCCTCGGACCTGCAGCGGGCCGACCGGCGCACCGTGGCCTTTCTGCCGCTGCGCGACTGGCTGGACTGAGCCCTCACCACCCGATTCCAGACGATTGCAGATGACACCGTCCCAAGCTCATGCCCCTCAGCCAGGCGCCGACCAGAGCCCCGCGCAGGACTCTCCGCTGCTGACGTTGACCCTGCCGGGGTCAGGTCGCGCCGAGACCGTGGCGGTGGAAATGGCGGTGGCGCTGACGGTCAACGGCATCTCCCAGGCCGTGATGCTGGCCACGCCGCAGGATCTTGAAGACTTCGCACTGGGCTTTGCGCTCGCAGAAGGCTGGATCAGCCATGCCGATGAGTTGCTGGATGTCGAGCCACTGCCACGCCCCGGCGGCCTGGAGCTGGCGCTGCGCGTGCCCGCGTCCCGTGAGCAGTACCTGAAGGCGCGCCGCCGTCAGCTGGCCGGCCGCACCGGCTGCGGACTGTGCGGGCTGGACAGCCTGGCCCAGCTGGACGCAGTCCAGCCCGGGCCGGTGCAGCGGCCCACGCTCGCCGTGGATGCGCTGGCGCGGGCGGCCGCCGCGCTGGCCGATGCCCAACCCTTGAATGCGCAGTGCGGCGGCCTGCACGCGGCCGCCTGGTGTGCACCCGACGGTGGATTGCAGCTGGCGCGCGAGGACGTGGGCCGCCACAACGCGCTGGACAAGCTCACCGGCGCGCTGGCCCGCCGGCGTCTGCAGGGTCGCGACGGCTTCGTGCTGATGTCCAGCCGCGCCAGCCACGAGCTGGTGCACAAGGCCGCGATGGCGGGGGTGGGCCTGCTGGCCTGCACCTCCGCCCCCAGCAGCCTGGCGATCGCGTCTGCGCAGCGCTACGGCCTGCAGTTGTGGGCCTTTGTGCGCGGCGACCGCGCGACGCGTTACGCCTGAAAACACCACGGGGTCCCGACGGCCCCATGAATGAAAAAGGCCCGGCATGGGCCGGGCCTGTTCACTCGGCGCGGCCCGCGGCCGCGCGCGCTCACTTGCTGCGCGAGGTGATGATGGCGTCGGCGACGTTCTTGGGCGCCTCGCTGTAGTGCTTGAACTCCATCGTGTAGGTCGCACGGCCCTGGCTCATGGAACGCAGCGTGGTCGAGTAGCCGAACATCTCGGACAGCGGCACTTCCGCCTTGATGATCTTGCCGCCGCCCACCATCTCGTCCATGCCCTGCACCATGCCGCGACGGCTGGACAGGTCACCCATCACGTTACCGGCGTAGTCTTCCGGCGTCTCGACTTCCACGGCCATCATGGGCTCGAGGATGACCGGCGAAGCGCGACGCATGGCTTCCTTGAAGCCCATGGACGCCGCCATCTTGAACGCGTTCTCGTTCGAGTCCACGTCGTGGTAGGAGCCGAAGGTCAGCGTGGCCTTCACGTCCACGACCGGGAAGCCGGCCAGCACGCCGTTGGGCAGCGTGTCGATGATGCCCTTCTCCACCGCGGGGATGTACT
>NZ_CAJYPS010000013.1 GCF_913777145.1 uncultured Roseateles sp.
CCGGCGACGGCCGCTGCCCCACCTGCGGCGGCTCGGGCTTCGAGCATGTGGAGATGCAGTTCCTCAGCGACGTCTACCTGCGCTGCCCGGACTGCGACGGCAAGCGCTTCCGCGCCGAGATGCTGGATGTGAAGCTGGCGCTGGGCGAGGGCCGCGAGCTGTCGGTGGCCGATGTGCTGGAGCTCACCGTGGCCGAGGCGGTGCAGCTGTTCGCGCCCTGGCGCGCGGTGGTCGCCAAGCTGCAGCCCATCCTGGACGTGGGCCTGGAGTATGTGAAGCTGGGCCAGCCCGTGCCCACGCTGTCGGGCGGCGAGGCGCAGCGGCTCAAGCTGGCCGGCTTCCTGGCCGAGGCCGCCAGCAGCCCGCGCTTCGGCGTGGCCAAGAAGGGCACGCTGTTCCTGTTCGACGAGCCCACCACCGGCCTGCATTTTGACGACATCGCCAAGCTGATGCGCGCGATGCGCAAGCTGCTGGCGGCCGGGCATTCGCTGATCCTGATCGAGCACAACCTGGACGTGATACGCGCGGCCGACTGGCTGATCGACCTCGGCCCCGAAGGTGGCGAGGACGGCGGCGAGATCGTCTGCGTGGGCACGCCCGAGAGTGTGGCCCAGCATCCGCGCTCGCACACCGCCGCGGCGCTGCGCGACTACGCGCTGCACATGGACCGCGCGGCCGTGCCGGTGGAGGAGGGGCGCCCGCTGCAGCAGCTGATACGCGCGCGCCGCCAGGCCGACGAGGCGATACAGATCGTCAATGCGCGCGAGCACAACCTCAAGGGCGTGAGCGTGGACATCCCGCGCGGCAAGTTCAATGTGGTGACCGGCGTGTCGGGCTCGGGCAAGAGCACGCTGGCCTTCGACATCCTGTTCAACGAGGGCCAGCGCCGCTATCTCGAATCGCTGAACGCCTATGCGCGCAGCATCGTGCAGCCGGCCGGCCGGCCCGAGGTGGACGCGGTGTGGGGCATTCCGCCCACCGTCGCCATCGAGCAGCGCCTGAGCCGCGGCGGCCGCAAGAGCACGGTGGCCACCACCACCGAGGTCTGGCACTTCCTGCGCCTGCTCTACGTGAAGCTTGGCGTGCAGCGCTGCGTGAACGATGGCACGCCGGTGCGGCCGCAGAGCGTGGAGAGCATCGCGGCCCAGCTGTTGCGCGACTACCGCGGCCAGCACATCGGCCTGCTGGCGCCGCTGGTGGTCAACCGCAAGGGCGTCTACACCGACCTGGCCAAGTGGGCCAAGGGCCGCGGCCACACGCATCTGCGCGTGGATGGCGAGTTCCTGCCCACCAGCCCCTGGCCGCGGCTGGACCGCTTCAAGGAGCACACGCTGGAGCTGCCGGTGGGCGATCTGGTCGTCACGCCCGAGCGCGAGGCCGAGCTGCGCGAGCTGCTCGCCAAGGCGCTGGACGCCGGCAAGGGCGTGCTGCATGTGCTGAGCCCGCTGGACGGCCTCAGCGAGGCGCTGGCCCGCGGCGAGACCGGTGCCGGCCTGGGCGCGCTCAAGGTGTTCTCCACCAAGCGCGCCTGCCCGACCTGCGGCACCAGCTACCCCGAGCTGGACCCGCGC
Source organism: uncultured Roseateles sp. (assembly GCF_913777145.1). Taxonomy (GTDB): domain Bacteria; phylum Pseudomonadota; class Gammaproteobacteria; order Burkholderiales; family Burkholderiaceae_C; genus Pelomonas. The sequence continues at coordinate 1,572 of NZ_CAJYPS010000013.1, forward strand.
CTGTTCTCCTACAACTCCAAGCACGGCTGGTGCACCAGCTGCGTGGGGACGGGTCTTGCGCTGACCCGCGAGCAGCGCCGCGCGCTGGACGACAGCCAGCAGGATGACGACAACCGCGGCCGCGAGCAGAGCTTCCCGGCCGAGGAGGCCGAGGTCGAGGGCCTGTCCGACCAGCCCTGCCCGGACTGCCACGGCACCCGCCTCAACCCCACCGCGCGTTCGGTGGAGTTCGACGGCCAGGCCATTGGCACGGTGGCCGCCTGGAGCGTGCGCGAGGCGCGCGAATGGGTGGCCGCGCTGCGCCTGGAAGGGCGCGATGCCGACATCGCCCGCGATGTGGTGGCCGAGATCCTGGGCCGGCTGCAGTTCCTGGAAGAGGTGGGCCTGGGCTACCTGACGCTGGACCGCGCCGCACCCACGCTGTCCGGCGGCGAGGCCCAGCGCATACGCCTGGCCGCGCAGCTGGGCAGTAATCTGCAGGGCGTCTGCTATGTGCTGGACGAGCCCACCATCGGCCTGCATCCGCGTGACAACCAGATCCTCCTGAAGGCGCTGGCCACGCTGGGCGACAAGGGCAACACGCTGGTCGTCGTGGAGCACGACGAGGACACCATTCGCCGCGCCGACCACATCATCGACATCGGCCCCGGCGCGGGCAAACGCGGCGGCCGTGTGGTGGCCCAGGGCACGGCGGCCGAGCTTGCCGCCCAGCCGGACTCCACCACCGGCCGCATGCTGGCCCACCCGCTGATCCACCCGCTGCAGGGCCGCCGCCCGCTGGACGCCGACGGCCCGCGCCTGAGCGTGCTGAACGCGTCGCTGCACAACCTGCAGGGCGTGACGGTGGATGTGCCGCTGAAGCGCCTGGTGGCGGTGACCGGCGTGTCGGGCTCGGGCAAGTCCACGCTGGCGCGCGACGTGCTGCTGGCCAATATGGCGGTGGCCGTGCCGCTGCGCAAGGCACCGGCCCACTGGCTGGGCTGCGAGGCCATCACCGGCCACGAGCAGGTGGACCGCGTGCTGGAGGTGGACCAGACGCCCATCGGCAAGACGCCGCGCTCCTGCCCGGCCACCTACATCGGCTTCTGGGACGCGATCCGCAAGCTCTTTGCCGAGACGCTGGAGGCCAAGGCGCGCGGCTATGCGCCGGGGCGCTTCAGCTTCAACACCGGCGCGGGCCGCTGCCCGGGCTGCGAGGGCCAGGGCATGAAGACCATAGAGATGAGCTTTCTGCCCGATGTGAAGGTGCCCTGCGACCAGTGCCATGGCCAGCGCTTCAACCCCGAGACGCTGGGCGTGACCTGGCGGGGCAAGAGCATCGGCGACGTGCTGGCGATGGAGGTGGACGAGGCGGTGGAGTTCTTCGCGTCCATGCCGGCCATCGCCCATCCGCTGCAGTTGCTGAAGGACGTGGGCCTGGGCTATCTGACGCTGGGCCAGCCCTCGCCGACGTTGTCGGGCGGCGAGGCGCAGCGCATCAAGCTGGTGAGCGAGCTGGTGAAGGTGCGCGACGACGTCACGCGCCGCGGCCAGAAGGCACCGCACACGCTCTACGTGCTGGACGAGCCCACCGTGGGCCTGCACATGGCGGACGTGGAGAAGCTGATCCGCGTGCTGCACCGACTGGTGGACGGCGGGCATTCGGTCGTCGTCATCGAACACGACCTGGACGTGATCGCCGAGGCCGACTGGGTGCTGGACCTGGGGCCGGAGGGCGGCACGGCTGGCGGCCGCGTGGTGGTGGCCGGCACGCCGGAGGACGTGGTGGCGAGTGGCAGCCACACGGGGGTGGCGTTGGGGCCGGTGCTCGCGCGCAAGGGGTGAGGCTCGGTCGAAGAGCGGTCATATCAAAGGCTGCTTTTGCCATGAGCCTTTGCACCTCGGAGCACCGCGCCGGGATTCCGCCCCGGCGGGCGGGTAACTTTCTTCTGGTCGCGCCCAGAAGAAAGTCACCAAAGAAGATGCGCTGAACCGCACCGCGCTCGGGGCCTGCATCGCGGTCCACCAATTCAACGGGCGCTCGCCGCGTGCGCAGAAGCGAGCCGCTGCGCTCTCGTGGTGGACTTGTCACCACCCGGCGAACTCGGCCCTGTGCGCCGTCCGACGCGCGGCTGCACGCCGTGCTCATGAGCAGATGCCAATGCAGCGCCGCCCGGGCGGCGCGGTCCTGGGCTTTGTATACCCCGGGCCAAACCCGCCGTGACGAATGGTCCCCACTCCCGCCCTTCCTAGAATTCGCCGCCCCCACCCCGGGGCCCATATTCAGGAGATCCCCTTGAAGCTCGCCACCTTCGCGGCCCTGGGCAGCCTGGCCTTGTGCCTGACGCTGACCTCGGTCACGCCGCTGCAGGCCCAGACCGCCGCCGCCCAGCCCACCCCCTCGCTGGAACAGATCTTCCGCGCCCAGCCCTACCGCGCGGTCGATGCCAAGGGCGCCACCTTCAGCCGCAGCGGCCGCTACCTGGCCTATCTGTGGAATCCGCTGGGTGAGCCGGGCACCGATCTCTATGTGCACGACAGCAAGACCGGCAAGACCCTGCGCATCACCTCGCCCCAGGTGATGGCCGCCTTCGAGGCGCCGGAGGACCTGGAGCGCTTCGGCAAGAAGCTCAAGCAGCGCGATGCCGAACTGGCCGAGCAGCAGGCCCAGGCCGTGGCCCAGCAGGCCTATCTGCGCGGCGAGAAGGTGGACCTCGCGCAGTGGGAGACCGCCGCACTGGAGGCCGTGAAGAAGGAACTGGCCGAGAAGAAGGCCAAGGACGACGCGCAGAAGGCGGCCGACAAGGCCGAGGCCGACGCCGAGAAGCAGGCCATGGCCGCGCTGGCCGCCCAGCGCGCCGGCAAGCCCGCACCGGCTGCTGCACCGGCCGCCGCTTCCGCACCGGCCGCTGCGGCGTCCAGCGCCGACAAGGAAAGGGAAATCTGGGAGCTGCGCGACGAGCTGAAGAACAAGCAGGCGCGCGAGAAGCTCAAGGCCGGCGACCTCTACCCGGGCGTGGCCCAGGTGGTGTGGGCGCGCAAGGCCGATGAACTCATCTTCCAGTACCGCGGCGGCCTCTACCGCTGGAAGGCCGGCGACACCGCGCCCACCGCGCTGCTGGCCACCCAGCGCCAGCTGCGCATCGTGGCCTACACGCCGGATGACGCGGGCTTTGTCTACATGGACGAGACCCGTGTGCTGCGCAGCCGCTTCGCGCAGGGCGGCATCCAGGTGATCAACCGCGAGCTGGTGATCTCCGACGACGAGCCCAAGAAGTACCGCATCGACCAGACCGCGATCAGCGAGGACGGGCGCTGGATGTCGCTGCTGGCGCGCGCCCCGCTGGTGCCGGCCGGCCCGGACGGCAAGCCCGGCACGCAGCCGCCCGGCCGCCAGGTCGAGATCATGAACTACAGCGAGCGCTGGGCCACCGCCAAGAAGGTGGACCGCGAGGTGTCGGACGACAAGCGCCGCGAGAAGCCGCTGGCCCTCTACATACGCGCGGTGCCCGCCGCCGGCGAGGTGCCGCACAAGCAGCCCGCGCCGGTGTTCACCAACGGCGGTGGCGACGTGTGGTTCGAGATGAGCGACGTGGCGTGGGCGCGCGACGGCAGTCGCTATGCCTTCGCGACCTGGGAGCGCGAGAAGGAGCTGCTGCGCGTCTACATCGGCAAGGCGGACGAGAACGCCAAGCCCGAGCTGGTGCTGGAGCGCCGCGGCGACGTGGGTCACGAGGTGGTCAACGTGATGCAGCCCGAGTTCACGCCCGACGGCAAGACCCTGGTGCTCGCGCTGGACGAGGCCGGCTGGCGCCAGCCCTATGCGCTTGACGTGGCGACCAAGGCGCTGCGCCCGCTGCTCAAGGGCGAGTTCGAGGCGCATGACGTGGTCGGCTTCACGCCCGACAGCCGCAGCTTCTTTGTGCTGGCCAATGCGGGCGACACGGCGGCTATGAACCTCTTCAAGGTGGACATGGCCAGCGGCGCGATGAAGGCCGTGGGCGCACCGGGCGAGTACCACCGCTCGGCCGTGGTGTCCTACGACGGCCGCTGGGCCAGCGCGAACGCGGGCAACTGGGCGCAGCGCCCCGAGCTCAAGCTGTTCAGCACCGAGGGCGCGGCCAAGCCGGCCACGCTGACCGACAGCACCGACAAGGCCTGGGCCGCGGTCGACGTGCTGCGCCCCGAGCGCTTCCACTACAGCAACCGCCATGGCGACCGCATCGAGGGCTATGTGTTCAAGCCCGCCGGCTGGAGGGCCAGCGACCGTCGCCCGGCCGTGGTCTATGTGTATGGCGGCCCGCTGAACGACCGCCACATCGTCGAGGTCGACAGCTTCCAGAACACCGCCTACCTGTTCGGCATGTACATGGCCGCCAAGTACGGCTACGTGATGGTGGCCGTGGACCCGCGTGGCCACAGCAACTACGGCCGCAAGTTCTCGGACGCGAACTGGGAGCAGGCCGGCGAGCCGCAGGCGCAAGACCTGGAAGACCTGGTCAAGCTGCTGCCCGCGCAGTTCGGTGTCGATACCCAGCGCATAGGCCTGAACGGCTGGAGCTTCGGCGGCTTCCAGACTCAGTACACCATGTACACCAAGCCCGAGCTGTTCGCCGCCGGCATCGCCGGCGCCGGCCCGACCGAATGGGAGAACTACAACAGCTGGTACAGCGGCCGCACCATAGGCAAGACCGAGCGCAGCAAGCCCAATCTGCGCAAGTACTCGCTGCTGCCGCTGGCCAAGGGCCTGAAGAAACCGCTGATGCTGGTGCACGGCATGCAGGACCCGAATGTGCTGTACCAGGACACGGTCAATGTCTACCGCGCGCTGCTGGAGTCGGGCAAGGCGCCGCTGGTCGAGCTCTTCCTGGACCCGGACGGCGTGCATGCGCTGGGCGGCGTCGTGAAGCCGGCCGCCTGGCACCGCAAGTACGAGGCCTTCTGGCTGCAGCATCTGGGCCGCGCCAGCCAGCCCTGAGACCGCAAGGCCTGGCACCCACCGGGCCAGGCCCCGGTCACCGCGGGGCGCGCAGGCCCTAAGCTTGCATCCATGGTGACCGAGACTTCTTCCTTGCCCCCGCCGGCGCTGCCCGCGTTGCCCGAGGGCGCACTGCATCAGCTGCTGGCCCTGGCGGCCCTGGCCTGCGAGGCGCCGAGTGCGCGGCTGGGCCTGCTGCAGGGAGAGCGGCAATACCTGCTGGGCGGTGCGGCGCCGCTCGAGCTGCCGCGCGCACTCAGCCCCTGCGCGGCTGGCGAGGGCCGGCTGATCGAGCGGCCGGATCTGCGCGAGGACTTGCGCTTCGCCGCCCACCCCGACCTGCAGACCCGGCCGCCACTGTGCTTCTACGCCAGCGCGCCGCTGCCCGGCGCTGATGGCGGCGACCTGCGCTACACGCTGGTCGTGCAGGACCACCGCCCGCGCACCCTGGCGCCCGCGCAGCGCGAGGCGCTGCAGCGCCTGGCCGCGCTGGCGGCCGAGCTGCTGGCGCTGCAGGCCGAGCGCGATCAGGCCGCCCAGCGCTTTTGCGTGCTGGCCGACCAGGCGCCGCTGGGCGTCTATCACACCGATGCGCAGGGCAGCAGCCTGCACACCAACCGCGCCTGGCAGCGCCTCTACGGTCTGGACGGTGTGCAGAGCCTGGGCCGGGGCTGGTCCGGCACGCTGCATCCCGAGGATGCCGACGAGGTGCTGCGCCGCTGGCAGGCCGCGGCCGACGCGGCCCAGCCCTTCGAGATGAGCTACCGCATCCGTCGCGCCGCCACCGGCGGCGAGCAGATCCGCCAGGTGCGTTCGCGCGCCCAGCCGCTGCTGGCGCCCGACGGCCGGTTGCGCGGCTATGTGGGCCTGGTGGAGGACCTGACCGAGGGCCTGGCGGCCGAGCGTGCGCTGCGCGACAGCCGCGAGCTGCTGGACCGCACGGGCCGGGTCGCCGGCATCGGCGGCTGGAGCCTGGATCTGCGCAGCCAGGAGCTGGTGTGGAGCGACCAGACCTGTCGCATCCACGACCTTGAGCCCGGCCATAGACCCTCGCTGGACGAGGCGCTGGCCTACTACAAGCCCGAGGCCCGCGAGCTCATCCAGGCCGCGGTACGCCAGGGCATGGCCGTGGGCCAGCCCTGGAGCCTGGAGCTGCCGCTGGTCACCGCGTCCGGCCGCGAGATCTGGGTGCTGGCCCAGGGCCAGGCGGACTGGGAGCATGGTCGGCCCGTGCGCCTGGTGGGCGCCATCCAGGACGTCACGGCCCACCACCGGGCGGCCGTGGAGCTGGAGCTCAGCCGCGAGCGCCTGCGCCGGCTCTACGAAGCGACGCCGGCGCTGATGCATTCGGTGGACCGCGACGGCCGCGTGCTGAACGTGTCCAACCGCTGGCTGGAGCGCCTGGGCTACCAGCGTCAGCAGGTCATGGGCCGGCCGCTGGACGCTTTCATGACGCCCGCGTCGGCGCGCCAGGTGCGCGAGGTCTACCGGCCGCGGCTGTGGCGCGACGGCTCCATCTATGACTGCCCGGTGCAGCTGGTCTGCGCCAACGGCGGCCTGCGCGACATGCTGGTGTCGGCCGTCATCGACCCCGGCAGCGAGGGCATGCCGGCGCGCGCGCTGTCGCTGATGGACGACATCACCGACGACCTGCGCCAGCGCGCCGAGCTGGCCCAGGAGCAGCAGCTGCGCCGTCAGCTGGAACGCCACGCGGAGGAGCTGGACCAGCTGCTGCGCGAGCGCTCGGAGATGTTGGACGTGCTGGCCCATGAGGTGCGCCAGCCGCTGAACAACGCCAGCGCCGCGCTGCAGAGCGCAGCCGCCAACCTGGCCGGGCGCGGCGAGCGCCAGGCGCAGGACCGCCTGACCCGCGCCCAGGCCGTGCTGGGCCAGGTGCTGGCGGGCGTGGACAACACGCTGGCCGCGGCCTCGCTGTTGGCCGGCGGCGGGCGCGTGGCGTTGCAGGACACCGACATCGACACGCTGATCGCGGTCAGCATCGCCGACCTGGCGCGCGACCAGCGCGACCGCGTCGTCGTCAAGCGCCACACGCCCACCCGCACGGCGCTGATGGACATGAGCCTGATGCGGCTGGCGCTGCGCAATCTGCTGGCCAATGCGTTGCGCTACTCGCCCGGCATCAGCCCGGTGGTGCTGCACGTGATGGACCTGGACGAGCCGCTGGCGCTGCGCTTCGAGGTGGCGGACGCCGGCCGCGGCATCCCGACCGAGCTGCTGCCGCGCCTGTTCACCCGCGGTGCGCGCGGCGCCGGGCCCGAGTCCACCCACGGCCTGGGTCTCTACATCGTTCGGCGCGTGATGGAGCTGCATGGCGGCGCCGCCGAGCTGGTGCGTACCGGCCCGCTGGGCACCGTGATGCGGCTGACGCTGCCGCTGGCCGGCTGAGAACGCTGCCCTGCGCCGCGTCCCCCGCAGGAGGGGCAAGACCTGGGCCGCCCGCCGCGGCCAGGGCCTAGACTCGCGCTGCCTCAGCTCAGCCCCCGCGTCCGGGGCGTCGCGATGCCTCAACGTTCCGAGTCCGTTGTGCAAGCCCTGGCCGACCTGGCCTGGTCCGGCCAGCACCGGCGTCTGATCGATGCCAGCGCCGACCGGCCGGGCGACGCCCGGGTGCTGGAGCTGCGGCTGGAGAGCTTCATCGCGCTGGGCGACCTGGCGGCCGCCGAGGCCGCGGCCCAGGCGCTGGCCGCGCTGGCGCGGCAGCGCCCCGCACTGGCGTTGCGCGCGCTGCTGGCCCAGGGCCTGGTGCAGATGCGCCGCGGCGACCTGCTGGGCGCCATGAGCACGGCCGAGGCCGCGTTGCGCCGCGCCGGCAGCCGCCCGGCCGACCGCGCGGCCAGCCTCGCGCTGCTGGCCGAGGCCCAGTGCCGCGCACAGCGCGAGCCGGCCCAGGCGCTGACGCGGGTGCGCGAGGCCGCCACGCTGTTCGCCGCCGTGGGCCAGCCGGTGGCCCAGGGGCGCTGCAGCTACGTGGAGTCGCTGCTGCTGGGCATGCTGGGCCGCGTGGACCAGGCCCGCGCGGCCGCCGAGGCGGCGCTGCAGCAGGCGCTGGCCTGCGGCGATCTGCTGGGCCAGGGCAATGCCTACAACGCGCAGACCTTCAACAACCCCGACCTGGCCGACTGCCTGCGCCTGTGCAAGCTGGCGCTGGCGGCCTATGCGGCGGCCGGCTATGCGGAGCGCCAGGGCACGGCCATCCACAACATCGGCAACCACTATGTGACGCTGGGCCTGAACCGCCGGGCGCTGCGCCACTACCAGGCGGCGCTGGCGATCTGGCGCCGCACCGGCGCGACCGCGCTGCTGCCCTACACGCTGACCGCGCTGGCCCGGCTGGACCTGGAAGCCGGCGCGCTGGCGGCCGCGCGGGTCTGGTGCGACGAGGCCGAAGCGCTGGCGCTGAGCCGCCAGAACCCGGGCTTTCGCTCCGAGATCGCGCGGCTGCGCGGCGAACTGGCCATGGGCGAGGGCCGGCCCGAGGCCGCGGCCGAGCAGTTCTGCGAGGCGCTGGCCCATACGCCCACGGTGGCACAGCGCATGATGGACCTGAGCCTGCTGGCCTGGGCCGAGCTGGACGCGGGGCGGCTGGATGCGGCGCTGGCGGCCAGCGGCGAGGCCGCGGCGCTGCATGGCGAGCAAGGCCTGGCCCCGCTGGAGAACCTGGACCTGCCCGCGCTGTGGTGGCGGCGGCACCAGGTCTTGCGCGCGGCCGGCCGTGGCCGCGAAGCCGCACAGGCGCTGCGCCGGGCCTACCGCTTCCAGTGCCTGCGGCTGGCGCGCCTGTCCGATGAAGGCATGCGGCGCAACTCGCTGAACAAGCGCCCGGTGGCGCGGGCCCTGATCCAGGCCTGGCTGGCCACGGGGCAGCGGCCGCGCCACCTGGACGGCGCGGTGCGGCTGGACGAGCGCTTCGGCCGCCAGGTGGACGTGGGCCTGCGCCTGGCCGAGCTGGCCCGGGTCAACGAGGCCTACGAGTTCCTGGTGGACGAGTCGGCCGAGGTGAGCGGTGCCGAGCGCGTGCTGCTGGTGCTGCAGGTGGGCGAGACGCGCGTGCTGGCCGGCAGCCTGCTGCCGCAGTCCGAGGCCGGCGGCGAGGCGGCGCTGTTGCAGGCCATCACGCCCTGGCTGGACGAGGCCCGCGCGAGCCGGGCGGCGGCGCTGCGCCTGGGGCCGGACGGCGAGCCGCCGGTGCGCCAGCGCTCCTGCCTGGTGGCGCCGCTGATCGCGGAGCGCGAGCTGCTGGGCTATCTGTACGCCGACCTGGACGGCGCCTTCGGCGCCTTCCGCGAGGCCGACCGCGACCTGCTGGTGATGCTGGCCGCTCAGGCCGCGGTGGCGCTGGCCAATCTGCGCCTGCGCGCCGGGCTGGAGCAGCGCGTGGCCGAGCGCACCGCCGAGCTGGTGGCCAGCAAGGCCCAGGTGGAGCGCCGCGCGGACGAGCTGGCCTTTCTGAACGGCCTGCAGCAAGGATTGACCCCGGACCTGGGCGCCGAGCGCATCGCGGCGCGCGTGGCCGAGCAGCTGGGCGCGCTGCTGCACGGGCGCGCGGTGGGCATCGCGTGGCGCGATCCGCGCAGCGGCCGGCTGCTGCCGCTGTACGGGCAGACCGCGGGCGAGGGGCGGCTGGAGGTGCCCATCGTGAATGGCGACCGCGAGCTGGGTCGGCTGGCGGTGGCCGACGAGGCCCGGACCATCAGCGAGCCGGAGCGGCATTTCCTCAGCACCGTGGGCGCCAGCCTGGGCGTGCTGCTGGAGAACGCGCGGCTGTTCGACGAGGTGCAGGCGGCCAAGGCGGCGGCCGAGCAGGCGAATGCGGCCAAGAGCGCCTTCCTGGCCACGATGAGCCATGAGATACGCACGCCCATGAACGCCATCATCGGCATGAGCGGCCTGCTGCTGGACTCGGCGCTGGACACCGAGCAGCGCGAGCACGCGGCGACGATACGCGAGGCCGGCGAGGCGCTGCTGACCATCATCAACGACATCCTGGACTTCTCCAAGATCGAGGCCGGCCGCATGGACATCGAGCGGGCGCCGTTCGCGCTGCGCGACTGCGTGGAGGCCGCGCTGGACCTGATCGCGCCGCGCGCACGCGAGAAGGGTCTGGCACTGGTGCTGCAGATCGCCGACGCGGTGCCGGCCGGCGTGGTGGGCGATGTCACGCGGCTGCGCCAGATCCTGCTGAACCTGCTGTCCAACGCGGTCAAGTTCACCGAGGCCGGCGAGGTGCGCATCGAGGTCGGGGCGCAGGCGCTGGACGGCGGGGAGGTGGAGCTGCAGTTCCTGGTGCGAGACACCGGCATAGGCCTCACGCCCGAGGGCCTGGCGCGGCTGTTCCGCAGCTTCAGCCAGGCCGACGCCAGCACCACGCGCAAGTACGGCGGCACCGGCCTGGGCCTGGCGATCAGCCGGCGCATGGCCGAGCTGATGGGCGGGCGCATGTGGGCCGAGAGCGACGGGCCCGGGCAGGGGGCGCGCTTTCGCTTCACGCTGCGGCTGGCGGTGGCGGCCGAGGTGCCGCCCAGCCTGCGCCGCCAGCGCGTGGCGCCGGTCAGCGTGCCCGACCTCGCGCGCCGCCACCCGCTGCGCATCCTGCTGGCCGAGGACAACGTGGTGAACCAGAAGCTCGCGCTGCGCCTGCTGCAGCAGATGGGCTACCGCGCCGACCTGGCCAGCAACGGGCTGGAGGCGGTGGAGAGCGTGCAGCGCCAGACCTACGACCTGGTGCTGATGGACGTGCAGATGCCGGAGATGGACGGCCTGGAGGCCTCGCGCCGTATCGCGGCGCTGGGCCTGCGGCCGCGCATCGTCGCGATGACCGCCAACGCGATGCAGGGCGACCGCGAGGTCTGCCTGGCGGCCGGCATGGACGACTACCTGACCAAGCCCATACGGGTGGACGAGCTGGCGGCGGCCGTGGCCCGCACGCCGGCCCGGGGAGGCTGAATGCAAGGGAACACCCACCACGAGGCCAGCCTCGACGACGCCCGCCATCTGCAGGAGCTGCGCTTCGAGATCCTGGCGCGCAACATGCACAGCGGCATGTTCTTCGGCCTGGCCGGCCTGCTGCTGCTGGCCTCGGCGCTGTCGCTGCAGGGCGGGCTGCGCTGGCGGCTGTTCCTGCCCTGGGCCGGCTTCATCACCGCCTGGGTGCTGTTCTATGTGCTGGTGCTGGCGCGGCGGCGCCTGCATTGGCAGGCCCAGGGCCGGCTGGACCGCTGGAATCTCGAGCTGCTGGCCTATGGCGTGGTGCTGGGCGGGGCCTGGGGGCTGGCGGGCGTGCTCTTCTATGCGCCCGACGTGACCCGGCTTGCGGTGCTGGTGGTGCTGCAGGTGGTGATGATGCTCAGCGTGGGGCCGGGGGCGGCGGTCTGCCTGGCCCATGTCTATGCCTTCCTGCTGCCGTTCTCGCTGCCGCTGCTGGTGCGCGGCCTGATGGAGGGCAGCTCGCTGGCGCTGACGCTGAGCTTCACCGTGCTGCTGATGCTGGGCTGCACGCTGGGCTATGCCCATGTGTTCGCGAAGGCGCTGCTGCAGTCCATGCGCATGCGCTTCGAGAACCGCCGCCTCAACGAGGCGCTGACCGAGCAGCGCGTGCGCGAGCGCACCGCCGTGCTGGAGGCGGCCAGCGCACACAAGTCGGCCTTTCTGGCCACCGTGAGCCACGAGATCCGCACGCCGATGAACGCCATCATCGGCATGAGTGGCCTGCTGCTGGACACGCCGCTGAATGCGGAGCAGCGCGACTACGCCACCACCATACGCGACAGCGGCGAAACCCTGCTGACCATCATCAACGACATCCTGGACTTCTCCAAGATCGAGGCCGGCCGCATGGATGTGGAGCAGCATCCCTTCGACCTGCGCGACTGCGTGGAGTCGGCGCTGGACCTGGTGGCGCCGCGGGCAGCGGACAAGCACCTGGACCTGGCCTACGAGCCCGAGACCGGTGACGCGGGTGAGCTGCCGGCCACGCTGATGGGCGACGTGACCCGGCTGCGCCAGGTCTTGCTCAACCTGCTGTCCAACGCAGTCAAGTTCACCGAGCGCGGCGAGGTGGTGGTCAGTGTGCGCCAGGAGGGCGAGCAGCTGCACTTCACGGTGCGCGACACCGGCATAGGCCTCACGCCCGAGGGCCTGGCGCGGCTGTTCCAGAGCTTCAGCCAGGCGGACAGCTCCACCACGCGCAAGTACGGTGGCACCGGCCTGGGTCTGGCCATCAGCAAGAAGCTGGTGGAGCTGATGGGCGGGCGCATGTGGGCCGAGAGCGACGGTCCGGGGCAGGGCAGCCGCTTCCACTTCACGCTGCCGCTGCACACCGCGCCGGTGCTGCCCAGCCCGCGCCGCGAGATCATGGGCATGCAGCCGGCGCTCAAGGGCCAGCGCATGCTGGTGGTGGACGACAACGCGACCAACCGCCGCATCCTGGCGCTGCAGGCGGCCAAGTGGGGCATGGTGGTGCGCGACACGGAGTCGCCGCTGGAGGCGCTGCAGCTGGTGCTGTCCGAGCCCTTCGACCTCGCCATCGTGGACATGCACATGCCGGGCATGGATGGGGTCACGCTGGCGCAGCGGCTGCGCGATCTGCGGCCGCAGCTGCCGCGCGTGCTGTTCACCTCGCTGGGCCGGCGCGAGACCTCGCCCGAGCTGTTCGCCGCGGTGATGATGAAGCCGCTGCGCCAGAGCCAGCTGTTCGACACGCTGGTGACCGTGCTGCACGAGGAAGAGGCCACGCCCGCGCCGGTCGCGCCCGTGGCCCCGCCGCGCCTGGACGCCGGCCTGGCCGAGCGCCACCCGCTGCGCATTCTGGTGGCCGAGGACAACGTGGTGAACCAGAAGCTGGCGGTGCGCCTGCTGGGCCAGATGGGCTACCGCATCGACCTGGCCGCCAATGGCGTGGAGGCGGTGGAGGGCGTGCTGCGCCAGACCTACGACCTGGTGCTGATGGATGTGCAGATGCCCGAGATGGACGGTCTGGAGGCGACCCGGCAGATCCTCGCCCGCCTGGGCACGCAGCGGCCGCGCATCGTCGCGATGACCGCCAACGCGATGCAGGGCGACCGCGAGGCCTGCCTGGCCGCCGGCATGGACGACTACATCACCAAGCCCATACGCGTGGAGGCCCTGGCCCAGGTGCTGTGCGACACCGCGGGGCGGCCGCCATGAGCCTGCGCCGCGTGGTGAAAGATGCCGGGTGGGCGCGCGGCCTGTGCCGCCGCCCCTACGATGGGCGCCCGCGGGCCGCGGGATGCCAGCCTCAGGAGATGTGCGATGCCGTCTGCCGCCATTGACGCCCAGGTGTTTGCCGAACTGCAGGAGACCACCGGGGCCGACTTCGTCGTCGAGCTGGTCGACTCCTTTCTGGAGGACGCGCCGCAAGGCCTGGCCGGCCTGCGCGCCGCGATCGCCACGGGCGATGCGGATGCCTTCCGGCGCCAGGCGCACTCGCTGAAATCCAATGGCGTGACCTTCGGCGCCACCGCGTTCGCGGATGCGGCACGGGCGCTGGAGCACACGCCGCTGGCCGAGCTGGGCGACGGCGCCGCGGCGCGGGTGGCCGAGCTGGCCACGCTGTTCGACGCGGCGGCCGCCGAGCTGCGCAGGTTGCGCCATGCGTGACCGCCGCGCCAAGTCGGCCCGCGTGCTGCTGGTCGAGGACAACCGCGTGAACCGGCTGCTGCTGGCGCGCAATGTGGAGCTGCTGGGCCACCAGGTCGAGATGGTGGAGGACGGCCTGGCCGCGCTGGCGCGGCTGCAGCAGGCCGCGTTCGACCTGCTGCTGATGGACATCGAGATGCCCGGCATGAACGGCATCGAGCTGCTGGAGCGGCTGCGCGCCCACCCGGAGCTGCGCGAGCTGCCGGTCATCGTGACCTCGGCGCTGGAGGGCGTGGACAGCGTGGTGCGCTGCGTGGAGCTGGGCGCCGAGGACTACCTGCACAAGCCGGTCAACCTGGTGCTGCTGAAGGCCCGCATCAATGCCAGCCTGGAGCGCAAGCGCCTGCGCGACCAGCAGCGCGAGCTGGTGCGACGCTTCGCAACCAGCGAGGTCGCGCAGAACCTGGAGGCCGAGGGCTTTGCGCTGGGCGGCCGCAAGGTGCAGGCCACCGTGATGTTCTGCGACATCCGCGGCTTCACGACGCTGGTGGAGTCTCAGCCGCCCGAGGACATCATCGAGCTGCTCAACACCTACTACACGCTGATGTTCGCAGCCATCAGCGGCCATGGCGGTGTGGTCAACCAGATGATTGGCGACGGGCTGATGGCGCTGTTCGGCGCGCCTCAGCCGCTGGAGCAGCCCGGGCGCTGCGCGGTCAACGCGGCGGCCGAGATGGTGGAGATGGTGGCGCAGTTCAGCGCCGAGCAGCGCGCGCTGGGGCGGCCCGAGATCCGCATCGGCGTGGGCATCGCCAGCGGCGACGTGGTGGCCGGCTACACCGGCACGCGCCAGCGCGCGACCTACACCTGCATAGGCGACACGGTGAATGTGGCCGCTCGGCTGGAGGCCCACACCAAGCTGGCCGGCCGCGCGGTGCTGCTGGACGCCGCCACGCGGGCGCAGCTGGACGACGGCGTGGTCTGCGAGCCGCTGGGTCCGGTGCAGTTCAAGGGCAAGAGCTGCGAGGTGGCGGTGTTCGCGCTGGTCTCCGGCGCCGACGCCGACGCGGGGCCGGCGGCATGAGCGGCAGCTACCACGACCGACTGCTGGCTGAGCTGCTGGAGCAGGCCTTCGGCGCGCTGGACGCGGCCGCGCTGGCACTGCTGCGCGAGCAGCTGCGCTGGGTGGAGCTGGCCGGCGGCCAGACGCTGATGGCCCAGGGCGAGCCGGGCGACTCCATGTACCTGTCCGTCAGTGGCCGGCTGCGCGCCTATGTGTCGCACGATGGTGAGCCCGCCCGCATGGTGCGCGAGATGGGGCGGGGTCAGGTCATAGGCGAGATGGCGCTCTACACCGACGCGCCGCGCTCTGCCAGCGTGGTCGCGATCCGCGACTCGCTGCTGGTGCGCCTGGACAAGCAGCCCTTCCTGGACCTGCTGGCCCGCCACCCGCAGGTGGGCGTGGCGCTGACGCGGCAGATCGTCGGGCGGCTGCAGACCGAGCATGTGCCTGCTCCCTATGCAGCGCCGGTGGTGCAGACGCTGCTGCCCATTTCCGCGGGCGTGGACCTGGCCGGCTTCGCGGCCGGGCTGGCGGCGGAGCTGGGCCGCTTCGGCCGCGTGCGGGTGGTGGATGCGGCCGCGGTCGAGGCCGCGCTGGGCCCGGCCGAGGGCAGCGACAGCGAGCGCTACCGCCAGGTGTCGCTGTGGCTGGACGAGATCGAGGCCGGCCACGACTTCGTGCTGCTGCTGGCCGATGCCCAGCCCAGCGCCTGGACCCAGCGCTGCTGCCGCCACGCGGACGAGGTGCTGCTGCTGGCCGATGCGGCCGCGCCGCCGCGGCTGCACGAGAACGAGAGCGCCTGCCTGCTGGAGCGGCCGCCGCGCACCGAGGCGGCCGAGATCCTGGTGCTGCTGCACGGGGCCGACACGCCGGCGCCGCGCGGCACCGCGGCCTGGCTGGCGCGCCGGCCGGTGACCGACCATTTCCACGTGCGGCCGGCGCTGGCCCGCGACATGGCGCGGCTGGCGCGGCTGCAGGCGCGCCGCGCGGTGGGTCTGGTGCTGGCCGGCGGCGGTGCGCGCGGCTTCTCCCATCTGGGGCTGATGCAGGCGCTGCAGCAGCGCGGCATCGAGGTGGACTGCGTGGGCGGCACCAGCATGGGCTCGGTGATGGGCGCGCTGCTGGCCTGCGACCGGCCGCTGGAGCAGGTGCTGCAGGTGGCGCGCGAGGCCTTCCGCGTGAACCCCACCGGTGACTACAACCTGCTGCCGCTGATCTCGCTGATCCGCGGCCAGCGCCTGCGCCGCCTGCTGGGCCGCGCGCTGACCGAGCTGGTGGGTCCCGAGGCCGGCATCGAGGATCTGTGGAAGCCCTATTACTGCATCGCGACCAACTACTCCCAGGCCGGCGAGGCGCTGCTGAGCCGCGGGCCGCTGGAGCGCGCGGTGCGGGCCAGCATCGCGATTCCCGGCGCGCTGCCGCCGGTGGTGGTGGACGGCGACCTGCTGTGCGACGGCGGCACCTTCAACAACTTCCCGGTCGGCGTGATGCGCCAGCGCCGCGGCGTGGGCACGGTGGTGGGCGCCGACCTCAGCCTGCGCAAGGTGCGCAAGCTGGACTTCGACGAGGTGCCCGGCCCCTGGGCGCTGCTGCGTGACCGCCTGCGCCCGCGCGCCCACCGGCGCTACCGGCTGCCGCCGCTGTCGGCCTATCTGCTGAACGTCACCATCCTCTACAGCAGCTCGCGCCAGCGCGCCGCGCGCGCGGCCTGCGATGTCTATTTCAACCCCCCGCTGGACCGCATCGGCCTGCTGGCCTGGAAGCACTTCGACAGCATCGTCGCGCAGGGGCGCGCGCATGCCGAGGAGGTGCTGCAGCAGCCCGATGTCCACGCCCTGCTCAAGCCACACCCATGATCGACCACCTCGCCACCGCGCTGGGCCTGCTGGGCGCCGCGCTGATGCTCGCCAGCTACCTGATGAAGAGCATGCTGCCGCTGCGCATCGCGGCGCTGACCGCCTGCTGCTTCCTGGTTGCCTACGGGGCGCTCAAGCAGGCGCTGCCCACGCTGCTGCTGTACGGCGCGCTCATCCCCATCAACGTGAAGAAGACGCTGCAGATGCGCCGCCTGGTTCAGGCCATCGCGCGCGCGCAAGCCGACACGCCGGTGTCGGAATGGCTGCTGCCCCACATGCACCGCCGCACCGTGGCGGCGGGCTCCACGCTGTGGCGCAAGGGCGATGTGGCCACCGAGATGCTCTATGTGGAGGGGGCCGGCCTGAGGCTGGCCGAGTATGGGGAGGCGGTGGCACCGGGCAGCCTGATCGGCGAGATCGGCCTGTTCGCGCCCGACAAGCGCCGCACGCTGACGCTGGAAGCGGTGGACGACTGCGTCGTCTACAGTCTGACCGCGGAGGAGATGGCCTTGCTCTATTACCAGAACCCCAAACTGGGCTTTCATGTGATGCGACTGATCGTGGCGCGCCTGATGCGCGATGCGGCCCGACCCCATGAGGGGGCGCTGGCGGAGGCCGGATGAGGCGCCGTCCCGCCAGTCTCCGCACACAACTGGTTCTCACGCTCGCCGGCTTCGCGCTGGTGGTACTGAGTGCTGTCGGCTGGTACCTGGGCCGCCTGGCCACCATCGAGCTGCGCGATGCCCAGCAGGTGTCGCTGGGCGCGGCCGCGCAGGCCGCAGCCGACCTGCTGGCCACGGAGCTGCGCGACCGTGAGCGCGAGATCGAGCTGCTGAGCCAGTCGCCACTGCTGAGCGACCGGCCGCTGGATGCCCCGGTGGTGCGTGAGACGCTGCAGCGCCGCCAGGCCCTGCACGAGGAACTGGCCTGGCTGGGCATCGCGTCTCCGTCCGGCACCGTGCTGCAGAGCACCGGGGGCCTGCTGCTGGGGGTCTCGGTCGCCCAGCGCGAATGGTTCATGGGCGCGCGCGAGCGGGTCTATGTGGGCGATGTGCACGAGGCCAAGCTGCTGGCGCGGCTGCTGCCGGAGCAGCCCAACGGCGAGCCCACCCGCTTTGTCGATTTCGCCGCGCCCATCATGGACGCGCAGGGCAATCTGCGCGGCGTCATCGGGGCGCATGCGCATTGGCGCTGGATCACCGGCATCGTGGACAGCACGCTCAAGCAGCGCCGTGGCGCCGGGCTGGATGCGCTGATCGTGGATCGCGAGGGCCGCGTGCTCTACCCGGAGGCGCTCAAGCGCGCCACCGACGGCGTGCCGGTGCTGCCGGCCGGCAAGCTGACCAGCCCCATGCGCTGGACCGATGGCGAGGAGTACATGGCGGCCGAGGCCCGCGTGCTGGCCCGCACCCGCGTGGACCTGGGCTGGCGGGTCATCGTGCGCCAGCCACAGGTCGAGGCGCTGCGGCCGGCGCGGCTGCTGCGCAACCACCTGCTGCTGCTGGGCCTGGCGGTGGCACTGCTGGCGCTGCTGGCCGCGTGGGCACTGGCGCGGCGACTCAGCCGGCCGGTGGAGCAGCTGGCCCGTTTTGCGCAGTGCGTGGAAACGGCCCGGGAGATCCCCGAGATGCTGGGTGCCAGTGGGGCGCGCGAGATCGCGCAGCTGGGCGATGCGATGCGCTCCATGGCCGGTTCACTGCTGGAGACCGAGCGCCGGCTGCAGGCGGCCAACAATTCGCTGGAGCAGCAGGTGCAGGCGCGCACCGCGGAGCTGCGGACGGCCAACGAGGCGCTGGCGCTGCAGGCCGCGCAGGACGGCCTGACCGGCCTGGCCAACCGCCGCGGCCTGGACCAGCGGATGGCCGAGGCACAGGCGCTTTACCAGCGCTATGCCTCCCAGGGCGGGCGGCCGCACGCGCTGCTGCTGATCGATCTGGATCACTTCAAGCAGATCAATGACCGCCACGGCCATCCGGTCGGTGATGAGGTGCTGCGCCGCGTGGCGGCACAGCTGCGCCAGTCGGTGCGAGGCACCGACCTGGTGGCGCGTTTTGGCGGCGAGGAGTTCGCGGTGCTGCTGCCGGGCTGCGCCAGCCCCGACGAGGCCCTGGCGGTGGCCGAGAAGATACGCACCGGCATTGCCGCCACGGACTTCGCGGTGGCAGGGCGTCAGACCGCCAGCCTGGGCGTGTCGCTGGCGGCGACGACGGACACCTCGCCCGCCGAGCTGCTGCGGCGCGCCGACGAGGCGCTCTACGAGGCCAAGCGGGCCGGACGCAACCGGGTGGTGCTGCGCGCCACCTGAGCCGGGTCAGATCAGCTGCAGCGGCGCGCGGAACACATAGCCCACGCGCGACTTGCTCTGCAGCGGCACCAGCGTGGGGGTGGCGCGCTCGATGCGGCGGCGCAGCCGGTAGATGGTGGCCGACAGGCCATCGTCCGTCTCGCCGTCCGGCACCTCGCGGCCCAGCTTCTGCAGCAGGGCCTCGCGCGTGACCGGCTCGCCGCCGGCCGCGGCGAAGCACTCCATCACCTGGCGGTCGGCCTCGCTAAGCTGGATGTGGGTGCCGTCGGGGGCGACCAGTTCGCCGCTGGATCGGTCCAGCTTCCAGGCCGCATCGGCCGGCGAGGGCTTGACGACGCGGCGCTGCACCGCGGCGATGGCCAGCGCCACCTGCTCGAACTGCACCGGCTTGACCAGGTACATGTCGGCGCCCGCGGTGATGACCTCGCGGAACACCTCGGGGCCCAGGCGGCCGGAGATCACGACGATGCCGGCGTCGGTGCGGCGGCGCAGGATCTTGATGAGGTCGACACCGCTGACGCCGGGCAGCATCAGGTCGACCAAATAGAACTCGTAGGAAAACGCCTCAGGCGCGGCGAGCAGCGCATTGCTGTCGTCGTAACGGCTGACCGCGATGCCCTGTTCCTGCAGGAATTGCGCTAGGAACTCCGAATACTCGGCATCGTCATCGATCAGGGCAAGGGTCTTGGGTTGCATGGCCACGGGAGCACGCGTGAGCGAGTCGCGCAGTGTGCCGCATGAAAGACGCGTCAGCGCGAGTCCAAGTTCACACTTGGTGCAGGAATGCCGGGTTCGGAAACATTGCTTTGCAGTCCGCGATCTGACAATCTGGCAGGCGCAGATGGACTGTGCCCCTTGTGTTCCGCGATGAACGACGACCCAGGCCCCGAGACAAGTGCTGAGGTGGATGCCGCGTTGCAGTGGCTGCTGCCCGGCCATAAGGCCGCGCCTGCCGAGGCGCTGCGGCGCATCCAGGGCGTGTGCGGTGGCTATCCGGACCTGTTCTGCGCGATGTTCTGCGTGCTGGCCACGCACCAGGAACTGCCACGCGACATCCTGGCGGCAGCGATCAAGCAGTTCCGCCCCGACCTGGAGGCCTACAGCCGCGAAGACGTGGTGAGCCTGCTCAACGGCATCTGGAACGGTGGCAAGAGCGGCTTCGACGCGGTGCTGCGCACGCGCGCCAACTCGCCCAAGCGCGGCGCCGGCGCCTTCTCCTGGGTGAAGGAATAGCGCCGTCGGCCCGGGTGGGCCGGTTCAGCGACGCTTGAGGCCCAGCGCCTGCCAGCCCGCGAGGCCCAGCTTGGCCAGCGTGTCCAGATTGCCCTCGAAGATGGCCGCGGTGTCCGGCATGGATTCGACCGCGCGGGCTATGCTGTCCTCGCGCAGCAGGTGCAGCGTGGGGTAGGGCGAGCGGTTGCTGTAGTTGCCGATGTCGTCCACCGGCGTGCCCTCGAACTGGTAGTCGGGGTGGAAGTCGGCGATCTGCAGCACGCCGTCCAGCTCCAGCTCGTCCACCAGCGCATCGGCGGCGTCCAGGAAATCGTTGAACTCCAGGAAGTCGTTCAGCACGCCGGGGTGGATCAGCAGCGTGGTGTCCACTTCTTCCGGGTCGGCGCGGTTCAGCGCCAGCAGCTCGCGCGCCAGGTCTTTCAGCAACTGTTCCGGCTCGGTCGCGTCGCTGACCACGTAGCGGATGCGCTCGTTCACATGCACGCTCTTCGCGAACGGGCACAGGTTGAGGCCGATCACGGCCTTGACGACCCAGTCACGGGTGTCGTTGATGATGTCTTCGTGGTTCATGTGGTGTGTCCGTGGTGATCTTTGTTTGGGCGGACCGGCGCCGGGCCGCCCCAAGCCGGCCCGCAGGTGATGTGCTTGCGGCTCGATGCCACAAGCATCGCCGTCCCCTCGGGGGCTGAGGCCGGACACGAAAAGCCCGGTGGGCTTGTCGTGCCTGCCGAAGAGCAGCCGTGCTGCCGGCTGCGCGGTCCGCAGGACCGACCAGCAGCGCCCGCGTTCAGCGGGGCGCGGTTGGGCGAGGGGCCAACCATGCCTCGGCCAGGCGGACCCACATGGAGCCGCCCAGCGGAATCAGGTCGTCGTTGAAGTCGTAGCTGGGGTTGTGCAGTGTGCAGGGGCCCAGGCCGTGGCCGCCGCTGCGGTGTTCGCCCTCGCCGTTGCCGATGACGAAGTAGCAGCCGGGCTTGTCCAGCAGGTAGTAGCTGAAGTCCTCGGCGCCCATGGTGGGCTCGAACTCCTGCACGTTCTCCGCGCCCACCAGCTCGGTCAGCACGCGCTGCACGAAGGCGGACTCCTGCGGGTGGTTGATGGTGGGCGGGTAGTTGCGGTGGAACTCGAATTCGGCCGTCAGCTCGAAGGCGGCGGCCATCTGCTCGGTCATGGCCTTCATGCGGCGCTCCAGCAGATCCAGCAGCTCCAGCGTGAAGGTGCGCACCGTGCCCTGCAGCTCCACGCTGTCGGGCACGACATTGGTGGCCTCGCCGGCGCGGATCATGGTGACCGAGATCACGCCCGGGTCCAGCGGCCGCTTGTTGCGGCTGATGATGGTCTGGAAGCCCTGCACCAGCTGGCAGGCGGCGGGCACCGGATCCAGCCCCAGGTGGGGCATGGCCGCGTGGCAGCCCTTGCCGCGCAGCGTGATCTTGAACTCGTTGCTGCTCGCGAACACCGGGCCGGTCTTGACCGCGAACTGGCCGGCCTTGAGGCCGGGCCAGTTGTGTGCGCCGAACATGGCCTCCATGGGGAACTTCTCGAACAGCCCGTCCTTGATCATCTCGCGCGCGCCGCCACCGCCTTCCTCGGCCGGCTGGAACACGAGGTAGACCGTGCCGTCGAAGTTGCGGTGCCGGGCCAGGTGCTTGGCCGCGGCCAGCAGCATGGCGGTGTGGCCGTCGTGGCCACAGGCGTGCATGCGGCCCAGGTACTGGCTGGCGTGCGGGAACTGGTTGCGCTCGGTCATGGGAAGCGCGTCGATGTCGGCGCGCAGGCCCACGGCGCGCGAGGACGTGCCGTTCTTGATGATGCCCACCACGCCGGTCTGGCCCAGGCCGCGGTGCACCGGGATGCCCCAGTCGGTCAGCGCCTTGGCGATCACGTCCGCGGTGCGGGTCTCCTGGAAGCACAGCTCGGGGTGGCGGTGCAGGTCGCGTCGCAGCGCGGTGATCTCGGCCGCGTCGGCGAGGATGGTGTCGATCAGCTTCATGACAAATGGCTCCTCAAGGGGCCGAGTTTAGGATTGCGGCCGTGAACGCGCGCCGACTCGCCCGCGGCTGGCTGCTCTGGCTGGCCCTGATCCTCCCCATCGCCCAGGCGATGTCGGGGGTGCATGCGTTCGCCCACCTGGCCGATCCGACCAGCGAACGCTCCGGCGAGCACCCCCGCGACAGCCTGCTGCACCATGGCCACTGCGGCCTGTGCCTGGGCGCCGCCCAACTGGTGGGCGGTGCGCCGCCGGCCCCGGTGCTGCTGCTGGCGCGCCCCGAACTTCGCCACGCCGCGCCCACGCTGCAGCAC
Organism: uncultured Roseateles sp.; assembly: GCF_913777145.1. Lineage (GTDB taxonomy): Bacteria > Pseudomonadota > Gammaproteobacteria > Burkholderiales > Burkholderiaceae_C > Pelomonas. Next base: position 23,906 of record NZ_CAJYPS010000013.1, read on the forward strand.
GCGCGCTGGCAGCCCTCGGGCATCAGCTGGCAGCCGCCGGCACGCGCGCCGCCCCGCTTCGCCTGAACCCCAAGCCTGCCGAGCCGCCCACCGGGGCGGCCCGGCTTCTTGTCGTTTCTGCGGAGTTTGATTCCTATGCGTTCCCTGACCCTGGCGCCGCTCGCGGCCGCCTGCCTGAGCCTGTTCGTCCCCTCCCTCACCCTGGCGCAGAGCGCCGCCGCCCCGGCCAAGCCGGCCCAGCCGGCTTCAAGCCCCGAGTCCCTGGACAAGGTGGTCGTCACCGGCAACCCGCTGCGCACCACGCTGGCCCAGCCCAGTGACTCGCTCAGCGGTGACGAGCTGATCACCACCCGCGGTGCCACGCTGGGCGACACGCTGCAGGGCCTGGCCGGCGTGTCGGCCACCAGCTTCGGCCCCAATGCCAGCCGGCCCACCATCCGTGGCCTGGACGGCGACCGGGTGCGCATCCTGAACAACTCGGGCGCGTCGGTGGATGCGTCCAACCTGAGCTTTGACCACGGCGTCGCGATCGACCCGCTGGTCATCGACAAGGTGGAGGTGCTGCGCGGTGCGGCGGCGCTGCTGTACGGTGGCAATGCGGTGGGCGGTGTGGTCAACACGCTGGACAACCGCATCCCGCGTACCTTCATCCAGGGCCTGAGCGGCGCGGCTGAGGTGCGGCTGGGCGGCGCGTCCCGCGAGAAGGGCGGTGCGCTGGTGCTGGACGGCGGCGGCGGGCAGCGCAACGCCGGCTGGGGCTGGCATGCGGACCTGGCCGGCCGCGATGCCGGCGACCAGCGCACGCCGCGCTTCGACAGCCCGACCGACGACGGCAGCGAGAGCCGCACCACGGTGCGCAACTCCGCCTCGCACAACCACAGCGGCTCGCTGGGCGGCTCGGTGTTCTTCCAGGGCGGCTTTGCCGGCCTGTCGGTGGACGACTACCGCAACACCTATGGCACGACGGTGGAGGAGGACGCCAAGATCCGCATGAAGCGCCAGCGCGTCGCCACCGCCGGCGAGTGGGCCACCGAGGACGGCCCGCTGCGCCGCATCAGCTGGCAGCTCAGTCGCAACCGCTACGAGCACTCGGAGATCGAGGACGGCGCGGTGGGCACCACCTTCAAGAGCACCGGCACCGACGGTCGCGTGGAGCTGCTGCATGCGCCGCTGGGCGCCGTGAAGGGCCTGGTGGGTCTGCAGTGGGAGACGCTGGACTTTTCCGCGCTGGGCGAGGAGGCCTTCGTGCCCAGCACCAAGACGCGCAACACCGGCGTCTTTCTGCTGGAGCAGGTGGAACTGGGCGGTCTGCAGCTGTCCGCCGGTGCGCGCCGCGAGCAGGTGCGCGTGAACTCGGCCGGCGACGATGGCGACGACAGCGGCCGCTTCGGCCCCGCGCAGCAGCGCCGCTTCCACCCCACCAGCTTCGCGCTGAGCGGCCTCTACCCGCTGCAGGACGGCTGGAGCCTGAGCGCCAACCTGAACCGCACGCAGCGCGCGCCGGCCTATTACGAGCTCTATGCCAACGGTCTGCACCTGGCCACCGCGGCCTACGAGCGCGGCGATGCGACGCTGGGCCTGGAGCGCTCGCGCGGCGCCGACCTGGGCCTGAAGTGGGAGGGTCGTGACAGCCATGCCCACATCAATGTCTACGAGACCCGCTTCTCCAACTTCATTGCGCTGCAGGCCAATGGCCAGACCGTGGACAACGACGGGCAGGAGCTGCCGGTCTATGTGTTCCAGGGCGTGCCGGCCAAGCTGCGCGGGCTGGAACTGGAGGGCCGCTGGCAGCTCAGCCCGCTGCTGGCGCTGCTGGGCCAGTTCGACATGGTGCGTGGTGAGAACACCGCCACCGGCGAGCCGCTGCCACGCCTGGCGCCGCGCCGCGCGATGCTGGGCCTGGAGGCGCGCCAGGGCGAGTGGTCGGGCAAGCTGGAGTGGCGTGGCGCCGCGCGCCAGGACCGGGTCGCGCAGTTCGACACGCCCACGGCCGGCTACGGCACGGTGCGCCTGAGCCTGGCCCGCCAGCTCAAGCTGGGCGGCACCGACGCGCTTTGGTATCTGCGCCTGGACAACCTCGGCAACAAGCTGGCCTACAACGCCACCGCCGTGCCCACCATCCGCGAGCTCAGCCCGCAGGTGGGGCGCTCGGCGCAGACCGGGCTGCAGGTCCGCTTCTGAGGCTTGCCGGGCGGCGGTCCATGAGGGCCGCCACCTCGGGGTTTTCATCGTCTCCGTGTTAAACCGGTGCCTGGCCCGGCCAGGCCCGGGCAGCATGCACCCGATTGGCACCATGTCGGTGCCGCGCGCACCAAGCGCCGCCGCCATGCCCAGGCCCGGAACTTGCTGTGCACCGTATGCAGCATGGAGTGACGATGCAGACCCCCTTCGACGAGATGAATCTCGCGGCCTCGGGGCCGCGACTGCACTACGAGACCTACGCGCGCTGGCTGGCCGAGCAGCCCCCGGCGCTGATGCGCGAGCGCCGCGAGCAGGCGGAGCTGATCTTTCGCCGCGTGGGCATCACCTTCGCCGTCTATGGCGACAAGGACAGCGGGGAGGGCACGGAGCGCCTCATCCCCTTCGACCTGATCCCGCGCGTGATCCCGGCGGGCGAGTGGAAATCCATGCAGGCCGGGCTGGCCCAGCGCGTGACCGCGCTGAACCGCTTCCTGCATGACGTCTACCACGACCAGGAGATCCTCAAGGCCGGCGTGGTGCCGGCGGACGAGATCCTGAAGAACACGCAGTTCCGCCCCGAGATGATGGGCGTTGACGTGCCGGGCCAGGTCTACAGCCACATCGCGGGCGTCGACATCGTGCGTGCCGGCAACCCCGACGGTTCGGGCGACTACTACGTGCTGGAGGACAACCTGCGCGTGCCCTCGGGCGTGAGCTACATGCTGGAGAACCGCAAGATGATGATGCGGCTCTTCCCGGAGCTGTTCGCCACGCACCGCATCGCGCCGGTGGCCCACTACCCCGACCTGCTGCTGGACACGCTGCGCAGCGTGGCGCCGCCCGGCGTGTCGGACCCCACGGTCGTCGTGATGACGCCGGGCATGTACAACTCGGCCTACTTCGAGCACGCCTTCCTGGCCCAGCAGATGGGCGTGGAGCTGGTCGAGGGTCAGGACTTGTTCGTGGACGGGGGCTTCGTCTACATGCGCACCACCTGCGGCCCCAAGCGCGTGGACGTGATCTACCGCCGCATCGACGACGACTTCCTGGACCCGCTGGTGTTCCGCCCCGACTCGCAGCTGGGCTGCGCCGGCCTGGTGGACGCCTACAAGGCCGGGCGGGTCACGCTGTCCAACGCGATAGGCACGGGCATTGCGGACGACAAGTCCATCTACCCCTATGTGCCCAGGATGATCGAGTTCTACCTGGGCGAGAAACCCATACTGCAGAACGTGCCCACCTATGTGTGCCGCGACAAGGACGATCTCGCCTACACGCTGGCCCATCTGTCGGAGCTGGTGGTCAAGGAGGTGCACGGCGCCGGCGGCTACGGCATGCTGGTGGGGCCGGCCGCGAGCAAGGCCGAGATCGAGGCCTTCCGCGCGCAGCTGGTCGCCAACCCGTCCAACTACATCGCCCAGCCCACGCTGAGCCTGTCCACCTGCCCGACCTTCGTCGAGAGCGGCGTGGCGCCGCGTCACATTGACCTGCGACCCTTCGTGCTGTCGGGCTCCAGCGTGCGCATGGTGCCCGGCGGCCTCACGCGGGTGGCGTTGAAGGAGGGCTCGCTGGTGGTGAACAGCAGCCAGGGCGGTGGCACCAAGGACACCTGGGTTCTCGAAGACTGATGGCCCACCCCCTACGCGCTTCGCGCGCCCCCTCGAGGGGGCGCCACCGGCTGCCCGGCCAAGCCGGATCAGCGGTGGCCGCTGGATGCCGCGCGGCCTACGGCGCGCAGCGGTTTATGAACAACCAGTTGTGAGTCTATTCATGCTCTCAAGAACCGCAGATCACCTCTACTGGATGGCCCGCCATGTGGAGCGGGCCGGTCAAGCGCATGGCGCTTGCGCCGAAGGCAGAACACCGCGGAGCGCGTCAGCGCGTGCGGTGTTCGAGGCCCAGCAAACGGAGGCCAAGCATGCTGTCTAGGACCGCAGACCACCTCTACTGGATGGCCCGTTATGTGGAGCGGGCCGAGAACACCGCGCGGCTGCTGGACATCGCCTACCAGGCCACGCTGCAGCCGCAGTCCGCGCAGGAGGCCGAGCAGACCTGGCGCAGCCTGCTGTCCATCTCCGAGCTGAATGCGTTGCATGCCAGCGGCTATGCGGCGGTGGACGCGCGCAGCGTGATGAAGTTCTTCGTCGCCGACGAGAACAACCTGTCGTCGGTCTTCAACTGCCTGCGCGCGTCGCGCGAGAACGCGCGGGCGGTGCGGGGCGCGCTGACCACCGAGGTCTGGGAGACCACCAACCAGACCTGGCTGGAGTTCCGCCGTCTGCTGCAGGGCGACTGGCTGCGCGACCCCAGCGCGCTGTTCGAGTGGGTCAAGTACCGCAGCCACCTGTCGCGCGGCGTGACCGTGGGCACCATGCTGCAGGATGAGGCCTTCCACTTCATCCGCATCGGCTCCTTCCTGGAGCGGGCCGACAACACCGCGCGCCTGCTGGACGTGAAGTTCGTGGACGGCGGCGCGGACCCGGCCGAGCCCGACACCGCGCGCGACTTCTACTACTGGTCCGCGGTGCTGCGCTCGGTGTCGGGCTTCGAGATCTACCGCAAGGTCTACAGCAATGTGATCCAGCCCGACAAGGTGGCCGAGCTGCTGATCCTGCGGCCCGACATGCCGCGCTCGCTGGCGCACTGCATGTCGCGCCTGGTCAGCAATCTCAAGCGCGTGGCCAACCCGCAGTCCGGCGAGACGCTGCGCCGCGCCGGCCGGCTGGAGGCCGAGCTGGCCTTCGGCCGCATCGACGAGATCCTGGACACCGGGCTGCACCCCTTCCTGGACGATTTCCTGGTCAAGGTCGCCGACCTGGGCCAGGGCATCAGCCAGGACTTCCTGGTGCCGACCTGACCCCCTGCCCCAAGGCCCGCCGCGGGCCGCCGCCCGGTTTCTGCTGAGGTTTCCCAGATGTCCATCCACGTCGCCCTCAAACACGTCACGCGCTACCGCTACGACCGCCCGGTGCAGCTGGGCCCGCAGGTGGTGCGCCTGCGCCCGGCGCCGCACTGCCGCACGCCGGTGCTCAGCTATTCGCTGCGGGTCGACCCGGTCAACCACTTCGTGAACTGGCAGCAGGACCCGTTCGCCAACTACCTGGCCCGCCTGGTCTTCCCCGAGAAGACCTCCGAGTTCACGGTCACCGTGGACCTGGTCGCGCAGATGGCGGTCTACAACCCCTTCGACTTCTTCCTGGAGCCCTCGGCCCAGAGCTTTCCGTTCGGCTATGACGAGGCGCTGAAGGCCGAGCTCGCGCCCTATCTGGTGGCCGACCCGCTGACGCCGCGCCTGGCCGAGTACGTGGCCGGCATCGATCGCCGCGAGCGCGCGACCATAGACTTCCTGGTCGAGATCAACCAGCAGCTGCAGCAGCGCATCGGCTACCTGATCCGTCTGGAGCCCGGCGTGCAGACGCCGGAGGAGACGCTGACCAAGGGCTCGGGCTCCTGCCGTGACACCGGCTGGCTGCTGGTGCAGGCGCTGCGCCACCTGGGCCTGGCGGCGCGCTTCGTGTCGGGCTACCTGATACAGCTCGCGCCCGACCAGAAGGCGCTGGACGGCCCCAGCGGCACCGAGGTGGACTTCACCGACCTGCACGCCTGGTGCGAGGTCTACCTGCCCGGTGCCGGCTGGATAGGCCTGGACCCCACGTCCGGCCTGCTGGCCGGCGAGGGCCACATCCCGCTGGCCGCCACGCCCCAGCCCAGCAGCGCCGCGCCCATCAGCGGGCTGGTGGACGAGGCCGAGGTCGAGTTCGAGCACGAGATGGCGGTGGTGCGCATCCACGAGTCGCCGCGCGTCACCAAGCCCTATACCGAGGCGCAATGGGCCGAGGTGCTGCGCCTGGGCGAGCGGGTGGATGCCGAGCTGCAGGCCGGCGACGTGCGCCTGACCATGGGCGGCGAGCCCACCTTCGTCGCGGTGGACGACCGCGACGCCGCCGAATGGAACACCGACGCGCTGGGCCCCACCAAGCGCCTCTATGCCCAGCAGCTCACGCACAGGCTGCGCGACGAATACGGCCGCGGCGGCTTCCTGCACTTCGGCCAGGGCAAGTGGTACCCGGGCGAGCAGCTGCCGCGCTGGGCGCTGTCCATCTACTGGCGGGCCGACGGCCAGCCCTGCTGGCGCAACCCCGACTGGTTCGCCGACGAGCGCGAGCCCCACGCCTACACGCAAGAGCATGCGCAGCAGTTCATGACCGCGCTGACCCAGCGCCTGGGTCTGCCGGCCGACCATGTGCAGCCGGGCTATGAGGACACCTGGTACTACCTGTGGCGCGAGCGCCGCCTGCCGGTCAATGTGGACCCCTTCGACAGCCGGCTGGACGACGAGCTGGAGCGCGCGCGCCTGCGCCGCGTGTTCGGCCAGGGGCTGGAGCGCGTGGTGGGCTATGTGCTGCCCATACGCCATGGCGGCGACGAGCCGGGCCTGGCCGGCGCGCGCTGGCAGACCGGGCCGTGGTTCTTCCGTGACGAGCGGCTCTACCTGATCCCGGGCGACTCGCCCATGGGCTGGCGCCTGCCGCTGGACTCCCTGCCCTGGGTGACCCAGGCCGACTACCCCTACCAGATCGAGCAGGACCCGTTCGCGCCACGCGGCGCACTGCCGGCGGCGGCCACGCTGCGCCTGCAGGCGCACGGCGTGAGCGCGGCCCGCCCGGGCGCTGCGGCGTCGCGCGAGGACGGTGGTGCGGGCGCCGGCCAGGGCTTTGCGCCGGGCGATTCGCCCTGGGCGCCGTCCACCGACCCGGCCGCACCGCTGCGCTTCGAGAGTGCGCACTGGATCACCCGCACCGCGCTGTGCGTGGAGGCGCGCGATCCGCGGCGGGCCAATGGCCCCAAGGCGGAAGGCCAGGGTCAGGCCAGCGGCGTGCTCTATGTGTTCATGCCGCCGCTGGAAAAGCTGGAGCACTACCTGGAGCTGCTGGCCGCGGTGGAGGCGGCCTGCGAGGACACCGGCTTCCAGGTGGTGCTGGAGGGCTACCCGCCGCCGCGCGACCCGCGACTCAAGCTGCTGCAGGTCACACCGGACCCCGGCGTCATCGAGGTCAACATCCACCCGGCGCACAACTGGCGCGAGCTGGTGGCCCACACCGAGTTCCTGTACGACGCGGCCTGGCAGACCCGGCTGTCCACCGAGAAGTTCATGATGGACGGCCGCCACACCGGCACCGGCGGCGGCAACCATTTCGTGCTGGGTGGTGCCACGCCAGCGGACTCGCCCTTTCTGCGCCGGCCCTCGCTGCTGGCCTCGCTGCTGGCCTACTGGCACAACCATCCGTCCCTGAGCTACCTGTTCAGCGGCCTCTTCATCGGCCCCACCAGCCAGGCGCCGCGGGTGGACGAGGCCCGCAACGACCAGCTGCGCGAGCTGGAGATCGCGCTGGGCGAGATCTTCAAGGCCGAAGAGACCTACGGTGATGCGATGCCACCATGGCTCGTTGACCGCACGCTGCGCAATGTGCTGATCGACGTGACCGGCAATACCCACCGCAGCGAGTTCTCCATCGACAAGCTCTACTCGCCGGACTCGTCCACCGGCCGCCTGGGCCTGCTGGAGCTGCGGGCCTTCGAGATGCCGCCGCATGCGCGCATGAGCATCGTGCAGCAGCTGCTGCTGCGTGCGCTGGTGGCGCGCTTCTGGAAAGCCCCCTACCGCGCGCCGCTGGTGCGCTGGGGCACGGCGCTGCACGACCGCTTCCTGCTGCCGCACTTCGTGCGCGAGGACTTCGACGACGTGCTGGAGGACATGGCGCGCGCCGGCTATGCGCTGGACCCGGCCTGGTTTGCGCCGCATGCGGAGTTCCGCTTCCCCAAGTTCGGCGAGTTCGCCGCGCGCGGCGTGCACGTGACGCTGCGCGGTGCGCTGGAGCCCTGGCATGTGATGGGCGAGGAGGGCACGGCCGGCGGCACGGTGCGCTATGTGGACGCGTCGCTGGAGCGGCTGGAGGTGCATGTCAGCGGCCTGGTCGACCCGCGCCACCGTGTGACGGTCAACGGCATTGCGCTGCCGCTGCAGCCCACCGGCCGCGTGGGCGAGTTCGTCGCCGGCGTGCGCTACCGCGCCTGGCTGCCGCCGTCGGCGCTGCACCCCACCATTCCCGTGCATGCGCCGCTGACCCTGGACCTGGTGGACACCTGGCAGCAGCGCTCGCTGGGCGGCTGCCGCTACCACGTGGCCCATCCGGGCGGGCGCAACTATGCGACCTTGCCGGTCAACGCCTACGAGGCCGAGAGCCGGCGCCTGGCGCGCTTCTCGGTGCTGGGCCACACGCCCGGCACGCTGGACGTGGCCGAGCCGCAGCGCAGCCTGGAGTTCCCGTTCACGCTGGACCTGCGCAAGGCACACTGAGCGCGTCGCTTCTCCCGCCGGCCCCGCGGCCGGCTGTTCCCCATGCGAATCGAGATTCAACCGGGCCTGCGCCTGTTCGTAGACATCGAGGGCCTGGGCCATGTGCCCGAGGGGCGGGTCTTGCGCGACAAGCCCACGCTGGTGCTGGTGCACGGCGGGCCGGGCTTCGACCACACGGCCTTCCGGCCCTTCTTCAGCCGCTTCGCGGACATCGCGCAGATCGTCTATTTCGACCTGCGCGGCCATGGCCGCAGCGATGCCTGCCCGCCCGAGCAGTGGCGGCTGGACGTGTTCGCCGACGACCTCGTGCGCCTGTGCGACGCGCTGGGTGTGGTCAAGCCGGTGGTGCTGGGCCAGAGCTTTGGCGGCTTTGTCGCCCAGCGCTATCTGGCGCGGCACCCGGCCCACCCGGCGCGGGTGGTGCTGTCCAGCACCTCCCACCACTTCGGGCTGGCGCGCAAGATCCACCACTTCGGCCGCCTGGGCGGGCCCGAGGCCGCCGCGGCCACCGAGGCCTTCTGGACCCGGCCCGGCCCCGACACCTGGGCCGCCTACGAGCGGCACTGCCGCCACCTCTACAACACCCGACCCAAGAACCCGGACGCGGGCGGCTGGATGGTGTTCAAGCCCGAGATCCTGTTCGAGCACACCCGCACCGAGCTGCCCGGCATGGACCTGCGCCCCGGCCTGGCCGGCGTGCAATGCCCGGTGCTGGTGCTGGCCGGCGAGGAAGACCCGGTCACGCCACCCGAAGATGCCGAGGAGATCGTCGCCGCGCTGCCGCCGCAGTGGGTGCAGTTTCAGCGCTTCGCCAACGTGGGCCACGGCCCCTGGCGCGATGACCCCGAGCGTGCCGAGGCGGTGCTGCGGCCCTTCATCGCCGGCGCGGCCGCGGCATGACGAGTCGTGCCGGCCGGCCTTGCCCGGCGTGCCCTGGGCCATGGCCCGCATTTCAGGGGGCGGCCGGCTGGCCGGGCGCCCGGCGCGGGAGAATCCGGCGCTTCGCCGCGCCCGCCATGCACCTGCCACGCCTCGCCTCTTCGCTGTCCAGCTCCGGGAGCTGCGCGTGAGCCTGCGTGACGAGCAGCGGCCGGACGACGTCCGCCCCAGCCAGTGGAGCCTGCTGCCCGAGGACGCCGAGCCCGCGCCGCTGGACCCGGTGGCCCAGGCGCAGGCGGCGGCGCTGCGCAGCCGTGACGGCCATTTCTACGAGCTGACCGGCCAGGTCAACCAGGCCGGCCAGCCCCAGGGCGGGCTGGCGCCGCGCTGGCAGCGCTTCTTCGAGGCCGGCGGCGCAGCCGGCTGGCAGGAGCTGTCGGCCAAGGCGCTGCGCGTGCAGCGCCGCGTGCTGGAAGACGGCGCCAGCTACAACGTGCACAGCGATGCGCCGCCGCTGCCCGGCCAGGGCGGCGCCTCGCTGGCGCGCCACTGGCCGCTGGAGCTGCTGCCCATGCTGGTCACGCCCGAGGAGTGGCGCGACATCGAGGCCGGTGTGCAGCAGCGCGCGCGCCTGCTGGATGCGGTGATGGCCGATGTGTATGGCGAGCGCACGCTGCTGGCGCGCGGCCTGCTGCCGGCCTCGCTGGTGCTGGCCCACCCGCAGTACCTGCGCGCGATGCACGGCTGCCGGCCGGCCGGCGGCGTGCACCTGCATGTGGTGGCCTTCGACCTGACCCGCTGCGCGGACGGCCTGTGGTGGATAGTCGGCCAGCGCACCCAGGCGCCATCGGGCCTCGGCTATGTGCTGGAGAACCGCCTCATCATCGGCCAGCAGTTCCCCGACGCCTTCCGCCAGATGGCGGTGCAGCGCCTGGCGGCCAGCTACCGCGACTTCATCCAGGCGCTGATGCGCCTGTCGCCGGCCGGCGAGCGCAGCCGCGTCGCGCTGCTGACGCCGGGGCCGCGCAACGAGACCTATTTCGAGCAGGCCTTTCTGGCGCGCTATCTCGGCATCACGCTGGTCGAGGGCGCGGACCTGACGGTGCGCGGCGACAAGGTCTTTCTGAAGACGCTGACCGGCCTGGAGCGCGTGCATGTGCTGCTGCGCCGCGTGGACGACAACTGGCTGGACCCGCTGGAGCTCAACCCCGACTCCATGCTGGGCGTGCCGGGCCTGCTGCAGGCGGTGCGCGCCGGCGAGGTGGTGGTGGCGAACGCGCCCGGCGCGGGCTGGCTGGAGAGCCCGGGCCTGAGCGCCTTCTGGCCCGGCGTGGCCGAGCAGCTGCTGGGCGAGACGCTCAAGCTGCCGGCCAGCACCGCCTGGTGGTGCGGTGAGGCCAGCGCCTGGCGTGCGCACCGCGCCGAGCTGCAGCGCTTCATCGTCGTGCCCAGCTTTGCCAGCAGCGCCACCACGCGCGGCTTTGCGCCCATCGTCGCGGCCGAGCTCAGCGAGGAGGGCCTGGCCGAGCTGCGCGCGCGCATCGATGCCGACCCCACGGCCTACACGCTGCAGGCGCGGCTGCGGCCCACCAAGCAGCCGGTCTGGACCCGCGGCGCGCTGGAGCCGCGCGTGGCGGTGCTGCGCGTCTATGCGCTGACCGACGGCCGCGGCGGCTGGCAGGTGCTGCCGGGCGGCCTCGCGCGCGTGGCACCGCGCCGCGATCCGCATGCGGACGCGCTGCTGTCCATACAGCGCGGCTCGCTGAGCGCCGACACCTGGGTGATGACCGACGGCGAGGTGGACACCACCACGCTGCTGCCCCAGCCGCTGCAGGCCGACGACCTGCGCGACATCCGCTGGACCGTGACCAGCCGCGCGGCCGAGAACCTGTTCTGGCTGGGCCGCTACACCGAACGCGCCGAGAACAGCGCGCGGCTGGCGCGCCTGACGCTGGAGGCCGGCGTGGTGGTGCAGCGCAGCGCAATGTCGCAGGACATGCTGCCGCTGCTGGACGCGCTGGCGCGCCGCCACGGCCTGGTGGGCGCGAGTGCGCCGGCCGCGCACGAACAGCCGCGCCGCTTCGAGCGTGCGCTGCTGGACGGCCTGCTGCCCGGCTCCGGCGTCACCAGCGTGGGCTGGAACCTGCGCGCGCTGCGCAACTGCGCGCAGTCGCTGCGCGAGCGCCTGTCGCCCGAGACCTGGCGGCTGATCCACGAGACCAGCTCGCAGTTCGAACACCACCTGCGCGCGGTGCTGGACCGGCCCGGCCCCGGCCCCGCGGTGGGCGACGCGCTGAATGTGCTGGCGCGCGCCGACACCCACCTGGCCGCGCTGACCGGCGCGCAGATCGACCGCATGACCCGCGACGACGGCTGGCGCCTGCTGTCCATAGGCCGGCAGCTGGAGCGCCTGTCCTTTCTGGCCGATGTGCTGGCCGAGAGCTTCGAGCGCGGTCTGGCGCTGACCGAGGATGGCTTCAGCTTCCTGCTGGGCGTGTTCGACTCCACCATCACCTACCGTGCCGAGTTCCAGGCGCGCCGCGAGGTCACGCCGCTGCTGCACCTGCTGGTGCACGACAACGAGAACCCGCGCTCGCTGGCCTGGGTGGCGCGCACGCTGCGCGAGCGCTTCGTCAAGCTGGCTCGTCATGACCCCGACTGGGCCGGCCGCGTGCTCAAGGATTTGTCGGTGCCCGAGTCCTGGCCGCTGGCCGAGCTCAGTGCCTCGCCCGAGCTGCTGGTGGGCCGGCTGCGCGAGGCCGCGGCGCAGGCGGGCACGCTGTCCAGCCTGATCAGCCAGCGCTACTTCGCCCATGTGCTGGGCGCCGACCAGCGGGTGTGGCAATGAGCGCGCGGCGGCCGGTGCGTCTCGCGGTCCACCATGTGACCGCCTACGACTACGCCAGCCCGGTGGAATGGGCCTACCACGTGGCCTGCCTGGCGCCGCGCGACACGCGCTGGCAGCGCGTGCAGGCCTGGCGGCTGGCCATAGACCCGCTACCCGATGGCTGGGCCGGCCTGGGCGTCGAGGACCTGCAGCGTCGCCTCTATGCCGATCCCTGGGGCAACCGCCACCTGAACTTCGGTCATGCGCGCGTGCACGAGCGGCTCAGCGTGGAGAGCTGGTTCGAGGTCGAGCTGCAGCCGCGGCCCGCGCCCGACGCCACCCGCGGCCCGGCCTGGGAGAGCGTGGTGGAGCAGCTGCGCTACCGCGCCGGCCGGCCGCTGCTGGAGGCCGAAGAGTTCGCGCTGGCCTCACCCCATGCGGTGCCGGACGACAGCCTGGCCGCCTATGCGCGCCGGGCCTTCCCACGCAACCGCGTGCTGGCGGCCGGCGGCCTGCAGCTGATGCGCATGATCCACACCGACCTGCGCTACCTGCCGCACAGCACCACGGTGGCCACGCGCGCCACCGACGCGCTGGCCCAGCGCAGCGGCGTGTGCCAGGACTTCGCCCATGTGTTCCTGGGCGCCTGCCGGGCGCTGGGGCTGGCGGCGCGCTATGTGTCGGGCTATCTGCTGACCCGCCCGCCGGCCGGCCAGCCGCGCCTGGTGGGCGCGGACGCCTCGCATGCCTGGGTGGAGCTGTGGTGCCCCGAGCAGGGCTGGCTGGCGCTGGACCCGACCAACAACATGCCGGCCGACCAGGATCACGTGACGCTGGCCTGGGGCCGCGACTATGCCGACGTGGCGCCGCTGCGCGGCTTGCTGCGCGGCGGTTCGGGCGCGCCCAAGGTGGCGGTCACGGTGGCGCCGCTGGACGCGCCGGCCTGAGCCTGGCGGCGGCGCTGGCGCCGCCACCACAGCCAGGCGCCGGTCGCCAGCAGCGTCACCGGCAGCAGGCCGAACAGTGTCCACAGCCCGCGCGCCGCCAGGCCCAGCGCCTCGGCGCTGTGCAGCGGGAAGACCGCGTCGATCAGGCGGTTGCCGTCCGGCGCCTGCAGCGGGTCGTAGATCTCGAGCACGCGGCCCTGGCGGTCCAGGCGCACGCGCGTGTAGCCGGTGGTCTCGCGCAGCTCGCCGGGCTGCAGCAGGCGCACCTCCACCGGGCCTTGCGCGCCCTTGGGCAGCGTCAGGCGCGACCAGCGCGCAGCCGGGAACTGCTGCTGCGCCGCGGCCAGCCAGTCATCCGGCGTACTGGCCGCCGCCGCGGGGGCCGGGGTCGGGTGTTGCGCAGCCGGTTGGCGTGGCAGCTTGGCCAGGCGCTGCAGCGGCAGCACCTGGGCCACTGCATCACGCACCGGCGCCGGGAACACCAGCGCCGCGCCGGTCAGCGACACCAGCAGCGCCACCGGGCCCAGCCACAGGCCGCCGGCGCGGTGCAGCTCGTACCAGCGCTTGGCCGGGGCGCCGCCGCGGCTCACGCTGAGCGCGTGGCGCCAGGCGCGCAGCCGCTTGCCGCGGGCCGCGCGCGGCCAGGCCAGCCACAGGCCGGTGGCGGTCAGGCCCGCGAACAGCAGCGCCGCGATGCCGGCCACCACATGGCCGGTCTCGCCCGCCAGCAGCCGGCTGTGCAGCTCGTACAGCAGCGGCACCGCATGGGCGGCGTCCAGGCGCAGCGCGCCGCGTTCGCGTTGGCCCAGGTAGACGCCGCAGGCCGGGTCAATGAAGTGCTCGGTGCGCCGGCCGCTGGCCGCATCGCGCGCTTCCCACACCTGGTAGGCCGCACCCGGCTCTCGCGGCGCCACCAGGGTCTGCGCGCGCGCCTGCGGTGCGTGCCGGGCCAGCAGCGCCAGCGTGCGCGCCAGCGGCTGGGCGGGGGCGGCGCAGGCGGCGGCCGGCGCGCGGAACCACTGCGGGTTCAGCGCCGCGTCCAGCGGCGCCTGCCACACCATCAGGCTGCCGGTCAGGCCCAGCAGCGCCAGCACCAGGCCGGCGGCCAGGCCCACCCAGCGGTGCAGCCATGTGAAGGATTTGCGCAGCAGCATGCTCAGAAGTCGCGGCGCCAGCTCAGCGTGTAGGTGCGGCCGCGGCCGGCGTAGTAGTCGTCATTGGTGCCGGAGTAGTTGGCCTCGCCGTAGTAGGTGAAGTAGCGGCGGTTCAGCAGGTTCTCCACGCCCAGGCCCCACTGGCCGTAGGCGGTCTGCCAGCGGGTCGCCAGGTCCAGCACCGTGTAGCCCGAGAAATGCTCGGCCAGCGAGGTGGTGCCGGAGAACTTGCCGACATTGGCGTCGCGCGGCCGGTAGTGCGAGAGATTGAGCTGGCTGCTCCAGGCGTCGCTGGGCGTCCATTGCGCGCCCAGCAGCAGCTTGTCCGGCCCCTGCGAGCGCGCGCCCAGCGCCAGGTTCAGCGGCTGGCCCGGCGCGCTGGCCGTGTGGCCCAGCGTGCGCGCATAGGTGGTGTTGAGCTTGAGCTCGCGGTTGAAGCGGTGCTCGGCGGTGAGCTCCAGACCCTGCACCTCGATGGGCACGCGCTGCACCGTGCCTATGCCGTTGGACACCACGATCTGGCTGCCCAGCTCGGAGCGCGAGCGATAGACCGAGGCCGACAGGCTGGACGCGCCACCGCGCCAGTTCACGCCCACCTCGTGGTTCTTCACGACGATGGGTTGCAGGTCCACCAGCTGGGGCACGGCCTGGTTGGCGGTCTTGACCGCGCGCAGGATGAGGCCGGCGTCCGGCGGGCCGAAGCCCTCGTTGTAGGACACGAAGGCCGACCAGCCGCTGCGCCCGAAGCGCCACACGCCGCCCAGGCTCTTCACCAGCTGGTTGGCGCGGCGCTCGCCGCCCTGCACCAGCGTGTTGTTGTAGAAGGCCAGCGTGCGGTAGGTGTCCACCTGCAGCCGGGTGTGCTCGTCGCGCAGGCCGCCGCGCACGGTCAGTGGGCCGAACTCGTATTCCAGCTGCGCGAACGGCGCGAGGCTGCGGTAGTGCAGCGGCGGCACCCAGGTGCGGCCGGTCTGCGTGAGGCGCTGGGAGGAGGTGTCATCCAGCAGATCCAGGCCGGTGGTCAGCTCCAGGCCGGTGAGACCCAGGTCGGGCCGCACCCAGCTGCTGCGCAGGCCCCATTTCTTGGCGACGATCTCGCTCTGGTCGATCAGCGTGCCGACCGGCGCGATGGACGCATCCTGGAAGGTGGAGATCACGCCGCCGCTGTAGCGGGCCTTGAAGTCCTGCTTGAACAGCTGCACGCTGGCACGGCCGCCGGCCAGCGCGTCGTGCGTCCATTCCAGGCTGGCGGAGCGCACGCGGTTGCGCGGGGCATCCCAGGCCAGCGTGCCGTCGGCCGAGGTGGTGGGCTGGCCGGTCTTGCGGTCGCCGGGTACATCCACGCGGTCGTCGAAGCCGCTGGCGTTGAAGCCGTTCAGCATCAGCTGCAGGCGCTGGGCGCCGAAGTCGGTGCCGGCCTTCAGGAACATGTCGGCCGAGCGGTGCAGCGACTCGGTGGCCAGCGCGCGGCCGGCGCCGTCCACGCCGGTGTCCTGCGACTGCGTGCCGGCATAGAAGATCACATCCCAGGGCTGGCTGCTGGCCGTGGCCTCGCTGCGGTGCTGCAGCAGGTAGCCGGTCTTCCAGCTGCCGCTGTCGTCCTTGAGCTGGGTGCCCAGCTTCACTTCCACCGACTGCTGCGTGCCCGCCTGCGTGGGCCGGCGCGTGATGGTGTTGATGATGCCGCCGGTGGCGCCCATGCCCTGCGCCGCCGAGGCGCCACTGACCACCTCGATGTGGTCCACGATCATCGCGTCGGCGAAATAGCCCTCGCGGCCGCCGAAGCGCAGCGGGTTGGTCTGCGGGATGCCGTCCAGCAGCAGCAGCGCATTGCGGCCGCGCAGACCCTCGCCGAAATTGCTGAGCTTCTGGCGCGACGGCGCATAGCCCGGCACCTGCAGCGCCAGCAGCGCACTGGGGTCTTCGCTGACCAGGGTCTGGGTCTCGATGTCGGCGCGCGAGATCACGCCCACCGCGCCGGGGATGCGGTCCAGCGCCTTGCTGCCGCGCGTGGCGGTGACGACCACCGCCTCCAGCTGCTGGCGCGGCGTCTCGGTGGCCGGCTCGTCGGCCTGGGCGCCCTGGGCCAGCAGTGCACAGGCCAGGGCCAGCAGATGGGGACGGGGGGCGGCGAGGGCGTGGGGGCGGGCAGCGGAGCGCGACAGGGACATGGGCAGGCGAGGGACGGGGCGGAGGCGGCCGGGCGAGGTGGCCGCCGGCAGAGGAGGCCCGCAGTGTAGCTCCTCAAATGAGAATTAATTGCATTCGCATTGATGCCGGGCCGGCGCAAAGAAAACCCGCCCGTCGTTGGCGCGAGGGGCGGGGCTTGCGGGATGGGGCGGCTCAGTGCCGCGGGCCGGTCAGCGGCGGACCTTGCCGTCCGCGGTCAGCATGGACAGCTCCACGAAGCTGGAGCCCACATGGCGGCTGGGCCCGAAGCGCAGCTGGTAGCCGCGTGACTCGTAGGCCGGCAACGTCTCCAGCGCGCCCACCAGCGCCTCGCGCGTGGGCCGGCCCATGCGCTTGAGCGCGTCCACCACCACGCGAGCGGCGATGTAGCCCTCGATGCTGGTGTAGTTGGGCTCGGCCTTGGGGTCCAGCTTCTTCAGCGCGTGCTGGTAGTCGTCCACCAGACCCACGGCAGCGCCGAAGGGCGAGGGCATCACCTGGGACACGACCACGCCGGCCGCGTCCTTGCCCAGCTCGTCGGCCAGCGCCTGCGTGCCCACGAAGGACACGTTGTAGAACAGGCCGCCGTAGCCGGCCTTGCGGGCCGTGCGTATGAAGGCCGCGCAGCTCTTGTAGGCGCTGACCTGCACGATGGCCTCGGGCTGGGCGGCGGCCAGCGTCTTCACGGCCAGCGCCACGTCGGTGCTGTTGCGCTCCACGGTGGCCACGGCCGTGGGCGTGAGCTTGCGGCGTGCCAGTGCGCGCTGCACGCCCACCAGGCCGGCCTGACCGTAGGCGTCGTTCTGGTGGAAGACCGCGATCTTCTTCAGCCCCAGCTCGGTGAGCTGCTTCACGATCAGTTCGGTCTCGTCCATGTAGGAGGCGCGCACATGGAAGACCAGCTTGTTGAAGGGCTCGCGCAGGCCGTCGGCGCCGGTCAGCGGCGCAATGAAGGGCAGCTTGGCCTGGGTGGCCAGCGGCAGCGCGGCCAGCGAGGTGGGCGTGCCGACGAAGCCGAACAGCGCGAACACGTCGTCCTGGATGAACTTCTCGGTGTTGGCCTTGCAGCGCGCCGGCTCGTAGCCGTCATCCAGCGTGTGCAGCACGATGGGCAGGCCGTTGACGCCGCCGGCGGAGTTCACCGACTCGAAGCAGGCCTTGGCCCCCAGCTGCATCTGCAGGCCCAGCTGGGCCGAGGGCCCGGTCAGCGGCGCGGACTGGCCGAGCACGATGGCGCGGCGTTCCTGGGCACGGGCGAAGGCGGCGGGCAGCGCCGATCCGGCGAGCGCGAGAGCGAGTTGGCGGCGTGACAGCATGGGGGCGCATGATGCCGCAAGCCGGCTGCCCCACGGGGGCCGCGGGGCAGAACAATTCCCGCTGTTGAGACCTGGCGCTGCGCTTCGTGGCGCGTCACCCTCAATCCGTGGCTCTGCACCGTGGTCCGGTCGCAGCGCCGGCCCTCGTGGCCCCGGGCTGCGCACAATGCTCCCATGCCCGCCACCGCAGCCTCCACCGCCTCTCCCTCGCGCTCCTGGCTGCCGCCCCCCGAGGTGCTGCGGCTGTACGGCCTGGCCTGGCTGCCGGTGCTGGCGGTCTACCTGGTGGCGGTGGAGACCGATGGCGACTGGTCGCGCGGCTTCAACCTGTGGAGCGCGCTGCACGGCACGCTGCGCAACATGGGGCCGCAGTTCCTGCTGCTGTTGCTGCTGTGGCCGGCCACCGGCTGGATGGAGCGCCGCCGCCTGTCCGCCGCCTGGCAGGTGCTGGCGCACGCGGGGCTGGCGGTGGTCTTCGTGTTCACCTGGTATGCGCTGCTGTGGGCCTGGATCGCGCTGGAGTACGGCATCGCGTCGGCCGAGAAGGCGCGCGCCAACTGGTTCATCTGGCAGCTGGAATTCGGCATGCTGGCCTATGCGGCGGCGGCCGGCGGCTTCAGCGCCTACCGTGCGGTGCGCCGGGCGCTGGCCGAGGCCGCGGCGGCCGCCCAGGCCCAGGCGCTGCTGGCGCGCAGCGAACTGGCCGCACTGCGCAACAAGCTCAACCCGCATTTCCTGTTCAACACGCTGCACAGCATCCTGGCGCTGGTGCGTCGCGATCCGGTGCGCGCCGAGGAGGCGCTGTTCACCTTCAGCGAGATGCTGCGCTATTTGCTGGACACCGAGCGCAGCGGCGACGACCAGGTGCTGCTGCGCGACGAGCTGGACTTCACCCGCCAATACCTCGCGCTGGAGGCGATACGCCTGGGCGAGCGCCTGCGCGTGGACTGGCAGGTGGACGAGGCGCTGCTGTCGCGCAGCGTGCCGGCGCTGTCGGTGCAGCCGCTGGTGGAGAACAGCATCAAGCACGCGTTCAACCCGCGCAGCGAGCCGGGCACGCTGAGGCTGGCGGTGGCGGCCGACGGCGAGGCGTTGCGCGTGATCGTGGCCGACGATGGCCCCGGCGTGCTGCTGCCGCCCGGCGGCGGCCTGCCGGCGGGGGCGGGCATAGGCCTGCGCACCGTGGCGCGGCGGCTGGCGCTGCGCTGGGGCGAGGCCGCGCAGTTCGCGGTGCGCTCCGCGCCCGGCGCGGGTTTCGAGGTTGAGATGAGGATGCCGTCATGACGCTGCGCGCACTGATCTGCGAGGACGAGCCGCTGGCGCGCGAGACGCTGCGCGACTTCATCGCCGCCACGCCCGGCCTGGTGGCCGTGGCCGAGGTGGCCAACGGGCGCGAGGCGCTGCGGCTGATGCGCGCGCTGGCGCCCGACCTGGTGTTCATGGACATCCAGATGCCCGAGCTGACCGGGCTGGAGGTGGTGCGCCAGCTGCACGAGGCGGGCGAGGCGCTGCCGCCGGTGATCTTCACGACCGCCTACGACCAGCACGCGGTCGCGGCCTTCGAGCTGCATGCGCTGGACTACCTGCTCAAGCCCTTCACGCTGGCGCGCTTCCAGGCCGCGGTGCAGCGCGCGCTGAGCAGCCCGCCGCCGCCAGCGCAGCGCAGCGAGGCGGCGCTGAGTGCGCTGGGCGGCGTGGGCGGCGAGCCGCTGGCCCGCATCCTGGTGCGCGACCGTGGCCGCATCTTTCCGCTGGCGGTGGCCGACATCGTGCACCTGCGCGCCGACCTGAAGTACACGCAGATCAGCGCGCGCGGCGAGGTCTTCCTGGTGCGCATGGCCCTCAGCGAGCTGGAGGCGCGGCTGGACCCGGCCCGCTTCATCCGCGTGCACCGCAGCGCCATCGTGAACCTGGATCACGTGGCCTCCATGAAGCCCGACGAGCAGAGCCAGCTGCAGATCCTGATGCGCGACGGCAGCGAGCTGCTGGCCAATCGCGAGGCCAGCAAGCGGCTGCGCGATGCGGCGATCTGAAACGGCGATCTGAGGCGGCGATCTGAAACGTCGCGCCGAGCTGCGTCAGAACAGCGACTGCTGGCCCTCGGGCTCGGTCGGCGCCTTGCGGCGGCGCGTCGTGCCGCTGCGCGGCAGGCCGGCCTTGCGCGAGCCGTGGCGCTGCTGGATGGCGTCGGCCTCCTGATGCGCGCGCTCGCCGCGGCGCAGGCCGTAGAGCGTGTCCTTGGCGCGCCTGAGCGCGGCGGCCTCGTCCACGATGGGGGCGGGGTAGGCCGGCGTGCCCCACTCGGGCAGCCAGCGGCGGCGGTAGAGGCCGTCGGGGTCGTGCTCCAGCGCCTGCTTGGCGGGCGAGTAGATGCGCAGCGTGTTGATGCCGGTGGTGCCGGACTGCATCTGCAGCTGGCTCCAGTGGATGCCGGGCTCGAAGTCCAGGAACAGCCGCGCCAGGTGCAGGCCTGGCGCGCGCCAGTGCAGCCACAGGTGGTAGGCCGCGAAGCTCACGAGCATGGCCCGCATGCGGAAGTTCAGCCAGCCGGTGGCGCGCAGCTGGCGCATGCAGGCGTCCACCATGGGGAAGCCGGTGCGGCCCTCGCACCAGGCGGCGAGCCGGGCCTGGTCTTCGGCGGTCATCTCGGGGCCGTCGCCCGGGCGCAGGCCGTCGTGGCTGCGCGCGAAGTTGCGGAACTCGATGGCGGGCTCGTCCTCCAGCTTCTGCATGAAGTGGCAATGCCAGCGCAGCCGACCGGCAAAGCTGCGCAGGTCGCGCACGAGCTGGCGGTCGGTGCTGCGGTGAATGGCCGCCTCGGTGGCCTGGTGCACGCAGCGCATGGAGATCGTGCCGTAGGCCAGGTGCTCGCTGAGGCGGCTGCAATGGGTCTCGGCGCTCAAGGGGCTGGAGAGGCTGCGCGAATAGCTCAGCGCCCGGCCGCCAAGAAAGCTGTCCAGCGTCGCCCAGGCATCGGCCTCGGTGGCGCCCAGCGCTGGCTGCGGCGGCGCGGGCAGGTCCAGCACCGGCAGCCGTGGCGTGAGCGGCAGGCCGCGCCAGCCGCCGTGCATGTCGATCTCGGGGCTGTTCATGCGGCGGTCCCAGCCCGCGGCCCAGCCGTTGCGGTTCGCGAGGCGCCGCACCACGCCGGTCTGCGGCCATTCGGTCCAGGCCACGCGCTGGGCCTGGCACCAGCGCGCCACCGCCCGGTCACGCTCATAGGTCCAGCCCGAGCCGGTCTCCTCGTGGCTCAGCAGATGGGTGATGCCGTGGGCGCGGCGCAGCGCTTCCAGCGTGACCACCGCCTCGCCCTGCAGCACCAGCAGCGGCAGGCCGCGCGCAGCCAGCTCGGTCTGCAGCGCGGCCAGCGCCGCGCGCACGAAGCGCCAGTGCTGGGGGTGGAATTCCGGCGCGGCCAGCCAGGCCGGCTCCACCAGGTAGACCGCCAGCGCGCGCTCGAAGTGCGCGGCCTCGGCCAGCGGCGCGTGGTCGCGGGCGCGCAGGTCGCGCTTGAGCCAGACCAGCGCCGTGGCCGGGCCGGTGCGAAAGCCTCCTAAGCTCTCAGCCATTCACGCGGCTCCACCAGCGCGAGAAGCTGTCGCAGCGCGTGGCCACCGGCGCGAAATGCAGCGGCTCGGGCTGCTGTTCGATGCTGGCCGGCAGCCAGCGGCTGATATGCGGATTGGCCTGCGTGCGTACGCGGGCCGCGCCGCGCAGCGTATCGGCCAACTCGGCGGCCGTGCCCACCCAGAGGCGGTCGCTGAGTTGGGTCATGCGCTGCATCACCCAGGCCCAGCGCTGTTCGCTCCAGCGCAGGGCCGCATGGGCGTCGGTGATGACCACGCCCACGACATGGGCGCCGGCGGGCGGCTCACCCAGCGCCCAGGGGTGGGCCAGCCAGAGCTCATCGCCGCTCAGCGCCTGCGGGGTCGGGTCTTGCGCGGGGCGGTCCCGCAGCGGTGGCTCGTCCACGCCCGCACCGCTGCCGGCCGGCAGCGCCTGGGGGCGGCGGGCCAGCGCGTCCCAGGTCTCGTAGCTGAGGTCCACCGCGCTGCCCCAGCTGTGCCACTCGCGCGGTGCGAAGCGGGCCACATTGGCCGCGTCGAACAGATAGGGCTTGTGGCTGCCGGTGCCGGCCACCCATTGCCAGCTCAGGTGGTTGCTGGCCAGGTCGCCGTCCAGCAGGTGGGCGTAGAGCCAGTCGGCGCCCGCGCGCCAGTGGACCTTGCGGCCGTGCACCACATAGCTGGCCAGCCACATGCGGGCGTGGTTGTGCAGCGTGCCGGTGGCGTAGAGCGTGCGCACCGCCTGGTCTATGACCGGCACGCCGGTGGCGCCGCGGCGCACATCCTCGGGCAGCGTGCGCGCGTAATGGTGCTCGGCCAGCGGGCCCTCGTGCAGCGACTGCAGGATGGCGTCGCCGCGCTGCGCCCACACATGGCGCCAGTACTCGCGCCAGCCGAACTCGAACACCAGCTTGTGCTGTGTGGGCAGGTCCAGCGCCGCCAGGCATTCAGGCACGCTCAGCAGGCCGTGCGTGACGTAGGGCGACAGGCCGGTGACCGCGCCCTGCAGATGGTTGCGCGTGCGGGCGTAGGCGGCCGCGTCCACCGCGGCCAGCCGCTCGCGCGCGGCGGCCAGCGTCGGCTCGGGCCTCGTTTCTGGCGTCATGCGAGCCGCTCCCGCAGCGCGCTCGCCTGGGCCTGGATGCGCGCCCGCTCGGCGGCGTCCACGCGAGAGAGGCCGCGCACCTGCAGCGCCAGGCGCGGGTGGTCCGCAAAGCGGGCCTCGTGGCGCAGCAGGAAGTCCCAGTACAGCGTGGTGAAGGGGCAGGCGCGCTCGCCCACGCGCTCGTCCGGCCGGTAGCGGCAGCCGCCGCACAGGGGGCTCTGGCGTGCGATGTATTTGCCGCTGGCGATGTAGGGCTTGCTGGCCATCAGCCCGCCGTCGGCGTACTGGCTCATGCCCACGGTGTTGGGCAGCTCCACCCATTCCACCGCGTCCACATAGACGCTCAGATACCAGGCGTGCAGCTGCTGAGGCCGCACGCCGTAGAGCAGCGCGAACAGGCCGGTCACCATCAGGCGCTGGATGTGGTGGGCGTAGCCGTGCTCCAGCGTCTGCGTGATCGCATCGCGCAGGCAGGCCAGGTCGGTGTCGCCCGTCCAGTACCAGGGGGGCAGGTCGTGCGTGGCGTCCAGCGCATTGCCGTCGGCATAGGCGGGCATGCGGGTCCAGTAGATGCCGCGCACATATTCGCGCCAGCCCAGGATCTGGCGGATGAAGCCCTCGCCCGATGCGATGGGCACGCGGCCCGCGCGCACCGCGCCCTCGGCCGCGGCCACGACCTCCTGCGGCGTCAGCAGCTTGAGGTTGAGCGCGGCCGACAGCTGCGCGTGGTACAGCCAGGGCTCGCCGGGCCAGATCGCGTCCTGGTAGGGGCCGAACAGCGGCAGGCGCTCGGTGATGAAGGCGTCCAGCGCCTGCAGCGCCTGGGCGCGGGTCAGCGGCCAGGCGAAGCGCTCCAGCCGCCCCGGATGGCTCGCGAAGCGCTCGCGCACCAGCGCCAGCACCTCGCGGGTGATCGCGTCGGGCTCGAAGCGTGGCGGCTGCGGCAGGTCAAAGCCGGGGCCCGCCGGGCCGAAGGCCTCGCGGTTCTCGGCGTCGTAGTTCCAGGTACCGCCCAGCGGCTGGGCGCCGTCCATCAGCACGCCGAAGCGCTTGCGCAGCTCGCGGTAGAAGTACTCCATGCGCAGGCCCTTGCGGCCGCGCGCATGGGCCTCGAAATCGGCCGGCGTGGTGTAGAAGTGGCGGTCTTCGCGCAGCACCAGCGGCACGCCGGCTTCATCGGCCACGGCCTGCAGCGCCTGCAGCACGCGCCAGTCGCCGGGGCGGGTCAGCGCTAGGCGCTGGGGGCGCAGCAGGGCCAGGTCGGCGCGCAGTTGCTCGGCCAGGCTGGCGCATGTGGCGGGGTCGTCCAGCCGGCGGTAGTGCAGCGGCCGGCCGGCCGCGCGCAAGGCCTCGGCGAAGTGGCGCATGCCGGCCAGGAAGATCGCGATGCGCGGCTGGCTGCTCCACACATGGGTGGACTCCTCCGCCACCTCGGCCATCCAGACCGCGTCCTGCGCGGCGTCGAAGCCGTCGAACGCGGCCGCGTCCAGGTCCAGCTGGTCGCCCAGCACCAGCACCAGCTCACGCACGAGAACCGCCCTTGTCACGCCGGCAGCGCTCGCTGCAGTACTTCACCTCGGCCCAGGTTTGGGCCCAGGCCTTGCGCCAGCTCATGGGCCGGCCGCAGGCCTGGCAGGGCTTGGCCGGCAGAGAGGCCTTGTTGCCCTTGTGGCCGGGGGACTGAGCGGTGCGGGTCATGGGGCGGCAGGATAGGACGCCGCCTTGCGCGCGGGCTGGCGCCCGCCGCCTTGTTGGCCGGATGAACCGGGTATGACTCGGCAGGCAGCCGGTTCAGTGCGACATCAGCACCGGCAGCGTCATGCCGTTCAGCAGCGTGCGGGTGGCGCCGCCCAGCACGCGTTCGGCCCAGCGGGGCCGGCCCCAGGCGCCCATGACCAGCAGGTCGGCGCCGAGGTCGGCCGCGCGGCACAGCAGTTCGTGGCCCACGTCTATGGGCGAGGCCTCCAGCCTCACCTCGGCCTCCACGCCATGCCACATCAGCCAGCGTCGCAGCGCCTCCAGCCGCTGGCGGGCGGGTTCGGTGGGGGTGGCATCCAGCGGCGTGTCGCACTGCATCACCACCACCTGCTGCGCGCGGCACAGCAGCGGCAGCGCGTCGGTGAGGGCGCGGGCGGATTCGGGGCTGTCGTTCCAGCCCACCAGCACGCGCTCGCCCAGCGTGGCGGGCGCGCCGCTGTGCGGCCAGATCAGCGTGGGCCGGGCGCTTTGCAGCACGACCTCCTCCACCAGTGCACGCTCGTCGCCGTCCGTGGCCTGGCTCAGCAGTACCAGATCGCTGCAGTGCGCGTGGCTGACCAGGGCCTCCCGCGCGTCGGTGGCGGCCAGCACGGTCTCCACCGACACCAGGCCCGCCGCGCGGCATTGCGCGGCAAAGGCCTGGGCGCGATGGCGGGCGGCCTCGCGCAGCCCGTCCAGCGCCGGGCCCAGCAGCGAGCCCGTGCCAAAGCCCAGCGAGGTGGGGATGCGCCCCACGGCCGACAGCCCGACCAGATGGGCATCGAAGCGCCGCGCCAGGCGTATGGCCGCGTCCACGCGGGCCGGCGCGCTGGGGTGATCGTCCAGATGGAGCAAGAGGCTGCGCAGCATGGCGGACTCCCGTTGGGGCTGGGCTCCCAGCTTAGACCGCTGCGGGGCCGGCGGGTCTTGCGCCAGATCAGGTCCACGGCGCGGCCCGCCGCAGAATGCAGGCCTTGTGCGAAGGAGGGCGAACCGATGACACGTTGGCGAACCGTGGGCTTGTCGCTGCTGCTGGGCGTCTGCGCCGGCAGCCTCAGGGCCCAGCCGGCCGATGCGCTGGCACCGCTGGGCTGGTTGGCGGGCTGCTGGGCCGAGGTGGGCGGCGAGCCGGGCTCGCAGGAGCAGTGGCTGGCGCCGGCGGGCGGCAGCATGCTGGGCATGAACCGCTCGCTGAAGGCCGGTCGCCTGGCCCAGTTTGAGTTCATGCTGATACGCGCGCGCTTCGATGGCCGGCTGGCCTTCGTGGCCTGGCCGGGCGGTCGTAACGAGACCGAATTCGTGCAGACCGCGCTGAGCGCGGACGAGGTGGTGTTCGACAGCGGCCGCAGCGACTTCCCGCAGCGCGTGATCTACCGCCGCACCGGCGAGGGCCGCATGAGCGGCCGCATCGAGGGCCTGGCCAACGGTCAGCCACGCGCGCTGGACTTTCCCTTTGTGCGCGCCGACTGCCGCTGAGTTCGGCGGGCGACGCTGAATACGTCTCCGCGAGCGAGGGACTTGTTCTCAGCGTTGCCCTACAGCTCGGCCACGCCCTTGACCCGCACCGGCATCGCGACCGGCTGGGCCGGAGCCTCGGCCACGCGGCCATGGAATCGGTCCAGCAGCGCCTGCCACTGCTGCTTCACCGCGACCACGTTGGCGTGCTTCACATGGCCATAGCCGCGGATCTTTTCCGGCAGGCGGGCCAGCTCGACCGCGGTGGCCAGCTTGTCGGCGCTCAGTGAGGCCAGGATCTCGTCGATCAGCCGCTCGTAGTCCGCAATCAGCTGGCGCTCCATGCGGCGCTCCTCGGTCTTGCCGAAGAGGTCCAGCGCGGTGCCGCGCAGGCCCTTGAGCTTTGCCAGCCACTTGAAGGCGGTGAAGGCCCAGGCGCCCATCTCCAGCTTCTTCGCGCGGCCGTCCGGGCCGGGACGCGACAGCAGCGGCGGTGCGAGGTGGAAGGACAGCGATGACCAGTTCTCGAACTGGTCCTTCAAGGCCTTTTCGAAGCGGCCGTCGGTGTAGAGCCGCGCGACCTCGTACTCATCCTTGATGGCCAGCAGCTTGGCGTAGTAGCGCGCCACCGCCTGGGTCAGACGCTGGCCCTGGCCCAGCGCGCTCTCGGCAGCGCGCACGCGCTCCACCAGCGCGCGGTAGCGGGTGGCGTAGGCGGCGTCCTGGTAGTCCGTGAGGAACTGCGCGCGGCGCGCGATCAGCCCGTCCGGGCCGTCCAGCTGGTCGAAGTTGAAGAACTTCACGACGTTGACCTCGCCGGCCATGCGCTGCAGTGCATCCGGCGCCGCGATGGCCAGGCGGCCCAGCGCGAACGCGGTCTTGTTGGCGTCCACCGCGACGCCGTTGAGCTCGATGGCGCGCATCAGCGCGGCCTCGCTGACCGGCACCAGGCCGCGCTGCCAGCAGGCGCCCAGCATGATGATGTTGCTGGGCAGGGTGTCGCCCATCAGGCGCTGCGCGATGTCCTGCGCGTCCACCGTCTCCAGCGCACCCTGCTCGCCCACGGCGAAGCGCATCTTGGCCAGCAGCGAGTCGGCCTGCAGCGAGGCATCCGGGTTGCGCACGAAGCCGGCTGTGGGCAGCTCGTGGGTGTTGGCCAGAATCACGGTGCGGCCAGCCTTGACCGTGCCCAAGGCGTCGGGTGACGCGCCCACCACCATGTCGCAGGCCAGCAGCACGTCGGCCTGCTGCGTGTCTATGCGCACCTGGTTGAGCAGGTCCAGCGTCGGCGCCACGCGCACGAAGCTCAGCACCGCGCCGCCCTTTTGTGCGAAGCCCATGAAGTCGAGCACCGAGGCCTGCTTGCCCTCGAGGTGCGCGGCCATGCTGACCAGCGCGCCGACCGTCACGACGCCGGTGCCGCCGACGCCGGTGACCAGCATGTCGAAGGGGCCCGTCCAGTGCCAGGCGGCAGGCGGCTGGACAGCCGCGATCTCGCGGGCCAGGTCTTGCGTGGTGTAGCTCGCACCGGCCTTCTTCTTCAGCACCGGGTCGTGCACCGACACGAAGCTCGGGCAGAAGCCGTTCACGCAGGAGAAGTCCTTGTTGCAGCTGCTCTGCTCGATGGCGCGCTTGCGGCCCCAGTCGGTCTCGACCGGCACCACGCTCAGGCAGTTGCTGGCCACGCCGCAGTCGCCGCAGCCTTCGCAGACGGCCTCGTTGATGAAGATGCGCTTGGGCGGGTCGGGGAACTCGCCCTTCTTGCGGCGGCGGCGCTTCTCGGCGGCGCAGGTCTGGTCGTAGATCAGCACGGTGACGCCCTCGATCTCGCGCAGTTCGCGCTGCACGGCGTCCATCTCGCGGCGGTCGTGGAAGGTGGTGCCGGCGGGGAAGAGGCCGTGGTGGCCTTCGTACTTGGCGATGTCGTCGGAGACGACGACCAGGCGCTTCACGCCCTCGGCCTCGACCTGGCGCGCGATCTGCGGCACGCTGGTGCTGCCGTCCACCGGCTGGCCGCCGGTCATGGCGACCGCGTCGTTGTAGAGGATCTTGTAGGTGATGTTGGCCTTGGCCGCGATGGCCTGGCGTATCGCCAGATAGCCCGAGTGGTAGTAGGTGCCATCGCCCAGGTTCTGGAAGACGTGCTTCTGCTTGGTGAAGCGCGAGTGCGCGGCCCAGTCCACGCCCTCGGCGCCCATCTGAATGAGGCCGGAGGTGCCGCGCTCCATCCAGCTCGCCATGAAGTGGCAGCCTATGCCGGCGAGAGCCCGCGAGCCCTCGGGCAGCTTGGTGGAGGTGTTGTGCGGGCAGCCCGAGCAGAAATAGGGCTGGCGGCGCACGCCATCGGCCGCGTTGGAGAGCAGACAGGGCGTCAGGAAGTCGACGACGAGGTGGCGGCGGTCCAGCGCGGGATTGAGCCGCGCGAGCCAGTCGGCCACGGTGTTCATGATGCGGCTCGGACGCAGCTCGCCGAGCGCCGACAGCACCGGCGCGCCGTGTTCATCAGTCTTGCCCACGACACGCGGGCGCTGGAAGTCGGGCAGGTGGTACAGCAGCTCCTTGATCTGGCGCTCGACCACCGGGCCCTTCTCCTCGATGACCAGCACGTCGGTGAGGTTGCTGCAGAACTCGGTGATGCGCGTGGGCTCCAGCGGAAACACCAGGCCCACCTTGTAGACCCGCACGCCGGCGGCGGCCAGCGCGTTGGGGTCCAGGTCCAGCCGGCGCAGCACCTCCATGAAGTCGTAGTGCGCCTTGCCCACGGTCACTATGCCCAGCGTGGCGGCCGGGCTCACGACGATGTGCTTGTCTATGCTGTTGAGCTTGGCGAAGGCGCGCACCGCGTCCAGCTTGTGGGCCAGGCGGGACTCCAGTTCCAGCGAGGGCAGGTCCACCGCGCGGATATGCAGGTTCGTGGGCGGCGTGTGCTCGACCGGGTGCTCGAAGTTCAGCGCCACCGCGTCCAGGTCCACGGTCATGCCGCTCTCCACCACCTCGGAGATGGCCTTGAAGCCCACCCAGGCGCCCGAGAAACGGCTCAGCGCCCAGCCGTAGAGGCCGAACTCCAGGTACTCGGCCACGTTGGCCGGGTGGACCAGCGGCATGCTCCAGGCCTGCAGCGCCTGGTCGCTCTGGTGGGGCGTGCTGCTGGACACGCAGCCATGGTCGTCCCCGCAGACCACCAGCACGCCGCCCTGGGGGCTGCTGCCATAGACATTGCCGTGCTTGAGCGCGTCGCCCGAGCGGTCAACACCTGGCCCCTTGCCGTACCACATCGCGAACACGCCATCGACGGTGCGCTGCGCATCCAGCGCCACGCGCTGCACGCCGAGACACGCGGTGGCCGCCAGATCCTCGTTGATCGCGGGCAGGAATTCGACGTGGGCGGCCTCCAGGAACTTCTTGGCCTTCCACAGCTGCTGGTCCACCATGCCCAGCGGCGAGCCGCGGTAGCCGGACACGAAGCCGGCGGTGTTCAGCCCCGCGCGTTCGTCGAGCTTCTTCTGGGCCAGCAGCAGTCGCACCAGCGCTTGCGTGCCGGTCAGGAAGACCGCACCGCTGTCGGCCGCAAGGTTGTCGCTGAGGCGGTAGTCGCGCAGGGCGGGTGGGGCGTCGGTCATCACGGTCTCCGGCAGGGCGTTGCGCGCCTCTTGGTGGGAAAGGGATTCTTTCGCCGCAGCTGCGAAAGAACTTGCCTCAATCCGGGTCTCTGCGCTGGTGCGTGAGTTGAGTTCTCTCAAAAATTGCGTTTTATGGAAACGAATGAACTCGATCGCGCCAGCCGCGAGATCCTGGCCGCGCTGCAGGCCGATGCGCGTCTGTCCACGCAGGCGCTGGCGGAGCGTGTGGGGCTGTCGGCCACGCCGGTGTGGCGGCGCGTGCGCGAGCTGGAGGAGCGCGGCGTGATCCGGGGCCAGGTGGTGCTGGCCGACCGCGAGAAGCTGGGCCTGTCCATCCTGGTGCTGGCCAATGTGAGCCTGGTGCGGCACAGCGAGGGGGCGGTGGAGCAGTTCGAGCGCCTGGTGGCCGGCACGCCCGAGATCATCGAGTGCCATGCGATCACCGGCGAGGCGGACTATGTGATCAAAGTGGTGGCGGCCGACATGAAGGCCTACGACCAGTTCCTGCAGCAGCACATCTTCAAGCTGCCCGGCGTGTCCAGCGTGCGCAGCAATGTGGTGCTGCGCGAGGTGAAGTACGAGACGGCGCTGCCTGTGCCTAACCGTGCATTGGGATGAATCCTTATAAGTGTGAACAAATGTGACCTGCACGCTGCCGGCGGGCTGAGGCATGCCTGGTGTCTAACGCTGTCAATACGTAGAGTGGCCAGCGGCTGGCGGGCCTGAGCGGCGCGCCCGAACTGACACCGGAACGGGGAGATCTCATGCAGTGGTTGAACAAACTGAAGGTCAGCACCCAGCTGATAGGCGGCTTTCTGGCCGTCGTGACCATGGGCACCCTGGTGGCCGTGGTGGGCATCTTTGGCATGGGACGCATCAACGACTACAACGATGCGCTCTACCAGCGCGAGCTGCTGGGCATCTCCTATGTGAAGGAGGCCAACATCAACCTCATCTACGCGGGCCGCGCCCGGGCGGCGTTCATGCTGGCCACGTCCGAGGAGGCGCGCGGCAAGGCGCGGGCCGACTTCGACAAGGCGGTCACCGACCTCAAGGGCTGGCTGGAGAAGTCCCGCCCGTTGTTCGTGACCGACGAAGGCAAGGCGCTCTACCGTGACACCTATGCCACGGTTGAACCCTGGGTCACCGCGGTGCAGAAGGTGCTGGACGTGGCCGCGACCCGCAACTTCCTGGCCAATGACGACGAGTTGCAGGCCCTGGTCAAGACCTCCAGCCAGCTCAATCGCAAGTTGGATGACCAGCTGACTGCACTGACCAAGCAGAAGGAGGCGCTGGGTCTGTCCACTGCCCAGGAGGGATCACAGCTCTACCAGCGCCTGAGCTTCTGGATGGTGGGTCTGACCGTGTTCAGCGGCCTGTTCGGCCTGGTCGTGGGCATGCTGCTGACTCGCGGCCTGAACCGCCAGCTGGGCGGCGAGCCGAGCGATGTGGCGGCGGTGGCCAGCGCGATCGCGCAGGGCGATCTCAGCACGGCCATAGACACCCGTCAGGCCCGGCCCGGCAGTGTGGTCGCGGCCATGGACGAGATGCAGAAGTCGCTGCGCCAGGTGGTCGCCACGGTGCGCGGCGGCAGCGAGAACATCGCGACCGCCAGCGCGCAGATCGCCCAGGGCAATGCGGACCTGAGCCAGCGCACCGAGGAGCAGGCCAGCGCGCTGGAGGAGACCTCCGCCACCATGCAGCAGCTCAATGCGACCGTGCGCGCCACGGCCGACAGCGCGCAGCAGGCCGACCAGCTGGCCCGCGCTTCCAGCGCCGTGGCCAGCGGCGGCGGCGCGGTGGTGGGCGATGTGGTGCAGACCATGCGCGGCATCCAGCAGAGCAGCGGCAAGATCGCCGAAATCATCAACGTGATCGACGGCATTGCCTTCCAGACCAACATCCTGGCGCTGAACGCCGCGGTGGAGGCGGCGCGCGCCGGCGAGCAGGGCCGCGGCTTTGCGGTGGTGGCCGGCGAGGTGCGCACGCTGGCGCAGCGCTCGGCCACGGCAGCGCGCGAGATCAAGACGCTGATCACCGCCAGCGTGGAGCAGGTCGAGCAGGGCACCAGCCTGGTGGACAAGGCCGGTGCGACCATGCAGGACATCGTGGGCTCCATCCAGCGCGTGTCCGACATCGTCGGCGAGATCAGCTCGGCCAGCCGCGAGCAGAGTTCGGGCGTGAGCCAGGTGGAGGAAGCCGTGGTGCAGATGGATCAGGTCACGCAGCAGAACGCGGCGCTGGTCGAGCAGAGCGCGGCGGCGGCCGAGAGCCTGCGTCAGCAGGCGCAGCAGCTGCTTCAGGCGGTGGCGGTGTTCAAGCTGGAGCGTGGCTCGGCCGCCTGACGGCCGGCGCGCACCTCAGGCGTCCAGCAGCACCTGGACCCGGGGCCAGCGCTCGCGGTAGCGCTTGCTGGCCACCCGGGCGCGGTAGGTGTCCGCGCTCACGCGGACCGGGTTGCGGCGCACCTTCATTGCGAACAGGTCGTCCAGCCCCAGCGGTGCGATCACGGTCAGCCGGTCGTCCGGCTCCAGCCGCAGCGCGACCGCGGTGGCGGTTTCGGGCCAGGAGGCCACGGCCTCGTCCAGCGAGCCCAGTGGCGCGACCGCATGGCCGAAGTGCTGCTCGAACCAGTGGTGCACCAGGGCCTGGTTGGTGACCTCCCAGGGCAGGGTGGGGTGGGCCTGCATCAGGCGCCGCTGGTGCAGCGCCTCGGCGCCCGGCGCTTCCTTGGTGTCGAAATAGGCCAGGTCCACGTCGGCCAGCGCCGACGGGACGGGGTGCCGGTGCAGGTGGTCCCACACCAGGTTGCGCACCGCGCCGGCGCCCACCGCCCAGTCCGGCAGCGCGAGCTCGCGCGCTGCGCGCAGCGCCGCCATGAACCAGGGCGTGGCCTGCGCGATGCGGCGCAGCGCGTCCGCGCTCACAAGGTGCCGTAGCTGTGCAGGCCGGACAGGAACATGTTGACGCCCAGGAAGGCGAAGGTGGTCACCAAGAGGCCCACCAGCGCCCACCAGGCGGCCACGGCGCCACGCAGGCCCTTCATCAGCCGCATGTGCAGCCAGGCCGCGTAGTTCAGCCACACGATCAGCGCCCAGGTCTCCTTGGGATCCCAGCTCCAGTAGCCGCCCCAGGCCTCGGCGGCCCAGAAGGCGCCCAGGATGGTGGCGATGGTGAAGAACGCAAAGCCCAGCGCGATGGCCTTGTACATCAGGTCATCCAGCTGCACGAGCTCGGGCAGGCGGGCGGTGAGGCGGCCGCGCAGCGCGACCGTGAGCGCCAGGAAGGCGGCCACGCCGGTGATCTTGGCGGCCCAGCCGTCCATGCCCTTGAGCGTGTCGGCGTCCAGCGAGGCGCCGGTGCGCACGGCCAGGATCAGCAGCACGATGGCCAGCGGCATCGCGACCAGCCCCAGCCACAGCGAGCGCACGGGCGCGGTCTTGAGCAGGTAGGCCAGCGCCACCATGGCGGCCAGTGCGAAGCTGCCATAGCCCACGAAGTTGGCCGGCACGTGGATCTTCATCCACCAGCTCTGCAGCGCGGGCACCAGCGGCTGGATTTCCTGCGCCTCACGGGCCACCGTGTACCAGAGCAGAAAGCCCACCGCCGCGCTGACCACCAGCATCACGTAGGCGCCCAGCGAGCGGGTCGCGAAGCGCTGCTCGTAGTAGAGGTGGAACAGTGCGGTCATCCAGCTGAACAGCACGAAGACCTCGTAGAGGTTGCTGACCGGGATGTGGCCGATGTCCGGGCCGATCTGGTGGCTCTCGTACCAGCGCACCATGGTGCCTACCAGCGCCATGAAGACGCCGCCCCAGGCCAGCTTGGAACCCACGACCTCGGCCATGCTGTTGCTGCCGCTGCGGGTCAGGAAGCCGCCCCAGTAGAACAGCGTGCTCATGAAGAACAGCAGGCTCATCCACAGGATGGCGCTCTGGCTGGACAGCAAATACTTCAGCAGGAAGACCTGGTCGGCGGCGGCCAGGTCGGCGCCGAAGGCGTCGATGTGGCGTGCATAGAGCGCAATGGCAGCGAGACTGGCCGCGCCCACGGCCACGGTCAGCGTGCGCAGCGGTGCCCAGAACCAGCCCAGCGCGATCAGCGCCGGCACGGCGGCCGTCAGGATGCCCTTCTCGTAGACATCCATGGACAGGTGGTAGCGGCTGAAGGCGTAGCCCGCGCCCAGCAGCACCAGGGCGGCGAAGGCCCAGTCCAGCGGGCTGCGCCCGGCCAGCGGATGGCGGCGCGGCAGCGTGAGGGTGGTGGTGTTCATTCGTCTGCTTTCAGAAGGGTCCGGCGCAGCTGGGCGAACAGCGCGGCATTGTCCGGGGACTCGCGCGTGCTGGACATGGCCATGCTGACCTGGGAGCGGCCGGCGGCGGTGCTCGGGGTGATCCACAGCCACAGGCGACGCTCCCGGATATAGAGCATCGCGAATACGCCGATGATGAGCAACACCGCTCCGAGATAGACCAGCTTCTGCCCTGGGGCCCGGGTCACCTGGAACACGCTGGCCTGCACCTGGGTGTAGTCCTTGAGCTGGAACAGCGCGGGGGCGGGGTAGTAGAGGCTGTCC
This sequence comes from uncultured Roseateles sp., assembly GCF_913777145.1. Taxonomy (GTDB): domain Bacteria; phylum Pseudomonadota; class Gammaproteobacteria; order Burkholderiales; family Burkholderiaceae_C; genus Pelomonas. Next base: position 57,796 of record NZ_CAJYPS010000013.1, read on the forward strand.
GACAGCGACAGCACGGCCTGGGTCATGAAGGCCTGCTGAGACTCGTCGGCGGGCGCGGGCGCGAGGCCGGCGCGCTCGCGCGCCAGCTGGTTGAGCTCGAACAGGCTGCCATTGAGTATGCGCAGCAGCACCTCGGACACGCGCGCGCGCTCGGCCTGGGGCACGTCATGGTCGATGAACTGCGACAGGGCGGGCAGGCCGCCGCGCACGTCGTCGCCCGGCTTGGCGGTGGCGCCTGAGAACAGCGCCAGCGCCCGCTGGGCGGTGGCCTGCAGCTGCGGCTGCATCTGCGGGCGGTCGGCCGGCGTGGCGGATTGCGCGTAGATGCGGGCCGCGGACTCGCGCAGCTTGGGGTCGGCCAGCGCGCGGCGCAGGCGCAGCCAGCCGTCCAGCTCGCCGTTCTCGTCGGCCGGCATGCGCAGGTAGCGGAAGCTGTCGGAGAGGTTGTCGCGCACGCCGGCCAGGAAGACCTTGTGACCGTCCAGTTCCACCGGCAGCATGTAGTTGTTGAACTCGCGGGCCTGGCCGGCCGCGTCGCGCAGCCGGTAGCTGAAGGATGGCCCCACGTTGTGCAGCGACTTGCTGGTGTTGCCCTTGGCGCCGCTGCCCAGATGGTTCTGCAGCGTGCCGGTCAGGTCCACCTTGCGCACGTCGGTGCCGCTGGCATCGGGCGTGCTGAGGTTCTCGACATTGATCACGCGCAGGCCGGCGAACTCCAGCGTCTGCTCGCCAAAGGCGGTCTTGTCGCCGACGCGGCCCTGCAGGTCCAGGTGCTCATCGCCGGTCAGCGACAGCGCCTGCAGCTTGAGCAGCGAGCCACCGTCCTCGAAGCTGCTCTGGTAGATCGCCACGCCATCATGGATCACCGGCTCGTTGACCTTCACGGTCGCCGTGCGCGGCGTGCCGCCGCTGCGATCGCGGATCACGATGTCGCTGGCGAAGGACTTGGGCATGCCGGTGGCGTAGTACTCGACGTTGAACTTCTTCAGCTCCACGTCGAAGGGCAGGTCCTGCAGCACGATGCCGCCGGGCAGCGTCAGCACCGCGGTGCCGGCACTGCTGTTCTCGGGCACAAACAGATTGCCGCGGAAGCTCGGGTTGCCCGTGCCCAGCCGGTGCTCGGCCGCGACCTCGGATACCAGGCCCGAGCCGGTGTAGAGGGTCTTGCCCTGCACCCACATCAGCATGCGCACCATCAGGTCGCCGTCGAACAGGCCGCCCAGGCAGATCAGCACGATGGCCGAGTGGGCCGCGAGGTAGCCGATCTTGTTGGCCGCGCCGCGCCGTGCCGCGACCATCAGGCCGTGCTCGCGCTGCTGCACCTTGGCCTTCCAGCCCAGCGCATCCAGCTGCGGCGCCAGCGTGCCCAGCACCGCCTGCGGGTCACCTTCCAGCACCGCCTCGGCCTTGTGGTGGTGGGCGCGCAGCGACTGCTCGCGCACGCCCTCCTTGTAGCTGCGCAGGTCGGTCAGGATCTTGGGTGTGTTGCGGGCGATGCACAGACTGGTGGAGATCACCAGGAAGGCCAGGATCACCAGGAACCACGGGGCGCCGTAGACCGTGTACAGCCCCAGCTTGTCGAACAGCTCCGCCCAGAAGGGGCCGAACTGGTTCACGTAGTTGCCCATGGGCTGGCGCTGCTGCACCACCGTGCCGATGACGGAGGCGATGCAGATCACGCTGAGCAGCGCGATCGCGAAGCGCATGGAGGCGAACAGGTCCAGCAGCTCGCGGGCCAGCGTGGAACGGGGGGGCGCAGAAGACATCAGAGACAGAAGGTTAGTACGGGCGCGCGACGGGCCGGCGAGAGCATCGCGGCTTCCGTGACGCCGGCCACGCAAGGCGGGTACTTTGCAGGTAACCAGGTGTTGCCATGGCGGTTGTTGGGGACAGGTCTTGCGCGGTCTGGCGGGCACAAAAAAGGCCGGTGCGTGCACCGGCCTGGGCTGCGACGGGCCGGGCCCGCGGGCTCAGTGCAGGCCGGCGACGTAGTCCGACACGGCCTTGATTTCCAGGTCGTTCATCTTGGCTGCGACGGGGCTCATCTTGGGCGACATGCGCTGGCCGCTGCGGAAGGCCAGCATCTGGGCCTCGATGTAGTCGCCATGCTGGCCGGACAGGCGCGGGTACTCCACCGGGATGCCGGCGCCGGCCGGGCCGTGGCAGCCGGCACAGGCCGGCACATTGCGGTCGGCGATGCCGCCGCGCCAGATCTTCTCGCCCAGCGCGACCGTGTCCTTGTTCTTCGCGAAGCCGGGCTTGGCGCTCTTGCTGGCGTAGAAGGCGGCGACGTTGCGGATGTCGTCGTCGGACAGCGGCGCGGCCATGCCGTTCATGATGGCGTTCTTGCGCTTGCCATCCTTGAAGTCGTGCAGCTGCTTGGCGAGGTACTCGACATGCTGGCCCTGCAGGATGGGGTTGGCCGGGCTGCCGCGCGAGCCGTCGGCCGTGTGGCAGGCGGCGCAGACCTGGGATGAGATGGCGCTGCCCTTGGCCACATCGGGCTTGGCCGGCGCAGCCGGCTGGTTGGCGTGCGCCATCGAGGCGATCAGGCTCGACAGAAGGAGGGCGGCGATCTTCGTCATGTAGGGTGCTCTAGTCGTAGGGAAGCCAAGGCACAACCCGCAAATCTTACAATGCGCCATGCCTGCGTCCGACTCCGACCTGACCCCAATGCCTTCCGAGGCCGATGCCGTGACCGACAAGCAGGCCTTGGCCTGGACGCACACCGCGCGTTTCCTCACGACCGCGAGCCAGTTGCACCACCTGCCGGCCACCGAACTGCCCGAGATTGCCTTCGTCGGCCGCTCCAATGCCGGCAAGTCCACGGCCATCAACACGCTGGCCCAGCAAAAGCGCCTGGCCTTCGCGTCCAAGACGCCGGGCCGCACCCAGCACATCAACCTGTTCGAGCTGGGTCCCAAGGACGCGCCTGACACGCTGTTCGCCGACCTGCCGGGCTATGGCTATGCGGCGGTGAACCGCGAGTCCAAGCTGCGCTGGCAGAAGGTGATGGCGGACTATCTGGAGATACGCCGCAGCCTGTCCGGCGTGGTGCTGATGGTGGATTCCCGCCTGGGGCTGACCGATCTGGACAAGCAGCTGCTGGACTTCGTCGCGCCGCGCGTGGCCACCGGCGAGGTCAGGCTGCTGGTGCTGCTGACCAAGGCCGACAAGCTCAACCGCAAGGAGGCCGATGCCGCGCTGCGCGCCACCGGCGAGTTCCTGGGCGGGCTGTCCACCGAGCATTCCGATGTGGCGGTGACGTTGTTTTCCGCGTTGAAGAAGACCGGCGTGGGCGATGTGGCCCAGGCCCTGCATGTGTGGACCCATGCCGAGCGCCGTCTGCCTGTTGCAGCCGCCGCCGAGCCGGCCGACGCGGCGCCCGACGCCGCCGCCTGAGGGGCTGACGCGGCCTCAGCCGCCGTCGAGGTCGCTGATCAGCGTGTCCACCGCGCGCTGCACCACGCTGTCGTCGTCCAGTGCCGTGATCAGGCCGTTGGCCAGCAGCGCCTCCAGCGCGCGCCTTGTCAGTGACAGGCGCTCGCCGGGCTCGCGGCCCACGAAGAACACATAGCGCGCGCCCTCGCTGATCCAGGCGATCTGCGCGGTGCGCCAGTCGCCCTGCAGGCACAGGTGGAACCAGCGCCCCACGCGCAGGCCGTCCACCCACTGCTGCAGCGCGATGCGGGCCTCGGGCGAGTCGTGCTCGCTGTAGAGCTGCACCGGCACCGTGGGCAGTTCGCCGCGGTTCACGTCGGTGAGCATCCACAGCGAGGGCAGCTGGGAGTCGCGCTCCTCCATCAGCCGCTGCACGATCTCGTCGGTGGAGGCCGGCGCGGCTGCCGGCGCGGTGCGCGGTGCGGGCGGGCGGCGCTCGGCCGGATCCATGGCCGGCAGGCCGCGCAGCAGCCGTGCATGCTGGCCCATCAGCTCGTTGAGGGCGCCTTCGCGGCGTGAGGCGTCCAGGCGTATGGCGTCGCAGCCGGCGTTCAGACGCTCGATCAGCACCGGCAGGCGCAGGCGCAGGCTTTCGCGCTCGGCGCGGTCGCGCGGCGTGCTGAGGCTGTCCAGCACCGCGTCCACCAGTTCGACCGCATCCAGCGCCTCGCGCGATTCTCGGCCGTGCCTCACCATGGCCGCGACGATCACATCCACCCAGGCGGTCTGCATGAAGCGGTACATGCGCGGGCCCAGCGGCGCATCGGCGATCTGCGCATCGATCTGCTCGCGCACCAGCTCGCGCCAGGCCTTGCGCTGCTGCTCGCGCTCCAGCGCGGCCAGCGCGTCGGTATTGACCAGACTGCTGCGCTGGGCCTGCTGTGCGATGCGCGCGTCCACGCTGGCCAGCACCTGCGCGAACAGCGCCGCGGTGGGCGTGGGCGCGTCCACCAGGCGCTGGGCCTCGGCATCCATGAAGTGCAGGAAGTCCTGCAGCTCCTCGTCGTCAGCGCGCTCGAAGCCCATGCCGTGGGCGGCCACGCGGTTGAGCAGCGCCCAGGTCGGATGCTGGTCGTCGCGCAGCAGGCTGGTGTCCGCGCGCGCCAGCCGCACGACCGCGATCTGCAGCCGGGCCAGCAGCGCCTTCAGCGGCGGCAGCAGGCGTGGGTCGGCCAGGATGCGGTCGTAGAGCCGGCTCAGCATGTCGGGCCCGCCGGGGCGCACGAAGGGCTGCTGGGCGTGATCGTCCAGCGGCTGGCGGCGCGAGTTCAGCGCATCCACGCGCCGTGACAGGCCGTCCAGCGTGCCGTGCATGGACGGGCGTCCTCCGATGCCGCGGGCGGCGGCCAGGCGCTGGTGGGCGAAGGCGTCGCCGCGGGCCTGGCCATGGGCGGCCACCATGTCGCTGAGCTGGGCCGCCTGCAGCACCTCGCAGGCGCGCCCGTAGAGCCGGTGCAGCGAGCGTGCGACCGGTTGCGCCGCGACCCGCATCAGCTCGTGCTGCACCTGTGGCGTAGGCGCCAGCATGGCCAGCGTCTGTTGCAGTGCCTGGGTGAACAGTGCCGGGCGCAGCGGGTTGTCGCGGTCGCGGGCGCGGGCGATGCCGCGCAGTGCGGCGAAGAAGTTGCCGATCTGGTGCAGCTCGGCGCGGCTGAGGTCCTCGGCGGCCTGGGCCACCTGGGCGATGGCCACGTCCTGCTGGGCCTGGTGCTCGTCGACCAGGCTCAGTCCGTCCAGCGTGCTGCGGCGCGGCGGGCCGCCGGCCAGCGGGTCGTCGCCGCGGCGCACCGCCTGCAGCGACTGCAACAGCCGGCTCTCCAGCTGTTCGACAAAGCTGCCACGCAGCCGCCGCCAGCTCTCGCGCAGCGCGAAATGCTGGGGATGGGCATCCAGCTCGTCCTGGATGACGTTCATCAGCTCGCGGGCGAGCGACGGGGTCTCGGCCAGTGCGAGATCGATGAGGTCGTGGTACTGCAGGCGTTCGGGCATGGGCGGTCGACAGTGACCCGAATTATCCGGCGGGCTCAGTCCCCTCTCTGGCCGGCGGCTGTCCGGCCGGGCCTTGTTTGCGGGGGATGGATTGGCGCTTCGTGCGCAATTCACGCGCGCCTCGGCCAAGGCCCTGTCGATGCTGGGCGTCGGCCCATGAAAAAAGGGGCTGCGTGAGCAGCCCCTTTCGCGTTCGCAAGGTCGGCACCCCGTCGGGTGCCGGGCCTGGACTTACATGTCCATGCCGCCCATGCCACCCATGCCGCCGGGCATGGCCGGGGCAGCGGACTCGTCCTTGGGCGCTTCGGCGACCATGGCTTCGGTCGTCAGCAGCAGCGAGGCCACGGAAGCGGCGTTCTGCAGCGCGGTACGGGTCACCTTGGTCGGGTCCAGGATGCCCATCTCGATCATGTCGCCATAGGTGTCGTTGGCGGCGTTGAAACCGAAGTTGCCCTTGCCTTCCAGCACCTTGTTGACGACCACGCTGGGCTCGCCACCGGCGTTGAAGACGATCTCGCGCAGCGGGGCTTCGATGGCCTTCAGGATCAGCTTGATGCCGGCGTCCTGGTCGGCGTTGTCGCCCTTGATCTCGCCAGCCGACTGGCGGGCACGCAGCAGGGCCACGCCGCCGCCGGCGACGATGCCTTCTTCAACGGCGGCACGGGTGGCGTGCAGCGCGTCTTCCACGCGGGCCTTCTTTTCCTTCATCTCGACTTCGGTGGCAGCACCGACCTTGATGACGGCCACGCCACCGGCCAGCTTGGCCACGCGCTCTTGCAGCTTCTCGCGGTCGTAGTCGGAGGTGGCTTCCTCGATCTGGATGCGGATCTGCTTCACGCGGGCTTCGATGTCCGCGGCAGCGCCGTTGCCGTCGATGATGGTGGTGTTTTCCTTGCCCACTTCGACGCGCTTGGCCTGACCCAGATCCGCCAGCGTGACCTTCTCCAGCGACAGGCCCACTTCTTCAGCGATGACCTTGCCACCGGTCAGGATGGCGATGTCTTCCAGCATGGCCTTGCGACGGTCGCCGAAGCCCGGCGCCTTGACGGCGACGACCTTCAGGATGCCGCGGATGGTGTTGACCACCAGGGTCGCCAGCGCTTCGCCTTCGACTTCTTCGGCAATGATCAGCAGCGGACGGCCGGCCTTGGCGACGGCTTCCAGCGTCGGCAGCAGGTCACGGATGTTGGACACCTTCTTGTCGTACAGCAGCACGAAGGGGTTGTCCAAGATGGCCGATTGCTTCTCTTGGTTGTTGATGAAGTAGGGCGACAGGTAGCCGCGGTCGAACTGCATGCCTTCGACGACATCCAGCTCGTTGTTCAGGCTCTTGCCGTCTTCGACGGTGATCACGCCTTCCTTGCCGACCTTGTCCATCGCGTCAGCGATGATCTGGCCGACGTCGGCGTCGGAGTTGGCCGAGATCGTGCCGACCTGGGCGATTTCCTTGGAGGTGGTGGTGGCCTTGGAGGCCTTCTTCAGCTCGGCGACCAGGGCGGTGACCGCCTTGTCGATGCCGCGCTTCAGGTCCATGGGGTTCAGGCCGGCGGCCACGTACTTGGAGCCTTCGCGGACGATGGCTTGCGCCAGCACGGTCGCGGTGGTGGTGCCGTCACCGGCGTTGTCGCTGGTCTTGGAGGCCACTTCCTTCACGAGCTGGGCGCCCATGTTCTGCAGCTTGTCCTTCAGCTCGATTTCCTTGGCCACGGACACGCCGTCCTTGGTCACGGTCGGGGCGCCGAAGGAGCGCTCCAGCACCACGTTGCGGCCCTTGGGGCCCAGCGTGACCTTGACCGCGTTGGCCAGGATGTTCACGCCTTCAACCATGCGTGCGCGGGCTTCGCCGCCGAAGACTACGTCTTTTGCTGCCATTTGTTTTCTCCGAATTCTCTAAAAGATGGGTGGATTGCTCGCGGGCGGTCGCTTACTTGGCGACGACGGCGAACAGGTCCTCTTCGCGCATGACCAGCAGCTCTTCGCCGTCGACCTTGACGGCCTGGCCGGAGTACTTGCCGAACAGCACGCGGTCGCCAACGGCCACGTTCAGAGCGACGAAATCACCCTTGTCATTGCGCTTGCCCGGGCCGACGGCCAGCACTTCGCCCTGGTCGGGCTTCTCGGCGGCGTTGTCGGGGATGACGATGCCCGAGGCGGTCTTGGTCTCTTGCTCCAGGCGGCGAACGATCACGCGATCGTGCAGGGGGCGCAGCTTCATGGGTTCTCCTTGAGAGTTGGAACTGCAGCGGCCGCAGGCACCAGGCCTTGCGGCGCGCCGAAAACTGGGCGCACGGGGCTGCCCGAATTCGTTAGCACTCGATGGTGATGAGTGCTAGCAGCAAGGATTATAGGGACGAGGAGTGACGATTCAAGACCCGTCCTGCGCCGAATTCGACCGGGGTACTCCGCTCCGGCCGGGCCAGGCTCAGCCGCCCGCGCGGGCCGGCGTGCGCATCAGGCGCACGCCCAGCGCTGCCAGCAGGCAGGCGGCGCCGGCGACGAACAGTGCCGGCGAGTAGGACAGCAGCAGCGAGCGCGACAGGCCGCCGCCATAGGCGGCCGCGGCCGCACCCAGCTGGTGGGCGGCGAACACCCAGCCGAACACGATGCTGGCGCGCTCGGAGCCGAACTCGGCGGCAGCCAGCTTCACGGTGGGCGGCACGGTGGCGATCCAGTCCAGCCCATAGAACACCGCGAACAGCGACAGCCCCACCAGCGTGAACTCTGAATAGGGCAGCCAGAACAGCGACAGCCCGCGCAGCCCGTAGTACCAGGCCAGCAGCTTGCGGTTGTCGAAGCGGTCGGACAGGTAGCCGGACAGCGTGGTGCCTATCAGGTCGAACACGCCCATCATGGACAGCACCGAGGCCGCCGGCACCGGCCCCATGCCGCGATCGCCGCACAGCGAGATGAAGTGGGTCTGTATCAGCCCGTTGGTGCTGAGGCCGCAGATGAAGAAGCTGCCGGCCAGCACCCAGAAGGTGGGGCGACGCACCGCCTCGGCCAGCGTGCGAAAGGGCAGGCCCCAGTCGGCCCGCGGCGCCGCGGGTGCCGGGGCAGTGTCGGCCGGGGCACCATAGGCGCGCAGGCCCAGGTCGGCCGGCGTGTCGCGCATGAACAGCAGCACCAGCACCAGCACCACGCCGGCGGCCGCGGCGGCCGGCAGCAGCGCCCAGCGCCAGCCGTACTGCTCGATCAGCCAGGCGGCCAGCGGCAGAAAGATCAGCTGGCCGGTGGCTGCGCTGCCCGCCAGCAGGCCCATCACCAGACCGCGGCGCTGCACGAACCAGCGCCCGGCCACGGTGGCGCCCAGCACCATCGCGGTCAGACCCGTGCCCAGACCCAGTGCCAAGCCCCACAGCAAAAAGGCCTGGCCCAGCGACTGGATGAAGGCGCCCAGCAGCAGCGAGCCGCCGATGATGGCCGCGGCCAGGCTCACGACCCGGCTCACGCCGTAGCGCAGCAGCACGACCGCCGCCAGCGGGCCCAGCAGGCCGTAGAGCGCGAAGCGGGTCGCGAAGACCGAGGACAGCTCGGTCGTGCTCCAGCCGAACTCCCGCGACAGCGGCTGCATCAGCGCCCCCGGCAGGCCCAGCGCGGCGGAGGTCACCAGCATCGCGAGGAAGGTGATGGCGGCGACCACCCAGGCATAGTGGATGCTCAGACGCCCCAGCAGGGCGGCGAGTCGATTGGCGAGCATGAGGGAGTCTCTGGCGGGGTGGAGGATGTTTAATGATAATGGTCGCAATCAAAACTGGTCAATCGACGGGATTTCGACATGAAGGTCACCAAGGAGCAGGCTGAGCAGAACCGGCTGGCGCTGCTGGAGGCGGCGGCGCAGCTGTTCAAGCAGCACGGCGTGGATGGCGTGGGCGTGGCCGACATCTGCCGTCTGGCCGGGCTCACCCATGGCGCGCTCTACAAGCATTTCAGCGACAAGCAGGACCTGGCCGCCCAGGCCTTCAGCCATGCGTTCAATGTGGGCCATGCACGCGCCAGCGGTGCCCAGGCCGGCCGCGCGCCCACGTTGGAGCGCTATCTGCGCAACTACCTGAGCCCCCGGGTGCGCGACGACCCGGCCGATGGCTGCCCGCTGGTGGCCACCGCCTGCGAGACCGGGCGCCAGGGCGAGGGACTGAGCCAGAGCTTTGCGGCCGGCTTCCTGGCGCTGCGTGATGGCCTGGCCGCGACGCTGGCCACCGACGGCCCCACCGGCGACCGCCAGGCGCTGGCCAGCGTCTACGTGGCCGCGCTGGTGGGCGCGATGGCGCTGTCGCGCGGCGTGGCCAAGGCCGACCCGGTGCTGGCCGATGAGGTGCTGGCTCAGGTGCACGCGGTGCTGGGCGCCTGGCCGGCGGCGGCCACTGACGGCGAATAATCCGGCGCCGGCCCGCGGTGCCGGGTCGTGAAGGAGCGCGGATGAAATGGGCTGTCTGGTTCTTGGGCGCTTGTCTGGCACTGCCGGCCCTGGCGCAGCAGGCCGCGCCGGACTTTCTGCTGCTGGGCGAGGTGCATGACAACGCCGAGCAGCACCGGCTGCGCGCGGCACGGCTGGCCACGCTGCTGGCCGATGGCCGGCCCACGGCCGTGGTGTTCGAGCAGATGCCGGCCGCGGCGAACGCGGCGCTGGCCGCGCAGCAGCAGCGCTCCGGCGAGGTGGACGCGCTGATCACCGCCGGCCGGCTGGACCGCCGCGGCTGGCGCTGGCCCCTGCATGAGCCGCTGCTGGCCGCCAGCGTGGCCGGCGGCGCGCGTGTGCTGGGCGGCAATCTGGAGCGCGACGAGCTGCGCCGCCTGATGCGCGAGGGCGAGGGCGCCTGGCCCCCGACGCTGTGGGCGCTGGTGCAGCGCACATCCTGGAGCGAGGCCCGTCAGCAGGCCCAGCTCAAGGCGATAGACGACGGCCACTGCGGTGCGCTGCCCGCGGCCATGCGTGCGCCCATGGCGCTGGCCCAGCGGGCGCGGGATGCGCAGCTGGCGCAGACGCTGCTGGACGCGCGCGCCGCCGGCGCCGAGCGGGTGGTGCTGATCGCCGGCAACGGCCATGTGGACCGCGAGCTGGGCGTGCCGCGCTACCTGGAGGCGGCCGGTGTGGCGCCGGCGCGCATCCTGGCGGTGGGCTATCTGGAGCACGGCTCCGACGATGCCGGCCGCTACGACGAGCGTGTGCAGACGGCGGCGGCCGAGCGCGAGGACCCCTGCCTGGCGCTCAAGCGCTGAGCCCGCTCAGCGCGCCAGCCAGCCGGCGAGGCGCCGCGTGTAGCGCGGCATGATGAGGTAGGTCATCAGGAACACCGCCAGCGTGGACACGGCCGCGCCGGTGGCGATGCGGCCCCAGGGATGGGGCAGGCCGGCCAGCAGCGGTGCGATCAGGAAACCTAGCGACGTGGTCAGCGGGAAGATCACCGACAGCGTGGCCAGTGCCTGCTTGAAGCGTCGCGGCGCCGGCTGCAGCGCCGGAGGCTCGAACCAGAACTCCAGCCCAGTCACGGTGCGCACTTCCTCCGGGCCGGCCAGCAGGGGCTCGACCTCCTGCAGCAGTGCGCGCCGTGCCTCGGACTGGAACCAGTCCTGCGCGTGGGCCAGCGTGTCGAAGTGGATGGTGATGGTGTAGGCCTGCGCGGCGCTGGTCGGTCGCAGCACCTGGGTGCCGCGGTGGCCGGGGAAGCGCGCGGCGATGGGGATCACCCGGTGCAGCCAGGCCTCGTAGTCGGCCACGTGCCGGACTGCCACCTGCTGGCGTATCACCGCGGTGACCATGTCGGGTCGGGGCAGATCCAACGCCTGCACGCCGGGCAGGTCGGTGCTGCGCAGTTCGGGCTGGCGGGCGTCCTTGGTGGGAGGCGGGGGCGGGGTCATGGCGAGGCACAAGCTGTGAAGTCCGCATCATGCGACCGGCTCCCTACCCCTGTCTTAGGCCTCCTGGCCGATGGCAGGCGCGGGGCGCGCGGCAAGACTGCGGCCCAGCTTCAACGACGCCGTCCATCATGACCGCCCCACCTTCTCTGGATCCCGCCGCCGCGCCTCCGCGGCCGGCTCTCTGGCGCCGCAGCTGGTGGCGCGTGCTGCTGGTGCTGGCCCTGCTGGGCGCCGCCTTCGCGCTCACGCTGATGTGGGAGCGCAGCCTGCCCGAGCAGACCGAGCCTCCGCGCTTCGATGCGGCGCAGATCCGTGCCGGCGCACGGGTCGTGGCGCTGGGCGACTGCATGGTCTGCCACACGGCCGACGGTGGCCGGCCCTTTGCCGGCGGGCGCGCGTTGCAGACGCCCTTTGGCACCATCGTCGCGACCAACATCACGCCGGACCGCGAGACCGGCATAGGCGCGTGGTCGCGCGAGGCCTTCACGCGGGCGCTGCGGCACGGCATCTCGCGCGACGGCCACCAGCTCTACCCGGCCTTCCCCTACACCTACTACACCCGCATGCCGCAGGCCGACATCGACGCGGCCTATGCCTACCTGATGACCCGTGCGCCGGTGCGTCAGGTGGCGCCGGCCAACCAGCTGATGTTCCCGCTGGGCTTTCGTCCGCTGGTGGCGTTCTGGAACCTGCTCTACCTGCGCCCCGGCGAGCCGGCCCCGGTGGCGGGGCTGGACGCCCAGCAGCAGCGCGGCCTGGCGCTGGTGGAAGGACCGGGCCATTGCGCGGCCTGCCACTCGCCGCTGGGGCCGCTGGGGGCCATCCCGTCCGGTCGCCGCTTCGATGGGGGCGTGGTGGACGGCTGGGAAGCGCCGGCGCTGAACCGGCTCAGCCTGGCCCGCACGCCCTGGACCCGTGAGCAGCTGGTGCAGTACCTCAGCACCGGCTGGGCCAGCGAGCATGGTGCCGCCGCCGGCCCCATGCGGCCGGTGACGCGCGAGCTGGCCACCGTGCCGCGCACCGACCTGGAGGCGATCGCCGCCTACCTGCTGACCTTGCAGAAACCCGGCCTCGTGGCGGCCGCGCCGGCCGCCGCAGCCAGCGATGTCGCCGACCTGGCGGTGCGGCGTGGCCAGAAGCTGTTCGCCGGCGTGTGCGTGCAGTGCCATGGCGTGAATGCGCCCATGCACGAGGTCGGCGGGCGGCCGCTGCTGGCCAGCAGCAGCGCGTTGCAGGCGGACTCGCCGCGCAACTTCGTGCAGATGCTGGCCCAGGGCCTGCCCTGGGACGGCCATGCCGCCCAGCCCTACATGCCCGCCTACGCCGGCATGCTGGATGCCGAACAGATCGCCGATCTGGCGGCCTATGTGCGCGTGAGCGTGGCGGGCCGTCCGGCCTGGCCGGACGCTCGCAAGACCGCCCAAGAGGCTTTGCAGGACCAACAACCATGACCACGATCCATGTCAACGGGGCGGCTCAGCCCTTCGCCGGCGATCCCGCCACGCCGCTGCTCTATGTGCTGCGCAACGAGCTGGGCTTGAACGGCGCCAAGTTCGGCTGCGGCATGGGCCAGTGCGGTGCCTGCACCGTGCTGGTGGAGGGCCGCCCGGTGTTCTCCTGCCTGCTGCCCGTGCAGGCGCTGGGCGAGCGCAAGGTGCGCACGCTGGAGAGCCTGGGCAGCGCCGACAAGCCCGGCCCGCTGCAGAAGGCCTTCATCGCGCATCAGGCGGCGCAGTGCGGCTACTGCATCGCCGGCATGATCATGCGGGCCCAGGCGCTGCTGGAGCAGCACCCGCGCCCGACCGAGCAGCAGCTGCGCGAGCACATGCAGCTCAACCTGTGCCGTTGCGGCACCCACATGCGCATCCTCGCGGCGATACGCCAGGTGGCCGGCCTGCCGGCGCCGGCGGCCACCGAGGCCGGCACGACGGAGGCGTCATGAGCAACGTCCGCCACACCCGTCCGCTGCGCTCGCCGTCGCGGCGTCAGGTCTTGCGCGATGCGCTGTTTGTTGCGTTCTCGCTGTCGCCTGCGGCCCGTGCGCTGGCCCAGACCGTGATCGCCGACGAGGGCAAGGCCATCACGGTCAGCCGCGAGAACGCCGAGCTGCCCGGCAGCCTCAAGACCACGCCCTGGCTGGATGCCTGGATACGCGTGGGTGCCGACAACCGTGTCACCGTGTTCACCGGCAAGGTGGAGCTGGGCACGGGCGTGCGCACCGCGCTGCTGCAGGTGGCCGCCGAGGAGTTGAGCATCACGCCGGGGCTGATCACCTTCCTGACCGCCGACACCGGCCTGTCGCCCGACGAGGGCCTGACCGCCGGCAGCCACACCATGGCCGATTCCGGCACCGCGCTGCTGCATGCGGCGGCCCAGGTGCGCAGCCTGCTGGTGGAGGCCGCGGCCAGCCGCTGGAAGCTCGCCCCCGAGCGCCTCAGCACCCGCGATGCAGTGATCAGCGCGCCCGATGGCCGCAGCCTGCGCTTTGCGGACCTGATCGCGTCGGTGAACCTGCACCGCCGCCCGGCGTTGCGCTCGCCGCTGAAGCCGCCGGCCGACTACACGGTGATAGGCAGCTCGCTGCCGCGCGTGGAGCTGCCGGCCAAGGTCACCGGTGGCCCGGCCTATGTGCAGGACCTGCGCCTGCCCGGCATGCTGCATGCCCGTGTGGTGCTGCCGCCGGTCTACGAGGCGCAGCTGGACGACTTCAACCCCGAGGCGGTGGAGCACCTGCCGGGCGTGCTGCGCGTGGTGCGCGACGGCAACCTGCTGGCGGTGGTGGCTCAGGGCGAGTGGCAGGCGGTGCAGGCCCAGCGCGCGCTGGCCGGCGTGGCGCGCTGGCGCGGCGGCCGCCGCCTGCCCGACCCGGCCCGGGTGCACGACGAGCTCAAGACGCTGGCGACCCAGGCCATCACCATTGCCAGCACCAGCGCGCCGCCGGCCCCCACCCGTCACCTGGTGCAGGCGCGCTTCCTGAAGAACTACCTGATGCACGGCTCCATAGGCCCGTCCTGCGCGGTGGCCCAGCAGGTGGACCGTCTGCTGACCGTGTGGACCCACTCGCAGGGCGTCTACCCGCTGCGCGACGCGCTGGCTGAGATGCTGTCCCTGCCCAAGGAGCGGCTGCGCTGCATCCACATGGAAGGCTCGGGCTGCTACGGACACAACGGCGCCGACGACGCGGCGGCTTTTGCCGCCTACCTGGCCCGGCTGTTCCCGGGCCAGCCGGTGCGACTGCAGTACACCCGCGAGCAGGAGCACCTGTGGGATCACTACACGCCGGCCATGGTCACCGAGGTCAAGGCCGGCATCGACGCCCAGGGTCGCATCGTGCGCTGGGACTACGAGCTGTGGAGCAGCTCGCACAACCAGCGCATCGTGAACGCCGGCCGCCTGGTGCCCGCGACGCTGCTGGCCAAACCCTTCGTGCCGGCGCCGTCCACGCCCATGCTGCAGCCCGAGGGTGGCGGCGACCGCAACGGCATCCCCATCTATGCGCTGCCGCATCGCCACATCGTCAACCATTTCTCGCCCACCATGCCCTTGCAGACCTCGGCGATGCGCTCGCTGGGGGCGCATGCCAATGTCTGGGCCATAGAGAGCGTGATGGACGAGCTGGCCCAGGCGGCGGGTCAGGACGCGGTGGAGTTCCGGCTGCGCCACCTGGACGACGAGCGCATGCGCGAGGTGGTGCGCGCCACCGCCAAGGCCTTCGGCTGGCCACGCCCGCGGCGCGCGCGCAACCATGGCGTGGGCTTTGCGTGTGCGCGCTACAAGAACCTGATGGCCTACATGGCGATCGCGGTCGAGATCCGCGTGGAGCCCGAGACCGGCCATGTGGTGCTGGATCGCGCCGAGGTGGTGGTGGACGCCGGCCAGGCGGTGAACCCGGACGGCATCAAGAACCAGATCGAGGGCGGCATCATCCAGGCCACCAGCTGGACGCTGTACGAGGCCTTGCGCTACGACCCGCAGCGGCTGCGCTCCTTCGACTGGAGCAGCTACCCCATCCTGCGCTTCTCGGCCGTGCCGCGGCAGATCAATGTGCAGGTCCTCAACCGCCCCGGCGCGCCGCTGCTGGGTGTGGCCGAAGCCGCGATGGGCCCCACCGCCGGGGCGCTGGCGAATGCGCTGTTCGACGCCACCGGTCTGCGGGCGCGCGAGCTGCCGCTGGCCGGCGAGGGCCTGCGCCGCGCGTTGCTGGGGGGCTGAACGCCCCATGAAAAACGACCGCCCGCGGCGGTCGTCGGCTCTCGGGCGATCCGCCCGGTGGGGTCAGCGGCCCTGGCGGCGGCGCACCCAGGCCAGGGCGCCCAGCGCGCTGGCGGCCAGCGCGAGGCCCGCGGGCTCGGGCAGCGGGTTAGGCGTGGCGGTGGGGGCGGTGAACTTCAGGTTGTCCAGGTAGAAGTTCTGGTCCACGCCGGAGATGGTGATGGTGTGGGCAACGCCGCTGAACTTCAGCGCGTTGAGTTCCGACCAGTTGCACACGCGCACGTCCTGGCCCGAACCACTGCAGCCGTTGGGCTGGGTGCTGTTGGTGAGCTGCAGCGAGGCCAGCGGCTGCGTGTCCTGCTCGTCGTTGCCCCAGATGCTGATCAGCGCATTGCCGTCCAGCACTGCGGCGTAGTCGAACACGAACTGGTCGATGAAGCCGCCGAGCACGCTGATGGTCAGCTTGACGTTGCCGCCGGCCGAGCCGCCGGCCGGGTTGCCGGCCAGCGCCAGTGTGCCGCAGCCGCTGGGCGACAGCACGCCATACTGGCCGCTGCAGCCGTTCAATCCGGAATTCACGCCCCAGGCTGCGCCGGAGAAGCTGATGCCGAAGGCCCCGGCGTACTGGGATCCCAGCGCCACCTGCGACAGCGTGTCGCCGAATTCGTCCTTGGGATAGGTCAGCTTCTCGAAATCGATGGTCACGGGGTCGGCCTGGGCGGGCAGCAGGACCGCGGACAGGGCGAGGGCTATGAGAGTGCTCGTCGCGCGCATGATTTCTCCGTAGCAGAGTTCGAGATCAGGGGTTCGGGTCACTGTAAACAAGCGTGTGCGTTCGGCGGGCTGGCAAGCCCCTTCAGTTAGGGGGTCTGGCTGCGCCCGAACACGCATCCCGGGGGAGTGGGGCAGTGGGCCGGGCGGGTTTGCGGGCTTGGCTACACTGCCGCCGGTGGAAACCAAGTGGCTTGAAGATTTCGTCAGTCTGGCCGAGACGCGCAGCTTTTCCCGTTCGGCCCAATTGCGCCACGTGACCCAGCCCGCGTTCTCGCGCCGCATCCAGGCGCTGGAGGCCTGGGCGGGGGTGGACCTGGTCGACCGCTCGTCCTACCCGACACGCCTGACCGCGGCGGGCACGACGCTGCTCGCGCAGGCGGTGGACCTGCTGGGCAACCTGCAGGCCACCCGCAACATGCTGCGCAGCCACCAGGCCAGCGACCAGGACATGATCGAGTTCGCGGTGCCGCACTCGCTGGCCTTCGGCTTCTTCCCGCACTGGCTGATGGACCTGAGGCGCGGCTTCGGCGCGATCAAGTGCCGGCTCAATGCCGCCAATGTGCACGATGCGATGCTGCAGCTCAGCGAAGGCAATTGCGACCTGCTGCTGGTCTACCACCACGCGAGCCAGCCGCTGCAACTGGACCCGGAGCGCTACCAGATGGCGTCGCTGGGCCATGAGACGCTGGCCGCCTATGCCAAGGCCGACGCACATGGCGAGCCGCTGTTCCGGCTGCCGGGCCGTCCGGGCCAGAAGATCCCCTTCCTCAGCTACGCCGCCGGCGCCTACCTGGGCCGCATGGTGGAGCTGATCGTCAAGCAGGCCGACTGTGCGCTCAACCTGGACGCGGTCTACGAGACCGACATGGCCGAGGGCCTGAAGGCGATGGCGCTGGAAGGGCACGGCCTGGCCTTCCTGCCGGCCAGCTCGGTGCAGAAGGACCTGGCCGGCGGCCGCCTGGTGCCGGCAGCGCCCGTCGGGGCCTACAACCTGGACATGGAACTGCGCATCTACCGCGAGCGGCCCGAGCTGTCGCGCCGGCCCAAGCCTGCCGCCATCGCGCTGTGGGACTATCTTGTTGCCGGCTCTGCATGAGCTCATCGAGCCTGTGCATGGATCGTATAAACCCGAATTCGAGATGAGCAGGCCCCATGGTCTGCTCTCGCCTGTTGATCTGATCCCCCTTCCGTTCCTGGAGTTTTCATGAAAGCAACCCTGCTCGCCGTGGCCCTGGTGGCCGGCGTCTCCGCCGCCCACGCCGACGACACCCTGAAGAAGATCAAGGACAGCGGCACCATCACCATGGGCGTGCGCGAGTCCTCGGGCCTGTCCTACACCATCGGTGACGGCAAGTACGTGGGCTACCACATCGACGTGTGCCACAAGGTCGTGTCCGACCTGGAGAAGGCGGTGGGTCGCAAGCTGGAGATCAAGTACCAGCCGGTCACCTCGGCCAACCGCATCCCGCTGACCGTGAACGGCACGGTGGATCTGGAGTGCGGCTCGACGACCAACAACCTGGCACGCCAGAAGGATGTGGCCTTCGCGGTGACCACCTATGTCGAGGAAGTCCGCATCGCGGTGAAGGCCAACTCCGGCATCAGCTCCATCAACCAGCTGAACGGCAAGACCGTGGCCACCACCACCGGCACGACCTCGGTGCAGACGCTGCGCAAGCACGAGCGCGCCACCGGCGTGGACTTCAAGGAGGTCTACGGCAAGGACCACGCCGACAGCTTCCTGCTGCTGGAATCCGGCCGCGCCGACGCCTTCGTGATGGACGGCTCCATCCTGGCCAAGAACATCGCGACCTCCAAGAACCCGGCCGACTACAAGATCGTCGGCGAGGTGCTGTCGGTGGAACCCATCGCGATCATGATCCGCAAGGACGACCCGGCCTTCAAGAAGGCCGTGGATGACAGCATCAAGGCGCAGATCAAGTCGGGCGACCTGGCCAAGACCTACGACAAGTGGTTCCTGCAGCCCATCCCGCCGACCAACACCAAGATCGGGCTGCCGCTGTCGGCCGCGACCAAGGAAGCCTGGGCCAACCCCAACGACAAGCCGATGGAAGACTACGCGAAGAAGTGATTCACGCGTCTGTCTGACAAGCCACAAAGCGGGTGCGGGTCACCCGCTTTGTTCTAGGAGTAACGATGAGTTGGGATTGGCAGTTCTACTGCAATGACACCGCCACCGGCGAGGCGGTCGCGGGCTGCTTCGGGCCGGGTGGCAAGGAGCAGACCTATCTGCAATGGATGCTGGAGGCCTGGGGCTGGACGCTCAAGGTCTCGTTGCTGGCGCTGGTGGTCGCGCTGGTGGTCGGGTCGCTGATCGGTATCGCGCGCACCGCGCCCAACAAGGGGCTGGCCCGCTTTGGCGAGGCCTGGACCGAGCTGTTCCGCAACATCCCGCTGCTGGTGCAGGTCTTCCTTTGGTACCACGTGCTGCCGGCACTGTTCCCGGTGCTGCGTGACGCGGTCTCGCCCACGGTGCTGGTGGTGCTGGCGCTGGGCTTCTTCACGAGCGCGCGCATCGGCGAGCAGGTGAAGGCGGGCATCAACACGCTGCCGCGCGGCCAGCGCTACGCGGGCCAGGCGCTGGGCATGACGCTGCCGCAGACCTATCGCTTCGTGCTGCTGCCCATGGCGTTTCGCATCGTCATTCCGCCGCTGACCAGCGAGAGCATGAACATCGTGAAGAACTCGGCCGTGGCCTTCGCGGTCAGCATTCCCGAGCTCGCGCAGTTCGCGCAGCAGGCGTCCGAGGAGACCTCGCACTTCGAGGAGATCTTCATCCCGGTCACGCTGCTCTATTTCATCTCTGCGTTCGTGATCAACCGCATCGCCAAGTTCGTCGAGGCCCGGGTGCGCATTCCTGGCACCGTGGGAGGCAAGTGATGCTGAATCTCGACTACTCCTTCCTGAACTGGGGGGTGATCCAGAGCTTCATTGCCAAGGGCTTCTGGTTCTCCATCCAGCTGACGCTGGTGGCCATGGTGGGCGGCATCATCCTGGGCACGCTGCTGGCCATGATGCGGCTGTCCAGCCACAAGTGGCTGTCCGTGCCGGCCGCGTTCTACGTGGACACGCTGCGCTCCATCCCGCTGGTGATGGTGATCCTGTGGTTCTTCCTGCTGATCCCCAAGCTGCTGGGGCCGCTGGGCGGACAGATGTCGGCCTTCATCACCTTCACGCTGTTCGAGGCTGCCTACTACTCCGAGATCATGCGGGCCGGCATCCAGTCGGTGTCCAAGGGCCAGGTCAATGCCGGCTACGCGCTGGGCATGAACTACGGTCAGACCATGAAGCTGGTGGTGCTGCCCCAGGCCTTCCGCAACATGCTGCCGGTGCTGCTGACCCAGACCATCATCCTGTTCCAGGACACCTCCCTGGTCTACGCGGTCGGCGAGTACGACCTGCTCAAGGGCTTCGAGGTCGCGGGCAAGAACTTCAACCGTCCGGTCGAGACCTACCTCGTCGCTGCCGTCGTCTATTTCGTGATCTGTTTCGGGCTGTCCTATCTGGTGCGCCGCCTGCAAAAGAAGATCGCCATCATTCGATAACTGTCAGCCCCCGGCTGCGGCGTACCGCAGCCACCCCCCGAGGGGGTGCCAGCCGGCTTGGGGCGGCCCGGCGCGCGGCTGGCACCACTTCGACCAGGAGTCATCCATGATCGACATCAAAAACATCTCCAAGTGGTACGGCAGCTTCCAGGTGCTGACCGACTGCACCACCTCCATCAAGAAGGGCGAGGTGGTGGTGGTCTGCGGCCCGTCGGGCTCGGGCAAGTCCACGCTGATCAAGACCGTCAACGCGCTGGAACCCTTCCAGAAGGGCGACATCGTGGTGGACGGCGTGTCCATCGCCGACCCCAAGACCAACCTGCCCAAGCTGCGCTCGCGCGTGGGCATGGTGTTCCAGCATTTCGAGCTCTTTCCCCACCTGTCGGTGACCGAGAACCTGACGCTGGCGCAGATCAAGGTGCTGGGCCGCTCGGCCGACGACGCCAAGGTGCGCGGCCTCAAGATGCTGGAACGCGTGGGCCTGATCGCGCACAAGGACAAGTTCCCGGGCCAGCTCTCCGGCGGTCAGCAGCAGCGCGTGGCCATTGCCCGGGCGCTGTCCATGGACCCCATCGTGATGCTGTTCGACGAGCCCACCTCGGCGCTGGACCCGGAGATGGTGGGCGAGGTGCTGGACGTGATGGTGCAGCTGGCCAACGAGGGCATGACCATGATGTGCGTGACCCACGAGATGGGCTTTGCGAAGAAGGTCAGCAACCGCGTGATCTTCATGGATGCCGGCAAGATCATCGAGGACTGCAGCAGCCAGTCCTTCTTCGGTCACCCCGAGGAGCGCTCGCCGCGCGCACAGGACTTCCTCAACAAGATCCTGCAACATTGACCCAGCCCTGCGCGCTGCGCGCACCGACAAGGCCCGCTTCGGCGGGCCTTGTCCATTCAGGGTTCGATGGCCGCGCCCACCACCGGGCCGCCGGCGATGGTGCCCAGGCGCGTGGCCCGGCCGGTGGCCAGGTCAATGCGGTACCAGACCGAGCGCCCGTCCTGCGTGATCGCCGCATAGGCGGTGTTGGACAGGTCCGAGATGTCCAGCGTCGCGTGCTGGAAGGGGCCTATGCCCAGCGAGCCCACGGTGTAGAGGCGCCCGGTGTTGGGTGACACCACCGGCTGCTGGCCCTCCTTGCTGCCCTGGTGCACCAGGATGCCCAGCCGGCCGTCCAGCGCGTAGTTGGTGGTGAGCTTGTCGTTGTCCTTGTTGTAGGTGTAGCCCGCCGCGACCAGGGCCGGCGTCTTGCCCGCGTTCACGTCGCCGGCGTCATAGGCCAGGCGACCGTCGAACTGCAGGCCGGGCTGGTTGGCGTCGCCGTCCACGATGGCGCCGGTGTCCGGGTGCAGCCGCAGGTTGAAGCCGGCATCGTTGACCACGCGAATGCGGTCCACCGTGGGGTTGACGTCCACGCCCCACTCGGTGGCGCCCTCGCGCGGCAGCGGCTGGGGCGTGCCCACAGGGCTGGCGGTGGCGGTGCGGGTGTCGATGCGGTAGAGCTGGCCGCTGAGACCCAGCGCATAGAGCTGGCCCTTGGCGACGCGGTAATCGATGCCCAGCAGGCGCTCGCCGGGCATCAGGCCGCTCAGCGCACGGCTGCTCAGCGTCTGTTGCGGCTGGCCGGCGTTGAACTGCAGCAGCCGGTGGCCGTCGCTGACCGCGTAGATCATCTCCTTGGCGGGCGGCCCCAACGGTTCGGGCGTCAGCGTGCCGCAGGCGGACAGCAGGGCGGCCAGGGCCAGGACGAGGCTTGAACGGGTCATGGTGTCTCCATAGCGTGGGGTGCCGGCGGCTCTGGGCGGCCACGGTCCCGGGCTTTATAGGCCGGCCGCCCTAAGCGGGGCTGACAAGCCGGCGGCGGGCCTGTCGGCCGCCTGTCCATGGCACCGGGCAGGTGGGCCGGCGACAATCGCCGCCCATGAGCGAGACCCTGACCCTCACCCGCCCCGACGACTGGCACCTGCACCTGCGCGACGAAGCCGCGCTGGCCAGCGTGCTGCCCTACACCGCGCGCCAGTTCGCCCGCGCCATCGTGATGCCCAATCTGCGCCCGCCGGTCACCACCGCGGCCCAGGCCGTGGCCTACCGCGAGCGCATCCTGGCCGCGCTGCCCGCGGGCTCGGATTTCCAGCCGCTGATGACCATGTACCTGACCGACAACACGCCGGTCGACGAGATCAAGCGTGCCAAGGACGCAGGCGTGGTCGCGCTCAAGCTCTACCCGGCCGGCGCCACCACCAACAGCGATGCGGGCGTCACCGACCTGCGCAAGACCTACGCCACGCTGGAGGCCATGCAGCGCGAGGGCCTGCTGCTGCTGGTGCACGGCGAGGTGACCGATGCCGACATCGACGTGTTCGACCGCGAGGCCGTGTTCGTCGACCGCGTGATGACGCCGCTGCGCGCGGCCATGCCCGAGTTGAAGGTGGTGTTCGAGCACATCACGACCAAGGAGGCGGCGCAGTACGTCACCGCGGCCGACCGCTTCACGGCCGCGACCATCACGCCCCAGCACCTGCTCTACAACCGCAACGCCCTCTTCACCGGCGGCCTGCGCCCGCACTACTACTGCCTGCCGGTGCTCAAGCGCGAGGAACACCGCCAGGCGCTGCTGAAAGCGGCCGGCTCGGGCCTGCCGAAATTCTTCCTGGGCACCGACAGCGCGCCGCATGCGGCCCAGCTGAAGGAGAACTCGGTCTGCGGCGCCGGCTGCTTCACCGCGATCTCGGCGCTGGAGCTGTATGCCGAGGCCTTCGAGGCCATCGGTGCGCTGGACAAGCTGGACGCCTTCGCCGGCCACCACGGCCCGGACTTCTACGGCCTGCCGCGCAATGCCGGCACCGTCACGCTCAAGCGCCAGCCCTGGACCCTGCCCGAGGCCGTGCCCTTCGGCGAGGCGCAACTCAAGCCGCTGCGAGGCGGTGACACCCTGAACTGGAAGCTGCTGTGAGTGCTCTGCCTGAACGCGACAAGCGCATCGCGCTGCTGATCGATGCCGACAACTCGCCGGCCAACAAAATCGACCTCATCCTCACCGAGCTGGCCAGCCTGGGCGTGGCCAATGTGCGGCGCGCCTACGGCAACTGGAAGAAGGACGCGCTCAAGGGCTGGGAGAAGCTGCTGCACGAGCATGCGATACGCCCCATGCAGCAGTTCGACTACAGCAAGGGCAAGAACGCCAGCGACATGGCCATGGTCATCGACGCGATGGAGCTGCTCTACACCGACCGCCCCGACGCCTTCGGCATCGTCAGCAGCGATGCCGACTTCACGCCGCTGGTGATGCACCTGCGCGCCAAGGGCGCGGCGGTCTACGGCTTCGGCAACCAGCAGACGCCCGCGCCCTTCGTGAACGCCTGCTCGCGCTTCCTCTACCTCGACAAGCTCGACGGCGGCGCCAGCGCGCAGCAGCAGCGTCTGTCGCCGGCCCAGCTCAAGCAGGACGCCAAGCTGGTGAGCCTGCTGCGCCACGCGGTGCAGGGCGCGGCCAACGAAGACGGCTGGGCCACCGTGGGCGTGGTGGGCCAGCAGATCCGCAACCAGGCCAGCTTCGACCCGCGCAACTACGGCTACGCGACGCTGTCGCGCCTGCTGGAGGCCACGCAGCTGTTCGACCTCAAGCGTGAGGGCAACACGCTGTGGGTGCGCGACCGCCGCGACGCCAAGCCTGCCCCCCGGCCCGAGCCGGTGCGTGGCGAGCCGGTGCCGGCCGAACGGCAGGAACGGCAGGAACGGCAGGAGCGCCCGGAGCGTGGCGGGCGATCCGAGCGCGGCGAGCGTGCGGAACGTGCCGAGCGCCCCGAGCGCACGCCGCGCGCCGAGGCCCAGATGCCGGCCGAGCCCGAGCCCGCCGCGGTGGTGGAGGCCGCGGCGCCGGCGCCCGTGGTCGAGCTCGCCGAGGTGGCCGCCGAGGCTGCGGCACCCGCCGCGCCCAAGCGCCGTGCGCCGCGCAAGAAGGCGGCCGCTGTCACCGAGGTGGTCGAATCGGCCGCTGCCGCAACGCCTACCGAACCGGCGGCCGAGCCCAAGCCGCGCGCCCGCCGTCCGCGCGCCAAGCCGGCCGCCAAGAGCAAGTCGACCGACTGAGCGCTTGAGAGGCTTTCATCCTCACCCGCCTTGCACGCCAAAACACCACCGCTCGTCGTTGCAAATGCTCGCCATAGCCCGAGCTATGGCTGCGCTTTGCGCCTAGATCAGTGGCGTTTTGACGCGCCTTTCGGGCGCGCACTAAAACCTCTCAAGCGCTAAGCCTTGCCGCTGCCGGCCGACTTCATCGCCGCGCCCTGGTGCGAGTCGCTGCGGCCCGCCTGGGCGGCGCTGGGGTCGGTGGGCACGGTGGCCCGGCGGCTGGATGCCAGCCCGTTGGCGCCGCGCCGCTTCGTCGAGCAGCAGGCGCTGCCGCCCGGCGAGGCCTACGAGGCCTTCATCGCGGCCCGCGACGCCGTGCCCACGCGCGACAACGCGCACGACCTGCTCAATGGCCTGGTCTGGTGCGCCGAGCCGGCGCTCAAGAGCCGGCTCAATGCGCTGCAGGCCGCGGCGCTGGCACGCGACGGCGTCCAGTCCCGGCGCGGTGCGCTGCGCGATGCGCTGACGCTGTTCGACGAGAGCGGCGCCTGCTGGCCCGACTGCCCGCCCGAGCTCGCGGCCGCCTGGAGGCAGCGCGACTGGCACGCGCTCTTCGTCACCCACCGCGCGCTGTGGGCGCACAGCCGGCCGCGCCTGGTGGGCCACGCGCTGCTGGAGCAACTGGCGCTGGCGCCGCGCAAGGGCCTGTGCGCCCACGTGCTGCTGGCCGATCCGCTGACGTTGGACGAGGCCGGCTGGGCGGCCAAGCCCTTTCTGCCGCTGCCGGTGCTGGGCGTGCCAGGCTGGTGGCCGGCGAATGAACAGCCGGGTTTTTATGCGGACCCGCAGGTCTTCCGCCCCAAGCGGCTAGCATCGGCCCCCGCTCACGGAGGAATCATTTGCGCCCATCCGTCCTGATCCGATTCGGCGCCGCCGCGCTGCTGGCCCTGGGCCTGCAGGCCGGCGCGCAGACCCCCATCCCGCCCAACCCTGCGAATCCGGCCGCGGCCAATGCCGCCGCCAACGTGTCGGCCAGTGCCCGGCGCCTGTACGAGCGCAGCAAGGGTCAGCTCTTGCAGATACGCACGCTGCTGAAGAACCAGGACAGCCAGGCCTCGGTGGGCTCGGGCTTCGTGGTCAGCGACGGTGGCCATGTGATCACCAACTACCACGTGGTCAGCCAGTTCGCGCTGGAGCCCGACAGCTACCGGCTGCGCTACGCCACCACCGACGGCCAGAACGGTGCGCTGGAGCTGCTGGACTTCGACGCCCGCCGCGACCTGGCGCTGCTCAAGGTGGTGGGCGACGGCCTCAAGGGCCAGGGCGCCCTGAGCTTCCGGCCGCTGCAGCAGCCGCTGGCCAAGGGCGAGCGCATCTACTCCATGGGCAACCCGCACGACGTGGCCTTCGCGGTCGTGGAGGGCAATTACAACGGCCTGGTGGAGCGCAGCTTCGACCCGCTGATCTACTACTCCGGCTCCATCAACGCCGGCATGAGCGGCGGCCCGGTGCTGGACGAGGACGGCCGCGTGGTCGGCATCAACGTGTCGGCGATGTTCTTCGCGCAGCAGATGAGCTTTCTGGTGCCGGCCGAGTTCGCCGAGAAGCTGCTGGCCCGCAGCCGCGACGCCAAGCCGCTGCGCAGCGCCGCCTGGCCGCGGCTGCGCGACCAGCTCACCGCCTACCAGGACGAGCTGGTGAAGCGCTTCCTCGCGCTGCCCTGGCAGAGCGCCAACAACGACCGTTACCGCCTGCCGGTGCCCGAGCAGGACTTCATGCGCTGCTGGGGCCGCGGCTCGCCGGCCGATGCCAAGGGCCTGCTGTTCGAGCGCTCGCAGTGCCGCATGGAGCATGCGATCTTCGTTGGCGGCAACCTGCAGACCGGCTGGCTGGACATGTCGCACGAGGCCTATGACGGCCGCCAGCTGGGCGCGCTGCGCTTTGCGCGCCAGTACTCCAACAGCTTCCGCAACGAGAACCTGGGCCGGCCGGACCGCACCCGCACCGCGCCCTATTGCCGCGAGCAGTTCGTCGATCGCGACGGCCTGCCGCTGCGCGCCGTCGTGTGCCTGCGGGCCTACCGCAAGCTCGACGGCCTGCACGACCTCAGCGTGCTCGTGACCACGGTGGACCAGTCCACCGAGGGCGCCCTGGGCCGCTTCGACGCCAAGGGCGTGAGCTTCGACAACGCGCTCAAGCTCGCTTCGCACTACCTGGAGGGATTCGCGTGGAACAAGGCGAAGTGAGCCAACGGCCGCCGGCGGCGGTGGTCGAGCTGCTGGGCCGTGACGGCCGCGTGCAATGGGTGCAGCGCGTGCAGGCCTGGCCGCTGACGCTGGGCCGCTCGCCGGCCTGCGACATCGTGCTGGACGATCCCCACCTGGCGGCCGAGCATGCGGAACTGCACTGGGCCGAGGACGGCGCCCGCCTGCGGCTGCTCCCCACGCACAATGGCGCGCGCGTGGCCGGCCAGGCGCTGGCCACCGGCGAGGAGCGTGCGCTGCCCTCGGACGGTGAATTTCTGCTGGCCGGCAATCTGCTGCGCCTGCGCACTGCGGCCGACGCGCTGGCGCCCGAGCGGCCGCTGGTGGTGCAGCGCCAGCGCCATTGGGCGCTGCTGCCGGGGCTGGTCGTGCTGCTGCTGGTGCTGCAATGGCTGGACCGCTGGACCGCGGCCGACCCGGACGCGCGCTGGATCGACTACGCGGCGCCGCTGCTGGGGCCTCTGGGCTTTGTGCTGGCCTGGGCGGGGCTGTGGTCGCTGGCCAGCCAGCTGTTCCAGCACCGTTTCCCGTTCGCGACCCACCTGCGGCGCGCGCTGCTGGTGCTGTGCGCGCTGGACCTGCTGGACTGGATCGTGCCGGGCCTGGCCTATGCGTTCTCTTTGCCACGTCTGGTCATGCTGCAGTCGCTGGCGCTGCCGGTGGGCGGGGCGCTGCTGGTGGCCTGGCATGCCCATCTGGTGTGGCCGGGCGCGCGCCGCATCCTGGACGGCGGCATCGTCGCGCTGCTGCTGCTGGGCCTGGGCCTGCAGTGGGGCAGCCGCCAGGAGCAGCAATATGCCTTTGGCGCGCCCTACCTGGCCAGCCTGCCGCCGCCCGCGCTGCGCCTGGCCACACCGCACCCACCGCAGGAACTTATCGACTCGCTGCAGCCGCTCAAGGCCCAGCTGGCCCGCCAGGCCCGCAAGGACAACGAGGGGGCCAGCGACGAGGACGCTGGCGAGTGAGCGAGCCTCTCGCCCGGTCCCGCGCCGCGGCGTGCAGGCGTGTGCGGCGGGGCGCTTGGGCTGGCCGCAAGCCATCGGGCGCCGGCCGCCCTGGGAGCGGCCCGGCGCCGGCCCTCAGGCCTGGGGAAGGAAGCCGTCCACCGACAGGTAGCGCTCGCCGGTGTCGTAGTTGAAGCCCAGCACGCGGGCGCCGGCCGGCAGCTCGGGCAGCTTCTGCGCGATCGCGGCCAGCGTGGCGCCGCTGGAGATGCCCACCAGCAGGCCTTCCTCGCGGGCGCTGCGGCGCGCGTATTCGCGGGCGGCCTCGGCCTCCACCTGGATCACGCCGTCCAGCAGCGGCATCTTCAGCACCGCCGGCACGAAGCCCGCGCCTATGCCCTGGATGGGGTGGGGGCTGGGCTGGCCGCCGCTGAGCACTGGCGACGCGGTGGGCTCCACCGCATAGACCTTGAGCTGGGGCCAGGCCGCCTTCAGCACCTCGGCGCAGCCGGTGATGTGGCCGCCGGTGCCCACGCCGGTGATCAGCGCGTCCAGGCCTTCGGGAAAGTCGCGCAGGATTTCCTGCGCCGTGGTCTTCACGTGCACGGCCGGGTTGGCACCGTTCTCGAACTGCTGCGGCATCCACGAGCCGGGGTGCTGCTCCAGCAGCTCCTTGGCACGGGCGATCGCGCCCTTCATGCCCTTCTCACGCGGCGTCAGGTCGAAGCTGGCGCCATAGGCCAGCATCAGGCGGCGGCGCTCGATGCTCATGCTGTCGGGCATCACCAGGATGAGCTTGTAGCCCTTGACCGCAGCCACCATGGCCAGGCCCACGCCGGTGTTGCCCGAGGTGGGTTCGATGATGGTGCCGCCGGGCTTGAGCAGGCCGCGCGCCTCGGCGTCCTCGATCATGGACAGCGCGATGCGGTCCTTGATGGAGCCGCCCGGATTGCTGCGCTCAGACTTCACCCAGACCTCGGCGGCCGGGAACAGGCGCTGCAGCCGGATGTGGGGGGTGTCGCCTATGGTGTCGAGGACGGATTGGGCTTTCATGGGGCCTCCTGGGTTGCGGGGATAATCGCAAGTGTGAAGCAAGCCAGACCGCCGCTGGGGCAAGCATGGAAACATGGCCCTGGAGGAAGGTCCGGACTGCATAGAGCGGCGTAGCAGCTAACGGCTGCCCGGCGAAAGCCGAGGATCAGAGCAACAG
>NZ_CAJYPS010000014.1 GCF_913777145.1 uncultured Roseateles sp.
GTCTGATCCAGTTCTTCACCCTCGCGCCCGGCGACCTGCTGCGCGATGCGGTCTACCGGCGGCTGTGGTCGTCCATCCTGATCTCCTCGCTGGGCGGCCAGATCACCATGCTGGCGCTGCCGCTGACCGCGGCCGTGCTGTTGCAGGCCAGCCCCACGCAGATGGGCTGGCTGCAGGCCATGGAGATCCTGCCCTTCGTGCTGTTCTCGCTGCCGGCCGGCGTGCTGCTGGACCGGGTGCGCAAGCTGCCGGTCTATGTGGTGGGCGAGAGCCTGCTGGCTGTGGCCGTGGCCACGGTGCCGCTGGCGGCCTGGCTGGGCGCGCTGAACATGGGCTGGCTCTATGTGGTGGGCTTTGTGCTGGGCACGGTCTACACGGTGGCGGGCAGCGCGGCGCAGATTGTGCTGACCCAGGTCGTGCCGCGAGAGCGCCTGGTGGAGGCGCATGCGAAGAACGCGCTGGCCTCGTCGGGCGCCGAGGTCGCGGGGCCGGGTTTTGCCGGCGCGCTGATCAAGCTGCTGGGCGCGCCGCTGGCGCTGGCGGTGGATGCGCTGCTGCTGCTGATGTCGGCCGCCATCCTGCGCGGCATCCGCGTGCAGGAGACGCTGAGTGCGGGCCGCGAACAGGCCTTCTGGCCCGAGCTCAAGGCCGGCCTGCGCTTCGTGCGCGAGCGCCAGCTGCTGGTGAGCCTGGCGGCGGCCACGGGCTGCTGGCAGATGTTCCACAACGCGGCGCTGGTGGTGCAGATCCTGTTCGCGACCCGTGAGCTGAAGCTGGGCGCGCAGACCGTGGGCCTGTCCTATATCGCGCTGGGCGCGGGCACGGTGCTGGCCAGCGTGTTCGGCCACCGCATCAGCCGGCGCATCGGCCCGGGGCCCTGCCTGGTACTGGGCTATGGTGCCTGCGGCCTGGGCTGGGCCCAGCTGGCGCTGGCGCCGCAGGGCCTGTGGGGTGTGGTGAGCTTTGGCGTGATGCTGTTCGCGTTCGGCGTGGGCGCGGTGCTGATCTTCATCAACTTCCTGTCGCTGCGCCAGGCGGTCACGCCCGCACCCATGCTGGGCCGCATGACCAGCACCATGCGCTGGCTGATCCTGCTGCCGGCCGGCCCGGGCGCGCTGATCGGTGGCTGGCTGGGCGAGCACCTGGGCCTGCGCTCGGCGCTGGCTTTCGCGGGCCTGGGGGCCTGTCTGCTGGCGGCGCTGGCCTGGCGGCATGGCCCCATCCGCGAGGTGCGCGAGCTGCCACGGCCGGTGGAGCTCACGCCCGGCACCCAGGGAGCGGCCGCATGAGCTCGGACGACCCTTTGCTGATCGACGTGCCGCCACTGCTGGCCGGCGAGCAGGTGCTGCTACAGATGCCGCAGGCCGGTGGCGGTGCGGAGCTGGCGGTGGTGGTGGCGCAGTCGGTGGCCCATCTGCGGCCCTGGATGATCTGGGCCCAACAGGCGCCCACCGCCGAGAGTGCCGAGCTGGTGGTGCGGCGCATGCACGCCGACTTCTTGGCCCGGCGCGATCTCAGCTACCAGCTCTACGCCCGCCGCGAAGACGGCCGCCCCGGGCGGCTGCTGGGCGGCTGCGGCCTGCACCGCATCGACTGGGCGGTGCGGCGCTTCGAGATCGGCTACTGGATACGCCCCGAGGCCGCCGGCCGCGGCCATGTGACGGCGGCCGTGGGCCTGCTGCAGCGCCTGGCCTTCGACACGCTGGGCGCGCGCCGGCTGGAAATCCGCTGCGATGCGCGCAACCTCAGGAGCCGTGCAGTGGCTGAACGCTGCGGCTTCGAGCTGGAAGGCATCCTGCGCCTGCACAGCCTGGGCGTGGATGGCATGCCGCGCGACACCTGCGTGTACGCGCGGCTGCGGCCGGTCTGAGCCGGCGCGGCCGCGTGGCTCAGTGCGCCGCCGTCTCGCCGTGGGCCGAGACGCCGACCGGCGCCACTGCGGGCGGCGAGGCGCTCAAGGCGCCCAGCTCCACGCGTACATCCACGCGGGCATCCGGCACATAGAGCGGCCCGGCCAGTGTCTTGCGCGCGGCCGGGCCCTGCCGTGTCATGTTCCAGCTGCTGCCGCCGCTGCTGCTGAGGCCTATGACCTGCACGGGTGTCATCGCGGCCAGTGCGTCGCCGAACGAGGGCCAGGGCAGCATCTCGTGCCGTGAGGCCGACGCGATCGCGGTGTGCATGTTGCCGGCCAGCGCCACCACGGTGTAGGCCGGGTGCAGGGCCAGCGTGGTCCAGACCTGATCGGCCATCGTGCGGTCGTTGATCTCGCCGGCGCGTGCGTTGTCGGCCTCGGTCCATGCGGCCTAGCCCTCGGTGCCGCCGGGCACCAGCGGATGAAAGCTTTGCTGCATGACCAGCACGCCCACCGGTTGGCCGGACGCGCGCAGGCGGCGCAACTGCTCGATCAGCGCCAGCATGGCCCGGCTGTTGCGGCCGTCCTGCTGGGGGCGGACCCAGGCGCCGTGGCTGGTCAGCGCCTGCACATCGGCGGGCTGGCCGGCCGAGGCCAGGTAGGCCTGCAACGCCGGCTGCTCCTGGCCCTCGCGCTCCAGCGCCACGATGACCGGCCGCCCGGCCTTCAGCAGGCTGCAGGTCAGGCGGGCGACGAAGGCCGGTGTCTGCTCGTTGCCGTGCAGCTCGCCCACCAGCAAGGCGCGGGCGGTGAGCCGGGCGATGTCCAGGCCCACAGCAGCCTCGCAGTCGGGCGCGGCGGCCGGGGCGTTGTGCAGTGTGGCCAGCAGCGCGAGGCCGGCGAGCAGGGGCAGGGGACGGGTCATGCGGGTGATTTCCAGGGCGGGGATGCGGCTCAGTGTTGCATGCGTCAGTCCGGCCGCAGCAGGTCCACCGCATCGGTGATCAGCCCATCCAGCCCCGCGTCGAACAGCTGTTGGGCCACGCTCGCGTCATTGACCGTGTAGACCAGCGCGCGCCAGCCGTGGCCGTGCAGGCGCTGGATCAGCGCGGCATCCATCAGCCGCCAGTTGGTGATGACCGCGACTGCGCCCAGCTGCTCGGCCGTGGTCTCCCAGCCGTCCCATAGCGTGTCGAGCAGCAGTGCGCGGGGCAGGGCGGGTTCGGCTGCCTGTGCGGCCCGCAGCGCCTCGGGCTTGAAGCTGCTGAGCAGTGGCGGCACCGCTGCGCCGGCCCACAGCCGCGCGGCGTCGTGCGCCACTTGCTCGCCGGTGCGCGCCTCCTCGCCCGGGCAGGGCTTGATCTCTATGTTCAGCGCGCAGCCGTTGGCCTGGCAGAACGCGGCAATCTGCGCCAGGCGCGGCAGCGGCTCGGCGGCGTAGCCGGGGCTGTGCCAGCCTCCGGCGTCCAGCCGGGCCAGTTCGGCCCAGGTCTGCTTGGCCGGCGAGCCCTGGCCGCTGGTGGTGCGCTCCAGCGTGTCGTCATGCAACAAAAAGGCTTCGCCGTCCTGGCTGAGCTTCACGTCACATTCGAAGGCTGCATAGCCGTGCGAGGCGCCCAGGCGGAAGGCGGCCAGCGTGTTCTCGGGGGCGAGCTTGCCGGCGCCGCGGTGCGCGAGCCAGCGGGGGTAGGGCCAGGGCTTCATCCTGCGGATTCTGGGGGGAAACCCCGTCGGTTACGATCTTTGGCCGCTTCCCCTTGGTCTCCATGAACGCCCCGCATCCCCTGATGCCGGCCGCCGCTGACGCGGCCGACACCCCAGCCGGCGCGCCGCGCCTGCGCGAGATTCCGTACAACTACACCTCGTTCTCCGACCGCGAGATCGTGATCCGCCTGCTGGGCACTCACGCCTGGTCGCTGCTGGACAAGCTGCGGGTGGAGCGCCGCACCGGCCGCTCCGCACGCATGCTGTACGAGGTGCTGGGCGACATCTGGGTGGTGCAGCGCAACCCCTACCTGCAGGACGACCTGCTGGACAACCCCAAGCGCCGCGAGCTGCTGATCGAAGCCCTGCATCACCGCCTGGCCGAGGTGCAGAAGCGCCGCGACCCGGCCGGCGATGCGCAGCGCGACGCCCATGTCGGTGAGCTGCTGCAGGCGGCCCAGCGTGCGGTGCAGGACTTCGCCCAGCAGTTCGATCGCGTGGCCGAACTGCGCCGGCGTGCGCAGAAGCTGCTGGCCCGCCACACGGCCAAGGACAACATCAAGTTCGACGGCCTGTCGCGCGTGGCCCATGTGACCGACGCGACCGACTGGCGGGTCGAATACCCCTTCGTCGTGCTGACGCCCGATACCGAAGCCGAGATGGCCGGTCTGGTGGCGGCCTGCTTCGAGCTGGGCCTGACCGTGATCCCGCGCGGCGGCGGTACCGGCTACACCGGCGGCGCCGTGCCGCTGGTGTGGAACAGCGCGGTCATCAACACCGAGAAGCTGGAGGCGCTGCGCGGCGTCGAGATGCTGCGCCTGCCGGGCCTGGACCGGGAGGTCGCCACCATCTACAGCGAGGCCGGCGTGGTCACGCAGCGCGTGGCCGACCTGGCCGAGCAGCACGGCTTCGTGTTCGCGGTGGACCCGACCTCGGCCGAAGCCAGCTGCATAGGCGGCAACATCGCGATGAATGCCGGCGGCAAGAAGGCGGTGCTGTGGGGCACGGCGCTGGACAACCTGGCGAGTTGGCGCATGGTCACGCCCGAGGCCAAGTGGCTGGAGGTGATACGTCTCAACCACAACCTGGGCAAGATCCATGACGTGGAGATGGCCAGTTTCGAGCTGCGCTATTTCGACGCCTCGGGCCAGGTGCTGGAGCGCACCGAGCGGCTGGACATCCCGGGCCGCGTGTTCCGCAAGGAGGGCCTGGGCAAGGACGTCACCGACAAGTTCCTGGCCGGCCTGCCCGGCATCCAGAAGGAAGGCTGCGACGGCCTGATCACCAGCGCGCGCTGGGTGGTGCACAAGATGCCCGCCCACACGCGCACCGTGTGCCTGGAGTTCTTCGGCAATCCGCGCGACTGCGTGCCCAGCATCGTGGACATCAAGGACTTCATGTTCGCGGAGGCCAAGAAGCCGGGCGGCGCCATCCTTGCGGGCCTGGAGCATCTGGACGACCGCTATCTGAAGGCCGTGGGCTACGCGACCAAGAGCAAGCGCGGCGGCTTCCCCAAGATGGTGCTGATCGGCGACATCGTGGGCGACGACGCGGACGCGGTGGCGCGCGCCACCAGCGAGGTCGTGCGCCTGGCCAATGGCCGCGCGGGCGAGGGCTTTGTCGCGGTCAGCGCCGATGCGCGCAAGAAGTTCTGGCTGGACCGCAAGCGCACCGCGGCCATCAGCAAGCACACCAACGCGTTCAAGATCAACGAGGACGTGGTGATCCCGCTGCCCCGCATGGGCGAGTACACGCTGGGCATAGAGCGCATCAACATCGAGCTGTCGCTGCGCAACAAGCTGGAGCTGGTGGAGGCGTTGCGCGCCTTCTTCGCCGCCGGCCAGCTGCCGCTGGGCAAGACCGATGACGCCGGCGAGATCCCCAGCGCCGAGCTGCTGGAAGACCGGGTGCAGCAGGCGCTGGCCTTGCTGGACGAGGTGGGCGCGCTGTGGCGTGGCTGGCTGCAGGGCCTGGATGGCGGCGGCTTCTTCGAGCCGCTGCAGACGCACGAGCTGCGCGCGTCGTGGAAGACCCAGATCCTCAAGCCGCTGCAGCAGCTGTTCGCCGGCGCCGCCTTCGAGCCGCTGCTGGCCGAGGTGCGTCGCATCCACAAGCAGGTGCTGCGTGGCCGTGTGTGGGTGGCGCTGCACATGCATGCCGGCGACGGCAATGTGCACACCAACATCCCCGTCAACAGCGACAACTACGCGATGCTGCAGACCGCCCACGAGGCGGTGGAGCGCATCATGAAGCTGGCGCGCAGCCTGGACGGCGTGATCTCCGGCGAGCACGGCATAGGCATCACCAAGCTGGAGTTCCTGACCGACGACGAGCTCGCGAACTTCGAGGCCTACAAGGCCAAGGTGGACCCCGAAGGCCGCTTCAACAAAGGCAAGCTGATCCGCCACGGCGGCCCGGCGGCCGGCCTGCATGCCGACTTGAGGAATGCCTACACGCCGTCCTTCGGCCTGATGGGCCATGAGTCGCTGATCATGCAGCAGAGCGACATCGGCGCGATCAGCGACTCGGTGAAGGACTGCCTGCGTTGCGGCAAGTGCAAGCCGGTCTGCGCGACCCATGTGCCGCGCGCCAATCTGCTCTATTCCCCGCGCAACAAGATCCTCGCCACCTCGCTGCTGGTGGAGGCCTTCCTCTACGAGGAGCAGACCCGTCGCGGCGTGTCCATCAAGCATTGGGAGGAGTTCGAGGACGTGGCCGACCATTGCACGGTCTGCCACAAGTGCGCGACGCCCTGCCCGGTGAAGATCGACTTCGGCGACGTGTCCATGAACATGCGCAACCTGCTGCGCAAGATGGGCCAGAAGAGCTTCCGGCCCGGCAATGCGGCTGCGATGTTCATGCTGAACGCCACCAACCCCGAGACCATCAAGCTGGCGCGCACAGCCATGGTGGGCATAGGCTTCAAGGCGCAGCGCCTGGCCGTGGACCTGTTCAAGCCCGCCGGACGCAGGCAGACCAGCGCGCCGCCGGCCTCGGTGGGTACCGCGCCGCTGAAGGAGCAGGTGATCCACTTCGTCAACAAGAAGCTGCCGGGCGGCCTGCCCAAGAAGACCGCCCGCGCCTTGCTGGACATCGAGGACAAGGACTACGTGCCCATCATCCGGCCGCCGCAGTCCACCACGGCCGAGACCGAGGCTGTGTTCTATTTCCCCGGCTGCGGCTCGGAGCGCCTGTTCTCGCAGGTGGGTCTCGCGACCCAGGCCATGCTGTGGCATGCGGGCGTGCAGACCGTGCTGCCGCCCGGGTATCTCTGCTGCGGCTACCCGCAGCGCGGCTCGGGCCAGTTCGACAAGGCCGAGAAGATGATCACCGATAACCGGGTGCTGTTCCATCGCGTGGCCAACACGCTGAACTACCTGGACATCAAGACCGTGGTGGTCTCCTGCGGCACCTGCTTCGACCAGTTGCAGGGCTACCAGTTCGACAAGATCTTCCCCGGCTGCCGCATCATCGACATCCACGAATACCTGCTGGAGAAGGGCATCACGCTGGGATCGAAGGCGACCTACCTCTATCACGACCCCTGCCATTCGCCGATGAAGCAGCAGGAGCCCATGAAGACCGTGAAGGCGCTGGTGGGCGAGGGCGTGGTCAAGAGTGATCGCTGCTGCGGCGAGAGCGGCACGCTGGGCGTGAGCCGGCCCGACATCTCCACGCAGATCCGCTTCCGCAAGGAGGAGGAGCTGCGCAAGGTCGAGAGCCAGCTGCGTGATGGGGGCCAGGTCGGCGCGCAGGACAACCTGAAGATCCTGACCTCCTGCCCCAGCTGCCTGCAGGGCCTGTCCCGCTACGGCAACGACCTCTCGAGTGGTCTGCTGGAGGCCGACTACATCGTCGTGGAGATGGCGCGCCAGATCCTGGGCGAGAACTGGATGCCGGACTACGTGAAGAAGGCCAACGACGGCGGCATCGAGCGGGTGCTGGTGTGAGTGCCGCGCCGCAATCCACCTGCCCGCTGTGCGCGGGCGACGGCGGCCTGGTGCTGGTGCGCACGCCGAACTACCGTGTGGTGCGCGTAGAGGGCGACGACGCCGCGCTGCATCCCGCCTTCTACCGGCTGATCTGGAACGCGCACGTGGCCGAGTTCAGCGACCTGTCGGCCGCCGATCGCGTGGCCTGCATGGAGGGTGTGGCACGCCTGGAGCGTGTGCTGCGCGAACAACTCGCGCCCACCAAGATCAACCTGGCCAGCCTGGGCAACATGGTGCCGCACCTGCATTGGCATGTGATCGCGCGCTTCGAGGGCGATGCCCATTTCCCGGCGCCCATCTGGGCCGCGCCGCGCCGTGAGGCGCTGGCGTTGCCGCGGGCGCTGGACGCGGTCGATCAGGCCGTGGTGGCGGCCTGGGCCGAGGCGACGACAGGCGCGGCCGACTGAGGCGCGAGGTCGCGCTGGGCCAGCGCCGGGCCGGCGGTGAACAGCAGGGCCAGCGAGCAGGCCAGCGTGGCGAACAGGCCGTTTTGCAGCGGGGTGTGGCGCAGGATGAAACGAAGGCTTTGCATGACAGCTCCTTGAGGCCGACGCCGTGTTTGTTGGCGTCTTGTCTGCAGATTAGGTGCTGTGCCGGCGCCGCCCCAGCGCGGCGCGACGAGTTGCAGCTCGGCGGTGATGAGCCGCAGCCAGCGCCGCTGAACCCGCGGCGATCGGCCCGTGAAAACGGGGCCTGCAGGCCCCGCTTGATGCGCGCGCCATGACGGAGGTCATGGCCTGTTCAGGCGCTCACCAGACCGAGATCGGGTCCTTGGTCACCATGGCGCTGCCGGGCTTGCAGCTGAACGCCTGCGCGAAGTAGGGCGAGTTGCTCATGGGCACCAGCACGCGGTAGCGGCCGGGCGAGTGCGGGTCGGTGCGCAGCTGGTTGATCAAATACTCGTCGCGCGCCTTGCCGCGCCACACCAGCGCGTTGCCTATGAAGAAGCGCTGGGTCGGCGTGTAGCCGTCAATCTTTTGCTGCGCCGCCGCCGCGCCGGCGCGCTTGAGTGCGCGCTGCAGGCCTTCGAACGCGATCGGCAGGCCGGACATGTCGGAGATGTTCTCGCCCAGCGTGAGCCGGCCGTTGATGCGGTAGCCGGGCAGGGGCTCGATCGCGCTGTAGCGCTCGGCAACCTGGTCGGCGCGGGCCTTATAGCCGGCGGCGTCGGCCGGCGTCCACCAGTCGGTCAGCGAGCCGCCGGCGTCGAAGTTGCGGCCGCTGTCGTCGAAGTGGTGGGTGATCTCGTGGCCGATCACCATGCCGATGCCGCCATAGTTTAGCGCGTCGTCGGCTGATGCGGAGAAGAAGGGCGGCTGCAGGATGCCGGCCGGGAAGGTGATCTCGTTGAGGCCGCCGGCCTGGGCGTTGACGATGTAGGGCGCCATGCGCCAGCGGCCGCGCTCCACCGGGGCGTCCAGGTCCTTGACCTGCTGGCTGCTGTGCCACAGCGAGGTCTTGAGCCAGTTGCCGGCGAAGTCGTTGGCGGCCAGCTGCAGGCCCTCGTACTGCGGCCACTTGGCGGGCGCACCTATCTTGGCCTGCATCTTGGCCAGCTTGTCCAGTGCCTTGGTCTTGGTGTCGGGCGTCATCCAGTCCAGCTTCTCGATGCGCGCCTTGAGGCTGGCGCGCACGTCTTCCACCAGCTGGTCGGCGCGCTTCTGCGCCTCGGGGGAGAACGCACGGGCCACGAACAGCTCGCCCAGCGCCAGGCCCAGCGGTTCGCCGCCGGTGCGGCCACCGATCTGCAGGATCACTTCTTCGCCGCGCGGCGTGGGCGCCTGCAGGCCGGTCAGCGTCTTGCCGCGGTACTCGAAGGACGCATCCGCGAACACCTTGGGCAGGCGTGGTGCCAGCGTGTCCAGCACGCGCAGCTTCAGGTAGCGCTGCCACACGGGCAGCGGCGTGTCGGCCGCCAGCTGGGCGACGCGGCTCGCAAACTCGGGCTGGCCCACGATGAAGCGCTCGGGCAGCTTGGCGCCGGCGCTCAGCACCGCCAGGTAGGCGTTCCAGTCCAGGCCCGGCGCGGCGGTGCTCAGCTGGGCGGCGTTCATGGGGTTGTAGCCGGCGTTGGGGTCGCGCAGCTTGGCACGCTCGCGCGTGGCCTCGGCTAGGCGGGTCTCGAAGGCCAGCAGCTCGTCCAGCTCGGCCTCGCTGGGCGCGGGGCCGGCGGCGGTTAGCAGGGTTTGCGCAAAGCGGCGGTAGGCCGCCTTGACGCGGGTGGTGCGCTCGTCGTTGCGGAAGTAGTCGTCGCGGTCCGGCAGGCCCAGGCCGGACTGGCCCAGGCCCAGCACGTTGCGGCGGGTGTCCTTGCGGTCGGGCTGCACGCTCCAGCTCAGCGGCGCGCTGATGCCGCTGCGCGCCAGCAGCGCCAGCAGCGTGGGCAGGTCTTCGCGCTTTTGCAGGCCGGCGATGCGGCCCAGCAGCGGCTGGACCGAGCTGAGACCGCGCGCCTCGATCGCGGCCTCGTCCATGCCGCTGGCAAAGTAGGCCGCAACCAACTTGAGGCCGGGCGTGGTCTGCAGCCGGGGCTGGTCGGCCAGCTCGCGCAGCGCCTTCTCCAGCAGCTGGTTGTTGCGCACGCGCAGGTCTTCGAAGCTGCCGATGCGGGCGCGGCTGGCGGGCAGCTCGGTGGCGGCCTCCCAGTTGCCGTTCACGAAGGCGTAGAAGTCGTCGCAGGGCGCGACCGTCCTGGACAGGCCGGACAGGTCGGCCGCCGGGGCCAGCGAGGTGGCGGAGGCGGCCAGCGCGAGCAGCACGGCGCAGGCAATGCGGTGGGGCAGGGGTCGGGACATGGGCAGCAGCAGGGCCAAAACCGCAAATTAGAGCGCGCCCGCCGGCTGACGCTGGAAGCCATGCCTGGTGCCAAGGGTTTATGCGTAGCCGCGCAGCTGCCCGCCGCCCCTGCGGTGGGGTGGACAACGGGCCTCCCCTACACTGGAGGCTATGCCCACGCCCACGGAAATCACCGTTCACCAGCAGTCCCGCGTGCTCGAAATCGCCTTCGACGATGGCGCGCGCTTTCGCATCCCCTTTGAGCTGATGCGGGTCTACAGCCCCTCGGCCGAGGTCATGGGCCATGGCCCGGGCCAGGAGGTGCTGCAGACCGGCAAGCGCGAGGTGCAGATCGATTCACTGGAGCCCGTGGGCCACTACGCGGTGCGCCCGGGTTTCTCGGACGGTCACGACAGCGGCCTGTTCACCTGGGACTACCTCTACCGCCTGGGCCGCGACCAGGACGCGCTGTGGGCCGAGTACGAGGCCCGCCTGGCCGAGGCTGGCGCCGACCGCGACCAGCCCATGCCCCAGAAGGCCGGCAGCGCCTGCGGCCACCACCACTGATCACCAGTTCCCCACACCCATGACCCAGACCCATTTCGGCTTCCAGCAGGTCGACGAGCGCGAGAAGGCCAGCAAGGTCCGCGGCGTGTTCGATTCGGTCGCGTCCAGCTACGACGTGATGAACGACCTGATGTCCATGGGCCTGCACCGCGCGTGGAAGGCCTACACGGTGCAGGTGGCCAACCTCAAGCCGGGCGAACGCGTGCTGGACATCGCCGGGGGCACCGGTGATTTGTCGCGCGCCTTTGCGCGCAAGGTCGGTGACAGCGGCCTGGTGGTGCACACCGACATCAACGAGGCCATGCTGCGTCAGGGGCGCGATCGCCTCACCAACGAGGGCCTGTTGCTGCCCACCAGCCTGGCCGACGCCGAAGCGCTGCCGTTTGCGGACGCGAGCTTCGACCTGGTCAGCGTGGCCTTCGGCCTGCGCAACATGACCCACAAGGACCAGGCGCTCGCCGAGATGTGCCGGGTGCTCAAGCCGGGCGGCCGCCTGCTGGTGCTGGAGTTCTCGCGCATCGCCGAACCGCTGCGCAAGCCCTACGACTGGTACTCCTTCAACATCCTGCCCAAACTGGGCCAGATGATCGCGGGCGACGCCGAGAGCTACCGCTACCTGGCCGAGTCCATCCGCATGCATCCGGACCAGGCCACGCTCAAGGCCATGATGAAGACCGCCGGCTTCGGCCATGTGGACGTGCACAACCTCAGCGCCGGCATCGTCGCGCTGCACGCCGGCATCAAGTGTTGACCTGACCCCGCGAGGCGCTCGGCCTCCGGGATGACCCGCCCCCTCGTCTGTGGGGGTGTTGGGAACTTGTCTGCAAACCCGGCTCTAACCCCGGGTTGCCCCGCCCCTTGATCGAGGCGTTCGAGCACGGAAGCGACATATCGCGCCGCTAAACTCGATCGCTACTTTCCATGGGGGCGCGGCGCTCCGTTCAATGCACGACAAGGATTCCCGACAGATGGCCATGCGAATGATCAAGAACCGCGTCCCGCTGCTGGCGGTGGCGCTCGCCTCCGCCGCACTGCTTGCTGCCTGCGGCGGTGACAAGGGGGACAAGGCCTCGCAGACCGCGGCCAAGGTGAACAAGGAAGAGATCACCGTCCACCAGATCAACTTCGTGCTGCAGCGCCAGCAGGGCCTCAAGCCCGAGCAGGCCGAAGCCGCGAGCCGCCAGGTGCTGGAGCGCCTGATCGACCAGGAACTGGCCGTGCAGAAGGCCGAGGAGCTCAAGCTGGACCGCGACCCGCGCGTGGTGCAGCAGGTCGAGGCCGCCAAGCGCGAAATCATTGCGCGCGCCTATGCCGAGCGTGTCGGCGAGGGCGTGGCCAAGCCCACGGCCGAAGAGATCGCCAAGTACTACGCCGACAAGCCGGCGCTGTTCAAGGATCGCCGCATCTACAGCCTGCAGGAACTCAACATCGAGGCCAAGCCCGAGCAGTTCGAGGCCGTGCGCGCCAAGCTGTCGAGTGCCAAGAACGTCGGCGAGTTCGTCGAGTTCCTGAAGGCCAACGATTTCCGCTTCACCGGCAACCAGGCGGTGCGCGCGGCCGAGCAGCTGCCGCTGGCGGGCCTGGACAGCATTTCCAAGATGAAGGACGGCGACTCTGCCGTCAGCCGCACGCCCAACGGCCTGGCCGTGATCTTCCTGGCCGGCTCGCGCAGCCAGCCCATCGACGAGGCGCGTGCCAAGCCCTACATCGAGGCCTTCCTGCTGAACCAGCGCAAGGCCGAGGCGCTGCAGAAGGACATCAAGGCGCTGCGCGACTCGTCCAAGATCGAATACGTCGGCAAGTTCGCGGAAGCGGCGGCCAGCGCGCCCGCGGCCGCCAGTGCTCCGGCAGCCGTGCCTGCGGTGCCTGAGGCGTCCGACGCCGCCAGCGGCGCGCTGGATGCGAACTCCATCTCCAAAGGCATGGGCTTGAAATGATGCGTCTGTACCGTCTGCTTCTCGTTTCTCTCGCACTGGCGCTGGGCCTCGCTCAGGCCCAGGCGCAGAGCACGGCCTCGCCGGCCGCCAACGCGCCGTCGGAATACCGGCTGGGCGCCGGCGACGCGGTGCGGGTGCTGGTCTATCAGAACCCCGACCTGACGCTGGAAACCCGCGTGGCCGAGACCGGCGTGATCAGCTTCCCGCTGATCGGCAATGTGCGCATCGGTGGCCTCAGCGTGTCGGCGGCCGAGCAACTGATCGCAGACGGTCTGCGCAACGGCAACTTTGTGAAGCAGCCGCAGGTCACCATCGTGCTGCTGCAGATCCGCGGCAACCAGGCCAGCGTGCTGGGGCAGGTGAACCGCCCGGGCCGCTACCCGATAGAGACCACCGACATGCGCCTGACCGACCTGCTGGCCACGGCCGGCGGCGTGGCGCCCACCGGGGCCGACCTGGTGGTGCTGACCGGCACCCGCGCCGGCAAGCCCTATCGCCTGGAAGTCGATCTGCCCAGCCTGTTCAGCGCCAACAGCACCGCCAGCGACGTGCTGGTGCAGAACGGCGACGTGCTGTGGGTGGACCGCTCGCCGCTGGTCTACATCTACGGTGAAGTGCAGCGCCCCGGCCCGATGCGGCTGGAGCGGGGCATGACGCTGATGCAGGGCCTGGCCGCCGGCGGGGGCCTGACCCAGCGCGGCACCGAGCGTGGCATCCGCGTGCATCGCAAGGCGGCCGACGGCAGCGTGCAGGTGGAACAACTGGCGATGGACGCTCCTCTCAAGGAGGGGGACGTGGTCTTCGTGCGTGAGAGCCTCTTCTGATTTCCAGGGCGACCCATGACCTTTGTTCAATTCATCGCGATCCTTCGGGCGCGCTACAAGCTGGCCCTCGCGGTCTTCCTGCCCATCGTGCTGGTGGTGGTGATCGCCAGCCTGCTCTGGCCCAAGACCTACACCGCGACCTCCACGGTCATGGTGGACCTGGGCAAGCCGGACCCGCTGTCCGCCGCGCTTTATAACGGCGGTTTCAACCCCAGCCTGGTGGCCACGCAGATCGACGTGATCCAGAGTGATCGCGTCGCGATGCGCGTGGTGCGCAACCTCAAGCTGGCCGAGAACGAGCAGCTGCGCTCGCAGTGGCGCGAGACCACGCGGGGCGAGGTGCCCATGGAGCAGTGGCTGGGCGACCTGTTGCAGCGCAACCTGGACGTGAAGCCTTCGCGCGAGTCCAGCGTCATCAATGTGTCCTTCAAGGCGGCGGACCCGCGTTTCGCGGCCGCGCTGGCCAATGCCTTCGTGCAGGCCTACCTGGACACCAACCTGGAACTGCGTGTCGACCCGGCGCGTCAGTACTCGTCCTTCTTCGACCAGCGGGCCAAGGAGGCGCGCGAGACGCTGGAGAAGGCTCAGGGCCGTCTGTCCGAGTTCCAGAAGGAAAAGGGCATCATCGCGACCGACGAGCGCCTGGACGTGGAGAACGCCCGACTGAACGAGCTGTCCTCGCAATACGTGGCGCTGCAGTCGCTGGCGTCCGATTCGGTGAGCCGCCAGACCGCCGCCCGCAACTCCGGTGCGGACCGCATGCAGGAGGTGCTGAGCAACCCGCTGATTGCCGGCCTCAAGGCCGACCAGGCGCGTCTGGAGGCCAAGCTGCAGGAGCTGACCTCCAAGCTGGGTGAGCGCAATCCGCAGGTGGTCGAGGCCCGCGCCAATCTGGCCGAACTCAAGACCCGCATCGAGACCGAGATCGCCAAGGTGGCCAGCTCGCTGGGCATCTCCAACAACATCAACCAGCAGCGTGCAGGCGAGATCAAGGCGCAGCTGGAAGCGCAGCGCAACAAGGTACTGCAGATGAAGGCGGTGCGCGACGATGGCGCGGTGCTGCTGCGTGACGTGGAGAACGCCCAGCGCACCTACGACGTCATCATGCAGCGCCTGAACCAGTCGACCATGGAGAGCTTGGCGACGCAGAGCAATATGTTCGTGCTGTCGCAGGCGCTGGCCCCCATCCAGCCCTCGTCCCCGCGCCTGTTCCTGAACACCTTCGTCGCGGTCTTCCTGGGTGGCCTGATCGCGCTGGCCGTGGTGATCGGGCGTGAGATGGCGGACCGCCGCGTGCGCAGCGTCGAGGATGTGCTGGTCGCCGTGCCGGTGCCGCTGATCGGCCAACTGCCCTCCACCAAGAAGCGTCGTCGCCTGTTCGGCGGCCTCGCGAAGAACGGCATGCAGCAGCGCTTGCTGGGCGGCCAGACCCTGGCGACCGGCAAGGGAGCCTGAACGTGATGAATACCACCAGCGAATTCCAAGGCGCCGAAGTGCGTGACCGTTCCATTGGCGACCTGATCCGCGATGCCCGCAACCTGAACGCGGCCGAGGTCGAGCAGGTGCTGAGCTACCAGCGCGAGCATGGCGTGCGCTTCGGTGAAGCCGCCGTGCTGCTGGGTCTGGCCAGCCCGGACGACGTGCTCAACGCGCTCGCCCAGCAGTTTCACTACCCGGTCGTCACGGCCGAGAACGCCGGCAAGGTCAGCAGCGAGCTGGTCACCTTGCTCGATCCGTTCTCCGCCCGTGCCGAGGCCATACGTGCGGTGCGCAGCCAGCTGATGATGCGGCTC
Source organism: uncultured Roseateles sp. (assembly GCF_913777145.1). Lineage (GTDB taxonomy): Bacteria > Pseudomonadota > Gammaproteobacteria > Burkholderiales > Burkholderiaceae_C > Pelomonas. Next base: position 15,445 of record NZ_CAJYPS010000014.1, read on the forward strand.
AACAAGCCGCAGGCCGAGCGCTTCGGCATCGCGGTCGTGAGCCCCGACCGCGGCGATGGCAAGACCTACTTCGCGTCCAACCTCGCGGTGTCGCTGGCCCAGCTGGGCGGGCGCACGCTGCTGGTCGATGCGGACCTGCGCAGCCCTCGTGTGCACGAGGTGTTCCAGGTACCCAACACCGCGGGCCTGTCCGGTCTGCTGTCGGGGCGCACCGAGAGTCAGGTCATACAGCCGGTGGAGAGCGTGCCGGGCCTGTTTGTGCTGCCGGCCGGGCCGCTGCCGCCCAACCCTCTGGAGCTGATCGAGCGCGCCGCGTTCGGTCTGCTGATGCGTGAGCTGCTGTCCAAGTTCGACCACGTGGTGGTCGATACCGCGGCGGTGGCCCATGGCGCCGACGCCTGCGTGGCGGCCTCGCGTTGCGGCGCCGCGGTGCTGCTGGCTCGCAAGAACCAGAACACGCTGACGGCGTTGCAGGAGATCGCTGCGGCGCTGGCCGGTGGCTCGACCCAATTGCTGGGCACGGTGCTGAACGAGCAGTGAGTCGGCCGGGGCCGGTGGCCCCGGCCTTGAGTGGGCATGGCATCGGGGTGGACCCAGGCGTCCACGACAGCATTGGCGCAAGAAGTTGGTGATCGCAGCATGACAAACCTGGCGAGGCGAGACGTGGCAGCCACGCTGCTGGCCGAGGCCCGCACCCCGATGGGGCTGCTGGTGCTGGGCTGGTTGGGCCTCTTCGGCCCGACCTACTACAACCTAGCGACCACGGTCTGGGCGAGTGACGAACAGGGCCACGGCCCCATCATCCTGGCGGTTTGCGTGTGGCTGTTGTGGCGGCGGCGCGAGTTGCTGGCGGCCATCGGGTCGTCGTCGGGTCGCCCCGTGTCGGGCAGTGTGCTGTTCGGCCTGGGCTGGCTGGCCTATCTGATCGGGCGCTCCCAGTTCATCGGCTTTGCCGAGGCCGGGGCGCAGCTGCTCGTGCTGGCGGGCCTGGTGGTCTTTTACAAGGGCTACCGCGGGCTCAACGTCATCAAGTTCCCGCTGTTCTTCATGCTGTTCATGATCCCGCTGCCGCCGGACCTGGTGGGCGCGGTCACCGGGCCGCTGAAGGCCGCGGTTTCGGCCGTGGCCTCGCAGGCGCTGTACGGCCTGGGCTACCCGGTCGCGCGCTCCGGCGTGGTGCTCAGCGTTGGCCAGTACCAGTTGCTGGTGGCGGACGCCTGCGCCGGCCTCAACTCCATGTTCACGCTGGAGGCGCTGGGGCTGCTGTACATGAACATCGTCAATCACGTGGGCATTGCCCGCAACGCCGCTCTTGCGGTGCTGATCGTGCCCATCTCCTTTATCGCCAACATCGTGCGCGTGATGATCCTGGTGCTGGTCACCTACCACTTCGGTGATGCGGCGGGCCAGGGCTTCATGCACGGCTTTGCGGGCATGGTGCTGTTCATGGTGGCGCTGGTGCTGATCCTCAGTGTGGACAAGCTGCTGGACCTCGCGTTCCGCCGCTGGGAGGCCCGCTCGTGATCACCTGGCGTTCCGCAGCCGTGCTGCTGCTGCTGATGTGCGTGGGCTCGGTGCTGGGCACGTCCTTGCGGCCCACCATCTTCCTGGCCGACACCAAACCGCCCATCGAGCTCAAGGCACTGTTCCCGGCCGACTTTGGCCCCTGGAAGATAGACCCCAGCATCCTGCCGCTGGAGCCTTCGCCAGACCTGAAACAGGCGCTGGAGGAGTCTTACAGCGAGACGCTGTCGCGCACCTATGTGCGCCCTGATGGCAAGCGCATCATGCTGTCCATCGCCTACGGGCGTAACCAGCACAAGGGCATGAACTGGCACCGCCCGGAGATCTGCTACCCGGCGCAGGGCATCCCCATCAGCGTGCCCACCTCGCGCGTGGAGATGCATTTCGGACAGCAGCCGCTGCCCATCAGCCATCTGGTGGCGGCCAATCCGTCGCGCGTGGAGCCCATCAGCTATTGGGTGGTGGTGGGTGACCGCGTCACCAGCTTCGGCCGAGCTCACAAGCTGGTGTCCCTGTCCTATGGCTTGCGCGGCTACATCCCGGACGGTATGTTGATCCGCGTGTCCTCCATCAACAAGAACGTGGACGAGGCCTTCGAGGACCAGCGCGAGTTCATCATCGACATGCTGCAGGGCATGTCCCCTGCCGCGCGGCAGATCGTTCTCGGCACGCGTGCGCCCTTCGTGGGCGACGACCTGATGCCGGCCCTTTCTCACTGAATTTCTTTGCCATGACTTCCAAAGTTGCCCTGATCACCGGCGTGACCGGCCAAGACGGCGCCTACCTAGCCGAGCTGCTGCTGTCCAAGGGCTATGAGGTGCACGGTATCAAGCGCCGTGCGTCGTCGTTCAACACCGACCGCATCGACCACCTCTACCAGGACCCGCACGACCCCAACCAGCGCTTCAAGCTGCACTACGGCGACCTGACGGATTCCACCAACCTGATCCGCATCATCCAGCAGGTCCAGCCCGACGAGATCTACAACCTCGCGGCCATGAGTCATGTGGCGGTGAGCTTCGAGGAGCCCGAGTACACCGCCAATGCCGACGGCATCGGCACGCTGCGCATCCTGGAAGCCATCCGCATCCTGGGCCTGACCAAGAAGACCCGCTTCTACCAGGCCTCCACCAGCGAGCTCTATGGTCTGGTGCAGGAGATCCCGCAGAAGGAGACCACGCCCTTCTACCCGCGCAGCCCCTACGCGGTGGCCAAGCTCTACGCCTACTGGATCACGGTCAACTATCGCGAGGCCTATGGCATGTACGCCTGCAACGGCGTGCTGTTCAACCACGAGAGCCCGCTGCGCGGCGAGACCTTCGTGACCCGCAAGATCACTCGGGCCATCGCGCGCATTGCGCTGGGCCTGCAGGACACGCTGCATCTGGGCAACCTCAGCGCGCTGCGCGACTGGGGCCACGCCAAGGACTACGTGGAGATGCAGTGGCTGATGCTGCAGCAGGACAAGCCTGAGGACTTCGTGATCGCCACCGGCGTGCAGTACAGCGTGCGCCAGTTCGTGGAGTTCGCGGCCAAAGAACTGGGCATCACCATCGAGTTCAAGGGCGAGGGCGAGCAGGAGATCGGTGTGGTCGCCAAGGTCGAGGGCGACAAGGCCAAGTGCAAGGTCGGCGACGTCATCGTCAAGGTCGACCCGCGCTACTTCCGTCCCACCGAGGTGGAGACGCTGCTGGGCGACCCGAGCAAGGCGAAAGAGAAACTCGGCTGGACGCCCAAGACCACGCTGCAGGAGCTGGTGGCGGAGATGGTGCAGTCCGACTACACCGCGGCCAAGCGCGACAGCCTGGTCAAGCTCGCGGGCTTCAAGGCCTACGACCATCACGAGTAAGGCCATGAGCAGCATCGCCAAGGACGCCCGCATCTTCGTCGCGGGCCATCGCGGCATGGTGGGCTCGGCGCTGGTGCGCCGCTTGCAGGCCGGCGGCTACGCCCACGTGCTGACCGCCAGCCGGCAAGACCTGGACCTGCTGGACCAGCGCGCGGTGCACGAGTGGTTGCAGGCCCACAGGCCCGACTACCTCTTCATTGCGGCGGCCAAGGTCGGCGGCATCCAGGCCAACAATGTCTACCGGGCCGACTTCCTCTATCAGAACCTCATGATCGAGGGCAACCTCATCCACGGCGCCCACCTCGCGGGCGTGCAGCGGCTGATGTTCCTGGGCAGCTCCTGCATCTATCCCAAGCTGGCGCCGCAGCCGCTGCGCGAAGACAGCCTGCTCACCGGCCCGCTGGAGCCCACCAACGAGCCCTATGCGATCGCCAAGATCGCGGGTATCAAGCTGTGCGAGAGCTACAACCGCCAGTACGGCCGGCAGTACGTCAGCGCGATGCCGACCAACCTCTACGGCCCCAACGACAACTACGACCTGAACAACAGCCATGTGCTGCCCGCGCTGATCCGCAAGGCCCACGAGGCCAAGGCGCGTGGAGACCACGAACTGGTGGTCTGGGGCACGGGCACGCCGTTGCGCGAGTTCCTTTACGTGGACGACCTGGCCGACGCCTGCGTGCACCTGATGGAGAGCGGCGCGGACGACGTGCTGGTGAATGTCGGCGTGGGCGAGGACGTTAGCATCCGCCAGCTCGCCGAGCTGGTGTGCGAGGTGGTGGGCTTCGACGGGCAACTGGTGTTCGACACCAGCAAGCCCGACGGCACGCCGCGCAAGCTGATGGACGTGAGCCTGCTGGCCAGCCGCGGCTGGCGCGCGAGCACCGGGCTGCGCGAGGGCATCGCGCTGGCCTACGCGGACTTCCTGAAGCGATCCCCCTGAGGCGGGCATGAGCCGCTCGCGGTCCATTCTCTACCTCGGCCCGGTCAGCGGGACCTGCCTGGACCGCGCCAACGCGCTGCGCCGGCTCGGTCACCGTGTCGAGCACCTGGACCTGCGTGGCTTGCTGCCGCGCAGCGTCTGGATGGACCGTATCACCTGGCGCCTGGGCGGCGATTGGCTGGCGCCCTGGCTGATGCGGCCGCTGGCGGCGCTGCTCGCGGGCAGGCAGTTCGACCTGGCCCATGTGGATGGTGGCGAGTGGGTCACGCCCGGCGTGATCCAGTTGCTGCGCCGACATGCGCCCAAGGTCATCAACTACAGCATCGACGATCCCTACGGCCCGCGCGATGGCGCCCGCTTTCGTGCGATGCGCCAGGCCACGCCGCATTACGACCTGATCGCCGTGGTGCGCGAGGTCAATGTGCAGGAAGCACATGCGCTGGGGGCACGCCAGGTGGTGCGCATCTACCGCAGCGCCGACGAGTTGAGCCATGCGCCGCGCGCCATCACGCCCGAGGCCCAGGCCCGCTGGGGCTGCGACGTGCTGTTCCTGGGCACCTGGTTCCCCGAGCGCGGCCCTTTCCTCGCCGAGTTGCTACGGCGTGGCGTGCCGCTCACCATACAAGGCTCCAACTGGCACAAGGCGCCCGAATGGCCTGTGCTGCAGGCGCACTGGCGCGGCGGTTCGATCTCGGGTGATGACTACGCGCTGGCCGTCCAGTGCGCGCGCATCAACCTCGGCCTGCTGTCCAAGGAGAACCGCGACCTGCACACCACCCGATCACTGGAGATCCCGGCGCTGGGCGGGCTGATGTGCGCCGAGCGCACGGTGGAGCACGAGGCCATGTACGAGGAGGGCCAGGAGGCCCTGTTCTGGCGGGATGCCGAGGAATGCGCGGCCGCCTGCCGCGCCCTGTTGAGCGACGAGCCGCGCCGCGCCGCGATGGCGCTGGCCGGTCGCGCCCGGCTGGCGCGCAACGGTCACTACAACGAGCCCATCATGGCGGCGCTCGTGGAGCAGGCCGGGGTCCCGTCATGAGCATGAAGGCCCGGGTTCTGCGGGCGGTGGGTGCCCATTCCTTTGGCATGGCGCTGACCATCGTGATACAGCTGGTGTCGCTGCCGCTGTTTCTGTCCTACTGGGACGCCCGCACCTACGGGCTGTGGCTGATGCTCAGTGCGATCCCGTCCTACCTCAGCATGTCCGACGTCGGCATGGTCACGGTGGCCGGCAACCGCATGATGATGGCTCTGGGTCGAGGGGACGCAGCCGAGGCCAACCGGGTGTTCCAGAGTGCGCAGGTGTTCATGGCGGGCACCTGCCTGGCGTCCTGCCTGCTGGTGCTCGCACTGGCCTGGTGGCTGCCGCTGCCTACCGGTGAAGCGGTGGACGGTCGCCTGGCGGTGTTGTTGCTGTCGCTGGCGGTTCTGATCGCGCTGTTCGGCGGCCTTAGCGAGCAGGTGTACCGCGCCACCCAACGCAGCGCGACGGCCGCGCTGGCGGGTAATCTGTGCCGACTGGCCGAGTGGGTGGGCTCTCTTGTCGGTCTGCTGCTGGGCGGCAGTTTCACCGCGGTGGCGCTGGGCGCGCTGCTGTGCCGTGCGGGTGGCGTGCTCTACACGATGCATCACTGCCGCTTTGACAGCGAGGGCTTGCGCTGGGGCTGGCAGGCGGCCTGTCGACACGAGATTCGCGCGATGGTGGGGCCCGCCTTTGCGCTGATGAGTTTCCCGGTCGTGAACGCGCTGAGTTTCCAGGGCGTGACCCTGGTGGTGGGCGCGACGCTGGGTGCCACGACCGTGACCCTGTTCAACGCCTACCGGACGCTGGCCCGCACGGCCGTGCAGGCCTCGGGCGTGCTGAGCTTTTCGGTCTGGCCTGAGTTCTCCCGCCTCAGCGGTCAGGGGGACGTGGTCGGGCTGCGGCGTCTGTTTCTGCGCACACTGACCCTCACCACGGCGATCAGTCTGGTCCTCTCGATTGGGCTCTACCTGATGGCGCCCACGCTGCTGCGCCTGTGGTCCCACGGCCAGATCGGCTTCGAGGCGTTGGCCATGGCCTTGATGCTGATCTACGCGGTCATCGGGGGCGTCTGGCACGTGCCGCGCGTTCTGCTGCAGGCCACCAATGCCCATGCCAGCCTCGCGGCCTGGTCGCTGCCGGTGGCGGTGGCGCTGGTGCTGCTGAGCTTTGCGCTGGGCCATGCCTGGGGCGTTGCCGGTGTGAGCCTGGCCATGCTGGCGAGCGAGGCTGCGTTGGCCACGCTGGCCCTGGTGTTCTGCCGGCGGCTGCTCGCGGCCGCGCCAGGGCGGCAGGAGGTTGTCGCGCGATGACGCCGAGCTCGCCCCTTCGTTCAGCCCCTTGTTCCAACCCGTTCGTCGGAGACGCCCCATGACCAATCGCAACGCGCTGCTGCTCGGGGTCGCCGTGCTAGTGCTGGCGGCCCTGGTGGCCCAGATGGTCATCAACCCCAGCGTGGAGAACGTGGGTGTAGCCTGCATCGTGACCGCGTCCTCGCTGTCGGTGCTGCTCTACATCTACTGGACCCGAGCGCTGGACACCCACCCGCTGTCCACGTTCGCGCTGTTCGGCTTCTGCTTCACCACGCAGATGGGCGCGCTGCTGTTCCAGAGTGCGGACGGCGAGGCCATCACCCGCTTTCTGCGCCAACCCGGCACGACCTTCGGCTGGCTTGCGGCCTACCAGTGGACCGCGATGGCCGCCCATGGCGCCTATCGACTGTTCAGCCGCCGCAACGAGCGGGCGCCCAGTGCGCTCACGTTCCGCGAAGGCCCGCTGCGCAGCCTGCTGCGTGCGATCGGGTTGTACACGCCGCCGCGGCCGGCCGTGCTGTGGGCGGTCTCGGTGCTGGGGCTGTTCGGCATCGTGTTCGGCGGCATCCCCACCACCGTGGGTCGGGTCTTCCACGGCATGAGCTTTCTGGCCTGGGCGCCGTTCCTGATCCCCATCTTCATCGTGGAGTTCGGCTCAGCCTATGCGCGCCTGCACCGGCAGATCCTGTTCGTTGCGGCCTACGCGGTCTTCATTGCGGTGCTGGCCATGGCGGCCAATGCGCGCGGCATGATGCTGTCCGGCCTGATGACCGTGTCGCTGTTTCTCGCGCTCACCGCCTTGCGCAGCCAGGCGCGCTTCAAGCCCAAGTTCGCGGTCTACGGCGTGGTGCTGGCCGCCGGTCTGGCGGTGCTGAGCTACCCGGTGGACGACCTGGTCACCGCCATGCGCATCGCCCGCAAGGACCGCGGCCATGTGGACATCTTCCGCATGGTCGAGAACACGCTCTACAACTTCCAGCGCGACGACCTGCTCAAGGCCGAGCGCAAGGCGGGCCAGTTTGTCAGTCTCAACAGCAATTACGACGAGGTCTACTTCAATTCGGAACTCAAGGGCCGCCTGGTCGAGACCAAGTTCCATGACAACGCGCTGTACTTCGGCTCCCGGCTGTCCGGTGCCGACAGCGATCGCCTGGCCGACACGACGGTCGACTTCCTCTGGTCCATCCTGCCGCAGCCCGCGCTGGACGCGCTCGGTGTGGACCTGACCAAGAAGGAATCCAATTTCTCCATGGGCGACTACATGAGCTACCTCGGAGCCACCGGCAAGGTGGGGGGCTTCCGCACCGGCTCGGGCGTTGCACACGGGCTGGCGTTGTTCGGCCCGGCCTTTCTGCCGGTGATGTTCCTGCTGTTCTTCGTGGTGTTCTGGTCCATAGACCTGTTGGCCTATGTCGGCTTGTCCGGTCGCGTCTCGATGTCGGCGCTGGGCCTGCTGGCCATCTGGCCCATGTTCCAGTACGGCATCTGCACCGAGTCCATCACCGGCCTGCTGAGCAACCTCGTGCGTGGTCTGCCGCAGAACGTGCTGATCTACACGGTGGCCATCGCTGGGGCCTCGCTGGGCCTGCGCCTGCTGCCGTTCACGCGGTCGCGGTCGCTTCAGGTGGCGCTCGCCAGGGGCGGGGCGTGAGGATAGTCCTCTTCGAGCACCCGTCGTTTCTCGATTCCTTTAGCATGCCGCGCTTTGCCGGCATGCTGGCGTCCGCCTATCAGGCGCTGGGCCACGAGGTGCAGCGCTGGTCGCCGCAGCCGGTGCTGCAGCCCTGGTTCGCGGGTACCCGCCTGGGCAAGTGGGCCGGCTATGTGGACCAGTACCTGCTGTTCCCGCGCTGGGTGCGGCGCCAGCTGCGCGAAGCGCATCCCGACACGCTGTACGTGTTCGCCGACCAGGCGCTGGGCCCCTGGGTGCCGCTGGTGCAGCACCTGCCGCATGTGATCCATGTGCACGACTTGCTGGCGCTGCGCTCTGCGCAGGGGCTGGTGCCCGAGAACCCGACGCGCTGGAGCGGTCGCGTCTACCAGCGCTACATCCGTCGCGGCTTCCGCCATGGGCGGCGCTTCATCTGCATTTCCCGCCGTACCCAGACGGACCTCATCGCGTTCGGCGGCGTTGACGCTGCATTGACGGACGTGGTCTACAACGACCTCAACCACCCCTTCCGTGCGCTGGGCCTAGAAGCCGCGGTGAGCGCCCTGCAGGCGCGCGGCCTGCCCATGCCGGCGACCGGCTGCCTGGTCCATATCAGTGGGGGCCAGTGGTACAAGAACCTGCCGGGTGTGCTAGGTCTCTACGCCGAATATGCCAGCCGCCACGCCCAGCCGCTGCCGCTGTGGCTGATCGGGCCTTTCGGCCCGGCCGACCTGGCCCGCTCGCTGAAGCCCCTGCCGTCGCAGGCGCGGGTGCATTGCGTGTCCGGCCTGGATGCGGTGACGCTGGAGCAGGTCTACGGTGCCGCCCAGGCGCTGCTTTTCCCCAGCCATGCCGAAGGCTTTGGCTGGCCCATCCTGGAGGCCCAGGCGGCCGGCTGCCCGGTCCTCACCACCGACGATGCACCTATGAACGAGATCGGCGGTCCCGAGGCGCGCTACCTGCCGCGCCTGAAGGCGAACGCCGATAAGCAGGCCTGGTGCCGCCAGGGTGCGGATCAACTGGATGATTTGCTGCGGGCCGATGAGGCCGAGCGCCAGCGCCGGTCAGCAGCCTGCGTGCAATGGGCGTCAGGTTTTGCGCAGGGCCGTGCGCTGCAGGCTTATCTCGCCATCTATCGCGAGGTGATCGGCCAGGCTCCGGGAGTCGGCCATGAGCACTGACACCTGCAAGAACCACCTGCATGTGCTGCCCAGCGTGGACCCCAAGGGGGGCGGGCCCATGGAGGGGGTGCGCCAGGTCGGGTTGGAGCTGCAGAAGTCCGGCCATCAAACCGAGGTGCTCACGCTGGACCCGCCGGACGCGCCCTACCTGCGTGATTTTCCGCTGCCGGTCCACGCGCTGGGGCCGGCATCGGGCGGCTATGGCTACAGCAGCCGGCTGCTGCCCTGGATGCTCGCAAACGCCGGACGCTACGATGGCATCGTCATCGACGGCCTGTGGCAGTACCACAGCTTCGGCACCTGGCGCGCGCTGCGGCGCCTGGGACTGCCCTATGTGGTGTTCACCCACGGCATGCTGGACCCCTGGTTCAAGCGCACCTACCCGCTCAAGCACCTGAAGAAATGGTGCTACTGGCCCTGGGCCGAGTATCGGGTGCTGCGCGATGCGGCAGCCGTGCTCTTCACCTGCGAGGAGGAGCGGGTGCTCGCGCGCCAGTCCTTCTGGCTCTATCAGGCCCGCGAGGTGGTCACGCCGTTTGGCACGCGCACGCCGCCGCAGGACGGTGAGCGCCTGCGTGCGGCCTTCTTTGCGCAATACCCGAGCCTGCAGGGCCGTCGTCTGCTGCTGTTCCTGTCCCGCATCCACGAGAAGAAGGGCTGTGACCTGCAGATCCAGGCCTTCGCTCGTGTGGCCGCGAGCGACCCCAGCCTCATACTGGTGATGGCCGGGCCTGACCAGACCGGCTGGGCTTCCGAGTTGCAGGCGCTGGCCCGCTCGCTGGGCGTGGCCGAGCGCATCGTCTGGCCCGGCATGCTGCAGGGCGACCTCAAGTGGGGCGCCTTCTATGCCGCCGAGGCCTTCGTGCTGCCCTCCCACCAGGAGAACTTCGGCATCGCGGTGGCAGAGGCCCTGGGCTGCGGCCTGCCGGTGCTGATCTCGGACAAGGTCAACATCTGGCGCGAGATCGAGCAGGCCGGCGCCGGCCTGGTGGCCCCCGACACGCTGGAGGGCACGACGCAGACCCTGCAGCGCTGGCTGACCCTGGACGACGCGCAACGCCAGTACATGGCCCGTCAGGGCCAGCAGCTGTTCGCGTCGCAATTCAGCGTCGAGCGCATGGCCGAGGCCCTGGTCGCAACCTTGGGCCGCGTGAAAGCCGCACGCCCTGGCTGACCTGCAACCCGACTCACGGCAGACCCGTCATGATTCTTCAAGGCAACGATCCCTACACGCAGCCCTCGTTCAGTCTGCGCAATCGCATGGCGCGTGCGCTCTGGTGGCTGGTCTGGACGCTGCTGTTCAGGCCCAGCCCCTGGTTCGCCTATGGATGGCGCAACCTGCTACTTAGACTCTTCGGCGCGCGTCTGGGGCGTGATGTGCATTTCGCGTCCAGCGTGCGCATCTGGGCGCCATGGCAGCTCAGTGTGGGCGACCGTGTCGGCTTCGGTGGTGGTGCTCACCTCTACAACATGGCGCCGCTTACTGTGGCCGGGGGCGCGATGATCTCGCAGGGGGCGCATCTGTGCGGTGGCACGCACGACATCGATTCCCCCAACTTCCAGCTTGTGGCCAAGCCCATCTCGATAGGCGCGCATGCGTGGATCTGCGCGGAGTCCTTCGTGGGGCCGGGCGTCTCCATCCCTGAGGGCTGTGTGGTCGCCGCGCGTGCGGTCGTGGCGCGCAGCATTGACGAGCCCTGGACCGTCTGGGCCGGCAACCCTGCGGTGTTCAAGCGCACGCGGGGCCGGAGCATTGCAGGGTGAGGGCGCAGTTGAAGGCGCTGCTTTGCAACGCCATGGAAGGCATGGCGTGAAGCTGCTGATCTACTCGGCGAACTTCGCCCCCGAGCCCACGGGCATCGGCAAGTACTCCGGCGAGATGGCCGCCTGGCTGGCCGCGCAGGGGCATGAGGTGCGCGTGGTCTGCGCGCCGCCCTATTACCCGGCCTGGAAGCTGGGCTCGGCCTACGGCTGGCCGCCTTACCGGCGTGAGCGCTGGCAGGGTGTGGAGGTGTTCCGTGCCCCGTTGTGGGTGCCGCAGACACCGGGCGGCCTCAAACGGCTGCTGCATCTGGTGAGCTTCGCGATCAGCTCGCTCCCCGTGCTGCTGGCGCAGTGGCGCTGGCGGCCGCAGGTGGTGATGGTGGTCGCGCCCGCGCTGGTGTGCGCGCCCGGGGCGGCGCTGCTGGCGCGTGTGGCTGGCGGGGCAGCTTGGCTGCATATCCAGGATTTCGAGGTCGACGTGGCCTTCCAGATGGGCCTGCTCAAGGGGCAGCGCCTGCGCCGCTGGGTCAGCGGCCTGGAGCGCTGGCTGTACCGGCGCTTCGACGTGGTGTCGTCCATCTCGCGCAAGATGATCGAGCGCCTGCACGAGAAGCAGGTGCCGGCTTCTGCGGTGCGCAGCCTGCCCAACTGGGTGGATGTGGCCCACATCCAGCCGCTGGCCCGGCCCAGTGCCTACCGCGCGGAGCTGGGGCTGCCGGACGGGGCCTTCGTGCTGCTGTTCTCCGGCACGCTGGGCAGCAAGCAGGGGCTGCATCTCATCCCCGAGGTCGCGCGCCGGCTGGCGGCGTATCCGGACATCGTGTTCGTCGTTTGCGGCGATGGGGTCATGAAGCCCGAGCTGGAGCGTGCCGCCCAGACGCTGCCCCAGCTCAAGCTGCTGCCGCTGCAGCCCTTCGAGCGCCTGGGCGAATTGCTGGGCCTGGCGGATGTGCATCTGCTGACGCAGAGCGTGGACGCCGAGGACCTGGTGCTGCCGTCCAAGCTGACCGGCATGCTGGCCAGTGGCCGGCCGGTGATCGCCACGGCCCGCCCCGAGACCGAGATCGCAAGCGTCGTGGGCAGTTGTGGCCTGGTGGTGCCACCCGGCGACGCGCCGGCGCTGGCCGACGCCATCCTCGCATTGCGGGCCGAGCCCATGCGTCGCCAGCAGCTGGGTGAGGCTGCGCGACGCTTCGCGGAAGATCGCCTGGCCATGCCGGCGGTGCTGCGACAGCTGGAGTACGACCTCGCCGCGTTGACCGGCGAGGCTTGAGAAGACACGCATAAAACCAAGGGGAGGGTGCCATGAGCACGAGGTCTGTCAGCAAGCCCGACCGGCGATGGCGCCAGGGGCTGTGGGGAGTAGGTGCCTTGCTACTGCTGCTTGGCGTGGTGGAGGCTGGCGTGCGCCTGCTGGGCCTGATGGATTTCCCGGTCTACGAGGCCAATGCGGAGATCGGCTACATCCCGGTGGCCAACCAGCAGGGGCGCTACCTGAACCGCAACGACTGGCAGGTCAATGAGCTGCACATGAGTGCGCCGCCCTTCCGGCCCGCGCCTCAGGGCAATGTGCTGCTGATCGGCGACAGCATCGTCTGGGGCGGCAACCCGTATGCAGCCCACGAGCGCCTGGGGGCGCAACTGCAAGCTCTGACCCCTTTGCGGGTGTGGCCCGTGGCCGCCGGCTCCTGGGGCTTGCAGAACGAGCTGACCTACCTGGCCCAGCATCCCCGTGTGGTCCGGCAGATGAACGAGATCGTGTTCGTGCTGAATTCGGGTGACTTCGACCGGCCGTCTTCCTGGACCTGTGAGACCACCCACCCGCGCGAGCACCCGCGCGTGGCGACGCTGTACCTGGCGCAGAAATACCTGCTCAAGACCGCCTGTCCGACCGAGCCGCCGGCAGGGCTGGCGGTGCCGGCCCGCGAGCCGCTGCAACTGCTGGCCGAGTTTGCCCGGGCCAACCCGGGCAAGCCGCTGAAGTTCGTTCTCTACCCTGACAGGGCGGAGTGCGAGGCGCCCGCGCTGCGGCAGGCCCGCCTGGAGCGCTTCAAGCCGTTGCTGCTGGCTGCGGGCGCCACCGAGGTTCACTCTCTGGGTGAGTTTGCCGGTTGGCGGGATTGCACCGCCCTCTACAAGGACGACATCCATCCGCATCCTGCGGGCTTCGGCCAACTGGCAGCCTTTTTGCGCGAGCGCGTTGCCGGCTGAGCGTCGCCCCTGCCGCCACTTCATGTGAGAACCCCTTGCAAAGCAACCAAGAGCACCTGCTGATCGCGACGGTCGAGGACGCGGATTCGCCGGCCGCCTGGAGCGGCACGCCGTACCACATGGTCAACGCCTTGCGTGCGGAGTTCGCGCGGGTGACGGTGTTGCAGACGCTGCGCTCGGTCAAGCGGCCCCTGCCGGTGCTGATGCGGCTGCTGCGTGGCCAGGCGCAGCGCCCTCTGTGGATGAGCGCGCCCACCTTGCGCCACTGCGGGGCACGTCTGCGCGCCGCGGTGAGCGAAGTGCGGCCTTCCCATGTGCTGAGTATTTCCAGCCAGCATCTGATTCATGCGGGCCCGCTGGGCTGCCCGACCTACATGGTTTCGGATGCGCCGTGGATGGCCTACAAGGAGGCCTATGCGCGCTACGAGCCGTTGCCCGATCTCGCTGCTCGCTATGCACGCCTGGAGGCGCAGGCCGCACGGGATCTGAGTGGCCTGATCTTTCCCACACCCTGGGCCTGCGAACAGGCCCGCGAGCGGTATGGCGTGCCTGCCTCTCGTTTGCACTGTCTGCCGTTTGGTGCCAATCGGGCCTCACCCCTGGCGGCCGAGGTGCTCGATCGGCAGATCGATGGCAAGCCGGGTCGCTCGCTGAACCTCTTGTTTGTGGGCCGGGACTGGGTGCGCAAAGGAGGGCCTCTGGCGTTGGAGGCCCTGGCGCAACTCCACGCCCGAGGCATGCCGGCACGGCTCGTCGTGATCGGTTGCACGCCGGAGGTGCCGCAAGCCCTGCGGTCCTGGGTGGATGTGCTGGGCTTCCTGTCGCCCGCGCAGCCCAGCGACCAGCAACGCTTGGAGCAGGCCTACCGGGCAGCGGATCTTTTCCTGCTGCCCTCGCAGGCCGAGTGCTATGGCCTGGTGTTTGCCGAGGCCCAATCCTGGGGGCTGCCCTGCGTGGCCCTGGCGGTGCAGGGTGTTCCAGGGGTGGTGGTGGATGGCATGACCGGGCGGCTGTGTCCACCCGATGCCGACGGACTGGCGCTGGCACAAGCGATCGAGGAGGTGTTGGCCTCGCCGCACACCTATCGCCGCCTGGCGCGGGCAGCGTTGCAGCATGCCCGGCAGGCCACCACCTGGTCGGCCTTCGCGGCAGGGGTCAGGTCTTTGCTGATGGGCGCAAGCCAGCCCTAGTTGGTCAGCTGATTGGCCTCGATGGCGGTGGCGTAGGCGGCTGCGCTGGTGCCAATGAGGCGGTTGCAGTTCCTGCAACTGTTGGACTGAAACACCGTGCCCAGCAACCGGGCCTGGCTCAGCAGCAGCGACTGCGCGCTGCCTTCGCCCAGCATGATGACCTCATAGCCCTCGGAGCTGGTGCTGAGCTCCTGGTTCATGATGAGGTTGGGCGAGTTGGCCGTCAGCTGGTTTTGGCGGATCTCGGTGTTGATGACGGCGTAGCCGAAGTCCGAGGCGTCCATGCGCGTGAAGTTGATGTTCACATAGCTGGACCACTGGCGCGTGGTGTTGCTGATGCTGTTCTTCGCGATGCGTATGCCGAAGATGGGCGTGAAGAGCTTGCTGCTGGTCAGCTGGCCGGCGCGCACGTAGATGCCGCCCCCCTCGGTGATGGTGTTGCCGACGATGTCGACGTCAAGGGCGGCGGTCTGGTAGATCCAGATGCCGCGGGGGTTGTCCTTCAAGGTGTTGTTCTTGATGAGCGCCTTTTCCAGTCCCCACACAAAGGTCGCATAGCGGCTGCTGCTGTCGGGGATCACGTCCCAGGCGGTCTCGAGGCTGAGCGTCTTGCCGCTGTAGCCGGTGACGCGGCGGTGCTGGCCCGCGCCCTTGCCGCTGACGATGGCCACGCCGTAGTTGGGCGGCAACTGCCCGTCATTGAAGGGCATCACGTTGAGGGTGTTGTTGGTGTCCACCAGCGTGTTGGTCGTGGCGCCGGTGACCGTGCCTATGTTCTCGGTGCGATTGAGCGCGCCACCTTCGGTCAGCAGGGTCTCGCCGTCATTGCGGGTCTTGTTGGTGATCGGGCCTCCGAGCACGTCGAAGGTGTTGCCGATGATGGCGACCCGATGGGCGAAGTCGATGGCCAGGCTGTGCACGATGCTGCTGGCATTCATCGCATTGCGCACATCGCGCGTGATACGGTTGCCCGAGAGGTAGGCGTCGCTGCAGCGCGGGATGCTGGGTGAGCCGTGTGCGAAGGTGATGGTGTTGCCGGTGAAGCTCAAACCACTGTTGTTGCCCATGTAGAGCGGGCCGTTCTGGCGGTCATTGACCGGCTGCACGATGTCGGTGCCGACCACCGCGAAGTTGGTGTTGTCCTTCCAGAACATCTGGATGCCGCCGTTCAGCGACAGCGACACGTTCTTCACGAACAGGCGGCGGTTGCCCTGCAGGTTGCTGGTTTCGGTGTTGGCCTTGGTGATGTCCACCGACAGGTCCGCCAGGCCCAGCAGATCCTGCGACTTGGCCCAGAGCGCATGGGTGCCCGGGTTGGCAGCGGCGTAGCGCAGCGTGGTCTTGCCCTTGCCGGCGCCGCGCACTACCACCTTGGACGCCAGTGTCAGGCTCTGGGTATAGACGCAGGTGCCGGCCGGCAATTGCACCACGGCGCCACCCAGCTTGGTGGCCAGCGCGATGCCGTCCTGCAGCGCGCCGGCATCGTCGCTGCTGCCGTCACATTTCACCTTGCGGTTCAGGCGGCTGTCGGTGGCCGCGTTCACGACTTGGCCGGAAATCGCGGAGAAGCCGTCACCCCAGCCCACCCCCAGGCCGAAGGGATCGGTGCCCTTGCCGGCCACGGCCTCGACGGGGCGGTCCAGCGTGGCCGGGCCTGAGCCGTTGCGGTTGTCCACCACGATGCTGGCGCGCGCATTGGCCTTCAGGCTGGCGGGTGCGGTCAGCACCAGCATGTGCTCGTCGCTCTTGGCGATGTCCACCTTGGCGGCGAGGCCGTCGACGCTGACGCTGGGAGCCTGGCTGCCGCTGAGCAGGTTGCGGCCGAACAGCCGGAACTGGCCGCCTGCGCTGATCTGCAGCGCATCCAGGTGGTAGGGGCGGGCGGCGTTCAGCTTCACGGGGCTGCTCAACGCGCCGCCGTTGTCCACCTGCACGATCAGCGCGCCGGCGGCAGTGCTGGGCAGCCGGGCAGTGAGCGCGCTACCGGCGTAGCTGCTGATCACGGACAGGCTGGCCAGGCGCTTGCCGGTCGTGTCCACGAGATAGACGCTGGGGCTGCTGCCGAAGTTCTCACCCTGCAGCGAGATCACGTCGCCAGGGGCACTGCTCAGCGGCGCGTTGAACACCACGGGCGTGGCGGTGGTCGTGGTGCCCACCAGGCCCTTGACCGGCGTGATGGTCGGCGGCGTGGCGGGCGTGACGGCGGGGGGGGGATTGCTGGAGCTGCCCGTGGCACTTATTGCTGCGGGCGAACCCGTTGTGCCAGTGGCCGAGCCCGCGGTGCCCGTGCCGTTGACGGTAGTGATGCCGGTTGGTGTCGTGGTGGCGATGGATCCGGGCGCGGGCAGGGGTGTCTTGGCCGTTGCGTCGGCGGTGCTGCGCGTTGCGGCCGCCTGGGCCTTGGCAAGTGCCAGCACGCCGCTGGCAATCGCGTCTGCGGATGCGCTGGACGCCGTTGAGGCGCTGGGGTCCACCGCGGAGGCGGCGCTGGCGGAGGCGGACGCCTCGGTGCTGGGGGTCACTGTGGCCGCCGCGTTGGGCGCCGATTCGTCTGCGCCACCCCCGCAGGCCGCCAGGAGGACGGCGGAGCTGGCAAGCAGTTGTTGCAGGCAGGCGGCGCGGGGGGGCAGGTAGGGCATGGCGATGGGGCAGCAGAGCGGGCTGGGAGGACCGGTTGCACTCGGACGGTGCGTTGGCCGGGCTTCGGGGTGGAGCTTGCAAATTCTGACCCCGGGGCGCACGAAGTCCAGCTACCGTTCATCGGCACTGCGCCGGAGGCCGTGACTTCCTGCCTGTGGCCTGGGCCCTACTTCTTGGGGGGCTGAGGGGGCCCGTCTTTGAGGGGCCCGGGGGACAACAAGCGCCGGAGCGCACAGGGCTCGGGCGAGAATCCCGGGCATCAGGCGGACGGGCCGCGGATTAATTGCTAGGACCACATCGTGAAAGTTCTTGTCACCGGCGCCGCCGGCTTTATCGGCATGCATGTGAGCCAGATCCTGCTGGGTCGGGGCGACGAGGTTGTGGGCCTGGACAACCTGAATGACTACTACAGCCCCCAGCTCAAGCACGACCGTCTGGCGCGTCTGCAGAAGCTGCCGGGCTTCAGCTTCGTCAAGATGGACGTGGCCGACCGTGAGGGCATGGCCCGGCTGTTCGCCGAACAGCGCTTCGACCGCGTGGTGCACCTGGCCGCTCAGGCCGGCGTGCGCTATTCCATCGAGAACCCGCACGCCTACATCGACAGCAACATCGTCGGCTTCACCAACATCCTGGAGGGTTGCCGCCACAACGGCGTGCAGCACCTGGCCTATGCGTCCAGCTCCAGCGTGTATGGCGGCAACACGCTGATGCCCTTTTCCGAGCATCACAGTGTGGACCACCCCATCAGCCTCTACGCGGCCACCAAGAAGGCCAACGAGCTGATGGCGCACACCTACTCACATCTTTTCGGCCTGCCGACCACGGGGCTGCGCTTCTTCACCGTGTATGGTCCCTGGGGGCGCCCGGACATGGCGCTGTTCCTGTTCACCAAGGCCATCCTGGAGGGCCGGCCCATCAATGTGTTCAACCACGGCCAGATGATTCGCGACTTCACCTACATCGACGACATCGCCGAGGGCGTGGTGCGGGTGCTGGATCGCACGGCCACCGCCGACCCGGCCTACGACCCGGCCGAGGCCGATCCGGCGCGCTCCAGCGCGCCCTACCGCGTGTTCAACATCGGCAACCACGCCCCCATCCAGCTGATGAGCTTCATCGAGGCCATCGAGCGCGCCGTTGGCCGCGAGGCGGTGAAGAACTTCATGCCGCTGCAGGACGGCGATGTGCCGGCCACGCATGCGGATGTGGAAGAACTGGCCGCCTGGACGGGCTTCCGCCCGGCCATGCCGGTGCCGGAGGGCGTGCAGCGCTTCGTCGACTGGTACCGCGGCTACTACGGGGTCTGATGTCCACCGCGCTGTCACGCGCGCGCATTACAAACGCGTGAATCGCAACTGAGGCAACTGAGAAAGGGCCAAGAATGAAAGTCACCGCCATAGGCACGGGCTACGTCGGTCTGGTCACGGGCGCCTGCCTGGCCGAGATGGGCAACCACGTGGTGTGCCTGGATGTGAACCCTGAAAAGATCCGCATCCTCAATGACGGCGAGATCCCCATCCACGAGCCCGGCCTGCTGGAGGTGGTGAAGCGCAATGTGGCCGCGGGCCGTCTGCAGTTCACGACCGACGTGGACTTCGCGGTGCAGCATGGCACGCTGCTGTTCATCGGCGTGGGCACGCCGCCCGATGAAGACGGCTCGGCCGACCTGCAATACGTGGTGGCTGCGGCGCGCTCCATCGGTCAGCGCATGACCGACTACAAGGTCATCGTCGACAAGAGCACGGTCCCCGTGGGCACGGCCGACAAGGTGAGGGCGGCGGTCAAGGAAGAGCTGGTCAAGCGCGGCCTGGGCGACATGGCCTATGCGGTGGTGTCCAACCCCGAGTTCCTGAAGGAGGGCGCGGCGGTCGACGACTTCATGAAGCCCGACCGCATCATCGTGGGCTCGGACGACGAGCAGGCCACGCTGCTGATGCGCGCGCTGTATGCGCCTTTCAATCGCACGCAGGACCGCATGCTGGTGATGGACGTGCGCAGCGCCGAGTTCACCAAGTACGCGGCCAATGCGATGCTGGCCACGCGCATCAGCTTCATGAACGAGCTGGCGCTGCTGGCCGAGAAGGTGGGCGCGGACATCGAGTGGGTGCGTCGCGGCATAGGCTCGGACCCGCGCATCGGCTACCAGTTCCTGTACGCCGGTGCGGGCTACGGCGGCTCCTGCTTCCCCAAGGATGTGAAGGCGCTGGTCAAGGCCGCGGCCGACGAGGGGCTGCCGCTCAAGGTGCTGACCGCGGTCGAGGAGGCCAACGAGCACCAGAAGCGCGTGCTGGTTGAGAAGGTGGTGGCGCGCTTCGGGGCCGACCTGAAAGGCCGTCGCTTCGCGCTGTGGGGCCTGGCCTTCAAGCCCAACACCGACGACATGCGCGAGGCGCCGTCGCTGGTCATCATCGACGAACTGGTCAAGCGCGGTGCCACCGTGGCGGCCTACGACCCGGTGTCCATGAAGGAAACCGCGCGCATCCTGGGCCCGCGCGACGACGTGACCCTGGTGGAGCGCGCCGAGGCCGCGCTGCAGGGCGCGGATGCGCTGTTGATCGTCACCGAGTGGAAGGAATTCCGCACGCCGGACTTCGACGCGATCAAGGCCGCGCTGAAGCAGCCGGTGATCTTCGACGGCCGCAACCTCTACGACCCGGTGCTGCTGCGCACGCTGGGCATCGAGTACCGCGGCATAGGCCGCAGCTGAGCGGGCCCGGGGCACAATCCCGCCTCAAGCGGGCCGGCGCGCGTGCTGCGGCCGGCCCGCTTTGTTTTCAGAGAGACATCATGGTCAAGATCAACGACATCACCGTCGACAACGCCGCGCCCTTCGTGCTGTTCGGCGGCGTGAATGTGCTGGAGTCCGAGCAGTTCGCGGTGGACGTGTGCGGCGAATATGTGCGCGTCACGCGCGAGCTGGGCATTCCCTATGTGTTCAAGGCCTCGTTCGACAAGGCCAACCGCAGCTCCATCCATAGCTACCGCGGCCCGGGCCTGGATGCCGGCCTGAAGATCTTCGAGGCGGTGAAGAAGGCGCACGGCGTGGCGGTGCTGACCGACGTGCACGAGCCCTGGCAGGCCGATCCGGTGGGCGCCGTGTGCGATGTGCTGCAGCTGCCGGCCTTCCTGGCGCGCCAGACCGACCTGGTGACCGCGCTGGCCAAGACCGGCCGCGTGATCAACATCAAGAAGCCGCAGTTCGTCAGCCCGCCGCAGATGAAGAACATCGTCGAGAAGTTCGAGGAGAGCGGCAACGGCCAGCTGATGCTGTGCGATCGCGGTGCGCAGTTCGGCTATGACAACCTGGTGGTCGACATGCTGGGCTTTGGCGTGATGAAGCAGGTCAGCGGCAACAAGCCGGTGATCTTCGACGTGACCCATGCATTGCAGCAGCGCGAGTCGGGCGCCGCCGCGTCCGGCGGTCGGCGCGGCCAGGTCACCGAGCTGGCACGCTCGGGCATGGCGCTGGGCCTGGCGGGACTGTTCCTGGAGTCCCACCCCGATCCGGCCAAGGCGCTGTGCGATGGCCCCAGTGCGCTGCGGCTTTCGCAGCTCAAGCCCTTCCTGGAGCAGGTCAAGGCGGTGGATGACCTCGTGAAGCGCCTGCCGGTGCTGGACACGCACTGAAAGCAAAACCGGCCCGAGAGGGCCGGTCGTTTGCGGATCGCCTGCGCGGATTCAGTCGAACACGCGGGCGTCGGCCAGCAGCGGCGCGATCTGGTCCTTGCCCGACAGCTGGGGCGTGAGCCCCTCCAGCGGCCAGGCGATGCCTATCGCCGGGTCGTCCCAGCGCACCGCACCCTCGCACTCGGGCGCGTAGCGGCCGCTGGTTTTGTAGAGGAAGTCTGCGGTTTCGCTGACCACGACGAAGCCGTGACCGAAGCCCGGCGGAATCCACAGCTGGCGGTGATTGTCGGCGCTCAGCTCGTAGCCCACCCAGCGGCCGAAGTTGGGGCTGGAGCGGCGCAGGTCCACGGCCACGTCGAAGACCGCGCCGGACACGCAGCGCACCAGCTTGCCCTGGGGATGAGGGTCCAGTTGGTAGTGCAGACCGCGCAGCACGCCGCGCGACGAGCGCGAGTGGTTGTCCTGCACGAAATGCACCTCGCGGCCCAGCGCCTCGTTGAAGCGGGCCTCGTTCCAGCTCTCGGTGAAGAAGCCGCGTGAGTCGCCGAACACCTTGGGCTCGACGACCAGCACCTCGGGAAGGGCGGCCGGGGTGACCTTCAGCAACATGGCTCAGAACGCCTTTTCGGTCAGCAGTTTCAGCAGGTATTGGCCGTAGCCGTTCTTGGCCAGGGGCCTGGCCAGGGCCTCGAGCTGCTCGGCGTTGATCCAGCCGGCACGGAACGCGATTTCCTCGGGGCAGGCCACCTTGAGGCCCTGGCGCTTCTCCAGCGTGGCGATGAACTGACCGGCCTCCAGCAGGCTGTCGTGGGTGCCGGTGTCCAGCCAGGCATAGCCGCGGCCCATGATCTCCACGTTCAGCTGACCCTGGGCGAGGTAGTGCGCGTTCACGTCGGTGATCTCCAGCTCGCCGCGCGCGCTGGGCTTGATGCTGGCGGCGATGTCGCAGACCTGCTCGTCATAGAAGTACAAGCCGGTCACCGCGTAGTTGCTCTTGGGCGCCTTGGGCTTTTCTTCGATGGACAGCGCGCGTCTGGCGGCGTCGAACTCGACGACGCCGTAGCGCTCGGGGTCGTGCACGTGGTAGGCGAACACGCTGGCGCCCTGGGTGCGCGCGGTCGCGTTGTCCAGCAGGCCGGCGAAGTCGTGACCGTAGAAGATGTTGTCACCCAGCACCAGTGCACTCGGCGAGTCGCCGACGAAGTCCCGGCCCAGGATGAAGGCCTGGGCCAGGCCGTCGGGACTGGGCTGCACGCAGTAGCTGATGTTCAGACCCCAGCGCGCGCCGTCGCCCAGCAGTGCCTCGAAGCGCGGCGTGTCCTGGGGCGTGCTGATCAGGAGGATGTCGCGTATGCCCGCCAGCATCAGCGTGCTCAGCGGGTAATAGACCATGGGCTTGTCGTAGACCGGCAGCAGCTGCTTGCTGACGGCCAGCGTGGCCGGATGCAGGCGCGTGCCGGAGCCGCCGGCGAGGATGATGCCCTTGCGGTTCTTGTGGTTCATCAGGTCTCCAGGCTCAGAGGATTTCGTTCAGCAGTCGCGTGACGCCCTGCTGCCAGGGCGGCAGCGTGAGGCCGAAGCGCTGCTGCAGCCTTGCGGTGGACAGGCGCGAGTTCAGCGGGCGGCGCGCCGGGGTCGGGTATTGCTCGGTACTGATGGGTAGCACCTGATCGGCGGCCACCTTCAGCGGCACGCCGCGCGTACGGGCGAACTCGATCACGTGGCAGGCGTAAGCGTGCCAGCTGGTCTCGCCGCCGGCGACCGCGTGGTAGGTGCCGCCCAGCGCCGGATTGGCCCGCGTGGCGCGCAGCATGTGGACCGACAGGTCGGCCAGCAGGTCGGCGCCGGTGGGCGCACCGATCTGGTCGGCGATCACCTTGAGCTGCTCGCGCTCCGCGGCCAGGCGCAGCATGGTGCGGGCGAAATTGCCGCCGCGGGCCGCATAGACCCAGCTGGTGCGCAGGATCAGGTGCTGGCAGCCGCTCGCGCGTATCGCGTCCTCGCCTTCGGCCTTGGTGCGGCCGTAGACGCTCAGCGGAGCGATGGGGGCGTCCTCGTCTCGCGGCGCGCTGCCGCTGCCGTCGAACACGTAGTCGCTGGAATAGTGCAGCATCAGCGCGCCCAGACGCCGGGCCTCTATGGCCAGCAGCGCGGGCGTGTCGGCGTTGATCTGGCGGGCCAGGGCAGGCTCGCTCTCGGCCTTGTCCACCGCGGTGTAGGCCGCGGCATTGACGATGACCTGGGGGGCGACCGCCTGCACCGCGGCCAGCAGGGCCGGTGCATTGGCCAGGTCGCCGCCGTGGTGGCGGTCCAACGCCACCACCTCGCCGGCCACGGCCAGCGAGCGTTGCAGCTCCCAGCCGAGTTGGCCGTTGGGGCCCAGCAGCAGGATCTTCATGTCGGCTCCTCGCCCCGCGTCGCACATGACCGATTCGGGGTGGCCCGGTGCTCGCTCATGCACTTGCTCATGCCGCGTATTGCTTGGCAACCCAGTCGCGGTAGGCGCCGCTTTGCACGCGTGCCACCCATTCGGGGTGGTCCAGATACCACTGTACGGTCTTGCGTATGCCGGTCTCGAAGGTCTCGGCCGGGCGCCAGCCCAGCTCGCGCTCGATCTTGCGGGCGTCGATCGCATAGCGGCGGTCGTGGCCGGGACGATCGGTCACATAGGTGATGAGGCGGCTGTAGGGGCCCTCGCTGGACGGCTTGAGTTCGTCCAGCAGCGCGCACACCGTCTTCACGATGTCGATGTTGGCCTTTTCGTTCCAGCCGCCGATGTTGTAGGTCTCGCCGACCCGGCCGCCGGCCAGCACCGCGCGTATGCCGCTGCAGTGGTCGGTCACATAAAGCCAGTCGCGGATCTGCTGGCCGTCGCCGTACACCGGCAGCGGTTTGCCGGCCAGCGCGTTGACGATCATCAGCGGGATCAGCTTCTCGGGGAAGTGCAGGGGGCCGTAGTTGTTCGAGCAGTTGGTGGTCAGCACCGGCAGGCCATAGGTGTGGTGCCAGGCGCGCACCAGGTGGTCGCTGGCCGCCTTGCTGGCGCTGTAGGGGCTGTTGGGCTCGTAGGGGTTGGTTTCCGCGAACGGGGGATCCTCGGGCTTGAGCGAGCCGTAGACCTCGTCGGTGGACACGTGGTGGAAGCGGAAGGCCGCCTTGGCCTCGCCCTCCAGCGTGCTCCAGTACGCGCGGGCCGCCTCCAGCAGCGTGAAGGTGCCGTCCACATTGGTCTTCATGAAGGCGCCGGGGCCATGGATGGAGCGGTCCACATGGCTTTCGGCCGCGAAATGCACCAGCGCACGCGGGCGGTGCGTAGCCAGCAACTGGTCGATCAGCGCGCGGTCGCAGATGTCGCCCTTCACGAAGACGTGGCGGGCGTCGCCGCTCAGCGAGGCCAGGTTTTCCAGATTGCCGGCATAGGTCAGTGCGTCGAGATTGACGACGGGTTCGTCGCTCTGGCGCAGCCAGTCCAGCACGAAGTTGCTGCCGATGAAGCCGGCGCCGCCGGTGACAAGAATGGTCATGGTGATATGGGATTTCTCAGATGCAGGCAGTGTCGCCTATGGGCGCACGCCTTGAAAACAGCACAGGCCCACGATGCCGGGGGCCTGTTGCTCCGTGGGATGGGGAGGCGTCAGGTGCGGCCGTAGGTGTCCTCGAAGCGCACGATGTCGTCCTCGCCCAGGTAGGAGCCGGACTGCACCTCGATGATTTCCAGCGGCACCTTGCCGGGGTTGGCCAGACGGTGGGTCTGGCCCAGCGGGATGTAGGTGGACTGGTTCTCGGTCAGCAGGATGGTCTTGTCGCCATTGACGATCTCGGCCGTGCCGCTGACGACGATCCAGTGCTCCGCGCGATGGTGGTGCATCTGCAGGCTCAAGGACGCACCCGGCTTGACCATGATGCGCTTGACCTGGTGGCGGGGGCCGTTGTCTATGCTGTCATACCAGCCCCAGGGGCGGTGGACCTTGCGGTGCAGCGCATGCTCGCCGCGCTGCTCGGCACCCAGGCGGTTGACGATCTGCTTGACCTCCTGGCTGCGGGCGCGGTCGGACACCAGCACCGCGTCGGCGGTCTCCACCACCACCACGTCCTTGAGCCCCACCACACCGACCAGGCGGCTGGTCGCATGGACCAGCGTGTTGTCGCTGTCGGCGATCAGTGCGTCGCCCACGCTGGCATTGCCGCGCTCGTCCTTGTCGGCCACCTGCCAGACGGCCTCCCAGGCCCCCAGGTCGTTCCAGCCGGCGTCCAGCGGCACCATGCGCAGCGCGATGTCGCTGCCGGGGCAGCGCTCCATCACCGCGTAGTCCACCGACTCGGACGGCACGGCCGCGAACTCTGCCTTGCCGGGGCGCACGAACTTGGCGTCGGTCTTACGGGCCGCCCAGGCTGCTCGGGTGGCGGCGGCGATGTCGGGCCGGAAGCGCTCCAGCGACTTCATCCACACGCTGGCGCGCAGCACAAACATGCCGCCGTTCCAGTAATAGCCGCCTTCGCCCAGGTAGCGCTGGGCCGTGGCGAGGTCGGGCTTCTCGACGAACTGGGCCACGGCCAGGCCCGCCGCGTCAGCCGCGGTGCGGATATAGCCATAGCCGGTCTCGGGCCGGTCGGGCGCGATGCCCAGAATCACGATGGCGCCCTCGGCCGCCTCGCGCACCGCCTGCTGCAGTGCGGCGGTGAAGGCCGCGGGGGCCGTGACGGTCTGGTCCGCCGGCGTGACCACCAGCACCGGGTCCTGGCCGTTCTCCAGCGCGGCCAGCGCCGCCAGCGTCAGCGCCGGCGCGGTGTTGCGGCCCAGCGGTTCCAGCAGCACGCTCTCGGGCTCCAGGCCAGTCTCGCGCAGCTGGTCCAGCACCAGGAAGCGGTGTTCCTCGTTGCCGACGATGCAGGGGCCGGCCAGTTCGAATTCCGGCGCGGCCAGCGCGGCCAGGCGGCGCGCCGCCAGCTGGAACAGGCTCTCGTTGCCCGACAGCACCAGAAACTGCTTGGGGTAGCCCGCCCGGGACAGCGGCCACAGGCGGGTGCCGGAGCCGCCGGCCATGATGACCGGCTGGACGGAAATCGTGTTCATAGTCGGTGCAGAAAAAACAGGCGACGCCTCAGGCGTCGCCGAAACCGTTGGGATTGCGTTGCTGCCAGCGCCAGCTGTCCTCGCACATCCGCGCAAGATCGAGTTTAGCGGCCCAGCCCAGCGCCGCTTGTGCGGCGGCCGGGTCGGCCCAGCAGGCAGCCACGTCGCCCGGGCGCCGGTCGACGATCTGGTAGGGCACGGCGCGGCCGCTGGCCGCCTCGTAGGCCCGCACCAGCTCCAGCACACTGTAGCCGCGGCCGGTGCCCAGGTTGACCGTCAGCGATCGGTCACCGGCCAGCAGCCAGTTCAGCGCCGCCACATGGCCCTCGGCCAGATCACTGACATGGATGTAGTCCCGCACGCCGGTGCCGTCGGGCGTGGGGTAGTCTCCGCCGAACACCGACAGCCGGTCGCGTCGGCCCACGGCGACCTGGGCGACGTAGGGCATCAGGTTGTTGGGCGTGCCGCGTGGGTCTTCGCCGATGCGGCCGCTCTCGTGCGCGCCCACCGGGTTGAAGTAGCGCAGGCAGGCGGTCTGCCAGGCTGGGTCGGCCACGCCCAGGTCGCGCAGGATCTGCTCGCCCATCAGCTTGGTCGCGCCATAGGGATTGGTGGCCGAGGTCGGCGCGTCCTCGCGCAGCGGCAGCGACTGCGGCGTGCCATAGACCGTCGCGCTGGAGCTGAACACGATGCGCTTGCAGCCGTGGCGTTGCATGGTCTCGCAGGTGTTGACCAGTCCGCCGAGGTTGTTGCGGTAGTAGGCCAGTGGCTGGGCGACCGACTCGCCCACCGCCTTGTAAGCGGCGAAGTGCACCACCGCGGCAGGCCGATGGCGGGTGAACACCGCGTCCAGCGCAGCGGTGTCGCACACGTCGGCGCGCTCGAAGCTCAGCGGCGCGCCCTGCAACTCGGCCAGACGCTCCAGCACCACCGGCGAGCTATTGACGAAGTTGTCGACGCCGACGACGCGGTAGCCCGCGGCCAGCAGGGCCAGCCAGGTGTGCGACGCGATGTAGCCGGTGGCGCCGGTGAGCAGGATGGTGGGACTCATGGGCGCGAACTCAGTAGATCAGGGCCTGGCCGGTGCAGCCCAGGCTGTTGGCGCTGTAGACATATTGCGCCACGCTGGAGTCGCGGCTGCTGTGGTTGTATTGGCAGCCCAGGCTGAAGCTGCGCGAGTAGGCCCAGCGCAGGCCCAGGGACTGGCTGCGGGCCTTCTCGTAGTTGTCGGACAGCGGGCTGTTGTCGCTGTTGGCGCGCGTGCTGCGGTTGCTGCTGACGCTGGCGTTCAGCGACAGCTTGGCCGTGGCGGCATAGACCGCGCCCAGCTGCCAGTTGGTGTAGACCCGGTTCACATCGGCGCTGCGCACCAGGGTTTCCTGGCCCGAGTCTCGCGCGACCTGAGCCGACAGTTGCAGCTTGCTCAGCGCCTGCCAGGTCCAGCCCAGCGCGCCGGTGGTGCCGGAGAAGTTGGTCAGCTGCGTCAGGCTGTTGCGCGTGCGGCTGGCGCTGAGGCGGGCGTTCAGCGCGCTGGCGCCGCCGGTGTTCCAGCTCAGCGTCAGGTCAACGTCATTGCGTCGGTAGTCGTTGGGGGCATAGACGATTTCCAGCGCCGGGATGCTGGGGTTGAAGGTCAGGCCCACCGGGTAGCTGGGGTTCTGTCCCAGTGTGCGACGCCCCACCAGGCCCAGGCGCAGGTTGGCGCCGGGCGTGGCATAGACCCCCAGCGACGTGGTGTTCTGCTGATAGACCAGGCGGGCGTACTCCACCGCGCTGAAGTCGCGGGTGCGGCGCGTGAAACCGGCCTCAAATGTGTAGCGCGTGCTGGTGCCCAGGCGCGCGAAGGCCGAGTACTCGTCGTTGCGCTCGGTGTTCTTCGCGAAGATGGGGTTCACGCCGCCGCCCACATTGAAGTCGGCCAGCGAACGGCTGCTGCTCGCGCTCACGGTGCCCGAGAGGCGTCCCACGGTCTGCCAGTCCAACCCGCTGCGCAGCGAGTAGGACGAGTTGTTGAGGCTGCTGTTGTTGCGGTAGCGGTTGTCCTGCAGCGAGCCGTCCACCGTCAGGCGCTGGCGCCCCAGTTGCTGATCCAGCCCGGCCAGCAGACCGGCGGAGGTCACGGTGTCCGAGTCCCCTGCGCCCGCCGAGCGGTAGATGTTGGACACATGGCTCAGGCCCAGCGTGGCCCCGGCGTAGTAGGGCGAGGATTCGGCCAGCGCCGGCAGCGCGTGGAGCGCCAGCAGCGCGAGGACGAGCGGGGATCGCAGCACTTGGGTGGGGCCCTCAGTAGGCATGACGGTCGAACATCACCAGTCGAATGGTGCGCAGGATGATCTGCAGATCGAGCGCCAGCGACCAGTTGCGAAGGTATTCCAGATCGTATTCGACACGCGCCTTCATCTTGTCGACGGTCTCGGTTTCGCCGCGCAGGCCGTTGACCTGGGCCCAGCCGGTGATGCCGGGCTTGACCTTGTGGCGCACCATGTAGGCCTTGATCAGCTTGCGGTATTCCTCGTTGTGCGCCACCGCATGGGGGCGCGGCCCCACGATGCTCATGCGGCCTTGCAACACATTGATGAATTGCGGCAGCTCGTCCAGCGAGGTGCGGCGCAGCAGCGCGCCGAACGGCGTGATGCGCGGGTCGCCCTTGGTGGCCTGTTTCACGACCTGGCCATCTTCCAGCGTGCGCATGGAGCGAAACTTGTAGACCACGATCTCCTCGCCATCCAGGCCGTTGCGGCGCTGTTTGAACAGCACGGGCCCGGGCGAGCTGAGCTTCACGCCCAGCGCGATCAGCAGCAGCAGCGGCGAGATCAGCACCAGGATCATCGAAGACAGCAGGATGTCGCTGAGCCGCTTCACCAGCTTGTTGGTGCCGGTGAAGGGGGTTTCGCAGATGCCCACCACCGGCACGCCGCTGACGTCCTGCAGCCGGCCCTGGATGATGCTGATGCCGAACACATCGGGCACGAAGAACAGCGACGCGGTGGTGTCCTGCACCTGCTCCAGCAGGGCCACGATGCGCGGCTGGGAGCCCAGCGGCAGCGTGATGTAGACCTCACGCACGCCATGCTCGCGTACATGGCGGGCCAGTTGGTCCAGCCGGCCCAGCGTCTGGCTGCCGGCCTCGGGGTGCAGGCGATCCGGGTGCCGGTCGTCGAAATAGCCCATGCAGATCACGCCTTGGGACTCGCGCAGTGCGCGCGCCAGCTTGTGGCCCAGTGCCCCGGCACCAACGATGACCGCGGTGCGTCGCGCGGCAGGGTCGCGTGCGCGCCACAGCTGCACCTGGCGGCCCAGGGCAACCGCCAGCACCTGCACCAAGGGGGTGAGCAATGCCCACCAAAGCAGCACGCGGTTCTCGAAATAGTGCAGGCTGTTCGTCGCATAGCCGCACAGCAGCAGGATGGCCAGCAGCACCAGCCAGGACGACAGCACATCCACCAGCGCGCTGGCCGGGTGGTCATTGAAGCGGTTGCGGCCGGGGAAGGTGAGGGCGAACACCAGCAGGCACAGCGTGAGCGCCGGCCGCATCACCGGCTCGTCGAAGTAGGCGCTGACTGCCAGGAAGCACAGCACGATGAGGCCGGGCTCCAGGAATGCTGCGACCAAGGACTCGACCGATTGCGGCGCGCTGTAGAACGTCCTCTTGTAGCTGCGGTCCTCGAACATCGTGGCGGGAGTCAGGTCGTGCCACGGGCAGGATTCCGGGCAATTTGTTGTTGATTCATTCTCACCCAAGTCCCCGCCTGCTTTCGTCAGGGCCGTCCCTTGTTCGGGGGCCACTGCCTACAATTGAAAACATGTCCGCCCCCTGGCCCTTGCCCTCCCTGTCGCCCCTGCTGATTCCTGCGCTGCAGGATCGTCTGGTCCTGTTGATCAACCACGTGGTGTCCCGCGAGGCGGTGGCGATGCAGCGCCTGCGCCCCTGGGCGGGGCGCACGCTGGTGGTGAGCCTGTCCGGTTGGCCCTCGCTGCTGCCGGCGCTGCCGGACCTGGTGCTGCGCATCACGCCCGCCGGCCTGTTCGAGCGCGAGCAGGAGGCCGCAGGCGGCGATCTGCGCGTGGAACTGGATGCGGCCAACCCGGCGCGTCTGGCGCTGGGCGCTTTGAGCGGTGAGACGCCGTCCATTAAGGTGCAGGGCGATGCGGCCCTGGCCGGCGACCTGAACTGGCTGGCCGACAACCTGCGCTGGGACCTCGAGGACGACCTGGCCGGCCTGGTCGGCCCCCTGGCGGCGCGCCAGCTGGCCCAGCTCGGCCGCGGCGTGGCGGCCGCGGTGTCGGGTCTTGCGCAACGTTGGGCCCCCAGCGGCGCGGGCGCGGCATGAGGTTTGTCTCGCGGCTGCTGGTCATTCTGTGGACGGTCTGGCGCTTCGGTCTGGATGACCTTGCCCTTTCGGGGCTGACCCGCCGGCGCTTCCGGCTGTTGCGCCGGGTCACTCGCCTGGGGCGCCAATGGCAGGAGCCGCGCGGCGTGCGCCTGCGCCTGGCGCTGGAGCGTCTGGGACCCATCTTCGTGAAGTTCGGTCAGGTGCTGTCCACCCGGCGCGACCTGCTGCCGCCGGATGTGGCGCTGGAGCTGGCCAAGCTGCAGGACCGTGTGCCGCCATTCCCGGCCGCGCAGTCGCGCGAGCTGGTGGAGCGGGCCTTTGGCCGGCCGGTGGATGAGCTGTTCGCGACCTTCGACGTCGAGCCGGTGGCCAGCGCCAGCATTGCGCAGGTGCACTTCGCGACGCTGAAGGACGGTCGCGAGGTGGCGGTCAAGGTGCTGCGCCCCGGCATGCTGGACATCATCGACGACGACCTCGCGCTGATGCGCCAGCTCGCCGTCTGGGTGGAGCGCTTCTCGGCCGACGGCCGGCGCCTGAAGCCCCGCGAGGTGGTGGCCGAGTTCGACACCTACCTGCACGACGAGCTGGACCTGGTGCGCGAGGCCGCCAACGCGGCCCAGCTGCGCCGCAACATGGACGGCCTCAATCTGGTCATGGTGCCCGAGATGCACTGGGAGCTGTGCAGCTCCGAGGTCATCGTGATGGAGCGCATGAAGGGCGTGCCCATCTCCCAGATCGAGCGCCTGCGCGAGGCCGGCGTGGACATCAAGAAGCTGGCGCGCGACGGCGTGACCATCTTCTTCACCCAGGTGTTCCGCGACGGCTTCTTCCACGCCGACATGCACCCCGGCAACATCCAGGTCAGCCTGGATCCGGCCACCTTCGGCCGCTACGTGGCGCTGGACTTCGGCATCATCGGCACGCTGACCGAGGTGGACAAGGACTATCTCGCGCAGAACTTCATCGCCTTCTTCCAGCGCGACTACAAGCGCGTGGCCGAGCTGCACATCGCGTCGGGCTGGGTGCCGCCCGAGACCCGGGTGGATGCGCTGGAGAGCGCGGTGCGGGCGGTCTGCGAGCCGCATTTCGACCGGCCGCTGAAGGACATCTCGCTGGGCCAGGTCCTGATGCGCCTGTTCCAGACCTCGCGTCGCTTCAATGTCGAGATCCAGCCCCAGTTGGTGCTGCTGCAGAAGACGCTGCTGAATGTCGAGGGCCTGGGCCGCCAGCTGGACCCGGAGCTGGACCTCTGGGCCACGGCCAAGCCCTTCCTGGAGCGCTGGATGAACGAGCAGGTCGGCTGGCGGGCGCTGAAGCGCCAGCTGGAGAAGGAGGCGCCGCGCTATGCGCAGTTCCTGCCCGAACTGCCGCGCCTGCTGCACGACGCGCTCAAGGTGCAGGCCCGCGGCGGCGGCACCGAGCCGCAGCTGCAGGCGCTGGTGCGCGAGCTGCGCAGCACCAACCGCCTGCTGTCGGCACTGCTGTGGGCGGGCGCGGGTTTTGCTGGCGGTGTGCTGCTGACCTGGTTGTCGGCCCGCTTTCTGGGCATCGTCCCCTAGCCGGGGCATGGGCGGTGCGCCGCCATAATCCGCGCCTTCATTTTTTCGCACCGCCATGAACACCACGCTGATCGTTTTCGTCGTGCTCTACCTGCTCGGCACGCTGGGCATAGGCGTGTGGGCTGGCACGCGGGTGAAGAACACCTCGGACTTCGCGGTCGCGGGCCGCAGCCTGCCGCTGGTGATGGTGATCACCACCACCTTCGCGACCTGGTTCGGCGCCGAGACCGTGATGGGCATCCCGGCCAAGTTCGTGCAGGGCGGGCTGAACGCCATCATCGAAGACCCCTTCGGCGCCGGCCTGTGCCTGGTGTTCGTGGGCCTGTTCTTCGCGGCCAAGCTCTACCAGAAGAACCTGCTGACCATTGGCGACTTCTACCGCCAGCGCTACGGCAAGGGCGTGGAGATCTTCTGCTCGCTGGCCATCATCCTCAGCTACCTGGGCTGGGTGGCGGCGCAGGTCACCGCGCTTGGCCTGGTGTTCTCCATCCTGACCGACGGCGCGATGAGCGCGCAGACCGGCATGGTGGTGGGCACGCTGGCGGTGCTGGTCTATGTGGTGATTGGCGGCTTCCTGGCCGTGGCCTGGACCGATTTCATCCAGATGATCGTGCTGGTCGTGGGCCTGGCGGTGATCGCGGTGTTCTCGGCCGATCTGGCCGGTGGCGCGGACAAGGTGCTGAACCTGGCCGCCCAGAAGGACCTGGGCCGACTGCTGCCCGAGCCCAGCTTCACGCAGATCGCGATGTTCATCGGTGCGGGCCTGACCATGATGCTGGGCTCCATCCCGCAGCAGGACGTGTTCCAGCGCGTGATGTCGGCCAAGGACGCCAAAACCGCGCAGCGCGGCGCGGTGATCGGCGGCTTCAGCTACATCCTGTTCGCCTTCGTGCCCATGTTCATCGTGCTGGCCGCGGTGGCGGTGATGGGTGATAAGGCGCTGGACCTGGCGCAGAACGACTACCAGCGCGTGCTGCCCACCTTCATCATGGGCCACATGCCGCTGCTGATGCAGATCCTGTTCTTCGGCGCGCTGCTGTCTGCGATCAAGAGCACCTCCTCGGCCACGCTGCTGGCGCCCACCACCAGCTTCGTGGAGAACATCCTGAAGCAGATCCGCCCCGGCATGAGCGACCGCCAGCAGCTGCTCGCGATGCGGGTGACGCTGGTGATCTTCGCGTTCTGTGTGCTGCTCTATTCGATCGCGCTGCAGGGCACGCCCATCTACGAGCTGGTCAGCGCGGCCTACCAGGTCACGCTGGTCGCGGCCTTCATTCCGCTGGTGTTCGGCCTGTACTGGCGGCGCGCCACCACCCAGGGCGCGGTGTTCTCCATCTTCGCCGGGGTGGCGGTGTGGGCGCTGTTCTTCCCGCAGGTCAGCACCTGGGGCGAGGTCTTTCCGGGCCAGCTGGCCGGCCTGATCGCCGCGCTGCTGGGCATGCTGGTGGGCTCGCTGATGCCCCAGATCCTGGCCGATCGCCGCGAGCATGTCAGCCATCATCTGCCGCCCCACCCTTGAAAGTCGCGCGTCCCGCTTAAAATTGCGGGCTTTGCATTCTCTTTTGCACCACCATGCCCATCTACGCTTACCGCTGCAGCGCCTGTGGCCACGCCAAGGACGTGCTGCAAAAGATGTCTGACACGCCGCTCACCACCTGCCCGGCCTGCGGCGCCGAGACTTTTTCCAAGCAGGTCACCGCGGCCGGTTTCCAGCTCAAGGGCTCGGGCTGGTACGTGACCGACTTCCGCGGCGGCTCCTCCGGCGGCGGCGCGGCCAGCAGCCCTGCGGCGCCGGCCAGCGGGGGCGAAGCGCCCAAGTCCGACGGCGCGGCCAGCGCGTCCTCCTCCTCCACCGAGTCCGCCGCGCCTGCGTCCTGCGGCGGCTCCTGCGCCTGCCATTGAGCCGCGCGCAGCGCCACGGGAACACGCGTTGAAGAAATACCTCGTCGCCGGCCTGCTGGTCTGGTTGCCGCTGGCGATCACCATCTGGGTGCTCGGCCAGATCCTGGACGTCGTCAACGGCGTGTTCGGCTCCCTGCTGAGCGCGCTGGCGCTGGTGCTGCCCGCGGCCTGGCGCGAGGGCCTGCTGGAGCTGCGCCATGTGCCGGGCCTGGGCCTGGTGATCCTGGCCGCCGCGCTGCTGCTGACCGGGGTGTTCGTGGCCAACATCTTTGGCCAGTGGCTGCTGCGCCAGTGGGACCGCCTGCTGTCCAACATCCCCATCGTCAAGAGCATCTACAGCTCGGTCAAGCAGGTGTCGGACACGCTGTTCTCCAGCAGCGGCAACGCCTTCCGTGAGGCCGTGCTGGTGCAGTAC
Organism: uncultured Roseateles sp.; assembly: GCF_913777145.1. Taxonomy (GTDB): domain Bacteria; phylum Pseudomonadota; class Gammaproteobacteria; order Burkholderiales; family Burkholderiaceae_C; genus Pelomonas. The sequence continues at coordinate 49,643 of NZ_CAJYPS010000014.1, forward strand.
CCGCGCGCAGGCAGCTGGACCATCGCCTTCGTCACCGGCACGCCCAGCGGCGAGGTGGCCACGCAGCTGGATGGCGAGCACACCAGCATCTACGTGCCGACCACGCCCAACCCGACCTCGGGCTTCTTTCTCATCGTGCCGAGCGCCGACCTGCGGCCGCTGCGCATGACGGTGGACGAGGCGCTGAAATACATCATCTCCATGGGCACGGTCGCGCCGCCCGAGCAGGCCGCCATGCCGGCCCTGTCGCCTCAGGACGCGAACCGAAACCAGCCGGGTTGAACGCTCCGGCAAGCGTTCAATCCTGAGACCCGCCGAGGTCATCAGCGCCAACCCCCGCACACCCCGCCCCGGCCCTGACCGGGGCTAAAGATTCCGGAGAATTCCATGCGTACCTGCTATGCCGGCCAAGTCAGCGAGAAGCTGCTGGACCAGACCGTGACCCTGATGGGTTGGGCCCACCGTCGCCGTGACCACGGCGGCGTCATCTTCATCGACCTGCGCGACCGTGAAGGCCTGGTCCAGGTCGTCTGCGACCCCGACCGCCCTGACATGTTCAAGGTGGCCGAAGAGGTGCGCAACGAGTTCTGCCTGAAGATCGTCGGCAAGGTGCGCGCCCGCCCGGCCGGCACCGAGAACGCCAACCTGGTGTCCGGCAAGGTCGAGATCCTGTGCCACGAGATCGAGGTGCTGAACCCGTCCGTGACCCCGCCGTTCCAGCTGGACGACGACAACCTGTCCGAGACCACCCGCCTCACGCACCGCGTGCTGGACCTGCGCCGCCCCTACATGCAGAACAACCTGATGCTGCGCTACCGCGTGGCCATGGAAGTTCGCAAGTTCCTGGACGAGCACGGCTTCATCGACATCGAGACGCCCATGCTCACCAAGAGCACGCCCGAGGGCGCGCGCGACTATCTGGTGCCCAGCCGCGTGCATGACGGCCACTTCTTCGCGCTGCCGCAGTCGCCCCAGCTGTTCAAGCAGCTGCTGATGGTCGCGGGCTTCGACCGCTACTACCAGATCACCAAGTGCTTCCGTGACGAGGACCTGCGCGCCGACCGCCAGCCCGAATTCACCCAGATCGATATCGAGACCTCCTTCCTGACGGAGCAGGAGATCCGCTCGATGTTCGAGGGCATGATCCGCCACGTCTTCATGAAGACCATGAACGTGGACCTGGGCGACTACCCGGTGATGCAGTACTCGGAAGCCATGCACCGCTTCGGCTCCGACAAGCCCGACCTGCGCGTGAAGCTCGAGTTCACCGAGCTGACCGATGCGATGACCACGGTGGACTTCAAGGTCTTCAGCGGCCCGGCCACCACGCCGGGCGGCCGCGTGGTCGCGCTGCGCGTGCCCGGCGGCGCGGCGATGAGCCGCAGCGAGATCGACGCCTACACCGAGTTCGTCAAGATCTACGGCGCCAAGGGTCTGGCCTGGATCAAGGTCAACGAAGTGGCCAAGGGCCGCGAGGGCCTGCAGTCGCCCATCGTGAAGAACCTGCACGACGAGGCCGTGGCCGAAGTCCTCAAGCGCACCGGCGCCCAGGACGGCGACCTGATCTTCTTCGGTGCCGACAAGGCCAAGGTGGTCAACGACGCCATCGGCGCGCTGCGCCTCAAGATCGGCCACAGCGAGTTCGGCAAGTCCAGCGGCCTGTTCGAGGACAAGTGGGCGCCGCTGTGGGTGGTGGACTTCCCGATGTTCGAGTTCGACGACGAGGCCAACCGCTGGAACGCGGTGCACCACCCGTTCACCGCGCCCAAGGACGGCCATGAGGACCTCATGACCACCAGCCCCGGCGAGTGCGTGGCCAAGGCCTACGACATGGTGCTGAACGGCTGGGAACTGGGCGGCGGCTCGGTGCGTATCCACCGCGCCGAGGTGCAGGCCAAGGTGTTCGATGCGCTCAACATCGGCCCGGAAGACCAGCGCATCAAGTTCGGCTTCCTGCTGGACGCGCTGCAGTACGGTGCGCCCCCGCACGGCGGCCTGGCCTTCGGCCTGGACCGCCTGGTCACGCTGATGACCAAGGCCGAGTCCATTCGTGACGTGATCGCCTTCCCCAAGACCCAGCGCGCCCAGGATCTGCTGACCGGCGCACCGTCGCTGGTCGACGAAAAGCAGCTGCGCGAGCTGCACATCCGCCTGCGCAACGCCCAGGCCGCCACCGCCGGCTGAGGCCGGCCGCCCCGGCGTCGGTTTCGGCCGACATCGGGGCGCACTTGGGGCGCCGGGGACGGCGCGCTAGCATTTGCATACCTGGCCGCCGGCGCACGCGCGGCCTTGTTCGGGAGCTGGCATGTCGGTTTCTCCGCTGTTGTCGCCTGTGTTGCCGGGGCTGTCGGACGGCAACGCCTACGCCAGCACGGGCCTCACGCCCGCGCTGCTCGGCGAGCTGGAGGGCCTCACGCCCACCAGCGTCGCACCGCAGGCCCAGCCCAGCTCGGTCAGCCTGTCGGGCCTGGCCCAGCTGCAACTGGCCAGCAGCGACTTCGAGAGCGCGCTGCAGCAACTGCAGCCTGCCACGCCCGCCACGACGGGCTCCGCCGGTGGCCCTTCTGGTGGCGCCTCTTCTTCCCAGACCCTGGCCCAGGGCCTGGTGTCGGCCTTCAACACCCTCAGCGCCCGCCTGGGCGCGCTGCAGGCGGATTCCGGCCCGGCCGCCCAGGTCGCCACGCAATACGCCGACACGCTGGCCCAGGCCGCGCAGAGCGTGCTCACCACGCCCCAGGGCGCCAGCGGCACGCTGGGCCAGATCGGCCTGGACTACCAGCCGGGCAGCGACGGCGGCCCCGGCACCCTGGTGCTCAATGGCGCGGCCTTCACCAGCGCGCTGGCCAGCGACCCGCAGCGCGCGGCCGGCCTGCTGAACCAGGCGCTGCTGACGCTGACCCGCATCCCGCCCAGCTTTGGCGGCGATGGCGGCGTGATCCCGTCCACGCTGGCGGCCTACCAGCAGGCGGTCTACCTGGCCCAGGCACTGCAGCCCGTCGCGGCGCCCGTGCCCACGCCGGCCGAACTGGCCGCCGACCAGGGCCTGCCCGCCGCGCTGGACCCGGCGCAGATCGCGCAGCAGCCGCAGCTCGCCAGCGTGCAGCAGCCGCTGCAGCGCGATTTCTCGGACGCGCAACTGGTGGCCAGCCTCTATGGCGACGCCGGCAACGGCGGCAGCCTGTCCGTGCTGGCCTGAGCTGTCCCTCCGGCCCTCCAGCCGGCTGACCGGCCGTCGCCACGAGCGCGCGGCACAGGCCGTTCATTGAGCCGGTCTTGCGCCGCGTTCGCGGCGGCGCTCCCTGCGCTGGGCTAAGCTGCTGCCATGAGCGAGAGCGCCGTTGTCAAGCCGCAGACCCGCCCCCACAAGATTCCCGAATCGGTGCTGGTCGTCATCCACACGCCGGACCTGCAGGTGCTGATGCTGGAGCGGGCAGACCGGCCCGGCTTCTGGCAGAGCGTCACCGGCTCGCGCGACCAGCTCGACGAGCCCTTGCGCGTCACCGCCTGCCGCGAGGTGCTGGAAGAAACCGGCATCGCGGTGGATGCGCTGCCGCCGGGCGCGCTGCGCGACTGGGCGCTGGCCAATGTCTATGAGATCTACCCCGTCTGGCGCCACCGCTACGCGCCCGGCGTCACGCACAACACCGAGCATGTGTTCGGCCTGACCGTGCCGGCGCACACGCCGGTCACGCTGGCGCCCCGCGAGCACCTGCGCTACCAGTGGCTGCCCTGGCGCGAGGCGGCCGACCTGTGCTTCTCGCCGTCCAATGCCGAGGCGGTGCTGCAGCTGCCGCGCTTCGCGGTCGCGGAGGCGCGATGAGGACGCTGACCCGTTCCGCCGCGTCGGCCGGCGCCCCCGTGCTGCGCGTGGCCACCTACAACATCCACAAGGGCGTGCGCGGCATGGGGCCGGCCAAGCGGCTGGAGATCCACAACCTGCAGATGGGCGTGCAGGCGCTGGACGCCGACCTGGTGTGCCTGCAGGAGGTGCGCCATTTCCACCACCGCGATGCGGCGCAGTTCGACCACACCTGGTTCGGCTGGCCCGACCAGGGCCAGGCCGAGTTCCTCGCGCCGGCCGGCTACGAGGTGGCCTATCGCACCAATGCGGTGACCAAGTACGGCGAGCATGGCAATGCGCTGCTGTCGCGCTTCCCCATAGGCAAGGTCGGGCACCACGACGTGTCGGACCACGCCTTCGAGCAGCGCGGCCTGCTGCATGTGCCGGTGCGCTGGCAGGGCGTGGATGTGCATGTCGTCGTGGCCCATCTGGGCCTCATCCACGCCAGCCGCGTGCGCCAGGTGGAGCGTCTGGCCGGCTTCGTGCGCGAGCATGTGCCCGAGGGCGCGCCGGTGCTGGTGGCGGGCGACTTCAACGACTGGGGCGAACGCCTGGACACGCCCATGCGCGCCCATGGCCTGCAGCGCGCCAGCGCGCCCCATGGCGCGAGCTGGGGGCGGCTGCGCGCGGCTACCTTTCCGTCGCGCCTGCCGGTGTTCACGCTGGACCGGGTCTATACCCGCGGCCTGCACTGCGCCGGCGTGCAGGTGCCGCGCGGGCCGGTCTGGGCCCGCATGTCCGACCACCTGCCGCTGCTGGTGGAGCTGACGCTGGCATGAGAGGGGGCCGGGTCTTGCCGCGCCTCACCCGCGGGTTCCCGGAACGGGCCGCGCTGGACGGCGGCTTCATAGGCGGCAACCAGCTCACGTTGCTGCGCGGCGGCGACGAGCTGTTCCCGCGCATGCAGGCGGCCATAGAGGCCGCGCACAGCGAGGTCTGGCTGGCCACCTACATCTTTCACCACGATGCGGCCGCGCTGGCGCTGGCCGATGCGCTCAGGGCGGCCGACCGCCGCGGCGTGCGGGTGCGCGTGGTGGTGGACGGCTTCGGCAGCAAATCCAGCCTGGACATCCTGCACCAGCGCCTGGCCGGCAGCGGTGTGGCGCTGGCGGTGTTCCGGCCGCTGGACCGCTGGTGGCGCTGGCTGCAGCCCAGCCAGCTGCGCCGTCTGCACCAGAAGCTGTGCGTGGTGGATGCCGAGGTGGCGTTTGTTGGCGGCATCAACCTCATAGACGACCGGCTGGACATCCACCACGGCGTCACCGAGCAGCCGCGGCTGGACTTCGCGGTGCAGCTGCGTGGCCCGCTGGTGAACAGCGTGGACGTGAATCTGCGCGCGATCTGGTCGCGCGCCTGGCTGGGCCGCGAGTTCGACGACGCGCTGCTGGATTACGTGCCCCTGCCGCGCCGCCTGCGCCGCTGGTGGCGCCAGCTGTGGTGGGGCCCCGAGCGCCTGCCGCGCCAGGCGCCGCCCATGACGCCGGTGTGCGCCGCCTTCGTGATGCGCGACAACCTGCGCCGCCGCCGCACCATAGAGCACGCCTACGTGGACGCGATACGCGGTGCGCGCGAGCGGGTGGATCTGGTCTGCCCCTACTTCTACCCCGGTCAGCGCATACGCCGCGCGCTGCGCCAGGCGGCCGACCGCGGCGTGCGCGTGCGCCTGCTGCTGCAGGGCAAGGTGGACTACCGGCTGGCCGGCTGGGCCGCCGAGGCGCTGTATGCCGAGCTGATGGCGCACGGCGTGGAGATCCACGAGTACACGCCCGCCTTCCTGCACGCCAAGGTGGCCGTGGTGGACGGCCGCTGGGCCACGGTGGGCTCGTCCAACATCGACCCGCTGTCGCTGCTGGTCAACCTGGAGGCCAATGTGGTGGTGCACGACCAGGCCTTCGTGGCGCACCTGGGCGGCGAGATCGAGGCGGCGCTGGCTCAGTCGCGCCGCGTCGAGCGCCAGGGCAGTGGCGGCCTGCGCGGCATGCTGCGCCGCGCGGCCGTGGCCTGGTTCGCCTATGTGTTCCTGCGTATCGCGGGGGCGGTGGGCCGTTACTGAGCCGGGCCGTACAGAAAGTCCAGCATCGCCGGCACGCGCCGCGCCCAGCTGGCTTCGTCGTGGCTGGCGTCCGGGAACTCGGCGTAGTGCAGCGAGGTGTCCGTCCAGCCGCGGGCCTGCAGCGCCGCGGCCAGTTCGCGGCTGAGCTGCAGCGCCTGTCCGCCCTCGCGGCCGCCCATGTCCAGCCACAGCCGCGGGCGTGTCGCGGGCGGCGCCATGGCCGCCAGATCGCGCAGCAGGAAGCGGTCGTCCCACCGCACCGACGGCGACACCACCAGCGCCGCCCCGAACACCTGCGGGTGGTGCAGCGCCAGCCAGGCCGACACCAGGCCGCCCAGCGAGGAGCCGCCCACCGCGGTGTCGGCCGCACCGGGCCGCGTGCGGTAGCGGGCATCGATGAGCGGTTTCAGCTCCTCGATCAGGAAGCGCGCGTAGGCGACCGCGCCGCCGCCCTGGCGCACCGTGCGTGGAGCGCCGGGGCCCGTGGCCGGCAGATCCATCGCGGTCGGGGTGTAGTCGGCGATGCGGGCGGCCGTGTTGTCCACCGCCACCACGATGAAGGGCCTTAGCCGGCCGCTGGCCACGCCTCGCTCGGCCGCCTCGTCCACCTGCCATTCGGCGCCGGCCGCGGCGGCGTCGAACACGTTCTGGCCGTCGTGCAGGTAAAGCACCGGGTAGCGGGCCTCGGGCTGCGTCGCGTAACCGGGCGGCAACCAGACCTGCACCGCGCGCCGGCTCACATGGGCAGACTCGACGATGCCCAGCCGCTCCAGGCTGCCCACCCGTGACAGCGGCGTCGCACCGGCCGCCACGCCGAAGGCCCGCTGGACCCGCTGCGCGCTACCTGGCGCCAGCGTCAGCGTGTGGTTGCGCCCCGGCTCCCAGCCCTCGTCCGGCCCCTGGTGCTCGCCGCGCTCGATGCGGAACTTGTAGGCTAGCGGCTGGCCGCCGGTGGCGTCATCGGCCAGTGTCGCGCGAAGCCGGTAACGGCCGGGTGACTCGCCGGGTGCGGCCAGCAGCGGCCGGTCCCAGGACAGCGGCGCGGCCGCGCCGCGCAGGCCCAGGCGGTCGCGCGCGGGGTCGAAGCGGCCGGCCGTGATCTCGGACCGCAGGTCGATGTCGAAGTCCAGCACGGTGTCGGCGCCGGCGCGGCCGGCCAGGGCGGCCATGAGCGCGCCCATCAGCAGCAGGGCAGGGTGTCGTCGCATCGCGCGACGATAGATCAGAATCTCGGCGCGCCGGGCGCCTGCAGTGCGCCGGCCTGAACCAGTGCGGTCGCACGCTCGATATCCGGTGCCAGGTAGTGGTCGGCCGGCATGCTGGCGCAGTGCTCGCGCAGCCGCGCGTGCAGCGCCTCCACCGGCTCCGAGCTGGTCAGCGGGCGCAGGAAGTCTATGCCCTGGGCCGCGGCCAGCAGCTCGATCGCGACGACGTGGGCGGTGTTGTCGATCATGGTGTGCAGGCGCCGCGCCGCGAAGGTGGCCATGGACACATGGTCCTCCTGGTTGGCGCTGGTGGGCAGGCTGTCCACGCTGGCCGGGTGGGCCAGGCTCTTGTTCTCGCTGGCCAGCGCCGCGGCTGTCACGTGGGCGATCATGAAGCCGCTGTGCAGGCCGGCGTCGGCCGTCAGGAACGGCGGCAGGCGCGAGATGCCGGGGTCGATCAGCATCGCGATGCGGCGCTCGGCGATGGCGCCCACCTCGGCGATGGCCAGCGCCAGGTTGTCGGCCGCGAACGCGACCGGCTCGGCGTGGAAGTTGCCGCCTGAAATGAGGCCCCCACGCCCCCGCGGGGCTGCCCCCCGAGGGGGCTCGCCGCCGGCTAGGGGCGGCCCGTCGCTGGCGTCTTTCATCACGTCCTCGAACACCAGCGGGTTGTCCGTCACCGCATTGGCCTCGCGCAGCAGTACCTGGGCCGCATGGCGGGCCTGGTCCAGCGCCGCACCCATCACCTGGGGCTGGCAGCGCAGGCAGTAGGGGTCCTGCACGCGCTCGTCGCCCTCGCGGTGGCTGGCGCGTATCGCGCTGCCCTCGGCCAGTGCGCGGTAGATGGCTGCCACCTCGATCTGACCCGGCTGGCCGCGCACCGCGTGGATGCGCGCGTCGAAAGGCCCGTCGCTGCCGCGCGCGGCGTCCAGCGTCATCGCGCCGCTGGCCAGCGCGGTCGCGAACAGGTGCTCGAAACGCAGCAGCGCATGCAGGGCCAGCGCGGTGCTGGCCTGGGTGCCGTTGATCAGCGCCAGTCCCTCCTTGGCGGCGAGTGTGAGCGGCGCGAGACCCAGGCGGGCGAGCTCGGCGCCGGCGGGCACGCGTGCGCCGTCGACCAGCGCCTCGCCTTCGCCCATCAGTGCCAGCGTGAGGTGGGCCAGCGGGGCCAGGTCGCCACTGGCGCCCACCGAGCCCTTCTCGGGCACATAGGGCACGAAGCCGGCGTTGAGCGCGTCCAGCAGCGACTGCACCACCACGCGCCGCACGCCCGAGTAGCCGCGCGCCAGGCTGCCGGCCTTGGTGGCCAGCATCAGCCGCACGACGGGCGGCGACATGGGCGCGCCGACGCCCACCGCATGGCTGCGTATCAGGTTGAGCTGCAGCGCGGCGAGCTGGTCCTTGGCGATGCGGGTGCTGGCCAGCTTGCCGAAGCCGGTGTTCACGCCGTAGACCGGCGCGTCGCCCGCGGCGGCCGCGGCCACCAGCGCGGCGCTGGCGTCCACCGGTGCCCAGTCGTGCAGCTCCAGCGGGGTGTGGCCGGCGGCGATGTCGGCCAACTGGGCCAGGGTCAGGTGTCCGGGGGTGAGCTTCATAGGGAGGGCAGGTTCAGTTCGTTCTTGCGGGCGCAGGCGACCGCCGCGTCGTAGCCCGCATCGGCATGGCGCATCACGCCGGTGGCGGGGTCGTTCCACAGCACGCGCTCCAGGCGCCGCGCGGCGGCCTCGGTGCCGTCGGCCACGATGACCACGCCGCTGTGCTGCGAATAGCCCATGCCCACGCCACCGCCGTGGTGCAGGCTCACCCAGGTGGCGCCGCCGGCGGTGTTGAGCAGCGCGTTCAGCAGCGGCCAGTCGGACACCGCGTCGCTGCCGTCCTTCATCGCCTCGGTCTCGCGGTTGGGACTGGCCACCGAGCCGCAGTCCAGGTGGTCGCGGCCGATCACGATGGGGCCCTTGAGCTCGCCGCTCTTCACCATCTCGTTGAAGGCCAGGCCCGCGCGGTGGCGCTGGCCCAGGCCCAGCCAGCAGATGCGTGCCGGCAGGCCCTGGAAGGCGATGCGCTCGCCCGCCATGTCCAGCCAGCGGTGCACGCGGACCTCGTCGGGGAAGAGCTGCTTGATCTTCGCGTCGGTCTTGCGGATGTCTTCCGGGTCGCCGGACAGCGCCACCCAGCGGAAGGGCCCGCGGCCCTCGCAGAACTGCGGCCGCACATAGGCGGGCACGAAGCCGGGGAAGTCGAAGGCGTTCGCCACCCCCTGGTCCTTGGCGACCTGGCGGATGTTGTTGCCGTAGTCCACCGTGGGCACGCCCAGCGCCTGGAAGTCCAGCATGGCCTGCACATGGGCCGCACAGCCCTGCGCGGCCGCGGCCTTCAGCGCCGCATGCCGGGCCGGGTCGGCGGCCGCGGCCTTCCATTGCTCGACCGTCCAGCCCGCGGGCAGGTAGCCGTTGATCAGGTCGTGGGCCGAGGTCTGGTCGGTCACCAGATGGGGCAGGGGGGCGCTACCGGCGCGCGCGCGCCGCACCAGCTCGGGCAGCAGCTCGGCCGCATTGCCGCGCAGCGCGATGGAGACCGCACGGCCCTCGGCCGTGTAGCCGCGCAGGCGGGCGATCGCGTCGTCCAGGTCGGCGGCCTGTTCGTCCACATAGCGGGTCTTGAGGCGGAAGTCGATGCGCGACTGCTGGCACTCGATGGTCAGCGAGCAAAAGCCCGCGAAGCTGGCCGCCAGCGGCTGGGCGCCACCCATGCCGCCCAGACCGGCCGTCAGCACCCATTTGCCGTGTGCGCCGCCTGCGTCGCCGCCGTAGTGCTGACGGGCCGCCTCGGCAAAGGTCTCGTAGGTGCCCTGCACGATGCCCTGGGTGCCGATGTAGATCCAGCTGCCGGCCGTCATCTGGCCATACATCATCAGGCCCTGACGGTCCAGCTCGTTGAAATGCTCCCACGTGGCCCAGTGCGGGACCAGGTTGGAGTTGGCCAGCAGCACGCGCGGTGCGTCCGCATGGGTGCGGAACACGCCCACCGGCTTGCCGCTCTGCACCAGCAGGGTTTCGTCATCGCCCAGCGTGCGCAGCGTGGCCAGGATGCGGTCGAAGGCCTCCCAGTTGCGCGCCGCCTTGCCGATGCCGCCATAAACCACCAGTTCAGCGGGGTTCTCGGCAACGGCCGGGTCCAGGTTGTTCTGGATCATGCGGTAGGCGGCCTCGGTCAGCCAGCTGCGGCAGTGCAGCTCGGGGCCGGTGGGCGCGCGCACGACGCGCGGCGGAGTGGGTGCGGTGGCGCTCATGGCGATCTCCTGCAAGGGTGGGCGGACTCTAGTTGTCTATACAAGCAAGGTCAACTAGCATGGTCCCCATGTCCAAGACCGCTGGCGGCGTGGAGCCGCAATATCTGAAGGTCAAGAATCACCTGCGCGAGGGCATCGCCAGCGGCCACTGGGTGGCGGGCGACCTGCTGCCCAGCGAGGGGGCGCTGGTGGCGCAGTTCGGTGTCAGCCGCATGACGGTGAACCGCGCGCTGCGCGAGCTGGTGCAGGAGGGCCTGATCGACCGCGTGCAGGGCGTGGGCAGTTTCGTGGCCCAGCTGCACCGCATCTCGTCCACGCTGAACGTGCGCGACGTGCAGGAGGAGATCCTGGAGCGTGGCCACCATTACGAGGCCCAGGTGCAGGCGCTGCTCAAGGGCAAGGCCTCGCCGCAGCAGGCCGCCGAGCTGGGCCTCAAGCGCGGCGCGCCGGTGTTCCTGAGCCTCATCGTGCACCTGGAGAACGGCGTGCCCATCCAATGCGAGGAACGTGCGGTCAACCCGGCCTGCGCGCCCGACTATCTCGCACAGGACTTCGCCCGCATCACGCCCACGCACTACCTGCTGGAGGTGGCGCCGCTGTCCGAGGCGCGCTACATGATCGAGGCGGCGCTGCCCGGCGAGGTCGAGGCCAAGCTGCTGGGCATCAGCCGGCGCGATCCCTGCCTGGTGGTCAAGCGCATCACCTACAGCCGCGGCGTCGCGGTCACCAGCGTGAAGCTGACCCACCCCGGCGTGCGCTATCAACTGCAGGGCAGCTTCTCGGCCTGAGCGATGGAGTACACGACATGAGCTGGAGTCAGATCTCGGCCGACCAGGTGCAGCCCCAGCCCTGGAAGAACGGTGGCGGCAGCACGCGCGAGCTGCTGGCCTGGCCGCATGCGCATGACTGGGCGCTGCGCATCAGCGTGGCGGCCGTGGAGCGCGACGGGCCCTTCTCTGCCTACCCCGGCGTGCAGCGCTGGCTGGCGGTGCTGCAGGGCACGGGCTTGCGCTTGTTCGACTGGCCGCAGGGCCCCGAGGACGCGCCGCTGCATTTCGACGGCGCGCTGGCGCCCGAGGCCGAGCTGCTGCAGGGGCCCTGCCGCGTGCTCAACCTGATGCAGCGCCGCGGCCGGCTGCAGATCCTGCCGGCCGACCAGGTGCTGCGCCCCGATGCGCCCTGGGTGGGGCTGTTCACCACGCACGGCGGCCTGCTGGAGCATGGCCACCGCGCGATGCCGCTGGCGCCGCAGACGCTGGCCTGGTGCGAGGAGCCGGCACGCCAGAGCTGCGTGTTCACCGCGCCCGAGGCGCGCCAGGCCTGGTGGCTGAGCTGGAGCGACGCGCCATGAAGCGGCTGTGGCGCAATGGCCGTCTGGTCACGCTGGCCGGCGAGCGCGGCTGGGGCCTGGTGGAGCAGGGTGCTCTGCTGACGCAAGGCGAGCGCATCCTGTGGGCGGGCCCGCTGCAAGACCTGCCCCCCGACGCGCGGGGCGCCGAGCCCGTGGAGCTGGACGGTGCGCTGGTCACGCCCGGCCTGGTGGACTGCCATACCCATCTGGTCTACGGCGGCGACCGCACGAACGAGTTCGAGCAGCGCCTGCTGGGGGCCAGCTATGCCGACATCGCGCGTGCCGGCGGTGGCATACGGTCCACGGTCGCCGCCACGCGCGCGGCCAGCGAGGACCAGCTGTTCGCCAGCGCTGCCCGCCGGGCCCGCGCGCTGATCGCCGAGGGCGTGACGACGCTGGAGGTGAAGTCCGGCTACGGCCTGGACGCCGGCACCGAGGCCCGCATGCTGCGCGCCGCGCGCCGGCTGGCCACGCTGGGCCTCGACGTGCACACCAGCTTCCTGGGCGCCCATGCGCTGCCGCCGGAGGCGAGTGACGCCGATGCCTACATCGCGTCGGTCTGCGCCCAGCTGCCGGCGCTGCAGGCTGAAGGCCTGGTGGATGCGGTGGATGCCTTCTGCGAGCACCTGGCCTTCAGCCCGGCCCAGGTGGCGCGGGTGTTCGACGCCGCCCGTGCGCTGGGCCTGCCGGTCAAGCTGCATGCCGAGCAGTTGAGCAATCAGCACGGCGCCCGTCTGGCCGCGGGCTATGGTGCGCTGAGCGTGGACCACCTGGAGCATCTGGACGCCGAGGGCATTGACGCGCTGGCGGCGGCCGGCACCGTGGCGGTGCTGCTGCCCGGCGCGTTCTATGCGCTGCGCGAGACCCGGCTGCCGCCAGTGGACGCGCTGCGCGAGGCCGGCGTGCCGCTGGCGCTGGCCACCGACCACAACCCCGGCACCTCGCCCACGCTGTCGCCGCTGCTGATGCTGAACATGGGCTGCGTGCTGTTCCGGCTGACGCCCGAGGAGGCGCTGCGCGGCCTCACCGTGAACGGCGCGCGCGCGCTGGGCCTGGCCGATCGCGGCCGGCTGGCAGCCGGCCAGCGGGCCGACTTCTGTCTCTGGGATGTGCAGCACCCGCGCGAGCTGGCAGCATCCTTTGGTCACAACCCCCTGCGGCAACGCATCTTCGCGGGCATGGCATGAGTGTTTACCGACTGACCCCGGGCCGCGTGCCCCTGCTGATCAGCCTGCCCCATGTGGGCACCGAGATTCCCCCCGAGCTGCACGACCGCCTGGTGCCGCGCGCCCTGCAGAGCGAGGACACCGACTGGCATCTGGAGCGCCTCTATGCGCCGCTGGCCGAGGCGCTGGGCGCCAGCCTGCTGGTGCCGCGCTACAGCCGCTACGTGATCGACCTGAACCGCCCGCCCGACGACGCGCCGCTCTACCCCGGCGCCAAGGGCGGCACGGGCCTGGTGCCCACGCGCTTCTTCAGCGACGAGCCGCTCTACCACCCCGGTGCCGAGCCGGATGCCGCCGAGATCGCCGCGCGCCGCGAGGCCTGCTGGCGGCCCTATCACGAGGCGCTGGCGGCGGAGATGAGCCGGCTGCGCGCCGAGCATGGCTATGCGCGCCTGTTCGAAGGCCACAGCATCCGCTCGGTGCTGCCCTGGCTGTTCGACGGCGAGCTGCCCGCGCTCAACCTGGGCACGGCCGACGGCACCGCCTGCGCACCGGCCATCACCGCCCGGCTGGGCGAGCTGCTGGCCGCCCAGCGCGACTACAGCCAGGTGGTCAACGGCCGCTTCAAGGGCGGCTACATCACGCGCCACTTCGGCCGCCCGGACCAGGGCTGGCATGCGGTGCAGCTGGAGATGTGCTGGCGCTGCTACATGGATGAAGACCTGCCCCCGCGCGACGCCTGGAGCGACACGCGCGCCGCGGCGGTCACGCCGCTGCTGCGGCGCCTGCTGGAGGAGCTGCTCGCATGCCCGGTCTGAAGCGCCTGCACGCGCCGCTGGCCTGGGTGGACGGCCGCTGGCAGCGCGACGTGCTGCTGGAGGTGGACGCCGCTGGCTGCTGGGGCGACATCGTGGCCGGCCAGCCCGCGCCGGAGGGCGCCGAGATGCTGGCCGGGCCGCTGATCCCCAGTCTGGTGAATGCGCACAGCCACGCCTTCCAGCGCGCCTTCGTGGGCCTGGCCGAGCGTCGCGAGGCCGGCGAGGACGACTTCTGGGGCTGGCGCGAGCGCATGTATGCGCTGGCGCTGCGCATCTCGCCCGAGCAGCTGCGCGCGGTCGCCGCCCAGCTCTACGGCGAGCTGCTGCGCGGCGGCTACACCCAGGTCTGCGAATTCCACTACCTGCACCACGCGGCCGACGGCCAGACGCTGGACGACGAGCTGGCCATGAGCTGGGCACTCACCGAGGCGGCCCAGGACGTGGGCATGGGCCTCACGCTGCTGCCGGTGGTCTACACCCGCAGCGGCTTCGGGGCCGCCGGCCTGCGGCCGCAGCAGCAGCGCTTCCGGGCGGATGCCGCCTGGGCCTGGCAGGCCAGCCGGCGCATCCAGGCCGCCGGCCTGCCGCGCATCAGCGCGGGCATCGCGCTGCACTCGCTGCGCGGCGCGTCGCCGGCCGACCTAGCGGCGCTGCGCGCGCTGGTGGGCGACGCCGACCTGCCCATACACATCCATGTGGCCGAGCAGACCGGCGAGGTGGATGACTGCCTGGCCGCCACCGGCCGGCGCCCGCTGCAATGGCTGGCGGACGAGGCCGGCATGGATGCGCGCTGGCAGCTGGTGCATGCCACGCATGCGACGCCCACCGAGATCGCGGCCGTGGCCGCGCGCGGCGCTGGCGTGGTGCTGTGCCCCAGCACCGAGGCCAACCTGGGCGACGGCCTGTGCGACCTGCCAGGCTGGCTGGCGGCGGGCACGCCGCTGAGCGTGGGCTCGGACAGCCAGGTGGGCCGCGGCTGGGCCGAGGAGCTGCGCTGGCTGGAGTACGGCCAGCGCCTGACGCTGCGCCGGCGCAATGTGGCGGCCGCGCCGCCCAGCCAGCCGGCCACCGCGGCACGGCTGTTCGACGCGATGACCCGGGGCGGCGCGCGGGCCGCGGGCCTGGCGCACTGGGGCCTGGTGCGCGGCGCGCGCGCCGATGCGCTGGTGCTGGACCGCAGCGCCGACGCCTTGCGCGGCCTGCCGGACGAGGCACTGCTGGACGGCGTGGTGTTCGGCGGCCATGGCTCGCCCTGGCAGTCGCTGTGGGTGGCGGGTCGTGCCCACCCCTGGCGGGCGCCACGCCGCGTGTCCGAGGCCTTCGAGGCCGCAATGCAGGAACTGTGGCAGGACCGCAGCACCGGCTTGGCAGGCGCGGGCTGAGCGGCTAGCCTGCTGTAGCCATTGCCGCGGCACTCTCGCCGCGCGGCGCTCACAGGAGTGCTTGATGACGCTCAGCGACTTCACGATCCGGGCCCGCCTGCAGTTGCTGGCGCTGATGGCGGTGCTGGCCATGCTGGTCATAGGCGGTGACGGCCTGTGGAGCCTGGCCAAGGCGCGCGCCCAGTTCTCGCACTATGTGGACAACGACGTGGCCGCGCTGGCGCAGCTGGCCGATGTGCGCGCCGGTGTGGGCAATCTGCGGCGCTACGAGAAGGACCTGCTGATCAACCTGGCGGACGCGGCCGCGGTGCAGCGCTACCGCAAGGAGTGGGCGCGCACCTATGACGAGGTGGAGGCCAGCCTGGGCCGGGTCGCAGCACTGGACGTGGCCCCCGACGTGAAGCGCCTGCCGGGCGAGCTGCTGGCCGAGCTGAAGAATTACCGGCGCGGGCTGGACGGCATCGTCGAGCGTCTGGTGCGCGGCGAATTCGCCGACACCGCGTCCGCCAACAAGGCGCTGGAGCCCATCAAGGCGCCTGTGCGGGCGATGGACAAGTCCCTGGCCGACATGACCGACACCGTGAACCGGCATTCCGCGGCCGTGGTGGCCGAGCTGGAGCAGCACGAGCGGGAGATCCGGCGCGACATGCTGATCGTCATCGTCTGCTGCGTGCTGCTGATAGGCGCCTACACGCTGCTCAACATCCGCTCCATCGTGGAGCCGCTGGCCCGCGCGGTGGCCAGCGCGGAGCGCATCGCGGGCCGCGACCTCAGCCAGCCGGTGCAGGCCTCGGGCCGCGACGAGACCGCGGCGCTGATGCGCGGCGTGTCCAGCATGCAGGCCTCGCTGGTGCAGGTGGTGTCGGGTGTGCGCCAGGGCACGGACAGCATCGCGACCGCGTCGCGCGAGGTGGCCCAGGGCGGGCAGGACCTCAGCCAGCGCACCGAGCGCGCGGCCTCCAACCTGCAGGAGACTGCGTCGGCGATGGAGGAACTGACCGCCAGCGTCACGCACAACGCCGAGTCGGCCCGCCAGGCCCATGCGCTGACCGAGGCCGCGGCCAATGTCGCGCGGCGCGGCGGCGCGGTGGTGGGCGATGTGGTGCAGACCATGGAGCAGATCAGCGCCTCGTCGCGCCGCATCGGCGACATCATCGGCACCATAGACGGCATCGCCTTCCAGACCAACATCCTGGCGCTGAATGCCGCGGTGGAGGCCGCGCGGGCCGGTGAGCAGGGGCGGGGCTTTGCGGTGGTGGCCGGCGAGGTGCGCACGCTGGCCCAGCGCAGCGCGGAGGCGGCCCGCGAGATCAAGGCGCTGATCCTGCAGAGCGGCGAGAACGTGGAGCGCGGCGCGGGCCTGGTGAGCCAGGCCGGCGCGACCATGGGCGAGATCATCGACTCGGTCGCGCGGGTCAGCGCCATCGTGGCAGAAATCAGCCACGCCACCGGCGAGCAGAGCACCGGCATCAGCCAGATCGGCCAGGCCATCTCGCAGCTGGACGAGCTGACCCAGCAGAACGCCGCGCTGGTGGAAGAGTCCGCCGCCGCCGCCCAGAGCCTGCAGCAGCAGGCCGATGATCTGGCGCGTTCGGTGGCGGTGTTTCGCCTCAGCTGAGGCGTCTGCGCGTCAGCGCGCGGAGGCCATGGCCTTGACCACCTCGTCCGTGCTGGGCACGTGCTTGGCCATGTAGCGGTAGTTGATCAGCGCGGCCTGGTAGCCGTCGCCCCACTGCGGATGGCGCGGCGCGGCCACGGCGTCACGCACGATGATGACCTCGAAGCCCTGCTCGATCAGGTCGCGGGCATGGGATTCCACACACATATTGGCCAGCATGCCGCCCAGGATCACGCGCTTGATGTCGCGCTTGCGCAGTTGCAGCACCAGGTCGTTGGTCTGCGGCCCGTAGAGCTTGTGCGGCGCGACGACCACGGTCTTGCCGTCGTCGATATAGGGCTTGAAGCGCGGCAGCCAGTCGGCGGTGGAGCCGGCCAGGCCGGTGGTGTCCGTGATGCTCTTGCGCGCGAACATGTGGTTGTCATGCATCATCTGCGACAGCGAATCGCGGAAGTGCCAGTCGTCGTCCGTCGGGTAGTAGTAGTGCGGCGAGATGAAGACCTGGTAGCCCCCCTTCTTGGCGGCCTTGAACAGCTTGTCCATGTTGTCGATGGTGCCGTTCTCCTTGATGCTGTCCTTGACCAGCGGCCAGGCGCCGCCGCGCTCGTCCAGCACCTCGATCTGCGGGTCGGTGAACACGATGGCGGTGTCGGCGGCACTCACCTTCATGGCCTCGTCGGCGGCGGTGGCGCTGTGGCTGAAGCTCAGCAGCGTGGCGGTCAGCAGGCCCGCCGCCAGGGCGGCCAGGCGGCCGGAATAGCTTGTGTGTTGCATGGGTATTCCTTGTGTGGCAGCGCGTGACTGCGCTGTCGTGGCAGTGTCCTGCCAGGCCCCCGCACACATCGCCTCCCGCTGGGCGTCGCCTGATCTGGCCCCTTGGAGGGGGCGGGTCGCCACCCCGCGAGGCGCTCAGCGTCGCAGAGTGCGCACCAGCGCCGGCGCCGGCCGCAGGCTGCCCACTTCGGTGCCGCGCCAGTTGCGCAGCACCGGGTGGCTGAGGCCGTGCAGCAGCGGGCCCTCGTCGCGCAGCAGCGCCGCGATGACCGCGGCCACGGTGGCCTCGGCGGCGCGCGCAGCGCCATCCGCCACCTTGAGCGCGATGCCCAGGCCCAGCTCGGGCAGGGCGGCGCAGTAGACGCCCTCGGCGCCTATCTTGCAGAACACGCGCTCGCCGTAGTGCTGCATCACGCGGGTGTCCACCCGGTCGGTGCCGGCCACCATGAAGGGCGCGGCCGCCACGGCCTGGCGCAGCCGCCGCGCCGCGCGCGCGTAGTCCGGGGTCAGGCCTTGTCCGGTGCCGGCCCGCGCGAAGGCCAGCGCCAGCGCGCGCAGCGGCAAGGCATAGGTGGGGATGGAGCAGCCGTCCGTGCCACGCGGCGCGTGCTCCACGTCCACGCCGGTGCTGGCCGACAGCGCGGCCGCGACCTCGCGCATCACCGGGTGCTCGGGCGCCACGTAGCCGCGCGCGAACGCGGCCGGCTCGGCGCCGGCTCGGGCGGCCAGCAGGCAGGCCACGCACACAAAGCCCGCGTGCTTGCCCGAGCAGTTGTTGTGCAGCGGCGTGGCGGGCGCGCCGCTGGCGACCAGCGCCTTCAGCACCGGCTCGCGGCTGGGCCACTGCGTGCCGCACTCCAGCGCGCTCGCATCCAGCCCCAGCCGGGCCAGCACGCCGGCCGCGGTGGCCACGTGCTCAGGCTCGCCACTGTGCGAGGCGCAGGCCAGCGCCAGCTCGGCGTCGTTCAACGCAAAGGCCTCGGCCGCGCCGCTGGCCACCAGCGGCAGCGCCTGCAGCAGCTTGACCGCCGAGCGCGGGAACACCGCCTGCTCCGTATCGCCCAGTGCCAGACGCAGTGCGCCGTCGGCATCCACCACCACCACCGCGCCGGCGTGGCGCGATTCCACCGTGCCGCCGCGCAGCACCTCGATCAGTTCGGCATCCATGGTGGGGCATTGTGGGCCTGGGGCCTTGCACCGGGCCCGGACAATGCCGGCCCATGACCGCAGTGCCCGTCCATGGCGTCGATTTCACGAGCGCCCCCTCCCGCCGCAAGCCCATCACCGTCGCCACCGGCGAGCGCCAGGGCGCCGTTGTGCGCCTGCTGGGCCTGCGGGCGCTGGCCGACTGGCCGGCCTTCGAGGCCTGGCTGCGCCAGCCCGGCCCCTGGGTCGCCGGGCTGGACCTGCCCTTCGGCCTTCCGCGCGAGCTGGTGCAGACGCTGGGCTGGCCGACCGACTACGCAGCGCTGATCGCCCACTACGCGGCGCTGGACCGTGAACAGATACGCAGCAGCTTTGCCGCCTTCTGCGATGCGCGCCCGACCGGTGCCAAGTTCGCGCACCGCGGCTGCGATGTGCCGGCCGGCGCCAGCTCCAGCATGAAGTGGGTGAACCCGCCGGTGGCCTTCATGCTGCATGCGGGTGTGCCGCGGCTGATCGCGGCGGGCCTCAGCTTGGCCGGCCTGCTGGCCGGCGACCCGGCGCGCGTGGCGCTGGAGGCCTACCCGGGCCTGCTGGCGCGTGAGCTGATCGCTCGGCGCTCGTACAAGAGCGATGCCAAGGCCGCTCAGACGCCCGAGCGCCTGATCGCCCGCAAGGATCTCATCGAGGCGCTGGAGCAGGGCCGCACGCGCCTGGGCCTGCGGCTCAAGCTCAGCCACGCGCAGCGCGACGACTTGGTGGCCGACGCCAGTGGCGACCGCCTGGACGCGGTGCTGGCGATGCTGCAGGCCGCCTGGGGCGCCGCGCAGCCGCGCCACGGCTGGCCTGCGGACGTGGATCCGCTGGAGGGCTGGATCCTCAGCGCCTGAGTTGAGCTGAGCGGGCCAGGCGTTGCCTGGATCAGACGTTTGAGCCGCCCGGGGCGAAATCGGTGGGCGGCGCGCTTCTTGCTGTCCCAGAATCGCGCGCTTTTTCCACCCAGCCCAACAGGTGAGCTCACTGTGAACACCCGCCATCGCCCGTCCCCGCTGCTGCCGCTGGCCGCCGCCCTGCTGTCGACCTTCGCGCCCGCGCTGTGGGCGCAGACGGCCTCCGGGGATGGCGCCGCGGGCGGGGACAAGGCGGCGCTGGCCCGCGTGGTGGTCACCGGCTCCAACATCCGGCGCACCGACTCGGAGACCCCCAGCCCGGTGCAGATGCTGAGCGCGGCCGACATCGCGCGCAGCGGCTACAGCACGCTGGCCGAGGTGCTGCAACATCTGTCGGCCAACAACATGGGCTCGCTGGGCCAGGCCACGCCGGGCGCTTTTGGTGCGGGCGGCTCCGGCATCTCGCTGCGCGGCCTCACGGTGGGCGCCACGCTGGTGCTGATCGACGGCCACCGCATGGCGTCCTACCCGCTGCCGGACGACGCGCAGCGCGACTTCGTGGACATCGCGTCCATCCCGGTGGATGCGATCGAGCGGGTGGAGGTGCTCAAGGACGGCGCCTCGGCCATCTACGGCTCGGACGCGATGGCCGGTGTGGTCAACGTCATCCTCAAGCGCAGCCAGACCGGCGGCGCGCTGCAGGCCGAGGTGGGTGGCGCCACCCAGGGCGGCGGCCGCAGCTGGAAGGTCTCGGGCATACGCGGCTTCGGCGACCTGGACCGTGACCGCGTGGCCGGCTATGTGGCGGTCAGCGCACGGCGCCAGCAGCCGGTGCTGCTGAGCGACCGCCCGGGCTTGAGCGGATCGGACTGGACCCGCTACGGCGGCGAAGACCTGGGCCTGACCGCCAACCCCGAGCTGCAGGTGTCGCCCCAGACCCGCAACTACAGCGTGCTGGGCAAGCTCACCACGCTGTTGCCGCAGGACTGGACGCTGGCGCTGGCCGGCTCGGTGCTGGGCAGCGAGGCCACGCAGGTGGGCCTGCTGAACTGGGTGTCACCGGATGGCGGCATCACCACCTTCAACTTCAACGCCGCCCACCCCAGCCCCACGCCGACGGCGCTGAACGGCACCAATGTGATGGACCCCGCCACCGGCAGCCCGGTGGACTACGAGTTCAGCGACCTGCCGGCGCAGCGCTCGCGCACGGCCACGCGCTCCTACCGCTTCGTGGCCGACCTCTCCGGCAGCCTGGGCGCCTGGGACCTGCAGGCCTCGCTGGGCCTGACCCGCGTGGCCACCGAGCTGCGGCTGATGAATTTCGTCAGCCTGCCGGCGCTGCAGGCGGCGCTGAACAGCGGCCGCTACGTGATAGGCGCCAACAACCCGGCGTCCGTGCTGGCCTCGCTGACGCCCGAGGGGCGCTCCACGTCCACCAATTCGCTGAACTTCATCTCGCTGCGCGCCAGCCGTGACCTCATGAAGCTGGGCGGCGGCAACCTGGCGCTGGGCACCGGCGTGGAGTTCAGCAAGCGCTCGCTGGACGAGCATTTCCCGGACGGTTTCGCCAGCGGCGCCCAGGCGAGCAACATCTACGCCTTCAGCGTCGGCAAGCAGACCATCTCGGCCGCCTATGCCGAACTGGCCGCACCGCTGACCAAGCAGCTGGAGATCGACGCCGCGGCCCGCGTGGACCACTACGACACCTATGGCTCCTCGGTGACCCCGAAGCTGGGCGCCAAGTTCGTGCCGCTGCGCGAGCTGACGCTGCGCGGCACCTATGCCGGGGGCTTTCGCGCGCCCAATCCGGTGGAGATAGGCACCTCGGGGTCCAGCGCCGGCTACCTGCCGCCGCTGCTGGACACCGCGCTGTGCAACCTGGTCAAGCCCGGTCAGCCCTGCGACATCGGCGTGGGCGGCACCCAGCTGCAACTGCCGGGCAAGAACCTCAAGCCGGAAAAGTCGCGCTCCTACACCGTGGGCCTGGTGTTCGAGCCCAGCCCGGTGTTCAACCTGTCGCTGGACTACTACGACATCAAGATCCGCGACCAGATCGTGTCCGTGGGCCTGTTCGGCCAGGGCCAGATCGACACGCCGGACGCCTACGGCACCAAGCTCTACCGCGTCTACAGCCCGACCACCGCGAACGCGGCGCCCGTCAGCGCGGACGACACCATCCTCTACGGCACCTACCCCTTCCTGAACCTGGGCAGCGCCCGCACCAGCGGCGTGGACCTGGACCTGCGCCTCAAGCTGGATGGTGGCGCCTGGGGTCAGTTCTCGCCCCAGTTGCAGTGGACCCACATGATCCGCTACACGATTGACCGCGGCCCCGGCCAGGTCTATGAGCTGGCCGGCACGCACGGCCCCAGCTTCGTGTCCACCAACACCGGCACGCCGCGCGACCGCGGCGCACTGGCGCTGACCTGGAGCCGCGGCCCGGTGGAGCTGACCGGCACGCTGAACTACGTCAGCGGCATGCGGGTGGAAGACGCCAGCTACAACCTGCCGGACTGCGCGGCCGCGCTGTCCACGATCTTCCCCAACGGCTTGCCGGCCGGCGGCTCGCCGCTGTGCCGCGTGCCCTCGTTCACCACCTTCAACCTCAGCGGTTCGTGGGCGGTCAGCGAGGCCCTCAGCCTGCGCCTGTCGGTGGCCAACCTGTTCAACCGCGCGGCGCCCATAGACGCCTTCGCGTCGGGTTCTACCGGCGGCGGCGTGGCCTCGGGCGGCGCGCACTACAACCCTTCGCTGCACCAGGAGGGCGCGGTGGGCCGCTATGTGACGGTGGGGGCGAGCTACCGGTTCTGAGCCCGCTTGACCGGGCGTGCGGACCCGGCGAGGCTGGCGTGTCGTCAAGCCTTGCCGAGGAGCGCACCATGCCCCTGCTGGACCTCTTGCTGGTCGGCACGCCCGACATCGCGCCCGGCCTGGCCCGGGCGGTGGCCGATGCAGTGGCCGACGCGCTGCAGGCGCCGCCGGGGCGGGTGTGGGTCAGGGTGCAGGGCCTGCCGGTCCAGGCCTACGCGGAAAACCACAGCGTCCTGGACGCCGAGGGGCTGCCGGTCTTTGTGACCCTGCTGCATGCGCAGCCGCCTGAAGGCGAGGCGCGCACCCAGGAGGCACAGCGACTGACGACCGTCATCGCCGCTGCACTGGGGCGGCCAGCCGCATGCGTGCATCTGGCCTACGCCCCCGCGGGCGCTGGGCGCCAGGCCTTTGGTGGGCACTTGGTGGTGTGAAGGGCTGACGCCCTGACGCTCAGGCCGCCGCGCGCACCGCGACGCCGGGGCTGACGAAGCGGCAGTCGCCGCCCTCGAACACGCGCACCTCGCCGGCCTCGAAGGCCTGCCAGGGTTCGGCGTGGGTCAGCGGCTCGGTGGCGACCAGCACCATGCGGTCCTGCGGGCCGTTGAGGGTGTCCAGGTCCAGGCTGAGGTCGCCGTCGCGCAGGCTCACATGACCGAAGGGCGGGCGGCGCTGCAGCCAGTGCAGGCGGGTGGACGCGTGGGCCAGCAGCGCGCGGCCGTCGGTCAGCAGCAGGTTGAAGCGGCCGTGCTCGGCGATCTCGTGCAGCCAGGGCGTCAGCGTGGCGGCCAGCAGGTCCCAGTCGGGCAGCTCGTCGCCGAAGTGTTGCTCCAGACGCTGCAGCAGCCAGCAGAAGGCGCGCTCGCTGTCGGTCTGGCCGGCGGGCTGGAAGCGGCCGTCCAGCGGCGGGTGGAAGTCCTTCAGGTCGCCGTTGTGTGCGAACACCCAGCTGCGGCCGGCCCATTCGCGGCGAAAGGGGTGGCAGTTCTGCACTGCGCGCACGCCCTGGGTGGCCTTGCGCACATGGGCGATCACGTTGCGGGCCGCGATCGCGTGCTGGCCGTAGTGGCGGGCCAGCTCAGAGTGGGCGGCGGGGCTGTCTTCGACCACCACCTCACAGCGCTCGCCGGCATGGAAGGCGACGCCCCAGCCGTCCACATGGTCGGCGGTGCGCCCCCCTCGCGCCGCGAAGCCCTTCAGCGAGAAGGTGGCCGCGGCCGGCAGGTGGCTGTTGAGTGCAAAAAGCTCGCACATGATGGACGGGTGGTCGGTTGCGACAGTTTGATGAACGTCGCCAGTCTGTCCGGGGATGACAGCAATTCCAACAAATCTTCCGTCATGAGCTCATGCAGTGCAGCCTGAGTGCAACGCCCGACCGTGGCATAGCTCACGCGCAGCGGCGCGGATTCGCGGCCGGTGAAGCTCCGCTTGCCGGCCCGCGCAGGCCGGCGGGCCTTACTTGCGCATCAGCGTGCTCTTGCCGAACAGCGATTCGATCAGGTCCAGCGCGACCAGCGCGGTCTTGTTCTTCTCGTCCAGCGCCGGGTTGAGCTCGACCAGATCCAGCGAGGCCATGCGGCCGGTGTCGGCAATCATCTCCATGCACAGGTGGGCCTCGCGGTAGGTGGGGCCGCCGGGCACGGTGGTGCCCACGCCGGGCGCCATCACCGGGTCCAGGAAGTCCACGTCGAAGCTCACGTGCAGGTGGGTGTTGTCGTCCAGCGTCGCGAGTGCCAGCTCCATCGTGTGGCGCATGCCCATCTCGTCGATGTAGCGCATGTCGAAGACTTCCAGGTCCTGCTCGTGCACGAAGCGGCGCTCGCCCTCGTCCACGCTGCGTATGCCGATCTGGCGCACCCACTTGGGCGAGATGGCCGGCACTTGGCCGCCGATCTCGATCAGCGCCTGCGGCCCGAAGCCGCACAGCGCGGCCACCGGCATGCCGTGGATGTTGCCGCTGGGGGTCAGCTCGCTGGTGTTGAAGTCGGCATGCGCGTCCAGCCACAGCACGCGCAGCTTCTTGCCCACGTCGCGGCAGTGGCGGGCCACCGCACTGATGGAGCCCAGGCCCAGGCAGTGGTCGCCGCCCAGTAGGATGGGCAGGCGGCCGGTCTTGAGCTCGGCATAGATGGCGTCGTGCACCGTGCGGTTCCAGGCGACCACCTCGTCCAGGTGACGGTAGCCGTTCACCGGCGGCAGCCAGGGGTTGGCCGGGCCGCTGAGGTTGCCGCGGTCCACCACGTCGACGCCACGGGCGCGCAGCGCCTCGGCCAGGCCGGCCACGCGCATGGCCTCGGGGCCCATGCTCGCGCCACGGGCGCCGGCGCCGATGTCGGTGGGGGCGCCAATCAGGGAGACATTGCGGAGCTTGGTCATAGCGTGGGCGAGTTGTTCAGTTCGTATTCGGCCTCGAGCACGCTCCAGGCCTCCTCGGCGGTCTCGACGTAGCGGAACAGGCTCACGTCGGCGGGGTTGATCATGCCGGTGTCTATCAGCAGGTCGAAGTTGATCAGCCGGCTCCAGAACTCGCGCCCGAACAGCAGGATGGGGCGGGGTCGGCTCTTGCGCGTCTGCACCAGCGTCAGCGTCTCGAACAGCTCATCCAGCGTGCCGAAGCCGCCCGGGAAGCACACCAGCGCGACCGAGCGCATCAGGAAGTGCATCTTGCGCAGCGCGAAATAGTGGAAGCGGAAGCACAGCTCCGGCGTGATGAAGGGGTTGGGCTGCTGCTCGTGCGGCAGCACGATGTTGAGGCCTATGCTCTTGCCGCCGGCCTCGAAGGCGCCGCGGTTGCCGGCCTCCATGATGCCGGGGCCGCCGCCGGTGGCCACGTAGATGGGCTCGCCGCGCGAGCGGCAGCCGTCGGTAATCAACTGGCCCAGGCGGCGCGCCTCCTCGTAGTAGCGGCTCATGTCCAGCTGCATGCGGGCGCGGCGTATGGCGGTGGGGTCGCCGCCGTCCTCGGCCACCGCCAGGCGCTGCTCGGCCACGTCGCGCGGCAGCACACGGGCGCTGCCGAAGATCACCACGGTGCTGCGCACGCCCTGCTCGGTCAGCACCAGCTCGGGCTTGAGCAGTTCCAGCTGCATGCGCACCGGGCGCAGTTCCTCGCGCAGCAGGAACTCCTCGTCCTTGAACGCCAGCTCGTAGGCGCTGCCGGGGCCGTCGTAATTGGGATGGGGGGACAGCGCCTCGCACTCGTCCTTGGCGGACGGGAAGTTGCGGGCGGTCAGTTCGTCGCGTCGGTTCATGAGGGTCAGGAGGTGCGGGTTCGCATTCTGTGCGCGGCGGCGTCTCGGGTCAGAGGCTCACGAAGCGGTTGCGACCCTGGGACTTGGCCCGGTAGAGCGCTTCATCGGCCTGGCTCAGCAATTGGGCCGGGGTGGTGGCCTGGTCCGGGATTACCGTGGTGACACCGCCGGACAGCGTGACATGGGGGGCGATCTCGGAGTCGGGGTGGGCCATCGCGTGGGTCTCGAACAGCCGCGACAGCGTGCGGGCCAGCGTCTGGGCGCCGGCACGCGGCGTGTCGGGCAGCACCAGCACGAACTCCTCGCCGCCGTAGCGTGCCACCGCGTCGCTGGGGCGGCGCGCCAGCTGGCCCAGCACGGCGGCCACATGGCGCAGGCAGTCGTCACCGGCCTGGTGGCCCAGCGCGTCGTTGTAGCGCTTGAAATGGTCCACGTCGCACAGCATCAGCGACAGCGGCGTGTGCTGGCGGCGCGCCTGCTCCAGCGCGGCCTGCAGCGCCTCGTCCAGGCCACGGCGGTTCAGCAGGCCGGTGAGCCCGTCCAGCCGGGCCTGGCGCTGCAGCTCGGCATTGGCCTGCTGCAGCTCGCCCGACAGGCGCACCAGCTGGTCGCGCATGCCACGCAGCCGCTGCATCGCGTGCAGCTTGGCCTCCAGAACCACCGGGTGCAGCGGCTTGGCCAGGTAGTCGTCGCCGCCGGCGGCGATGCCCTCGGCCACATTGGTGGCGTCGTTCAACGCAGACAGAAAGATGATGGGCGTCCAGTCGCCCTGCTCGCGCTCGCGCACCTGGCGCGCGAACCAATAGCCGTCCAGTTCGGGCATGTCCACGTCGCTGAGTATGAGCTCGGGGCGGTGGCGTTCGAACAGCTCCAGCGCCCAGCGGGCGTCGCCGGCCTCGAGCACCCGGTGGCCCAGACGGTCCAGCTGGTAGGCCAGCGTGCCGCGTACCGCTTCGTCGTCATCCACCACCAGCACGCGCAGCGGCGTGAGGTAGTCGGGGCTGGAAATCAAATGCATGCCAAGGGAGTCCAGCGCGGGATTATCGGGTGACGTGATCGCCACAGACCTCGCAGGCCGGATCGCGCTGCATCGCGATCTCCGTCCATTGCATGCGGCGCGCGTCCAGCATCAGCAGCCGGCCACTCAGCGGCTCGCCCACACCGGCCAGCAGCTTGAGTGCCTCGGCCGCCTGCAGCGAGCCAATGATGCCCACCAGCGGCGCGAACACCCCCATGGTGGCGCAGGCGGCTTCCTCGAAGGCGGCGCTGGGCGGAAACAGGCAGGCATAGCAGGGCAGGGTGGCGCCACGCGGGTCGTAGACGCTCAACTGGCCGTCGAAGCCTATGGCCGCGCCCGACACCAGCGGCCGGCCATGGCGCACGCAGGCCGCGTTCACCAGCTGGCGGGTGCTGAAGTTGTCGCAGCAGTCGATCACCAGGTCCACATCGGGCAGCTCGCGGTCCAGCAGCGCGGCGTCGGCACGCTGGGCCAGTGCACGCACCTTGACGCCGGGGTTGAGGGCCCGCATGCGCTCGGCCGCGGAGTCCACCTTGAGCCGCTCCAGGCTGGCCATGTCGTGCGCGATCTGGCGCTGCAGATTGGTCAGCGACACCGTGTCGTGGTCCACCAGCGTGATGCGACCCACGCCGGCCGAGGCCAGGTACAGCGCCACCGGCGAACCCAGCCCGCCGGCGCCCACCACCAGCACGCGCGCGTCCAGCAGGCGCTGCTGGCCCTCTATGCCCAGGTCGTCGAGCAGCAGGTGGCGGGAGTAGCGCAGCAGGTCGTCATCGGTCATGGCCGGCAGGATAGCCGGGGCAGGCGGGCCCTCTCAGGCGGGGCAGCGATGCCCTGCGGCCCACAGGTGTTTGCGCAGGCGCGACACTGCCGGGCCGAATGGCTCGCCGCCCCCAGATGTCCGCTCCTGTTTCCGTTCGTTCCGCCCCGGCCCTGGGCCCGGCACTGACCGGCTTGCTGGCGCTGGCCACCGGCCTGGCCGTGGCCTCTATCTACTACGTGCAGCCGCTGCTGGGCGTGCTGTCCGCCGAGTTCGGCGTGGGCAGCGCCGGCATGGGCGCGCTGCCCACGCTGACCCAACTGGGCTATGCGGCCGGCATCCTGCTGCTGTCGCCCTTGGGCGATCGCGTGGACCGCCGCCGCCTGATCCTGGTGAAGGCCGGCGCGCTGGTGCTGGCACTGGCGGCGGCAGCGCTGGCGCCGGGGTTCGCGGCGCTGGCCGCCGTCTGCGTGCTGATCGGCCTGGCGGCCACGCTGGCGCAGGACCTGGTCCCGGCCGCGGCGGCGCTCGCCGAGGAGAGCGAGCGCGGCAAGCGTGTGGGCCAGGTGATGACCGGCCTGCTGCTGGGCATCCTGCTGTCGCGCGTGGCCAGCGGTGCGCTCGCTGCCTGGGCCAGCTGGCGGCTGGTCTACGGCCTGGCGGCGCTGGCGGTGGCGCTGCTGATGCCGCTGCTGTGGCGCGCGCTGCCCAGCTTTGCGGTCGCGACCCGCGCCAGCTACTGGGCGCTGCTGGCGTCGCTGGCGCCGCTGTGGCGCGAGCATGCGGCACTGCGCCGTGCCGCCTGGGCGCAGGGGCTGTTGAGTGTGGCCTTCAGCGCGTTCTGGTCCACGCTGGCCCTGGTGCTGGCGGGGCCGGACTTCGGCCAGGGCAGCGCGGTGGCGGGGGCCTTCGGCTTGGCGGGCGCCGCCGGCGCACTGGCCGCTCCGCTGGCCGGCAGCGTGGCGGACCGGCGCGGACCGCAGGCGGTGATACGCCTGGGTGCGGGGCTGGTGGCACTGTCCTTCCTGGCGCAGGCGCTGGCGCCGGCCTCGCTGCTGGGCCTGGTGGTGGTGGCCGTGGTGTTCGACCTGGGCGTGCAGGCGTCGCTGGTCTCCCACCAGAGCGTGGTCTACAGCCTGGACCCTGGCGCGCGCAGCCGCCTGAACGCGGTGCTGGTGAGCAGCATGTTCATCGGCATGGCCAGCGGCGCCGCGCTGGGCGCCAGCCTGCTGGCCCACCTGGGCTGGCGTGCGGTGCCGGCGCTGGGATGTGCGGCCGCCGTGGCGGCCCTGCTGGTTGCGCGGCGTCGCTGACTCAAGCCGCGCGCCGCGCCCAAAACAAAGGCCGCCCGGAGGCGGCCTGGCGGCTTGAGCCGGGGCTCAATTACTTGGCGGCGGGCTTGGCCTCGGCCTTGCGCTCGGTGGCGGTCTTGGAGACCAGCACCGGCTTGCCCTGCAGCTGGTTGAGCGCCTGCAGCAGCGGGAAGTCCTCCGCCGAGCCGAACTCGGGCAGGGGCTTGAGCTCGTTGCGCTTGCTCTCGGCCTCCAGCTTGGCGCGGGCCTCCTCGCGGGCCTTCTCGCGCTCCTTGTTCGCGGCCTCGTCCTCCGGGCCGTTGTTCAGGTGCTTCTCGAGGTCGGCCTCGCGGGTGCGCAGCGCGGCGAACACATTGCCCTCGGCGGTCTCGTCCAGCATCACGTCGGGGACTATGCCCTTGGCCTGGATGGAGCGGCCGCTGGGCGTGTAGTAGCGCGCGGTGGTGATCTTGATGGCCGTGTCCGGGCCCAGCTGGCGCACGGTCTGCACCGAGCCCTTGCCGAAGGTCTGGGCGCCCATGATGGTGGCGCGGCGGTTGTCCTGCAGCGCGCCGGCGACGATCTCGCTGGCACTGGCCGAACCCTCGTTGACCAGCACCACCAGCGGCACGGTCTTGAGCGCGATCGGCAGGCGGCGCAACGGGTCTTCACCGCCGCGGCGGCGGTAGTCGTCCGGCGTGGCCTTGAAGACCGCCTTGGATTCGGGAATCTGGCCGTTGGTGGACACCACGTCGACATCGCGCGGCAGGAAGGCCGACGAGATCGCAATGGCGCCTTCCAGCAGGCCGCCCGGATCATTGCGCAGGTCCAGCACCAGGCCCTTGAGCTTGGGTTCCTGCTGGTAGATCTCCTCGAGCTTCTTGGCGAAGTCCTCGACCGTGCGGTCCTGGAACTGGCTTACGCGAATCCAGGCGTAGCCGGGCTCGATGACCTTGGCGCGCACGCTCTGGACCTTGATCTCCTCGCGCGTGATCGTGACCGGGAAGCTGCGGTTCTCGGCCTTGCGGAAGATGGTGAGCTGCACCTTGGTGGCCGGCTCGCCACGCATCTTCTTGACCGCCTGGTCCAGCGACAGGCCGCGCACCGCGGTGTCGTCGATCTTGGAGATCAGGTCGCCGCTCTTGAGGCCGGCGCGGAAGGCAGGCGAGCCCTCGATGGGCGAGACGATCTTGACCAGACCGTCTTCCATGCCGATCTCAATGCCCACGCCGACGAAGCGGCCGGTCGTGCCCTCGCGGAATTCCTTGAAGCTCTTCTTGTCGAAGAACTGGGAGTGCGGGTCCAGCCCCGACACCATGCCGGCGATCGCGTCGTTGATGAGTTTCTTCTCGTCAACCGGCTCGACATAGTCGCTCTTCACGATGCCGAACACCGCCGCGAGCTGCTGCATTTCCTCCAGCGGCAACGGCGACAGGCTGCTGCGCGCGTTGGCCTGGAGCTGCATCGTCGTGAGCGCACCCGCGACGGCGCCGAGGGCGACCCAGCCGGCGACTTTCAATTTGGAGCTCATGGTCGAGTCCTATGGGCAAAAACGTCCTGAACAAGGGACTTGACAGGTGCTTTGAGTGTAAGGCCAGGGTTTGCGCCCAGGCTTTCAAATACCCCCACGGCAAGCCTTCAAATCGGGGTGCCAGTGACGGAATCGACGCCGCCCGCCCTGCGGAAAGTCATGGCTCCGGGCGACTCAGGCCAGCTGCATCAGCAGCGCCCCGTTGGCCAGCGACACCAGCACGAAGATGGCCCAGGCCGCCAGCTTCAGCGCCGGCGGGCTCGCAAAGTCGCCCATCAGCCGGCGGCTGCTGGTGAAGCGGATCAGCGGCCAGATCGCGAACGGCAGCTGCAGGCTCAGCACGATCTGGCTGGCCACCAGCAGCGGGCCCACACCGGCGTCGCCCAGCCAGGCGATGCCGGCCGCGGCCGGGATCAGCGCCAGCGCGCGCGTGACCAGGCGGCGCTGCCAGCAGGGGATCTTGAGCTTCAGAAAGCCTTCCATCAGCACCTGGCCCGCGATGGTGCCGGTGAAGGTGGAGCTCTGGCCGGCCGCCAGCAGCGCGATGCCGAACAGCAGCGAGGCCAGCGTGCCGCCCACCAGCGGGTCCAGCAGGTGGTAGGCATCCTGCAGCTCGGTGACCTGCTGCTGGCCATGCGCATGGAAGGCCGACGCGGCCAGCGTCAGGATGGCCGCGTTCACCAGGAAGGCCAGCGACAGCGACACCACGGTGTCGAGCGTGGACAGGCGGATCGCGTCGCGCAGCCCGTCGGGCGTGGGCGCCGGGCGGCGGGTCTGCACGATGGACGAATGCAGGTAGAGGTTGTGTGGCATCACGGTCGCACCCAGGATGCCCACCGCCAGCAGCAGCGCCTGCGGGTCGGCCAGGCCCTGGGGCCGCGGCACCAGGCCCTGAGCCACCGCCCGCCAGTCCGGCCCCACCAGCACCAGCTCCACCGCGAAGCAGATGCTGATGGTGGC
The DNA here is from genome assembly GCF_913777145.1 of uncultured Roseateles sp. Taxonomy (GTDB): domain Bacteria; phylum Pseudomonadota; class Gammaproteobacteria; order Burkholderiales; family Burkholderiaceae_C; genus Pelomonas. The sequence continues at coordinate 80,793 of NZ_CAJYPS010000014.1, forward strand.
CACCAGCCCCAGCACGATGGCCTCCACCTGCCGGAAGCCCCGGCCCTTGAGGCCCAGCACGATCAGCGTGTCCAGCGCTGTCAGCCCCACGCCGGCCAGCAGCGACACGCCCAGCAGCAGGTGCAGCGCCAGCGCCGTGCCCAGCACCTCGGCCACGTCGCAGGCAATGATGGCCAGCTCGGCCAGCAGCCACAGCAGCCGGCGTATCGGCGCGGGGTAGTGGTCGGCGCAGGCCTGGGCCAGGTCGCGGCCGGTGGCCAGACCCAGGCGCAGCGCCAGCGTCTGCAGCAGCATGGCCGCCAGGCTGGATGCCAGCACCACCCACAGCAGCGCCATGCCGAAGCGGGAGCCGGCCTCGATGTCGGTCGCCCAGTTGCCCGGGTCCATGTAACCCACGGCCACCAGCAGGCCGGGGCCGGCGATCTTCAGCAGGCGCTGCCAGGTGGGCGCCCCGGCCGGGACGACGACGGAGCCATGGACTTCGGAGGGACAGAAGGGCGCGGTGGCCGTGGTGGGCAGGCGGAACATCGCGCCATTGTCGAGCGAGCGCCGTGCCCCCGGCGTCGCTTAGCATGCGCGAGCCGGCATTGACCCCCCCTCAGCGTGCCCCAACTCCGACCCGTCCGCCGCTTTGCGCGCCTGCTGATCCTGGCCAATGCGCTGGTGTTCGCGCTGCTTTGCGCCGCGGTGTTGACGGCTGCACGCACCAGTCGTGAGAGCTACACCGACAAGGTGCGCCAGACCGTGGAGGCGCTGGCCCGCTCGGTGGCGCAGGGCGTGGCGGCGGAGATCCGGCTTGTGGACAACGCGCTGCTCAATCTGGACCGCGAGCTGCAGCGCGCCGCGGTCGCAGGACGCCTGCCCGACGAGCTGCTGCGCAGCCTGCTGGCCGAGCAGCGGGCGCTGGTCACGCATGTGGACGCGTTGCGCGTCAGCGATGCGGCGGGTCAGGTGCTGGGCAGCGAGGGCGGCGGCATGCGCGCGGTGGGTGATCAGCGCTTCTTCCAGGCCGCGCGGGCGCGACCCGGCCTGCTGGCCGTGTCCGAGCCCTTGCGTCTGGGCCCGGGGCGCTGGGGCGTGGTGCTGGCGCGCGCGCGCACCGCGGGCGATGGACGTTTCCAGGGCGTGGTGTTCGCCGAGCTGGCGACCGAGCATTTCACCGAACTGCTGGATCAGGTGCCCGTGGGCCCGCGTGGCGCGGTGACGCTGCGCTCCGAGACGCTGGCGCTGGTGGCCCGTCACGCGCCCGACACCGGGGACGGCATGGCGCCGGTGGGGCAGAGCATGGCTTCCGACGAGCTGCGCCGTGCGCTGGCGGCTCACCGCAGCCAGGGCTTTTTTGTGGCGGAGACGCCGCTGGACGGTGTGGAGCGCGCGTCGGCCTACCGGCAGGTGGGCAGCTACCCCATGCTGGCCCTGGTGGGCCTGGACACCGAGACCTTCTACGCACCCTGGCGCCGCGATGTTGCTCAGTTGCTGGTGCTGGCTGGGCTGGTGCAGGTGCTGCTGGTGGTGGTGTCGGTGCTGCTGTGGGTCTACCAGCACCGCCAGGCCCGCGAGCATCACCGCGCGATGCTGCTCGCGGCCGAGCAGCAGGCGGTGCTGAACAACGAGCTGGTGGGCATCGCACGCCTGCAGCAGCGCACGCTGGTATGGCACAACCGCACGCTGGCCGACATGCTGGGCTATGGCCCCGGCGAGCTGGTGGGCCAGTCCGTGCGCCGGCTCTACCCCGACGAGCAGACCTTCGAGCGGGCGGCCGAGGCCTATGCGCTGCTGGCCGAGGGCCGGCCCTACCGTGCCCAGCTGCCGCTGGCACGGCGGGATGGCGGCCTCGTCTGGGTGAGCCTGAACGGCACGCCGCTGCCCGGCGGTGAATCGCTGTGGGTGGTGCTGGACATCAGCGCGGTCAAGGCCAGCGAGGCGGATGCCAACCATCTGGCCCAGCACGACCTGCTGACCGGCCTGCCCAACCGCCTGGCGCTGCGTACCCGGCTGGAGCAGGCGGTCTGCGAGGCACTTGCCAGCGGCCGCAAGCTGGCGGTGGCCTACCTGGACCTGGACGGCTTCAAGCCGGTCAATGACAGCCATGGCCATGAGGCGGGCGACCGGCTGCTGTGCGAGATCGCGCAGCGCATCGTCAGCTGCGTGCGGGTGCGTGACATTGCGGCCCGTGTCGGTGGCGACGAGTTCGTCGTCGTGCTGGGCGATCTGGGCTCGCTGGCCGAGGCCGAGCCGGTGTTGCAGCGGCTGCTGGACCTGATCGCCCAGCCGGTGTCGCTGGCAGGCCATGGCGTGGTGCGGGTCAGCGCCAGCCTGGGGGTGGCGGTCTGCCCCGATCAGGCCCGCAGCGTGGACGCGCTGCTGGCCGCCGCGGACGATGCGATGTATGCGGCCAAGCGCGACGGCAAGGCGCGCATCGCCTTCGCCGGGCATTGATCACCGGCCTGGGCGGGGCACAATGCCCTCCTGAGTTGCCGGGTTACTGAGCGGTGTCGATCCCGAGGGGAGGCCGCCTGCAATCTGGTCATCCAGTCAGGGAGACGGGGCAGACATGCGGCAGATGCAATGCCGCCCGGTCCGCCGGTCTGCGCAGGTGCACGCGCCCCGAGCGGGGGCGACGGAGCTGCGCGAGGCCGGGTCGCGATCGGGTGTGATGTCCATGAGCGAGCCGGGGACGGGCCATGAGGCCGGGTGAGCCCCTGGGCCTGCCGGGCCGGCGCGTGCTGGTCGTGGATGACTGCGAACTCAATCTGCAGATGGCGCGCTGCGTGCTGCGGGCCGAGGGCGCGCAGGTGCAGACCGCGTCGTCCGGCGAGCAGGCGCTGGCGTTGCTGGCTGCGCCGGGCGTCGCCGTGGATCTGGTGCTGCTGGACCTGCAGATGCCGGGCCTGGATGGCTTCGACACCGCGCGACGCCTGCGCCAGCTGCCGGGTGGGGCTCGGGCCGTGGTCCTGGCCTTGAGTGCCGATGACGCGGCCGAGCTGGGGCCGCGCGTGCGGGCGGCGGGCATGGAGGGTTGCGTGGCCAAGCCGCTGGACGCGACCCGTCTGCGCGCGATGCTCGCCGGCTTGGCGACGCCGTCATCACCCGCGGCGCCGCCGCGGACGGCGGTCCTGGCGCCGCTGCGTGGAATGGTCTTGCCCGAGGCCCTGGCGGTCTGGCAGGACCTGGCGACCTATCACCACTACCTGACGCGCTTCCTGCGCGAGCAGGGGCCGGAGCTGGCGGCTCATGTCGGCCGTCTGTCCGGCCCGGAGGCCGCGCCCTGGCTGCACCGCCTGCGTGGCGTGGCCGGCGGCCTGAGCCTGCCGGCACTGGCCCAGGCAGCGCTGCAGCTGGAGAGAACCCTGGCCCAGGACCCGGAGCGGCGCGCCGCCGGCTGGCAGGCGGTGCACGAGGCCTGGGCCGAGGTTCAGGATGCCGCCGCGGGGCTGAGACCGGCGCCGCCCGACGCCCCCGCGACGGCGCCCGTGCCGCTGGCGGGCCCGGTCCGGTCGTCGCGCGAGCAGTTGCTGCGGGCGCTGGATCGCGACAACCCGGATGCGGTGCTGCCCTTGCTGCCCGACCTGGAGGGGCGGGTGCCCGCCGCGGCGCTGGCGCGCTTGCGGCGCCTCGTCGAGGATTTCGACTTCCGGGCCGCAGAACGCCTGGTGCGCGAGGAGTTGCTGCCCGAACCGCAAGCCGCGCCTGTGCCTGGAGGGGCCGCGTGACCCGGCGCCCGCTGCTGATCGTCGACGACGAGCCGGTCAATCTGTCGGTGCTGCGGCGCATCCTGTCGCCCGAGCATGAGCTGGTGTTCGCGCGCAGCGGTCTGGACTGTCTGGCCGCGGCGCGCAAGCACCACCCGGCGCTGATCCTGCTGGACGTGCAGATGCCGGACCTGGACGGTCACGCGGTCTGCCGCCGGCTCAAGGCCGATCCGCAGACCGCCGACATTCCGGTGATCTTCGTGTCCGCGCTGTCCGAGACGGGGGACGAGGCCGCGGGCTTCGAGTGCGGGGCGGTGGACTACATCGCCAAGCCGGTGTCGCCGCCGCTGGTGCGCGCCCGGGTGCGCACCCACCTGTCGCTGGTGCAGGCGTCCACGCTGCAGCGCTACGTGCGCGAACTGGAGGCCCAGCAGCTCAAGGTGCGCCGTCTGAGTCGCTTCCACGAGCTGCTCAGCGGCATCAACTCCGCCATCGTGCGCCTGCGCGAGCGGCAGGCGCTTTTCGAGGAGGCCTGCCGCATCGCGGTGCGCGCCGGTGGCTTCGCGGCGGCCTGGATACTGCTGCGCGAGCCCGAGGGCCCAGCGCTGACGCTGGCGGCGGCCCAGGGCCTGTCGGCCGAGCGGGCGCTGCAGTTGCGCGAGGCGCTGGCCGGTCGTGCCAGCGACGCCTGCGTGGCGCTGGCCTGGCGGGCGCTGGAGACAGCGGCGACCGCGCTGGCGCACGACCTGCAGCCGGCCGTTGTGGCCGATGACGGCCACCGGGCCGCGATCGCGCTGCCGTTGATGCCGGGCGAGCGGCCGCTGGGCGCGCTGGTGCTGTGCACCAGCGAGACGGGGCAGTTCGACGATGAGGAGCTGAAGCTGCTGGGCGAGCTCGCGGGCGACATTGCGTTCGCGCTCAACCACATCGAGCAGGAGGAGCGGCTGCTCTACCTGTCGCGCTTCGATGCGCTGACCGGCCTGCCCAACCACCTGATGTTCATGGAACGCCTGGCGCTGATGCTGCAGGCGGCCGCCGCGTCGGGCGCGGCGGTGGTCGTCGTGGTGGCCGACGTGCATCGCTTCAAGCGGGTCAACGATGCCCTCGGGCGGCATGTGGGCGATCAGCTGTTGAAACAGCTGGCCCAGCGGCTGGAGAGCGAATGTGCACCCGGCTATGGTGTAGCCCGGCTGGCGGCCGATGGCTTTGCGGTGGCGGGCCTGTGTGGTGGCGACGAGGCGATCACGGCGCTGCTGCGCCAGCTGGACGAGCTGTTCGCGCGGCCGGCGCGCGTGGAGTCCACCGAGCTCAGCGTCAGCGCGCGCTTCGGGCTGGCGGTGTTCCCGGGTGACGGCGAGGATGCGGAGACGCTGTTCCGCAATGCCGAGGCGGCGCTCAAGCAGGCGCGCCAGTCGGGCGATCGGCACGCGACCTACTCGCCCGACATGAATGCCCGCATGAACGAGAAGCTGGAGCTGGAAAGCCTGCTGCGGCTGGCCTTGGAGCGCCAGGAGTTCGAGCTGCACTACCAGCCCAAGGTGGACCTGCGCGATGGCCGCATCACCGGGGCCGAGGCGTTGATCCGCTGGCGCCGCCCGGACCAGGGCCTGGTGCCGCCGGGCGAGTTCATTCCGGTCGCGGAGGAGTGTGGCCTCATCGTCTCCATGGGCGCCTGGGTGCTGGAGGCCGTCTGCGCCCAGCAGGCGTCCTGGCGTGCCGAGGGCCTGCCGCTGCTGCCGGTGGCGGTGAACCTGTCGGCGCTGCAATTCCGTCAGGGGCAGGTGCGCCAGGGCGTGGCCCAGGCGCTGCAGCGTCATGGCCTGGCACCGCGACTGCTGGAGCTGGAGCTCACCGAGACCCTGGTGGTGCAGAGCCCGGCCGAGGCGCGGGCCAGCATGGACGAACTGCGCGGGCTGGGCCTGCACCTGTCGCTGGATGACTTCGGCACCGGCTACTCGTCGCTGGCCTACCTGCGACAGTTTCCGTTCGATTCGGTGAAGATAGACCGAGCCTTCGTCACCGACATCACGCGCAGCGAGCAGGACGCCGCCATTGCGCTGGCCATCATCGCGATGGCCCACAGCATGCGCATGCGTGTGATTGCCGAGGGGGTGGAGACCGTGGAGCAGGCGCGCTTCCTGAGCGCCCGCGGCTGCGACGAGATGCAGGGCTACTACTTCAGCCGCCCGCTGCCGGCGCCCGACTATGCGCGCCTGCTGGCCGAAGGGCGTCGGCTGCAGGGCATGGGCAAGGACTGACCCTCCAGACCTGCCCTAGAGGGAATCCACTAGGGCCGTGCCGCTGCGCGAGAGGGTGGTGCTGGCGACAATGAGGGCGCCAGGGCGCCCTGGCCGCCGCAAAGCACGCGGCGTGTCCTGCGTCCGGCGTGCCGCCTGGAACCTCTAAGAGACTTCGCCCCGATGCCCGGCCGTAATGCATCTGCCCCGCTGACCCTGGATCAGCGCGGCTTTCCCCTGGTCGACGGGCAGCCGCTCAAGCTCCCGCCCAAGGAGCGGGCGGTGTTGGGCCTGCTGCTGCGACGCCGGGGGCAGGTCGTGAGCAAGGACGACTTTGCGGCAGCGGGTTGGCAGGGCCAGGCGATGTCCGACGAGAGCCTGGCGCGTTGCATCAGCCAGGTGCGCCGCGCGCTGCGGCCCCTGGGTCTGCAGGTCGAGGTGCTCTACGGACTGGGCTACCGGCTGCAGGATGAGGCCCAGGTCGCGCCTATGGCTGACCCCAGCCCGGCGGGGCGCATGGAGCTGCTGCACCTGCGGCAGTTGCTGCAGCAGCGCACGCCGGCGGCCGTGGGCCTGGTCATGGAGCGGGCTCGCCGCCTGGTGGCGGCGGAGCCGGCCTATGGTGCGGCGCGGGTGGTACTGGCCGATGCGCTGGCGGTGGCCGTCAACTGGGGGCAATTGCCCACCGCGGAGGCGGTGCAGGAGGGCCTGGAGGCCCTGGCCGAGGTGTCGCCCGACGAACCCGGCGTGGACGCGGCACGTGGCGCGCTGCTGGACATGGCCTGGCGCTTCGACGCCGCGGCCGAGTGCTTCCAGCGCGTACAGGCCATGGATGGCGACAACGCCGAAGCCTTGCTGGCCTGCAGCCGCCACCTGCTGTTCACCAACCAGGCCGGGCGGGCGGTGCAGTTGCTGCGCCGGGTGCGCGAGCTGGCGCCGCATGCGCTGCATGTGCGCATGAACCTGGCACGTGCGCTGGTGCAGAGCGGGCAGGGCGAAGCCGCGGTCGAGGAACTGCGGCTGGCCGGCGAGGATCATCCGGGTCAGCTGGTCTTGCTGGCCTTCACGCTGGCCATGCAGGCGATGGTGGCGCCGCGCGACGAACTGGCCGCCGCGGCGACCCGGCTCACCGACGGCCTGGACACGCCGCCCTTCGTGTGGACCGTGGCCTCCTTCGTGTACGCGCGGCTGGGCCGGCGCGAGGCGGCGCTGGACATCATCGACACCGCGCTGCTGTGCTCGGCGACCACCGCGGGCGAGGCGTCGCTGCACGCCGCCTCGCTCGCGGCGCTGGGCGAATACGACCGTGCCGCGACGTTGCTGGAACGTGCCGCGGCCGAGCGTGCTGGCATGCTGGCGCTGGTGTTGCGCGACCCGGCCCATGCCGATTGGCTGCCCCATCATGCGCGGGGGCGAGCCCTGCTGCGGACGGTGTTCGGCGAGGGTTGAGCGTCCCATCGCGGCTGCGGCTTGTCGCTGCGCTTAAAAGCTGTCTATAATGTGCGGCTCTGCCCAGTACGGGTGGGCCGGCATAGCTCAGTTGGTAGAGCAGCGCATTCGTAATGCGAAGGTCGGGGGTTCGACTCCTCTTGCCGGCACCAGACACAAAAGCCGCCTCGCAAACGCGAGGCGGCTTTTTTCTTGCGGCGTGCTGGCCCCGGGGCGAGCGCTGCGCGTCAGGCGCGGCGCCGGCGGCGCACCAGGCCGGCCAGGGTGGCGATGCCCAGCGCCTGCAGCAGCAGGGTGGAGGGCTCGGGCACGGCCGACACCGAGATGTTGTCCAGCGTCACGTCGAAGTAGGTGAAGCCATAGAACCAGCCCGGCTTGGCGGTGGTGAACACGATCTCGTCCACACCGCGCAGCACGTCCGCGAAGCTGGTGCCGGCGGGCAGCGCCGGGCCGCCGTCGGCGTCTTCACCGCCAGCGCCCCCCCAGCCGCTGGGCAGGGTGGCGGACAGGGGGTTGGAGACCGTCACCGAGAAATGCTGCCAGTCCATGCCGGCGCCTATCGTGCCCAGCGTGGTCCAGACGCTGGTGTAGGGCTGGCCGTTGGCGGTGTTGTCGTAGTCACGCAGTTCCAGCACCAGGTCACGCTGAACCTCGGTGAGCATGTCCAGATAGATGATGGACTCGGCCCGGACGTCCAGGCTGATGGTGAAGCCGCCGCTCTGCGTGTAGTCGCCGATGACCGCCGGGTTGCTGCTGTTGCGCCATTCTGCCCACCAGCTGGACGGGACGCGCGAGTGCAGGCCCGCGCTGCCACCCACGCCGGCGCCCGCGTCCACCCAGGTGCCCCAGCCCTCCACCGGCTCGTGGGGCTGTATGCCGTCCCAGCCGCCGGTGCCGTTGGAAAAGTCCACCTGGGAGTGGCCGGGGTCGGCCTGGGCGGCGGGGGCGAGCAGGGCCAGGCCCAGGGCCAGGCTGGCGGCAGTCGTGCGAATCATGGCGATGTCCGTGAGGGGTTGATGACAGGCTCATGCTAGGAACGGGGCGGCGCCGGTTCTTGATGGAATCCTGATGAGGACTTGGTACAAGCCCTGAGAAATGTCGCCATCCAGCGCCCAGAAGAGACCTGACCCCCGTGAACTGGGGGGGTGATTGCCGAGGAGATCAGTCCAAAGGCCGTGGACGGCCGCAAGGGCGCTGTCTAGGAAAATCGCGCCATGAGCCAAGAAGAGATTCTGCTGACCCAGGCCGAGCGCCACGCGCTGTACTTCATTCCGCCCGCCCCCGGGGGCACACAGCCGCCCGAGGAGGTGCAGGCCGCGCTGCAGGCCAAGGGCCTGGCCACCGCGCCGCGCGAAGACGGGCGCCGCTGGTTGACCGTGCTGGGCGACCAGGTACGCCTGGGCCAGGTGCCCAGCCGCATCGTGGGCTGAGCGCCTTCACATGAAAAAACCGCCACCCCGGCGAGCCGGTTGTGGCGGTCTGGCGCAAGACCCGTCACCGGGTCTGCTGGAGCTCAGCCTTCGCGGTGATAGGCCTGGATGCGCTCCACCTCGTTCTTGGAACCCAGCATCACGGCCACGCGCTCGTGCAGCTTGGTGGGGTGCAGGTCCATGATGCGCTCGCTGCCGTTGACCGCGGCGCCGCCGGCCTGCTCGATCAGGAAGGCCATGGGATTGGCCTCGTACATCAGGCGCAGCTTGCCGGGCTTGTCGGGCTCGCGCTGGTCCCAGGGGTACATGAAGATGCCGCCGCGGGTCAGGATGCGGTGCACGTCGGCCACCATGGACGCGATCCAGCGCATGTTGAAGTTCTTGCCGCGCGGGCCTTCCTCGCCGGCCAGGCACTCGTCGATGTAGCGCTTCACCGGCGGTGCCCAGTGCCGCATATTGGACATGTTGATCGCGAACTCCTTGGTGTCCGCCGGGATCTTGACCTCGTCCTGCGTCAGCACCCAGGAGCCGGTCTCGCGGTCCAGCGTGAACATCGCGACGCCGTCGCCCACGGTCAGCACCAGCATGCTCTGCGGGCCGTAGACGCAGTAGCCGGCCGCGGCCTGCTGCTTGCCAGGCTGCAGGAAGTCCTCCTCGGCCACACCACGCGCATGGCCCACCTTGCGCAGCACGCTGAAGATGGTGCCGATGGACACGTTCACGTCGATGTTGGACGAGCCGTCCAGCGGATCGAACAGCAGCAGGTATTCGCCCTGCGGGTAGCGGTTGGGCACCACATAGATGCTGTCCATTTCCTCGCTGGCCATGGCCGCGAGATGGCCGCCCCACTCATTGGCTTCGATCAGCACCTCGTTGGCGATGATGTCCAGCTTCTTCTGAACCTCGCCCTGCACGTTCTCGCTGCCGGCCGTGCCCAGCACGTCGCCGAGCGCGCCCTTGTTGACGGCGATCGCGATGCGCTTGCAGGCGCGCGCGACGATCTCGATCAGCAGGCGCAGCTCCTGCGGGATGTGGCCATGCAGGCGTTGCTGCTCGATCAGGTACTGGGTCAGGCTGACACGGGACATCTCAGGCTCCAGAGGCGAGGGCACGTTCGACGATCTCGCGAACGTCGGGCGACAGGTCCGGCTTGGCGGCCACGCGGGCCACGGCCTCGCGGGCGGCGCTGCGATAGGGCTCGGCCAGCTGGGCCCAGCGGTCCATCGCGCGGGCGATGCGGCTGGCCAGTTGCGGGTTGATCGCGTCGATCGCGATCACCTGCTCGGCCCAGAACACATAGCCGGCGGCGTCCGCGCGGTGGAAGGCGGCCGGGTTGAGCATGCACAGCGAGGCCAGCAGGCTGCGCGCGCGGTTGGGGTTCTTGAGCGTGAAGTCGGCATGCTTGGTCAGCGCCTTCACGCGGGCGAACACGCGGCCGTCCTGCTCGGGCGCCTGGGCCTGCAGCGCAAACCACTTGTCGATGACCAGCGGATCGTCCTTGAAGAGCGCGTGGAAGCGCTCCAGCGCCGGCGTGGCCAGCTCGGCCCCGGCCGCCACCAGCGCGGCCAGCGCGCCCAGGCGGTCCGTCATGTTGGACGCATCCTTGAAGCGCTGGTAGGCCTTGCCCGGCCACACCGTGTCGCCGCTGGCCTGCGCATCCAGCACCAGCATGGACAGCGCCAGGTTGGCCAGCGCGCGTTTGCCGGAGGACACCGGGTCGGGCGTGTAGCCGCCCTGGATCTGATTCGCGTCGAAGGCCGCGGCCCAGTCGGCGCGCAGCGCGCTGGCCAGCTGGCGTTGCGCGGCCATCCACACGGTGTGCACCGCCTGCGGGTCCAGCACGTCCAACTGCTCGGCCACATAGCTTTCGCTGGGCAGGGTCAGCGCCAGTTCCTTGAACGCGGCGTCCAGCGTCGGGTGGTTCAGCAGCGCGCGCATCGCGGCGATGTAGTCGTCACCCAGCGTCAGCGCCTCGCCGCTGCGCAGCGCGCGCAGCATCAGGTTCAGCGCCAGGCGCTGGCTGGCTTCCCAGCGGTTGAATGCGTCGCTGTCGTGCTGCAGCAGCACCAGCAGGTCGGCATCGCTGAGGCCGTCGTCCAGCACCACCGGCGCGGAGAAGCCGCGCAGCAGCGAGGGCACGGGCTCGGCCGTGATGCCCTGGAACACGAAGCGCTGCTCGGCCTGGTCCAGCACCACCACCTGTTCGGTCGCGCCGCTGGCGTCCAGCGCCAGCGCCTGGCCGCTGCGGCTCAGCAGGCCCAGCGCCACCGGGATGACCTGGGGCTGCTTGTCGGCCTGGCCCGGCGTGGCGGGCGTGTGCTGGGCGAGCGTCAGCGTGTAGGTCTGGGCGGCGGCGTCGTAGGCGCCGCGGGCGGTCACGCGCGGCGTGCCGGCCTGCGAGTACCAGCGCTTGAACGCGTCCAGCCGGGTGGCCAGGGCCGAGCCGGGGTTGGCGTCGGCCATGGCGGCGGCGAAGTCGTCGCAGGTGACGGCCTGGCCGTCATGGCGCTCGAAGTAGAGCTTCATGCCGGCCTCGAAGCCGGCGCGGCCCACCAGCGTCTGGTACATGCGCACCACTTCCGCGCCCTTGTCGTAGACCGTGGCGGTGTAGAAGTTGTTGATCTCGCTGTAGCTGTCCGGGCGCACCGGATGGGCCATGGCGCCGCTGTCCTCGGGGAACTGGCGGGCGCGCAGCTGGCGCACGTCCTGGATGCGGCACACGGCGCGCGCGCTGGGCGCGGCGGCCATGTCCTGGCTGAACTCCTGGTCGCGGAAGACGGTCAGGCCTTCCTTCAGCGACAGCTGGAACCAGTCGCGGCAGGTCACGCGGTTGCCGGTCCAGTTGTGGAAGTACTCGTGCGCGACGATGGACTCGATGCGCGCGAAGTCGGCATCGGTCGCGGTGGCCGGCGAGGCCAGCAGCGCGCTGGTGTTGAAGATGTTGAGGCCCTTGTTCTCCATCGCGCCCATGTTGAAGTCGGACACGCCGACCACCATGAAGCGTTCCAGGTCCAGCGCCAGGCCGAAGCGGGCCTCGTCCCAGACGATGGAGGCGATGAGGCTGTTCATCGCGTGCTCGGTCTTCTCCAGGTCGCCGCGGCGCACAAAGACCTGCAGCAGGTGGTCACGGCCCGCGCGGGTGCGGATGCGCTGCTCGCGCGCGACCAGGTCCCCCGCCACCACGGCGAACAGGTAGCTGGGCTTGGGGAAGGGGTCGTGCCACTTGGCGAAGTGGCGGCCCTTGTTTCCAGTTTCTTCCAGCGGGCCGCTGTCCACCAGGTTGCCGTTGGACAGCAGCACCGGGTACTTCTTGGCGTCGGCGCGCAGCAGCACGCTGTAGACCGCCATCACGTCGGGGCGGTCCAGGAAATAGGTGATGCGGCGGAAGCCCTCGGCCTCGCACTGCGTGAAGAAGCTGCCGCCCGAGGTGTAGAGGCCCGACAGCGCGGTGTTCTTGTCCGGGCAGCAGGTGTTGCGGATCTCGAGCAGGAAGTCCGCGTCCGGCACGCTCTCGATGATGAGCTCGTGGCCCTCCTGGCGGAAGGACACGCTGTTGCCGTCCACCAGCACGCGCAGCAGGTTGAGCTCTTCGCCATGCAGGCGCAGCGGGCCGTGCGGCACCGCATGGTTGCGCTCTATGGTGAGCTTGCTGGTGACCAGGGTCTTGGCCGGGTCCAGGTCGAAGCAGAGGTCGACCTGGCGGATCCAGAAGGCCGGCTGCTGGTAGTCGGCGCGGTGGATCAGGGGGGCAGTGCCTTCACGCATCATGGCGGGCATCCTAGGTGTGTTGTGGTCCCGGGGCCGCGGGCCCCGGATGTCTCAGGTCAGCGAAGAACATGAGCCCCCGCGGGCCGGGCCCGGCGGGGGAGGCTGGGCGTCAGACGCCCTGCTTGAGGCTTTCGTGGATGAAGGCGTCCAGGTCGCCGTCCAGCACCTTCTGCGTGGCCGAGGTCTCGTAGTTGGTGCGCAGGTCCTTGATGCGGCTCTGGTCCAGCACATAGCTGCGGATCTGGTGGCCCCAGCCCACGTCGGTCTTGGTGTCCTCGAGCTTTTGCTGCTCGGCCATGCGCTTCTTCATCTCATGGTCGTACAGGCGCGAGCGCAGACGGCGCCAGGCGACGTCGCGGTTGCTGTGCTGCGAGCGGCTGTCCTGGCACTGCACCACGATGCCGGTCGGGATGTGCGTCAGGCGCACCGCCGAGTCGGTCTTGTTGATGTGCTGGCCACCGGCGCCGGAGGCGCGGTAGGTGTCGGTACGCACGTCCGCCGGGTTGATGTCGATCTCGATGGAGTCGTCGATTTCCGGGTAGACGAACAGCGACGCGAACGAGGTGTGGCGGCCGCCCGAGGAGTCGAACGGGCTCTTGCGCACCAGGCGGTGCACGCCGGTCTCGGTGCGCAGCAGGCCGTAGGCATACTCACCCTCGACCTTGATGGTGGCGCTCTTGATGCCGGCCACGTCGCCCGGGGATTCGTCTTCCAGCGTGGTCTTGAAGCCCTTGCGCTCGCAGTACTTCAGATACTGGCGCAGCAGCATGCCGGCCCAGTCGTTGGCCTCGGTGCCGCCGGCACCGGCCTGGATGTCGATGAAGCAGTTGCTGGGGTCGGCCGGGTTGTTGAACATCCGGCGGAATTCCAGCTCCTCGACGGTGGCGCGCAGCTTCTCGCCGTCCTCCTCGATGGCCAGCATGCCGGCCTCGTCGCCTTCGTCGCGGCTCATCTCGAACAGCTCGGCGTTGTCGGCCAGCGCGGTGGTGAGGTGGCGGATGGTGTCGACCACCGCCTCGAGCTGGCGCTTTTCCTTGCCCAGCTCCTGGGCGCGCTTGGGTTCGTCCCAGACCTTGGGGTTCTCCAGCGCGGTGTTGACTTCGTTCAGCCGCAGGGCTTTGCGATCGAAGTCAAAGATACCCCCTTAGCGCGTCGGTGCGCGCTGAGAGGTCGGCCAACAGGTTGCCGATTTGGTTGATGTGTTCGATGTCCATGAGGGCGTCGGGTCGTGTTTGTACGAAGCGGCGCATTTTCGCATGGGGTACAGAATGCAGGCCCCATGAGCGCTCCCTCGGATTACTGGCCCCGCACGCGCCGCCTCACCGCCGTGCTGCTGATCGCCTGGGCGCTGCTGACCGTGCTGCCGGTCTACTACGCCCGCGAGCTGAGTTTCGAGGTGCTGGGCTGGCCGCTGGCCTTCTGGCTGGCCTCGCAGGGCCAGTTGCTGGGCTTTTGCGCGCTGGTCATCTTCTACGCCTGCCGCATGCGGCGGCTGGATCATCAGGCGCCGCCGCCGCCCTGAGGCCTCAGGGCTGGCCGGCCGCGCGGAACAGGCGCCGTGCCTCGTCCTCGCCGAAGTGCCGGCCATAGGCCTGGCGCACCCAGCCGCTGGCGACCATGGCGGCCAGCTGCTTCTCCAGCCGCGCGATCACCGGCGCCGGCGTGGTGCGGCGGTTCACGTAGACGCCCAGCTGCTGCGGCGGCGCGTCGGGCTCCGTCTGCACAACCAGATCGGCCGGCAGCAGGCCGTCGCGGCGCAGCTTGATGTGCAGCGCATTGGGCATCAGCGCGGCCTGCAGCCGGCGGGCGCTGAGCTTGGCCGCGAGGTTGTTGAAGTCGGGCGAATACTCCAGCCGGCCCCGCTCGGCCAGCACGTCGATCTCGGCATCCAGCCGGCCGCCCGCGCGTATGCCGCGCACCACGCCCACACGCAGATCCGGCCGCAGCCGCAGGTCGGCGAAGCGCTTGATGCCCGGGCCGGCCTCGGGCAGCAGCAGCAGGTCCTGCTGCGTATAGCCATAGGGCAGGTAGTTGCCGTACTGGTCACGCTCGGGCGTCTTCAGCGCGGAGGTGATCAGGTCCAGCTCGCCGCGTTCGAAATCGAGGAGCGCCCGCGCCCGCGGCAGCGGCACGATCTGCAGCCGGCAGCCGCTGCGCGACTGCAGTTCCTGGATCAGGTCGGGGATGAGGCCGCGCGGCTGGCCCTGCTCCAGGTAGCCGCCCACGCCCAGGTCGGACATGGCCACGCGCAGCGGCCGCCCGCAGTCGTCGGCCGCCTGCGCGCCGGTGGCCAGCCCCCACGCCAGCAGCAGGCCGCTCAGCAGGCGGCGTCGGCGCAGGGCAGGGAGGAACGGGAGCATTCCCGCCATTGTCCGCTGCGGCATCTGTCCTGCCGCTGACAGTCGCGCCGGGCTCAGCCCAGGAAGGCCAGCAGCTGCCGGGCCAGCGCCAGCGGCTGGTCGTGGTGCAGCATGTGGCCGGCGTCGTCCAGCACGCAGCGCTCAAGACTTGGCACCAGCGCCAGGCGGCTCTCGAAGTCCTCGCGCGTGTAGCGCCCGCCCCAGAAGCGGTTCAGCTGCTCGTCGCTGCCCTCCACCCACAGCGTCGGCGCGGCGATGCGCTGCCAGCAGGCCAGCGCCTCCGCGCGGCGGTACAGCACCGGGTTGGTGTGCTTGTGGGCCGGGTCGGCGCGCAGCGCGAAGCCCTCGGGGGTCTCCCGCGCCCAGTGCCCGGCCAGCCAGGCCGCCTTGTCCGCCGGCAGCCGGGGGTTGTTCTTCATCAGCCGTTGCGCCACCTCGGCCAGACTGGCATAGGGGCGCAGCGTGGCCGGTGTCTTCAGCTCGTCCAGCCACTGCCGCAGCCGCTCGGGCGCGGCCGCCGGGTTGGCGTCGGGCAGGCCGAAGCCCTCCAGGTTCACCAGCCGGCGGATGCGCTCGGGCCGCACGCCGGCATAGCTCATCACGATGTTGCCGCCCATGCTGTGACCCAGCAGGTCCACCGGCTGCGCCGGGCTGACCGCGTCCAGCAGCGCGTCCAGGTCGGCCAGGTAGTCGGGGAACCAGTAGGTGTCGGAGCCGGCCTGGCTGTCGCCAAAGCCGCGCCAGTCCATCGCGATGATCTCGCGCTCGCGACCCTCCAGCCCCGCGAGCTCGTCCACCACGAACTGGAAGGACGCGCCCACGTCCATCCAGCCGTGCATCAGCACCAGCGCCGGCTGGCCGCTGCGGGGCTGGCCCCAGCGCAGCACATGGTGGCTGAGGCCGCGCAGCGTCAGCTGCTGGTCGCGGTGCGGGTGCAGGGGGCGGTAGGGCGTGCTCGTGCTCATGGCCGCGAATGTAGGGCGTGCAGAATGAAGCGATGTTCTCCCGTGCGACACCCCGAATCCGGGCGGCCGAGCGCCGCGACCTCAGTGCCATCGTCGAGCTGATCCGCGAGCTCGCCGAGTTCGAGCAGCTCTCCCACCTGTGCCAGGTCTCGCCCGAGGCGCTGGGCCCCCACCTGTTCGGCCCCAAGCCGGTGGTGGAGTGCCTGGTGGGCGAGGTGGACGGCGAGGTGGTGGCGTTCGCGCTGTTCTTCACCAATTTCTCCACCTTCCTCGCCAAGCCCGGCCTCTACCTGGAGGACCTCTATGTGCGCCCGGCGCACCGCGGCACCGGCCTGGGCAAGACGCTGCTCATCCACCTGGCGCAGCTGGCCGTGCAGCGCGGCTGCGGTCGCTTCGAGTGGAGCGTGCTGGACTGGAACGAGAACGCGATCCGCTTCTACGAGGGCCTGGGCGCCAGCGTGATGCCGGACTGGCGCATCTGCCGCGTCACCGGCGACGCGCTGACGGAGCTGGCCGGGCGCTGAGACTCCATGCGCCTGCGCTCCACCCAGTTCTACGGCCGCTTCGAGGCGCGCTGCGATGTCGCGGGTTTCAGCCTGGCGCGCCTGAGCGCCCACACGCCGGCGCACCGGGTCGCGCCGCATGAGCATGAGGATGGGCATTTCATCGTCGTGCTGGCTGGTCGCTATCGCAGTGCGGCCCGCGGTGCGGAGGCCTTGCTGGGGCCGGGCGACGTGCTGTGGAACCCGCCGGGCACGCGCCACCAGGACAGCTTCGTCGACGAGCACGGGCTGTTCGTTGCGCTGAGCCTGGGCGCCACGCAGGCCGCTGCGCTGGCCCTGCAGGAGGGGGGCGCGCGGCTGCTGGCGCCGGCCGCGCGGCGGCTGGCGCTGGACCTGGCGCAGCAGCCGCTGGCGCTGGACCTGGGCGGTCTGCTGGACATCGAGCAGGGCTGCCGCGAACTGTGCGCCCTCAGCACGACCCGGCCCCGGGCCGCCGACGGCGCGTCGCGCGAGCCCCGCGAGCCGGCCTGGCTGAGGCGCTGCATGGAGCAGCTGGTGGACGAGTGCGAGCAGCCGCTGCGCATGGGCGAGCTGGCCGATGCGGCGGGCGTGCACCCGGTGTCGCTGTCGCGGGCGTTCCGGCGCCATTACGGCTTGTCGCCGGGGCAGTTGCAGCGGCGCGCGCTGCTCAACCGTGCGGCCCAGCGGCTGCGTGCGGGCGAGACCGTGGCCGATGTGGCGGCGGCGCTGGGTTTTGCGGACCAGAGCCACTTCACGCGGCTGTTCCGCGCGGAGTACCGCTGCACGCCGGCCCTGTGGCGGGCCGGGTTCAAAACCTTCTAGACCGGCGGCGGCTCGCTGCGCAGTATGGCGGCATGAAACACGCCCGCCACACCCTGTTGCTGTCCCTTGCGCTGAACCTCTCGGCGCTGCCCGCCCATGCCGCCGAGCCTGCTGCCGCGCCTCCCGACCTCGCCGCGCAGGACCGCGCGGCGCTGGAGGCCCTGCCCGGCGCCACCAGCGTGCTGCTGCAGCGCGGTGGCCAGCCGCTGGTGGAGCTGTATGCGCGCGGGGCTGACGGCGCCACGCTGCACGACACCCGCTCGGTCGGCAAATCCGTCACCGCGATGCTGGTGGCCGCTGCGGTGCAGGACGGTCTGCTGCGTCGCGACACGCCGGTGTTCGCCGCGTTCGCCGACCAGCGGCCGCTCTTGAACGATGGCCCCGCCAAGCAGGCCATCACGGTGGAGGACCTGCTGACCATGTCCTCCGCGCTGGACTGCGACGACAACCAGGACGCCAGCCCCGGCAACGAGGAGAACATGTATCCGCAGCCGCGCTGGCTGCGCTGGGCACTGGACCTGCCCACCCGGGCTGTGGCCCGCGATGCGCAAGGCCTGGCCCCCTGGGCCTACTGCACGGCCGGCAGTTTCCTGCTGGGCCAGCTGCTGGAGCGTCGCGTGCCGGGCGGGCTGGAGGCCTATGCGGCGACGCGGCTGTTCCGGCCGCTGGGCATCACGCAATGGCAGTGGCATCACTCGCCGGCAGGCGAGACCATGAGCGGTGGCGGCCTGCGCCTGAGCACGCGCGACTGGGCCGCGCTGATGCGGCCGCTGCTGCAGCGCGGGCGCTGGCAGGGCCGGGTCGTGCTGGAGGCCGCCCAGGTGGACACGCTGCTGAGCGTCAGGCGCCGCACGCCCTTCGGCCTGGACTATGGCGAGCAGTTCTGGCGGCGCGACTACGAGCTCAGCTGCGGCCGCTTCAGCGGCTGGATGATGTCAGGCAACGGCGGCAACCATGTGGTGATGCTGCCGGCGCTGGAGGCGGTGCTGGTGCTCACGCGCACCCACTACAACCAGCGTGGCATGCATCAGCAGAGCTGGGACTTCTCCACCGCGCTGCTGCAGCGCCACCTGTGCGGCGGGCCAAGCTTGCGTGAGTCGGTCTCTCCGGGCTAGTCCCGAGTCCCGGCGGCCGGCGGCTGGCTAGCATCGGCGCCCTCAAGCCTGGGGGAGACGGATGGCGGACGACAACTACGAGGCGCTGCACGCCGCCTTCCGCTGGCAGGTGCCCGAGCACTTCAACATCGCCGAGGCCTGCTGCGGCCGCTGGGCGCGCGAGACGCCCAAGGCCACGGCCATCCATTTCGACAGCGAGAGCGGCTGCCGCGCGAGCTACAGCTATGCGCAGCTGCAGCGCGCGGCCAACCGGCTGTCCAACGCGCTGTGGGCCCAGGGCGTGCGGCGCGGCCACCGGGTCGCCATCGTGCTGCCTCAGCGTTTCGAGACTGCGGTGGCGCATATCGCGATCCAGCAGATCGGTGCGGTGGCCATGCCGCTGTCGCTGCTGTTCGGCCCCGAGGCGCTGGAGTTCCGGCTGCAGGACAGCGGCGCGGTGCTGGCCATCGCGGCCTGCGACGCGCTGCCCGCATTGCGCGGCGTGCGCGAACGCTGCCCCGCGCTGCGCCGCGTCATCGTGGTGGGTGACTGCGGCACGGCGGGCGACGAACTGGGCTGGATGGAGGCGCTGCAGGCCGAGGCCGCGAGCTTTCGCCCGGTGAGCACCCGCGCCGGCGACCCGGCCATCTTGATCTACACCAGCGGCACCACCGGCAACCCCAAGGGCGCGCTGATCCCTCAGCGCGCGCTGATCGGCAACCTCAGTGGTTTCATCGCCAGCCAGAACTGGTTCGGCTTCGACCCGGCGGACCCGGACAAGCCCAGCGATGCCGTGTTCTGGAGCCCGGCCGACTGGGCCTGGACCGGCGGGCTGATGGATGCGCTGCTGCCGACGCTGTACTTCGGCCGACCCATCGTCGCGTGGCAGGGGCGTTTCTCGGCGGAGAAAGCCTTCGAGCTGCTGGCCACCTATGGCGTCACGCACAGCTTTTTGTTCCCGACCGCGCTCAAGGCCATGATGAAGGCCGAGCCCCGGCCCCAGCGGCATCGCCTCCAGCTGCGTGCGCTGATGAGTGCCGGCGAGGCGGTGGGTGATGCGGTGTTCGCCTGGTGCCGTGACGCCCTGGGCGTGCCGCTCAACGAGATGTTCGGCCAGACCGAGATGAACTACGTGGTGGGCAACTGCCAGGCGTTGTGGCCGGCCCAGCCGGGCAGCATGGGTCGGGCCTACCCGGGCCACCGCGTGGCGGTCATAGACGACGAGGGCTGCGAATGTGCGCCCGGCGAGGTGGGCGAGGTGGCGGTGCACGCGCGTGACCGGCATGGCGACCCCGACCCGGTGTTCTTCCTGGGCTACTGGAACAACGAGGCGGCCACGCAGGCCAAGTTCACCGGCGCGGTGGGCGACAGCTGGTGCCGCACCGGCGACCTGGCGCGCATGGATGCGGACGGTACGCTCTGGTACCAGGGCCGCGCGGACGACATGTTCAAGAGCGCGGGCTACCGCATAGGCCCGGGCGAGATCGAGAACTGCCTGGTCAAGCACCCGGCGGTTGCGAACGTCGCGGTGGTGCCCAAGCCCGACGCCGAGCGCGGCGCGCTGGTCAAGGCCTTCGTGGTGCTGGCGCCCGGCGTGGCGGCCAGCGACGCGCTGGTGGCCGAGCTGCAGGCCCATGTGAAGGGGCGGCTGGCACCCTACGAGTACCCCAAGGAGATCGAGTTCCTGCCCGAGCTGCCCATGACCACCACCGGCAAGCTGCTGCGCCGGGTGCTGAGGCAGCGGGAGCTGGAGCGCGCCCGCATGCCCGGTTGAGGGGCTGGTGTTGCGTGGTGGGCTTCAGCGCCGCTCGCAGCGGTAGGGCGGGCTGTACTCCGCCATCAGGGGGGCCACGCTCTGGTTGTAGGGGTTGTTCTGCACCAGACGGCTGCGCTCCACGTTCACGCACAGGTTGCCGCGGCGCAGGCGGCGGCGGTTGACGTCCATGGGCTCTTCCACCCAGCGGCCATCGCCGCCCAGCTCGTTGGCGATGCGGCCTTCCAGGTGGCTTTGCGGCAGGTTGGCGCGCACGTCGTTGCGGGCCGGGTTGGTGCTGTAGTCGGGTGAGCGGGCGTAGTCGCGCGGCAGGCGCAGGTCCAGCGGGGCACTGGCCGCACGCTCTTCCATGGTGGCCTGCGGCGCGGAGGCCGGTGCCGTCGCCATCGTCGGGGCCTGCACGAGCGCGGGCGGCAAGGGGGTGGCCACACCCCGCGGCTGCGGCTCGGCCGCGGTCGGCGCGCGCAGGCGCTCGCCATGCGCCGGGGCCGCCGGTCGGAGGCTGGGCCGGGGCGCCAGCGGCAGCAGACGGATCACCAGCCCCGCGCGCCGGGGCGGTGTCTGGGCGGTGCGCTCCCGTTGCAGCCAGAGCAGCGTGAGCCCGGCCAGGTGCAGCGCCACGATGCTCAGGGCCAGCGCCCCGCGAGGGGCGCTGCGGATCGGCCTCATTGCCCCTGCAGCTTCACGCTCAGCTCGGCGCCGGCCGGGGCCACCAGGCGGGCGCTGTCGGGCCAGCGCTCCTGGCCGGTCAGCAGCGTGCACAGGCGGGCCGGGTGCTCCTTGTCGGCCTTGGGGTCGCGCTCACCGGTGGGCAGGGGCAGGCCCAGCAGCTGGCCGTTCTCGCGCCATTCCAGCTCCAGGCCGGGCGTGGGGCTGCACACCCGCACCGCCTCGATGCGCGGGAACAGCCAGCGCAGGTACCAGGGCAGCAGTTCCTCGCGCAGCTTGAAGCCCACGCGCACGATCTGGCGCACCTTGGCCATGTCCAGATCCTGGGCGCGCGGATTGAGCTCGATGGAGCCGGAGATGCTGACCTTCTGCTCCGGTGTCGCATTGGTGGCGAGGTCGGCGCTCTTGCCCTCGGCCTCGGGCAGCATGGGCAGCTTGAAGCGGCCCTCGGCATCGAACTTGATCGGGTGGTCGGCCTCGTCGCTGCGCACCACCATGCGCAGCTGCTCCAGCGGCACCGTGGTCTTCTTGGTGAGCACGCGGAAGTCCATGCGGAACAGGCCCTCGCCGTAGCGGTCCATCTTCAGCAGCACCTCGTTGATCTGCGTGTAGGGCAGCACGTCCTTGCTGCGCTTGAGGTCGGTGCTGACCGGCGGCAGCGTCACGGGGGCCGCGTCTTGCGCGACAGCAGGCAGGGCGAGGCTGGCGAGCAGCACGGAGGCAATCAGTCGCATGGGCACAGGTGGGGTGGTGGGTGGAAGAAACTATTTGCGGCATTTGCCGCCGGCCTCGGCGGCCAGGAAGAAGGGCAGGCTCAGCAGGCCCATGCCGGCGCCGGCGAACTCGCCCTTGAGGCAGTCGCCATGGCCGGCACGGGCCATCTCGCGGCTCAGGCGCTGCTGGGTGGTTTCGCGGCCCGGGTCCTGCGATGCGGACGCGGCGCGCTCGGCCAGCAGCGGGGCCCGCGTGGCCTGCTGTATGGCGCGGCGCGTGGCCTCGCTGTTCAGCAGCGAGCCGGAGCCGGAGGAGGGGGGCAGTGCCTCGGGCGGCGGTGTGGCGGCGGCGTCCGCAGCCGCCTTCTGAGGCGCCTCCTGCGGCGCTGGCTGCACGGACTCCCGGGCAGGAGCCGGGCGCGCGTCGGTCGGATAGTCCTGTGGCGAGAACGCGCGAACGGGGGCAGGTCTTGCGGCGGCCGCGGGCGCCTGCGGCCTGGGGGCGGGCCGCGGGGGGCGCTCCTGCAGCAGCGTCAGCCGAATCGTCTGCCGGGTCTCGCCGGCCACGGGCTGGGGTGATTTCAGGGCCATCAGCACGGCGAGGTGCAGCGCCAGCAAGGCCAGCCACAGCGCCACGCGCGAGGCGCGGCGGGGCAGCGGGTGCATGCCGTGCTCAGCCGCCATCGCCGTCGCCCAGGGCGCCGTCTTCGTCGCCCGGCTCCCAGGCCAGCAGATCGCCCGGCTGGCAGTCCAGCGCGGCGCAGATGCGGGCCAGCGTGTCGAAGCGCACGCCGCGCACCTTGCCGCTCTTGAGCAGGGACAGATTGGCTTCGGTGATGCCCACGCGCTCGGCCAGCTCGCGCGAGCGCATCTTGCGCCGGGCCAGCATCACGTCCAGGGTCACGACGATGGGCATGTCAGCGCCGCTCCCGTACGTCGTGCCGAGCTGCTCGCGGGCCTTGCGCCGGGCCGCTCCCAAGCGGGCCCGCCGTGGCGATGTGTCCGCGGCTCAATGCCGCGGGCATCGCTGCCCCCTCGGGGGCTGAGGCCGGACGCATGGCGCAGCGCGGTCTGCAAGACCGGCTGGGATCGCCCGCGTTCAGCGAGGCGCGACCGGACGAGGGGCTCATACGAACTCCGCGTTCTCGTCCGCCACGCGCGCCGCCTCGCCCAGCACATGGGCCAGCGCCAGCAGCAGCAGGCCGAACATCAGCGTCAGGTAGTGGTCGGACGAGAGCCCGAACTGCAGCTTGCGGTGGCCCGCCGGGTTGCCCAGCGTCAGCGCCAGCACCATCGCCGTGTGGCTGAGCGGCTGGGCGAAGGCCAGCACGCACAGGCTCTGGCCCAGGCGCCGCAGGTGGCGGGCCGGGCGATGCGCCAGCAGCTCGCCGGCTGCGAAACAGCCGAACAGCGACCACATCTGCGCCAGCGCGTACAGGATCACGCCGCTGGGCAGCAGCGATGCCGCGAGGCCGATCAGGCGGCTGCCCAGGTCCAGCTGCATCTGCTCCAGCTCCCACTCGCGGGCCGCCACGCGGGCGACCCAGTCCGGCTGGGCCCAGAACACGAAGGGCAGCGTGCCCATCACCACGATGCCCACCAGGCACAGCAGCCGCACGGCCAGCGCCAGGCGGCGGATGCGGCGCAGGCTGTCGGGGGCGAAGGAGTTGGGCATGAGGCTCAAGCGAAACAAGAAAAACTTACTGTAAAACAATAATTGATTGCTGTGGGGCGGCATTCCTCACCTGCCCCAAAATGAGGGGATGAGCAAGAAGAGCACCCATGTCAGCGAGACCCCGGCCACGCAGATGCTCAAGCGGGCCGGCGTGGCTTTCAGCGAGCATGTCTATGACTATGTGGAGCACGGCGGCACGTCCGAGTCCTCGCGCCAGCTGGGCGTGGACGAGCACGCCGTGGTGAAGACGCTGGTGATGCAGGATGAAAAGGCCGAGCCGCTGATCGTGCTGATGCATGGCGACCGCACGGTCAGCCTCAAGGAGCTGGCGCGGCAGATCCCGTGCAAGAAGGTCGAGCCCTGCAAGCCCGAGGTGGCGCAGCGCCACAGCGGCTACCAGGTCGGCGGCACCTCGCCCTTCGGCGTGCGCAAGGCCATGCCGGTGTTCGTGGAGGCCAGCATCCTGGCGCTGCCTCGCATCTGCATCAATGGCGGCCGCCGCGGCTATCTGGTGGGCATAGAGCCCGCGGTGCTGACCGAGCTGCTGGGCGCGCGCCCGGTGCAGTGCGCGAACGCGGCCTGAGCGCGCGCCCGGTCCCGCGCCCCAGGGCAAACCCTGGCCGGCGCCTGCCCGACAATCCCGCGCCATGGAAACCGTTCTCCCTCTCCTCGCCGCCCTGGGCGGCTACCTGATCGGCTCGCTTTCTTTCGCCGTCATCGTCAGCCGCGCCATGGGCCTGTCGGACCCGCGCTCCTACGGCTCGGGCAACCCGGGTGCGACCAATGTGCTGCGCTCGGGCAACAAGGCCGCGGCCATCCTCACGCTGGTGTTCGATGCGCTCAAGGGCTATGTGCCCGTGCTCGCGGTGCAGCTGTGGGGCGCGCGCTTCGGCCTGGCCGAGGGCACGGCCGCGCTGGTGGGCCTCGCGGCCTTCCTGGGCCATCTGTGGCCGGTGTTCTTCCGCTTCGAGGGCGGCAAGGGCGTGGCCACGGCGGCCGGCGTCATCCTGGCGCTGAACCCGCTGCTGGGCGCGGCCACGCTGGGCCTGTGGCTGGCGGTGGCCTTCACCACCCGCTACTCCTCGCTGGCCGCCATCGTGGCCGCGGCCGGCGCGCCGCTGCTGCAGCTGCTGGTGTGGGATGCCGGCCCCGAGGCGCTGGCGCTGATCGTCATGGGTCTGCTGCTGGTGTGGCGCCACCAGGCCAACATCAAGAAGCTGCTGGCCGGCACCGAGAGCAAGCTGGGCCAGAAGGCCGCCGGCGCCACGCCGCCCGCGGGCAGCAGCAAGAAGCATCCGCACGGCACGGGCCCGCGCCCGGCCGGCCACTCCCATCATCATCCCAAGAAGAAGTGAGTCTCCCCATGAGCGAACTGCAACGATTCGACGTCGGCGCCCGGCTGTCCGAGATGGCGGTCTACAACGGCGTGGCCTATCTGGCCGGCCAGGTGCCCGAGGACCCCAAGGCCGACATCACGGCCCAGACCGCGCAATGCCTGGCCGCGATCGACAAGCTGCTGGAGCGTGCCGGCACCGACAAGACCCGGCTGCTGATGGTGCAGATCTTCCTGGCCGACCGTGCCGACTTTGCCGGCATGAACGCCGCCTGGGACGCCTGGGTGCCCGCCGGCCACACGCCGCCGCGTGCCACCGTCATCGCCGGCCTGGCACGGCCGGAGTGGAAGGTGGAGATCGTCGTCACTGCGGCGGTCTGACAGGGCTCAGCGGCCGTCGCCGGCCTGCGGCTCCGCCCGGTAGGGCGTGAGCGTCAGTGCGATGCGGCGCGTGGCGTCGGCGTCGTCCTGCCACTCGATGCGGGCCGGCTGGCTCCAGGGCGTGATCAGCTGGGGGCTGGCAAGCACACGCTCACCCTGGCGCAGCCTGGCGGCGATGCGGGCCTGCCCCTGGGGCGTGGGCGCGGTGGTGAATTCCAGCGTCAGCGTCTGCTCGGGCCGCTCGGCATCTGGGCCCGATTGAATGCTCATGCGCTGGCCCAGCGTGCCCAGCAGCGAGAGCCAGCGGGCCTGGGCCAGGCCCGGCGCCTGCTCCAGGCTCATGCCCAGCAGCACCTGATCGGCCCCCAGTGCGCGGCGTTGCGCGTTCAGCGTCAGAGCGACGGGTCGGCCATCCGGCAACTGGCCGCGCAGCGTGAACTCGCGGCCGTCCGGCGTGAGCGTCTGCGTCTCGCCCAGCAGTTGCTTGCAAGCGGCGTCCAGCAGCCGACCTTCGAAGCGCCAGCTGCCGTCCTCGAAGCGGTGGCTGGCCATTTCCAGACACCACAGGGGGGATGCTGCGCCGCGCATCTGGTGCCGCGTGCTGATGCCGGCAGGGCTCTGCCCGGGCATCAGCATCTGCAGGCCGTCCAGATCCGTCGGCGCCTCGCTGCCGACCTGGCCTCGGGCTCGCCAGCGCAGCGTGGTCGGCAGCGTCTGCTGCTCCGCGCCCAGCAGCGCGCCGAAGCCGGCCTCGGCCTTGGGATGGGGAGATTCCAGCCCCGCGGCCACCGACACGCCGCCCGCCGCGCCCAGCACCAGCACGGCCAGAAGCGCCCGATCGCCGCGTGCTCGACCGCGGCGGCGTGCATGCTGCGGCAGCCGGGCCACGCGTTCCACCAGACCGGTGCCCGAACGCCAGGGGCTGGCCAGCGGTGGCAGCAGCGCACGGCTGGCCTGCTCGTGCGAGCGCACCAGCGCCTCGGCATAGCTGCGCAGGTCGGCCTGGGGGCGGCGTTCGATCAGCACCACTGCGTCGCAGGCCAGCTCCTGGTCGGCCCGGAAGCGCCGCAGCGCCCACCAGGCCAGCGGGTTGAACCAGTGCAGGCAGCACAGCGCGGCGGCCAGCAGGTTGGCCAGCGGGTCGCGTCGGCGCAGGTGCTCGGCCTCGTGGGCCAGGATGAGCTCGCGCTGCTCGGGCGGGAAGCGCTGCTCGAAGTCGGCAGGCAACGCCAGTTGCGGATGCCACAGCCCCACGATGCAGGCGCTGTCGCCGGCAGGCAGACGCAGTTCACCGTCGGCGCCACGGCGCAGACGCTGCGAAAAGTGCCGTTGCTGCCAGGCCATGGCGGCCGCCATCAGCAGCGCGACGGCCAGCCATGCGAGGGCCAGGGCTTGCGGCAGGCCGAGGGCGGGTGCAGCCCCGGCAAGATCAGCGGCCGCACCCGGGGCGGCCGTGCCCAGCGCGTCCTGCCAGACCTGGGTTACCAGCGGCGGCGCGGTCCACGCCAGGTGCAGCGGCAGCAGCGCGGCCAGCAAGGCGGCCGGCACGATCAGCCAGCCGAGATAGACCGCCCGGGCATCGAAGCGCGCCAGCAGTGGGCGGCGCAGCAGCGCGAGCAACAGCAGTGCGGCGCACAGGGTCAGGGTTTGAGTCAGCAGCAGGGCAGGGCTCATCGACGTTCTCCATCTGGGCCGGCGCGCCGTGGGGCGTCGGCCTGGTATTGATCCAGCATTTCGCGCAGTGCTGTCACGTCATCCGCGCTCAGCCGCCGCTCCGACGCGAACTGCGCGACCAGGGGGGCGAGCCGGCCGCCGAACAGGCGGTCGATCAGTGACAGGCCTTCGCGCGCCTGCCAGGCGTCGCGCGCAAAGGCGGGGCGGTAGAGAAAGCGCCGGCCGTCGCGCTCGGCGCTGACCGCGCCTTTTTGCAGCAGCCGGTTCAGCAGCGTCTTCACGGTGCTCATCTGCCAGCCCTGCGCGGGGCTCAGCGTCTGCGCCAGTTCCTCGGCGCTCTGCGGCTCGCGCTGCCAGAGCTCCTGCATCACGCGCGCCTCGGCCTCGCTGATCGCGGGCGGGGCGTCGTCGGGGGGCTGGGTCATCGTTTACTCCTGTAATCGAAATGAATTTACGCATGTAAACGATGGCGCAAGACCTGGGACTTTCCAGGAGGCTTGATCCGCCGCAAGGCGGCCGGTGCGCGGGCTGGGCACAGTCGCGCGATCGCGCCGGGCCGGCCCGCGGCGCGCGCCAACACGCCAGAAGGGGAGTCCCGTGTCCGTTGAACTGTTCCGCCAGGGCCCGCATGCCTGCCTGATGTTTTCCCGCATGGGCGAGGAGGACGGCGGCGAGGCGGTGCAGTCCAACCAGTTCCTGCTGATCCATGGCGACACCGGCGCGGTGCTGGACCCGGGCGGCAACCTGGCCTATGCCGAGCTCTACCTGGGCATGACCCGGCACTTCCCGCCGCATCGGCTGGCGGCGCTGCTGGCCTCGCATGCGGACCCGGACATCATCGCGTCGCTGGACCGCTGGATGACGGCCACCACGGCGCCGGTCTACATCTCCCGCGTGTGGGAGCGCTTCGCGCCGCATTTCTGCA
Organism: uncultured Roseateles sp.; assembly: GCF_913777145.1. GTDB lineage: Bacteria > Pseudomonadota > Gammaproteobacteria > Burkholderiales > Burkholderiaceae_C > Pelomonas. Next base: position 108,278 of record NZ_CAJYPS010000014.1, read on the forward strand.
AGCCGGGCAAGACGGTGGGCCGCGTGATCGGCCTGCCGGACGCCGGCCAGCGCCTGTCCCTGGGCGTGGGGGACAACCGCTTCCAGCTGTGGGCGCTGCCGGCGCACTTCCTGCACGCCGAGGGCAATTTCCAGTTCTACGACCCGGTCAGCCGCATCCTGTTCTCGGGCGACCTGGGGGCCTCGTTCGGCAGCACGCTGAATGCGGACGAGGCGATCACGGACCTGACGGAGCACATCCCGCGCATGCTGGGCTTTCACCGCCGCTACATGGTCAGCGGCCGTATCCTGCGGCTGTGGGCCGCGATGGCGCGCACGCTGCGCATAGACATGATCGCGCCACAGCACGGCGCGCCCATGGTGGGCCAGGCGGTCGGCCAGTTCATCGACTGGGTGGAGACGCTGGACTGCGGCATCGACCTAATGGGCCCGCAGGATTACCGCGTGCCGGATTGAAGGCTCGCCCTTTCAGCCCTGCTGCAGCCGCTCGACGTCGCGCGAGGGCGGCAGGCCGAAGTGGCGGGCGTAGTCGCGGCTGAACTGCGAGGCGCTCTCGTAGCCCACCTCGTGTGCGGCGCTGGTGACGCTGCACTGGCCGGCCAGCAGCAGCGAGCGCGCGCGCAGCAGGCGCAGCTGCTTCTGGAACTGCAGCGGGCTCTGCGCGGTGGCGGCCTTGAACGCGCGATGAAAGGCCGACTCGCTCATGGCCACGCGCGCCGCCAGCTCGGCCACGCGCAGCGGCTGGTCATGCGCCTCGCGCAGCCAGCGTATCGCGCGCTGGACGCGGGCCAGCGCCGAGTCGGGCAGCGCGATCGCGCGCAGCACGCCGCCCTGCGGGCCCTGCAGCACGCGGTAGAGGATCTCGCGCTCGTAGACCGGTGCCAGCGCCGGGATGTCGGCCGGCGTGCGCATCAGCCGCATCAGGCGCAGCCAGGCGTCCATCAGCTCGGGCGTCATCGCGGCCACCGAATAGCCCTGGGGGCGGGTGGGGGGCAGGGCGGACTCGGGCAGCTCGGCCAGCAACGCGGCGAGCGGTGCGGGGTCCAGCGACAGACTGACCGCCAGATAGGGCGCGCCATGGGCGTCGGCATGCACGCGGCCCACGGCCGGCAGCGCCACCGACATCACGAAATAGGTGGCCGGGTCGTAGTGCAGCGTCTGGCCGCCCAGCGTCATGGACTTGCTGCCCCGCAGGATGAGATTGACCATGGGCTCGTACACGGCGGACAGCGCGTGCTCGGGCACCTCACCCTGCACCATGGCCACGCGGGGGATGCCGGTCTCGGTGCGGCGGTTCTGCGCGCCGGCGGCCAGCCGGCGCAGTTCTTCCAGGGCGGACTGCATGGGCGCCAGTGTGCCCGCCGCACCGGGGCCTGGCGCGGCGCCGAGCAGGATCGTGCAAGTCAACGCCAGCATCCGGCAGGCGCGCCGTACCGCCCCTTCCTAGCATCGCCGCTTCGTTTTCAAGCAGGAGCAAGACATGGACAAGCAGGTGGTGTTGATCACGGGTGGCAGCCGCGGCATAGGCGCAGCCGCCGCACGGGCCTGCGCGCGGCGTGGCCAGGGCGTGGTGCTGACCTACCAGCGCGATGCGCAGGCTGCCGCGGCGGTGCAGCGCGAGGTCGAGGCGCTGGGGCAGCGGGCCGTGGCCCTGCAACTGGACGTGGGCCAGGTCGAGCGCTTCGCCGTCTTTCGCGAGCAGGTGCAGCAGGCGCTGGCCGACACCTGGGGCGTCAGCCAGCTGGCCGGCCTGGTCAACAACGCGGGCATGGGGCTGTTCAACCCGATCGCGCAGGTCAGCGAGGCGCAGTTCGACGAGCTGTTCCGCGTGCACCTCAAGGGCCCGTTCTTCCTGACCCAGGCGCTGCTGCCGCTGCTGGCGCGGGGCGCGGCCATCGTCAACGTGACCAGCGCCACCACGCGCGTGGCCACCGCGGGCGTGGCGCCCTATGCGGCCTTCAAGGGCGGGCTGGAGGTGCTGACCCGCTACATGGCCAAGGAGTTCGGCGAGCTGGGCCTGCGCGCCAATGCGGTGTCGCCCGGCGCGATACGCACCGAACTGGCCGGCGGCCTCACGCCCGAGTTCGAGGCCCTGCTGGGCGGGCAGACCGCGCTGGGCCGGGTGGGCGAGGCGGACGAGGTGGGGCGCGTGATCGCGCAGTTGCTGGGCGAGGAGCTGGGCTGGGTGAACGCGCAGTCGGTCGAGGTCAGCGGCGGCTACGTGGTCTGAGCGCGTCGTCATCACGCTGCCACAGGCGTCGGCTAGGCTGGCCGGTCGATACAGCGACCGGAGGCCGGTGATGACACAAACAGAAGAGCAGTTGATCCGGCGCATTCGTCGCGATCTGCAGGACGACTTCGACGAGGAGCTGGAACTGGAGCTGGAGGACCGCCAGTACGAGCTGGACGGTGCCGACGAGGACGCGGGCGACCGCCGGCTCTATTTCCGCGAGCTGATCCGCCTGCAGAGCGAGCTGGTGAAGCTGCAGGACTGGGTGGTGCACACCGGCCACAAGGTGGTGATCCTGTTCGAGGGCCGGGACGCGGCCGGCAAGGGCGGCGTCATCAAGCGCATCACGCAGCGGCTGAACCCGCGCGTGTGCCGCGTCGCCGCGCTGCCCGCGCCCAACGATCGCGAGCGCACACAGTGGTACTTCCAGCGCTATGTGTCGCACCTGCCGGCGGCCGGCGAGATCGTGCTGTTCGACCGCAGCTGGTACAACCGTGCCGGCGTCGAGCGGGTGATGGGCTTCTGCACCGACGAGCAGTACGAGGAGTTCTTCCGCTCGGTGCCGGAGTTCGAGCGCATGCTGGTGCGCTCGGGCATACAGCTGGTGAAGTACTGGTTCTCCATCAGCGACGACGAGCAGCGCATCCGCTTCCTGGCGCGCATCAACGACCCGCTGAAGCAGTGGAAGCTCAGCCCCATGGACCTGGAGTCGCGCCGCCGCTGGGAGGAGTACACCAAGGCCAAGGAGGTGATGCTGGAGCGCACCCACATCCCCGAATCGCCCTGGTGGGTGGTGCCGGCCGACGACAAGAAGCGCGCGCGCCTCAACTGCATACAGCACCTGCTGAACCAGATGCCCTATGACGAGGTGCCGCATGCCGACGTGCAGCTGCCCGAGCGCGAGCGCCGCGAGGACTACATCCGCCAGCCGGTGCCGCAGAGCCTGATCGTGCCCGAGGTCTACTGAGCGGGCTGGCTCAGCTCCAGCTGCTGTAGCCCCACAGCCGCTCGCCCAGCACCAGGGCGGCCAGCGCCAGCGCCTGGCCCGCGGCAGTGCGCCAGGTGCCGTCGCGCGGGGGCGAGTCGGGAGTCGGCGCGCCGGCCTGGTCGAGCCAGGCACGGTCATCGCCCAGTTCGGTGGGCAGTTCGCTGTAGAAGGGGGCGGGCAGCATGGGCGTCTCCAAGGGCTTGATGCCAATGTCGCCGCGGCGGCCCGCGAGGGGAATCCTCGCCAGGGCCAAGACTGCGTTTCGCGCCTGGTAACGGTGAATCGACAAGACCTGGCCCCCGGCGCCGCGCGGCCTCTCAGGCCGATTTCTGGATGATGTCGCTCAGCCCTTCGGGGAGCTGGGCATCGGGGAAGTGGGTGGACAGCGTCGTCTCCTGCCATTGCAGCTGCTCCGCGGCACGGGCCGTCTCGGCCTGGTTGGCGACGAACAGCGCATCACCGCCCAGCAGCAGGCGGCGCGGCAGCTCGGTGCGGGTGGCCAGATCCAGCACCACGCGGGCGATGCGTTCGGGGTCGCCGACCTCATGGCCCGCATAGGCGGACAGCAGCTCCAGCACCCGGCCCACCGAGTCCTCGTAGCCAGCGACCTGGGCCGGCGGCGTCTGCCGGGCGCTTTCCATCCAGTCGGTGCGCATGCCGCCCGGCTCCAGCGTGCAGACCTGTATGCCCAGCGGCGCCACCTCCGCGGCCACCACGTCGGAGAAGCCGCCGACCGCCCACTTGGCCGCCTGGTAGGCCGACATGCCCGGCGTCGTGCTGCGGCCACCGACCGACGACACCTGGAAGATATGGCCCGAGCGCTGGGCCCGCATCACCGGCAGCACCGCACGCGTCAGATGGACCACGCCGAACAGATTGGTCTCGACCTGGTCCCGGAATTCGTCAACCGGCTGGTGCTCGAAGGCGCCCATGCGGCCGTAGCCCGCGTTGTTGACCAGCACATCCAGCCGCCCGAAGCGGCTGAGCGCCGCCTGCACCGCGGCCTCGGCCTGTGCGGGGTCGCGCACGTCCAGCGTGACGACCTGCAGTTGCTCGCCGTAGCGGGCTTGCAGCTCGGCGAGCGCGCCGGCCTGGCGCACGCCGGCCACCAGGCGGGCGCCGGACGCCAGCACGGCCTTGCTGAGCGCCAGGCCCAGGCCGCGCGCCGCGCCGCTGATCAGCCAGACCTTGGATTCAATGTTTGTCATGAAAGACTCCTTGCGAATGTGAGCGCGTAAGCACTCATTTAAAAGTCAAAAAAATCAGTCGCCGCCGGCATTCAGCGCCGCCCAGAACGCCTGGAAGCCGCGCTCGCGGTAGGCTTCGGCCGCTTCGGCCGCTTCGGGCTGGCGGGCGATCGCGTCCATCACCGTCTGCGCGATCGACATGAACAGCGCGCCGGCGAATTCGGGCGCCACCGCGGGCGACGCCCCCCGGGCCGCCGCCAGCCGCGACTTCAGCAGCGCATCGAGCTGGTCAAAGCCTTGGGCGCCGGCCGCTCGGTGCTCGGGGCCGATGCGGTCGGACACCAGCAGTTGCTGCAGCGCGCGCTGACCGTGGGGGTGGGCCAGGCCCCAGGCGAGATAGCCGTCCCAGGCATGGCGAACCTGCTCGCGGTCGGCGCTGCCGTCAGGGAAACCGTCCACCATGGATTCGCGCAAGCCCGCCTTCAGATGCAGGTAGAGCTCATTGAACAACTGCTCCTTGTTCTCGAAATAGGTGAACAGCGTGCCCTCGGCAACGCCTGCGAGCCGGGAAATGCGCGCGGTCGTGGCCGTCAGCCCCTCGGTGGCCACCGCCTGGGCGGCGGCTTCGAGCAGGGCGTGGCGCTTTTCTTCGCTGAGCGGACGGGCCATGATTGATTGAGTAATTACGCGCTCATTATCGGTGGGCCGGCAAAGGCCTGGCAAGCCGCGGGGGATTCGCTGAGGGTGGCGGCAAGCCGCACGGCCGTCTCCGGCGAATGCAGAATGCGCCGGCCCCCGTGCTGAGAGGATGGAATGGACCGACTGCAGGCGATGACCGCTTTTGTGACCGTGGTGGACTGCGGCGGCTTTGCGAGCGCGGCGCGCAAGCTGGAGCTGTCGCCGCCGGTGGTGACCCGTGCGGTGGCCGAGCTGGAGGAGCGCCTGGGCCTGCGGCTGCTGACCCGCACCACCCGGGTGGTGCGCGTGACCGAGGCCGGCGCGCGCTTTGCGGATGACTGCCGGCGCATCCTGGCCGAGATCGACGCGGCCGAAGAGGCGGCGAGTGGCACGCATGCGGCCGCGCGCGGCACGCTGGTGCTGACCGCGCCCGTGCTGTTCGGCCATCTGTACGTGACGCCCGTACTGGTGAACTACCTGACCCGCTGCCCCGAGGTGGATGCGCACTGCCTGTTCGTGGACCGCATCGTCAACCTGGACGAAGAGGGCGTGGACGTGGCGGTGCGCATCGGCGAGCTGCCCGACTCCTCGCTGCAGGCCATCAGGGTCGGCCAGGTGCGCCAGGTGCTGGTGGCCTCGCCGGCCTACCTTGAGGCCCACGGCCAGCCGGCGCACCCGGCGGAGCTCGCCCGGCACACGCTGATCGCACGCGGCGGCGGCGCGCCCGAGGTGGACTGGCAGTTCTGCGACGCCGACCGGCCTTTCACGCAGCGCCTGCATGCGCGCATGCGCACCAGCAGCAACGACTCGGCCATTGCGGCCGCGGTGGCGGGCTTCGGCATCACGCGCCTGCTCAGTTACCAGGTGGCCGAGCCGCTGCGCCAGGGCCGGCTGGCGCTGGTGCTGGAGCGCTTCGAGAAGCCCGCGCTGCCCATCCATGTGGTGCACCGCGAAGGCCGGCGCGCGACGCAGAAGGTGCGCGGCTTCATCGACCTGGCGGTGGAGATGCTGCGCGCGGACCCCGCGCTGCGTTGAAGCCGCGCCTCAGAGGTCCAGCAACAGTTCCTCACCCTCACCTGCGGCCGGCACCGCGCAGCACAGCAGCACCTCGCCCTCGGCCACCTGCCAGGCCGGCGGGCGTGCATAGCTGACCCGGCCCGACTGCAGACGCGTCGCGCAGCTGCCGCAACTGCCGGCGCGGCAGGAGGACGGCGGCGTCAGCCCCTTGCCCTCGGCGAACTCCAGCAGGCTGCCGTGCTCGGGCTTCCACACCGAGGCCTCGCCGGTGCGGGCGAACACCACGCTGGCCTCGCGTGCCGGCGGCAGCGGTGCTGGCGCCGGCGTGGCGGCGGCGTCGGGACGCCGCGTCAGCGCGGCCGGGCCGAAGGCCTCGGCATGGATGCGCTGGTCGCGCACGCCCAGCTCGCGCAGCCCGTCGTAGACCACCTGCATGAAGCCGCCGGGGCCGCAGAGGTAGAACTCATGGTCGTCGAAGGCCAGCAGGCGCTTGAGCAGGTCCATGTTCAGCGGCCCGGTCAGGCTGGCGGGCTCGGCCGCGCCCTCGCTGAGCACCGTGTGCACGCGCAGGGCGCCGTCGGAGCTCAGGGCCAGCGCGGCCAGCTCGTCGGCGAAGGCGCGCACCTGCGGGTCGTGTGCGACCTGGATCAGATGCGTGGGCCGTGTGCGGCGGTGACGGAAGCCCTCGGTGACGATGTGCTGCGCAAAGGCCAGCATGGGCGTGATGCCCACGCCAGCACCTATCAGCACCGCGGGCCGGCGCTCGGTGGCATCCAGCGTGAACTGGCCGCGCGGGCCCTGGGCCTCGATCAGGTCGCCAACGCGCAGCTGCTCGTGCAGATGGCGGGACGCGCGGCCGTCGCGCTTGATGCTCAGGCGCAGATGGTCGTCGCCCGGAGCGGACGAGATCGTGTACTGGCGCAGCAGCGGCGCTTCGCCTTCAGCCAGATGCAGCCGTATCGGCAGGTGCTGGCCGGCCAGCACCGGCGGCAGCGCATGGCCGTCGGCCGGCTGCAGGTGGAAGGAGCGGATCACCGCGCTCTCGTCCACGATCCGCGTGATCCGGTAGGGCCGCCAGGCCTGGGCCAGTTGGGCGGCCTGCAGCCGCGCGGCGGCTTCGTCCCAGGTGCCGGTGATCAGCGAGTTGGGCGACCAGTCGCGGAAGCGCCAGCGCAGCGGCAGCGCCTCGCTGAGCCGCCAGCCCGATTCCACATGGAAGCGCCAGGCCCGTTCCGCGCCCTGGAAGGCCGCGATGGCCGGCAGCTCGGCGGCATCCCACACCACTTCGGCGCGGCCGGTCAGCGTCAGCAGCTCGCCGCTGTCGAAGTCCATGAACAGCACGCCGGCACGCGGGTCCAGCGCCAGGTTGCCCAGCGTCATGTACATCGCATTGCCGGTGAAGTCCGGCACCAGCAGGGTGTGCTCGTCCTCGATGTGCACGAAGCCGGCGCGGCCACCGCGGTGCGACACGTCGGCACCGCCGGCCGCGTGGCTGGCGACGAACAGCGTGTCGGCCTGCGCGATCAGCGCGCGCGCTGGGGCGTCCAGCGCGGTCAGCGGCTCGCGGCGGCGTGGTGTCAGGTCTTGCGGGTCGCGCACCCAGTGCATCTCGCGGCCCTGGATGTATTGCGGGCAGTTGCCCACGGTCTGCTCCACGTCCACGTCGAAGCCGCCGTTGCCGACCTGGCTGACCCGGCCGTTCACGCGGTTGCGCCGCCGCGTGTGGAGTTCGATGCCCAGAAAGCCCAGCGGCGCACCGGGCTGCAGGCCCTCGGCCAGCGGGTCGCCCTCGACGGGGCGGGCCGCGAAGCGCAGGCGCCGCTCGTCGGGCGAGCTGATGAAGCCGGTCTCGCCCACCAGCACCGACGCCCAGGGCCGCTGCTGCGCGTCCACCGAGCCCACCATGATGAAGGGCAGCTGCCCGTAGAACTGGCGGTGCTGCTCCGGCATGTAGGGCCGCACCACGCGCCGGCCTATGCCCTGCATGCGCTCGGCCACGCCCAGGCGCTGCTGGACGGCCACTTCGCCTGCATGGAAGGGGTGTTCGAGCGCGGCGGGGGCGGTGGTGCTGCTCATGGCGGTCTCCGGTGGGGCAAGGGCTGGGGCGTGGAGGTCGGGGCTCAGGCGGCGAGGCCCACCGCGGTCTTCTGGAAGGGCACGAAGCCGGGCAGGGCCTCGATGCGGGCCAGCCAGGCGCGCACATTGGGGTAGGGCGTCAGGTCCACATTGCCCTCGGGGGCCGCGGAGATGTAGCTGTAGCCGGCCACGTCGGCCAGCGTCGCGTGATCGCTGGCGAGGAACTGGCGCCGGCTCAGCACGCCCTCCATCACGCCCAGCAGCTGGTGGGCGCGGGCGATCAGCTCGGCGGCGTTCAGCGGCGCGCCGAACACCGTGACCAGCCGGGCAGCCGCCGGGCCGAATGCGATCTGGCCGGCCGCGACCGACAGCCAGGCCTGCACCGCGGCCTGGCCGGCGGCGTCGCGCGGCAGCCAGCGGTCGGTGGCGTCGTAGCTGCGTGCCAGGTAGACCAGGATGGCGTTGGAGTCCGCGATCACGGTGTCGCCGTCCTCCAGCACCGGCACCTGGCCGAAGGGGTTGAGCTTCAGGAACTCGGGGCGCTTGTGCTCGCCCTGGCGCAGGTCGACTTCGACCAGCTGGTGGGGCAGGCCCAGCAGGGACAGCATCAGGCGGGCGCGGTGCGCATGGCCGGACAGGGCAACGTGGTGCAGCTTGAGGGACGGGGTCATGATGATCTCCAGGAGGTTGAGGTTGGTTCGCGGGCAAAGGCTGGCCCGGCCGCCCCGGCGAGCCGGCGGGGCGGTGGGCTTGGAAAGCGAGGGGCGGGGGCGGGGCCTAGTGGCGCTGTGCCAGCTGGGCCTGCAGGTCGGCGATGCGCGCGTCGCGCTCGGCCAGCGCGCGGTGCACGTCCTCGGCATCGAAGCGCTGCGGGATGTGCTGCGGGCAGTTCCAGTCCAGTGCCTCGACCTGGATCACGAAGGCGCGCTGCACCCGCGCCGGGTAGCCGGGGCTGACCAGCTGGGCGTAGAGCGGATCGGCCACGCCCAGGTCGCGCACGCTGAGCCGGCCCAGCAGCTTGAGGCGTACGCGCTCGGCGTAGTCCACCAGGATCAGCGCGACCCGGTCGTTCACCGCCAGGTTGCCCACGCTGACCAACTGGCGGTTGCCGGCGAAGTCCGCGAAGGCCAGGGTCTTGTCGTCCAGCACCTTCAGAAAGCCCGCCGGGCCGCCGCGGTGCTGCACATAGGGCCAGCCGGTCTCGGACACCGTGGCCAGGTAGACGCTGCGCTGGGCGGCGATGAAGCCGGCCTCCTGCTCGCCCAGGCGGTCACTGAAGCGCTCGCCAGGCCCCTCGAAGCTGCGGGCATAGCCGGCGCGGCTGCCCTCGCGCTGCTGCGCGGCTTTCACGCTGGGCGTGAACGCGATGTCGGCAAAGGCGTGCGGCATGGTGCTTCCTTCAGAGGGCGGCCCGGGTCGGGCTGCGATGGACGCACTGTGAACCGGGCCGCCCGGCGACGGAATCCTCACGCCGCCCAAGTCACTATTTCACGTCCAGAAACATTGGCCGCGCGGGGCCGTGCGGGGCCGCGCCGGCAGCTCGTTAGGCCAACCGCGATGATGGCAACCCCGGCGCGCTGCGGCGCGCCTCCCCGCCTCGAATGGAATGCCCTTGGAAGTCCCGTCAGACGCGCAGGCCGCCGGCCTGAGCCCCCAGGAGCGGCGCGCGCTGCTGGCCGTGTTGACCGGCGTGGTGCTGGCCACGCTGGACACCGCCATTGCCAACACCGCGCTGCCCAGCATCGCCGCCGACCTGCGCTCCACCGAGGCGGGCGCGATCTGGGTGTTGAACGCCTACCAGCTGGCGGTCGTCGCCACCATGCTGCCGTTCGCGGCGCTGGGCGACGTGCTGGGGCCGCGGCGCGTGTTCCTGGGCGGCATCGCGGTGTTCACGCTGGCCTCGCTGCTGTGCACGCTGGCCGGCAGCGTGCCGCTGCTGGCCGCCGCACGGGCGCTGCAGGGCGTGGGGGCGGGCGCGATGATGAGCGTGAACATCGCGCTGATACGGCTGATCTACCCGGCCTCGCGCCTGGGCCGCGGCGTGGGCATGAACGCGCTGGTCGTGGGCATAGGCTTTGCGGTCGGCCCCACGCTGGCTTCGCTGGTGCTGGCGCTGGGCACCTGGCCCTGGCTGTTCGGCATCAATGTGCCGCTGGGCCTGGTGGCGCTGGCGGTGGGCGGCTCGGCGCTGCCGCACAGCACGCGCCTCGGCGGCCGCTTCGACCCGCTGACCGCCGGCCTCACCGCGGTCAGCTTCGCGTCGCTGGTGTTCGCGCTGACCTCGGTGGCGCAGATGGAGGCCTGGTCCCAGGTGCTGCCGTTTGCGCTGCTGGCGCTGGTCAGCGGCGCGCTGCTGCTCAGGCGCCAGGCCGGCCACCCGGCGCCCATGCTGCCGGTGGACCTGCTGCGCCGGCCCATGTTCGCGCTGTCCGCGCTGACCGCGGTGGCCGCGTTCGCGACCCAGAGCCTGGGCTTTGTGTCGCTGCCCTTCTTCTTCGAGCAGGTGCTGCACCGCGACCCGGTGCAGACCGGGCTGCTGATCTCGGCCTGGCCGGTGCTGGTGGCGGTGTTCGCACCGCTGGCCGGCCGGCTGTCGGACCGCCATGCCCCCGGCCTGCTGTGCGGCCTGGGTCTGGTGGGGCTGTGCGTGGGCATGGTGACGCTGGCGCTGCTGCCGGCCGACCCCTCGGTGCTGGACATCGCCTGGCGCATGGCCATCTGCGGCGCGGGCTTCGGCTTCTTCCAGGCGCCCAATCTGAAGGCGCTGATGTCCAGCGCGCCGCCCGAGCGTGCCGGCGGCGCCAGCGGCGTGATCGGCGTTGCGCGGCTGCTGGGTCAGACCAGCGGCGCCGCACTGGTGGCGCTGTGCTTCCACCTCGCGGGCACCGGCGGCTCGCAGATCGCGCTGGTGCTGGGCGCGGTGTCGGCTGGCGTCGCGGCGATTGCCAGCTTCATGCGCCTGTGGGTGTGAGGGCCGGCCGGGCGTCGCGGCGGAACACGCCGGTCCACCAGCGCGTGCCGGTGCGTTCCCACACCACGTCGCTGAGCGACTCCTGGCTCAGCCGCAGCTGCCAGGCCGCCAGCGTCTGCGCCACCGCGGCGGGCGCGTGGTTGTGGAAGTTCCGGCCCTCGGGGTCCTGATCGCCGCGCAGCCGCTCGGCGTCCAGCTGCGGCAGCGACAGCAGCAGCGTGCCCGCACCTGGCCGCAGCTGCTGCACCAGCGCGGCCAGTGCGCGGTGCAGCTCGGCGGGGGTGAGGTGCATCAGCACCGCACTGCAGACCACCGCATCGAAGCCCGCGGGGCAGCGGTCGGCGAAGGGCCGGCCCAGTGCTGGCAGGCCGGCATCAGCCAGTCGCCCGGCCAGGCCGGGGTGCAGCGCCAGCGCGCGCTCGCGCATTCCCGCGTGGGGCTCCACGCCATAGGCGTCCAGCCCCAGTTCCTGCATCGCGGCCATGTCACGCCCCGCGCCAGCGCCCACGTCCAGCACGGTCTGGCCCGGGGTCAGGGCTTGCGCGATGGTGGCCCGCATCGCGCTGTGGCGAGCCTCGGAGTCGGGCTGCAGCTGTTCGGCGTAGCGGGCGTAGAAGGCGTGGGTGCGCGGGTCCATGGCCCACTGTAGAGGCGGGCGGCGCGCTCTTGCCCGCCGCGCAAGGGTGTTTTCCGGCGCGACGGGTTTTTCTGTCGCGCCGCCACGCCCACCATGGCGTCTTTGTCATCGTGCCGGCCGGGCCGGCGCATCGCGACCATGGATACGCATGCCTTGCAGGCCCTCACCCGGGGCGGCTTCTCTATCGGGCTGGAACTGCCGCTGGACAACGACTGGTCGCCCGCCCGCGAGCAGGCGCGGCGCGAGGCCGGCACGCCCTTCGGCGTGCCCGACCTGGCTCAGCATGCCGAGCTGGCACAGCTGGCCGACCAGCTGGGCTTTCGCGCGCTGTGGGCCCGCGACGTGCCGGTCTACGACCCGCGCTTCGGCGACGCCGGCCAGGTCTTCGAGGTGTTCAGCTACCTGGGCTATCTGGCGGGCATCACGCGCCGCATCCTGCTGGGCACGGCGGCCGTGGTGCTGCCGCTGCGCGAGCCGGTGCTGACGCTCAAGGCCGCGGCCAGCGTGGACCATCTCAGCGGCGGCCGCCTGCTGCTGGGCGTGGCCAGCGGCGACCGGCCGGTGGAGTACCCGCTGTTCGGCCGCGACTTCGAGGGCCGGGGCGAGGCCTTTCGCGCGCAGGTGCAGCTGCTGCGCGACGGCGGGCTGGGGCCTCGGCAAGACGGTCTGGCCGTGTTGCCGGCGCTCGCGCGGCCGCTGCCCTTGCTGGTGGCCGGGCTGGCCCAGCAGAGCCCGGCCTGGGTGGGCGAGCAGATGGACGGCTGGCTGGCCTATCCCGGCACGCCGGCCGAGCACCAGCAGCGGGTGGCGCTGTGGCGCAGCGTCGCCGGTGACGACAAGCCCTACATCAGCTTCATCCACCTGGACCTGGCCGAGGCGGCCGACGAGCCGCTGCAGCGTCATCGCTTCGGCGCCCGCGTGGGGCGGCTGGGCCTGATCGAGGAACTGCAGGCGCTGCGTGCGGCCGGCGTGCAGCACATCGGCCTGCACCTGCGCCGCAACCGCCGGCCGCTGGCCGAGACGCTGCAGGAGCTGGCCGCCGAGGTGCTGCCGCATTTCCATGCTCAGGCCGAGGCGGTCGCAGCCTGAGCCCGCGGGTCAGCGCGGCTGCGGCAGGCGGGCCAGCAGCTCGGCCGCGTAGTCGTGCGCGTCCTGACGCACGAAGTTCTCCGGCCCGCACAGGCCCTGGGCCTGGCCGCCCAGCCACTGCTCGTAGGGCGAGGTGCGCACCGTCGCAAACGGCGTCCAGCGGCCCTTGGATCCGGCGGGCAGGAATTCACCGCACAGCACCGGCACCTCGCGCCCGTCCTGGCCACGCAGCACGCCGTAATGCACCTGGCGAAAGGCCGCGGGCGGCGGCTTCACATGCTGGGAGAAGTCGCTGGCCGCATGGCCCAGCAGTGCCTGGGCAACGGCGCGCGGGGGCAGCTCGTCGGCCGCGCGGGCGGTGCCCGACAGCGCTGCGATCAGCAGCAATAGCGGTAGCAGGAGGCGCATGGGGGACCCCTTGATGGAAGCGAGGCTGGGGCCTCGGTCGCTCGAAGCTGGCGCCGGGCCGCCACATTTCCATGGGCGCCTGGGGTTTGTCCCGACATGCCCCAAGCCTGGCTGCGGGCGGCCGGGCGGCGCGCACGGGCCGGGAGCGGTCTCGCTAGCATGGCCCCATGCCCCGTTCCCTCATCATCCTGGTCGCCGTGGTCGGCCTGGCCTCCTGGGCCTGGCGCGATCACGTGGCCCAGCAGGATGGCCGCTGGTTTGCGCAGCACGTGAAGCCCGGCGACATCCGCATGATCTCCTCCGAGACCTGCCCCTGGTGCCTGGCGGCCAGGCGCTGGTTCCAGGACAACGGCGTGCCCTACAGCGAGTGCGTGATCGAGCGCGACACCCGCTGCGCGGCCGACTACGCGGCGCTGGGCGCGGTGGGCACCCCCACCTTCGTGGTGCGCGGCCAGCGCGTGATCGGCTTCGACCGGCTGCGCATCATGAATCTGCTGGGTGGGCCCGCGCCGGGCTGAAGCCTAGTCGCCCAGTTCCTGGCGCTCGGCGTGGTCGGCCTGCAGCAGGTAGCCGCTGCTGAACTCCCCGGCGGGCTGGCGTTGCACCAGCAGGCGGCCGCGCACGCGCACCACGTCCATTGCGCGCAGCCCGGCCAGCGGCTTGCGCAGCAGCACGCGCACGATCTGGTTGGGCGGGGGCGGCGGGCTGTGGATGCAGGCGCCGAAATAGGGCACCAGCAGGAACTCGTCCAGACCCTGCCAGGCCAGCTCCAGCGGCACCACATAGCCTTGCAGGCTGACCTCGCGCTGGTGCAGCTCGGTCCTCAATGGGGCCTGGCGCTGGGCCTGCTTCAGCGCCCGCAGCGCGGCGCGGGCCTCGGGGTCGTCGTCACGCAGTGCGTACAGCGCGTCGCTGGCGTGTCGTGGTGGCGTCCAGCCGGGCGGTATCAGCTCGGCCCAGGCCAGCAGGGCCGGGTCTTGCGACGGTGCGGGCTCGTCCGGCCGCGGGCCGCGCCGGCCGAGCCACACCGCCAGCGGCGCTGCGCCGACCGCGGCCGTCAGGCCCAGCAGTTGCAGGGCGGCGCGGCGGCTCAACGCGGGGCGCCGTTGTAGGGCGCGGCCAGCGCCGCGTCCAGGCGGTAGCCGCTCATGCCCATGTCACTGGGCTGGCGATCCACATGCAGCCGGCCGCTGGCCCAGACCGCGTCCATCGCGCGCAGGCCGCGGGTGGGCTGGGCGAGGTGCACATGGATGATCTGGTTGGCCGGTGGCGGGGGGGTGTGGATGCAGGCGCCGAAGTAAGGCACGAGCAGGAACTCGCGCAGCCCCTGGGCGTCGCCCTGCAGCGGCACCACATAGCCTGGCAGGCGCACCGCCTGCCCGTCCAGCGTGTTCACCAGCGGTGCGTTGTCGAAAGCCTCGCGCATCTCGTCCATCAGCGCCTGGGTGCGCGGGTTCAGGTCGCTGAGCCGGTCCAGCTTCATGGCCCTGAAGCGCTTCAGCGGGTCCCAGCCCATGGGGGTCAGGTGGGCCCAGGTGATGTCCTGATAGGTCGACGGCGCCGCGGTGGCCGGGGCGCTGGCCGGCCCGGCGCGCAGCGGGCCGGCCAGCAGGCCCAGCAGCGCTCCCAGCAGCGGGCGGCGGGTGATGTCCCGGGTCATGGCTCAGCTCCGGGGTGAGAGGCCGTCGTGCAGCGACAGCGCGTAGGCGCGCCAGCCCGGCAGCAGGCTGGCCAGCGCCCCGCAGGCCAGCACCGCCAGCATCCACAGCGTCTGCCGGGCGTCGGGCAGACCCAGCCGCAGCTGCAGCCCCCACAGCCGCTGCACCAGCGGCGCGCCGGCCGCCAGCAGCAGGGTCCACAGCAGCAACCCCAGCAGCACGCCGGCCAGCGTGATCCACACACCCTCGGCGGCCAGCAGCAGCAGCACGTCGCGTGGGCGTGCACCCACCGCTCGCAATATGGCCAGCTCGCGGCGGCGCTCGTTCAGTCCGGCCAGGATGACCGCAACCAGCCCCACCAGGCTGACCACCGCCACCAGCACGCTCATCAGCTGCAGGCCGCGCTCGCCCAGCGACACCGCGTCCCACAGCTCGTCCAGCGCCACGCCGGGCAGCACGGCCAGCAGCGGCTCGCGTGCGTAGCCATTGACCCGGCGCTGCACCGAGAACACCTGCTGGCGCTGCTTGAGCCCCACCAGCACCGCGGTCACCTGGCTGGGGCTGAGGTCGTAATGGCCCACGTCGGCTGCGGCGATGGACTGGCCGGGCAGCGGCGCACCGGCCGCCCAGTCCAGGTGCAGCGCCTCCATCGCTGCCAGACTGATGTGCACCGAGCGGTCCACCGGCGTGCCGGTGCGTGCCAGGATGCCCAGCACGCGAAAGGGCTTGTCCGCATGGTCGTTGGCGGCAAAGGCCCCGTCGCCATGGCTGAGGACCAGCGCGTCGCCCAGGTGGTAGCCCAGCGCGTCGGCCACCTCGGCGCCCAGCACCGCGCCGAACACGTCGCTGTGCGGCAGTGCCGGACTGTCTTCGGCCACGTCGTTGAAGGCGCGTCCCTGGGCCAGCACCAGCGGCTGGCGGTTGCCCCAGCGGAAGCGGCTGAAGTAGCCGTTGGACGTGGCCACCACCGGGTAGCCGCGGTGCGAGTCACCCAGCGACAGCGGCACCACCCAGTCCACGCCGGGCAGTCGGGTCAGGTCTTGCACGCTCTGCCAGCGGATGTTGTTGGTGGCGCTGCCGATGCGGAACACCGAATACAGCAGCAGCTGCACCGGACCCGTGCGGGCGCCGACGATGAGATCGGTGCCCGACACCGACTGCGCGAAGTTCTCCCGCACGTCGGTGCGCACGCGGCTCAGGCCCAGCAGCAACAGCGTGGACAGAGCGATGGACAAGGCCACCAGCGCCAGCACGAAGCGGCGGTTCCAGGCGCTCTGCAGCGCCATCTTGAGCAGGGTGTTCATGCGCGGCGGCGTTCGGGGCGCGGGGCGCTCGCCCGGGCCAGGTTGAGGCTGGGCAGGTCCAGCGTGCGACTGAAGTGCCGGCCCAGGCGGGCGTCGTGGCTCACGAACAGCAGCGTGGAGCCGGCCTCGCGGCAGGCCTGCAGCAGCAGCGCCATGAAGCGGTCGCGGTGGTCCTCGTCCAGCGCCGAGGTGGGCTCGTCCGCGACGATGAGCTCGGGCGCGCCTATCAGCGCCCGTGCGGCGGCCACGCGCTGCTGCTGGCCCACCGACAGCTCGTCGGCGCGGCGCCGCCAGTCGGCCTCGTCCAGCCCCATGCGCGCCAGCAGCTCGGCGGCTCGCTCGCGCGGGCGTTTGGCGCGCTCTGCGCGGCGGCGGGAAAAGCTGCAGGGCAGCAGCACGTTGTCCAACGCCGAGCGGTAGGTCAGCAGGTTGAACTGCTGAAAGATGTAGCCCACGTGGTCGGCGCGCAGACGGTCGCGCGCGCTGGGGGGCAGGGCCTGCCAGTCCTGCCCCAGCAGTCGTACCTGGCCGTGCCGCGGCAGCAGCACGCCGGCCAGCAGCGACAGCAGGCTGCTCTTGCCCGAGCCGCTGGGGCCGCGCAGCAGCACCAGGTCGCCTCGGTGCAGGTCGAGGGCGGGAATGTCCAGGCAGTCGGCGTCGGCCTGAGGCCAGCGAAAGCGCAGGTCCCGCACCTGCAGCACGGCGTCTGCGCTCATGAGCGCAGCGCGATGCGGGTGGCCGGGCGCTGCAGCTCCTGGCGGTGCTGGCCAGTGGGTCCGGCAATCTGCACCTGCAGCCGCTGCAGGCGCGCGAAACGCTGGAACAGCTGCTGCTGCAGGCCACCGAGCCGGTCGGGCCGTTCGCACTCGAAGCTGAAGCTGGCGTCCAGGTCCAGATGCTGACCGGGCGCCCCAGGGCCTTCGGGCTGCAGCAGCGGGGACGCCAGCTGCACGTCCCGCAGTCGGCAGCCGGCGTCCTCGTCGGGCTGCCACAGTGCCTGGCCCTGGCGCAGCGTCTGCAGCATCTGCTGCACCGCCTCGCGCTCGGCGGCGTTGCGCGGGTGGCGCTCGAAGCCCAGCAGGCTGTCCAGCGGAGCCTCGAGCTGCAGTGTGAGCGCGCGGCCCTGCCAGGCGATTTCCAGCCGCATCACGCCATGCTGATGGGGGGCGGTTTGTGCGGCGGCAGGGCGCGTGGTCAGCAGGGCCAGGCTGGCGATCAGCAGCGCCAGGACGGCGCGGTGTAGCGGGGCGGATGGCGACATCAGTCCTCCCAGGTGGGAAAGGGGTCTTGCAGCTGCCGCCAGCGCTGCGGGCCCTGGCGGTATTCGGTGAAGTTCAGCAGGCAGGCGTCCAGCGCCGCTCTCAGCGCGGCCTGGTCCAGCGCCTGACCGATGACGACGAACTCATGGCCGCGCTCGTGCGGCGGCACGTTCCAGCGACCCACCGGCTCCAGCTGGGTCATCAGGCCGGCGCCGTGCAGGCAGGCCAGCCAGTCGGGGCGGCTGGCCAGCCAGACGTAGCCCTTGTGGCGCAGCACGCCGGGCAGGGGCTGCGACAGCAGGCGGTGCAGCCGGCCGGGGTGGAAGGGGCGATCCGCGCGGTAGACGAAGCTGGAGATGCCGTACTCGTCGGCCTCGCCGTCGTCGCCCTTGCCCTCCAGCGCCTGCACCCAGCGCGGGTTGGACTCGGCCTGCTCCTGGTTGAACAGGCCCGTGCCCAGCAGCTGGTCCAGCGGCACCTCGCCACGGCGCGCGTCGATGATCTCCGCGCCCGGGTTGAGCGCATGGATCAGTGCATGCACCTGCTCCAGCTGGTCCAGGCCGACCAGGTCGGTCTTGCTGACGACGATGACGTTGGCGAACTCGATCTGCTCCACCAGCAACTGCACCAGCCGGCGCTCGTCGCCCTCGCCGGCGGTCTGGCCCCGCTGGGCCAGGAATTCGGCGCTGGCGTAGTCCTTCAGCAGGTTGAGCGCGTCCACCACGGTGACCATGGTGTCGATGTAGGCCAGTTGCTGCAGCCCCTGGCCCTGCTCGTCGGTGAAGTCGAAGGTGGCCGCGATGGGCATGGGCTCGGAGATGCCGGTGGACTCGATCAGCAGATAGTCGAAACGCCCGGCCTCCGCGAGCCGGCGTACCTCCTGTAGCAGGTCGTCGCGCAGCGTGCAGCAGATGCAGCCATTGCTCATCTCCACCATCTTTTCCTCGGTGCGCGACAGGCCCACGCCGTGGGCGTCGGTGCTGTCGCGCACCAGTGCGGCGTCTATGTTGATCTCGCTCATGTCGTTGACGATGACCGCCACGCGCAGGCCTTCGCGGTTGCGCAGCAGGTGGTTGAGCAGCGTGGTCTTGCCGGCGCCGAGGAAGCCGGACAGCACGGTGGTGGGCAGCCTGCGGGGCGGCGGTGCGAGGAGGGCGGACATGGGTCTCTCCGGGTCAGTGGGCGATGTGCATCCCGTGGCCGGCCAGCGGCAGCAGCAGCACGCCGGCGGCCAGCGCCAGCAACTGCTGCAGCGGCGCGAGACGCTGCTCCTGCCCGTGCAGCCAGGGCAGCAGCCGGGCGGTGGCGATGTAGAGCAGGCTGCCGGCGGCCAGCGCCAGCGCATAGGGGCGCAGCGCGGGCAACTGGGTCAGGCCCAGCGCGCCCAGCAGGCCGCCGGCCAGCGTGAACAGCGCGGTGGCCGCGCTGGCGGCGAGCGCCCGGCGCAGCGACCAGCCCGACGCGCGCAGCAGCACCAGGTCGCCCAGCTGGCGGGGCAGTTCGTGCAGCGCTACCGCCAGCGCGGTGCTCAGGCCCAGCCAGGGCTGGACCGCAAAGGCCGCGGCGATCAGCGTGCCGTCCACCGCGTGATGCAGCGCGTCGCCCAGCAGCAGGCCGCCGCGGGTGTCTCTCAGGGGGGCCTCCACCGTGCAGACCTGGGGCCGGGGCGAGCGCAGGCCGTGCAGCAGCAGCAGGCCCGCCAGCGCCGTGGCCAGCAGCGCGTGGGCGTCCTGGCCGGTGCCCAGCGCCTCGGGCAGCAGGTGCAGCAGCGCGGCCGACAGCATCACGCCCGCGGCCAGGGCCACCAGATGGGTGTGCAGTGCGCGGGGCAGGGCCCGGGCGGCCAGCGCAGCGGTGCCCAGGCTGAGGCTGGAGCTGGCCAGGCAGGCACCGAGGGTGGCGGCGATCATGGTCGATATGGTAATGAGAATGCGTTAGCAATAATAGTCCATGCAAGAATGGATTCGCGTTAACAAGACTTGCAACGGACCGACCTTGGAACGATCCACCCGCCAGCGCTCCGCGATCCGCAGCGCCATCGAAGCCGCCGGCCGGCCGTTGTCGCCGCAGGAGGTGCTGGAAGCCGCGCAGGCCGACGTGCCCGGCCTGTCGCTGGCCACGGTCTATCGCAACCTCAAGCAGCTGATGGACGCCGGTGAGATCAGCCCGGTGAGCCTGCCCGGCGAGAGCCCGCGCTACGAGGCCTCGCACCATGCCCACCACCACCACTTCCAGTGCCTGGTCTGCCAGCGCGTGTTCGACGTGCACCAGTGCCCGGGTGACATGGCCTCGCTGGCGCCGCCAGGGTTCACGGTCGAGGGGCATGAGCTGACGCTGTATGGCCGTTGCAGCGACTGCGGCCCGGCACGACGTCCGCGCGCTGCCCGCGTGCCGCGCAGCTGAGCCTCGTCACCATGCGCACAAGCAGCCTCGTTTTGCGCATTTCACGGCCGGCCCGAGGCGTCCTAGGCTCGCGCGCTTGCCTACTGCAAGCTGCGGAGCCCTCTTGATCAAACTTGCCTTGCTGACCCTGCTCACCCTGCTGGGCCTGGTGCTGCTGGCCTTGCTGGCCACCTTTCTCTGGCTGCGCGCCCCCGACCTGCCGGCCGCCGAACTGGAGGCCCGCTGGGCCACGCCCGCCGACCACTACCTGGTGCTGGGTGAGGGCCTGCGCGTGCACTACCGCGACGAGGGTGCCGCCGACGGCCCCGTGCTGCTGCTGGTGCACGGCTATGGTGATTCCTACGCCACCTGGGAGGGCTGGGCGGCCGAGCTGCGCGCCACCCACCGCGTGATCAGCCTGGATCTGCCCGGCCATGGCCTGACCGCGGCGCCCGAGGGCACGGTGCAGGACCGCACGGCCCAGGCGCGCCTGGTGGCCACGTTCGCGGAACGGCTCAAGCTGCCGCCCTATGTGGTGGCCGGCAATTCCATGGGCGGTGGCGTGGCCTGGCAGCTGGCGCTGCTGGCGCCTCAGCAGCTGCGCGGCCTGGTGCTGGTGGATGCGGCCGGCTGGCCCATGCCGGCCAGCACGCCGTCGCTGGCCTTCCGCCTGCTGGGTCACCCTTGGGGTCGGGCCTTGCTCGCACGCATAGACAACCGCCCGCTGATTCGCCAGGGACTGAGTGCGCAGGTGGGCGACAAGGCGCTGATCACCGACGCGTTGGTAGACCGCTGGGCGCTGTACCAGCGCTATCCCGGCCACCGGCCCATCCTGATGTCCGCCGCGCCCGGCGCGCAGGCGCCCGCCAGCGAGGCGCTGCTGGCCGGCATCCACCTGCCCACGCTGGTGCTGCACGGCGAGATCGACCCGTTGCTGCCGCTGGAACACGGCCGCCGTTTCGCCGCCGCGATTCCGGGCGCGCAGCTGATCGTCTACCCTGGCGTCGGCCACCTGCCGCAGCGCGAGATCCCGCAACGCTCCGCGGCCGATGTGGCCGCCTTCGTCGCCCGCCTGCCTGCCCCCTGACCCGTCCATGACCCGCCCATGACCGACCTGACCCTGCGCCCCGGCCCGTTCAACCTTATCACCGACGTCGCGGGGCTCACGGTGGGCCAGGTCACCGACGAGACGGTGCGTTCCGGCGCCACCGTGCTGCTGACCGACGGTTTCTGGCGCGCCGCGGTGGATGTGCGTGGCGGCGGACCGGGCACGCGCGAGACCGAGGCGCTGGCGCCCGAGAACCTGGTGGGCCAGGTGCACGCGATCGCGCTGGCCGGCGGTTCGGTGTTCGGCCTCGCCGTGGCCGATGGCGTGGTGGCGGCACTGTCCGCCCGGGGCCAGGGCTTGCGCCTCAAGCCCGGCTCGCCGGCCATTCCGGTCGTGCCGGCGGCGGTGCTGCATGACCTGGGCAACGGCGGCGACAAGGCCTGGGGGCTGGAGCCGCCCTACCGCCGCTGGGGCCTGGAGGCGGTGGCCACGGCCACCGAGCTCTTCGCGCTGGGCCGCGTGGGCGCAGGCCGCGGTGCGATGGCCGGCCACATCCCGGGCGGCCTGGGCTCGGTGTCGCTGGACCTGGGCGACGGCCTGATCGTGGGCGCGCTGGTGGCGGCCAACCCCATCGGTTCGGTCTACATGCCGGACGGCCGCACGCCCTGGGCCTGGCCCTTCGAGCTGGACGGCGAATTCGGCGGCGCGCATCCCGGCGCCCAGCCGCCGGTGAGTGACCCGCTGCCCGGCCAGTCCCGCCTGGCCGAGCTGGGCCGCACGCAGCCCGGGGCCAACACCACGCTGGCGGTCGTGGCCTGCAATGCGGACCTCAGCACCGCCGAATGCAAGCGCGTTGCGATGATGGCGCAGGACGGCATCGCCCGTGCCGTGCGGCCAGCGCACACCCCCTTCGATGGTGACACCGTGTTCGCGCTCGCGTCGGGCCGTCGCTCGCTGGGCGAGGGCCCGGAGCGGGCCGTGCAACTGGGCCGCCTGGGCTCGGCCGCGGCCGATTGCCTGGCTCGTGCGATCGCTCGCGCCGTGCATCTCGCGCAGGCTTGACTTCGCAGGCCGTATACGCCGCGTTTACCGTGCAGACGCAGTCTTGCGGCCGCGGCCGTTGATAGTCGGGCGCGTGCTCCAACGCCCGCCCATGTCCCTGCTGAGAACCCGAACCGATCTGATCACGCTGGCGCTGGTCGCGCTGCTGCACCTGCTGTTGCTGCTGTGGCTGGAGCTCAATCCGAGCGGCCGTGAAGCCACACGCCCGCAGGCCGGGCGTCTGCGCCTGATACCGCTGCGCCTGCCACCGCCGCAGCCGCAGGCGCAAGACCCGGCACCGTCGCGGCCGCGCGCGGCCATCATGTCGCGCGCCAGCCCCGCCGAGCGCGCCGAACGGCCGGCCGACCCGGCCGCGCCCGCGGGCGAGGCTGCCTTGCCGGAGGGCGCTGGCTCCGCGGCCGCTGAGACGGCGGCTGCGGGCGTGGCAGCACCGGGTGTGCGAGCCAGCGCGCCGCTGGACCTGCGCCTGCCGGTGTCCGTGGCCCGCAAGACCGAGCTCAGCATGGCCGAGCAGGTTGCGCGCGACCCGCGCTCGCATTCCCCGCGGCTCACCTTCAGCGAGAAGTTCGCGATCGCGCTGGGCACCATCGAATGCATCTACGAGGAGCTGCGCCCCGACGGCAGCATCTACCGCGCACCGGGCCGTCTGGTCGCCAAGGCCACGGCCATCGTGCCCGCCACCGGCAAGGAGGCCACGGGCCGGCTCAAGGACACGGTGGGGGTGTGCGAGAAGTGAGCCGGCCGGGCGCTGCCCGATCGCTGAGGCCGCTCACCGCTGCCGGGCGGCCAGCGTCTGGGCCAGATCCGGCGTATCCGCCAGCAACCGCGCGGTGTAGGCCGCCTGCGGCGCTTGCAGCACCTGAGCGGTCGCCCCGCTCTCCACGATGCGGCCCTGCTGCAGCACATAGAGGCGGTCGGTGGCGGCGCGCATCACCGCGAGGTCGTGGGACACGAACAGCGTGGCCGTGCGCTGCTCGCGGCACAGCTGGTCCAGCAGGGTCAGGATTTGCGCGCGCACCGCGGTGTCCAGCGCCGACACTGCCTCGTCCAGCACCAGCAGCTCGGGTTCGATGATGAGTGCGCGGGCCAGCGCCAGGCGCTGGCGCTGCCCTCCCGAGAACTGGTGGGCGCGGCGCTCGGCCATGGCCGCGCCCAGGCCCACGCGTTCCAGCCAGTGCTCGGCCAGCGCGCGCGCGTCCGCGTGCGAGGGCGGCTGCTCGCGCAGGTGCAGCGGCTCGGCCACCAGGCGCCAGGCGGGCCAGCGCGGGTCCAGGCTGCCATAAGGGTCCTGGAACACGATCTGCACGCGGCGGCGCAGCGCGCGCTCATCGCCTTCGCCCCAGCGCTGACCGGCCAGCGTGATGCGGCCGGCCTGCGGCCGCTCCAGCCCCAGCACCGCGCGCAGCAGCGTGGACTTGCCGCTGCCGGATTCGCCCACCAGGCCCACGCGTTCGCCGCGGCGCACCGTGAGGTTCACACCTTCCAGTGCGCGCCGTATCGTGGGCCGGCGCCACAGGCCGCCGCCCAGCGCGTAGTCGCGGCTCAGGTCTTGCACCTGCAGCAGGGGCTCGCCGCCAGTTGCCGCTGCGGCCCTTGCCGGCGGCAGCTCGGCCTGGGCCAGCAGCGCCTGCGTGGCCGGGTGCTGCGGCCGGCTCAGCAGCGCCAGCGCCTCGCCCTGTTCGACTAGGCGGCCCTGCTGGAGCACGGCGACACGGTCGGCCGCCTGGGCGACCAGGGCCAGGTCGTGCGTGACCAGCAGCAGCGCGCAGCCCTGCTCGCGCGCCAGGCCGGTCAGCAGCGCGAGGATCTGGGCCTGCGTCGTCACGTCCAGCGCGGTCGTGGGTTCGTCAGCGATCAGCAGGCGCGGCTGGTGGGCCAGCGCGATCGCGATCACCACGCGCTGGCGCTGGCCGCCGGAGAGCTGGTGCGGGTGGCGGCGCGCACCGGCGTCGTCGTCGCCCAGGCCCACGCGGCCCAGCGCGGCGCGGGCCTGGGCCCAGGCCTCGCGTCGGCTCAAGGGGTGGTGCAGGCGCAGCGCCTCGGCCAGCTGCGCGCCTATGCTCATCAAGGGGTTGAGCGCGCTCATGGGTTCCTGGAACACCAGGCCCAGGCGCTGGCCGCGCAGCGCGTTCCAGCGCGCCTCGGGCAGGCTCAGCAGGTCCTCGCCGTCCAGCCGCAGATCGCCGCTCAGGCGCGCGCCCTCGGGCAGCAGGCCCATCAGCGCCAGCGCGGTCAGCGACTTGCCGGAGCCCGAGGCACCCACCAGGCCCAGCACCTCGCCGGCCTGCAGCGTGAGGGACAGGTCTTGCAGCAGCGGGCGGCCGTCCAGCGTCAGCGACAGGCGCTCGAGTTGCAGCAGCGGTGCGCTCATGTGCCCACCTCCGGCAGCGTGACGCGGCGCGGGTCCAGCCATTCGCGCAGGCCTTCGCCCAGCAGATGGAAGGCCAGCACCGCCAGCGCAATGGCCGCGCCGGTGAACAGCGCCAGCGTGGGCGCCAGCGCGGTCAGCGTCTGCGCGTCGGCCAGCGTGCGGCCCCAGCTGGGCTGGGGCGGCTGCGTGCCCAGGCCCACATAGGACAGGCCGGTCTCGGCCAGCAGCGCGAGCGACAGCTGGATGCTCAGCTGCACCAGCAGCAGGCCGGCCAGGTTGGGCAGCACATGCTCGCGCGCGATGCGCACGCGCGTCTTGCCCGCCGCGCGCGCGGCCAGCACGAACTCGCGCTGCAGCAGCGGCAGCGCGCCGCCGCGCGTGATGCGCGCAAACACCGGCACATTGAACACGCCCACCGCCAGGATGGCGTTGAGCGCACCAGGCCCCAGCGTGGCGGTCAGCAGCACGGCCAGCAGCAGCGGCGGGAAGGCGAACACCAGGTCGTTGCCGCGCATCAGCGCCTCGTCCAGCCAGCCGCCGCGCGCCGCCGCGGCCAGGCCCAGCGGCACGCCCAGGCCGGCGCCCAGCAGCACGGCCACGCAGGCCACGCCCAGCGAGGTGGCGCTGCCGCGCATCAGCAGCGACAGCAGGTCGCGGCCCAGTTGATCCGTGCCCAGCCAGTGGCGGGCGCTTGGCGGCTGCAGACGCTCGGCCAGCGCCAGCGCGCCCACGTCATGCGGCGTCCAGGCCAGCGACAGCAGCGCCACGGTCACCAGCAGGCCGCTGAGCAGCAGGCCCAGTTTCAGGCGGGCGTTCATGGCCGGCCTCCGTCACGCGCCAGGCGCGGGTCGGCCGCGCGGCCGGCCAGCTCCACCACGAAGGACACCAGCACCACCGCCGCCACCAGCAGCAGCACCAGGCTTTGCACCAGCAGCAGGTCGCGCTGTGTGATGGCCTGGAACAGCAGCCGGCCCAGGCCAGGCAGGAAGAACACGTTCTCGATGATGACCGCCCCCGCGAGCAGGAAGGAAAACTGCAGGCCCAGCAGCGTCAGCACCGGCAGCGCCGCATTGGGCAGCGCGTGGCGCCACAGCGTGCGCCAGCGGCTGGCGCCCTTGGCGCGGGCGGTGCGCAGGTAGTCCGCATGGCGCAGGTCCACCAGCTCGCCGCGCAGCACGCGGGTGAGGATGGCGGCCTGCGGCAACGCCAGCGCAAAGGCCGGCAGTGCCAGCGAGCGCAGCGCGGCGGCGAGGCCCGCGTCCCAGCCCGCGAAGCCGCCCGCCGGCACCCAGCGCAGCGTGAGTGCAAACACCCAGGCCAGCAGCAGGCCCAGCCAGAAATTGGGCAGCGCGATGCCGGCCTGGGTCAGCGCGTCCACCAGCCGGTCCACGCGGCCCTGCGGCCGGTAGGCCGCAGCCAGGCCGGCCGGCAGCGCGATCACCAGCGCCAGCAGCAGTGCGAGTGCGGCCAGCGGCAGCGACAGCGGCAGACGCTCGGCCACCAGCCGGGCCACCGGCACGCGATAGGTGTAGCTCTGGCCCAGGTCGCCCTGCAGCAGGCCGGCCAGCCAGTGGCCGTAGCGGGCCAGCGCGGGCGCGTCCAGCCCCAGCTCGCTGCGCAGGCGGGCCACGGCCTCGGCATCGGCCTGCACGCCCAGCATGTAGCGCGCCGGGTCGCCAGGGGCCAGCTGCACCAGCACGAACACGATGACGCTGGCGCCCAGCAGCGTGAGCGCCAGGCTCAGCAGTCGGCCCAGCAGCCAGGCCGGCTCGGCGCGCCGCAGCAGCAGTGCCAGGCCCAGCACCAGCGCGCTCAGCGCGGCGCCGCCCAGCAGCGCCACGCCGGCGCCGCCGGCCGCGGCCTGGGGGGCGGGCGGTGGGCTGGCCAGCCGGGCGCGGCCCAGCTCGATGCTGCCGACCGCATTCACCGCGAAGCCGCCCAGGTCCGCGCGCCGCACCAGCAGGCGCGGGTACTGGAACAGGAAGCCGTTGGCTGCGTCGTCCGCGAGCCGGTGTTGTACCGCCTGCAGCAGCTCGCGGCGCTGCGCGGGATTGGCGGCTTCGTCCAGGCGCTGCAGCAGCGCGTTGAACGCGGGGCTGCGGTAGCCGAAGTAGTAGTCGGGCCGGCCGTAGATGTCGTAGTCCAGCGGCTCGGCGTGCACGATGACGGTGAGGTCGAAGTCGTGGCGGGTGTAGACCTGATCCAGCCACTGCGCCCATTCCAGCTGTTCGATGCGGGTGCGCACGCCGACCTGGGCCAGCTGGGCCGCGATGATCTCGCCGCCGCGCCGTGCGTAGGCGGTGGGCGGCAGCTTGAGGCTGAGCGTCAGGTCTTGCACGCCGGCCTCGCGCAGCAGGCGGCGCGCCATGGCCGGGTCATAGGCGGACTGCGCGGTCAGGTCCAGATAGGCGGCATTGCGCGGCGGGAAGTGGCTGCCTATGGGCTCGCCGTAGCCGAACATCGCGCCGTCTATCAGCGCCCGGCGGTTGATCGCGTGGCCCAGCGCCTGGCGCACCGCGAGCCGGTCCAGCGGTGCGTGGCGGTGGTTCATCGCGAGCAGCGCCTCGCCCTCGCTGCTGCCCACGTCCACCGCGAAGCGCCGGTCGGCGCGGAACTGCGCGAGGTTCTCGGGCGCGGGGAAGTTGGAGAACAGATCCACGTCGCCGGCCATCAGTGCTGCGTAGGCGGCGGCCGGGTCGGCAATGAAGCGGTATTGCAGGCCGGCCAGCGGCGCGGGGCCACCCCAGTAGTCGGGGTTGCGGGCCAGTTGCAGGCGGTCGCCGCGGCGCCAGTCCACGAAGCGGAAAGGGCCGGTGCCGACCGGGTGGGTCGCGTTGCCGGCGGCACTGGCGGGCGACACCATCACCAGCGCGCCGCTGGCCAGCGTCTGCAGCAGGCCGCCGGCGCGGCGCCTGAGCTGCAGTATCAGAGTCTGGGCGTCGGGCGCCTGCACCGCCGCGATGACCGCCAGCGCATGGCGCTGCGGGTTGGTGGAGCCGGCGGCGCGGGCGCGGTCCAGCGTGAATTTGGCGGCCTGGGCGTCGAAAGGGCTGCCGTCGTGGAAGCGCACGCCGGGGCGCAGCGTGAAGCGCAGCTGCAGGCCGTCCTCGCTGAGCTGCCAGGCGCTGGCCAGGCGCGGGCGGGGTTCGCCGTCCTCGGCCAGGCTGACCAGGCCCTCGAACAGATTGCCGTAGACCACCTCCACGATGGGCGCGGCCGGGCTGGCCGTGGGGTCCAGGATGGGCGGCTCCAGCTGCGTGGCCACGCGCAGCGTGCGTGGGTCGGCGCTGGCCTGCGCCTGGGCCTGCGCTCCTTGCGCCCACAGCAGCGCCCAGCCCAGCAACAGGGCCCAGACCCAGCGCGGGCTCATGCGGCGGGCGCCAGGCGCTCGGCGCGCGCGCGCGCGGCCAGCGCCTGCTGCGGCAGCCGCAGCTGCGCGTAGAGCTGGGCCAGGCGGCGGTTCACCGCGACGTCGTCGGGGTCCACCAGGCGGCGGGCCTCCAGCGCCTGCTGGGCGTCCAGCAGCGCGCCGCTGCGCTGGGCGGCGTCCACCGCCCACAGTGCGAACAGGTCGCGCTGCGCATGGCTGCCGCCTATGTGCACCAGGTGGGGCAGCGCGCTGGCCAGGGCCTCGCGTGCGGCGGCCGGCTGGTGGCGGGCCAGTGCCAGCAGGCCGCTGGCGGCGGGCAGCGCGGCGCGCGCCCAGGCCTCGCGGCGCTCGGACGTCGCCTGGGCCGCGGCCTGCGCGATGGCGGTGTAGAGGGTCTCGGCCTCGGCGCGGCCCGCGCGGGCCAGGCCGTAGAGATAGAGCAGGCTCAGAAAAGGCTCGACCGTGTCGTGCGCACGCGGGGCCAGGTGCGGGGCCAGGGCTTGCCAGCGCAGCCCGACATCGATGCCGGCCCATTCCAGCCGGGCCAGCAGTTGCACCGCGCCGACCTGGTCCTGCGAGTAGCTGGTGGACACGCCCCATACGCCGTCGTCATAGGCGGCCAGCGCGTCCAGGTCGCGGCCGCGCGCGATGTAGAACAGCGCCAGGTGCCACCACAGATGCGTGCTCATGAAGGAGTTCAGGCCGGTCCAGCCCGCGCGGGCCGCCTCCAGAAAGGCCAGGCCCTCGTCCACGCGGCCGCGAGTCAGCAGCACATGGGCCAGCGCATGCTGGGCCCAGGGCTCGCGCGGCAGGGCGGCCAGCGCGCGCTGCGCGCAGGCCTCGGCCTCGTCCAGCAGATGGCATTGCTCATAGGCAAAGGCGACCATGCCCAGTGCGTGCGGGTGGTCCGGCTGGGCCGGCAGCACCGCGAGGATGGCGCGCAGCATGGCGGGCGAGTCCCCGCGATTGAAGGCCAGGTATTGCGCCAGCTTCACCACGGTCAGGTCCTGCGGCCAGGCCTCGGCGAGTTGCGCGGCGCGGGCCTCGACCTCGGCCGTGCGGCCGTCCACCCAGTCGGCCAGCAGCTCGACCTGCTCGCGCTCGCGCTGCCCGGCCGGGCTGGCGGCCTGTGTGGGCGTGCGCTGAGCCAGCGCCTTGCGGGCGGCGTGCAGCCAGGGCCTGGCCTTGGCGGGCGCGTCCGGCGATTCGAGAAACATCCACAGCCAGCCGGCGTAGACCTGGGCCATCACCGCCTGCGGCTGGGCTTCGGCGGCCGCGAGCACGCGTTCGGCCCGGGTTTCGTAGGCCAGGAAGCCGAGGATGAAGTCATTGACGCCGTCGAGTGCGGCGTGATCGACCAGCGGATTGCCGAGGGCGTCTTGGGCAGCGTCTTGAGCCATGGCGACAGCATAGGGGCGCCGGCTTGGCCGGCGCTGATCCTGCTCAATAGGAATAACTCAGCGTCAGCGTGACGGTGCGCGGCTCGCCGGCGGCGGCCACGTTGAGGTCGTCCTTGGTGCTGGGGCGGTTGCCGAAGAAGTTGCGCGTCAGGTCGTAGTCGCGGTTGAAGAGGTTGCGCACCCCAAGCGTCGCCTGCCAGGGCGAGTTGCTCGGCGCCACCTCCAGCCGCGCGTTCGCGAGCCAGTAGGCCGGGATGTCGTAGACATTGCCGCCATCCACATTGAGCCGGTTCAGCCAGGACGCGTAGCGGCTGCGGTAGCTGTAGTCGCCGGCCAGCTTCCAGTCCCAGCCCGCGCCCTGCCAGGCATAGGCGGCCGAGCCGCCGTAGCTGAGCTTGGGGATGAACTGGGCATGGCCCGACAGGTCGCCCAGCAGCGGCGACACGAACTGCTTGAACCTGCCCTTCTTGTAGCCCAGCGTCTGGCCCAGCGTCAGGCCGGCCAGCGGCCGCCATTGCAGTTCCAGCTCGCCGCCGTCCAGCGAGGACTTCTGGATGTTGATGATCTTGCCGATCAGCGCGCCGGTGGTGGGCGAGGTGGTCACGTCCTGGAACTGCTGATCGCGGTAGTCGTAGTGGAAGATCGCGGCCGACAAGCGCAGCGTGCCCAGGTCGGCCTTGTAGCCGGCCTCGTAGGCGATCAGCTTCTCGGGCTGGAAGGGCTGCAGCGCCAGCGTGTTGAAGGTGTTGTGCGCGGTGATACCGCCCGACTTGATGCCGCGGCTGATGGAGCCGTAGATCAGCTGGCCCGGGCCGGCTGGCTGGTACTCCAGCGCCAGCTTGCCGGACGCGTGGCTGCCGTCCAGCAGGCCGGATGCGCCGTTCACGCCCAGGCCGGCAATGACCGGCGTGGTGGTGGTGGAGAAGTCGTGCAGGCTGCGGCGCTCATGCTCCCAGCGCAGGCCGGCCACCAGCTTGAGGCCCGGCGCCAGCGCCTGGTCGGCCTGGCCGAACAGGGCCCAGGTCTTGCCGTCCTGGCCGTAGCGGGTGCGGGTAATGAGGCCGTAGTCCTTGCGGAAGTCGGTGCTCCAGTCCTCGTCCAGCTGTTCCTTCGAATAGTAGGCGCCGGCCAGCCAGTTGAAGCTGCCCGACGGCGCGGACGCCAGGCGAAGCTCCTGGCTGGTGATGCGGGCGCGGTCCTGCCAGTAGACATCGGAGTGGTTGACAGCGGTGCCGTCCCAGTCGCCCAGCTCGTGGCGGGTGAAGCGCTGGTGCGCGCTGATGCTGGTCAGGCGGGTCGCGCCCAGGTCCCAGTTCAGCGTCAGCGACACATTGGTCGCGCGGTTGTCGCGGCCGGGCTTGGCGCTCTGCGACAGGCCCAGGCTTTGCGCGAAATCGGGGGCCAGGCCCCAGCCGGTGGCGCGGCGGTTGGTGTCGGCCGGCTCGCCGGCATTCGGGCGGGCCGTGAACAGGTAGAGGCCTTGAGCATCGGACTTGTCCTGGTTGTGGCTCAGGCTCAGGCTGGCCTTGAGGTCGCGGCTGACGTCCAGCTCCAGCTGGCCGCGCACCGCGTCGATGCGCTTGTCGCCCAGCTTCTCGCCGGTGGCGCGGTTGGTCTGCCAGGCGCCACCGTGCTCGCTGGCAACGGACACACGGCCGCGCAGCGCGTCGCTCAGCGACCCGGACAGATAGCCCTGGGCCGTCAACGCGTCATGCGAGCCCACGCCCAGGCTGAGGCCGTATTCGGTCTGCTTGGTCGGGCGCTTGGTGATCAGGTTGATGGCGCCGGCCGTGGTGTTCTTGCCGTACAGCGTGCCCTGCGGGCCGCGCAGCACTTCCACGCGCTCCAGGTCGAACAGCAGGCCCTGGGTCTGCACCGGGAAGGCAAAGCCCACCTCGTCCACATACACGCCCACCGGCGACGCGTTGTTGGCGCCGTAGTCCTGGAAGCCTATGCCGCGTATGCGGAACTGCGGCTGGCCGCTGCCGAAGGCAGGTTCCACTTCGAGACTGGGCACCTCGTGCTGCAGCTTGTTGATCTCGTTGACGCCCTTGGCCTTGAGTTCGTCGCCGCTGAGCACGCTGACGGCCAGGCCCACGTCCTGCGCGGATTCGACACGGCGCTGCGCGGTGATCTGCACGCGGTCCAGCGTGCTGGGGGCATCGGCGGCGCGGGCGTTGCCCAGGCTGCCGACGAGGATGGCGATGGCGGTGCTGACCGCGTGCGGATGACGACCCATGGTTCCCTGCTCCGGGTGGCAAAACCTGGCACCTAAAGCGAGTGCCAGCGCGAGCGTCGCAATGTAGGCAGGGGTGGGCGCCGGCGCCACAAAGCTTTGGGCGCATGCTTATGCGGGGTCTGGATGGCGCCCGTGCGGCGCCGGGAAACGGGCTCAAGCCGAGTCGGCGACGCTGGCTCAGCAGCGTCGGCGACTCGGCTCGGCTTGTGGAGAGAACAAAGGCATCGGCAGGGTCGGGTTCAGATGTTGCGGACGGCGGGCTTGGCGGCGGCCAGGGTCTGGCGGGCCAGCGTGGTCTGGCTGTAGCCGACCACCACCACGCGGGGCAGTTGCTTCACTTCGGCGACCTGGGTGGCACGCACGGCCTGGCCGACGATGACGACGCGCGGCAGTTGCTTGACCTCGGCAACCGTGGTGCTGGCCTTGCCGGTGATGACGACGCGGGGCAGGGTCTTGACCTCTTGCGGCGCGGCGTGGGCAGCGACGGCAACCAGGGTCAGGGCGGTGGCGGCGAACAGGGCTTGCAGCTTCATGATGGACTCCTCGGGGTGTTGAGACAGCGGAATTACTGTGTCGATGGAGTCAGTGTCTGCAAGCGACCGGGGCCCCGCCACGGGGCTGCGATCAAGCGCGAGCCGGGCCGGATGAACTGCGTCTGGCTGCGACGGATGGCGGGGCTGCGGGGCCAGGGAATCGGGGCAAACCCGGTGCGGCGGCGCTTCAGTCGAGCTGCAGGCCCAGGCGCTGCAGGTCGCCGCGGCCGGGGCGCACCAGCACGGGCTCATCGCCCTGGGAGAGGTCCAGCACCGTGGTGGGCTGGGCCGGGCAGGCGCCCGCGTCCAGCACGAACTGCAGCGCATGGTCCAGCCGGTCGCAGACCTCGCCGGCGTCGTTCATGGGTTCGGTCTCGCCGGGCGGGATCAGCGTGGTGGACAGCAGCGGCTCGCCGAAGATGGCCAGCAGCTCCTGGGTGGTCTTGTGATCCGGCACCCGCAGGCCTATGGTGCGCCGGCTGGGGTGGGAGAGCCGCCGCGGCACTTCCTTGGTGGCCGGCAGGATGAAGGTGTAGGGCCCGGGCGTGGCCAGCTTGAGCAGGCGGTACTGGCGGTTGTCCACCATCGCGTAGGTGGCCAGCTCGGACAGGTCGCGGCACAGCAGCGTCAGGTGGTGTTTCTCGTCCACACCGCGCACGCGGCGCAGCGCCTCGACCGCAGCCTTGTCTTCCAGCCGGCAGACCAGCGCATAGCTGGAATCGGTGGGGATGGCGCCCAGGCCGCCGGATTGCAGCATCTGGGCCGCCTGGCGCAGGAAGCGCGGCTGGGGGTTGTCGGGGTGGACTTCGAAGAGCTGGGCCATGGGGATGCAGCCGCGGGCCGGCGGGCTGCCGGCAAGGTCGGGCTCAGTGCTGGATTCTGTCCGCCAGCGCGGACCACACGGGCGTCAGTTTTCCCGGCAGCATGGGCAGGGCGCCCAGGTCGATGCGGCTCTCGGTGGGCGAATGGAAGTCGGAGCCGCGCGAGGCCAGCAGGTCGAATTCCAGCGCGGTCTCCGCGTATTTCACGTACTCGGCCGTGGTGTGGCTGCCGGTGACCACCTCGATGCCGCGGCCGCCATGGCCCATGAACTCGGTGATCAGCGCGTATTCCTCGGTGGGCGTGAAGTCGTAGCGGCCCGGGTGGGCAATCACCGCGACGCCGCCGGCGCCGGTGATCCAGCCCACCGCGTCGCGCAGCGAGGCCCATTTGTGGGGCACGAATCCGGGTTTGCCCTCGGTCAGGTAGCGGCGGAACACCTCGGGCACGTCCGCGCAGTGCCCGTGCTCCACCAGGAAGCGCGCGAAATGCGTGCGCGAGATCAGCTCGGGGTTGCCCACATAGTGCAGCGCGCCCTCGTAGGCGCCCTTGATGCCCACCTGGGCCAGGCCGGCCGCCATCTCGCGGGCGCGCGCCTCGCGGCCGCCGCGGGTCGCGCGCAGGCCCTGCACCAGCGCCTCGTCCAGCGGGTCGAAGCCCAGGCCCACGATGTGCACCACGCGGCCGGCAAAGCTCACCGAGATCTCGGTGCCGGTCACATAGGGCAGGCCCTGGGCGCGGGCCGCGTCGCGGGCGCGCAGCTGGCCGGCGACCTCGTCATGGTCGGTCAGCGCCCACAGCTCAACGCCGGCCGCCGCCGCGCGGGCCGCCAGGGCCTCGGGGGTCAGCGTGCCGTCCGAGACGACGGAGTGGCAGTGCAGGTCGGCGTTGAGCGTGGGATCGAGGTTCACGCGCCTATTCTGGCAGCGGCGCTGCGGCCCTGCCGGCGACGGGGTCAGGCCGCCCAGACCGCCTGGGCGGTCTGGGCGTGGCGGCGGTCCAGGAAGTAGCGGCTGCCGCCGGCGCGGCCCTTGGCCACGCGCTTGGGCTCGGCCAGCGCGGCGCTGAGTGCGCGGGCGCTGTCGAAGCTGCCGGGCAGGTGCAGCACCGCGCCGGCCGACAGTGTGGGCAGCGGGTGGAAGCTGGGCTGGTTCTGGCGGTTCAGCGTCACATAGCCGCCCGCCGCCAGGTGCTCGGCCGAGAAGAAGCTGCGCACGCCGGTGTCGAAGGCCTGGCAGATGCGGTCCATGCGGGCGGCCCAGTCGGGGCTGCTGATGACCATCACGAAATCGTCGCCGCCGATGTGGCCGACGAAGTCCTGCTGCGGATCGGCCGCCTGGGTCAGCACGCGCGCAGCCAGCCGGATGATGTCGTCGCCTATGCGGTAGCCGTAGACGTCGTTGAAGGGCTTGAAGTTGTCGATGTCCCAGACCGCGGCCAGGAAGCTCTCGCCGTTCTCGATCAGACGCTCCAGGTGATGGTCTATGGGCACATTGCCCGGCAGCAGCGTCAGCGGATTGGCGTAGCGCGCGGCATGCACCTGCAGGTCGGACACGGCCTTCAGCAGGTCGGAGCTGCGGCCGGAGCCGAAGTACTCGCCGTCGCGGGTCACGATGAAGCCGTCGGTCAGCAGGCGCTCGTCCAGATTGGCGACCGCCTCACTCATCGCGCGCAGCGGCGTGGACACGTCGAACACCAGCGGGTGCGGGTCCATCACCTCCACGCAGCTGCGCTTGGCGAAGATGTCCATGAAGTAGCGCTCGGTGCTGCGCTTGAGCACCTGCAGCGAGCGCAGCAGGCCTATGGGGCGGCGCTGCTCGTCCAGCACCGGAATCGCCAGCAGCTGGTCGTCCAGCCGGAACATCTCGATGATGGCCTGGCAGTTGATTTGCGGCGACACCGTGTGGCTGCGCCGCGCCAGCTGGGCGGCACTGGTGATCGCGCCCTGGGCCACCGGCAGCGCCAGGTCGTTCTGCAGCAGGCGCGGCAGCGCGGCGGCGGCCAGGCGGCCGCTCCACTCGGTGCGCAGCCGCGCACGCGGCGTGGGGCTGGGGCGGGCGAACAGATAGCCCTGGCAGATGCTCAGGCCCAGGCGGTGCAGCACCGCCAGGTCGGACTCCTGCTCCAGCCCTTCGGCCACCACCTCGCAGCCGCTGGTCGCGGCCATCTCCACGATGGAGCGCACGAACTGCTGCTTCAGCGGCTCCTGCGCGATGCCGTCTATGAAGTGGCGGTCAATCTTGACGAAGTCCGGCCGCATCTCCATCCAGCGGCGCAGCGACGCGAAGCCCTCGCCCAGGTCGTCCAGTGCGATGCGAAAGCCGCGCTCGCGCAGCGCAGCCAGCGAGCCGTCCAGGCGCGCCAGGTCGTCGATGGGGCGGGTCTCGGTCAGCTCGATGACCACGCGCGACGTGGGCAGGCCCAGCCCGCTGAACGCGGCGACCAGCGGGTCGATGTGCTCGCTGGCGGTCAGCAGCGTGTCGGCGGTGACGTTGAGAAAGAGCTGGCCCGGCAGCGCCAGCTCGTGGAAGCGCCGTGCTGCGCGCAGCATCACCAGGCGCTCCAGCTCCACCAGGCGACCCAGGCGGGCGGCGGTTTCGAACAGCACCAGCGGCGAGTGCAGCGGGCTGTCGGAGGGGCCGCGGGTCAGCGCCTCGAAGCCGTAGATCTCGGCCTGCGAGATGTCGACCAGGGGCTGGAAGTGGATGTCGAAGGACTGCTGCTCTATCAGCCGGGCCAGTGCAGGGGCGAGGGGGTCGTCGGGAAAATCGGTGGCGCGGGCGCGCATGGGTTGCTCCGGGCGGCAGGCCACCCGGAGGCTCCGGACACACCGCCGGAGCGCATTGTTAGCAGGCGGTGTGACGGTTTGGTGACGAGCACCGTCGCGGGGCTGTCAGGCCTCGGCCGCCTCGATGACGAACTGCACCCGCTGCTGACCCTGCCACTCGTCCAGGCTGAGCCGGTAGGCCAGCGTGACCTCGGGCGGCAGCTCCTCGGTGTGGCCGAACCAGATCGCATCACGCAGCTCGCGGCCCTGGCGCAGCCGCAGCTTCAGGTGCTTCTCGCCGACCAGGCGCTGTGACACCAGCTGGAAGCGGTCGCAGAACACCGGCGGCTCGAAGCCCTGGCCCCAGACCTGGCTGTCCAGCAGCCGCGCGGTGTCGGCGCTGGCGGCCTCGGGCGGCAGCGCGCCGTCGTGGCGCAGCGTGCGGGTCAGCGTGGACTCGTCCAGCCATTCGGCCGCCACCTGGCGCAGCGCGGCGTCGAAGCGCTGCACCGAGTCGTCTTCCAGCGTCGCGCCGGCCGCCATCGCGTGGCCGCCGAACTTGGCCAGCAGGCCCGGCTCGCGCTTGCTGACCAGGTCCAACGCATCGCGCAGGTGGAAGCCCGGGATGGAACGGCCCGAGCCCTTGAGCCGGCCGTCCGCACCGCGCGCGAACACGAAGGTGGGGCGGTGCACGCGGTCCTTGATGCGCGACGCGACGATGCCCACCACGCCCTCGTGGAAGTCGGGGTCGAACAGCGCCACCGCGGGCGGCAGTGCGCCGGCGAGCTGGTCGACGAGGTCGTCCAGCCGCGCCTCGGCGGCGTCGCGCATGCCGCTCTCGATGTCGCGACGCTCGCGGTTGATCGCGTCCAGCTGGGTGGCCAGCGCCAGCGCCTGCTCGGCGTCGTCGGTGGTCAGGCAGGTGATGCCCAGCGTCATGTCGGCCAGGCGGCCGGCGGCGTTGATGCGCGGGCCCAAGGCAAAGCCCAGGTCGAAGCCCTGGGCCTTGGCGGCGTCGCGCTTGGCGGCGGTGAACAGCGCCATCACGCCCGGCTGGGCGCGGCCGGCGCGCATGCGCTTGAGGCCTTGCGCGACCAGGCGGCGGTTGTTGGCGTCCAGCTTGACCACATCGGCCACCGTGCCCAGTGCGACCAGGTCCAGCAGCGTGTCCAGCCGCGGCTCGGGCGCGGGCAGGGCCTGGCGCGCGCGCAGCTCGGCGCGCAGGCCCATCAGCACATAGAAGGCCACGCCCACGCCGGCCAGCGACTTGCTGGGGAAGGGGCAGCCCGGCTGGTTGGGGTTCACGATGGCATCCGCCGCCGGCAGCACGACCTGACCCTGCTCGATGGCCGGCAGGTGGTGGTCGGTGACCAGCACCTTGAGGCCCAGCGCCTGCGCGTGGGCCACGCCGGCGCTGCTGGCGATGCCGTTGTCCACGGTCAGCAGCAGCGCGGGGGCCTGCTGCATCGCCAGGTCCACGATGGTGGGCGTGAGGCCGTAGCCGTGCACCGCGCGGTCCGGCACCACATAGCCCAGCTGGCCGGGTGCGGCGCCCAGCAGGCGCAGGCCGCGCAGCATCACCGCGCAGGCGGTGGCGCCGTCGCAGTCGTAGTCCGCCACGATGACGATACGGCCGCCGGCCTGCAGCGTGTCGGCCAGCAGGCGGGCGGCCTCGGGCAGGCCCTTGAGGCCGGTGGGGCCGCTGGGCGGCAGCAGCTGGGCGAGCTGGTCGTCCAGCTCGGCGGCATCCTGCACGCCGCGCGCGGCCAGCAGTCGGGCCAGCAGCGGCGCGATGCCGGCCTGCTGCAGCGCCTGGGCGGCCGGTGCAGGCACCTCGCGTTCGACAAAGCGCGGCGTGTTCACAGCGCCTCCAGTGCGGTGGCCGGCCCGGCGCTGCGCCATCGGCGGCGCAGCTTCTCGAACAGGGACAGCGGCTGCTCGGTCCAGCGCTGGGCGAAGCGCTCGCCAGCCAGCGTGAGGCTGACCGGGCCGGGCGTGGCGGCCAGCGCCGCGAGCGGGCCGGCGTCCAGCTGCTGCCAGGCCTCCACCCAGCCGGCCAGGTCGCCCTGCAGCAGCGGTTCGCTCAGGCGCCGGTCCACCTGCAGCAGCTGCGGCGCAGGCCCCTGGGCGCGGCCCAGGCCGCTGATCCACAGCGAGTTCACCGCCAGCTCGCCGCGCGCCTCGCGCTCGGCGTTCAGCGCGTCGCCATGCAGCAGCATCTGCGCCTCGTTCTGCCAGCGCCTCAGCGTGCGCGACTCGGGCAGCCAGGGTTCGATGGCCTGGCCGGCCACGCGCTCGATGCTGGCGGCTTCCAGGCCGTCCAGCGCGCTGGCATGACCCACCAGCCAGTGGGTGGCGTCCATCACCCGCCACTGCCAGCCTTCGTCCTCGGGCCACAGGGGCTTGAGCGTGGCCACCAGCCGGGCCGCGTCCGACTCGGCCAGGCGCAGCGCGGCGGGGGGCAGCAGGTCGACGCCGTCGGTGCCCACGGCCAGGTGCACCGGGGTCAGCCGGGCCCAGGCCAGGTCGGGGCCGGCCTCGGCGTCCCAGGCGGCGGTGGCGGGCTGGTCCTGGCCGCGCAGCGCGGCGAGGGCCAGGTCGTGCGGCGGGTGGGGGGCGAATTCGTCGCTGCCCCAGCGCTCGGCGGGGCTCAGGCGGGCCAGCAGCGCGGCCAGGTGGGGCAGGGCCAGGCCGCCCAGGGCCTGGCGCGCGGCCTCGTCCAGCGCGCTGGCGTGGGGGATCATCAGGTGCATGGGCCGGGATTATCCGGACCCCGCTTCAAGCGCTTGTCACACAGCCTTCATACACTGGCCCGATGACCGACCCGATGCCGTCTCCCGCGACGCCCACCGTGCTGGCGCCGCTCAAATTGCTGAACCGCGAACAGGCCATTCTTGAATTCAACCGCCGCGTGCTGGCCCAGGCCCAGCGCGAGGACGTGCCGCTGCTGGAGCGGCTGCGCTACATCTGCATCGTGTCGTCCAACCTGGACGAGTTCTTCGAGGTGCGCTTTGCCGACATGCTGGACGCGGCGCGCGACCCCGCCAGCGCGGTCAGCGCGCAGGACGTGGAGCGCGTGGGCCGGGCCGCCCACACGCTGATCGACGAGCAGTACCACGTGTTCAATGAACAGGTGATGCCGCGGCTGCGCCAGCAGGGCATCGTGATCCTCAACCACGCGGACCGCGACGGCGCGCAGCGCGAGTGGGTGCGCAAGTTCTTCGAGCGCGAGGTGCGGCCGCTGCTGGTGCCGGTGGGGCTGGATCCGGCCCACCCCTTCCCGCAGGTGGCCAACAAGTCGCTGCACTTCATCTGCCGCGTGTCGGGCAAGGACGCGTTCGGGCGCGACAACCGCATCGCCATCGTGAAGGTGCCGCGCGTGCTGCCGCGGGTCATCAAGCTGCCGGCGCTGCTGACCGGCGGCCGCCAGGCCTATGTGCTGCTGACCAGCGTCATTCGCGCGCACCTGGAAGACCTGTTCCCCGGCCGCAAGGTGGAGGCCTTCTCGCAGTTCCGCGTCACGCGCGACTCCGACCTGGAGGTGGACGAGGAGGAGGTGGCCAATCTGCGCCATGCGCTGCGCTCCGGCCTCACGACCCGCAACTTCGGCCGCGCGGTGCGGCTGGAGGTGGTGAACACCTGCCCGGCCGAGCTGTCGCAGTTCCTGCTGGAGCAGTTCGCGCTGCCGGCCGCGGCGCTTTACCGCGTGAACGGGCCGGTCAACCTGGTGCGGCTCAACGAGCTGATCGACCAGACGCTGGCGCCCGAGCTGCGCTTCCAGCCCTACGAGCCGGTCTGGCCCGAGCGCGAGCTGCCGCGCCACAAGTCCATCTTCGACCGCCTGAAGAAGGGCGACGTGCTGCTGCACCATCCCTTCGAGAGTTTCGAGCCGGTGGTGCAGCTGCTGCGCGAGGCGGTGCAGGACCCGGACGTGCTGGCGATCAAGCAGACCATCTACCGCACCGGCGCCAAGTCGGAGCTGATGGACCTGCTGATCGAGGCGGCGCGGCGCGGCAAGGAGGTGATGGCGGTCGTGGAGCTGAAGGCGCGCTTCGACGAAGAGGCCAACATCAACTGGGCCGAACGCCTGGAGGCCGTGGGTGCCCAGGTGGTGTACGGCATCGTGGGCTACAAGACCCATGCCAAGCTGCTGCTGGTGACGCGGCGCGAGGGCGGCAAGCTGCGCCGCTACGCCCACCTGTCCACCGGCAACTACAACCCGCGCACCGCGCTGCTCTACACCGACCTCGGGGTGCTGACCGCCGACCCCGACCAGACCGCGGACGCGGACTCGGTGTTCCGCCAGCTGGCCGCGCTGTCCAAGTTCAAGCCGCTGCGCCGCACGCTGCTGGCGCCCTTCGACATGCACAGCCGTTTCCTCGCGCTGCTGGCCCAGGTCGAGGCGGCCGCGCGCGCGGGCAAGCCGCAGGCGCGCGTGGTGGTCAAGATCAATGCACTCACCGATGCTGAGCTCATCCATGCACTGGTGCGCACCGCCCAGGCCGGTGCGCGCGTGGACCTGATCGTGCGCGGTGCCTGCATGTTGCCGCCGGGCCTGCCGGGCCAGACCGACCACATCGTGGTGCGCTCGGTGGTGGGGCGCTTCCTGGAGCATTCGCGCGTGTGCTACTTCCGCTGGGGCGAGCATGACGACGAGGAGGCGCTGTTCCTGTCCAGCGCCGACTGGATGAGCCGCAATATGTTCCGCCGCATCGAGGTGGCCTGGCCGGTGGTGGACGCCAAGCTGCGCCAGCGCATCATCGACGAGGCGCTGCAGCCCTATCTGCACGACACGCTGGACGCCTGGCAGCTGGGGCCGGACGGCCGCTCCATGCGCATCAGCGATCGCGGCCTCAGTGCGCAGCAGGCGCTGATGCGGCGTTATTGAGGGGCTGGCGAGGCGGCGATGGACCTGATCCTGTGGCGTCATGCGGAGGCCGAGGTGCTGCAGCCCGGCCAGGACGACCTGCAGCGCGCGCTGACGCCCAAGGGCGAGCGCCAGGCCCGCCGCATGGCCGCCTGGCTGAACCACCGCCTGCCCGCCACCACGCGGGTGCTGGTGAGCCCGGCGCGGCGCACGCGCCAGACCGCCGAGGCGCTGGGCCGCGAGCTGCGCATCGTGCCGACGCTGGCGCCGGACGCGCCGCTGCAGGCGCTGATCGAGGCCGCGCGCTGGCCGCGTGCACCCGAGCCGGTGCTGATCTGCGGCCACCAGCCCACGCTGGGCCAACTGGCCGCCCACCTGCTGGCCGGCGTTGAGCAGGACTGGGCGGTGAAGAAGGGCGCGGTCTGGTGGCTGCGCTGGCGCCAGCGCGATGGCGTGGCCGAGGTCACGCTGCACGCGGTGCAGGGGCCGGACGCGCTCTGAGCGGCCCCAGGGCGCCTCAGCCCCGCCGCGTCAGCGCCAGCCGCGACAGCGTGGCGTCGCAGTCGTCCAGCGTCGCGATGCAGGCCAGGCCGCGCTGCTCCACCTCGGCCATCAGCCCCAGCCAGGCGTTCAGCCCTTCCAGCACGACGCGGGTGCGCGCGGTGCGGCTCCAGCCGCGCTCGGCGAGCTGGCCCAGGTAGATCCAGGTCTGGCGCCGGGACAGCCCCGACAGCTGGCCTATGCAGGCCTGGGAAATGGGCAATGCCAGGCTGTTGGCCAGGCCGCGGCGCTGCGGCCCGCCGCCTAAGGCGACCGCCAGCGTCGCCAGCATGCTGACCAGACGCTGCAGGCCGTTGCCGGCCAGGCGCATGGTGATCTGCTCCTGCAGCCGCGTGGCGGTCGCGGCGTAGAGCTCGCCGGGCTCGCCGCCGTGGGCCGGCTGGCGGTCGCGCACGCGGGTCAGCGGCAGGTGGATGGTGGTCACGTCCACCAGCGCGGTCACGTCGTAGCGGGCGGCCAGCTTGCCCAGCGGCGAATCGGCGCCGATCACGTCGCCCAGCCACAGCGCGGCCACCGCGATGCGGGTGTCGGGCGCCACGCG
The DNA here is from genome assembly GCF_913777145.1 of uncultured Roseateles sp. Lineage (GTDB taxonomy): Bacteria > Pseudomonadota > Gammaproteobacteria > Burkholderiales > Burkholderiaceae_C > Pelomonas. The sequence goes on from NZ_CAJYPS010000014.1 coordinate 149,739, forward strand.
CGCGGCCAGGCAGGCGGCGCCGTCGCTGATGGCGATCCATTCGGCCAGCGGGCTGCCGGCCTCGATGATGGTCTCGCCACGGCGGAAGGTCCTGACCTGGGCGTCGGTCAGCCAGTGGCCGTCCTGGGGCGGCGGCGGGTTGCGCGAACCTCGGGTTGTCATGCGATCGTGGAAAGTGGGCTCGCCGCAGCGAGACCGGCCCGCCAGGGCCCCGCCGCGAGGCGGAGGACGGGCCGGTTTATAGGGGAGGGCGGCGTGGTGCGATGCGCGGATAAGCGCCCGCACCCACCCCGCCTATCGGTCTTGACGGCGGCCGGCTTCACCACACCGACAGCGTGCGCGCCAGCACGCGCTGCAGCCAGCTGCGCGACGAGGCCTCGGACACATCGCCCTGGGCGACGCTTTCCAGGCTGGCGTTCACCACCTCGCCCGAGGGCACGACGTTGCCGGGCTGGATGCTGCGCGGGTTCACGATGCCGCTGAAGCGCAGCGTGTTCACGCCCTCGTTCAGGCCGACGTTGCGTTCGCCGGCCACCAGCAGGTTGCCGTTGGGCAGCACATTGATCACCGTGACCGCGATCTGCGTGGAGAAGCTGTTCTCGGTGGTGGTGGTGCCCGTGCCCTTGTAGGAGTCCGAGCCGGAGGCGCTGGCATTCAGGTTCAGCAGCCGGTCGATGAAACCTATCTTGCTGCTGCCGCCCGGCCCCTTGGAGGCCAGCTGGCTGGCGCGGCTGGTGTCCGTGGTCTGCTTCTGGCTGGCCTTGAGGGTCTCAGCGATGTCTATCTTCATCGTGTCGCCGACCGCGCTGGGGCGGCGTTCGGCCGAGAACAGGGAGTTGGCGTTCATGCCCGGCTGGAAGATGGCGCCGTTGCTGGGTCGTTCCAGGTACAGCGGCGTCTGCAGTGCGGTCGCCACCATGGGGCCGGGGACGGTGGGCGGCGTGCTGCTGCAGGCGGCCAGCAGCAGGGCCAGCGCGGCGGACAGGGCGTAGCGGGTAGGCATGGGTCCCTCGTGACGGTGTCGGTCGTGTTCAGCTGTTGTCATCGGTGATCAGCGCGCGCACCACGGGCGAGATCTTGTGGCGGGTGTCGGCCCAGCGGCCCATGCCGTAGTTCGCCTCCGACAGGTAGCTGCTGCTGGCCAGCAGCCGGCCCTCGGCGGTGTACAGGCTCAGGGCCGCGGCGCTGAGGTTGGCGCGGTAGCCCTTGCCCAGGGGCGGGATGCCCCATTCGATGGTGGCGACATAGCGCAGCCAGACGCTGCACTCCTGCAGGCCCGTGCCGGCCTCATAGACGCGGCTGTCCACCTGCAGGCCCTTGAGCTCGGCCTGTATGGCCGGTACCAGGTCTTGCAGCGGCGCATTGCGGTTGAATTCGATGCACAGACGGCTGACCGTCAGCTCGCCGTGGCGCACGGTGTTGCTGGCCCGGGCCGGGGCCGAGGTCGCCAGCGCGGTCGAGGCCATGTCGCCACCGGCCCTGATCAGCTCCAGCGTGGGCATGGGGCTCAGCAGCGTGCAGCCGCACAGCAGGGCGGGCAGCAGCAGGCCGGGCAGGAAGCCGCGTATCGATGCCATGCCGTCCTCTCAAGCCAGCGCGTCCAGCGTGACGCCCACGGCCGCGGCGCCATAGCCGGCAACATCGCTGAGCGCATCGGCCGCGGAGCCCAGCGCGTCGGACACGCCATTCATGCCCGCGCCCAGTTGTTCGCCCAGCGCACTGAGGCCGGCCTCGGCGCCATCTATCACCTGCGTGACCTCGTGCTTCACGCCCTGGACCGCGCTGCGGGTGGAGGCGGCCAGCGCGTTGAGGCCTTCGAGGCTGATGCTGGCGGACACGCCGGCGGCCGGCAGGTTCAGGGTCAGCGACGGCGGGTTGGCGATCGCGGGGCCGACCGACCTGTTGACGCTCAGCGTGGGCGTCAAGGCGGTGGAGCTGAGGCTGGCGATGGAGGTCATGGGGGCTCCCGGGGCGTTCAGCGTTGGGCGCCGGCGGTCGGCGCGAACAGGGGGCTGGGCGTGGCGGCCGCGGCGGGCGCGCTGCCGGCGCCGCCCGAGGGTGCAGCGGCCGGTGCCGCCGCGGCCTGCAGCATCTGGGCGAAGTCACTGCTGGCCGCGGCCGGGGCGGCTGCGCGTGAGGCGTTGCCGTGGGCAAGGGCTGCCGCCGGGCGGCTCGCATGGCTGGCGGAGGTGGGGCTGGTGCTGGGGGTCATGGCGGTCCGACGAAGAAGGTGTGAGGGCATTCTTCGTGGCGCCTGCGCGGGCTAAAGCGCAATCAGTGCGGAGGGCCGGGGACTGACCTGACCCTCGGTGACATCCGTCACCAAGCGGCGGAAGGGGCGGGTATTGCCCCACCAGTTCCGCTGTCGGCCTGGCCTGGCCGGCTCTTCGAGGTTTGGGCAGCGCGGTGTTGCCGCTTGATGTTCACCGTGTGCAAGTTTGGACACAAAGGCCGTGGCCTGGTCCATGGAACAGCGAGCCGACAGTCGGCCATTCCGGCGCGTGCGCGGCGGCGGGCCTGACGCCTGGCAGGTTGCGAAATGGGGCGATTCAGCCGGCCTCATGCGCGTCTGGCGTGCACGGGGCCCCGGCTTGGTGCGGTCAGCCGTCGCCCTCAGGTCCGGGCCTGGGGACAGGGGCTTGGCACGGGCCTTGCTGCGGGGGGAGTGCTGCCTGCTGTTGGGCAGTACCTGTTCCAGGTCCCCGCATTCCCGAGACAAGGGCGTCTGAGCAGTCCACCGCGAGGTGGGCTGGCAGACGCCCTTGCTGTTTTCGGCCCCGCCATTTCCGCCCTGACACAAGGACGCACCATGCTCGCAGACGACTCCTCCCGCGCCGCGCACCCCAGCCGTCGCCAGTTCCTGCAGACCGCCGCCGCCACCAGCCTCGGCCTGGCCGGCGGCGCCTGGGCGGCGGGCAGCGACAAGCCCGAGAAGGAGGAGGTCAAGATAGGCTTCATCCCGCTGACCGATTGCGCCAGCGTCGTGATGGCCTCGGTGCTGGGCTTCGACAAAAAGTACGGCATCAAGATCATTCCCACCAAGGAAGCCTCCTGGGCCGGCGTGCGCGACAAGCTGGTCAATGGCGACCTGGACATGGCCCATGTGCTGTACGGCCTGCTCTACGGCGTGCACCTGGGCACGGCCGGCCCCAAGAAGGACATGGCCGTGCTGATGACGCTGAACAACAACGGCCAGGCCATCACGCTGAGCAAGAAACTGGCGGAGGCCGGCGCGGTGGACGGCGCCAGCCTGGCCAAGGTGATGGCCAAGGACAAGCGCGAATACACCTTCGCGCAGACCTTCCCCACCGGCACGCACGCGATGTGGCTGTATTACTGGCTGGCCTCGGTGGGCATCAATCCGATCAAGGACGCCAAGGTCATCACCGTGCCGCCGCCGCAGATGGTGGCCAATATGCGCATAGGCAACATGGACGGCTTCTGCGTGGGCGAGCCCTGGAACCACCGCGCCATCATGGACGGCATAGGCATCACCGCGGTCACCACGCAGGAGATCTGGAAGGACCATCCGGAGAAGGTGCTGGGCTGCACCGGCGAGTTCGCCAAGAAGTACCCCAATACCGCGCGCGCCGTGGTGATGGCGGTGCTGGAGGCCGGCCGCTGGATAGACGCCAGCCTGTCCAACAAGGCCAAGATGGCCGACACCATTGCCGACAAGGCCTATGTGAACACCGGCGTGGACGCGATCAACCAGCGCATCCTGGGCCGCTACCAGAACGGCCTGGGCAAGACCTGGGACGACCCCAACCACATGAAGTTCTTCAACGACGGCGCGGTGAACTTCCCCTATCTGTCCGACGGCATGTGGTTCCTGACCCAGCACAAGCGCTGGGGCCTGATCAAGGAGCACCCGGACTACCTGGCCGTGGCCAGGCAGATCAACCAGATCGAGCTCTACAAGTCCGCCGCGTCCGCGCTGGGCGTGGCCGTGCCCAAGGACCCGCTGCGCTCGGCCAAGCTGATAGACGGCGTGGTCTGGGACGGCAAGGACCCGAAGAAGTACGCCGACGGTTTCAAGGTCCACGCCTGACGCCCGCGCGTCACGCCATCCCGCCACCCTCAGCCGGAGCCCACCATGGTGAGTGCTGTCTTCCATAGCCCGATGAACTCTGCTGCCGATGACGACCAAGCCGCCGGCCCGGCGCCCCTGACGGCGGCGGCCCAACCGGCCAAGTCGGCCGAGAAGCCGGCGGCGCGCCCCACCCGGCTGCCGTATGACTGGCGCGGCCTGTGGCTGCGCGTGCTGCCGCCGGTGCTGGGCCTGGCGCTGCTGATCGGCGTGTGGGCCTTGCTGACGATGAAGGAGGGCAGCGGCTTCCCGACGCCGGCCCAGACCTGGCAGGCCGCGGTCAAGCTGTTCGCCGACCCCTTCTACCGCAATGGCCCGAACGATCAGGGCATAGGCTGGAACATCCTGAACTCGCTGTCCCGCGTGGGCCTGGGCTTCGGGCTGGCGGCGGCGGTGGGCATTCCGCTGGGCTTTCTGATCGGCCGCTTCGAGTTCATCAACCGCATGGCCTCGCCGCTGATCAGCCTGCTCAAGCCGGTGTCGCCGCTGGCCTGGCTGCCCATAGGCCTCTTGGTGTTCAAGAGCGCCAACCCGGCGGCGATCTGGACCATCTTCATCTGCTCCATCTGGCCCATGGTGGTGAACACCGCGGTGGGCGTGCAGCGCGTGCCGCAGGACTACCTGAACGTGGCCAAGGTGCTGAACCTCAGCGAGTGGAAGATCCTCACCAAGATCCTCTTCCCCTCGGTGCTGCCCTATCTGCTGACCGGCGTGCGCCTGTCGGTGGGCACGGCCTGGCTGGTCATCGTCGCGGCCGAGATGCTGACCGGCGGCGTGGGCATTGGCTTCTGGGTCTGGGACGAGTGGAACAACCTCAATGTCCAGCACATCATCATCGCGATCTTCGTGATCGGCATTGTCGGCCTGGCGCTGGAGCAGCTGCTGATGCTGCTGGCCCGCCGCTTCTCCTACGAATAAGGAGCACTGCATGAGCGCCTTCATCGACGTGCACGACGCCGGCGTCGTGTTCCCCACCCGCAAGGGCCCCTTCGTCGCGCTGCGCGACATCGAGCTCAAGATTGACAAGGGCGAGTTCGTCACGCTGATCGGCCACTCGGGCTGCGGCAAGTCCACGCTGCTGAACCTGATCGCCGGCCTGCTCAAGCCCACCTCGGGCGCGCTGATCTGCGACGGGCGCGAGATCGCGTCGCCCGGCCCGGAGCGCGCGGTGGTGTTCCAGAACCACTCGCTGCTGCCCTGGCTGAGCTGCTTCGACAATGTCTACCTCGCGGTGGAGCGCGTGTTCGGCGCCAGCGAGTCCAAGGCCCGGCTGAAGGCCCGCACCACGGCCGCGCTGGAGCTGGTCAACATGGGCCACGCGGCGGCCAAGCGGCCGCACGAGGTGTCGGGCGGCATGAAGCAGCGCGTGGGCATCGCGCGTGCGCTGGCCATGGAGCCCAAGGTGCTGCTGATGGACGAGCCCTTCGGCGCGCTGGACGCGCTGACCCGCGCCAAGCTGCAGGACGAATTGCTGAAGATCGTGGCCAGAACGCATAGCACGGTGGTGATGGTCACCCACGACGTGGACGAGGCCGTGCTGCTGTCGGACCGCATCGTGATGATGACCAACGGCCCGGCGGCCACGATAGGCGAGATCCTGCGCGTGGACCTGGCCCGCCCGCGCGACCGCGTGGCGCTGGCCGAAGACCCGGTCTATGTGCACGCCCGCAAGGCGGTGATCGACTTCCTCTACACCCGCCACGCCCACCCCGAGCCGCAGGCCGCCTGAGCCGGTGCCGGGTTAAGACCTGGCCCCGCGCGGGCTCAGGACAGGATCATCTGCAGGCTGTGCTCGTAGTCCGCGGTCAGGCGGTCGAAGAGCTCCAGCAGCGCGTCGCTGGCCACCACCAGCGCCTGGCGGCCCTCGGGGCCCTGTGACAGCCGCAGGCCGCGCAGCAGGTTGAGCCACTGCTCGCGCAGCGTGGCCAGCGTGCTGCGGGTGGCTGCGCCGCCCAGCGGCGCCTGCTCCAGCTCGGCCAGCGTGGCCTCCACCGCGTCCAGCAGCGGGGGCAGGTCTTGCAGCCGCGCGGGCTGGGCCAGCAGCGCGGCCAGCATGGCCTGCTTGGCCAGGCGCTGCACCCGCATGCGCTGGCGGCCGCACAGGTTCACCAGGCGCAGCGCCTGCCGTGCGCCGCCGGACTCCAGCCGCTCGGTCAGCATCTCGGCACAGGTGAGCACGGCCTCGGCCAGCGCGTCCGACTGCGCGAGCAGCTCCGCCGTGGGCCGCGGTGCCAGCAGCGGCTTGAGCTGGCGCCAGGCCTGGGCCGTGGCCTCCAGCGCGTCGCGCAGCGGGCCGGGCTCGCGCAGCGCGGGCAGCGCGGCGACGAAGTCCAGGTTGTCCTGCAACCGGCCCATGGCCATGCCCTGGCTCTGGCGTGCACGGCGGGCGTCGGGGCCGTCCAGCCGCTCGGCCGCCAGCAGCACCACGCGCTGCGACAGCATGCGCAGCTGGCCCGAGCGGTTCACCGCCTCCGCCCACTGCGCGGCCTCGGTGATGGCGCGCGATACCTCGCCCACGCGCAGATTGGCCTGCATGGAGGTGCCGCGCAGCAGCCGGAAGGCCTCCTCCTCGGACAGGCCGCGTGCCTGCATCAGCACGCCCTTGGCGCGGTCTATCCAGCGCCGCTCGTCCAGCTGCTCGCGGGCGCGCGCCAGTTCGGTGCGCCATGCCTGTTCCCGGTGCCAACGTGCCGCATCGGTGAGCAGCGCGCGCTGCAGCAGCGTCGCATCCGCCAGCACACCCAGCGGCCACAGGCCATCGGCACCGGCGGCGATCGCGTGGGCCGGGTCGGCGCTGTCCGAGAACAGGCTTTGCGGCCCGCGCGCGGCGTCGCACGCCAGCGCCTGCTCAGAGAGCAGCAGGCGGTGGCAGGGCGCGTCGGGCGCGGCGGCCGGCCGGCGCAGCGCGGCGAGGTTGCGGGCCCAGTCGGGCCGGCACAACGCGGGGTCGGCCAGCCAGGCGAGGGCGAGTTCGGCGGTGCTCATGCCCGGGCAGGCGCAAGAAGCATGCGCAGGCATGGAGCTTGCATTCTGCCGGCCTGCAGTGTGACGACGCACTGCCCTGGTGAACCGACCCTGTCGCGCGTCGGCGGCCCACCTCCCCACACCCCATCCCTTGCTTGTTTCGCCCGCCCGGAGCGCTGTCGCGTGCCGGGCGATGCCGCATTTCCGAAAGGACGCCCGCCATGAAGAAGATGAAGCTCGTGTTGATAGGCAACGGCATGGCCGGCGTGCGCACGCTGGAGGAGCTGCTGAAGATCGCGCCGGACCTCTACGACATCACGGTGTTCGGCGCCGAGCCCCACCCCAACTACAACCGCATCCTGCTGTCGCCCGTGCTGGCGGGCGAGCAGACGCTGGACGAGATCGTGCTGAACCCGCTGGCCTGGTACGAGCAGCACGGCATCACGCTGCACCTGGGCAAGACCGTGGTGTCAGTGGACCGCGCGCGCCGCGTCGTGAGCGCGGCGGACGGCACCGAGGCCGCCTACGACCGCCTGCTGATCGCCACCGGCTCCACGCCTTTCATGCTGCCGGTGCCGGGTCGAGAGCTGCAGGGCGTGATCGGCTATCGCGACATCGCCGACACCCACACCATGATCGACGCGGCGAAGGCGCACCGTCATGCGGTGGTGATAGGTGGCGGCCTGCTGGGCCTGGAGGCGGCCAACGGGTTGATGCTGCGCGGCATGCAGGTCACGGTGGTGCACCTGGCCGACTGGCTGATGGAGCGCCAGCTGGACCGCACGGCCGGCCAGTTGCTGCAGCAGTCGCTGGTCGAGCGCGGCCTGAGCTTCGAGCTGGGCGCGCAGACCGCGGCGCTGCTGGGCAACGAGGCGGGACGGGAGGATGGGGAAGGGGCCCCGTCCGTTGGCCGGGTCCGTGCCGTGCAGCTCAAGGACGGCCGCGAGCTGCCGGCCGACCTGGTCGTGATGGCCGCCGGCATACGCCCCAACACCGCGCTGGCCGAGCAGATGGGTCTGCATGTGAACCGCGGCATCGTCGTCACCGACACGCTGCAGACCGTCACCGATGCGCGCATCTACGCGGTGGGCGAGTGCGCGGCGCACCGCGGCGTGGCCTACGGGCTGGTGGCGCCGCTGTTCGAGCAGGCCAAGGTCTGCGCCACCCACCTGGCGCAGTTCGGCATCGGCCGCTACCTGGGCAGCCAGACCAGCACCAAGCTCAAGGTCACCGGCATCGACCTGTTCTCGGCCGGCGACTTCATGGGCGGCGCGGGCTGCGAGGAGATCCTGCTGTCCGACCCCTCGGCCGGCATCTACAAGAAGCTGGTGCTGCGCGACGACAGGCTGGTGGGCGCCTGCCTGTATGGCGACACGGTGGACGGCAGCTGGTATTTCAAGCTGATCCGCGAGGGCCGGGCCGTCAGCGACCTGCGCGACCGCCTGATGTTCGGCGAGAGCAACATCGGCGACGTGGGCCACCAGGGCCACAGCAAGGCCGCGGCCATGGCCGACAGTGACGAGGTCTGCGGCTGCAACGGCGTCAGCAAGGGCACGATCTGCAAGGCCATCAAGGAGAAGGGCCTGTTCACGCTGGAAGAGGTGCGCAAGCACACCAAGGCCAGCGCGTCCTGCGGCTCCTGCACCGGCCTGGTGGAGCAGCTGCTGATGTTCACCGCCGGTGGCGACTACTCCGCCACGCCGCGCAAGAAGGCGGTCTGCGGCTGCACCGACCTGGGCCACCAGGAGGTGCGCGACGCGATCTTCCAGCAGCACCTCACCAGCATCCCGGCCGTGATGCAGGCGCTGGCCTGGCGCACGCCCGACGGTTGCGCCACCTGCCGCCCCGCGCTGAACTACTACCTGATCAGCAGCTGGCCCAAGGAAGCGCGCGACGACCCGCAGAGCCGCTTCATCAATGAGCGCAGCCACGCCAACATCCAGAAGGACGGCAGCTACTCGGTGATCCCGCGCATGTGGGGCGGCGAGACCACCGCCGCCGAGCTGCGCCGCATCGCCGACGCGGTGGACAAGTACAAGATCCCGACCGTCAAGGTCACCGGCGGTCAGCGCATCGACCTGCTGGGCGTCAAGAAGGAAGACCTGGTCAATGTGTGGCGAGATATCGGCATGCCCTCGGGCCATGCCTATGCGAAGGCGCTGCGCACCGTGAAGACCTGCGTGGGGGCCGAGTGGTGCCGCATGGGTACGCAGGACAGCACGCAGATGGGCAAGATTCTCGAGCGCGCGATGTGGCGCATGTATGCGCCGCACAAGGTCAAGTTCGCGGTGTCGGGCTGCCCGCGCAACTGCGCGGAGGCCGGCATCAAGGATGTGGGCATCATCGGCGTGGACTCAGGCTGGGAGATGTACATAGGTGGCAACGGCGGCATCAAGACCGAGGTGGCCGAGTTCTTCGTGAAGCTCAAGACGCCCGAGGAGGTGCTGGAGACCACCGGCGCCTTCATGCAGCTCTACCGCAAGGAGGGCTGGTACCTGGAGCGCACCGTGCACTTCCTGCAGCGCGTGGGCATGGACTACCTCAAGCGCCGCATCCTCGACGACGCCGAGGGGCGCCGTGCGCTGTGGGCCGAGCTGCAGTTCGCGCTGGACGGCGAGCCCGACCCATGGTTCGAGTTCGACAAGGCCCGCGTGGACCTGCGCCAGTTCGACCCCGTCAACGCCTGACCCCGCAAGGAGCACCCCATGAACGACTGGACCGAGATCTGCCCCCTGGACGACATCCCCGTGCTGGGCTCGCGCCGTGTGCAGCGCGTCGACGCGCCAGCCGTGGCGCTGTTCCGCACCCGCGACGACCGCGTGTTCGCGCTGCTGGACCGCTGCCCGCACAAGGGCGGTCCGCTGTCCCAGGGCCTGGTGCATGGGGAGGCGGTGAGCTGCCCGCTGCATGGCCAGATCGTGGGCCTGGCGGACGGCCGCGTGCAGGCGCCGGACGAAGGCTGCGTGCCGCGCTTCGAGGTGCAGGTGCTGGACGGCATCGTCAGCCTGCGCCGCGGCGAGTTGGAGGAACTGGGGGTGGAGCTGGCCGCGCCGGTGGCCGGCCCGGCCTGGCGGCTGGCGCGGGCCGCCTGCAGCCGCTGAAGGCCGGGAGCCCGCGATGGCCGAGACCCGTTCCACCTGCCCCTACTGCGGCGTCGGTTGCGGCGTCATCATCCAGGCCGAGGCCGGCCGCATCACCGGCGTGCGCGGCGACCCCGAGCACCCGGCCAACTTCGGGCGGCTGTGCAGCAAGGGCGCGACGCTGCACCTCACGGCCGCGGCCGAGTTGCAGACCCACACGCGGCTGCTGCAGCCCCTGCGCCGCCTGCAGCGCGGCGGGCCTGCCCAGCCGCTGGCCTGGGACGCCGCGCTGGATCACGGCGCCGAGCGCCTCGCGCAGATCCATGCCGAGCATGGGCCCGACGCCATCGGCGTCTACGTGTCCGGCCAGCTGTTGACCGAGGACTACCACGTGTTCAACAAGCTGGTGCGCGGCGTGCTGGCCAGCCACCAGATCGACAGCAACTCGCGCTTGTGCATGAGCAGCGCGGTGGCCGGCTACAAGGCCAGCCTGGGCGCGGACGCGCCGCCCTGCAGCTATGAAGACCTGGCCCTGGCGGACTGCGTGTTCATCAGCGGCAGCAACACCGCGCTGGCCCATCCGGTGCTGATGCGCCGCCTGGAGGACGCGCGCCGCGCGCGGCCCGGGCAGCGCTGGATCGTCGTCGACCCGCGGCGCACCGAGACCGCGGCGATGGCCGACCTGCACCTGGCGCTGCGCCCCGGCAGCGATGTCGCGCTGTGCCACGGCCTGCTGCACCTGATGCTGTGGGAGGGCTGGCTGGACACGCGCTTCATCGCCGAGCACACCGAGGGCTTCGAGGCGCTGAAGGCGCGCGTGCGCGAGTTCAACCCTGCGCACACGGCCCGGCTCACCGGCATTGCCGAGGCCGATCTGCTGACCGCCGCGCGCTGGTTCGCCACCTCGGGCGCCACGCTGTCGCTGTACTGCCAGGGCCTGAACCAGAGCAGCGCCGGCACCGACAAGAACCGCGCGCTGATCAACCTGCACCTGGCCACCGGCCAGATCGCCCGGCCCGGCGCCGGCCCGTTCTCGCTGACCGGCCAGCCCAATGCGATGGGCGGGCGCGAGGCCGGCGGCATGGCCACGCTGCTGCCCGGTCACCGCGACCCGAGCAACGCCGAGCACCGCGCCGAGATCGCCGCGCTGTGGGGCCTGCCCGCGCTGTCCGAGCGCCCGGGGCGCAGCGCGGTGGAGATGTTCCAGGCTGCGGCGGACGGGGAGGTCAAGGCGCTGTGGATAGCCTGCACCAACCCGGCCCAGTCCCTGCCCGACCAGGCCATGGTGCGCCGTGCGCTGCAGCGGGCCGAATTCGTGATCGTGCAGGAAGCCTTTGCCGGCACTGCCACCGCGGCCTATGCGGACCTGCTGCTGCCGGCGGCCACCTGGGGCGAGAAGGAGGGCACGGTCACCAACAGCGAGCGCCGCATCAGCCGCGTGCGCGCCGCGGTGGCACCGGCCGGCCAGGCGCGCGCCGACTGGGCGATCGCGGCCGACCTGGGCCGGCGCCTGGCCCGCCGCATCGCGCCCGAGCGCGAGCGCCTGCTGTGCTTCGCGTCGCCCGAGGATGTGTGGGGCGAGCATCGCGAGGCCACGCGCGGCCGCGACCTCGACATCACCGGCCTCAGCTACGCGCTGCTGGACAGCGCCGGCCCACAGCAGTGGCCGATGCCCCAGGGCCAGGCCCAGGGCACCGCGCGGCTCTATGCCGACGGCCGATTCGCCACGCCCGACGGCCGCGCCCGCTTCGCCGACGTCGAGGCCTGCCCGCTGGCCGAGCCGCGCTCGGCGCGCTACCCCTTCACGCTGAGCACCGGCCGCCTGCGCGACCAGTGGCACGGCATGAGTCGCACCGGCCTGCTGGGCCGGCTGTTTGGCGACGCGCCGCTGCCGCAGCTGGCGCTGCATCCGCAAGACCTGGCCCAGCGTCGGCTGCGCGAGGGCCAGTGGGTGCGCGTGCAGTCCGCGCGCGGCGAGCTGCGCCTGCCCGTGCGTGCCGCGCCCGAGCTGGCGCCAGGCCTGGCCGACCTGCCCATGCACTGGGGCTCGGAAGTGCTGGGCGGCCGTGATGCGCAGGGCCAGCCGCTGGCCGGCGTCAACGGCCTGACGCTGCCGGCGCTGTGCCCGCAATCGCGCCAGCCCGAGCTCAAGGCGGCGGCGGTCAGCGTGGAGCCGCTGGCCGTGGGCTGGGAGCTGCGCGCCTGGGGCTGGTTCATGCAAGAAGAGGCCTGGGCGCTGCGCGAGCGCCTGCAGCCGCTGCTGCGCGGGCTGGACGCGGCGCTGCTGCTGCCCTTCGGCCGCGAGCCCGATACGCAGCAGGAGCTGGGCTGGATGCTGTGGGCCGCACATGCCGAGGCGCCGCCGCGCGAGTTGCTGGCCGACGCGCTGGCCGCCTTTGGCGCGGATGACGCCGCGACGCTGCGCTACGACGCCGGGCCGGGCCGCTCGCTGCGGCTGCTGCGCGTGGAGGCTGGCGCCCCCGAGGCACGCCTGCGCAGTGCCTGGCTGTCCGGCCCGCCGGCCGAATTGCAGCCGGCCGCCGGCGCGCTGCAGGCCTGGGTGCGCGAGCGCATGCCGCTGCCCTGCGCGGCGCGCCAGCTGCTGCGCCCCGGTGTGGACCCGGCCCAACTGGGGGCCGCACCGCCGCGCGGCCCGCAGCTGTGCAGCTGCATGGACGTCAGCGAGGCCAGTGCCGTGGAGGCGCTGGCCGCTGCCGACGGCTCGCCCGAGACCCGCGTGGCCGCGGCCCAGGCCGCCACCCGCTGCGGCACGCAGTGCGGCTCCTGCCTGCCGAGGCTGCGCCGGTTGGCGGCGCAGCAGGCACAGACCGCCGGCACGACCTGACCCCAGCGCGATTCCCCCTCTTGCCCAGGAGAACTTCCATGCGCGATAGCCATCCCGTGTATCTGGTCGGCGCCGGCCCCGGCGACCCGGAGCTGCTGACGCTCAAGGCGGTGCGCGTGCTGCGCGAGGCCACGGTGGTGATGGTGGACGACCTGGTGGGCGAGCAGGTGCTGGACGCGGTGTTCGGCGATGCGCCGAGGCCGCGCGTCGTGCAGGTGGGCAAGCGCGGCCACCGCGCGGGCGCCACGCCCCAGGCCTTCATCGAGAAGCTGCTGGTGCGCGAGGCGCTGGCCGGCGAGCGCGTGGTGCGCCTCAAGGGCGGCGACCCGCTGGTGTTCGGCCGCGCGGGCGAGGAGATGAGCGCGCTGCACGAGGCTGGCGTGGAGGTGAGGGTGGTGAACGGCATCACGTCGGGCCTGGCGGCGGTGAACGCGCTGGGCGTGGGCTGGACCGACCGCCGCGCTGGCGCCCAGGGTGTGCTGCTGCTGACCGGCCATGCGCAGGCCGGCGGCGCGGCGCCCGACTGGGCGGCCGCCGCGCGGCTGGCCGCGGGCGGCACCACGCTGGTGATCTACATGGGCGTGCAGCAGGCCGGCGCCATCTGTGCGGCCTTGCGCGAGGTGCTGCCGGCCGACTGGCCCGCGGCCGTGGTGCAACAGGCCAGCCTCGGCGCGCAGCGCCATGCGCTCAGCACGCTGGAAGCGCTGCCCCGGCTGCTGGTGGCCCAGGGCTTTGCGAGCCCGGCCATTCTGGTGATAGGGCCGGTGCTGGCCCAGGCCCGGGCGCTCGCCGACGAGGACCTGCTGGCCTGGGCGGTGAGGCAGTCGGGCTGAGGCCACCCCACACAGGTCAGGGATGTGCGCCCTGCATGCCGCTGGCCCGGCGGTGGCTTCCTAGAATGAGGCTCACTCCGAAAGCCGAGCCCATGGGCCAACATCAAGCCGACACGCTGCGCGAAGTCTTCTACGTCAGCCGCGCGCTGCTCGGTCCGGACGAGGTCCAGCCGCTGCTCACGCGGGCACGGCTCAACAACCAGCGCCTGGGACTGACCGGCGCGCTGCTCTACTCCGGCGGGCATTTCGCGCAGGTGCTGGAAGGACCGGGCGAGGTTTTGGCCCAGGTGATGGACGCGATCGCCCGCGATGCGCGCCACGACCAGCTGCGCTGCCTGCAGCAGGGCGACATTGCGCAGCGCCGCCTGGGCGACTGGGACATGGCCTTCCTGAACGGGCAGGGCGCGGATGATCTGCTGCAGCAACTGCTGTGGAGCGAGCAAGACCTGCCCCCTGAGCGGGTGCAGCGACTGATGCAGCACCTGCTGGCGGCTGCCGGCTCCGCGGATCAGGTGCGCAGCAGCGGCGCGCGGAACTCGTAGCCGACGCGGGCGACCGAGCGTATCGGTGCCGCCTGGTGGGTGGCCTGCTCGATGTGCTTGCGCAGGCGGTACAGCGTGGCGTGCAGCGCGTTGTCGCGCTCGCCGGCGTCATCACCCCACAGTGATTCGCACAGCTGCTGGCGCGTGGCGCGGCCATCGCCCGTGGTTGCGAAGCAGCACATCAGCCGCCACTCGGCCTCGCTGAGCGCGATCAGCTCGCCCAGCGGGCCGCGCAGGCTCTGGCTGAGGTTTTCCAGCGTCCAGCCCAGCGGAGCGGGGCGGCCCTCGGGGGCCATCGCGCAGCGCCGCAGCAGGGCGGCCAGGGCCGCCTCCAGCTGGGTGTCGGGCAGGTCGGGCGGCAGCACCAGGTCCGCACCCTGCGCCAGGCATTCGAGAAAGGTCGGCGCGTCGGCACTGGCGACCAGCGCCGCGATAGGCGCTGCGCTGCGGCGCCGCACCAGCCGCACCAGATCCGGGCCGGCCACGCCCAGCTGGCTGGCGGCGATCACGTAGAGGCCATAGTCATACGGGGCCTCGCCCAGCAGGAAGTCGTCGCTGTCCGCGAAATGCACCACCGCGTCCCCGGCCAAGCGCGGCGCACGCGGCGCGATCCAGGCGGCACGCCGCCCGGCGGCGGCCAGTGGCGCGCTCAGCGGGCTGGTGGAGACAGGGGACATCATTTGTGACAAGCGACTCGGCAGGGGCTACAGCATATTGCCGTGGGAGCCGGCCACGTGATTTGCTGCACATCAAGTAAGAACTGACAAATTGTTTTGTCAGATGTTATTGGTTAAGGTTTCATCCCCGGTTTCGCAGCGACCCGCACCCGTGGTGCGCCCCGGTCTCGAGGCTGCGAAACCTTGCAACCGGAGATGCTTGGAATGTTGGCCAATCTGTCCATTGGACGTCGTCTAGCGGCGGCCTTCGCCACCGTGATCCTGGTGTTCCTGGTGGTGTCGGGCGTATCGCTTTCCAGTAGCAGCAAGCTGGTGGAGGCGGGCAAGTGGAACCTGCACACCCATCAGGTGCTGGAGACCGGCGAGGGCATGCTGCAGTCGTTGATCAACATGGAGACCGGCGTGCGCGGCTACCTGCTGGCCGGTCGCGACGAGTACCTGGAACCCTGGAAGCAGGGCCTGGCCAGCTTCGACAAGGCCTGGGACCGAGCCCGCACGCTGACCGCCGACAACCCGGACCAGCAGCGTCGGCTGGACGAGATGAAGGCCCGGGAGCAGGAGTTCAAGGCGGCGCTGGAGGGCCTGATGGCGCAGCGCCGGGAGGCTGGTGATTCGCTGGAGGCGGTGAGCCAGGCGTTCTCCCAGGGGCGCGACAAGGCCGCGATGGATGCGTTCCGCCGCCTGCATGCGGACTTCGACAAGACCGAGCGCGACCTGCTGCAGGTGCGCGCGGACGAAGCGGAGCAGACACGCACGCTGAACCGCAATGCCATCGTGTTCGGCAGTCTGGCGGCGATGGTGATCGCGGGGCTGCTGGCGCTGTCCATCACGCGCGCCATCGTTCAGCCGATACGCCGCGCGGTGCAGGTGGCCGAGACCGTGGCCGCCGGCGACCTGAGCTCGCGCATCGAGGTGGATCGCCGTGACGAGACCGGCCAGTTGCTGGCGGCGTTGCGCAAGATGAACGATGGCCTGGTGCAGGTGGTCAGCGTGGTGCGCGCGAGCAGCGAGTCCATCGCGACCGGCTCCAGCCAGATCGCCAGCGGCAATGCCGACCTCAGCCAGCGCACCGAGGAGCAGGCCAGCAATCTGCAGCAGACCGCGGCATCCATGGAGCAGCTCGCCGGCACGGTGCGGGCCACCTCCGACACCGCGCGCGAGGCCAACGCGCTGGCCGGCCAGGCCCGCGAGGCGGCGTCCAGCGGCGGCGAAGTGGTGGCGCGCGTGGTGGGCACCATGGACGAGATCAGCCAGTCCAGCCGCCGCATCAGCGACATCATCACGGTGATCGACGGCATTGCGTTCCAGACCAACATCCTGGCGCTGAACGCGGCGGTGGAGGCGGCGCGCGCGGGCGAGTCCGGCCGCGGCTTTGCGGTCGTGGCCACCGAGGTGCGCAGCCTGGCGCAGCGCAGCGCCAATGCGGCCAAGGAGATCAAGTCGCTGATCAGCGAGAGCGTGGAGCGGGTGGAGGCCGGCACTGCGCTGGTCAATGACGCGGGAAGCTCGATGGAGGACATCGTGCGCCAGGTCAAGCGGGTGGCCGACATGATCAGCGAGATCAGCAGCGCCGCCGGCGAGCAGACCACCGGCATCGGCCAGGTCAGCGATGCCGTGGGCCAGCTGGATCAGGTCACGCAGCAGAACGCTGCGCTGGTGGAGCAGAGCGCGGCCGCGGCCGAGAGCCTGCGCCACCAGGCCTCGCGCCTGGTGGACGCGGTACAGGTCTTCAAGCTCTGATGCGATGAGTGCCGTGTTGCGCCCCGGCAAGCCGGCCCTGGGATTCGCCCAAGGTTTCGTGCCGCTGGCCGGCTCGCGGGCGGACTGCGAGTCCTGCGCACGTGGCGAGCGCGTGGGCTTCGAGTTCGACTATGCCTACCAGCCCATCGTGGATCTGCGCGACGCCAGCGTGTTCGCGCACGAGGCGCTGGTGCGCGGGCCGGCCGGGGAGAGTGCGCACAGCGTGCTGTCCCAGGTCACCGAGCACAACCGCTACCGCTTCGACCAGGCCTGCCGCGTGAAGGCCATCAAGGGCGCGGCGGCACTGGGCGTGCGCGAGCGCGTGTCCATCAACTTCCTGCCCAATGCGATCTACCGGCCCGAGCTGTGCATACGCACGACGCTGGCCGCGGCACGCGCCCATGGGTTTCCGCTGGAGCGCATCATCTTCGAGGTGACCGAGGGCGAGCGGGTGGAGGACGGGCCGTGGTTCGCCGAGATCCTGCGCGAGTACAAGCGCAGCGGCTTCATGACCGCGATCGACGACTTCGGCGCCGGCTACGCGGGGCTCAAGCTGCTGGCGGATTTCCAGCCCGACCTGGTCAAGCTGGACATGGACCTAATCCGGCACCTGGATGCAGACCGCTCGCGGCGCAGCATCGTGCGCCACCTGGTGCGGCTGTGCCGAGAGATGGGCATCGAGGTGATTGCCGAAGGCATAGAGACGCCGGCCGAGCGCGATGCGCTGCGCGACGAGGGCGTCTACCTGATGCAGGGCTATCTGTTCGCCCGCCCGGCCTTCCGGGCGCTGGCGCCGGTGGCCAACCTGGGCGCCTGAGCGGCGCGTGACCTGACCCCAGAAAACACCCGGCGGCCCTGTCAGGGCCGCCGGGTCAAGCCAGGGAGCCCTGGCAACTGCGCGGGAGGGTGCGAGCGCGGGCGCGCTCAGTGCACCGGAAGTTCTTCGTCCACCCAGGCTGGCGCGGCGGGCGCGTCGGCCTCGAACTCGTCCGCCATGTCGGCATCGTCCCAGTCGGCGACGGCCACCGGCCAGCGGCGGCGCTGAGTGCTCAGCGCGGCGATGCGGGCCTCGTCGAACAGCGGGTCGGCCTGGATGCGCAGCCGTGCCGCGCGTATCGCGCCGCGGAACTCCGGCGAGCTGGCCTCGAACGCATCCAGGTAGGCCCAGTGGCGCTCGGGAAAGCTGCGCCACCAGCGCAGGATGCTGTCGGGGTCCGTCAAGTTCAGCTGCATGGCCTGAGCTCCTGGCGCCGGACATCGGCGAGCCCACAGAATACTGTATGAATCAACAGTGTTCAAGAGGGCGAACTCACCCGGGCGCTGGCGGCTGCCTGTTTCTTGGGCAGGCCGACCGCCGCCCCGGCCCGACAAGCACTTGGCCACCCCGCCCCCGCCTTGCCCACAAACTTGTCCACAGCGGGCGGGGACAAGCCGGCCCGTCGCCGTCTTGTCTCAGCGCTCGATCAGCTGCCGGATCGCGTCGCGCTTGAGCGCCAGCGCCTGGTCGATGCGGTCCAGGTAGGGGCGCAGCGGGCTCTGCTGCGCGACCGCAATGCAGACCGGGTCGCGGGCCAGCGGCTGGGGGGCGATGTGGAAGGCCTCGGGCGTGAAGCCCGAGGCCAGCAGGCGCTGTTCCACCTGCTGCAGGTTGTCGTTGCGGTGGGTCAGCAGCGTGGCGTCGCAGCGGCCACCCTGCAGCATGCGCAGCCGGGTGGCCAGGTCGCCGGCCGTGGGTTCGGGCCGGAGCACCGGGCCCAGCGCCGCATCCAGTTCCTGGCCGTAGCTGGCGTCGCGCGTCACGCAGACCCGCCGGCCGCGCAGGTCCTCCACCGAGCGGGGCGACAGCGGCTGCTCGCGCCGGCTGATCAGCATCAGCTGTCCGTAGAACACCGGCTTGCTGAAGGCCAGCTGGCCCAGGCGCTGCGGGGTGGGCCCGAGACCAAAAGCCAGGGCCAGCCCTTGCTCGGCCAGTGCCAGCACGCGCCGCGCGGGCAGGCGGCTGCGTTCCCAGCGCAGCCGTGCCGCGTGGCCCAGCAGATCCAGCAGCGGCTCGACGAAGTCCGCATTGGCGGCCTGCGCATAGGCCATCGGCACCGGCGGCCAGGTGTCGGGCTGGGCGCGGGCGGGCCTGGCGCCCAGCAGTGGCAGCGCCAGGCCGGCCAGCAGCTGGCGGCGGCGCAGATCGGACAACGGAGGGCGGGCGTGCATGGCCGCATGGTGACAGAAGCGCGCGGCGATACTTCGCGCGGCGCACCGAGATGCGCGGCCCGAGGAGACCATGCGACTGCTGCTGCTCGAAGACGACGAGACCCTGGGCGAAGCGCTGTGCGCCTTTCTCCGGCTGGAAGGCCATGTGGTGGAGTGGTTCACACAGCTGCGTGACGCGCAGACCGTGATCAGCGAGCCGCTGGACGCGCTGCTGGTGGACTGGCAACTGCCCGACGGCTCGGGCCTGGACTGGGTGAGGCGGCTGCGTGCGCAGGGCCACACGCTGCCCATCCTGGTGCTGACGGCCCGCGATCTGCTGCAGGACCGGGTCCGGGGCCTGGACAGCGGCGCCGACGACTACCTGGTGAAGCCCTTTCCGCCCGAGGAGCTGGCTGCTCGGCTGCGCGCGGTGCGGCGCCGCCAGCTGGCCCAGGGCGCACCGCGCATCGAACTGCCCGAAGGCCTCAGCGTGGACCTGGCCGGCCGTACCGCCTGGCGGGGCGAGCAGCGCGTGGAGCTGACCGCGCGCGAATGGGCGCTGCTGGAGGCCTTGGTGGCGCGGGCTGGCCGCGTGGTCACGCGCTCCGACCTGGAGGGGCTGTCCCAGGGTTTTGACGGGGAGGCGGCCAGCAATGTGCTGGAGGTGCATGTGTCCAACCTGCGCCGCAAGCTGGGCCGCAGCGTCATCGAGACCGTGCGTGGCCTTGGCTACCGGGTGCCGCGATGAGCGCGGCCCCAACGCTGCCCTCGCTGCGCGGCGAGTTGACCCGCTTGTCGACCTGGATAGGCCTGGGCGGGCTGCTGGTGCTCAGTCTCACGCTGACCTGGGCGGTCAAGCACGAGGTGGACGACCTGATGGACGAGACGCTGCGCGAGTCCGCCGAGGTGATGTACGGCGTGCTGGTTGCGGCCCATCTGCCCGGTGTGCCGGGGGGCGCGCTGCCCGCGGTGCTGCCCGCCCCCGAGCACGACGAGCACATGGTCTGGCAGATCGCGGACGAGAGGGGTCAGGTCTTGCGGCGTTCGCACCGTGCGCCCGCCTTTGCGCTGAGCCCGCAGCCGCTCAGCGGTTTCTTCGATGCGCCCGGCCATTGGCGGGCCTACGGCATGAGCCTCCCCCAGGGCGGCATGCTGTATGTGGCCCAGGTCGGCAGCGAGCGGGTGGAATCGCGCTACGAGGCGGTGGCCAGCGTGGTGGCGGTGGCCATGCTGGTGAGTCTGGTCTGGGTGCTGCTGCTGCGCCGGCGCACCCAGCAGGCGCTGCGGCCACTGGAGCGTCTGGCACGCGAGATCGAGGCCTACGACCCGCAGCGCCCGGCGTCCGCGCCGCGGCCCGGCGAGCGCGCCGAGACCGCCGCGATCACCGAGGCGCTGGCCGCGCTGGGTCAGCGACTGGCACGCCGGCTGGAGCTGGAGCAGGCCTTCGCGGCGTGCGCCGCGCACTCGCTGCGCACACCGCTGGCCGGCATGGACGCGCAGCTGGCGCTGGCCCAGCGCGAGCCGCCCGAGATGCTGCCGCAGCGCATCGCGCGGGTGCGCGGGGCAGTGGCGCGGCTGACCCAGGTCGTGCAGTCGCTGCTGGCGCTGTTCCGCACCGGCGACGAGCTCAGCCTCGCGCTGCGCGACTGCCGCCTGGAGGAGCTGCTGGAGCAGATCCCGCTGGACGAGCTGAGCGTGGAGGTCTCGCAGGACGTCGAGTTCCGCGCCGACCCCAACCTGCTCACCATTGCGCTGCTCAACCTGCTGGACAACACCCAGCGCTTCGGCGCACGGCACGTGAAGCTGCAGGCCCAGGCGCTGGCCCAGGGCGTGGCGCTGCGGCTGGAGGACGACGGCCGCGGCGCCACCGACACGCGGCGGCGCGAGATCCAGCAGGCCTTGCGCGAGGGCGACCTGGGGCCGGGCCTGGGCCTGGGTCTGAGGCTGGCGTCCATGGTGGCGCGCGCGCATCGCGGCGAGCTGCGCGTGCCACCGCAGCAGGCCGGCCAGCCCGGCTTCAGCGTGGAGCTGAGGCTGTGGACCCGCGAGGTCGACTGAGCGCTTGGCCGACGTCGTTCACGGGCGCGCTTCCCCCGGGGGCTCGAGAGCTCCTGCACGGCCCGCGCCCGGTTCGTGGCGTGCCAGCCGCGCCAGCCCGCTCTCGGTCATGCCGCGCGGCGGCTGGAAGTCGTTCAGCGCCTGCAGGCTCACACGGGCGCGCTGCGGCGTCACCGGCTGCAGCATCTTGAGCTTGCGCAGCCGCGACAGCACGCGGCACACCGATTCGGGTGTCGCGTCCACCAGCGCGGCCAGTGTGCGCAGCGGCGGGCGGCTGAGGTCGGCCATGTCGTGGCCGTCGCCGGTCTGGGCGCCCAGCAGCATCAGCAGGCGGCGCAGGCGTTCGCCCACCGGGCCGCTGCGCAGTGCCAGCATGTCGCGGCACTGGCGGCAGGCCTGGTCGTAGGCCTCGGCCAGCAGGTCGGTCAGCGCGCCGGGGCGCTCCAGCGTCACCGGCTGCAGCGAGCCGGCCGACAGCGCCAGCGCCTGCTGCGACGCGGTGTGCGTGCCCAGGCATTCCAGCCCCAGCAGGTCGCCCGGCAGCGCCAGCGTCTGCACCTCGCAGCCGGCGCCGGTGTCGGCGCGGGTCAGCACCAGCGCGCCCTGCGCGACGCGCAGCACCCGTCCCGCCAGGCGCAGGTCCAGCAGGTCGGCGGCATCGAAGTGCAGCGACAGGGCGGCGGACTCAGGTGGGCTCATGGGCGGACTCCTGGTCGGGGTGGCGGCGCCGTGCAGGGGCGCCGGGCGGGGCCGGGGCGAGCCGGGCTCACCATGCTAGGCAGGCCGGCCGCCGCGCCCCTTGACCTGACGCAAGCCCGGGCCGCTCAGCGCGCGTAGCTCAGCGGCAGCGCGGTAGTGAACTTCAGCTCCTCCATCGCGAAGCTGGAGCTCACGTCGTGCAGCTGCGTGCCGGCCGTGAGGCGCTTGTAGACCTTGTCATAGGCGGCGATGTCGGGCACGACCACGCGCAGCAGATAGTCCACGTCGCCGCTCATCCGGTAGAACTCCACCACCTCGGGGATGGCCTGCACCGTGGCGCGAAAGCTCTCGAACCATTCCTGCGTGTGCGTGCTGGTGCGCACCGACACGAACACGGTCACGCCCACATTGAGCTGGCGCGGGTCCACCAGCGCCACCTGGCGCGTGATCACGCCCTGCTCGCGCAGCCGCTGTATGCGCCGCCAGCAGGGCGTGGTGGACAGGCCCACGCGCTCCGCGATCTGGGCGACCTGCTGGTCCGCATCCTGCTGCAGGATGTCCAGGATCTGCAGGTCTATGGCATCCAATTTCATGAAATTGACTATCAGTGGAAATTGATTTCATTTTCCATCCGTGCCGCAGCCGATAAAGCACGCGCTTTGCCCGCCTGTCTGCGCAGAATCAGGGGCCAGAACGGAGCCCCCATGCAAGAGATCTATCTGGACGCCAACGCCACCACGCCGGTGCTGCCCCTGGCCCGCGAGGCCGCGCTGGCCGTGATGGCCGAAGAGTTCGGCAACCCCAGCAGCATCCACTCCACCGGCCTGCGCGCCCGCGCGCTGATCGACCGGGCCCGCGCCACCGCGCGCCGGGTGTTGGGTGCACCGGGCGGCCAGCTGCTGTTCGTCAGTGGTGCGACCGAAGGCATACAGACGGCGGTGCTGTCGGCGCTGAGCGCGCTGCGCGGCCGCGGTGACGTGCGCTGGCTGCTCTATGGCGCGACCGAGCACAAGGCCGTGCCCGAGGCGCTGCGCCACTGGAACCGCGTGCTGGGCCTGGACCTGCAGGTGCGCGCCATCCCCGTGGGCCGCGACGGCCGCCACGACCTGGCCTGGCTGCGCCAGCACGCGCCGCAGGCCGGCCTGGTCTGCACCATGGCCGCCAACAACGAGACCGGCGTCATCAGCGACCTGGACGGCATCGCGGCCGCGCTGGCCGGCAGCCCGGCGCTGTGGATGGTGGATGGCGTGCAGGCGCTGGGCAAGCTGCCGCTGGCGCTGGAGCGCCGCGGCATCGACTACGCGCCGTTCTCCGGCCACAAGCTCTACGCGCCCAAGGGCGTGGGCCTGCTCTATGTGCGCGAGGGCGCGCCGTTCACGCCGCTGATGGCGGGTGGCGGCCAGGAGGGCGCGCTGCGCTCCGGCACCGAGAACATGGCCGGCATCGCCGCGCTGGGCGCGGTGCTGGAGGCGCTGGAGGCCGGCGAGGTGTTCCGCGACGCGGCCACGCTGGCCGGCTACCGCGCCGAGTTGCTGGCCGCGCTGCAGCATGCCTTCCCAGGTCTGGTGCTGAACGCGCCCGCCGAGATCTGCCTGCCCACCACGCTGAACTTCTCCGTGCCCGGCCTCAGCTCGCGCCTGCTGCTGGACCTGTTCGACGCCGCGGGCCTGCGCGTCAGCGGCGGCTCGGCCTGCAGCGCCGCCCAGGCCGCGCCCAGCTTCGTGCTGGAGGCCATGGGCCTGCCGGCCTGGCAGACCGCATCGGCGCTGCGCCTGTCCTTCGGGCCGGCCGCCGAGCCGGCCTTCATCGCCGAGGCCTGCCGGCGCCTGCGCGACTGCGCCGCCGCGCTGCGCGGCAACTGCCTCACGCCGAGCACGGATGCCGGCGGCGGCCGCCCGCTGGACGGCATCACCCGCTACAGCGTGGCCGGCGCCTGCTGCTATGTGCTGGCCGACGCGGCCAGCCGCCAGGCCGTGGTCATCGACCCGCTGCCCGAGCTGACCGAGCCGCTGGTACGCCTGCTGAGCTGCCAGGGCTACACGCTGAGCGCGCTGCTGGACACCCACAGCCATGGCGACCATGCGTCCTCCGCGGCCGAGCTGCGCGCCGCGCTGCCGGTCGATGTGCTGGCGCCCGGCGAGGTCGATGCGCTGGGCTGGCCGTTGGGCCTGGAGCGGCTGGTGCTGGGCGCGCGCTCGCTGCAGCGCCTGGCCGTGCCCGGCCACACGCTGGACTCCACCGCCTACCTGCTGACCGAAGCGGACGGCCGGGTGTCGCTGGCCTTCGTGGGCGACTGCGTGATGCCTGGCGCGCTGGGCCGCAGCGACTTCGAGCAGAGCGCGCCGCTGGCCTATGCGCAGTCGCTGCGCACGTTGGCCGCGGTGGTCGGCGAGCAGGCCCTGCTGCTGCCCGGCCATGACTACGACAACCGCCTGGCCTGCAGCCTGGCCACCGAGCGCGCGGCCCAGCCGCTGCTGGCCCAGGTGCTGGGTGGTGACCTGCCGGCGGAAACTTTCGCCGCGCGCAAGGCCGAGCTGGAGCGCGGCCTGGGGCCGACCGCCTACCAGACCATGGCCTGCGGCGCGCGCGTGGACGCTGCGGCTTGCGAGTCGCTGCGTGCCGAGCTGGACGCCCCTGCATTGCGCGAGCTGCTGGCGAACCGGCCCGATCTGCGTCTGGTGGATGTGCGCGAGCCCTACGAACAGGAGCTGGGCCCGCTGGCCGCACAGTTCCCCGCGCATTGCGTGGAGTCGGTGGCGCTGTCCGCGCTGCTGAACCGGCTGGCGAGCTGGCGCGACGAGGTGGGCGCGGGGCCGCTGGTGTTCGTGTGCCGCAGCGGCAACCGCAGTGGCCAGGTGGCCCGCGCGCTGCGCCGGCTGGGCCATGAGCAGGCCTGGAGTCTGGCCGGCGGCCTGGCGCTGTGGCGGCCGCAGCAGGAGCGCAGCGCGGCCTGAGCCTCCTGAATCCCGCTAGCGGGACTCGTGCAGCACGGCCACCGCCTGGGCGCGTCGCGCCAGTGTCTGCACCGCATGGCCGCGCGCCCAGGCGGCACGGCGTTGTCGCCACATCTCGGCCGACTCACCGGTCGCGGCCGGCTGGTTGCGGGCCTGCTCCAGCGGATTGCTGCAGGCGGATTCGCCACGGGCAGCCGCCTTGGCGCCCTGACGATGGATCTCGGCGCGTTCGGCCTGGGACAGCGGTGAGGCGCGCCCGAGGTCCGGGGCACGACCGCTGGGGGTCGGCAGGGCGCGGCGGATTTTGGTGCTGCGTGAGAGTGCGGGGGCTCGGTTGATGATGTCTCCGGATTTGTGGGGCAGGGGGTGCAAGGGCGGCGTGTCAGGCGCGGGTGAGCGCCGGCAGGACGTCGGCATACCAGGCGCAGTTCAGGCCCAGCGATTCATCCTGGCTCTGGTCGCGCGAACTCATGTCCATGCGCGTGGAGTGCACGCCGATCAACTGCCAGCTGGGTGCCGACGCCCCGGCCTGCAGGCGCCGCCGCACCACCGGCGACCCGCTGCTGCCGCGGTGGGTGCGGGCATCGGTCAGGAAACAGCCCTGACCCTGGAATCTGACGCCATAGGCCGACGCGATGGTCGCGCTGCGTGCGACCGCCAGGTGAAAGACCGTGTCGTGAAAACCCAGCGGAAAGCCGGCGATGGTCAGCGCATCGCCGACCGAGACCTGCTCGTCGCCGGCATCGAGGTGGCTGCTGTCGAAGGCCTGGAATGCGGCGTCCAGGGGCAGACTGCCCGCAGGGATCTCCAGCGCTGCAATGTCCACCGGACCGCCGGCGTCGCTGGCCTCGCGCCATTGCGGCAGCCCCTGCAGCCGCAGCGGCAGGGAGATCACCGCGTGGCGGGTCAGGTCTTGCGGGTCGGTGTGCAGCCCGATTTCCAGGTGGTCCGGGGCATGGCCGTTGGGCGCGTCGGCGAACACATGGCGGTTGCTGACCAGGAACAGCCGCCCATCCTCGCGGTAGAAAAAACCGCTCGCGCTGCTGAGTCGTTGGTAGCCGGACAAGGTGGTGATGCGCGTGGTGGTCTGCAGCAGCGCATCGACCGTGCCCGGCCATTCGGTGGGTGCCGGCCGCTGGCTCTTGTGCATCAGTGCGCGATTGCGCGCGACGTCGCGCTCGAAGGTGGCCAGCACGACGTCCGAGATGTCCGAATGCAGCAGCACGGTGCGTGCGGCCTCGGCATGCGCGTCGAAGGCGGCACTCAGGCGTGCCAGGGTGGGGGCGGATACGGACTGGATCAGCGCGGGCAGCAGGGTGTCCAGCGCGACGAGGCTGCCCTTGAGTTCGCAGATGCGTTCGGTGGCGTCTTGAAGGTTTTTCACGCACAGGCCCTCGGCAGAAAAGAAAAAGCGCGGCCAGGCCGCGCTTTCATCGGCAGACGCAGCAGCGCTGCGTCCGGGTGGGGCCGTCGGGTCAGCCCAGATCGCGGATGTTGGAGGCCTGCAGGCCCTTCTGGCCCTGGGTCACCTCGAACTGCACGCGCTGGTTCTCGGTCAGCGTCTTGAAGCCGCTGCCCTGGATTTCCTTGAAGTGGGCGAACAGGTCCTTGCCACCGCCATCGGGTGCAATGAAGCCGAAGCCCTTTTCCTCGTTGAACCACTTCACGGTGCCGGTTTCGGTCGTCATATCAATGCCTTTCGAAGTTGCTGGGCGCAACAGCGCGCTCAGCGGAGAAACGCCAAGAAAATCTTCAGAAGGGAGATTCGACTCGACCGCCGGCAGAACGCCGGAGCGGGAAGAAAGACCTAAGAGCGGACGGTCTTGTGCAGATCAGCCGGGCCATAGTAGCCCACATCCGCCATGCGCGCTTGGGTTTCGTCCGTGCACGGTCCCGGGTTCGTGCCACACTGGTCCATGACCCAACCCCTGCTGCAGGCTGCTGATCTCCGAGGTGCGGCGCGCCTCACGGCCACGGGGGTGGCCGGCATGGCCAGTCTGGTGGAGGCGATGCATGCCCGCATCGCCGGCTCGCTGGGCCTGCCCGGCCTGGTGGGGCCGGCACCCGGCGCGGAGCGCATGGCGGGCATTCCGGGGCTGGTCTACAAAACCGTTCGCGGCGTCACCCACCTGGTGGGCGGCAGCACGGAGGCGCTGATCGGCCTGCTGGAGCCGCTGCTGGCTGCGCCCCAGCCGCACCAGGCGCCGCGTCCCGAGCGCGAGGCGATGGTGGCGGCGCTCAATGGCGTGCTGGGCGACTACCTGGCCGTGTCCGGCAACCCGCTGGCAATCCCCATGAGCCTGCGGCAGGCGGGGCGGTCGCTGACGTTGTCGCGGCCCGCGTTGCGCGCCCGTCTGCCCGGTGACCGGCCCAAGCTGCTGGTGCTGCTGCACGGCCTGTGCATGAGCGATCTGCAGTGGCAGCGCGCCGGCCATGACCACGGCGAGGCGCTGGCTCGAGAGCTGGGCTACACGCCGCTCTACCTGCACTACAACAGCGGCCTCAGCGTGTCGACCAATGGCCGCATCCTGGCCCAGCTGATGGAGCGCCTGGTCGAGGCCTGGCCTCAGCGCATCGAGCGCCTGGCGTTGCTGGGGCACAGCATGGGTGGCCTGGTCGCGCGCAGCGCCCTGCACCATGCGGCGCAGGCCAGCGGCGCCGGCCTGCGCTGGCCGTCCCAGGTGTCCGATCTGGTCTGCCTCGGCACCC
Source organism: uncultured Roseateles sp. (assembly GCF_913777145.1). Classification (GTDB taxonomy): domain Bacteria; phylum Pseudomonadota; class Gammaproteobacteria; order Burkholderiales; family Burkholderiaceae_C; genus Pelomonas. The sequence continues at coordinate 177,117 of NZ_CAJYPS010000014.1, forward strand.
CGCATCAGGGGGCGCCGCTGGAGAAGGCCGGGCATGGCGTGGACCTGCTGCTCAAGGCCGCGCCCTTTGCCGCGCCGCTGGGGCGCTTGGCCGGGCTGCGCAGCGCGGGCATCACCGATCTGCGGTGGGGTCGGGTCGTGAGTACGGCGTCGGAGGATGAGAGCGTCGAGGCGGTGCCCCAGGTCCCGCTGCCGCAGGCGACTCGCTGCTATGCGCTCGCAGGCTGTCTGGGGTCATCGGTCGACAGCCTCAAGAGCAGGCTTTGGGGTGATGGCCTCGTGCCCGTGGCCAGCGCGCTGGGCCAGCACGCCGATGCCGGCCGCCGCCTGGAATTCGCAGCCGACCGGACGGCCGTGGTCTGCGACACCGGCCACCTCGATCTGCTGAGCAGCACCGAGGTCTATGAGCGCCTGCGGGCCTGGCTGGGCTGAGCGGCTGCGCGGCGCCCGCAGGGGCGGGTGGCGGAAGCTGTGAGATTCGAACTCACGGGCCGTTGCCGGCCGACGGTTTTCAAGACCGTTGGGTTAAACCACTCCCCCAAGCTTCCGGTGTCCGAGGGCGCGGATTCTAAGGGCCTGGCGGCTCAGGGACCGGGACGCTGGGCCTGTTCGCAGTCCACCTGGATGATTTCGCGCTCAGTGCCGGCTATGCGCGCCGCGCTGAGGCGGCCGCCCCACACGCAGCCGGTGTCCAGCCCCAGCAGGTCGGGGCGGTCCAGCAGGCCCAGCGTGGACCAGTGGCCGAACGCGATGGGCGTGCCCTGGGTGCGCCGGCCCGGCACCTCGAACCAGGGCAGGTAGCCGGCCGGCGCCTCGCCGGCGCCGTCCTTGGTCTTGAAGTCCATGCGGCCGTCGGCGGTGCAAAAGCGCAGCCGGGTCAGGCAGTTGATGCTGAAGCGCAGGCGCTCCTCGCGTGGCAGGTCGTCGTGCCAGCGGTCGGGCTGGTCGCCATACATCACGCGCAGGAAGTCGGGCAGCTCGGGCGAGCGCAGCACGGCCTCGATCTCGGCCGCGGCGGACAAGGTCTGGGCGAGGTCCCATTGCGGCACAACGCCGGCATGCACCATCAGCCAGCCCTGCTCGAACACCGCGAGGCGCTGCTGGCGCAGCCAGGCCAGCAGCGCCTCGCGGTCGGGGGCATGCAGCAGGTCCTGCAGCGTGTCGCTGCGGCCGGGGGGGCGCACGCCGTGGGCCACCGCGATCAGGTGCAGGTCGTGGTTGCCCAGCAGGCAGGTGGCCGCGCCTTGCAGCGACTGCAGGCGGCGCAGCGTGGCCAGCGAGGCCGGGCCGCGGTTGACCAGGTCGCCCAGCAGGTAGAGGTGGTCGCGTGAAGGCGAGAAGTCCACGCGCTGCAGCAGCCGCTCCAGCGCATCGCAGCAGCCCTGCACGTCACCGATCAGATAGTTCATTCAGCAGGTTAGTCCGTGTCCAGGCGCGCACCATACCAAGGCGGCAGGGCCGTCCGCGGGATTGTTCGATGGGCGGCGTCATGGGCTTCTGCTAGGCTCGCGGGCTTCGTTTTGACCCTGCGCCGCCCCGTGCTGACGGGCGTGGCGCTTTCGATGGACACCGCTCTCGTTCTCTTCCTGATTCTGCTCAACGGCCTGTTCGCGATGTCGGAGATGGCCCTGACCGCCAGCCGCAAGGCCAGGCTGCAGGTGTTGGTGGAGAGCGGTGAAGCCGGGGCGCAGGCCGCGATGGATCTGCACGAGAACCCGACCAAGTTCCTGTCCACCGTGCAGATAGGCATCACCGGCATAGGCGTGCTGAACGGCATCGTCGGCGATGCGGCGTTTTCCGGTCCGCTGTCGAGCTGGCTCAAGGAGCAGTTCGGGCTCAACCCGCATGTGACCGACATCACCGCGACCGCGCTGGTGGTGGTGCTGATCACGCTGCTGACCATCGTGTTCGGCGAGCTGGTGCCCAAGCGCATCGGTCAGCTCTACCCGGAGACGGTCGCCCGTCTGGTGGCGCCCAGCATGAACCTGGTGTCGGTAGGCGCCCGCCCCCTGGTGCGGCTGCTGAGCGTGTCCACCGAGGCGACGCTGCGTCTGCTGGGCCTGAGCAACAAGGCGCAGCGTGGCGTCACCGAGGAGGAGATCGCCGCCAGCCTGGAGGAGGGCCTGGACGCGGGCGTCATCGAGGAGCACGAGCACCAGATGGTGCGCAATGTGTTCCGCCTGGATGAGCGCCAGATCGGCTCCATGATGATTCCGCGTGCCGAGATTGCCTGGCTGGACGCCGAGGCCACGCCGGCCGAGGTGCTGGCGGTGCTGCGTGAGCACGGCTTCTCGCGCTACCCGGTGTGCCGCGGCGGCCTGGGCGACGTGCTGGGCGTGGCCTCGGCGCCGGCGCTGCTGGCGCGCCTGCTGGAGGGCCTGCCGCTGGATCTGAGTGCCGGCCTGGAGGCGCCGCTGTACGTGCCCGAGACGCTGTCGGGCCTGGAGCTGCTGGAACATTTCCGCGTGTCGGACGCGCCGCTGGTCTTCGTCGTCGATGAGTACGGCGAGGTGCAGGGCGTGATTGCGGTGCGCGACGTGCTGGAAGCCATTGCCGGGGAGTTCAATGCCCCGAGCGACGGCGATGCCTGGGCGATCCAACGCGAGGACGGGAGCTGGCTGTTCGACGGCCTGATCCCGGTCCAGGAGCTGAAGGATCGCCTGGCGCTGAAGGAACTGCCCGAAGAGGATCGTGGGCGCTACAACACCCTGGCCGGCATGATCATGCTGCTGCTGGGGCGCTTGCCGCGCACGACCGATGTGGTGGAGTGGGACGCGTGGAGATTCGAGGTCGTGGACCTCGATGGCAAGCGTGTGGACAAAGTGCTGGTCAGTCGACTGACCGAACCTGGAGAACAAACATGAGCAACCCCCCGATGTACGGCGAACTGCTGCCGCTGGACCGCGAGGTGCACAAGAACCTGAAGCTGGACACCACGGTGCCGGTGGCGCCGCAGACCGCGACGCAGAACTCGGTGTTCCTGGCCGCGGTGGAGTTCGGTGACGCCTGCAAGGAATACCCCATCGTCTTCGTGCGCGCCGGTGCCGCCACGCCGGAAGCCAAGCCCGAGGTCGCGCCGCTGGCCGTGCTGGGCCTGCGCCCGGGTTCCAACCTGTTCCTGAAGGACGGCCAGTGGACCGGCACCTATGTGCCCGCCTACATTCGCCGCTACCCCTTCGCGATGGCCCGTCTGGATGCCGGCGAGCCCAACAGCGTGGCCGTGTGCTTCGACCACCAGTGGGCCGGTTTCGGCGAAGACAAGGGTGAGGCGCTGTTCAAGGACGGCGAGCCCACGGAGTTCCTGCAGAACGCCCGCAGCTTCCTGGAGAACTTCGAGCAGGAAGCCGAGCGCACCCGCCTGATCTGCAACCTGCTGGTCGAGCTGGAGCTGCTGCAGGACATGCGCTTCGAGGCCACGCTGCCGAACGGCGAGAAGATCGACGTCGAGGGCTTCCTGGCGCTGGACGAGAAGAAGTATGCCGAACTGCCGGACGACAAGATCCTGCACCTGCAGCGCAATGGCCTGATCGCGCTGATCGAGATGCACCGTCTGTCGCTGGGCAACATGAACCGCCTGGCCAACAAGTACATCGGCTGATCGGCCGATGAGCGCGCCTTCGCAGCCCCGCTGCGGGGGCGCCCCCTCCGGGTGTGTCAAAGCTTCAGTGGTAAGCTTTTGTGAGGGGAGCCGTAAACGCTTGAGGCGCTGCCTAGACTGCGCCACCGCATCGGCACAGATGCGCAACAAAGCGTTGGGATGATCACTTCATTGGATAAAGCTAGCCCGCGCGCCCGGCGCGCACCGCCACCGGAGGATGGGCCGGCACTCGAACTGGACAGCGACTTCGGTCGCCTGGACGGGGAAGCGTTGGGCCTCGTGGAGCGCCGCTACGGTGAGCGCGGCCTGGCCACGGCCAAGGAACGCTTCAGCAGTCGCAATGAAGACGGCGACGTGGTGTGTACCGTGCGCCAGGGCGAGGCGCTGATAGGCACGCTCAGCGTGCGTTTCGACGGCCCCGGCGGTCTCAATGCCGACCTGCTGTTCGGCGCCGAACTGGCCGACTGGCGCGCCAGCGGCGAGACCCTGTGCGAATTCGGCGGCCTGGCCGTGGACCGCCATGCGCTGGACGGCAAGCGCCTGCTGGCGCAGCTCTTTCACCTCGGCTATTTGCATGCCCACCGGCGTGCCCGCTGCGACCGGCTGATCATCGAGGTCAACCCGCGGCACGTGGCCTTCTACCGGCGCTGGCTGGGCCTGCTGCCCTACACGACCGCACGCCACAACCCGCGCGTGGATGCTCCGGCCGTGCTGATGAGCATGGACCTGTCCACCGCGCGCGAGCAGATCGCGCTGTGGGGTGGCAAGCCTGAGCTGCTGGCCCAGGCGCGCTGCCTCTACCCGCTGTTCTGGGACGCGGCCAAAGAGGCCGAGATGCTGGCCCGGCTGGGCTGAAAACGGCACGGCCCGCCGGGAGGCGGGCCGCTTCACTGGGGCGATCAGCACGGCGGCATGCGGTGCCGCCCGTGCCGTCAGAGCAGGTCGCCGTTGTACTGGTTGACCTTGGCGGCCACCTTCTTGCCATACAGCGGTGCGGCCAGGCCCCACAGCACGAAGTTGTTGACCAGGCGCGGCAGCCAGGGGAAGGGGCGCGGGATGTCCACGATCAGCACCGCGCGGATGTCGTCCGCGTGGTTCACCACCTCGTGCGGCCAGGAGTCGTCGAACATCACGCCTTCGCCTTCCTTCCAGGTGTAGGGCTGGCCCTTCACGATGATCTTGGGCGGGTTGTTCTTGGGCACGCGCAGGCCCAGGTGGTAGCGCAGGTAGCCCACATAGGGGCCGTCATGCTCGGGGATGGACTTGCCCGGCTCCAGCACCGAGAAGAAGGCCTGCAGCACGCCGGGCACCTTCTCCAGCGCGGCGCAGGTGGCGGGGCAGCGTGCGCGGTTGTTGCTGGGCTTGTGGCCCAGCAGGTCCAGCATGAAGACCTTCCAGTTGCCCTGCGTGGTGGCCGAGATCTCGGTGGCCGGGCGGTTCACGTCGTGGTAATTCGGCATGGCCACGCGCTCGGCCAGCAGCGCCGCGCATTCCGCCTGGATCTGCGGGAAGGCCTTCTCCAACTCGCGCAGCTCCGGGCAGATCTCGTCGATGTTGAAGAACACGGGGCGGCGGTCGTAGCCGGCGTAGCGCAGCAGGAAGTTGTTCACTGCGCGTTTGGGGGCGTGGTAGTCCATGGTGGGTTCTCGCAGAGGCGTTGGCGCGGATTATCCCGGCCAATGCCGGCCTGCGCCGCGTGCCAGGGCTTGCGCGTGAGCACCCTTGATGCACATCAAGCCGGCGCACCCAGGCGTTGCGACACCAGACTGGCCGCGGCGCGCAGCGGTTCGGCCAGCGGACCGTCTTCCCGCGTGTCGAAGCTGGCGCTGGGGCCTATGGCGGTGAGGGCCAGCACCAGGCGCCCGGCGGCGTCGAACACCGGCGCGGCCAGCGCACTGACGCCGGCGATCACGCCGTCACGCGATTCCGCCAGCCCGCGCTCGCGCACCTGCTGCAGCAGCGCCGGCTCGGGCAGGGCCTCGCCCAGCGCGGCGGCATCTTCCGCACGCAGCGCCGCGAACAGCCGGCCCGACGCGGTGCCGGCCAGGCTCATCACCGTGCCATGGCGCATGCTGATGTGCACCGGCGTAGGCCCCTCGGCCACGCGGACTATGGTGGGCCCGCGCGTGCCCCACACCGCGATCGCCACCGTGTGGCCCAGCTGTTCGGCCAGCGCCTCGATGACCGGCGTGGCCAGGCGGACCGGGTCGTATTGCTGCAGGCTGATCAGGCCCAGCTGCAGCGCCAGCGGCCCCAGGCCGTAGCGGCCGTCGTCCTGGGCCACCAGACCGATCTTGATGAAGCTCACGAGATAAGGGTGGGCCTTGGCCGGCGGCATGCCGGCCTCGCGGGCCAGGTCCTTCAACGCCAGTGGCCGGCCCTGGTGGGCCAGTGCCCGCAGCAACTGGCCGCCCACCTCGATGCTCTGGATGCCGCGCGGCTGGCGGTCGGAGTGGGACTCGTCTCTCATCGCAAAAATTCTATATTGGCAAATGAATTTGTCATCGGTTAAATTGGCCGCCGCGCCGACAGAGCGCAAGGAGACAAGCCCCATGACCGGCAGCAAAGCCTTTGCTTCCCAGGCCGACCTGGCCGAGAAGCGCATCAGCTTCGAGCAACTCTCGCCCCACGCCTGGGCCTACACCGCCGAGGGCGACCCCAACACCGGCGTGCTCATCGGCCGCGACGCGGTGATGGTGGTGGACACCCAGGCCACGCCGGTGATGGCGGCCGACGTGATACGCCGCATCCGCGAGATCACGCCGCTGCCCATCAAGTACGTGCTGCTGAGCCACTACCACGCAGTGCGGGTGCTGGGCGCGTCGGCCTTTGTGGCCGAAGGCCTGGAGCAGGTGATCGCCAGCGACGCGACGCTGGCCCTCATCCAGGAGCGCGGCGAGCAGGACAAGGCCAGCGAGATAGGCCGCTTCCCGCGGCTGTTCCGCAATGTCGAGTCGGTGCCGGCCGGCCTGACCTGGCCCACGCTCACCTTCAGCGGCCGGCTGAGCCTGGACCTGGGCGGCGTGAAGGTCGAGATGTTCTCGCCGGGGCGCGGCCACACGGCCGGCGACACCGTGGCCTGGCTGCCCGAGGAGCGCGTGCTGTTCAGCGGCGACCTGGTGGAGTTCGACGCCACGCCCTACTGCGGCGACGCGCACTTCGCCGACTGGCCCGCCACGCTGGACGCGATCGCCGCGCTGCAGCCCCAGGCCCTGGTGCCGGGGCGCGGCCCCGCGCTGCGCGGCGAGGCCCAGGTCGCGGCCGGCCTGGCCGGCACACGCGCCTTCGTCAGCGAGCTCTATGCGGCGGTGCAGGCCGGCCGCGCCGCGGGCGAAGACCTCAAGACCGTCTACCAGCGTGCGATGGCCGCGCTGCGCCCGCGTTACGGCCACTGGGTGATCTTCGACCACTGCATGCCCTTCGACGTGAGCCGGGCCTTCGACGAGGCCGGCGGCACCGCCCACCCGCGCATCTGGACTGCCGAGCGCGACCGCTACATGTGGGCCGCGCTTGAGGGTTGAGGCCATGGCCTTTGCCTACCGCCAGAGCGAGGAGCAGCGCCTGGGCCGCCCGCAGCGCCATGCGGTGGTGGTGATAGGCGCCGGCCCGGTGGGGCTGACGCTGGCGCTGGAGCTGGCCCGCCACGGCCAGGCCGTGTTGGTGCTGGACGACAACGACGAGCTCAGCAGCGGCTCGCGCGCCGTGTGCTGGGCGCAGAAGTCGCTGGAGGTGTTTGCCCGCCACGAACTGCCCGGTGGTGCCAGCGTGGCCGATGCGCTGCTGGCGCGCGGCGTGCGCTGGCAGCGGGGCCGCGTCTTTCATGGCGAGCGCGAGGCCTATGCCTTCGACCTCCAGCCCCAGCCCGGCCACCGCCTGCCGGCCATGCTCAATCTGCAGCAGTGCGAGGTGGAGCAGCGCCTGGTGGAGGCCTGTGCGCTGCGGCCCGAGGTCGAGCTGCGCTGGAAGCACGAGCTCATCGGCCTCACGCAGACGGACCAGGGCGTGCAGCTCGACGTGCGCACGCCCGACGGCCTGTTCGAGATGCGGGCCGACTGGGTGGTGGCCTGCGACGGCGCGCGCAGCCCCACGCGCACGCTGCTGGGCATTCCATTCGTGGGCCAGGCCTTCGAGGACCGCTTCCTGATTGCCGACGTGAGGCTCGCGCCCGACGCGCGCCCGCGCGGGCTGGACCCGGCGCGGCCGGAGCGCTGGTTCTGGTTCGACCCGCCGTTCCACCGCGGCCAGTCGGTGCTGCTGCATGCGCAGGCCGACGGCGTGTGGCGCATCGACTTCCAGCTCGGCCGCCAGGCCGACGCGCAGGCCGAGCGTGAGCCCGGCCGCGTGCGCTCGCGCGTGGCGGCCATGCTGGGCGAGGGCGTGGAGTTCGAGCTGGCCTGGGTGTCGGTCTACCAGTTCGCCTGCCGGCGCGCGCAGCGCTGGCGCGAGGGCCGGGTCTTGCTGGCCGGCGACGCGGCCCACCAGGTGTCGCCCTTCGGCGCGCGTGGCGCCAACAGCGGCGTGCAGGATGCCGAGAACCTGGCCTGGAAGCTGGCCGCCGTCTGCCGCGGTGCGGCCGGCGCGGCGCTGCTGGACAGCTACGAGTCCGAGCGCCAGCGGGCGGCGGACGACAACATCGCCCACTCCACCCGCGCGACCGACTTCATCAGCCCGCACAGCGCGCTCAGCCGCCGCCTGCAGCGCGCGGTGCTGGACCTGGCCGAGCACCAGCCCTGGGCGCGCCCGCTGGTCAACAGCGGGCGGCTGTCCACGCCCAGCGACCTGGCCGGCTCGCCGCTGCTGACGCCCGACGAAGAGCCTTGGCCCGGCGGCCCCGAGCCGGGGCAGACGCTGCCGGATGCGCCGCTGCCCGCACCCCTGCCAGGAGCCTGGTTCAGCGCGTTGCAGGGGCAGCCCTTGCTGTTGGCTTTTGGTGAGTCGGCGGCAGCGCCGCGGGGCTGCGCGACGCTGTGCCTGCCGGCCCAGGGCCTGGCCGCCGAGCGGCTGGCGGCCGGGGAGGGCGCGCACTACCTGCTGCGCCCCGACGCGGTGGTGGCCGCCCGCTGGCGCCGCCCGCCCACGCCGGCTGCGCTGCATGCCGCCTGGCAACGACTCTGGGGAGGCGCCCATGGCTGAGCTGAACCTGCCGCTGCGCAGCGGCCCCGAGGTGGACCGCCTCTATGCCGAGCTGATCGCCGCCCAGGCCGACCTCAGCGACGAGGCCGCGGCCGACTGGCTGGCCCGCCTGACCCTGATCCTGTGCCAGCACATCGGCGACCCCGAGGTGCTGAGGCAGGCGTTCGCGCTCGCGCGCGACTCTTCCGAATCTGCGCTCGCGCGCGAACCCTCCACACCAGCGTTGGCACGCGACCCTTCTGGAACAAGACATGACTGAACTGAGCTACCTCGCCGGCTTCGGCAACCAGCACCAGAGCGAGGCCCGACCCGGCGCGCTGCCCGTGGGCCGCAACAGCCCGCAGCGCGTGGCGCTGGGCCTGTATGCGGAGCTGCTGTCCGGCAGCGCCTTCACCGCCGCCCGCGCCGAGAACCAGCGCAGCTGGCTGTACCGCCGCCAGCCCTCGGTGGTGGTGGGTGGCTACCAGCCGCTGGCCGCGCCGCTCTGGCGCAGCGGTGCGGCCGAGGGCGAGCTGGCGCCGCCCGACCCGCTGCGCTGGCACCCGCTGCCGGGCGAGGCCGGCCAGGACTTTGTGGACAGCCTGCGCACGCTGGTGGTCAACGGCGATCCGGCCGCTCAGCTGGGCATGGGCGCCCATGTCTATGCGCTGGACCGCGCGATGGGCCGGCGCGCGCTGGTGAACGCCGACGGCGAGATGCTGCTGGTGCCGCAGCAGGGGCGGCTGCTCATCACCACCGAGCTGGGCCGGCTGGAAGTGGCGCCGGGCTATATCGCGCTGCTGCCGCGCGGCCTGGCCTTCAAGGTGGACCCGCTGGACGGCGAGGGCCAGCTGCACCGCGGCTATGTGTGCGAGAACTTCGGTGCCGCTTTTCGTCTGCCCGAGCTCGGCCCCATAGGCTCCAACGGCCTGGCGAACGCGCGCGACTTCGAGGCACCCGTGGCCTGGTTTGAGCATGAAGCGGGTGCCTACGAGATCGTCAAGCGCTACGGCGGCCGCCTGTGGCGTGCGACGCAGGTCCACAGCCCCTTCAACGTGGTCGCCTGGCATGGCAATCTCGCCCCCTGCCGCTACGAGCTGGCGCGCTTCATGACCATCAACACGGTCAGCTTCGACCACCCCGACCCCAGCATCTTCACGGTGTTGACCAGCCCCAGCGACACGCCGGGCTGGGCCAATGTGGACTTCGTGATCTTCCCGCCGCGCTGGATGGTGGCCGAGGACACCTTCCGCCCGCCCTGGTACCACCGCAACGTGATGAGCGAGTTCATGGGCCTGGTGCTGGGTCAGTACGATGCCAAGCCCGGCGGCTTCAAGCCCGGCGGCGCCAGCCTGCACAACTCCATGGTGCCGCACGGGCCCGACACCGAGGCCTTTGCCAAGGCCAGCGCCGCCACGCTGCAACCCCACAAGCTGGAGGCCACCATGGCCTTCATGTTCGAAACCCGCTGGCCGCTGAGGCCCACCGCCTGGGCGCTGCAGAGTGCGCCGCTGGACACCGCCTATGCCGACTGCTGGCAGGGCCTGAAGGATGAGTTCCCCCATGCTTGATCACACGCACGACCCCGCCGCCCGCTCCTGGGTGGATGCCGCCAACGCCGAGGGCACGGACTTCCCGCTGCAGAACCTGCCGCTTTGCCGCTTTCGCCGCCAGGGCACGGCCGAGCCCTGGCGCGTGGGCGTGGGCATTGGCGACCAGATCCTGGACCTGTCGGGCTGGGGCGTGGACGACATGAACGCGCTGATGGGCCGCTCCAAGGCCGAGCGGGTCGCGCTGCGGCACCGGTTGTTCGATGCGCTCAAGGAGGGCGCGCCACGCCTGGACCTGCTGCCCCAGGCGCTGGCCGAGTTCACCGTGCCCTGCCGCGTGGGCGACTACACCGACTTCTACACCGGCATCCACCACGCCCGCGCGGTGGGCGCGCTGTTCCGCCCGGACAACCCGCTGCTGCCCAACTACCAGTGGGTGCCCATCGGCTACCACGGCCGCAGCAGCTCCATCGTGGTGAGCGGCACGCCGTTGCGCCGGCCGCGCGGCCAGGTCAAGCCGCCGGATGCGACGGTGCCGGTGTTCAAGCCCAGCGAGCGCATCGACTTCGAGCTGGAGCTGGGCCTGTACGTGGGCCCGGGCAATGCGCTGGGCCAGCCCTTCGGCATCGACGAGGCCGACGAGCACGCCTTCGGCCTGGGCCTGCTGAACGACTGGAGCGCGCGCGACATCCAGCCCTGGGAGTACCAGCCGCTGGGCCCCTTCCTGTCCAAGAGCTTTGGCACCACGGTGTCGCCGTGGATCGTCACGCTGGAGGCGCTGGAGCCCTTCCGCATCCCGTTCACGCGGCCCGAGGGCGACCCGCAGCCGCTGCCCTATCTCGACTCGCCCGCGCAGCGCGAGCGCGGCGGCTACGACATCGCGCTGGAGGTCTGGCTCAAGACTCCGGCCATGGCGGCGGCCCAGCGCCTGTCCACCTCCAACGCCCGCCATGCCTACTGGACGCTGGCGCAGATGCTGACCCACCACGCCAGCAACGGCTGCAATCTGCAGCCGGGCGACCTGCTGGGTACCGGCACGCTCAGCGGCCCGGCGCCCGAGGAAGCCGGCTCGCTGCTGGAGCTGACCCAGGGCGGCAAGCAGCCCGTCACGCTGGCGGGCGGCGAGACCCGGCGCTTCCTGCAGGACGGCGACCAACTGGGCCTGCGCGCCTATGCCGAGAAACCGGGCTTCCGGCGCATAGGCTTTGGCGCCTGCGACGGCGTGATCCAGCCGGCGCCCTGATTGGGGCACGGCACCCCATAAAGGTGCGTCTTGCCGCCGCCGCGGTGCCGGTGGCGGCCTGGCGGTGCATCGCAGGCTGGCACGACCCTTGCGCTGGCCCTGGTTGGCTATTCGACCCTCGACATCCAACCCGGAGGATTCCCGATGCTTCGCCGTTCTGCGCTCGCGCTGGCCGCTGCCGCCAGCCTGCTCCCCACCGCCGTGTTTGCGGCCGACACCATCAAGGTCGGCGTGCTGCATTCGCTGTCCGGCACCATGGCCATCTCGGAAACGGTGCTCAAGGACACCGTGCTGATGGCCATAGACGAGATCAACGCCAAGGGTGGCCTGCTGGGCAAGAAGCTGGAGCCCGTGGTCGTGGACCCGGCGTCCAACTGGCCGCTGTTCGCCGAGAAGGCCAAGCAGCTGATCACGCAGGACAAGGTGGCCGTGGTGTTCGGTTGCTGGACGTCGGTGAGCCGCAAGTCGGTGCTGCCGGTGTTCGAGCAGAACAACTCGCTGCTGTTCTACCCGGTGCAGTACGAGGGCGAGGAGCTGTCCAAGAACGTGTTCTACACGGGGGCCGCGCCCAACCAGCAGGCGATTCCGGCGGTGGAATACCTGATGAGCAAGGACGGCGGCTCGGCCAAGCGCTTCGTGCTGCTGGGCACGGACTACGTCTACCCGCGCACCACCAACAAGATCCTGCGCGCCTTCCTGCACAGCAAGGGCGTGAAGGACGAGGACATCCTGGAGGAGTACACGCCCTTTGGCCACTCCGACTACCAGAGCATCATCGCCAAGATCAAGAAGTTCTCGGCCGAGGGCAAGAAGACGGCCGTGGTCTCCACCATCAACGGCGACTCCAACGTGCCCTTCTACAAGGAACTGGGCAACCAGGGCCTGAAGGCGACCGATGTGCCGGTGGTGGCCTTCTCCGTGGGTGAGGAAGAGCTGCGCGGCGTGGACACCAAGCCGCTGGTGGGGCACCTGGCCGCGTGGAACTACTTCATGTCCATCAAGGGCCCGGCCAACGACGCCTTCATCAAGAAGTGGAGCGCTTACGCCAAGGCCAAGGGCATCGCCGGCCACAAGGACAAGCCGCTGACCAACGACCCGATGGAGGCCACCTACATCGGCATCAACATGTGGGCGCAGGCGGTCACCAAGGCCAAGAGCACCGACACCGACAAGGTGATCGCCGCGATGGCCGGCCAGACCTTCCCGGCGCCGTCGGGCATCACGTCCAAGATGGACGAGAAGAACCATCACCTGCACAAGTCGGTGTTCATCGGCGAGATCAAGGCCGACGGCCAGTTCAACGTGGTGTGGAAGACGCCCGGCCCGGTGAAGGCCCAGCCGTGGAGCCCGTACATCCCCGAGAACAAGGGCAAGAAGGACGAACCCACGAAATAAGTCCCCCCCGAGGCGCCAGGGCGCCTCCCCCCAGGGGGCGCCGCCAGTGGCCTGGCAAAGCCAGTTCCACGGCGGCCGCTTGATGGGCGCGCGTGCTGTCGCACGGCGCTGGCTGTTCGCTTGGATCGGCATGATCAAACGACTATTGGTGGGCTGTTGCCTCGCCTTGGGCGCGGTGTCGGCGTGGGCCTTGGCGCCGGCGCTGGCGGCGCGGATTGCGGCGGGGGAGGGCGATGAGCGGGTCGCCGCGCTGAACGAGGCGGTGCAGCAGGCCGCGCAGCAGCCGGATGCCGGGCTGCGGCCGTTTCTGGTGGCGCTGCGTGACGGCCAGGTGCGGCTCAAGGGTGGGCAGGTGCTGGTGCTCAAAGACGGCGAGGCCGGCCCGGCGGATGCCGAGGAGCCGCTGCTGAACAACCGCCTGCGGCGCGAGCTGGACGCCGCGCTGGCCGCGCTGGATCTGGCCTCGCCCGATCGCCAGGCGCGGGCCGATGCGATCAAGCTGCTGGCCGACGAGGCCGATGCCGCGCGCCTGCCGCTGTTCGAGCGTGCGCTGGCCGCCGAGCAAGACCCGGCTCTCAAGACCCAGCTGGACACCATCGTTGCGCTGGCCCGCCTCAGCAGCCCCGACGCCGCGCTGCGCCGTGCCGCGGCCGAGAGCCTGGCTCGCAGCGCCGACCCGGCCCAGCGCGCGCTGCTGCTGGAGAAGCTGGCCGGCGAGACCGACGCGGCCACGCGCACCGCAATGCAGCGCTCCATCGATGCGATCGCCACCCGCCTGGCCTGGGGCGAGCGTGCGCAGACGCTGTTTGCCGGCCTGAGCCTGGGGTCCATCCTGCTGCTGGTGGCGCTGGGCCTGGCCATCACCTACGGGTTGATGGGCGTCATCAACATGGCCCACGGCGAGCTGCTGATGGTGGGCGCCTACGCGACCTACGCGGTGCAGCAGGGCTTTCGCGCCTGGGCGCCCGCGGCGTTTGATTACTACCTGTGGCTGGCGCTGCCGGCCAGCTTCGCGGCCGCTGCACTGGTGGGCGCGGCCATGGAGCGCACGGTGATCCGCTGGCTCTACGGCCGGCCGCTGGAAACGCTGCTGGCCACCTGGGGCCTGTCGCTGATCCTGATGCAGGCGGTGCGCAGCCTCTTCGGCGCGCAGAACGTGGCGGTGGAGAACCCGGCCTGGCTGTCGGGCGGCTGGGCGCTGCTGCCCAATCTCACGCTGCCCTACAACCGCCTCGCCATCCTCGCGTTCGCGGCGCTGGTGCTGGGCGGCATGGCGCTGCTGCTGGCGCGCACGCGCCTGGGCCTGATGGTGCGCGGCGTCACGCAGAACCGCCGCATGGCGTCCTGCGTGGGCGTGAACACCGCGCAGGTGGACACGCTGGCCTTCGCGCTGGGGTCAGGGATTGCGGGCCTGGCCGGCTGCGCGCTGAGCCAGGTGGGCAATGTGGGGCCCGACCTGGGCCAGAGCTACATCGTGGACGCCTTCATGGTGGTGGTGCTGGGCGGCGTGGGCCAGCTGGCCGGCACCGTCTACGCGGGCCTGGGCCTGGGCGTGCTGTCCAAGCTGCTGGAAGGCTGGCAGGGCGCGGTGCTGGCCAAGATCGCGCTGCTGCTGCTGCTGGTGCTGGTGATTCAGAAAAAGCCGCAAGGCCTGTTCGCACTGAAAGGCAGGGTGCTGGATTGAAGCGCGTGCTGCTCCCCCTGTCGGCGATGCTGCTGCTGGCACTGCCGCTGCTGCATCTGCTGTTTCCGCCCGGCCACCCGCTGCACCTGGGCGAGTTCTACGTGGGCCTGCTGGGCAAGTTCCTGTGCTTCGCGATCTGCGCGCTGGCGCTGGACCTGATCTGGGGCTTCGGCGGCATCCTGTCGCTGGGCCATGGCCTCTTCTTTGCGCTGGGCGGCTACGGCATGGGCATGTATTTGATGCGCCAGATCGGCCGCGAGGGGCAGTACCAGTCCGACCTGCCGGACTTCATGGTGTTCCTGAACTGGAAGGAGCTGCCCTGGCACTGGGCCCTCAGCGACTCGCTGCTGGGTCAGGTCGTGCTGGCGCTGGCCGTGCCGGGTCTGCTGGCCGCGGTGTTCGGCTACTTCGCGTTCCGCTCGCGCATACAGGGCGTGTACTTCTCCATCATCACGCAGGCGCTGACCGTCGCGGCCATGCTGCTCTTCTTCCGCAACGAGACCGGCTTTGGCGGCAACAACGGCTTCACCGACTTCAAGCGCCTGGCCGGCTATTCGCTGAACACGCCGGTGATGAAGGTGGGCCTGTGCATCGCCAGCGGCGTTGCGCTGATCGCCTGCTACCTGGTGGCGCGTGCGCTCACGCAAAGCCGCTGGGGCCGCATCCTGCAGGCCATACGCGATGCCGAGGGCCGCGTGCGCTTCCTGGGCTATGACCCGGTGGCCTTCAAGCTCAGTGCCTACGTGATCTCGGCGCTGATGTGCGCGCTGGCCGGCATGCTCTACGTGCCGCAGGTGGGCATCATCAACCCCGGCGAGATGAGCCCGGCGGCCAGCATAGAAATGGCCATCTGGGCCGCGGTGGGCGGGCGCGGCACGCTGATCGGCCCGGTGCTGGGCGCCTTCTTCGTGAACGGCACCAAGTCGGTGTTCACGGTCTGGTGGCCCGAGGGCTGGCTCTACGTGCTGGGTGCGCTGTTCATCGCGGTGACGCTGTTCCTGCCGCAGGGGCTGGTGGGGCTGGCGCGGAGGTTCAAGAAATGACACCTGAGCTTCTTGAAGCGGGTGCCGAGTTCCGCGCCCGTGCCTTCACCCGCATCGCCACTGCTGGCGAGCCGGTCTTCAACCAGAGCGTGGCGCTCTATGTGGAAGACCTCAAGGTCGCGTTCGACGGCTTCCAGGCGCTGGGCGGCCTCTCCTTCACGATAGGCGTGGGCGAGTTGCGCTGCGTGATCGGCCCCAACGGCGCGGGCAAGACCACGACCATGGACTGCCTCACCGGCAAGACCCGGCCCGACAGCGGCAAGCTCTTCTTCGGCAGCAACCTGGACCTGCGCCAGATGAGCGAGCAGGACATCGCCCGCGCTGGCATAGGCCGCAAGTTCCAGAAGCCCACGGTGTTCGAGGCGCTGACCGTGGCCGAGAACCTGGAGCTGGCGCTGGCCGGCGACCGCCGCGCCCGCTTCGCGATGCGCGCACGCCTCAGCGGCGCACAGCGCGACCGTATCGCCGAACTGCTGACCACCGTGCACCTGGCCGAGGCGCGCGACCGCGTGGCCGGCCTGCTGAGCCATGGCCAGAAGCAGTGGCTGGAGATCGGCATGCTGCTCGCGCAGGACCCCAAGCTGCTGCTGCTGGACGAGCCCGTGGCCGGCATGACCGACGAGGAAACCGAGCGCACCGCCGAGCTGTTCCTGAGCCTGGAGGGCAAGCATTCGCTGGTGGTGGTGGAGCACGACATGGCCTTCGTCGGCACGCTGGCCGGCGCGCATCGCACGGTGACCGTGCTGCACGAGGGCAAGACACTGGCCGAGGGCACGATGGCCGAGGTCCAGTCCGACGAAAAGGTCATCGAGGTGTACCTTGGCCGATGAAATCCTCCAGGTCCAAGACCTGCACCAGCACTATGGCGGCTCGCACATCCTGCGCGGGCTGAGCTTTGCGTTACAGCCGGGCGAGATCACGGTCGTGATGGGCCGCAACGGCGTGGGCAAGACCACGCTGCTCAAGAGCCTGATGGGCGTGGTGCCCACCACCTCGGGCCGCATCACGCTGGCCGGCGAGCTGCTGGACAAGCTGCGCACCCACCAGCGCGTGCGCGCCGGCCTGGGCTACGTGCCCCAGGGTCGCGAGATCTTCGGCCGGCTTACCGTGATGGAGAACCTGCAGATGGGCCTGGCCAGCCGCCCCTCGGGCACGCTGCTGCCGGCCCAGTTGTTCGAGCTGTTTCCGGTTCTTGCGCAGATGCGCGGCCGGCGTGGCGGCGACCTCTCTGGCGGCCAGCAGCAGCAGCTCGCCATCGCCCGCGCGCTGGCGCCAGGACCGAAGGTGCTGCTGCTGGACGAGCCCACCGAGGGCATACAGCCCAACGTGATCCAGGACATAGGCCGCGTCATCAAGCACCTGGCCCACGACCAGGGCCTGGCCGTGGTGCTGGTGGAGCAGTTCTACGACTTCTGCGCCGAACTGGCCGACCAGTATTTGCTGATGCAACGCGGCGAAATCGTGATGCGCGGCCGCGGCGCCGACATGGCGGCGGACGGGGTGAGGGAGAGGTTGGCGATTTGATTTGAGCTGGCTCGATATTCGAGCGGTGTCCCGATGCGCATGGGACGCGGTGATGGGTGCTTAAATGCTGGACAGCCTCGTTAGATCGTCCTCGATATATGACTGAGCTGATGCTGATCAATTGCGGCGCGCACGGCGAGCGCGTATCAGCGGTCGTCTGCAAGCACCTGCTGTGCTCCGCTGGGACACCGGCTGGGTTCATTGAAAACAGCAGCGACCCCCACGATCTACAGGCTTGGTGCCATCAGTGCGAAGAGAAGTTTGAGCGAGCGGGCGGTATGACGGATGAATTCAGAAGGTTCAATGACATGCGCATCGTGTGCGTGGTCTGCTACGCCGAAGCGAAATCTCGTCACACCACTTCAGCGGATTGATGGCCATTTCTTGCCCCGATCGGGCCAGCCCATCACTGCAGCGGGCGGCTTCGCCGCCTGTTGAGCGCGAATGCTGAACACCGCCGCCCAAACCCCATGACCACCCGCCCATCCCAGTCAACTGCGCTGCTGATCGTCGACGTCCAAACCGGCGTGGTCGCCGATGCCTGGGCGCGGGACGCGGTGGTGCAGAACATCGCCAACGCCGTGGCCCGTGCCCGTGCCGAGGGCGTGCCGGTGTTGTGGGTGCAGCACCAGAGCGAGGAACTGCCTGTCGGCTCGGCACCATGGCAGTGGGTGCCTCAGTTGCAGCCGGCCGAGGGTGAGCCGCTGATCCACAAGCAACACAACTCCGCGTTTGAAGGCACGGCGCTGCTGGCGGAGTTGGACCGCCTTGGCGTGGGCCACCTGGTGCTGGCGGGCGCGGCCAGCAACTGGTGCATACGGGCCACGGCCTATGCGGCGCTGGAGCGCGGCTTCGACCTGACGCTGATCGCCGACGGCCACACCACCAGCGACCTGGAGCTGGGCCCGGGGCGCAGGGTCACAGCACAGTCGGTCATCGATGACCTCAACACCACGATGCAATGGCTGTCCTACCCCGGTCGCCGTAACGCGGTGGTGAACGCGGCCGAGCTGAGCTTTGCGCCGCCGGCCGCGGCGAGCTGAGTCGACCTCCGCTGACGCGGTGCCTGCGGTCTGGCTCGCCCGCGAGCTCGGGGTGCGCGACGCGAACGCCAACGACGCCCGACACTGACTGGCGCCTATCCATTGGCACATCGTTGGGCTTCACTGCACCCACCCGGATCGCGCCCAACCGCGCCATCTCTCTCCATGGGGTGTATTTGCTCTATCTCTCGGGTCGCGTGAATCTCACGCCCCCAGGTCGCCTTGGCGGCCCGAGGCCACGGCGCCAGCATCTGAGCCCGCTGCGTGCCGGGTGCCTGGCGAGGCGCTGGGGTCAGGCCTTGCGCCGGCCCGGGCCGTGGCCTGCCCTTGAACCGGGCCGTGGCCAGGAGCGCCCGGCCTCAACCCCTGGAGGAGACACATGAGCAACAAGGCCCTCGTGCTGACCGCGATGACGGAGCTGTTCGTCCACCGCGACCTGTCGGCGCTGGATCGCTACTGGGACGCCGGTTACATCCAGCACAACCCGCGCATGCCCAGCGGGCTGGACTTCTTCCGCAAGATGATTCCCAGCCTGGGGCCCAACTTCAAGTACGAGCCCGGCCTGGTGATGGAGGACGGCGAGTTCGTGATGATCCACGGCCGCTACACCGGCTGGGGCGACAAGACCATGATCGGCGCCGACATCTTCCGCGTGCGCAACGGCCGCTTCGTGGAGCACTGGGACGTGATCCAGGAGGAAGTGCCGGCAGCCCAGACCCTCAGCGGCCAGGCCATGTTCCCCATCGTCTGAGGTGCAGGAGGCGGATCAGGCCTCCAGCCACATCAGCGCGAACCAGCTGCGCGCGTCGGTCCAGACCCGGCCCGGCCGGAAGCCGGCGCGCGCGGCCTGGGCCTGGAAGCCGGCCACGGTGTACTTGTGCGAGTTCTCGGTGTGCAGGGTCTCGCCCTCGTCGAAGGCATAACGCTCGCCGCCCAGTTGCATCTCCAGCGCACGGCACGCGCGCAGGTGCATCTCGATGCGCTGGTAGGCCGGGTTGTAGAAGGCCAGGTGCACGAAGCCGTCGGGCGGGAACTCCGCGCCCAGCTCGCGGCGCGCGTGGGCCAGCAGGTTGAGGTTGAAGGCCGCGGTCACTCCGGCGGCGTCGTTGTAGGCGGCGTGCAGCACGGCCGGGTCCTTCACCAGGTCCAGACCGATCAGCAGACCGCCGCCGGCCAGCTCGCGGGCGGCCAGGCGCAGGAAGGCGTCGGCCTCGTCGGGCGTGAAGTTGCCGATGCTGGAACCCGGGAAGAAGCCCACGCGGCGCACGCCCGGGGGTACGGCGGGCAGCATGTGGGGGCGGGTGAAGTCGGCCACCAGGGGCTGCAGCGCCAGGCCGGGGTAGTCGGCCGCGAGCGCCGCGCTGGCGGCCAGCAGGTGCGGGCCTGAGATGTCCAGCGGCACGAACTGCACGCGCTCGCGCGGCAGCGCGTCCAGCAGCAGGCGCACCTTGCGCAGCGCGCCGGCGCCGTACTCCACCAGCTGCACCCGCGGGCCGAACTGTGCGGCCATGTCGGGGGCGTGGGCGCGCAGCAGCGCCAGCTCGGTGCGCGTGGGGTAGTACTCGGGCAGCTCGCAGATCTGCTCGAACAGCCGGGAGCCGGCCTCGTCGTAGAAATACTTGGGCGAGATGGCGCGCGGCCGGCGGGCCAGCGCGCGCTGCAGATCGGCCGCAAAGGCCTGGCGCGCGGCCTGGGCGGGCGAGGGGGGCGAGGAGACAAGGGTGGGATTCATCGTGCCAGCCTCAGGCCGCTGAACTGCCAGCGCGCGGCTGGCGGGAAGAAGTTGCGGTAGCTGGGCCGCGCATGGCCGGCCGGCGTGGCCAGGCTGCCGCCGCGCAGCACCTGCTGGCCCACCATGAACTTGCCGTTGTATTCGCCCACCGCGCCGGCCGCGGCTTTGAAGCCGGGGTAGGGTTGGTAGCTGGAGCGGGTCCATTGCCAGGCCTGGTCGCTGGCCTGGGCAAAGCCGGGTAGGGCGCTGGCGGCCTCCCACTCGAACTCAGTCGGCAGGCGTGCGCCGGCCCATTCGGCATAGGCGCAGGCCTCGTGGAAGCTCAGGTGCAGCGCGGGCGCGTCGGGCTGCAGCGGCTGCACGCCGTGCAGGCCGAAGGCGCGTTCCTCGTCCAGCCAATACAGCGGGCGCTGCCAGCCCTGGGCCTGCACCAGCGCCCAGCCGTCGGACAGCCACAGCAGCGGCTCGCGGTAGCCGCCGGCGTGTATGAATTCTGCGTACTCGGCGTTGGTGACCAGGCGGTTGCTGATCTCGAAGGGCTGCAGCAGCACCGCGTGGCGCGGGCCCTCGTTGTCGAACGCGAAGCCCGCGCCCGCGTGGCCCACGTCCAACTGGCCGCCCGCGTGCGCCAGCCAGCGCTGCGCGGGCGGCGTGCTGGGGGCGGGCGTGCCGGGTGTGTAGGCGGGCAGCAGCGGGTTGCAGGAGAAGGCGTGCAGGATGTCGGTGAGCAGCAGCTCCTGGTGCTGCTGCTCGTGGTGGCAGCCCAGCGTCAGCAGCTCGCGCACCGCGGGCGAGGCCTGGGGCAGCAGTGCCGCCAGCGCCTGGTCCACATGGGTGCGGTAGGCGCGCACCTCGGCCAGACCGGGGCGGCTCAGCAGGCCGCGCTGCGGGCGCGCATGACGTGGCCCCAGGCTTTCGTAATAGCTGTTGAACAGCTGGGGCCAGCGCGCATCGAAGAGCGCATAGCCGGGCAGGTGGGGCTGCAGCACCAGGGTCTCGAAGAACCAGGTGGTGTGGGCCAGATGCCATTTCGCGGGGCTGGCATCGGGCATGGACTGCAGTTGCGCGTCCTCTTCCGTCAGTGGCGCGGCGCGGGCCAGGGATTCGGCGCGGGTGCTGCGCAGCAGCAGGCTCAACTCGTCAGGCATGCGCCGACGCTAACGCATTCCGGTGCCAGCGTGGTGTCAGGGGGTGACGAGCCGCCGCACCGGCCAGCAGGCCAGCAGGCCCAGCGCGATGCCAACCGCGTCGGCCACCACGTCGTGCCAGTCGGCAGAGCGCGGCGGGTCGAAGTACTGCGCGATCTCTATGCCCACGCCATAGGCCAGCAGCCAGGCCACGAGCCGGGGCCACTGGCGAGGCTCGCGCCACAACGCCCACACGGCCGCGAAGGCCAGGGACGCGAACGCGAGCGCATGGTTGCTCTTGTCCCAGCCGGTGCTGACGCCGCGGGGCGGCTCGGGCACCAGCGCCAGCCAGGTGATGACGAGGACGAGCAGCGCCAGCAGCGCCCGCCAGGCGGGGCGGGCGGCGGGGCCGGTGGCGGTCTGCAGCAGGGGGCGGAGGGCTTGCATCATGGCCGGCGCATTCTCGTCGCGGCTTGTCGCTCCTGGGACAAACGGCGCGCGGGACTGCTGCCTAGAATCGAACGACCGTTCTATTCCTGAGCTCCTTCACCCGAGGTCCAGCCCATGACAGCCCATTACGAAGTTCGCGGCGAAGTCGCCGTGATCACGCTCGACAACCCGCCGGTCAACGGCCTGGGTTTCGCCACCCGTGCGGCCGCGGCCGCCGGCATTGAGCGCGCCGAAGCCGATGCCGCCGTGAAGGCGGTGGTCATCACCGGCGCCGGCAAGGCCTTCTCGGGCGGCGCGGACATCAAGGAGTTCGGCAGCCCCAAGGCGCTGGCCGAACCCAATCTGCTGAGCCTGATCGCGGTGGTGGAGAACTGCAGCAAGCCGGTGGTGGCCGCCATCCACAGCGTCTGCATGGGCGGTGGCCTGGAGCTGGCGCTGGGCTGCCATTACCGCGTGGCCGCAGCCGGCGCCAAGATCGCGCTGCCCGAGGTGAAGCTGGGCCTGCTGCCGGGGGCCGGCGGCACGCAGCGCCTGCCGCGCGCGCTGGGCGTGGAGCCCGCGCTGAACATGATCGTGTCCGGCGAGCCGGTGAACAGCGAGCTGCTGGCCCAGGTGCCCGGCCAGAAGCTGTTCCAGAAGATCATCGAGGGCGACCTGCTGGATGGCGCCATCACCTATGCGCTGGAAGTGGCCGATGCGCGGCCGCTGCCCAAGGTGCGCGAGCTCAAGGCCCGCCACGCCAACCCGGATGCTTACTTCCAGTTCGCCCGCAACATGGTGGGCGGCATGAGCAAGAACTTCCCCGCGCCGCTGCGCTGCCTGGAGGCGGTGGCCGGCGCGGTGACGATGAAGTTCGAGGACGGCATGAAGGCCGAGCGCGAGGGTTTTGCGGCGCTGATGCAGACGCCTGAGTCCAAGGCGCTGCGCCATGCGTTCTTTGCGGAGCGCGCGGCCAGCAAGATCGCCGATGTGCCCGAGGACACGCCGCTGCGCAGCATCACCAAGGTGGGCGTCATCGGTGCCGGCACCATGGGCGGCGGCATCTCCATGAACTTCCTGAACGCTGGCCTGCCCGTCACCATCCTGGAGACCAAGCAGGAGGCGCTGGACCGTGGCGTGGCCACGATCAAGAAGAACTACGAGGCCCAGGTCAAGAAGGGCAAGCTGAAGGAGGACAAGTACGCCCAACGCATGGCGCTGCTGTCCACCACGCTGAGCTATGACGACCTCAAGGACTGCGACCTCATCATCGAGGCGGTGTTCGAGGAGATTGGCGTGAAGGAGGCGGTGTTCAAGCAGCTGGACGCGGTCGCCAAGCCCGGCGCCATCCTGGCGTCCAACACCTCCACGCTGGATGTGGACAAGATTGCGTCCTTCACGAAGCGTCCGCAGGACGTGGTGGGCATGCACTTCTTCAGCCCGGCCAATGTGATGAAGCTGCTGGAGGTGGTGCGCGGCAAGGCCACGGCCAAGGACGTGCTGGCCACCGTGATGGCTACGGCCAAGAAGATCAAGAAGACGGCCGTGGTGTCGGGCGTGTGCGACGGCTTCATCGGCAACCGCATGATCGAGCAGTACAGCCGCCAGGCCGGCTTCCTGCTGGACGAGGGCTGCACGCCGCAACAGGTGGACAGGGCGGTCGAGAAGTTCGGCTTCGCGATGGGCCCCTTCCGCATGGGCGACCTGGCCGGCAACGACATCGGCTGGGCCATCCGCAAGCGCCGCTATGTGGAGAAGCCCCACATGAAGTATTCGGCCAGCGCCGACCGCCTGTGCGAGCTGGGCCGCTACGGCCAGAAGACCGGCGCCGGCTGGTACGACTACCAGCCCGGCAAGCGCGACGCGATCCCGTCGCCGGTGGTGGCGGAGATGCTGGCCAAGCACCGCGAGGCGATTGGCGCCAAGACGCGCGAGATCAGCGACGAGGAAATCGTGCACCGCCTGGTGTTCGCGCTGGTCAACGAGGCCGCGCACCTGCTGGAAGAGGGCATCGCCCAGCGCGCGTCCGATGTGGACATGGTTTACCTCACCGGCTACGGCTTCCCGCTGTGGCGCGGCGGCCCCATGTGCTATGCCGACACCGTGGGCCTCTTCAACGTGGTGCAGGCGATGAAGCGGTTTGCACAGAACCCCATGGACGACGCCAAGTTCTGGACGCCGGCCCCGCTGCTGGCCCGCCTGGTGGCCGAAGGCAAGTCCTTCACCTGAGCGCCGCCGTCGACGCCGAACGCATAAGGATCAAGACATGAGCAACGCACTGATCGTTTCCACCGCCCGCACGCCGCTCGCCAAGAGCTGGAAGGGCAGCTTCAACATGACCCACGGCGCGACGCTGGGCGGCCACGTCGTGAAGGCCGCGCTGGAGCGCGCCGGCATCGAGGGCGGCGCCGTCGAGGACGTGCTGATGGGCTGCGCCACGCCCGAGGGCGCGACCGGCTCCAACATCGCACGCCAGATCGCGCTGCGCGCCGGCCTGCCGGTGACGGTGGCGGGCGTCACCATCAACCGTTTCTGCTCCAGCGGCCTGCAGACCATCGCGATGGCCGCGCAGCGCATCATCGCCGGCGAGGGCGATGTGTTCGTGGCCGGCGGCGTGGAGAGCATCTCCTGCGTGCAGAACGAGGCCAACCGCCACATGATCCACGAGGGCTGGTTGTCCAAGAACAAGCCCGAGATCTACTGGAGCATGCTGCACACGGCCGAGAACGTGGCCAAGCGCTACAACATCGCCAAGGAGCGCATGGACCGCTATGGCGCAGCCAGCCAGCAAAAGGCCTGCGCGGCCCAGGCCGAGGGCCTGTTCAACGCCGAGATGGTGCCCATCACCGTGACCATGGGCGTGGCCGACAAGGCGCTGGGCCTGATCACCAAGGAGGTGACCGTCAGCGCCGATGAGGGCCTGCGCGAGGGCACGACCTACGAGGGCATCAAGGACATACGCACCGCGCTGCCGGGTGGTGTCATCACGGCCGGCAATGCCAGCCAGTTCAGCGACGGGGCCGGGGCTTGCGCGCTGGTGTCCGAGCAGTACGCGTCCACGCACAACCTCAAACCCCTGGGCCGCTTCCTGGGCTTTGCGGTGGCCGGCTGCGAGCCCGATGAAATGGGCATCGGCCCGGTGTTCGCAGTCCCTAAGGTGCTGAAGAAGCTGGGCCTGACCGTCGCCGACATCGACCTGTGGGAGCTGAACGAGGCTTTCGCGGTGCAGGTGCTGTACTGCGCGGACACGCTGGGCATCCCGATGGACCGCCTGAACGTGAACGGCGGCGCGATTGCCATCGGCCACCCCTATGGCGTGTCGGGCCAGCGCCTGACCGGCCATGCGCTGATCGAAGGCAAGCGTCGTGGCGCCAAGCGCGTGTGCGTGACCATGTGCATTGGCGGGGGCATGGGCGCGGCTGGAATATTCGAAGTGCTCTGACGAGCACCCCCCTACCGGCTTCGCCGGCCCCCTCAGGGGGCGCCCCTGGCCGCCCGGCAGAGCCGGATCTGCAGGGGCCGCTGGATCTGTCGGCAGGGCTGGGCCCTGCCTCCATGGAGAGGATGCCCACCTTGCGCGAAACCCTGGATTTCCTGCTGTTCGACTGGCTCAAGGCCAGCGACCTGACCGCGCGTGAGCGCTTTGCCGAGCATTCGGCCGAGACCTTTGGCGCGGTGCTGGACACCTGCGAAAAGATCGCCCGCGAGAAGTTCGCGCCGTTCAATCGGCTGGCTGACACGCAGGAGCCGCATTTCGACGGCGAGCGCGTGCACCTGCCGCAGGCCACGCATGACGCGGCGCTGGCCTATGCGGAGTCCGGCATGCTGGCCGCCGCGCAGGACTACGACGTGGGCGGCATGCAGCTGCCCTGCGTCATCGAGATGGCGGGCAACGCCTTCTTCAGCAAGGCCAGCGTGGCCATGGGCGGCTACGCGATGCTGACCTCGGGCAATGCCAGCCTCCTGATGGCGCATGGCACGCCGCTGCAGCGCGAGGTGTTTGCTCGATCAGAGTTCGCGGGCCGCTGGTTCGGCACCATGTGTTTGTCCGAGCCGCAGGCCGGCTCCTCGCTGTCCGACATCGCGACCCGCGCGGAGCTGGAGGACGAGGGCGACGCACTGGGCCCGCGCTACCGCCTCACCGGCCACAAGATGTGGATCTCGGGCGGCGAGCACGAGATCACCGAGAACATCGTCCACCTGGTCCTCGCCAAGATCCCGGGGCCAGATGGCAAGCTGATTCCGGGCACCAAGGGCATCTCGCTGTTCATCGTGCCCAAGCGGCTCGTGAACGAGCGCGCCGAGCTGACCGGCGAGCGCAACGACGTGGTGCTGGCCGGCCTCAATCACAAGCTGGGCTACCGCGGCACCACCAACTGCCTGCTGAACTTTGGTGAAGGCCGCTTCACGCCGGGCGGCCGCAAGGGCGCGATCGGCTACCTGGTCGGCAAGCCCGGCGAGGGCCTGCGCGCGATGTTCCACATGATGAACGAGGCCCGCATAGGCGTGGGCCTGGGCGCGGTGATGCTGGGCTATGCGGGCTATGAGGCCTCGCTGGACTACGCGAAGCAGCGGCCGCAGGGCCGGCCCATGACGGCCGCCGGCAAGGATGCGGCCAGCCCCCAGCGGCCCATCATCGAACACGCCGATGTGCGCCGCATGCTGCTCGCACAGAAGAGTTATGTGGAGGGCGGCCTGGCGCTGGAGCTGTACTGCGCCCGCCTGGTGGACGAGTTGCACACGGGCGAGGACCGGGCGCAAGCCCAGGCGCTGCTGGATGTGCTCATCCCCATCGCCAAGAGCTGGCCCAGCGAGTGGTGCCTGGAGGCCAACTCGCTGGCCATCCAGGTGCTGGGCGGCTATGGCTACACGCGGGACTTCCCCGTCGAGCAGTACTGGCGCGACCAGCGCCTCAACATGATCCACGAGGGCACGCACGGCATCCAGGCGCTGGACCTGCTGGGCCGCAAGGTGGTGCAGCAGGGTGGGGCGTCGCTCGCGGCACTCGCGGCCCGCGTGCAGCAGACCATTGAACGCGCCATCCACACCGATTGGGCGCCGCAGGCCAACCAATTGGCCGCGGCGCTCGCGCAGGTGGGCGGCGCCACCAAGAAGGCCTGGAGCACTGGCGAGCCCGAAGAGGCGCTGGCCAATGCCGTGCCCTATCTGCAGGCCTTCGGCCACACGGTGCTGGCCTGGCTGTGGCTGGACGTGGCGCTGGCCGTGGGCGGTGAGGGCGCCTTCGCCGAGGGCAAGCGCGCTGCGGCCCGCTATTTCTTCGCCTACGAGCTGCCCAAGATCAGCGCGTGGCTGGAGGTCGTGGCCCGCCGCGAGCCGCTGTGCCGCGAGGTGCAGGCCGACTGGTTCTGAATCACAGGAGACAAACCCATGAGCACCAAAGTCCAATCCCTGTTCGACCTCACCGGCCAGGTGGCCCTGGTCACCGGCGGCTCGCGCGGCCTGGGGCTGCAGATCGCCGAGGCGCTGGGTGAGGCCGGCGCCAAGATCATGCTGACCTCGCGCAAGGCGGCCGACCTGGAGGAGGCCGCGGCCGAGCTGCAGGCCAAGGGCATAGACGCCCGCTGGATCGCGGCCGACGCGGCCAAGCCCGAGGAAGCCCACCGCGTGGTGGCCGAGACCCTGGAGCGCCTGGGCCAGATCGACATCCTCGTCAACAACGCGGGCGCCACCTGGGGCGCGCCGGCCGAGGAACATCCGCTGGAGGCCTGGGACAAGGTCATGGACCTCAACATCCGCAGCCTCTTCGTGTTCGCCCAGGCCGTGGCCAAGGCCAGCATGATTCCGCGCAAGTCGGGCCGCATCATCAACGTGGCCTCCATCGCCGGTCTGTCGGGCAACCTGGGCGCGATGAAGACCATTGCCTACAACACCAGCAAGGGCGCGGCCGTGAACTTCACGCGTGCGCTGGCCGGCGAGTGGGGTCAGTACGGCATCACCGTCAACGCACTGGCGCCGGGCTTCTTCCCGAGCAAGATGACCAAGGGCCTGCTGGCCGCGGTGGGCGAGGACAAGATGGCCGCCCATGCGCCGCTGAACCGCATCGGCGACGACGACGACCTCAAGGGCGCGGCGCTGCTGTTCGCGTCACGCGCCGGCAAGCACATCACCGGCCAGATCCTGGCGGTGGACGGCGGCGTCAGCGCGGTGCACGGCGGCTGAGGTCTGGCCCACCACGGGGCTGCGCGATGATGCGACGCCCCGAGCAGACGCAACCGGAACGACCGCCTTGATCCCCTTTCCCGTCCACATCCCCTTTGTCGAACACCTGGGCCTGACGCTGCACGCGCTGGGCGATGGCGAGGCCGAGCTGCGCCTCGCCGTGGCCGAGCCCCACCTGAACTCCTGGCGCGTGGCGCACGGCGGCGTGGTGATGACGCTGCTGGACGTGGCCATGGCCCATGCGGCCCGCAGCGTGAACCGGCGCGCGCAGGATGACGGCGCCACCGACCTGGGCCCGGGCGTGGTGACCGTGGAGATGAAGACCAGCTTCATGCGCCCCGGCGAGGGCGAGCTGCGGGCCGTGGGCCGGCTGCTGCACCGCTCCACCACCATGGCCTTCTGTGAGGGCTCGGTGTTCGGCGGCGACGGCAAGCTGTGCGCCCACGCGACCGGCACCTTCAAATACCTCAAGGCCCTGCCCGGCGGCGGCCGCCAGGTGCATGCACTGAACCGCCGCGACGGCGGCCCCACGCCCGCCTGAGGCCGCGGGGCTTTCACACCCGCGACAGCGCGGGGCCCGGTCTTGCGCCTAGCATGGTCGTTAGATCACCAAGGAGACGCCCCATGCCCACCGCCGACCAGTTCAACCAGCGCGGCCAGACCAATCTGCCGGGCCTGCTGGGCATCGTGATCCTGGACGCCGCCCCCGCGGCCATCCGGGCCGAACTGGCGGTGCGCCCCGAGCTGATGGCCCCTAACGGCTTTTTGCATGCGGGCAGCCTGGTCACGCTGGCCGACACCTGCGCGGGCTATGGCTGCATTGCCAACCTGCCGGAAGGCGCCACCGGCTTCACGACGATAGAGCTGAAGTCCAACCACCTGGGCACGGCCCGCGAAGGCATGGTGGACTGCCTGGCCACGCCGGTGCATCTGGGCCGCACCACCCAGGTGTGGGACGCGGTGGTCACGCACCGCGACACCGGCAAGACCCTGGCGCTGTTCCGCTGCACGCAGATGGTGCTGTATCCCAAGTGAGCGGGTTCAGGGCGTGACCGGCGGCTGCCGGAGCACCCAGCCGTTGCCGTCCGGGTCCTGGAGCATCGCATAGCGGCCCCAGGGCTGGCTGCCGATCTCGCTGAGCTGCAACCCCAGCGCGCTCAGCCGGGCGTGTTCGGCGTCGATGTCGTCGGTGTTGATCATCACCCCCTGCAGCGCGCCCGGCGGCATGGCGTCGAACCAGGTGACCAGCGCGATGGTCACCGGCTGGCCGGCAGGTGCCAGCTGTATCCAGGTCATGCCGGGGCCCATGGGCTCCTCGCGTATGAGCTCGAAGCCCAGCACGTCGCGGTAGAAGGCCTTGGCGCGCTGCGGGTCACGCACCGGCACGGAGAGGATCTCGAAGCCGAGTAGGGCCATGGGGCTGCTCCTGGTCGCCCCGCGACGGAGGCGTGCGCGATGCTAGCGCGTCACGCCGTGGGCGTGGCCTCAGCCGGCCAGCGCCTGGAGCAGCTTCTCGTGAATGCCGCCGAAGCCGCCATTGCTCATGCACAGCAGGTGGTCGCCCGGCTTGGCGGCCTTGACGATCGCGGCCACCAGCGCGTCCACATCGCCGCCGACGAAGGCGCTGGCGCCCAGCGGCGCCAGCGCCTCCTTGGCATCCCAGGCCAGGCCCTGCTGGTTGCAGAAGGACAGGTCGGCCTCCTCCAGCGCCCAGGGCAGCTGGGCCTTCATGGTGCCCAGCTTCATGGTGTTGGAGCGTGGCTCGAAGATGGCCAGGATGCGCTCGGCCGGCGCGATGCGGCGGCGCAGGCCGTTCACCGTCGTGCGTATCGCCGTGGGGTGGTGGGCGAAGTCGTCATAGACCTTGATGCCCCGCACTTCGCCGCGCAGCTCCATGCGCCGGCGCACGTTCTGGAACTCGGCCAGCGCGGCGGCCGACTGTTCCGGCGTCACGCCCACATGCTCGGCCGCGGCGATCGCGGCCAATGCGTTGAGCTGGTTGTGCTCGCCGATCAGGCCCCACTCGACCCGCGCCACCTTGAGGCTGCCGCGCAGCACGTCGAAGGCCTGGGGCTCGCCGCGCGCGCGCAGCATGCCGGCTTCTTCCTTCTTGGCGCCAAAGCGCAGCAGCTCGCTCCAGCAGCCGCGTGCGATCACGCGCTGCAGCGACTCTTCGCGGGCGTTCACGACCAGGCGGCCGCTGGGCGGCACGGTGCGCACCAGGTGGTGGAACTGGGTCTCGATCGCAGCCAGGTCGGGGAAGATGTCCGCGTGGTCGTGCTCGAGGTTGTTCAGGATGGCGGTGCGCGGCCGGTAGTGCACGAACTTGCTGCGCTTGTCGAAGAAGGCCGTGTCGTATTCATCGGCCTCGATGACAAACGTCTTTCCAGTCCCGAGCCGCGCCGACACCCCGAAGTTCTGCGGCACGCCGCCCACCAGGAAGCCGGGATTCAGCCCCGCGTGCTCCAGTATCCAGGCCAGCATGGAGGTGGTGGTGGTCTTGCCATGCGTGCCGGCCACGGCCAGCACGTGCCGCCCTTGCAGCACGTTCTCGGCCAGCCATTGCGGGCCGGAGGTGTAGGGCAGGCCGGCGTCCAGGATGGCTTCCATCAGCGGGAAGCGCTCGCCGCGCGTGACCACGTTGCCGATCACGAACACGTCGGGCTGGAGCGCGAGCTGCTCGGCGCCGAAGCCCTCGATCAGCTCTATGCCCAGCGCTTCCAGCTGGGTGCTCATGGGCGGGTAGACGTTGGCGTCGCAGCCGGTCACCTTGTGGCCGGCCTCGCGCGCCAGCGCCGCGATGCCGCCCATGAAGGTGCCGCAGATGCCCAGGATGTGCAGATGCATGTCGGTCGGCCCCGCAGGGCGTCAGGAATCAGCGCAGCGCCGTGCGGGCCGCTGCCAGGGTGGCCTCGATGTCAGCCTCGCTGTGGGCCGCCGACACGAAGCCCGCTTCGTAAAGCGCCGGAGCAAGATAGATGCCTGCATCCAGCATCGCGTGGAAGAAGCGGTTGAAGCGCTCCTTGTCGGTGCTCATCACGGTCGTGTAGTTCTGAGGCAGCTCGGGCAGCAGGAAGAAGCCGAACATGCCACCCTCGCTGTCGGCGCTGAAGGGCACGCCGTTCTCGGCCGCCACGGCCTTGAGGCCGTCCACCAGCTGGCGGGTGCGGGCCGACAGTGCATCGAAGAAGCCGGGCTTCTGGATCTCGCGCAGCGTGGCCAGGCCGCAGGCGGTGGCCACCGGGTTGCCCGACAGCGTGCCGGCCTGGTAGACGCCGCCCAGCGGGGCCAGGTGTTGCATCACCTCGCGCTTGGCGCCGAAGGCCGCCAGCGGCATGCCGCCGCCTATGACCTTGCCGAACACCGAGATGTCGGGTGCAAAGCCGGGAATGAGCTTGGCGTAGTGCGACTGCGCCGAGCCCAGCGCGACACGGAAGCCCGTCATCACCTCGTCCAGCACCAGCAGCGCGCCGTGCTGCGTGCACAGGCGGCGCAGTGCACTCATGAAGGGCACGGAGGCCCGCACGAAGTTCATATTGCCCGCGATGGGCTCGATGATCACGCAGGCCAGTTCGGCGCCGGCTTCCGCAAACGTGGCTTCCAGCTGCTCGACGTTGTTGTACTCCAGCACCAGCGTGTCGGCCGCCGCACCGGGCGTCACGCCAGCGCTGGTCGGGTGGCCGAAGGTGGCCAGACCGGAGCCGGCCTTCACCAGCAGCGCGTCGGTGTGGCCGTGGTAGCAGCCCTCGAACTTGATGAACTTGTGGCGGCCGGTGGCGCCGCGCGCCAGGCGTATGGCGCTCATCGTGGCCTCGGTGCCGGAGCTGACCAGGCGCACCTGGTCGATGCTGGGCACCAGTTTGAGGATTTCCTCGGCCAGCTCGATCTCGCGCTCGGTGGGGGCGCCGAAGGAGAAGCCCTCGGTCGCGGCCTTCTGCACCGCCTCCAGCACCGCCGGGTGGCCGTGGCCCAGGATCATGGGGCCCCAGGAGCCGATGTAGTCGATATAGCGCCGGCCCTCGGCATCCCAGATGTAGGGGCCCTGACCGCGGGCGATGAAGCGGGGCGTGCCGCCCACCGCGCGGAAGGCGCGCACGGGCGAGTTCACGCCGCCGGGGATCACGCGCGAGGCGCGCTCGAACAGGTCTTGATTGCTGGCCATCGGAAAAGGCGTCAGTGCACGCGGCGGGGCGGCTTGTCGGCCGGCGCGGCGGTGTCGGTTTCGGGGTCGTGCAGCGCGTCGTCCGCGCCTTCCTCGGCGGGCGGCAGCGCCCAGAAGAAGCGGTCGGGGATCACGTTGCCCATGCCGGGGCGGAAGCCCGCATCCAGCGACTGGTCCAGGAAGGACAGCGCCTCGCTGGCGGCCGAGTGCAGCTCGGCGCCCACCGACAGCAGCGCCGCGATCGCGGCGGACAGCGTGTCGCCGGCGCCCACGAAGGCGGTCTCGAAGCGCTCGAACTTCTCGCCGGCGATAGGCCCCTGCGAGCTGGCCAGCACGTTGTCCACGTACTGGTTGGGCAGCTGGATGCCGGTCACCAGCACATGCTGGGCGCCGGACTGCGCGGCTGCCACCGCCAGCTCGCGCGCGGACGCGGGGCGGTCGCTGTCCCAGTCGGGCAGCAGGAAGTCGGTCAGCGTCTTGTGGTTGCCGATCAGCACCGTGGTCTGCGGCAGCACCAGCTCGCGCAGCGCGTCCAGGTAGCTCTGCTGGTCGTCCTCTTCCATCCAGGAGACCGAGGCCAGGTAGGTGACCAGGGGCACGTCGGGGTAGTCGCTGAGCACCTCGGCGACCGCGCTGACGCCCTCGGCATTGCCCAGGAAGCCCACCTTCCAGGCGGTGATGGGCACGTCCTCGAGGATGTGGCGGGCCTGCTCGGCGATCAGGTCGGCGTCCAGCGCCTGGTGCTCGAACACCTCGGCGGTGTCGCGCAGCACGACCGCGCTGACCACGGGCAGACAGTGGGCGCCCATGGCGGCCACCGTCGCGACATCGCCGGCCAGGCCACCGGCGCCGGTGGCGTCGCTGGCGTTGAAGCACAGCACGCAGGCCGGCGGCTGGCCGTCCTGCTCGTCTTGGGGGAGTTCGACCGCAGGGTCGGCGGGGCGGGAGGTTGAGCTCATGTGTTTTGGCGGGCGCGGCGCGGCGGGCGCCGCAAGGCCTGGAGTCTGCCGCGAAATGCGCCCGCCGTCGGGCGCCGGGGCAGGCGTTTGTCCTCAGCCTGGACCGCTCCGGCCCTGGCTAGAATGGGTCGATTGTAGTGAGCAACCTTGAGCATCGTGAGCGAACCCAGCACCTGGATGTGCCTGATCTGCGGATGGATCTACGACGAAGCCGCGGGCGACCCCGAGCACGGCATTGCCCCGGGCACCAAGTGGGCCGACGTCGACATGAACTGGACCTGTCCGGAATGCGGCGCCCGCAAGGAAGACTTCGAGATGGTTCGCATCTGAGGCGCCTGACCGGCTCCCGCCCCCAGCCTCCGAGGAGACAAGGTTGAACGGACCGACCCGAGTCCTCGTCATCGACGACAGCAACACGATACGGCGCAGCGCCGAGATCTTCCTGAAGCAGGGTGGCCACGAGGTCGCGCTGGCCGAGGATGGCTTCGATGCGCTGGCCAAACTGGGCGACTTCCATCCCGACCTGGTGTTCTGCGACATCCTGATGCCGCGGCTGGATGGTTACCAGACCTGCGCCATCATCAAGCGCAACCCGCAGTTCGCGGGCGTGCCGGTCATCATGCTGTCGTCCAAGGATGGCCTGTTCGACAAGGCCCGCGGCCGCATGGTGGGCTCGCAGGACTACCTGACCAAGCCGTTCACCAAGGACCAGTTGCTGCAGGCCGTGGCCCAGCACTGCCGCTGACCCGGCCAGCCCATCGAGAACCGCCATGAGCATTCAAGACATTCTGCTGGTTGACGATTCCAAGACCGAGCTGCACGCGCTCTCCGAGATGCTGGTCAAGCGCGGCTACCGCGTGCGCACCGCCGAGAACGGCGAGGAAGCCCTCAAGCGTCTGGCCGAGGCCAAGCCTGATCTGATCCTGATGGACGTGGTGATGCCCGGCCAGAACGGCTTCCAGCTGACCCGCACCATCACGCGCGATCAGCGCTATGCCGGTGTGCCGGTCATCATGTGCACCAGCAAGGGCCAGGAGACCGACAAGGTCTGGGGCATGCGCCAGGGCGCGAGCGACTACGTGGTCAAGCCGGTCAAGGCCGAGGAACTCCTCGCCAAGATCAAGGCCCTGGGCTGAACCCGATGCAGGCCGTGCATCGACTCTTGTGCCTGCGGGCGATCGGGCGGCACTGATGAGCAACAAGCAGGCATTGCGTGATCTGCAGCAGCGGCTGGCCGAGCGCATGCAGGCCGCGCGCGAGCAGACGCTGGTCGCGAACTGGCTGGCGGTGGAATGCGAGGGCGTGGGTCTGCTGTTCTCGCTGAAGCAGACCAGCGAAATCTTCGCGCCGGTGGCGCTGCAGCCCGTGCCCTACGCCCAGCCCTGGCTGGCGGGTGTGGCCAACCTGCGCGGCGGTCTGTTCACCGTGGTGGAACTGGCGGTCTACCTGGGGCTGCGCGAGGCCCAGCCGGGCCGGCCGCTGCAGGCCCAGCACCGCCTGGTGGCGCTGAATGCCGAGCTCAACCTGAATTGCGCACTGTGGGTGGATCGGCTGGTGGGGCTGCGCAGCGACGAACAGCTGCCGCTCGATACCGAACCGTCCAGCGGCTTCCGGCCGCGCTTCGCTGG
The DNA here is from genome assembly GCF_913777145.1 of uncultured Roseateles sp. GTDB lineage: Bacteria > Pseudomonadota > Gammaproteobacteria > Burkholderiales > Burkholderiaceae_C > Pelomonas. The sequence goes on from NZ_CAJYPS010000014.1 coordinate 211,525, forward strand.
CGCCCTGCGCCGCGACGAGACCGGTCGGGCCTGGCAAGAGATCGATCTGGAGGCGCTGTCGCGACAGGGCAGCTTCCTGCGCATCGTCGCCTGAACCCGCGCCGCGGGCGCGTCGGGCGCGAGCCGAACTATTTCAGAAGAGGGTGAGATGAGCCTGCTGGACAAGATCAGGGGAAAGTCCGAAGCCGACACCGCGGCGGCACACACCGACGCGGCGGATACCGATGTGGACACGCTGCGCAGCAGTTTCGACCCGACGCGGGCGGCCGAGCTGCCGACGCGGGCCGAGACCGAGTCCATCATCTCCCCGGCTCTGCCGACCGAGCCAGGCCCGTCCAGCGAGTTCGCACCCAGCACGGTGAGCTTCGGCCCGACCACCCAGGCGGCTGAACCGACGCTGGCCACGCCCGCGCCCAGCGAGGCCGAGCGCGCCGCCCAGGGGCGCCAGCGTCAGCGCCTGCTGACCGCGCTGGTGGCGGTGGGCCTGGTGGGCACGGCGGCCAGCGTCAGCTGGGCCATCGTGAGCGGCAATCGCAGCGCGGCCCAGGTGCGCGCGGCCGGTCAGGCGCTGATGCACTCGCAGCGCATGGCCAAGTCCGTGTCTGCCGCGCTGGTGGGCCAGCCCGCCGCGTTTGCGGAGCTGCGCGAGTCCGTGGGCACGCTGGGTCGCGTGGTCACCAACCTGCGCACCGGTGAGGGGGAACTGGCGATCGCGCCGGCCGGCGTGCAGCCCACGCTGGAGCAGCTGGGGCCGCTGGTGGACCGTGCCGAGAAGAACGGCAAGGTCGTGCAGTCGCAGGAGAAGATCCTGACCCAGGTGGGTCAGGCCTTGCGCGCGATCAATCACCAGTCCAGCGACCTGCTGGAGAGCGCCGAAGCCGTGTCTTCGCAGGCGCTGCAGATCGGCTCCTCGGCCGGCGAGGTGTCGGCCGTGGGCCAGCTGGTGATGCTGACCCAGCGCATCGGCAAGAGCGCCAATGAATTCCTCACGCAGGAGGGCGTCAGCCCCGAGGCGGTGTTCCTGCTGGGCAAGGACCTGAACTCCTTCAAGCTCATCACCGAGGCGCTGCTCAACGGCAGCCCCGAGCTGCGCCTGAACGCGGCTCGCGACCCGCAGCTGAAGGAGCGCCTGCAGGCCCTGCTGACCCAGTACGAGCAGACCCGCACCCAGGCTGCGGCCATTCTGAGCAATCTGCAGGGCCTGGTGGCCGCGCGCGAGGCGCAGACCGCCATCCTCAACGACTCCGAACCGCTGCGCAAAGGCCTGGAGCAGGTCGCGGCCGAGCTGGAGCAGACCGGCGGCGCCGGCTGGGGCCTGATCGTCGTGATGCTGGCTTCGCTGGCCGCGCTGGTCGGCGGCGTGGTGGGCTTTCTGCGCCTGTACCTGTCCGACCAGGCCCGCCGTGCCGAGCTGGCCGAGGCCCAGCGCCGCGAAGCCGAGGCGCAGGAGCGCGAGGCCAAGCGCGTCAACGACGCCAACCAGGCCGCGATTCTGCGGCTGATGAACGAGCTGGCCACGGTGGCCGAGGGCGACCTCACGCAACAGGCCACGGTGACGGAAGACATCACCGGCGCGATCGCCGACTCGGTGAACTACACGGTGGAGGAGCTGCGCAGCCTGGTGTCCCAGGTGCAGAGCACCGCCGCGCGCGTGACCGACACCACCGGCGCGGTGGACCAGACCTCCACCGACCTGCTGGCCGCGTCCAAGGAGCAGCTGCACGAGATCCAGGCCACCGGCCAGGCGGTGCTGGAGATGGCCGGCCGAATCAACGAGGTGTCTGCGCAGGCGCAGACCACCGCCGAGGTGGCGCGCCAGAGCCGTCAGGCGGCCGAGCAGGGTCTGTCCGCGATGCAGAACAACATCGCCGGCATGAACACCATCCGCGACTCCATCCAGGAGACCTCCAAGCGCATCAAACGCCTGGGCGAGTCGTCCCAGGAGATCGGCGAGATCACCGAGCTGATCTCCGACATTACCGAGCAGACCAATGTGCTGGCGCTGAACGCGGCCATCCAGGCGGCATCGGCCGGCGAGGCCGGTCGCGGCTTCTCGGTGGTGGCAGAAGAGGTGCAGCGCCTGGCCGAACGTTCGGCCGACGCGACCCGCCGCATCGCGGCGCTGGTCAAGACCATTCAGACCGACACGCATGACGCGGTGGCCGCCATGGAGCGCTCCACGCGCGGCGTGGTCGAGGGCACGCAGCTGTCCGACGCGGCCGGCAAGGCGCTGGAAGACATTGACCAGGTGTCCCGCCAGCTGGACCAGCTGATCGTGCGCATCTCGGCCGAAGCCCGCCAGGAGGCCGAGCACGCCAACGAGGTGGCGGCCAACATCCAGCACATCTTCGCGGTCACCGAGCAGACCTCCGAGGGCACGCGCTCCACCGCTCAGATGGTGCATGAGCTGTCCCGTTCCGCCGAGGCGCTGCGCGCGTCGGTGGCCCGATTCAAGGTCTCGTGACCGCGCACCAGCGAGAACCCGGCATGGACAGCGCCCTGCGAGATCCCGACACCCCGGCCGACCTGAGCCCGCTGGCCTGGGTGCAGGAGGAATTGCGCCGCTCGATAGAGTCGGTGCACAAGACCCTGCGCCGCCATGTGCGCGACAGCGGCGACAACCGCCTGGCCGCGTTCGGCAGCGACACCCCGCCCAGCGCCGCGCTGCAGCAGGCCGCCGCCCAGCTGCACCAGGTGGGCGGCGTGCTGTCCCTGGTCGGCCTGCCGGCCGGTGCCACGGTGCTGCGTGCGGCCGAGACCGCGGTGCAGCGCCTGGCCGAGCATCCGCTGGAGGTCGAGGCCGCCACGGTCGACACCATAGAGCGCGCCGACTTCGCGCTGCTGGCCTACGTGGCCCGGCTGCTGGCCGGCAACAAGACCTCGCCGCTGTCGCTCTACCCGGGCTACCAGGCGCTGCAGCAGCTCAACGGGGCGGAGCGCATCCACCCGGCCGACCTGTGGGCATTCGAATGGAGCTGGCGCATCATCGCGCTGGAGGAAGGCATCGCGCCGCGTTCGCCCGAGGCCATGCGCGCGCCCTTCGAGGCCGCGCTGCTGCGGCAGATGCGCGAGCCCGGTCCGCAGCATGCAGCCCAGCTCAGCAATCTGTGCGAAGGCCTGGCTGCGGCGCTGCCGCCGGGTCAGGGCCGCACGCTGTGGCAGCTCGCCGCCGGTGTGTTCGAGGGCCAGGCGCTCAAGCTGCTGGGCAGCGACGCCTACCTCAAGCGCCTGGGATCGCGCCTGCTGAGCGAGCTGCGCCAGCTGGGCCGTACCGGTGACGAGGCCCAGCGCGAACGTCTCGCGCAGGACCTGCTGTTCTTCTGCGCCCAGTGCCGCATCAGCCAGGGCGTGGGCCCGCGGCTGCTGGCGGTGCACGAGGCCTACCGCCTGACCGAAGACCAGGCCGGCGACTACCAGGACGACAGCCTGGGCCGCATCGACCCCGCCTGGGTCGCCCAGGCGCGCCGCCGCGTGCTGGCAGCCAAGGAGGGCTGGTCCAGCGCCGCCGAGGGCGACCAGCATCGCGCCGCCGGGCTGGACGAGCAGTTCGCCGCGCTGTCCGAATCGCTGGGCCGCCTGTTCCCCAGCGGCGAGGTGCTGGCGCAGACGCTGCAGCGCGCGGTGGTCGCGACGCTGCGCTCCGGCGAGGCGCCACCGCCCGCGCTGGCCATGGAGGTCGCGACCAGCCTGCTGTACGTGGAGGCTGCGCTGGAAGACGCTGCCTTCGACCAGCCCGAGCAGGCCGAGCGCGTGCGACGCCTGGCCAGCCGCGTGCAGGCCGTGTCCCAGGGCCAGCCGGCAGAGCCGCTGGAAGACTGGATGGAGGAGCTCTACCGGCGCGTGTCCGACCGGCAGACGCTGGGCAGCGTGGTGCACGAGCTGCGCGCCAGCCTGGCCGAGATCGAGCGCCAGGCGGACGAATACTTCCGCGACCCGGTGCAGCGCGAGCTGCTGATCCCGGTGCCGGCCCAGCTGTCGGCCATGCGTGGCGTGTTCAGCGTGCTGGGCCTGGACCAGGCGGCGCATGCCTGCCTGCGCATGCGCGACGACGTGGATGGCCTGGCCAACACCGAGATCGACTTCGAGCGCGCCGGCGCGCTGGGCGTGTTCGAGCGCCTGGCCAACAACCTGGGCGCCCTGGGTTTCATGATCGACATGCTCAGCGTGCAGCCCCAGCTCGCCAAGCGCATGTTCCATTTCGACGAGGCCAGTGGCCGCCTGGACCCGGTGATGGGCCGGCGCGAGGGTGCGGTGGAGCTGCCGGACTTCGAGGCCAGCGGCTTCCACCTGGATCCGGCCGAGCCCGCCGCCGACGCGGTGGCCGAGTTTGCAGCCGACGCACCGGCCGCCACGCTGCCGCTGCCCTCGCTGGCCGATTTCGAGCTGCCGGACCTGAACCTGCCCGACCTGGCCGCCGCACCTGCCCCCGAGCCGGCCCCGGCGCCCGGTCCGGCGCCCGCGGTGGTACACGAGTCCGCCGCGCCCAGCGTGGCCGACGACCCGGAGATGCGCGAGATCTTCCTGGAGGAAGCCCAGGAGGTGCTGGCCAATGCGCAGGCCGCGCTGCAGGCGCTGCAAGCCCAGCCGGCCGAGCAGTCCCAGCTGACCGTAGTGCGCCGTGCCTTCCACACGCTCAAGGGCAGCGCCCGCATGGTGGGTCTGAACGAGTTCGGCGAGGGCGCCTGGGCCTGCGAACAGCTCTACAACGCCCGCCTGGCCGACGCCCAGCCGCGCGCCGATGCGGCGCTGCTGGCCTTCACCGGCGCGGCTCTGGACTATTTCACGCAATGGCGCGAGCAGATTGCCGGTCTGGCCGCGGGCCAGCACCAGGCCGAACCGCTGCGCCGCAGTGCGGACGCGCTGCGCCTGCACGGCGAGCTGCTGCCGCTGCAGCCGGAAGCCGCGGCGTCGACGGCGCCCGAACCGGTGCTGGACCTGGTGGCCGAGGCCGCGCCGTTGCCCGAGCCCGAGGCGCCTGCACCCGTCGTCGCCGAGCTGCCGCTGGCGCCCGATTTCAGTCTGGACCTGCCGGCCGTGGAGTCGGTCGAGGCGGCGCCGCTGGCCCCGCCTGTTGTCGCCCCCGTCGTCGAGCCGGAACCGCTGGCCGAGCTGTCGCTGACGCTGGCCGAGGAGCCCGCCGAAGCGCCGCTGGTCACCGAACTGCCCGACCTCGCGCTGACCGAGCTGACCACGCAGGCCGCCGGCCTGGAGCTGTTGCCCGAGCTGGAGCCCCTGGCCGCGGAAGCGCCACTCGCGCTGCCCGAGGTCGCGGATCTGCCGGTTGCCGAGACGCTGGAGTTCAGCCTGGACCAAGCCTTGCCACCGGCCGAGCCGGTTGCAGATCGGGAGGCCGAGCCGGTGGTCGAGCCCGAGCCGCCTGCCAGCGCGCCGGCCGTGCCCCACCTGACGCTGGTGGAGACGCCGCCGCTGGTCGACGAGCCGGTGACGGACCCGGACGAGGGCTTCAAGCTCATCGGGCCGCTGCGCATCAGCATCACGCTGTTCAACATCTTCCTGAACGAGGCCGACGAGCTGTCGCGCCGGCTCTGCGTGGGCCTGGCGGAATGGGCGACCGAACTCAGTGTGCCGCTGCCCGCGGCCTGCGAGGCCCAGGCTCATGCGCTGGCCGGCAATGCGGCCACCGTGGGCTACGAGGACCTGTCCACGCTGGCGCGCGCGCTGGAACACGCGCTGGGTCGTGCCCAGCGGGCGACGGTGTTCGAGCCGGCCGAGGCCGAGCTTTTTGTCGCCGCGGCCGAGGATGTGCGCCGCCTGCTGCACCAGTTCGCGGCCGGCTTCCTCAAGTCTTTCGATGCCGAGCAGGTCGCGCTTCTGGAGGCCTACGAGCCGCGCGACGCCGAGCTGCTGCCGGCGGCCGACACGGTGGAGGTGGGCGCCGACGAAACCCTCCTGGCCACGCTGTTGGCGCCGCTGCCTGAAGCCCAGCCCGCCGAGACGGTCGAGGCCTCTCAGCCGCTGCCCGAGGTGGAGCCCGAGTTCGACGCGGAAGACCACATCGACCCCGAGCTGTTCACCATCTTCGAGGACGAGGGCCGCGAGCTGCTGGCGCAGTTGCATGCGTCGCTGCGCGACTGGCTGGCCCAGCCCAAGGAGCTGGCCCGCTCGGACGCCAGCATGCGCGCGCTGCACACCTTCAAGGGCGGTGCTCGCCTGGCCGGTGCGATGCGCCTGGGCCAGCAGGCCCATGCGCTGGAGTCGCAGATCGAGGTGCTGCTGCATGGCGTTGCCGACGCCTACCAGCTGCACCTGCTGCAGTCCGCCGCGGACGCGCTGGAGCAGTCGCTGGACCAGCTGGTCGCCAGCCAGCGGCCCGCGCCGGAGCTGGTGGCCGAGCCCTTGCCGGAACCCCAGCCTGAGCCTGTGGTCGAGCCGCCGCTTGCGGTTGTCGATGAAGTGCAGGCCGTGGCAGAGCCGGTTGCGGCCGAGCCGGTCTCGACCGGCGTGGCGGTGGACTGGGGCCGCTTTGCCGGCGAGCCGGAGACCGCAGCCGGGTCCGACAGCCTGGCCATAGGTCAGGCGCTGGTGCGCGTGCGCGGCAGCCTGCTGGAGCGCATGGCCACGCAGGCCGGCGAGGTCAGCATCCGCCGCTCGCGCCTGGAGTCCGAGCTGGCCCATATGAAGGGCGCGCTGCTGGACCTGGACGACAACCTGGAGCGTCTGCGCGCCCAGTTGCGCGAGCTGGAGCGCCAGGCCGAGGCCCAGATGCACAGCCAGCAGGAGCTGGCTCAGCAGGGTGCGCGCGAGTTCGACCCGCTGGAGTTCGACCGCTACACCCGCTTCCAGGAGCTGACCCGCATGCTGACCGAGTCGGTCGGCGACGTGGCCACGCTGCAGCGCGCGCTGAGCCGCAATGTGCAGGCCGGCGAAGACGAGCTGGCCGCGCAGTCGCGCCTGACGCGCGAGCTGCAGGACGAGCTGCTGCGCACCCGCCTGGTGGAGTTCGACAGCATCGCCGAGCGCATGCACCGTGTGGTGCGCCAGGCGGCGCGCGACACCGGCAAGCAGGTGCGCCTGGAGATCAATGGCGGCCAGACCGAGCTGGACCGCTCGGTTCTGGAGCGCATGGCCGGGGCCTTCGAGCACCTGCTGCGCAACAGCGTGAGCCATGGCATCGAGACGCCCGAGCAGCGCGCCGCGGCCGGCAAGCCTCGCGAGGGCGTGCTGCGTATCGACGTGGGCCAGCAGGGCAACGAGGTGCTGCTGGGCTTTGCGGACGATGGCGCTGGCCTCAATCTGGCCCGCATCCGCGAGCGTGCGCTGGCACTGGGCCTGCTGAACGAGGGCGATGCGACCGATGACGCGCAGCTGCGCCGCCTGATCTTCGCGCCCGGCTTCTCGACGGCCGACCAGGTCACCGAGCTGGCCGGCCGCGGCGTGGGCATGGACGTGGTGCGCTCCGAGGTCGGCACGCTGGGCGGCAGCATAGACACCAGCTCGGTGGCCGGTGCCGGCACCAGCTTCCTGCTGCGCCTGCCGCTGACCACCGCGCTGACCCAGATCGTGCTGCTGCGCGCCGGCGAGCAGCGCGTGGCGGTGCCCGCGGCGCTGATGGAATCGGTGCAGCGCCTGCCCACCGAGGTGGTGGAGGCGGCCTATGCCAGCGGCCAGCTCGGCTATGGCGGCGAGCAGCTACCCTTCCACTGGCTGGGCGGCCTGCTGGGGCAGTCCGGCCACGGCCTGCTGCTGGGCCAGCATGTGCCGGTGCTGATCGTGCGCACGCCGCAAGCCAGCCTGGCCCTGCATGTGGACGAGGTGGTGGGCAACCAGGAAGTGGTGGTCAAGAACCTCGGGGCCCAGCTCAACAAGGTGCCGGGTCTGGCGGGCATCAGCCTGCTGGCCTCGGGCGAGGTGGCGCTGATCTACAACGTGGTGGCGCTGGCCGACTGGTACGGCCCCGCGGCGCGTCAGCGCCTCGCGGTCGCCCCCGCGGGCGCGAGCCCGCTGCCGGACGAGCAGGCGCTGGCGCCGCTGGTGCTGGTGGTGGACGACTCGCTGACCGTGCGTCGCGTGACCCAGCGCCTGCTGGAGCGCGTGGGTCTGCGCGTGCTGCTGGCCAAGGACGGCCTGGATGCGATGGAGAAGCTGGCCGGCGACGAATTGCCGGCGGTCGTGCTGTCCGACATCGAGATGCCGCGCATGGACGGCTTCGACCTGGTTCGCAATATGCGCGCGGATGCGCGCCTGGCCGGGCTGCCGGTCATCATGATCACCTCGCGCATTGCGCAGAAGCACCGCGACTATGCGGAGCAGCTGGGCGTGCAGCATTACCTGGGCAAGCCGTATGACGAGGAGCAGTTGCTGGATCTGGTGCGCAAGTTCACGACCACTGCGCTAGCCTGACGCCATGTCCGAGGTTGTCGATCAACTGGCCGAGCTGACCGGGTTTCGGGACCGTGACGTCATGGACGTCACGCTGGTGATGGCGCTGCGCGATCTGCTGGAGCCCGAGTCCGTGGCCATCTACCGCGCGGTTGGTGAGCCGGGCGCGGAGCGCTGGCTGACGCGTGCCCATCTGCGTGCCGGCGACGCGGTGGCCGCGGCCGACCCGCTGTGGGCCACGCCCGAATCGCTGCCGCCGCTGGGGGCGCATCCGCTGCGCCTGGAGGCCATGCGCAAGCGCGCGGTCACCCAGTTGCCGCACGAGGGCGGCTGGCTCTACCTGTTCCCGCTGGCTACCGAGCGCGACGCGGTCAGCGTGATCGAGATCCAGTCGCTGAGGCCGCTGGGCGCGGCCTCGCAGCGCACGGTCAGCAGCGTGCTGCGCATCTATCACAACTTCCAGGGCCTGCTGGACTATTCCGAGCGCGACACGCTGACCGGCCTGCTCAACCGCAAGACCTTCGACGAGAGCTTCCTGAAGCTGGTGTCCGAGCTGCCGCCGCCCGCCGGTCGGGAACTGCTGAGCGGCGACCGGCGCCACGAGGGCGTGCAGACGCACTATGTGCTGGGCGTTATTGACATCGATCACTTCAAGTCGGTCAATGACCGCTTCGGCCACCTGATTGGCGACGAGGTGCTGCTGCTGCTGTCGCGGCTGATGCGCGGCTCCTTCCGCTTCCACGATCTGCTCTACCGCTTTGGCGGCGAGGAGTTCGTGGTGCTGATGCGCTGCGACGACGACACCCATGCGGGCGAGGCCTTCGAGCGGCTGCGCGTGAACACCGAGCGCTACCTGTTCCCCCAGGTGGGACGCATCACGGTCAGCATAGGCTTCACCGACATGCGCGCCGGCGACACGCCGGCCGCTGCTTTCGAGCGGGCGGACAAGGCGGTCTATCACGCCAAGTCCAGCGGCCGCAACCAGGTGCACAACTACGCGGCCCTGCTGGCCCGCGGGCTGATCCGCGAGGCCACGCAGCTCAGCGATGTCGAGCTGTTCTGATCCTGTGCGGCGCCGGCTGACGCTGGCGTTAGCGGCAGGCCTGGCGCTGGGGCCCGCGGCGGCGCGAGCACGCGACATCGAGCCGTCGCTGCCGCCGCCGGTGGACGAGCGCCTGTTCCAGGTCCGGGAGTTCGACTGGCAGGATGCGAGCCGTGCCCGCGCGGTGCCGGTGCGCCTGTACCTGCCCGTCGAGGCCTCGGCGCCCGCACCGCTGCTGCTGTTCTCGCATGGCATGGGTGGTTCGCGGCGCGGCTACCGCTATCTGGGCAGCTGGCTGGCGACGCGCGGCGTCGCGGCCCTGCATGTGCAGCACGTGGGCTCGGACCGCGAGCTGTGGTTTGGCAGCCCCTGGCGGCTGGTGGAGCGCCTGCAGGGCGCGGCCCGCGAGGACGAGGCGAGGGCGCGCGTGCTGGACATGCGCTTTGCGCTGGACCAGCTGCTGGCTGGCGATCTGGCCGCGCGCGTGGATCCGACGCGCATCGTCGCCTGCGGGCACTCCTACGGCGCCAACACCGCGCTTCTGCTGGCCGGCGCGCGCGTGCTGCGCGAGGGGCAGCCGCTGGCACTGCAGGACCCGCGGCTGCGCGCCGCGATCGCGATCTCGGCACCGCCCTTCTACGGCGAGCCCGACCCGGGTGCGGTGCTGGCCGGCGTGCAGCTGCCCACGCTGCACATCACCGCGACCGGCGACGTGATTCCCATTCCCGGCTACCAGTCGCCCGCCAGCGACCGCGTGGCGGTGTTCCGTGGGGTGGCCGGGCCGGCCTGGCTGGCGATGTTCGAGGGTGGTTCGCACAGCATCTTCACCGACCGCAGCGGCACCGGTGGCCTGGCCCTGAACCCGCAGGTCAAGGCCGCGACCCGCGAGCTGGTGCGGGCCTTCCTGGCCCAGGTGCTGGACGGGCATCAGGAGGAGCTGGCGCAGTGGCCGGTTCAGTGGGCTCCGCTGCTGGCCCAGTGGCAGCAGCGCGGGGCCTGACGGTCCGGTTCAACGGTCTGCGGGTTGCCGCGCTTGCTTTTTTGCAGGTCCGGCCATAGCGTGAGGCCGTTGGCTGAGGGGCGGCGCAGACCGTCCCAGCCGACCCCGTAAGGGGAGGTGTGGGCCCTGCACCGCTGTCGTTCTCCGTGCCGCCATCCTGCAGGCGGTCCGTGGCGGGCCCACGTGGATCTGGCATGTCTTTGGCGATGCATGCGGACTTCCTGGCTTCCGATGAGTTTGCTGCTGGCGGTGTTCGTGGCCTTTGTGGGCACGGCGCTGGGCGCGGCATCCAGCCTCAACGAGCTGCTCGCGAATGACCGGCAGCGGGGTGAGGCGATGCGGGCGCAGGCCGACCTGCAGCATCTGCTGACGCTGCTGCTGGACCTGGAGACCGGTCAGCGGGGCTACATCATCACCGGCGAGCAGCCGTTTCTGCGCCCCTACGAGGCGGCGGTGGACGAGCTCAATCAGGGCTATGCGCGGCTGCGCGAGCAGTTGCGTGCCAGCGACCTGGACCGCGCGGCGCTGGGGCGCCTGGACCGCCTGATCCGCGAGCGGCTGCTGCAGGCGGCCCGCAATGTGGAGGCGCGCCGCATCGGCGGCGATGCGGTGCTCAAGGACCTCGGGCCCTATGTGGAGGGCAAGCGCGTGATGGACGAGCTGCGCTATGAGGTGGACCGCCTGATGCAGCTGCAGCAGAGCCGTGTGGCCGGCGCGGACGCGGTCACCGCGGAGATCGAGGAGCGCACGCTGAGCCTGACCCGGCTGCTGCCTGCCGTGGGGCTGGCGGCGCTGCTGGGGGCGCTGGCGCTGCTGCAGCGCGAGCGCCGGCGCCGCGATCGTGCGGAGGGGGCCTTGCGCGAACTCAATGCCGGCCTGGAGTGCGCGGTGCAGCAGCGCACCACCGAGCTGCGCCAGGCGCTGACGCGCATCAAGCATTTCGCGGTCGAGATGGACCGCGGCATCGAGGCCGAACGCCGTCGGCTGGCGCGCGAGGTGCACGACCAGGTCGGCCAGGTGGGCACCGCGATCAAGATGCTGGCCTATTCGCTGCGGCAGAAGCTCGCGCCCTCGGGCGACCCGCTGCTGGACGAGTTGCAGCAGATGGCCGACGAGGCGATACGCGCGGCGCGTGCGATTTCGGCCTCGCTGCGGCCGCCGCTGCTGGACGAGCTGGGCCTGGAGGCCGCGTTGCAGCATTACCTGCGGACGCTGCAGCGCCAGTCCGGCCTGCAGACGCAGCTGGCGTTGCCGGACGTGGCCGAGCTGGCCGGTGAGCAGGCCGGTCAGCTGTTCCGCATCGTGCAGGAGGCCTGTACCAACGTGCTGCGGCATGCGCAGGCCCACACGCTGTCGGTGAGCGGGCGCCGTGTCGATGCGGGGCAGCCGGGTTACGAGCTGCTGGTGCAGGACGACGGCTGCGGCCCGGGTCAGCTGCGCCCCGACGCCGCGGGCCTGCGCAATATGCGGGAGCGCGCGCTGCTGGCCGGCGGGCGCTTCGAGTTCGGTCCGGCGCCTGGCTGCGGCGCCTGCGTGCGGGTGTGGCTGCCGCTGCAGCCACCCCATCAGGAGGCTGTGGCATGAGGCTGTTGATCGTCGACGACCACCCCTTGATGCGCATGGGTGTGGGCCAGCTGGTGCGCCAGGAATGGCCCGATGTACAGCTGGACGAAGCCGCCACCATCGCCGAGGCCCAGCAGCGCATCGCGGCATCGCGCCCCGAACTGGTGGTGCTGGACCTGTCCCTGCCCGACGCGCGCGGCACCGAGGGCGCCAGCCGCCTGCTGCGCCTGCTGCCCGGCGTGCCGTTGCTGGTGCTGAGCTTGCATGCCGAGGACGCGATGGCCGCGCGGCTGCTGCAGATGGGCGTGTCGGGCTATTTGCCCAAGGACAGGGCCCCCGAGGAGTTGCGTGCCGCGCTGCGCCGCCTGCAGCAGGGCGGGCGCTATGTGTCGGCGGCGCTGGCCGACCACCTGCTGGGCCTGCTCAGCGGCAAGGCGCCCGAGGCGCTGCCGCACGAGCAGCTGTCGCCGCAGGAGCACCGCGTGATGCTGCTGATCGCGGCCGGCCAGACGCCGGCCCAGATCGCCGATGCCATGCACCTGTCGGTCAAGACCGTGGGCAGCTACCGCGCCCGCATCCTGGAGAAGGCCGGCTGGGCCAACAACACCGAGCTCACCAAGTACTGCGTGCAGCACGGCTTGACCACCTTGTAGGCAAATGACCTACAGCAGCTCGCGGCAAGCGCGCCGCCAGGGCGCCGCCTAACGCCGCTGCCGCCGGTGCCGCACCCAGCGGAACATCACGTTCCAAGAGGTGCCCCATGAACATTTTTCTGGTTGAAGATTCCGCCGCCATCCGCCGACTGCTGCTGCGCCGCCTGGACGCGTTGACCGGCGTGCGTGTGGTCGGCGAGGCCTGCGGCGAGCGCCAGGCGCTGGCGCTGATCCGCTGGACCCAGCCGGACGGTGTGCTGCTGGACCTGTCGCTGTCCAACGGCTCGGGCCTGGGCACGCTGGCCGGCCTGCGCACCGGCGGCTACAAGGGCTGGGTCGCGGTGCTGACCAGCCAGGACTCCGAGGCCTATCGCGACGCCTGCCTGGCCGCGGGGGCCGATGCCTTCTACGACAAGGCCAGTGGCCTGGAATCGCTGTTCGACGACCTCGGCAGCCGTCTGCCGGCCCAGGCGGAGGCCGGCAGCCCACCCTCGCTGAACATGCTGCGCGACGGGCTGACCGACCTGTCCTACGAATCCCCGCTGTGCGAATGCATAGACCGCGCATCCCGCGCAGCCGAAGGTGCGCACAGCGACCTCGCGGTCTATGTGCTGCGCCTGACCGGCCTGGGACAGCTGCCGGCCGACCTGGCCGCGCTGCTGACCGATGCGGCCGCCCAGCGCCTGGGCGAGGCCTGCAGCGATGCCGCGCTGGTGGCCCGCTGCAGCGGCTCGCGTTTCTGCGTGCTGCAGGCCCGCGTCGAGGCGGCCGAGCAGGCCGCCAGCTACGCCCAGCACCTGGGCCAGCTGATGCGTGCGCCGCTGCAGCTGCAGGGCCGCGAGCACCGCCTGGGCCTGGAGCTGGGCATGGCGCTGTTCCCGGCCGATGCGGTCTCGCCGCGCGGCCTGCTGACGCTGGCCGAGGCCAGTGCCTTCGGCGCCCTCTGATCCCGCTTGCCCCTCATTCATTTCAAGCCCGCGTTCACGCACCGACCCCAAGGAGACATGACGATGAAACACCGCACCCTGCTCGCGATCGCTGCTGCATGCCTGCCCCTGCTGACCCAGGCCGGTACCGCCAGCAACAGCTTCCAGGTCACCGCCACCGTGGTGAGCGCCTGCACCGTGTCCGGCACCACGCTGAACTTCGGCAGCAGCATCGACCCGCTGGCCGCCGCCACGCCGCTGGATGCCACGTCCTCGCTGAGCGTGCAGTGCACCAACACCACGCCCTACACCGTGGCGCTGAACGCCGGCGTGAACGCGGGCGGCGCATCCAACTTCGGCGGCCGCGCGATGAAGAGCGGCAGCAACACGCTGGCCTACCAGCTCTACCTGGACGCCGGCCGCTCCTCCGTGTGGGGTGACGGCACCGGCAGCTCCACCGTGTCGGGCACCGGCACCGGCAGTGCACAGACGCTGACCATCTACGGCCGCCTGCCGTCGCTGGCCAATGTCGTGCCGGGCAGCTATACCGACACCGTGACCGTCACGGTCAGCTACTGAGCGGCCGCCAGACGCCGCCAAGGGAGACAGACATGAAGCTGATGCACCGCTTGCTGACCGGCCTGGCGCTGAGCCTGGGCCTGGCGATCACGGCCCAGGCCGCCGACGTGACGCTGATGCCGGTCACCGTGAAGCTGGACCGCGCCAACGACCGCGCCACCGTGCAGGTGACCAACAGCGGCAACGATCCGGTGTTGATGCAGGCGGAGGCCATCGCCTGGACCCGCGTGAACGGCCAGGATCACGACGGCCCCACCAGCGACCTCATCGTCAATCCGCCGGTGTTCACGGTGCAGCCGGGCCAGACCCAGGTGCTGCGCCTGGGCCTGCGCCGCAACCAGGAGCTGGTGCAGGAGGGCACCTACCGCGTGGTGCTGCGCGAGGTGCCCATGCCGCGAGCGTCCGACGTGCTGAACGTGTCGGGCAGCGTGCGGGTGCTGGTGGCGCTGCGCGTGCCGGTCTATGTGGCGCCCCAGCAGGTGCGCCGCACCGAGCAGTGGTCGCTGCAGCGCCAGCCCGACGGCTCGCTGATGGCCCAGGTGCAGAACACCGGCAATGTGCACCTCAAGGTCGGCGAGCTGCGCGTGCCCGGCGAGGGCGGCATGACGCTGGCCCAGCAGGGCCCGGCCTCGGTGATCTTCCCCGGCGAGCAGCGGCGCTTCCGCCTGGTGGCGGCGGCCGGCACGCAGCAGGTCCATGTGCGCACCGACCAGGGCCTGCAGGTGCTGGCGCTGAACGAGCCGGGCGGTGCGGCGTCCGACCGCTGAGCGGCGTGCGGCCACGGCGGCCGCCGGCCTGCTGATGGCGTTGGGCGCACGCGGCGAGAGCCTGCCGCCGCCCACGGTGGCGCCGCTGCCGGTGGCACCGCTGACCGTGGCCGCCGCCCCCCAGTGGGGCGAAACCCTGCTGCTGGCGCTGCGCGTGAACGGCGTGCATCAGGACGGCATGGTGCGCGCGGTGCGGCTGCGCGAGGGCCTGGCCCTGCCCAAGCCGGCCTGGGAGGAGCTGGGCCTGCGGGTGGCGGCCGAGCCGCGCCTCATCGACGGCGAGCTGCACCTGCTGCTGGCCCAGGACGGCCCCTGGCGCTGGCGCATCGACGAAGCCACGCAGACGCTGGAGCTGGACGCGCCGCCCGCGGCCTTCGTGGGCCAGCGCCTGGCGCTGGGCGCCGGCCTGCCCCAGGTGACCCAGCCCTCGGCCTGGGCGCCTTTTCTGAACTACGACCTGCAATGGCAGACCCGCGGCGGCAGCCGCAGCGCGGACGGCCTGTGGGAGCTGGGCCTGTTCGGCCCCCTGGGCGATCTCAGCAGCAGCCAGCTCAGCCGCGGCAGCAGCGGCCAGCGCAGCCAGCAGGTGCGGCTGGAAACCCGCTGGCAGCGCGACGACACCGAGCGCCTGGCCCGCCTGACCGTGGGCGACAGCATCAGCCAGGGCGGCAGCTGGGGCCGGGCGCTGCGCTTCGGGGGTCTGCAATGGGCGACGGACTTCAGCCTGCAGCCCGGCTTTCTGAGTTTTCCGCTGCCCACGCTGCGAGGCGAGTCGGCGCTGCCGTCCACGCTGGATGTCTACGTCAACAACGGCCAGCGTCTGCAAAGCCGCCTGCCGGCCGGTCCCTTCGATCTGGCCGAGCTGCCGGTGGTCACCGGCCAGGGCGAGATACGCACCGTGGTGCGCGACCTGCTGGGCCGCGAGCAGGTGGTGGTCACGCCCTACTACGTGAGCCCGCAGCTGCTCAAGCCAGGGCTGTCGGCCTACAGCCTGGAGCTGGGTGCGGAGCGGCGCGACTACGGCCAGCGCAGCAACCGCTACGGCCCCGGCTTTGCGAGCGCCACCCATCGCCTGGGCCTCACCGAGACGCTGAGCCGCGAGCTGCGTGCGGAGCTGTCCGCCCGGCGCCAGGTGGCCGGTGCCACTGCGCTGTGGCTGTGGCCGGCGCTGGGCACTTTCAGCGGCTCGGCGGTGCTCAGCCGCAGCCGCGAGGGCGGCGGGGGCTGGCTGCTGGCCGGCGGGCTGGACCGGCAGGCGCGCGACTGGAGCGGCAGCCTGCAGTTCACCCAGGCCACGGCTGGCTACACCTCGTTGGGCCAGGCGCAGGCGCCGCGCAGCACGCTCAGCGCGGCGCTGGGCCGCGCCTGGGGTGCGAGCGCGCTGGGCCTGAGCTGGGTGCAGCAGCGCGGCGGCCCGCAGCCGGCGCGCCTGGCCCAGCTCAACTTCGGCCAGGACCTGGGGCGCTGGGGCTATCTGGGCGTGGTGGCGCTGCGCGACCTGCACAACGGCGGCAGCACGCTGGCGCTGAGCTGGACCCGCGCGCTGGACGAGCGCCACAGCACCGGCTTCAGCCTGCAGCGCCAGCCGCCGGTCTCGCCGGGTGCGGCGGCCGACCTGAGGCTGCAGGCCCAGGTGCAGCGCAACCCGGCCTTCGGCGAGGGCCTGGGCTGGCAGCTGCTGGCCGAGAGCGGCGGCCGCCAGTTCGCGCAGGCGCAGTGGCAGGGCGACGGCGGGCGGCTCAACGGCGGCGTGGCGCGTTATGCCGGCCAGACCGAGCTGCGGGCCGGCGCGGCTGGCGGCCTGGCCTGGCTGGACGGCGGCGTCTACTCGGGCCGGCGCGTGGAGGGCGGCATCGCGCTGGTGGATGTGGGCGGCCATGCGGACGTGCCGGTGCTGCACGACAACCAGGTGGTGGCGCGCACCGACGCCCGCGGCCGCGCCTTCGTGACCGGCCTGCGCGGCTACCAGTCCAACCGGCTGGGCATCGATGCGTCCAGCCTGCCGCTGGACGCGGAGCTGGAGGCGCTGGAGATACGCGTGACCCCGGCGGCGCGCAGCGCGCTGCAGGTGCGCTTCCCGGTGCAGCAGGGCCGCTCGGTCAGCCTGCGCGTGGTGGACGCGGCCGGCCAGCCGCTGCCGCCGGCGACCGAGCTGCGCGTGGCCGGCCATGCCCGCAGCTTCCCCGTGGGCCTGGCGGGCCGGGCCTATCTGGCCGGCCTGGTGGACGGCCCCAACCAGGTGCTGGCCCGCGGTGACGGGCTGGACTGCCGCATCGACCTTGTGCTGCCGCCCGCGACGGGCGACGATCTGCCCGATCTGGGCCTGCTGACCTGCCGGTGACCGCCATGACCCGACTTCTGCTGCTCGCGTGCCTGCTGCTGTCCCTGTTGTACGCCCCGCCCGCGCGGGCACTGTGCCTGCCGGTGGCCTGCAGCTGCACCACCAGCACCACCAATGTCGCCTTCGGCAGCTACAACCCCTTTGCGTTCGGCAACACCGATTCCACCGGCAGCGTGCGGGTCAGCTGCGGCGGCGTGGCGGGCCTGCTGATCCCGTTCAACATCGCGATCAGCGCCGGCAGCAGCGGCAGCTTTGCCGGCCGCACGCTGAAGAACGGCAGCCGCACGCTGGCCTACAACCTCTACACCGGGGCCAGCTACGCCACGGTCTGGGGCGACGGCACCGGCGGTTCGCAAACCGTGGCCGGTTCGGTGACGCTGGACCTGCTGGGCCTGTCGCCGGCCCAGACCTTCACGGTCTATGGCCGCCTGCCGGGCCGCCAGCTCACCGCGGCGCCCGGCAGCTATGCCGACACCATCAACGTGACGCTGACCTACTACTGAGCGTCATGGCTCGGGCAGCGCGCGCGACTTCACCACCTGGTAGCGAGCCAGCGTGCGCTCGCGGGCGGCGGCGTGGTCTACCACCGGGCGCGGGTAGTCCACACCCTGCATCTGCAGCGGCGCGCGCTCCCAGGGCGCGTGTATGGCCTTGGCCGACAGCTCGGCCAGCTCCGGGCAGTAGCGGCGTATGAAGCGGCCCTCGGCATCGAACTTCTCGCTCTGGCTGACCGGGTTGAAGATGCGGAAATAGGGCTGGGCGTCGCAGCCGCTGCTGCTGGCCCATTGCCAGCCGCCGTTGTTGGCGGCCAGGTCGAAGTCCAGCAGCTGCTCGGCAAACCAGCGTTCGCCCCAGCGCCAGTCCAGCCCCAGGTCCTTGGTCAGGAAGCTGGCCACCACCATGCGCAGGCGGTTGTGCATGTAGCCGGTGGTCTTCAGCTGCCGCATCGCCGCGTCCACGATGGGGAAGCCGGTGCGGCCCTCGCACCAGGCGGCGAACAGCGCCTCGGCCTCGGGGCCGCTTTCCCAGCGGATCGCGTCGTACTCAGGCCGGAACGCGCCCGTCATCGCGTGCGGGTGGTGGTGCATCACCTGGTGGTAGAAGTCGCGCCAGATCAGCTCCGACAGCCACACCTCGGCGCCGCGGTCGCCGGCCAGCATGCGGCCATGGGCCTCGCGCGCCAGCCGGCGTATCGACACCGTGCCGAAGCGCAGGTGCACGCTGAGGTAGCTGGGGCCCTTGACTGCGGGAAAGTCGCGCGCCTCGTGGTAGCGGTCCATGCGGTCCAGGAAGTCCTGGAACAGCGCCTCGCCGCCCGCGCTGCCGCGGCCCACATGCGGGGTCAGCGCCACCGGCTCGAAGCCGATGTCCGCAAGGCCTGGCAGCCCTTGAGCCAGCGGCGTGCCGGCCAGCGCGGCCGTGTAGCGCTCGACCGGGTAGCTGCTCAGGTAGAAGGGCTCCAGCTTGCGCAGCCAGGCGTTCTTGTAGGGCGTGAACACGCCGTAAGGCCCGCCCGCTGCGGTGAGCACCTCGCGGCGCTCGAAGATCACATGGTCCTTGAACGTGCGCAGCTCGGCGCCCAGGGCCTGCAGCCGCTCGGCCACCAGCGCGTCGCGGGCCAGCGCCTGGGGCTCGTCGTCGTGGCTCACGAACACCGCCTGCACGCCCAGCTCGGCGGCCAGGCGCGGGATCTCGTCGGCCGCGTGGGCATGGCGCACGATCAGCGCGCCGCCGCGGGCGCGCAGCTCGGTATCCAGCTGCTCCAGCGCGGCCAGGATGAACACCACGCGGCGGTCGCGGCGGGGCAGGGCGTCGAGGATGGCGCGGTCCAGGATGAAGGCGCAGAACACCTGCTGCGCCGATTTCAGCGCGTGGTAGAGGGCCGCGTGGTCGTCCACGCGCAGATCGCGTCGGAACCAGACCAGGGCCTTGGCAACAGGACTTGGCATGGGGTAAGTGTCCCCCGAATAAAATGCCGCCATGGCCGCCGACCGGATTACCCTGACCAACCAGTTCCTGATCGCCATGCCCGGCATGGCCGATGAGGCTTTCGCCGGGACGGTGATCTACCTGTGCGAGCACAACGACAACGGCGCGCTGGGCCTGGTGATCAACAAGCCCATCTCGCTGACGCTGGGCTCGCTGTTCGAGAAGGTGGAGCTGAGCCCGCCCGACGACGAACTGGCCGCGACCCAGGTGTTCTACGGCGGCCCGGTGCAGACCGACCGCGGTTTCGTGCTGCACGAGCCGCTGGACGAGACCGGCGGCCACTACAACGCGACGCTGGCCGTGCCCGGCGGCCTGGAGATGACCACCAGCCGCGACGTGCTGGAGGCGCTGTCCAACGGCGCCGGCCCCAAGAAGCTGCTGGTCACGCTGGGCTACAGCGGCTGGGCCGCGGGCCAGCTGGAGGAAGAGCTGGGCCGCAACGGCTGGCTCACGGTGGACGCATCGCCCGAGATCATCTTCGACACGCCGGTGGAGCAGCGCTACGAGAAGGCGCTGGGCCTGCTGGGCGTGGACCCGCGCATGCTGAGTGCGGATGCGGGGCATGCATGAGCCCCTCGCCCGGTCTTGCCGCGCTGAACGCGGGCCAGCCCAGTCGGTCCCCCGAGGGGACGGCGATTGACCGGGCATCCAGCCCGGTCAACATCGCCCCGCGGGCCAGCTTGGGGCGGCCCGGCGCTTGGCCCCATTTCGGCCGTCTGGGCGGCTGAAATGCCAGCAACGCTCCCGACGGCCCATCAGTCGTTCCTCGCCTTCGATTTCGGCCTCAAGCGCATAGGCGTGGCCTCGGGCTCGCGCCTGCTGGGTGGCGCCGAGCCGCGCGGCACGCTGCGCGGCGGCGATTTCGATGGCATTGCGGCTCTTATCAAGACCTGGCAGCCGGACGCGCTGGTGATCGGCGTGCCGCGTCACCCCGATGGCGCACCGCACGAGATGACCGCCAAGGCCCAGGCCTTCGGGCGGCGCCTGGCCGGGCGCTTCCACCTGCCGGTGTTTGAGGTGGATGAGCGCTACACCAGCGTGGACGCCGAGGATGCGGGTGCGCAGGACGTCGACGCGGCCGCCGCGACCCTCATCCTCGAACAGTTTTTCAGGGAACATCCATGAGCAATCTTCTGCTGGACGCCGAGGCGCTGTACCTCGAGCTCAAGCGCGGTGTGCAGCGCCTGCTGACCGCCGACACCGCCCTGGTGGGCATCTGGAGCGGCGGCGCCTGGCTGGCCGAGCGCCTGGCGGCCGACCTGGGCCTGGGCCCGGTGGGCGTGATCTCCAGCGCGCTGCACCGTGACGACTTCGGCTCCAAGGGCCTGTCCGGTGCGGCCGACCACACCAAGCTGCCCTTCGACGTGAACGGCCGCGACGTGCTGCTGATCGACGACGTGCTCTACACCGGCCGCACCACGCGGGCCGTCATCAACGAGCTGTTCGACTTCGGCCGCCCGGCCCGCGTGCAGCTGGCGGTGCTGGTGGACCGTGGCGGCCGCGAGCTGCCCATCGAGCCCGGCTTCTCCGCCGCGCGCGTGAACCTGCCGGCCGACCAGAAGCTGCGCCTGGCGCGTGCGCTGGACGGCCAATTCAGCTTTGAGGTGCAGTGATGTTGAGCAAGCGAAACCCCCAACTCAACAAGAACGGCGAGCTCATCCACCTGCTGTCCACCGAGGGCCTGCCGCGCGCGGTCATCGAGCAGATCCTGGACACCGCGGGCAGCTTTTTGTCGGTGAACGACCGCGAGGTCAAGAAGGTGCCGCTGCTGCGCGGCAAGTCGGTGTTCAACCTGTTCTTCGAGAACAGCACGCGCACCCGCACCACCTTCGAGATCGCGGCCAAGCGCCTGTCGGCCGACGTCATCAACCTGGACATCGCGCGCAGCTCCACCGCCAAGGGCGAGACGCTGCTGGACACCATCGCCAACCTCAGCGCGATGCATGCCGACATGTTTGTCGTGCGCCACAGCGACAGCGGTGCGCCCTACCTGATCGCCCAGCACTGCGCGCCCCATGTGCACGTGGTGAACGCCGGTGACGGCCGCCATGCGCATCCGACGCAGGGCCTGCTGGACATGTACACGATCCGGCACTTCAAGAAGGACTTCACGCAGCTGACCGTGGCCATTGTGGGCGACATCGTGCACTCGCGCGTGGCGCGCAGCGACATCCATGCGCTGAGCATCCTGGGCGTGCCCGAGATACGCGCGGTGGGCCCCAAGACCCTGGTGCCGGGCGACCTCAAGGACATGGGCGTGCGCGTATGCCACGACATGGCCGAGGGCATACGCGGCGCCGACGTCATCATCATGCTGCGCCTGCAGAACGAGCGCATGAACGGCGCGATGCTGCCCAGCAGCGGCGAGTTCTTCAAGCACTTCGGCCTCACGCCGGAGAAGCTGGCGCTGGCCAAGCCCGATGCCATCGTGATGCACCCCGGCCCCATCAACCGCGGCGTGGAGATCGCGTCCGAGGTGGCCGACGGCACGCAGAGCGTGATCCTGCCCCAGGTCACCTTCGGCATCGCGGTGCGCATGGCGGTGATGGCGATTCTGGCGGGCAACGACGCATGAAGGTGAGCCCACCCCCTACGCGCTTCGCGCGCCCCCTCGAGGGGGCACTCCCGGCCGACCGGCCAAGCCGGTTCGGCGGGAGTCGCTGGACGGGCGGCGGCGCTGCGCGCGCCTCTTTTGGTTTTGCACCGGAGTGCTGCAAGTGAAGATCATCATCAAGAACGGCCGGCTGATCGACCCGGCCTCGGGCCTGGACCGCGTCGGTGACCTGGCGATCGCCAATGGCCGCATCGTGGGCCTGGGTGAGGTGGCCGACTTCGGCGCCGACCGCACGCTGGACGCCAGCGGCCTCATCGTCGCGCCCGGCCTGGTGGACCTGTGCGCCCGCCTGCGCGAGCCCGGCCACGAGCACGAGGGCCTGCTGGAGAGCGAGCTGGCCGCGGCGGCCGCTGGCGGCGTGACCAGCCTGGTCTGCCCGCCCGATACCGATCCGGTGCTGGACGAGCCCGGCCTGGTCGACATGCTGAAGTTCCGCGCCCGCAAGCTCAGCCGCTGCCGGCTGTTCCCGCTGGGTGCGCTGACCCGCGGCCTGGCCGGCCAGCAGCTCACCGAGATGGCCGAGCTGACCGAGTCCGGCTGCATAGGCTTTTCGCAGGCCGAGCAGCCCATACAGGACACGCTGGTGCTGTCGCGTGCGCTGCTGTACGCGGCCACCTATGGCTACACGGTGTGGCTGCGCCCGCAGGATGCCTACTTGAGCGGCGGCGTCGCGGCCAGCGGCTCGGTCGCCACGCGCCTGGGCTTGTCCGGCGTGCCGGTCACGGCCGAGACGGTCGCGCTGCACACCATCTTCGAGCTGATGCGCTCCACCGGCGCGCGCGTGCACCTGTGCCGTCTGTCCAGCGCGGCCGGCGTGGCGCTGCTGCGCGCGGCCAAGGCCGAGGGCCTCGCGGTCACGGCCGACGTGTCCATCAACTCGCTGCACCTCAGCGATGTGGACATCGGCTATTTCGACTCGGCCATGCGCCTGACGCCGCCGCTGCGCCAGGGCCGCGACCGTGACGCGCTGCGCGCGGCGCTGGCCGATGGCACGCTGGATGCGCTGGTGTCCGACCACATGCCGGTCACCGCCGACGAGAAGGCCGTGCCCTTCGCCGAGGCCACGCCCGGCGCCACCGGCCTGGAACTGCTGCTGAGCCTGGCGCTGCGCTGGGCGCAGGACAGCGGCCTGCCGCTGGCCAAGGCGCTGGCCGTGGTGACGGCCGAGCCGGTGCGGGTGCTGGGCCCGGCGCTGGGCTCGCTGGCGGCCAGTGCCGGCCGCCTGGTGGACGGCGGCGTGGCCGACGTCTGCGTGTTCGATGCCGGCCGCAGCTGGGGCGTGACGCCCGAGGCGCTGGTCAGCCAGGGCAAGCACACGCCGTTCGAGTTCTCCCGCAGCGGCTTCGAGCTGCCGGCGCGGGTGCGCTACACGCTGGTGGCCGGCCACCTGGCACACGAAGCCGCCGGGGCCTGAGCGGCATGCGTGCGCTGGTGGGTGCCTGGCGCCTGATGCGGCTGGTGCCGCATGTGCTGCATGGCCTGCTGATCGTGCGGCGCCGCTTCGCCAGCCTGGCGCCGGACACGCGCCATGCGCTGATCCGCTGGTGGTCGCGCAAGACCCTGGCCCTCCTGGGCATAGAGCTGCAGGCCACGGGCGTGGAGCAGGCGCAGCCGGCCGGCCAGCTGCTGATCGCCAACCATGTGTCCTGGCTGGACATCGCGGCGGTGCATGCGGTGCTGCCGCAGGCGCGCTTCGTGTCCAAGTCAGACGTGAAGCACTGGCCGCTGGTGGGTGCGCTGGTGGAGGGCGCGGGCACGCTGTTCATCGAACGCAGCAGCAAGCGCGATGCGCTGCGCGTGGTGCACCAGAGTGCCACCGCGCTGCAGGCGGGCGATTGCGTGGCGGTCTTCCCCGAGGGCACGACCGGCGCCGGCCCCGAGCTGCTGCCCTTCCACGGCAACCTGCTGCAGGCGGCGATCTCGGTCGAGGCGGCGGTGCTGCCGGTGGTGCTGCGCTGGCACCAGCCCGGCGAGCGCTTCAGCACCGCGGCCCGCTTCATCGGCGACACCACGCTGGCCCAGAGCCTGTGGCGCATCGCCTGCGCACGCGGCCTGGCCATCCAGGTCCAGGTGTTGCCGGCGGTGCCCGCCGCCGGCCAGGAGCGCCGCGCACTGGCCGAGGCGCTGCGCGCCGAGCTGGTGCGCAAGCTGGGCTGATCCCTCGTTCAGCCCAGCAGCCCGGCGTCTGCCAGAAAGCGCGAGGGCCGGGCCGGGTCGTAGGCCAGGGTCAGGCGTTGCCGGGCGCGGGTGATGGCCACGTAGAGCAGGTTGCGGTTCTCGGTCGCGTCGCCGCTGCTGGCGAATTCGCCGCGCGACAGGTTGGGCAGCAGCACATGGTCGAACTCCAGCCCCTTGGCCGCGGCGATGGAGGACAGCATCACGCGGCCGGCGCGCTGCGGTCGGGCCTGGCGGGCGTCCAGTGCGTCCAGCAGGCGGAAGAACTCGGGCAGCTCGGCGCCCTCGGCGCGGGCCAGCTCCACCAGCTGCGTGAGGTTGTCCTGCACCTGCTGCGCATCGTCCTGGCTGACCAGCACTGCGCGCGCCAGCGCCAGCGGCTGCAGAGCCGGCAGCAGCGCCTCGGTGAACAGCGCCAGCGAGCCGGTCTTCAGCAGGTCCAGCGCGGCCTGCAGGCGCTGGCGCGCCAGCGGCGCCGCATTGCGCCAGACCTGACCCTCTATGAAATGTCGCAGGCCGTCCGGGTGGGCCACGGCCTGGGCGATGGCCTCGCGCTGGGCGCTGACCGCGTCCAGGTCGCGCAGCTCGTGGCTGTCCACCCAGGCGCCGGCAAACAGCAGCAGCGCTTCCAGCATGGCGGCGCGCTGGGCCGGGTCCCGCAGGCCCGAGAAATCGTCCTGACCGTAGGCGTGCAAGCCGCGCAGCAGCAGCAGTTCGCGCCGGCGCAAGAAGGGCTGCAGGCCCTGCAGGCCGTAGTCCACGCCCAGGCCCAGCAGCTCGCGCTCGATCAGCACCGAGTGCGCCGGCCGGCGCAGCAGGATGCGCAGCTCACCCAGCGCCTGCTGCTGCAGATGCTCGCGCGCCGCCTGCGCTACCAGCCGTGCCATCACGCGCGGTGATTCGGCGTGCAGCGCGGCGATTTGCGTGTCGCGCCCGGCCCAGCCGGCATAGGGCTTGCGCGCCAGCCGGCCGGCGGCCTGGGCCAGCGCGGGGCCGAAGCGGTAGCTGGCGGTCAGCGGCAGGCGCACCGGCACGCCGATCTCCTGCTCGAACTGCGCATGCATGAAGCCGGCCTCGGCGCCGGCCTGGGAGTGGATGACCTGGTCACGGTCGCCCACGCCGACGAAGGCGGCGCGTCGGTTCGCGGCTAGCAGCGCCTTCAGCACGGTGAACATCGCGCGGTTCAGGTCGTGCATCTCGTCCACGACGATCAGCGCCAGGCCCAGCCGCAACGGCGAGGCCTCGCCGTCGAATTCACCGGCCAGCAGCGCGCGGGCCAGGTCGTAGGTGGCGTCGCCCGCGAAGCGGAAGGCCGGCCGGTCCGGGTGGCCGCCGCGGCGCATGAACTCGTAGGCGCTGCGCACCCGCAGCGTCAGGTAGTCCACGCCCAGTTCGTCGGCCAGTTCGGGCGTGAGGCGCTGGTCGGGCTCCAGCTGCTCCAGCAGCAGCCGCCCCTTGAGCAGCGCAAAGGCCTGCAGCAGCCCCTCCAGCAGCGCCTCGGGCGGCACGCCGGGGTGCAGGGCCTCGGGGTGGCGCTCGTCCTCGTAAGACTGGGCGCGCTCCAAGGCACGCAGCAGCTGGGGCTTGAGCTGCTCCAGCGTGTCCAGCCTCAGCACCGGCGCGCCCTCCAGCGGCTCCATCAGCCACGCGCAGAAGTCGTCGAAGCTGCTGATGTGCAGGCGCTGCACCAGCGCCGGTGCCACGCCGATCTGCAGCAGCTGGCGGTGCAGCGCCTGCACTGCGGGCTCGGTATAGGTCAGCGCCAGCACCATCTCGGGCTGGGCGCCGCGGGCCAGCGCCTGCGCGATGCGCAGCGCCAGCGTGGTGGTCTTGGCCGCGCCGGCATTGGCCTCCACCAGCGTGTGGCGGTGCCGAGCCAGCTGTATGGCCCGCTGCTCCGGCGTGGGCGTGATGCCGGCGGGCTGGAAGGGCGGGACGGCGGGCGGGGAGGCGGTGGTGTCGGTCAACGCGGATCGTGAGGGTGGGATTCGGCCCAGCTTGGCCAGGACTTGGCCCAGCTCGGCGTCAGGAATGCACGGCAGGGCCAGGCCTTACCTGCCAGCAACATGGCCGAACAAGCCCGCTGGCGGCTTGGGCGACTAGGCTGGCGGGCGGTGCAGGTGCCGGATTTTGAAGGATGGCGATGAAGCTCAGTGATTACAGGCTGTCTACCCGCTTGGCCGCGGGCTTTGGTGCGGTGTTGGTGCTGTTGGCGCTGATGCTGGTGATCGCCTGTGTGAGTCTGGGCCATGCGGCCGCGGACACCCGCGAGATGATGGCGACGCCGCTGCGCAAGGAGCGCCTGGTCAGCGAGTGGTACATGCTCACGCTGGTCGGCGTGAAGCGCTACACCGCGATCGCCAAGAGCAGCGATGCCAGCCTGGCGGACTATTTCGCCAGCGACGTGAAGGCCTCCACTGCGCGCGGCAACGAGTTGCTGAATGAACTGGATGCGCTGCCCAAGAGCGACGAGGAGCAGCACGCGGTGGCGCAGCTGTTCGACGCGCGCAAGCTCTACATCGCGACGCGCGACCGCATCGCTGCCGCCAAGAAGTCCGGCGACGAGGCGGGGGCGCTGCAGATCCTGAACCAGGACTTCCGCCCGCAGGCCGAAGCCTTTCTGGACAAGATGCAGGGCTATCTGCGCTTCCAGCAGCAGACGCTGGACCAGATGGCCCAGGGTGTGGATGCGGCCACCCAGGCTGCGCAATGGCGGCTGGGGCTGATCGGCGCGCTGGCGCTGCTGGTGGGCGCCGCCGGCGCCTGGGTGCTGACCCGCTCGGTGGTCAGGCCGGTGGCCCAGGCCTCGCAGCTGGTGGCCGCGATTGCTGGCGGCGACCTGACGGTGCGGGTGCAGACCGATGGCCGCGACGAGATCGCCACCATGCTGCGCGCGCTGGAGCAGATGCGTCAGAGCCTGCAGCAGGCCATCGCCCAGGTGCGCGATTCCTCCGACAGCATCCAGCATTCCTGCCAGGAGGTGGCGCTGGGCAACCAGGATCTCAGCCAGCGCACCGAGCAGACCGCATCCAGCGTGCAGGGGGCGGCCAGCGTGATGGACGAGCTCAACGGCACGGTGGGCAATACCGCCCAGTCCGCCAGCGAGGCCAGCCGGCTGGCGGTGGTGGCGGCGGATGTCGCGGGGCGCGGCGGCGCGGTGGTGGCGGACGTGGTGCAGACCATGGATCGCATCCAGGGCAGCTCGCACAAGATCGCCGACATCATCGGCGTCATCGACGGCATCGCATTCCAGACCAACATCCTGGCGCTGAACGCGGCCGTGGAAGCCGCGCGTGCCGGCGAGCAGGGCCGGGGCTTTGCGGTGGTTGCGTCCGAGGTGCGCAGCCTGGCCAGCCGCTCGGCCGAGGCGGCGCGCGAGATCAAGCGCCTGATCCAGGCCAGCGTGGAACAGGTGGAATCGGGCTCCGCGCTGGTGAGTCGGGCCGGCGAGACCATGGCCGAGGTGGTGGCCTCGATACGCCGGGTGACCGACCTGGTCAGCGACATCAGCGCGGCCTGCAGCGAGCAGGCCCAGGGCGTGTCCCAGGTGTCGTCCGCGGTGTCGCAGATCGACGGCTCTACGCAGCAGAACGCGGCCATGGTGGAAGAGATCGCGGCCGCCGCATCCAGCCTGCAGGGCCAGGCCCAGAGCCTGGTGCAGGCGGTGCAGGTGTTCCGGCTCTGAGCCGCGGGCTCAGCCGCCGCGGCCCTCGGCGACCAGCGCCGGGTTCAGGCGCGGGTCGTTGTACATCTTGAACTGGCGGTAGACCTTGAAATAGGCCCGGCCGGCGCGCGCGTCGGCCAGCAGCTCGTCATAACAGCTGCCCAGGTCGGCGCGCTGCTGGATCAGGCGCTGCAGGCGCTCGGTGCAGGCCTGGCGGTGAGCATCGTCCACGTCGGTGCGCAGGGTCTGCTCGCGCATCGCGGCGATCTTGAGGCCCAGGATGGAGATGCGGTCCAGCATGGAGCCGGCGGTCTCGCTGTTCAGGCGCGCACCGGCCGGCACCGTGGAGCGGGGCAGGGCGCTCGCGATGGTGGCTGGGTCCACCAGGCCCAAAGCGCTCAGCAGGAACTCGTCCACGCGCTCGATGGCGTCATTGCGGGCCTGGTTGTGGCGGTCGATCGCGCGCTTGTTGGCCACGATCTCGGCATCCGGCGCCTGGGTGCGGCGGGCCAGGTCCTCCTGGGCCCACAGGCTGCGGTTGTGGAAGTGGTTGACGGCGATCCAGCCGTGGACGTCGGTGGCCGTGGGGGCGACAGGGGCGGTCGCCAGCGCCGCGTCGTGGGCGGCGATCACGTCGGCCGAGGAGGGCAGGGTGCTCATGGGAGTCTGGGGCTTGGGCGCTGGCAGAATCGCGCGCCACTTGTTCGGAACTGCCGATGATAGAAGCCCGCTCCCCGTCCCGCCCGCTGATCGTGCGCCTGCGCAACTTCGTCGGGGACACGGTGCTGAGCCTGCCGGCACTGCGGCTGCTGCAAAGCCATGGCTACCAGCTGGAGCTGGTCGGCAAGGGCTGGGCGCGCGCGCTGCTGGAGGCCGAGGGCTGGCCCATCCATGTGCGGCCGGCGCCGCTGCGCCAGCGGGTGTCGCAACTGCGCGAGCTGCGCCAGCGCTGCCGCGCGCAGGATGCCGGCTTCGATGCGCGGCTCAACACGCTGCTGCTGCCCTGGTCCTTTTCGGCCGCACTGGATGCGCGCCTGGCCGGGCTGCGCGCCATGGGCTATGGCTACGAGGGCAACGGCCTGCTGCTGAGCCGCACGCTGCGCCGTGAGCCGGGCCGCCATGCGCTGCAGGATTACTGGACGCTGGCCTGCGAGTTTCTGGGCGTGCAGCTGCCGCCGCCAGCGGCCATCGAGCTGCCGGTCAGCGACGCGCAGCGGGCGGCCGCGCGCGAGCTGCTGGCCGGCCTTGGCCTCAGCGCCGGGCGCTATGTGCTGATCTGCCCCTTTGCCAGCGGCAAGGTTGAGTTCATCGATCGCTCCTGGCCGGCCTTCCCGGACTTCGTGCGCCGGCTCAAGGCGGCCGGCGTGCCGGTGCTCATCGTGCCGGGCCCCACCGAGGTGGAGGGCGCGCGTGAGCTCTACCCCGACGCGCTGGCGCTGCCCGGCGTCGCGCTGGGCGTCTACAACGCGTTGCTGCAGCTGGCCGGCGTGGTGGTGTCCAACGACACCGGCCCGGCCCACATGGCGGCGGGGGTGGGCGCGCGGGTGCTCAGCGTGCTGGGCCCGACCCGGCCCGAGCACTGGGCGCCCTGGGGGCCGGGCGTGCAGGTGCTGCGTTGCTGGCCCGAGTGGCCCAGCGCCGATGAGGTGCTGGCCCGCGTGGAGCAGACCCTCGCCGGCTGAGCAGGCCCTGCAGGGTCAGGCCTTGCCCTGGGCCGCCACGGCCGCGGCGGCCTTGGCGGCGGCTTCGGCGTCGCCCAGGTAGTAGCTCTTGATGGGCTTGAGGTCGGCGTCCAGTTCGTAGACCAGCGGAATGCCGTTGGGGATGTTGACGCCCACGATGGCGTCGTCTGCGATGCCGTCCAGGTACTTCACCAGCGCACGGATGCTGTTGCCGTGCGCGGCGATCAGCACACGCTGGCCGCTGCGGATGGCCGGCGCCACCGTGTCGTTCCAGAACGGCAGCACGCGGGCGACCGTGTCCTTCAGGCATTCGGTCAGCGGCACCTCGCCCTCGGCCAGGCCAGCGTAGCGGCGGTCGCTGCGTTCGCTGCGCGGATCGCTCGCCTCCAGCGCCGGCGGCGGCGTGTCATAGCTGCGGCGCCAGATCAGCACCTGCTCGTCGCCATATTGCTTGGCCATGTCGGCCTTGTTCAGGCCCTGCAGCGCGCCGTAGTGGCGCTCGTTCAGGCGCCAGGCGTGCCGCACCGGCAGCCAGGTGCGATCCATCTGGTCCAGGCAGTGCCACAGCGTCCAGACGGCGCGCTTGAGCACCGAGGTGTAGGCGATGTCGAAGTCGTAGCCGGCTTCCTTCAGCAGGCGCCCGGCGGTCTTGGCCTGCTCGACGCCGGTGGGGGTCAGGTCCACATCGGTCCAGCCGGTGAAGCGGTTTTCGAGATTCCAGGTGGACTCACCGTGGCGGATCAGCACGAGCTTGTACATGGCCTTCAAGTTTGTGAAGAGGAGCCGGAAATTGTAGAGAGCGCGCGACAGTGACCGCAGGCCGAGGCTTGGCGCGTGATGCAGTGCGCGTTCGTAATGAGCTCGGTCAATCATTTATTCGCTGTCCACTCAGAGAATCGTGGTCTTTCCCTAGGCATCGGCTGACGGCGGGTGCCACAGAACAACAGGAGTCCTCGATGAAGCGCCTTCCTCAATTGCGACTGCTGCCGGTCTTGCTGGCGCTGGGCCTGGCCGGCACCGCCCATGCGGCCGACGACAGCATGTTCAGCCTGTCGGGCTTCGGCACGCTGGGCCTGGTGCGCACCACCACCGACCAGGCGCAGTACGTGGTCGGCGGCGAGCCGCGCGGCGCGGACCGCGGCGGCAGCGCCGACGTGGACAGCAAGCTGGGCGTTCAAGTGGGCGCCAAGTTCAACCAGATGTTCTCGGGCACGGTGCAGCTGCTGTCCAAGCAGAACGGCAAGGGCAACTTCAACCCGGGCGTGGAATGGGCGTTCGCCAAGGCGCAGCTGGCCCCGTCGCTGTCGGTGCGCCTGGGCCGCATGGGCGGCCCCTTCTTCGCGGTGTCGGACTTCCGTGACGTGGGTTTTGCGAACACCACGCTGCGTCCGCCCTCGGACGTCTACAACCAGGTGCCGGTGAACCACTTCGACGGTGCCGATGTCAGCTACCAGGTCGGCACCGGCCTGGGCACCGTGACCGCCCAGCTGTTCGGTGGCCGGGCCAAGGACACCTACCAGCGCACCGACATCGAGCTGACCAAGGTGGTCGGCTTCAACACCACGCTGGAAATGGACGGCGGCCTGAGCCTGCGCCTGGGCTATGTGACGGGCGACCTGACCGTGAAGTCGGCCTCGCTGAACACGCTGGTCAACACGCTGCGTGCGACCCCCTTCGCCAGCGTGGGCAACCAGATGGACCCGAACAAGCGCAAGGTCAGCTTCACTGGCCTGGGCCTGAATTGGGACGAGGGCGCCTGGCTGGTGAATGCCGAGTACACGATGCGCCGCACCGAGACCTATGTGGCGGACACCGACGCCTGGTACGTGACCGTGGGCCGCCGCTTCGGCAACTGGACGCCCTATGCGACCGCCTCGCAGATCCGCACCGTGGACAGCAATGTCACCAACACCGTGCTGCCGCTGAACGCCCAGCTGGCTCAGCTCAAGGCCATCGTGGACAGCACCGTGGCCGGCCAGCATCGCGCACAGAAGACGCTGGCGGTGGGTACGCGCTGGGACTTCGCGCGCAACTTCGCGCTGAAGGCGCAGTTCGACCACCTGCGTCCCCAGGGCGTGGGCTTCTTCACCCAGGTCCAGCCCGGCTACACCGGCGGCCCGGTGAACGTGCTGAGCCTGAGCCTGGATACCGTGTTCTGAGCCCGAGAGACGCCCCATGAAAATTCAACAGATCGCCCTCGCCACGCTGCTGGCCCTGGCCGGCGCCGCAGCCCAGGCCCAGGTCGCCGTCGTCGTGAACCCCAAGAACCCGGCCGCCAGCCTGACGGCCGACCAGGTCTCCGCCATCTTCCTGGGCAAGACCGCCACGCTGCCCAGCGGCGCCACGGCCGCGCCGGTGGATCAGGCCGAAGGCTCGGCGCTGCGCGAGCAGTTCTATGGCAAGGTCACGGGCAAGCAGGCCGCGCAGGTCAAGGCCGCGTGGTCCCGCCTGGTGTTCTCCGGCAAGGGCACGCCGCCCAAGGAACTGGGCAGCTCGGCCGAGGTGAAGAAGTTCGTCGCCGCCAACCCGGACGCCATCGGCTACATCGAGAAATCGGCGCTGGATGGCAGCGTGAAGGCCGTGCTGACGGTGGATTGAGCCGGGCGGGCCTGGATACCCGGGCCGCCTGGTGGGCGGCCCCTCTGTGGAGACATTTGCATGAACGTCAGGACCCGGATCTGGATGCTGCCCGCCGTGGCGGCCGCGATCTTTGCGATCGGCATCATCGTGGTGCTGGTGTTCTCGTCCCGCACCTCGGACGCGATCACGTCCGTGGGCCAGGTCGACTACCCCTATCTGGACGCGACCACGCAGTTCGCATCGCAGCTGGAGGCGCTGGGCGCCACCATCCAGAGCGCCGTGGCCGAGGGCGAGAAGAAGCGCCTGGACGAGGCCAAGGACCGGGCCGCGGCGATGCGCAAGCTGCTGGACGCGATCGAGCGCATCGACGGCAAGAAGGACACCGGCGCCCGACTGCGCAAGGGCTTCGAGGCCTATTACGGCGCGGCGGTCGAGACCGCCGAGCTCTTCTTGGGCGTGCGCCAGGGCGATCAGGCCGGTGCGATTCCCAAGATGCAGGCTGCGCAGAAGGCGCTGGAGTCCGACCTGCAGGCGGCCCGCGTGGCCGCGAACGACGGCTTCGAGGCCGGCTTGCAGCGTGCGCAGCAGGGCGTGTCGTCCGGCCTGTGGGTCACGGTGCTGAGCGCGGTGGTCGTGGTGCTGGCGCTGGGCGGCGGCTCCTACCTTGTGATCGGTGGCGTGTGGCGCCAGCTGGGCGGCGAGCCCGAGTACGCCCGCGACGTGATGCGGCAGATGGCCGACGGTGATCTGTCGCAGCAGATCCTGGTGGCGCCCGGGGCCGAGAACAGCCTGCTGGCCGCGGTGCGCGACATGTCGCGCGGCCTGGCCGCCATCGTGTCCAACGTGCGCCAGGGCACGGACTCCATCACCACCGCGTCGCGCGAGATCGCGGCCGGCAATCAGGACCTGTCCGAGCGCACCGAGCGCCAGGCCGGGTCGCTGGAGCAGACCTCCGGCAACATGCAGGTGCTGACCGACACGGTGCGCCAGAGCGCCGAGGCTGCCTCGCAGGCCAACCAGCTGGCCGGCTCGGCCGCGACCGTGGCGCGCAAGGGCGGCGAGGTCGTGGGTCAGGTGGTCTCGACCATGGACGAGATCAATGCCAGCTCCAAGAAGATCGCCGACATCATCGGCGTCATCGACGGCATCGCCTTCCAGACCAACATCCTGGCGCTGAACGCCGCGGTGGAAGCCGCGCGCGCCGGTGAGCAGGGCCGCGGCTTTGCGGTCGTGGCCGGTGAGGTGCGCTCGCTGGCCCAGCGCTCGGCGGAGGCCGCGCGCGAGATCAAGACGCTGATCGGCGCCAGCGTGGAGCGGGTCGAGTCCGGCTCGCGCCTGGTGCAGGATGCGGGCGCCACCATGGGCGAGATCGTCGCCAGCGTGCAGCGGGTGTCGGACATCATCAGCGAGATCACCGCAGCCTCGGGCGAGCAGAGCCAGGGCATAGGCCAGGTCAACCAGTCGGTCGCCCAGCTGGATCAGATGACCCAGCAGAACGCCGCGCTGGTGGAACAGGCGGCCGCGGCCGCCAGCAGCCTGGAGCAGCAGGCGGTGGCGCTGCAGCAGGCGGTGGCCACCTTCAAGCTGGGCTGAGCCCGGCGGCTGCGCCGGGCCAGGGATAATGGCGGGCTGTCCTGCCTGCCCAGATGGGGTCCGCTTGAATTTCCTGATTGAAAACTGGTTCCTGGTCCTGACCGCTGTCGTGTCGGGTGGCTTGCTGTTGGCACCGGCGCTGACCGGCCGTGGTGCCGCCTTGGGCGCTGCCGAGGCGGTGCGCCGCATCAACCGCGAGAAGGGCGTCTTGATCGACGTGTCCGAGCCCGAGGAGTTCGCCAAGGGCCACGCGGCCGGCGCGCGCAACATCCCGCTGGCACAACTCGAGGGTCACAAGTCTCTGCCGTCCAACAAGGCCCTGCCTCTGGTGGTGATGTGCGCCAGTGGCGCACGCGCGGCCCGCGCAGCTGGCATCCTGAAAAAGCTTGGGTACGAAAAGGCCGAGGCGCTGGCTGGTGGAATGAAGGCCTGGCGCGAGGCCAATCTGCCCGTCGAGAAAGCCTGATCAGAGAGAAAGCCCCATGCCCGCCATCACGATGTACACCACCCAGGTCTGCCCTTACTGCGTGCGCGCCAAGATGCTGCTGAAGCAGCGCGGCGTCGAGCAGATCGAGGAGATCCGCGTGGACCTGAATCCGGCGGAGCGTGAGGTGATGATGGCCAAGACCGGCCGCCGCACCGTGCCGCAGATCTTCATCGGCGACACCCATGTGGGGGGCTGCGACGATCTGTATGCGCTGGACCAGCGCGGCGACCTGCTGCCCTTGCTCCAGGCCAGCTGATTTCAAGACGGGGGCAACCCCCATCGGGCTGTCATGCCCGTCGGCCGATAATCGCCTGCGCCGCCCGCAGCATGCCGCTCGCGGGCTTCTTGTTTGAAAGACCTGACGATGGCCGACGAGACCAACAACGCTCCCCTGTTCCAGATCCAGCGCATGTACCTGAAGGACCTGTCGCTGGAGCAGCCCAACGCGCCCAAGATCCTGCTCGAGCAGCAGCAGCCCCAGGTCGACATCAATCTGGCCCTGTCGGCCGAGAGCGTCACCGACGGCATCTACGAGGTCTGCGTGACCGGCACCGTGAACACCAAGGTCGGCGACAAGACGCTGTTCCTGGTGGAGGCCAAGCAGGCCGGCATCTTCGAGATCCGCAACGTGCCGCAGGAACAGCTGGACGGCATCCTGGGCATCGTGTGCCCGCAGATGATCTACCCCTACCTGCGCGCCATCGTGTCCGACGTCTGCACCCGCGCCGGCTTCCCGCCGGTCATGCTGACCGAAGTGAACTTCCAGGCCATGTTCGAGGCCCAGCAGGCGCAGCGCCTGGCCCAGGCCGGCCAGTCGGTGAACTGACACCCCGGGCCCTCGGCCTGCACGCCCCGCCTCGGCGGGGCGTTTTTCTTGGGCGACACTGTCGCGATGTTGAAGATTGCCGTTTTCGGCGCCGGGGCCTGGGGCACGGCGCTTGCGATCCAGGCGGCCCGTGCGGGCCACGACGTGCTGCTGTGGGCCCGCGACGCGGCCGCGATCGATGCGATGCGCGCCACGCGCCGCAATGCGGCCTACCTGCCCGACAGTGAACTGCCGGCCGCGCTGCACCTGAGCGCCCGCCGCGAGGACGCGATCGCGCATGCGGCCCAGGGCCTGGCCATCATCGCCACGCCCATGTCCGGCCTGCGCGAGACGCTGGGCGCGCTGAGCCCCGCGCACCGCGCGCTGTGGCTGTGCAAGGGCTTCGAGGCGGGCTCCGGTCGCCTGGGTCATGAGATCGCACGCGAGCTGAGCCCGGCGATGCGGGTGGGCGTGCTGTCGGGCCCCAGCTTCGCGCAGGAGGTGGCGGCGGGCCGCCCCACCGCGCTGGTCGCGGCCAGCGAGGATGCTCAGCTGGCGCAGGATGCGGTGCAGGCCTTCCATGGCGAGCGTCTGCGGGTCTACACCTCGGCCGACCCGGTGGGTGTGGAGGTGGGCGGTGCGGTGAAGAACGTGATGGCGATCGCGGTCGGTGTGTGCGACGGCCTCAGCGCCAGTGCGCCCGACGCGCCCGGCCTGAACGCGCGCGCCGCGCTGATCACCCGTGGCCTGGCCGAGATGCTGCGCCTGGGGCAGGCGCTGGGCGCCCGCAGCGAGACCTTCATGGGCCTGTCGGGGCTGGGCGACCTGGTGCTGACCGCGACCGGCGACCTGTCGCGCAACCGTCGCGTCGGCCTGCTGCTGGCCCAGGGGCTCAGCGTGCCGCAGATCCTGGCCCAACTGGGCCATGTGGCGGAAGGCGTCTACAGCGCGCCCACGGTGCTGGCGCGCGCGCAGTCGGCCGGTGTGGAGATGCCGGTCACCGCCGCGGTGGTGGATCTGCTGGCCGGCCGCATCAGTGCGGCCGAGGCGGTGGACTGCCTGATGGGGCGGCAGGCGCGCGCCGAGTGATCAGGCGCCGCCGGCGTAGCCGTTCTGACGCCAGGCCTCGAACACCGCCACCGCCACGCTGTTGCTGAGGTTGAGGCTGCGCTGGCCCTCGCGCATGGGCAGGCGCACGCGCTGCGAGGTGGGGAAGCCGTCGCGCAGCGCGGGCGGCAGGCCGGCGGTCTCGCTGCCGAACACCAGGTAGTCGCCCGGCTGCCAGCTCACCTCGGCGAAGGGGCGGCTGCCGCGCGTGGTGAACGCGAACAGCCGCTCGGGCGGCGGCGCCTCGGCGGCCAGGAAGGCCGCCCAGTCCGCATGACGCTGCACCCGCGTGTATTCGTGATAGTCGAGGCCGGCGCGCTGCAGCAGCCGGTCCTCCATGGAAAAGCCCAGCGGCTCGATCAGATGCAGCGAGCAGCCGGTGTTGGCCGCCAGCCGGATCACATTGCCGGTGTTGGGCGGGATTTCCGGGTGGACGAGGACGATGTGGAACATGGGACGGGAGTATCCCGTCAAGCCATGGTGCCGCCGGTCTCGCCGGGCGCGGGCGTGCGCGCCACCACCCAGGCCTGCACCCGGGTCGCGCCCGCGGCGCGCAGCACGCGGGCCAGCTCGTAGAGCGTGGCGCCGGTGGTCATCACGTCATCCAGCAGCGCGACATGGCGGCCCGCCACGTCTGCGAGGCGGCGTGGCTCCACCGCGAACACGCCGCGCACATTGGCCGCGCGCTGCTGCAGCGACAGGCCGGCCTGATGCTCGTTGTCGCGCACGCGCAGCAGCAGGTCCGCGCGGCAGCGCAGCTGGTGCTGGCGGGCCAGCGCCCGGGCGAGCTCGTAGGCCTGGTTGTAGCCGCGCTCGGCCAGGCGCCGGGGCGACAGCGGCACCGGCAGCAGCCAGTCCGGCGGCTCCACCGTGGCCGCCACCAGCGCCTGGTTGAGCCGTGCGAGCAGGCTGCCGCGCAGGTCCAGCGCCTGGTGGTACTTGAAGTGTTGCAGCAGGCCGTCCCAGGGGAAGGCGTAGTCCAGCGCGGCGATGCAGCGGTCCAGCGGCGGCGGCTGGGTCAGGCAGGCGCCGCAGCGCGGCTGGGCATGGCCCAGCAGCCCGGGCGGCAGGCGGGCCGCGCAGGTCCAGCAGCGCGGCTGGGGGCGGGCGTAGCGCTGCAGGCAGTCGTCGCACACGGTCTGCGGGCTCCAGCGCCGGCACACCGTGCATTGCCCGCCGCAGCGCAGCAACACACGTTCGACGCGTGTGGGCTTGGGGGCGACCATGGGCTGCACCGGCATCGGGTCAATATACTTTTGGGCCCATGAGCGAGCCGGCATCCCCCCCAAGTTCAAATGAGGGGCG
The DNA here is from genome assembly GCF_913777145.1 of uncultured Roseateles sp. Classification (GTDB taxonomy): domain Bacteria; phylum Pseudomonadota; class Gammaproteobacteria; order Burkholderiales; family Burkholderiaceae_C; genus Pelomonas. The sequence continues at coordinate 248,737 of NZ_CAJYPS010000014.1, forward strand.
GCGGCCCCAAGACCTCGACCCCGCAGCACTGGCCCGTCAGCAACGGCGCCTGGCCGGCGCCGAGCCGCCCTGGCTGCATGCCGAGGTGGCCCGCCGCATGGCGGAGCGCCTGCCCTTCATCAAGCTGCAACCGCGTCGCGTGCTGGATGCCACGCCGGTGCTGGGCTCCAGCCAGGAGCTGCTGCGCGAGGCCTACCCGCAGGCCGAGCTGCTGTGGCACGAGGCGCCCGGCCCGCTGCTGGCGCGTGCGCAGCGCGAGCTGGCCCCCGGCTGGTGGCAGCGCCTGCGTGGCGGCGGTGCGGCGCGTGTGGAGCAGTTGCCGGCCCAGCCGGCGGTGGATCTGCTGTGGTCCAACCTGGCGCTGCATGCCTGCCCGGATCTGCCGGCGCTGCTGGCCGCCTGGCAGGCCAGCCTGGCGGTCGACGGCTTCGTGATGTTTTCCTGCCTGGGGCCGGACAGCTTCGTGGAGCTGCGCCCGCTCTGGGCCGAGGCGGGCTGGGGTCGGCCCGCACCCGACTGGTGGGACATGCACGACCTGGGCGACCTGCTGGTGCAGGCCGGTTTCGCGGACCCGGTGATGGATCAGGAGCGCCTGCGCCTGACCTGGAGCGAGCCGGAGAAGCTGCTGGCCGACCTGCGCGCGCTGGGCGGCAATCTGGCGCCCACGCGTTTCGCCGGCCTGCGCGGCCGCGGCTGGCGCCAGGAGCTGCTGCGCCGGCTGGAGCGTCTGCGCGATGACCAGGGCCGGCTGGTGCTGACGCTGGAGCTGGTGTCGGGTCATGCGCTGAAGGCCGCGCCGCGGCTGACCGTGGCGGCCGAGACCCGGGTGTCGGTGGACAGCCTGCGCAGCGCGCTGAAGTCGGGCCGGCGAGGGGGCTGAGGCCCAGGCTTCTCCCTGGGCTCACCCTAGGGTTCTCTAGGGCCGTCGGCCGCTGGCCCTCGGCTAATATTCGCCGGCGCTATGAGGGTCATCGGTAGTACTCGGCCCAGTCCGTGAACCTGGCAGCCCGCAGCCTGGCTGCGGTTCAGTGTCAGAAAACCAAGAGACAACCATGATGATGATGAACGCACGCGTGCGGCCTGGTCCGCGCGTCTGGATGCGCAGTCTGGCGGCCGCAGGTGCGGTCGCGCTGGCGGGTCCGGCCCTGGCGGTGAACGACCTCAAGGGCGGCCCGGGCGTCAATCAGCTCAATCTGCACGAGCCCGTCACCCGCATCGCCGCCGACCAGATGTGGCTGCACAACATGATGCTGATCATCTGCCTGGCGATCTTCGTCGCGGTGTTCGGCGTGATGTTCTATTCCATCTTCAAGCACCGCAAGTCCAAGGGCGCGGTGCCGGCGCACTTCCACGAGAGCGTGGCGGTGGAGATCGCCTGGACCGTCGTGCCCTTCCTGATCGTCATCGGCATGGCGCTGCCGGCCACCAAGGTGGTGGTCGCGATGAAGGACACGACCAACGCCGACCTCACGATCAAGGCCACCGGCTACCAGTGGAAGTGGGGCTACGACTACCTGAAGGGCGAGGGTGAGGGCATAGGTTTTCTGTCCACGCTGGACTCGTCGCAGCGTCAGTCCTCCGACTCCGGCGCGCCCGAGGCGGTCGATAACTACCTGCTGAAGGTGGACAACCCGCTGGTGGTGCCGGTGGACAAGAAGGTCCGCATCATCACCACGGCCAACGACGTGATCCACGCCTGGATGGTGCCGGCCTTCGGCGTCAAGCAGGACGCCATCCCCGGCTTCGTGCGCGACACCTGGTTCAAGGCCGAGAAGGTGGGCGACTACTACGGTCAGTGCGCCGAGCTGTGCGGCAAGGAACACGCCTACATGCCCATCCATGTGAAGGTGCTGTCTGCCGCCGACTACGCCGCCTGGGTGGACGGCAAGAAGAAGGAGATGGCCGCCAAGGCGGACGACCCGAGCAAGGTCTGGGAACAGGCGGCGCTGGTCGCCCGCGGCGAGAAGGTCTACGCGGCCAACTGCGCGGTCTGCCACAAGCCGGACGGCAAGGGCGCGGGCCCGATCAAGGCGCTGGACGGTTCGGCCATCGTCACCGATGCGGACAAGCTCAAGCAGATCGACGTGCTGCTGCACGGCCGCCTGGACAAGGGCATGCCGGCCTGGAACACGCTCAGCGACACCGAGATCGCTGCGGTCGTGACCTACACGAAGAACAGCTGGTCCAACCAGACCGGCCAGACCGTGCAACCTGCCGAAGTGCTTGCCGCGCGCAAGTAAGTCGCCCGCCCAGACCAAGGATTCCCCATGAGTGCAGTGCTCCCTCCCCATGGCGCGGTTGGTGGCCACGGCGGCCATGCCGGTGACCACGACGACCACCACGACCATCACGCTCCCCACGGCTGGCGCCGCTGGGTGTTCGCCACCAACCACAAGGACATCGGCACGCTGTACCTGCTGTTCAGCTTCACGATGCTGATGATCGGCGGCATCCTGGCGCTGTGCATACGCGCCGAGCTGTTCCAGCCCGGGCTGCAGTTCTTCAACCCGGAACTGTTCAACCAGTTCACCACCATGCACGGCCTCATCATGGTGTTCGGCGCCATCATGCCGGCCTTCGTGGGCTTCGCGAACTGGATGATTCCGCTGCAGATCGGCGCCAGCGACATGGCCTTTGCGCGGATGAACAACTTCAGCTTCTGGCTGATGATCCCGGCCGCCATCATGCTGGTGGCGAGCTTCTTCATGCCGGGCGGTGCGCCCGCGGCGGGCTGGACGCTCTACGCGCCGCTGACGCTGCAGATGGGGCCGTCCATGGATGCCGGCATCTTCGCGATGCACATCCTGGGTGCGAGCTCCATCATGGGCTCGATCAACATCATCGTGACCATCCTCAACATGCGCGCCCCCGGCATGACGCTGATGAAGATGCCGATGTTCGCCTGGACCTGGCTGATCACCGCCTACCTGCTGATCGCGGTGATGCCGGTGCTGGCCGGCGCGATCACGATGACGCTGACCGACCGCCACTTCGGCACCAGCTTCTTCAACCCGGCCGGCGGTGGTGACCCGGTGATGTACCAGCACATCTTCTGGTTCTTCGGTCACCCCGAGGTCTACATCATGATCCTGCCGGCCTTCGGCATCATCAGTCAGATCGTGCCGGCCTTCGCGCGCAAGCGCCTGTTCGGCTATGCGTCCATGGTGTACGCGACCGCGTCGATCGCGATCCTGAGCTTCATCGTGTGGGCCCACCACATGTTCGCCACCGGCATGCCGGTGACCGGCCAGCTGTTCTTCATGTACGCGACCATGCTGATCGCGGTGCCCACCGGCGTGAAGATCTTCAACTGGCTGGCCACGATGTGGCGCGGCTCCATGACCTTCGAGACGCCGATGCTGTTCGCGGTCGGCTTCATCTTCGTGTTCACGATGGGCGGCTTCACCGGCCTCATCCTCGCGGTCGCGCCGGTGGACATCCAGCTGCAGGACACCTACTACGTCGTCGCCCACTTCCACTATGTGCTGGTGGCCGGCTCGCTGTATGCGCTGTTCGCGGGCGTCTACTACTGGGGCCCGAAGTGGACCGGTGTGATGTATTCGGAGACCCGCGGCAAGATCCATTTCTGGGGCTCGCTGATCTTCTTCAACGTCACCTTCTTCCCCATGCACTTCCTGGGGCTGGCCGGCATGCCGCGTCGCTACGCCGACTACCCCATGCAGTTCGCCGACTTCAACGCGATCGCGTCCATCGGTGCCTTCGGCTTCGGGCTGATGCAGGTGTACTTCTTCCTGTTCGTCGCGCTGCCCATGATGCGCGGCAAGGGCGCGAAGGCGCCGCAGAAGCCCTGGGAGGCCGCCGAGGGCCTGGAATGGGAAGTGCCGTCGCCGGCGCCCTTCCACACCTTCGAGCAGCCGCCCAAGCTGGACGCCAGCGCCACCCGCATCGTCGGCTGATGGCGATGACGCCCGAACAACGCAAGGCCAACCGGCGGCTCGCGCTGATCCTGCTGTCGGTGGCGCTGGCCTTCGGCGTCGGTTTCGTCGCCAAGATGGTGCTGCTGCGCTGAGGCGGCCATGGACCTGCGCGTCTTTGCCGCGGCGCTGAGCCGGGACAACCGCCAGCTGATGCTGAAGCTGGCGGTGGTGGTGGCGCTGATGTTCGGCTTCGGCTACGCGATGGTGCCGCTGTACCGGGCGATCTGCTCGGCGCTGGGCATCAATGTGCTGTCGCTGGCCGAGCGCCAGACCGCGCTGGCCGAGAAGGGCGTGGCCAATGGCAACGGGCAGATCGACTACAGCCGCGAGATCACGGTGGAGTTCGACACCAATGCCCGCGGTCCCTGGGACTTCAAGCCGGCCGTGCGACATCTCAAGGTGCACCCGGGCGAGCTGACCCAGGTGATGTACGAGTTCCGCAATGTGCAGGACCGCACCATGTCGGCCCAGGCCATCCCGAGCTATGCGCCCATGCAGGCCAGCGCGCATTTCAACAAGCTGGAGTGCTTCTGCTTCAGCGAGTACACGCTCAAGCCCGGCGAGAGCCGGCAGTGGCCGGTGGTGTTCGTCATCGACCCGCGCCTGCCGCGGGACGTGAAGACCATCACGCTGTCCTACACCTTCTTCGAGGTGGCGGGCAAGGGGGGCGTGCGCATCAGCCAGGCGCCGGCGGCTGCGGGGGGCCGGCAGTGAGCGAGCCCGGCGACGACCTGAAGGAAGTGGTGCGCCGCAAGGCCTCGCTGCTGCAGACCCTGTCGGCCGTGGGCTGGAGTTTCTTTGGCGTGCGGCGTGGCCGCGACCACGAGCAGGACATGGCGAAGCTCAATCCCGTCCATGTGCTGATCGTGGGCGTGCTGGCCGCCGCGGTGTTTGTCGGAATCCTGGTGCTGCTGGTGCAATGGGTCGTCAGCAGCGGCGTGGCCGGGCCCTGAGCCCGGTGCGAACAATCTAGAACGAGGAGATGAGCATGTCGGCAGCGACCACCGCGGGCAAGGCCCCGTACTACTTCGTCCCGGCGCCCTCGCGGCATCCGGTGATGGCCGCGATCGGCCTGTTCTTCGTGATCCTGGGCGCCGGCCAGTGGGTCAACGGCCATGGCTGGGGCGCGTACTCGCTGCTGTTCGGCCTGCTGTGGTGGGCCTTCGTGCTGCAGGCCTGGTTCCGTGATGCCATCCGCGAGAGCGAGGGCGGGCTCTACAGCGACCGCATCGACCTGTCCTACCGCTGGAGCATGGGCTGGTTCATCTTCTCCGAGGTGATGTTCTTCGCGGCCTTCTTCGGCGCGCTGTACTGGGCCCGCGTGCATTCGGTGCCGAATCTGGGCAGCTTCGAGAACTCGTTGCTGTGGCCGGACTTCAAGGCCCTGTGGCCCTCGTCTGTGCCGGGCGCGACCGCGGCGCCTGCCGGCACCGTGGAGGCCTTCAGCGTCGTCGGCCCCTGGCCCATTCCCACCATCAACACCGCGCTGCTGCTGAGCTCGGGCGTCACGCTGACCATCGCCCACCATGCGCTGATCGCGGGCGAGCGTGGCAAGACGATCGCGTGGATGTGGGTCACGGTGCTGCTGGGCATGGTGTTCCTGGGCCTGCAGGCCTTCGAATACCACCACGCCTATGCCGAGCTCAACCTCAAGCTCAGCTCCGGCATCTACGGCTCCACCTTCTTCATGCTGACCGGCTTCCACGGCTTCCACGTGTTCGTGGGCATGCTGATGCTGCTGTTCATCACGCTGCGCCTGATGAAGGGCCACTTCACCAAGGACCGTCATTTCGGCTTCGAGGGTGCGGCCTGGTACTGGCACTTCGTCGACGTGGTGTGGCTGGGCCTGTACGTCGTCGTGTACTGGATGTGAACCTCGGTCCGGCGGCCGCCGGCGGGTCTTCAGCGCCGCCTTGCGCGGCGCTTTTTCATCGCTGCAGCGGCAGGCCCGTGGGCTGTATCCAACCCATCGCCCAGCACAGCAGGATCACCAGGAACAGCGCCACCGACACGCCCACCCGCACCGCCAGCGCGCGCGCCATCTGCGGGCCGCGTTTGTCGCGGCGGCCGTTGCGCAGCATGAAGAAGCCCGCTGCGGCCAGCGCGCCCAGGATGGCGATGAATGCAAGCAGGATGAGCAGTTTCATGGCGATGGATTATGAGCCGCGGGGTGGGCGGTGAGGCGGGTCCTGCTGTTGGTGGCGACCCTGCTGGGCGTGGCGCTGACCGCCCGCCTGGGCTGGTGGCAGCTGGACCGTGCGGCCGAGAAGCAGGCCCAGCAGGCGCTGCTGCTGGCCGAGTCCGAGCGACCGGCGCTGGACAACGCCAAGCTGGCCACGCAGGCCTCGCCGCAGCGCCGGGTGCGTCTGCGCGGTCACTGGCTGAACGAGCGCAGCATCTGGCTGGACAACCGCCCCATGGACGGCCGGGCCGGCTTCTATGTGCTGACCCCGCTGCAACTGGCCGGCAGCGCGTCGGCCATCCTGGTGCAGCGTGGCTGGGTGCCGCGCGATGCGCTGGACCGCAGCCGCCTGCCGCCGCTGCCGCCCGCGCCGGCCGAGGTGATGGTGGAGGGCCGGCTGGCGGCGTCGCCGTCAAGGGTTTACGAGCTGGGCCAGGGGCAGGGCGGCGCGATCCGGCAAAATCTCGACCCTGCGGCTTACGCGGTCGAGGCCGGGCTGCCCTTGCTGCCCTGGACCGTGGTGCAGCAGGGTGACGCCGGCGATGGCCTGCTGCGTCACTGGCCGGCCGCCGACGCCGGCCTGCAGAAGCACTACGGCTACGCCTTTCAATGGTTTGCGCTCTGCGCGCTGATCCTGGGTCTCTATGTCTGGTTCCAACTCGTCCGCCCCTGGCGCCGCCAGCGCTCCTGAGCCGCTGAGCCTGGCCGTGCACAGCCTGCCGGATCCTCGCGCGCTGGCCCGGCAGAAGCAGGGGCGCTGGCGCATGCTGGCGGTGCTGGCCATGTGCGCGGCACCGGTGGTGGCGTCCTACTTCACCTTCTACGTGATCAAGCCCCAGGGCTCGGCCTATGGCGAGCTGATCACGCCCACGGTGGACCTGCCCGCCGATCTGCCCCTGCGCGATCTGCAGGGCCGGCCGGTGGCACCATCCTCGCTGCGCGGCCAGTGGCTGCTGGCGCTGGTGCAGCCGGCCGACTGCCCGTCGGGCTGCGAGCGCGCGCTGTTCGTGCAGCGCCAACTGCGCGAGATGCTGGGCAAGGAACGCGAGCGCGTGGACAAGCTCTGGCTCATCCCCGAACCCGAGGGCGCGGCCACCGGCCCGCTGCGGCCGGAGCTGCTGGCGGCGATCAGTCAGCCGGGCCTGGGCGTGAATGTGCTGCGCGTGCCGGCCGAACGCCTGGCCGCCTGGCTAAAGCCGGCAGCGGGCCGCCAGCTCAGCGAGCATTTCTTCGTGATCGACCCCCTGGGCCGCTGGATGCTGCGCGCACCCGCCGACCCCGAGCCGCGCAAGCTCAAGGGCGATCTGGACAAGCTGCTGCGCGCCAGCGCCAGCTGGGATCAGGCGGGCCGATGACCGAAGCCCTGCTCAACACGCTGCAGCCGCTGGCCCAGGTGGCGGCGCTGGGCGGCGCGGTCGCCGCGGCGCCGCTGCTGTGGTGGCGCCAGCGCTCGCGCAGCGCGACGCCGGCCGGCCGTCTGGCCGCGCTCACGCTGCTGACGCTGTTCCTGACCTTCGATCTCATCGTGTTCGGCGCGTTCACGCGCCTGACCGACTCCGGCCTGGGCTGCCCGGACTGGCCGGGCTGCTACAGCGCCGCCAGCCCGGTGGGCGCCCATGCCGAGATCCAGGCCGCGCAGACCGCGATGCCCACCGGCCCGGTCACGCACGGCAAGGCTTGGATTGAGATGATCCACCGCTACCTGGCCAGCGGCGTGGGGCTGTTGATCCTGCTGCTGTGCGTGCTGAGCTGGCGGCTGGCGCGCCGGCCGGCGGCGAGCGGCGCCGAGCGCATGCCCTCGCCCTGGTGGCCCACGCTGACTTTCGTCTGGGTCTGCGTGCAGGGCCTGTTCGGCGCGCTCACCGTCACGATGAAGCTGTTCCCGGCCATCGTGACCCTGCACCTGCTGTTCGGCCTGGGCCTGCTGATGCTGCTGGTCTGGCAGCGCGAGGCCTATCTGCCGCGACCGCTGGCGGCGCCACATGGCCTGCGCTGGGCGGTGGCGGGCGTGCTGGGCCTGGTGCTGCTGCAGGTGGCGCTGGGGGGCTGGGTCAGCACCAACTACGCGGTGCTGGCCTGCGATGAATTCCCCACCTGCCACGGCGGCGACTGGTGGCCGGCCCCCGATTTCGCGCAGGGCTTCGAGCTCTGGCGCGAGCTGGGCCGCACTGGTGCCGGCCACTGGCTCAGCTTCCCAGCCTTGGCCGCCATCCACCTGGCCCACCGCCTTGGCGCGTTGGCCGTGCTGCTGGCCGTGAGCCTGCTGGCCTGGCGGCTGCGGCCGCTGGCGCCGGGCGGGTCGCGCGTGCTGTTGGCCGCGCTGGGCTGGCAGCTGATCACCGGTCTGTCCAACGTGGTGCTGGACTGGCCGCTGCTGGCCGCGCTGGGCCACACTGGCGGGGCGGCCGTGCTGCTGGCCCTGCTCACCCTCCTGCTGGCGCGCCTGCGCGCAACGTCCTCGTAGTTCCCATGTCGTCAACCTCCACCCTGGCGCTTCCGGCGCGCAACCCGCGCTGGCGGCAGTTCTACCAACTCACCAAGCCGCGCGTCGTGCAGCTGATCGTGTTCTGCGCGCTGATCGGCATGGCGCTGGCCGTGCCCGGCCTGCCGGACGGCGGCCAGCTGCTGACCATGGTGGCGGCCGTCGCCGGCATATGGCTCGTGGCCGGTGCGGCCGCGGCCTTCAACTGCCTGGTCGAAGACCACATCGACGCTCGCATGAAGCGCACCGCCTGGCGCGCCACGGCCAAGGGCGAGCTGAGCCGAGGCCAGGCGCTGCTGTTCTCCGCGCTGCTGTGCGCGGCCGGCATGACGCTGCTGGCGGTGTTCGTGAACACGCTGACCATGTGGCTGACCTTCGCCACCTTCGTCGGCTACGCGGTGATCTACACCGTGGTGCTCAAGCCCATGACGCCGCAGAACATCGTGATCGGCGGCGCTTCGGGCGCGATGCCGCCGGTGCTGGGCTGGGCCGCGCTGCGCGGCGACCTGGGCCCCGAGCCCTGGCTGCTGTGCCTCATCATCTTCCTGTGGACGCCGCCGCACTTCTGGGCGCTGGCGCTGTATCGCAGCGAGGACTACGCCCGCGCCGGCCTGCCCATGCTGCCGGTGACCCACGGCAACGACTACACGCGCCTGCAGATCCTGCTCTACACCTGGGTGCTGCTGGCGGCCACGCTGCTGCCCTTCCTGTACGGCATGAGCGGCTGGTTCTACCTGGTGGCCGCGCTGGCGCTGGGCCTGGGCTTCTGCGGTTATGCGATCCAGCTGTGGCGCGAGTATTCCGAGGCGCTGGCACGCAAGACCTTCTGGTTCTCCATCTGGCACCTGTCGCTGCTGTTCGCGGCGCTACTGATCGATCACTACCTATGAGCTTTCCCCTGTTCCGCGGCCTGGGTGCCGCGCTGCTGACCCTGGCGCTGCTGGGCTGCCAGAAGGCCGGGCCCGAGCACGCCGCCTTCAAGGGCGTGGACCTGACCGGCGCTGACTACGCCAAGACGCTCAATCTGACCGACCAGAACGGCCAGCCGCGCAGCCTGGCGGATTTCAAGGGCAAGGTGGTGGTGGTCTTCTTCGGCTACACCCAGTGCCCGGATGTCTGCCCCACCACGCTGGCCGAGGTGGCCGAGGTCAAGCGCTCGCTGGGCGCGGATGGCGACAAGGTGCAGGGCGTGTTCGTCACGCTGGATCCGGAGCGCGACACCCAGGCGCTGCTCAAGGCCTACCTGGAGAGCTTCGACCCCAGCTTCGTGGGCCTGCGCGGCACAGAGGCCCAGACTCAGGCCGCCGCCAAGGAGTTCAAGGTGTTCTACGCCAAGGTGCCTGGCAAGACGCCCGAGACCTATACGCTGGACCACACGGCCGCCAGCTTCGTGTTCGACACCCAGGGCCGGGTGCGCGTGTACTCGCGCTACGGGGCGGGCGCCCAGCCGCTGGCCGACGACATCAAACTGCTGCTGGCTGAGAAGTAGGCCCACCCCCTGCGGCCTGCGGCCGCCCCCTCAAGGGGGCACTGCCGGTGGCCCGGCGGAGCCGGTGCCACGGCAGTCGCTGGATGGACAAAGCCCCGGTTTGCCGGGGCTTTGTGTTTGGAGAGAGCAGGTGGTGTGTCGCTGGCCTGGTGACGCTGATCCAATGGCTGTCACCGAATGAACAAAGCCCCGGCAGGCCGGGGCTTTGTGCTTGCGGAGCGCGGGCGGTCAGGTCGCCAGTGCCTTGCGCATCTTCTTCATCGCCGCGACCTCGATCTGGCGGATGCGCTCGGCCGACACGCCGTATTCGGCCGCCAGCTCGTGCAGCGTCATGCCGCCGGATGCGTCGTCGTTCACCTTCAGCCAACGCTCCTCGACGATGCGGCGGCTGCGCGGGTCCAGCACCTCCAGCGCGCGCTGTATGCCGTCACCGGCCAGTTCGTCGCGGCTGCGGGCCTCGATGACCTGGGTGGGTTCGCTGCTGTCGTCCGCCAGATAGGCGATGGGGGCGAAGCTCTCGCCGTCGTCATCGGTCTGGGGTTCCAGCGCGACGTCGCCGCCCGACATGCGGGTCTCCATCTCCAGCACTTCCTCGCGCTTCACGTTCAGCTCGCGGGCGACATGGGCAATCTCCGCCTCGGTCAGCGTGCTGCGGTGCGTGGACGCGTCATCCTGGCCAGCCTTGAGCGCGTGCTTCATGGAGCGCAGGTTGAAGAACAGCTTGCGCTGGCCCTTGGTCGTCGCGACCTTGACCATGCGCCAGTTCTTCAGGATGTACTCGTGGATCTCGGCCTTGATCCAGTGCATCGCATAGCTGACCAGACGCACGCCCTGGTCCGGGTCGAAGCGCTTGACCGCCTTCATCAGGCCGACATTGCCTTCCTGGATCAGGTCGCCCTGCGGCAGACCGTAGCCCAGGTACTGGCGCGAGATCGCGACCACCAGGCGCAGGTGCGACAGCACCAGACGACCGGCGGCTTCCAGGTCCCCGCTTTCGCGCAGCCGGCGGGCCGCCGAGCTTTCCTCTTCGGCCGTGAGCAGCGGCAGGCGATTGACCGCCGAGATGTAGGCGTCCAGGTTGCCCAGCGAAGGCACCAGGGCCCAGGGGTCGCGGACAGTGAGGGCAGCATTGGCAGACATGGTCTTGAATCCTTGCTTAGCCGCCCTGGAACATCGGGCGGCGAAGGAATATTAGCACTCCACGATTGAGAGTGCTAAGCCCACTGCCGTTGCGGATGAAATGCATATTTGCCAGGTGTGAAACAGTGGGCGACTGCTCACTTGGCAGGGCTTCAGGTCAGTCGACCAGGCCGAAATCCGGGCTCTTGATCATGGCCTCGATGTCCAGCAGGATCAGCATGCGCTCGGCGATCTTGCCCAGGCCGGTGATGAAGCGGGCGTCCAGCGCGGCCGGCACTTCCGGCGGGGGCTTGATCTCGTCGGCCTGCAACTCCAGCACGTCGGACACCGAGTCCACCACGATGCCCACGACGCGGTTGGCCACGTTCAGCACGATGACCACGGTGAACGCGTTGTACTCGGCGGCCTGGCCCAGGCGCACGCGCAGGTCCAGGATGGGCACGATGACGCCGCGCAGGTTGACCACACCCTTCACGAAGCTGGGCGCGTTGGCTACACGGGTGGGGGCTTCGTAAGAGCGGATTTCCTGCACCCGCAGGATGTCCAGGCCGTATTCCTCGGCGGCAATGCGGAAGGTCAGGAACTGGCGGCCGTCGGAACGGGCGGCCGTCTCGGTCTGCGGGACCAGGGCGCCAGCGGCGCCGGGAACGAGTTCGGTGGAGCTCATCGAGCAACGGCTTCGAAAAGGAAACAACAGGCCTTATTTTGCCTGGGCACCGCCCGGACGGCCTGCCAACAATTCGTCAACCAGGGCCAGCAGTGCACGCAGGTCCAGCGGCTTGGTGAGGAAATGCTCGCCGCCGGCCACCGCGGCCGGCGGCTCGGTCGCCAGCAAGATCAGAGGGGGCGCGGCGCGGTCGGGCGACGCCAACGCCTGCCGCAGCCTCTGCAGTTCGCCGTCGGCGGGCTGCTGCAGATCCAGCAGCAGCACCGCTGGCGGCCGCTGCTGCAGCGTCGGCAGCGCGGTCGCCACGTCGGGCTGCAGTTCCAGCGCCAGGTCGGGGCGCTGCGACAGCAGGCCGCGCAAGACCTCGGCGTCCTGCTCCGTGCTGCCCACCAGCAGCAGACGCTTGGGGCCGGCATCGGCAGCCGGGCGCTCCGGGGAGGTGTTTTGATGAATCGTGGCCGCGGGCAGGCTCAACACCAGGCAGGCACCCTCTTGCTGGGGCAGGGCGCGCAGGCTGCCGCCCATCATCTCGGCCAGGCGTCGGCTGATCACCAGGCCAATGCCGGTGCCCGGCAGGCCGCTGTGCTCGCGGCCGAGGCGGTTGAAGGGCTGGAACAGCTGGTCGATCTGGGCCTGGCTCAGCCCCAGTCCGCTGTCGCTGACCCGCACCTCCACCTGGTTGCCCTCGCGCCGTGCCTGCAGCTTCACCCACCCATCGGGGCGGTTGTACTTGACCGCGTTGCTGAGCAGGTTGGCCAGGATCTGCGTGACCCGGGTGGGGTCGCCGATCACGTGGCGAGCCGAGTCATCCAGCGTCTGGCTCAGCGTCAGGCCGCGCGCGCTGGCCTGGGCCTGGACCCAGGCGGTGGCGCGCGCCATCAGCGGTGCCAGCTCCAGCTCGCGCAGCTCCAGGCGCAGCGAGCCGGACTCGATGCGGGACAGGTCCAGCGTGTCGTTGATCATTTCCAGCAGATGCCAGCCGGCCTGGGCGATCTGCTGGGCGCGGCTGCGCTGGCCGGGCTGCAGCGGCTCGGCGGTGTCCAGCTCCATCAGCTGCGTGAAGCCCAGGATGGCGTTCATGGGCGTGCGCAGCTCGTGGCTCATGCGTGACAGGAACTCGCTCTTGGCCTGGTTGGCGGCCTCGGCGGCTTCGCGGGCGCGGTCAAGCGCCTCGATGCGCAACTGGTCGGTGATGTCCTCCACCACGGCCACCAGCCGGTGCGGCCGCCCGTCGGCACCGCGCAGCGCGCTGACGATGACACGGGCCCGCACGGTGTGTCCGTCACGGCCCAGGTAGCGTTTCTGGCGCCGGTAGAACGGGATCTCGCCCCGCAGCAGGCGCAGCGTCTGCTGCGCGTCGGCATCACGGTCTTCGGGGTGGGTGATGTCGTCGGCGCTCAGTGCCATCAGTCGGCCGGGCTCATAGCCCAGCATGTCGCAGAACTGCCGGTTGACCTCCTGGAAGCGGCCCTGCAGATCGGCAAAGGCAATGCCTATGGGCGCGGTCTCGAAGATGCTGCGCAGGCGCTGTTCGCTCTGGGCCAGCGCGCGCTCACCCTGTACCCGCTGGTCGATCTCGCGCTGCAGCGCCGCGGTACGGTCCTGCACCAGGGCCTCGATATGCAGCCGCCGGCCCGACAGCAGCAGCAGCAGCCCGCCGATCAGCGTGGTGGCCAGCAGGCCAGCCAGCGCGACGATCCAGGAGTGGCTGCTGGCGATGGACAGGCCGGGCAGGTCGTAGACCCGGATCTCCCAGGCCCGGCCGCCGTACTGCAGTGGCTGAACATGCAATGGTAGGGGGGCATCGGGGCCGCGCTGCACGCTGTCGCAGCCCGGCGGGCCCGCCAGGCGGCGTGAGCTGCCTTCGGCGTCCAGGTCCACCAGGCAGACCCCCAGGCCGTCGGGCCAGCGCACCGCCAGGCGGGCCAGCAGCACGTCGGGGCGCAACGTGGCGAACACCACGCCCTCCAGCGCCGGGGCGCCCGGCGCGCGCCGCAGGCGCTGGTAAAGCACCACGCCCGTGGCGCTCTCACGGTCCTGGGCCAGTTGCAAGCCGGCAGTGGCCGTGGCCTGGCCGCTGTCCAGCGCGCGAGCCAGGGCCTGGCGCACCACGGGCACCGAGCGGATGTTGGCGCCCAGTGCACCCAGATTGCGCGACAGCGGCTCGATCAGCCGTATCGCCAGCATGTCCTCATCGGGCGGCGGCGTGATGTCGCCGGCTCGCTGGCGGTCGCGCGCATGAAAGCCCTTGAAGCCGTCGGCCTCGGCCTGGGCGTCGAACGCACGCAGTTCGTTGCGGGCGACCCGCTGTGCAAAGCCCAGCGCGATCAGCGGGCTGTCGTCGTCCAGCAGATCGGCCGTGGCCTGCTCGAAGGCCTGGCGCGAGGGCTGGGGCAGCACCTTCATCAGGCCGTGCGTCGCCTCCAGCGCCAGTGTCGGCTCACGCAGCAGCTCGCCGAACTCGCGGGCGGCGCGGTCGGCCAGGCGTTCGAACTCGGCCTGCTGGCGCTGGCGCTCCCAGTCCAGCGTGACCGCCACGCCGGCGCCCACCAATGCGGTGGTCAGCAGCATGGGCAGGCCCACGCTGAGGCGGCGCGAGGGCCAGGCCGGCGCGGGGCGGCCCAGCAGGGCCAGCGTGATCGGCAGGCCGATCAGCACGCCGATCAGGTCTCCGGTCCACCAGACCACCCAGACCGAGCCCAGCTCCGCCGCGGGCACGACCCGGCTCAGCCACAGCGACAGCGTTGCGCAGCTGGGGCTGACCACGCCGGCCAGCGCCGCCGCGGCGAGAAAGCCGGCGATGTGGCGGGGCCTGGTCAGCTGCAGCGGCTCGCCGCTCCAGCGCCTGAGCAGCGCGTAGCCCAGCCCGGCCTGCAAGCCGGCGCCCAGCGCAATCGTCAGGGCGGGCAGCAGCGGGGGGGCGCCTACCTGACCCAGCGTGACCCATTGCACCGCAAACGAGCCCAGCACCACGGCCGGCAGCGCACGCCAGCCCAGCATCACCGGCAGAGCCAGGGCCCAGCCGGCGGCGGGGTAGATGGGAGCCACCTGGTAGGGCGGCAGCACCAGCAGCATCAGGCCCAGGCGGCCCAGTACGTAATAGACCAGCGCGGCCCCCAGGCTCAGCGCCATCAGGCGGCCGAGGCGGGGCGCGGTGGGCGCCGAACTCATTCGGCGCGGGCCTCGCGCAGGGTCTGCACCACAGGTCGGCGCAGCACGCCGCGCAGGCTCCACCAGCCGGCGGACCAGGCCAGCAGCGCGCCGCAGGCAGCACTCACCAGCGGTACCCAGGGCTTGATCCGCCAGTCGAACTCGAACACATAGCGGGCCAGCAGGGCCGCGATCAGCAGCGCGGCCGAGCCCGCGAGCGCGCCGGCCAGCGCGCCCACACCCAGCAGCTCGGCACGCTGCACCTGGGCCAGCAGGCGGGAGGGAGCGCCCAGTGCCCGCATCAGCGCGAACTCACGGGTGCGCGCCTCGCGGGTGCTGCTCACCGCGGCAAGCAACACGATGAGGCCGGTAGCCAGCGTGAACAGGAACAGCAGCTGCACGGCTTGGATCACCTGGTCCAGCACACCCTGCACCTGGTTGAGCTGGGCCGACACGTCGATGACGGTCAGGTTGGGAAACTCGCGTGCCAGCCGGCGGTCCAGCCCGCTGCCGCCGCCCGCCGGGTTGCGGTAGGCCGCGATCTGCGTGACCGGCAGGTCCGGCAGCGCCGCGGTCTCGAACAGCACGAAGAAGTTCACCCGCATGGACGACCAGTCCACCTTGCGCAGGCTGGTGATGCGGCCCGCCACGGTCTGGCCGGCGATGTCGAAGCTGAGCTCGTCGCCCAGCTTGAGGCCCAGGGTCTGGGCCAGGCCCTGCTCCACGCTGAGCCCCAGGCCTTGGGCCGGCGCAGCCCATTGGCCGGCAACCAGGGTGTTGTGCGCCGGTGCCTCGGCCGTATGGCTGAGGTTGAACTCGCGCTCGACCAGGCGTTGGGCACGATCGCCGTCGAAGCGGCGGGACTGCACCGCTTCGCCGTTGATGCGGGTCAGGCGGCCGCGGATCATGGGATACCAGTCGAAGCGGGTGATGCCGGCCTGGCGCAGCGCGGCCTGGAAGGCCTCGGACTGGTCCGGCTGGATATTGATCACGAAGCGGTCGGGCGCGTGTGCCGGCGTGGCCTGACGCCAGCTGGCTATCAGGTCGGTGCGCAGCAGCACCAGCAGCGCCAGCGCCAACAGGCCCACGGCCAGCGCGGCCACCTGGGTCACGGCAAAGGCCGGCCGCGCGGCCACCTGTCGGGTCGCCAGCAGCAGCCAGCGAGGCAGGCGGCCGCCGCTGACCTCGGTGGGCACCAGGCGCTTGAGCAGCCACACCGCGGCCCAGGCCAGCAGCGCGAACAGCAGCACCGCGCCGCCGAAGCCCGCGGCCGCGATCAGGCCCAGCGTGGCGTCTCCGGCCAGCCCCAGCAGGATGGCCGCCAGACCGGCCACGCCACCACCCAGCACCAGCAGCGAGGCCGTCTTGGGTGCACCCAGGTCGCGGCGTATCACCCGCAGCGGCGGCACAGCAGCCAGTTGCAGCACCGGCGGCAGGCCAAAGCCCAGCAGCAACGACAGGCCCAGGCCCAGGCCCAGCAGTGCCGGCCAGGCGCCGGGCGCCGGCAGCGCCACGTTCACGAGGCCGGCCAGCAGCGCGACGAAGACCTGGTGCAGCGCCAGGCCCCCCAGCACGCCGGCCGCGCTGGCCAGCAGGCCGGCCAGTCCGAACTCCAGCCCGTAGGCCCAGGCGATGCGCGATTGCGGCAGGCCCAGCACGCGCAGCATCGCGCAGGCGTCCAGGTGGCGGGCTGCGAAGTCACGCGCGGCGAGCGCCACCGCCACCGCCGCCAGCAGCGCCGACAGCATGGCCACCAGCCGCAGGAAGCGCGCCGCGCGGTCCAGTGTCTGGCGCATCTCGGGCCGGCCGGAGTCCAGTGATTCCAGTCGCACGCCGCGCAGGCCCTGGGCCTTGATCGCAGCCTCGGCCCCGGCCATGAATCGGGCCACCGCGTCCGCGGGTGAGGCCGGGCCGGGCACCAGGGCTATCCGGTAGGTGACCCGGCTGGCCGGCTGTACCAGCTGCGTGGCGGCCAGGTCGGCCTCGGCCAGCATCACGCGCGGCGCGAAATTCAGAAAGCCGGCCCCGCGGTCCGGCTCGGTGTCGATGACGCCGCTGAGCCGCAGGCTGGCGTCGCCCAGCAGCAGCGTGTCCCCCAGCCGCAGCCCCAATGCGTTCAGCACCGCCGGATCGGCCCAGACCTCGCCGCGACCCGGCGCCGCGGACTGGCCGGGCAGCCCGTCCTTCAGCGTCACACGCCCGCGCAGCGGGTAGCCGCCATCCACCGCCTTCACTGCCACCAGTTGGGTTTCTCCACCGCGCTCGTCCGGTGCTCGGGCCATGCTCGGAAAGCTGACGCTGCGCGCCTGCTGCAACCCCAGCTGCGCGGCCAGCGCGGTCAGTGCCGGCGGCGTGGGCTGGTCGCTCGCGACCACCGCGTCACCGCCGAGCAGTTGCGCCGCATCCCGGCGCAGACCGCGGTCCAGACGGTCGGACAGAAAGGCCACCGCGCATAACGCCGTGACCGCCAGCATCACCGCCAGCATCAGCAGCCTCAGCTCTCCTGCCCGCCAGTCCCGCCAGAATTGGCGCCAGGCAATGCGAGGCGCATTCAGCGGGGATGACGAGGGGGAGACTGCATCGGCCATGGCGGCGACTTTAGCGGCGTGGCGATGACCCGATGCCATAATCCGGCGCACTGCGGGCGTCGTTCAATGGTAGGACCTGAGCTTCCCAAGCTCATGACGTGGGTTCGATTCCCATCGCCCGCTCCAGGCCGCTGGCCTGAAAGTTCCGATCCGGCCGACCCATCAGCGTGTCGATGCGGACATGAGTGCCCGAAACCCCAGGGCAGTCAGACCTCCCGAACTCCAAGACTTCCGCCCCGGGCCGGTGCCGGTTGAGGCGTTGCTCCCGGCATGTTGCTGTCCGTTGGCGCGGCCTGTCTTGTTGTGCATTTGCTACAGCTCTGGCCCCCTTGATGCGGGTCGAGCTGTTCGCTGGCGCCAATCCGTTTTGGTGCGATCTGCCGGTAAATTTCACCATTTGAGGCCGAATCGGCGGGCATTCGCTATCGGATTGGTGCGAATCAGGGGCTTGGTGCTGCACTGGATTGGTGCTTTGCGGACGACGGTGGGGGCGAAGGTGGCGACTTCTGACTTACCCGTAAATTTCCGTCACAGAAAGTCATGACAATTCCGTCACTGCCGCATGTCAGGCCGCCTGCAGTGGGTGATGTTGGTGTGGCAAACGCCGTTCGGCAGGGCGGCAAGACGTATTTCCATTTCGCAAAAGTCATGGGTGCTTCTGCGCCCTCACAAGGAGTCACTAGGATGAATAGCAGCTTGTTCTGCAAGACCGCGATGGCGGTGGCGGTGGGTCTTCTGGCTGCAGCGGCAGCTCACGCGCAAGAAGTCGCGGCTCAGCCCCAGAAGGAAGACGAGGCCGCACCGCGTGCCAAGGACGACACGGTTCGTCTGGGCACGATCACCGTGGTGGGCACCGGCAAGCTGGGCTCCGGTCTGATGATCAATGACGACTCCGTCAAGGGTCGCAGCACCATCACCAAGGCTTCGATCGAGAAGGATCGTTCCACCGGCAACTCCTATCAGACCATTGCGCTGCTGCCGGGCGTGAACACCTACAACTATGACGCCACCGGCCTGTTCGGCGGCGGTCTGTCCATCCGCGGCTTCAACTCGGATCAGCTGGGCTTCACCGTGAACGGCGTGCCGGTCAACGACTCCGGCAACTATGCGGTCTACCCGCAGGAGTTCATCGACACCGAGAACGTCTGTCAGACCTCGGTGGCCCAGGGCTCGACCGAACTGGAAACCGCCAGCGGCGGCGCTTCCGGCGGCGCGGTCAGCATCATCACCTGCGACCCGACCGACAAGCGCCGCGTGCGCGTGTCCCAGACCCTGGGTGGTCTGAGCATGACCCGCACCTATGTGCGCTACGACACCGGCCGTTTCGCGAACGACATGGCCAAGCTGTTCATCAGCGCGTCGCACACGGAAGCCGACAAGTGGAAGGGCGAGGGCAAGGCCAAGAAGGATCACGTCGACTTCGGCTTCTCGCTGGATCTGTCGGAGGACAACAAGATCCTGGGCTCGGTGCTCTACAACCGCGCGGTCAACAACAACATCTTCAACCCGACGCTGGCGCAGCTGAACACCAACGGCTACTACGGCGACTTTGCGACCACGTTCAAGCCGCGTCTGACGCCGGTGAACGGCACGGCGCAGACCGAGAGCGGTACGAGCGGCCCGGCCGTGTACTACGGCACCTCGCTGAACCCGTTCGAGAACGTGATCGCCTCGGTCTCCGGCTCGTTCAAGATCGCCAAGGACACCTACCTCAAGGTCCAGCCCTACTTCTGGTACGGCTTCGGCAATGGCGGCTGGTCTGATCTGGCACTGAGCGAGCGGACCGGTCTGCTGGGCGGCGCCAAGGATCTGAACGGTGACGGCGACACGCTGGACACCGTCCGTGTGGCTCGGTCCAGCGTGACGCGCACGCAGCGCCCGGGCGTGACCTCGGAAATCAGCACCACCATCGGCAACCACTACCTGAAGGCCGGTGTCTGGTACGAGCGTGCCCAGCACCGTCAGACCCAGCCGGCGGTCCAGTTCAACGCCGACGGCTCGCCGTCCGACAAGTGGCTGCGCGAAGGCTGCATCCAGCGCGTCGACGGCAGCTGCTACGAAGGCCGCGACTGGAAGACGGTCAGCACCTCCTACCAGGTCTATTTCAACGACCAGATCAGCTTCATGGGCGACCGTGGCCTGCTGTCCCTGGGCGTGCGTCTGCCGACCGTGTCGCGTGACGTGACCAGCTTCGCCAGCGAGGGCACGATCCGCTCGTACGCCTCCGCCACCGCGACGACTTTCACCAACGTGAGCCAGGCCTACCAGATCAAGCGCAACTTCCATGAGGCGCTGCCGCAGATCGGTGTTCGCTTCAACCTGGATGCCCGCCAGCAGGTCTTTGCCAACGTGGCCAAGAACTTCCGCGCGCCGGCCAACTTCGCTTTCACGGGCGCCAACGTGCGCTTCGTCGGTGGCGTGATCCAGCCCATCCAGGACATCAAGGCCGAGACCTCGATCATGACGGACGTGGGCTACCGCTTCCAGTCGCGCGACTTCTCGCTGACCGCCACGTTCTTCAACTCCGACTTCAAGAACCGCCAGGCCAACGCCACCGACCCGAACACGCTGGTCAGCGTGTATACCAACGCGGGTCGCGTGAACAACCGCGGCTTCGAGCTGGAAGCCGGCACCGGCGTGTTCAACGGCTTCTCGGTCTACGGCTCCATCACCGCTCAGAAGAGCGAGATGAAGGACAACCTGGCCACGTCGTCCGCCACCAGCGGCGCCGCACCGGTGATCCTGCCGACCGCCGGCAAGCAGTTCGGCACGACGCCGCGCTTCATGGCCGGTGTGGCGCTGCAGTATGAGCAAGGCCCGTTCTATGCCCGTCTGAAGGGCAAGTACACCGGCGCTCAATACGCGACGCTGATGAACGACGAGCAGGCCCCGGGCTATGTGGTGGGTGACCTGGACGCCGGCTACAAGTTTGGTGACTTCGGCATGATGAAGAACACCAAGCTGGCGCTGAACATCAGCAACATCGGCAGCGCCCGCTATCGCAACCCGTCGTCGGGTACGGTCACGAACGCGATCGCCTACCAAGGCTCCACGACTTCGGCGCCGACCTACTACCTGGGTGCCCCGCGCCTGACCACGGTGACGCTGAGCGCCGACTTCGAGTAAGCGCCTGGCTCGACAGGAACCTCGCGGTTCCTGTCCGCACCAAGACCGCAAGCGTCACGACCGTGGCCTTGCGGTTTTTTCTTGCCCCTTCGAGGGCATGAGGCGCCCTGCGTGACCCAAGAAAAAGCCGGCCTGCTGGCCGGCTTGCTGTTTCCGTGCGAGGGTACGGGCCTGGCGTTAGCGCCCGGCGCGACGGCGCAGCCCCAGCAGCGCCAGCCCACCCAGCATCAGCGCCCAGGTGCCCGGTTCGGGCACGGGGGCGCTGATCTGGGTGTTCTCCAGGATGCCGCCGGTGTAGCTGGCGCCGGCCACGGCCGCGGTGCCGGTGATCACCCACTGGTAGGTGCCGCTGATCTGGTCCAGCGCGGTGGCCTGGATGCTGCTGCCGTCCAGGCTGACGCTGCTCAGCGGCAGGGCCGTGCCGTCCATCCAGTAGTTCAGCGTGATGCTGGTGAAGGTGATGCCCGAGCCGGCGGCGGCGCTGAAGCTCATGTCCGACGCGGCGGGCGCGCCGAAGGTCACGAAGGTGTCGGTGAAGTCGCCTGCGGCCGTGGCGGTATTGCCCAGGCTGCCGGAGAAGGTCGTGGTTGCGCCGACCGGCGCCAGGAAGACGTATTGCGTGCTGTCGGCATGGGCGCCGGTCACCAGGCCGGCGCACAGCGCCAGCGCGGTGAGGGCGGAAGGGAACGTGAATTTCATGTGGGGTCCTGCAGTCTGATGAAGGCCCCGAGGCGATAGGCCCCGGGGTCGGGTCTTGTCAGTTGAAGAGAGTGGCCAGCGCGGCGGCGTCCGGCGTGCCCAGGCCTGTGGCCGGGTTGTAGCTGTTGGTGGCGGGCCAGAACAGATTGGTGCCCGTGGTCACCGCATGGAAGGGCGAGCCGCTGCCATAGCCCACGCTCTTGAACGCGCCGTAGAGCTGCGGGTGCAGCCAGCCCAGGCGGTGGCCGGCCTTCTGTGTGAGCACCGCAAAGAGGCCGTTGAGCTGGGGGGCGACGAAGCTGGTGCCGCCGTAGCCGGTGATCCAGCCCGCGTAGCCGTCACCGGTGGAATAGGCCGCATAGCCGGTCTGCGGGTCGGCGTTCATGGACAGGTCCGGCACATTGCGGCCGGCGAAGTTGGCGGGCAGCGGCGGCACGATCACGTCGCCCGCGGTGCAGCCCTGCACGCCGGTGCTGCTGTCGGTGGCCGTGTTGCTCAGGCAGACCAGGGCCTGGCCGGGCATGGTGGTGCGCACGCCGGGCAGGCCTTGCTGGTAGGTCGGCAGGTCGTACTGCACGCTCACACCGCCGCCGGCGCCGACCGGGAACAGGTTGGCGTAGTAATAGGCCGCGCTCTGGTAGGACTGGATGTAGCTCTGCAGGTAGTCCCAGCCCCAGGGGCGCTCGGCGGGCACGACCACATTGCCGTGCGACAGCTTGAGCGTCACCGGCAGCGTGGTGCCACCGGCGCCCAGCACATAGGGGTGACTGGCCGGGAAGTCCACCGCCAGGATGGGCGAGTAGTTGGGGAAGGGGTAGCCCGCGCCCGCCACGTCATAGGCGCCGCCATCGGCCGAGGCGGCCGTCACCGGAATGCCCTGGGCCGCGGCCTGCAGGAACAGGGTGTCGTAGGGGGCCAGGTCGCTGCTGCCGTAGGCCAGCTCGGTCAGACCCCAGCTGATGGACAGCGTGTCGACCTTGTTGTCGGTGATGGCCTTGCTGTAGAGCGCCACGGCGCCGGCATCGGTGTTGGGGGCCTGGTAGACGATGATGTTGGCCGCGGGCGCGAGGCCGCCGGCCTGCTCGACGTCCAGGCAGGTCTCGCTGGCTCCGTTGCTGCCTATGCTGCCGGAGCCGGCGTTCACCTTGGTCAGCGTGCCGGTGCGGGTGACACCCACGCCGCTCCAGTAGGCGGTGGCGTCGCTGGTGTTGAAGCTGGCGAAGGTCATGATGCCCAGCGTCACGCCGGCGCCGTTGTAGCCCTGGGCGTACAGCGGATTCAGGTTGTAGCGGCTGGCCACGTCCTTGGTCGTGTAGGTGCCGGGCTGGCCGAAGCTGGGCAGCTGTGCTGCGGCATTCAGCAGCCGGCTGCGGCTCAGCGACGTGCTGCTGCTTGCACTGCTGCTGCGCAGTTCGGCGGGCAGCACGCGGCTGTGCGGCTTGAAGCGGGCCTCGGTGCTGAGGCCGTGCACGCTGGCGACCACGCCTTGCAGGGCTGCCGGCACCTGGGCGCGGCTCATGGGGCGCTGGAAGCGTTCACCGCTGGCGCTGCTGTAGCTGTGCAGCGTGGTGCGAAACAGCCGGCTGAGCTGCGCATTGCTGCCGCGCGCGGTCAGCACCAGCTTGTTGCCGAAGATTTCGGTCACCTGCAGGCCATTGGATTCCAGGTAGGCGCGAACCTGCTGCAGCGTCGCATCGCTCTGGCCATAGCGGGCCGCAAACTGGTCCGGTGTGAGGAACTGGTGGTAATTGGCGCTGGTCGGGTCCACCGTGGACGCGACAAAGGCCTTGAGCTCGTCCAGATGATTGACCTTGAGCGTCAGCGCAATATCGATCTGGTCGTCGGCAGGGGCCAGGCCCTGATCGACCGCGGGGGCCAGTGGGGCGACCGCAGCCGCCAGGGTGGCCGCGCCGGCCGCACCGGCGCTCGCTGCCAGTGCGGCGGCGAGCGCCACGGATTTCACAGAGAACTTCACGCTTACCTCCAGAAAGTGGAGTTCAGAGGTTAGCGAGCGGTATTCAGGCCTCCATAGGGAGAAGTTCTCCACCTTTTCCAGGGGGATTCGGTTGAGCCGGAAATACTCTGGAAACAGTATTAACGTATGCGAGAATTAATATTGATAAATATGAATTCATCCGATGATGAATCATTTTCTCCAGGCTGTCCATTATGTAATTTGCCGGCGCCTGCATTGTTTTGAAAAACTGCTTCACACAATGGAAAAGAAGTGCATTTAATCGCCGCCAAGCAAAACGGCCCGCCAGGGGCGGGCCGTTGCGAACCGGGAGCGGTGCGGGCGTCAGTCGAACACCGGCGTGTCCACGCCCAGCACCTTGTGCAGCTTGGGGCTGGTGGTGGTGTATTGCAGGTGGATGCGCTTTTCCGGGAACACATAGGGCGCGGCGGCGAAGGCGGCCAGCGCGCACTCGTGGAAGCCGCTCAGGATGAGCTTCTTCTTGCCCGGGTAGGTGTTCACGTCGCCCACCGCGAAGATGCCCGGCACCGAGGTCTGGAACTTCTCGGTGTCGACGACGATCTGCTTGCGCTCCAGATCCAGCCCCCACTCGGCGATGGGGCCCAGCTTGGGGCTGAGGCCAAAGAACACCAGCACCTCGTCACAGGGCACGACGCGCGTGACGCCGTCGCCACCGGTGACCTTCACGCCCTTGAGCTGGCCGTCGGCCTCGTCCAGGTCGGTGACCTGGCCGACGATGAACTGCATCTCGTAGGCGTCGCAGAGTTCCTTCATCTTGGCCACCGAGGCCGGCGCGGCGCGGAAGCCGTCGCGGCGGTGTACCAGGATCACGCTCTCGGCCTTGTGCGGGTTGCCGTCGGCATTGCCGGCGCAGAAGTTCAGCGCCCAGTCCAGCGCCGAGTCGCCGCCGCCCACGACCAGCAGGTTCTTGCCGGCGAAGCGCGACGGGTCCTTCACGCGGTAATGGACCTTGTCGCCCTCGTACTTGTCGATGCCGTCCACCTTCAGCGTGCGCGGCTGGAAAGAGCCCACGCCACCGGCGATGAAGATGGTCTTGGCAAGGAACTGCGTGCCCTTGCTGGTCTCGACGAAGAAGCGGCCGTCTGCCTGCTTGAGCACCGTCGTGACCTCCTGGCCCAGATGGAAGGTCGCGCCGAAGGGCTCGATCTGCTTCATCAGGTTGTCGGTCAGTTCCTTGCCGGTGCACACGGGCACGGCCGGGATGTCGTAGATGGGCTTGTCGGGATACAGCTCGATGCACTGGCCGCCCGGATAGGCGAGCGAGTCGATGATGTGAGCCTTGATCTCGAGCAGGCCGAGCTCGAACACCTGGAAGAGGCCGACCGGGCCGGCACCGACGATGACGGCATCCGTTTCGATCACATTCGGGCCCGGGGTGGGCAGAGCGGTTTGTTCTTGGTCTTGCATAGGGTCACCCGGCTGGGCCGGGATGGGATGGGGGGCTGATCAGCGGATCAGCTCGGACAGCTTGCCGGTCTTGTCCTTCCACTCTTCGGCGTCAGGCAGGGCGGACTTGCGCTTGGTGATACTGGGCCACTTCTTGGACAAGTCGGCGTTGATCTTGATCATGTGCTGCTGATCGCCGGGCACATCTTCCTCGGGCACGATGGCATTCACCGGGCACTCCGGGATGCAGACGGCGCAGTCGATGCACTCGTCGGGGTCGATCGCCAGGAAGTTGGGGCCTTCGCGGAAGCAGTCCACCGGGCAGACATCGACACAGTCGGTGTACTTGCAGCGGATGCAGGATTCGGTGACGACGTGGGTCATGGATAGCTCTTCTGGGAGGAAGTGGTCACGCGCGCGCGAGGCCAGGGGCCGGCGTCGGCAAAACCTCGATTTTAGGGCTTGCCGTCGAAGCGGCCCGGCAAGACCCCAGCGCGGCGGCACCCGCACCCACGGTGACCACGGTGGGGCGGCCGCGATGCAGCAGCGCCGCGGCGGCCAGCTCGGCCACGCGGTGCTCGCTGGTGATGGCATCGGCGCAGCCCGCGCGGCTCACCACCAGCGTGGGTGTATCGGCCGGCCAGCCGGCCCCCAGCAGCTGGCGGCCCAGCGCGGCGAGCTGGCGGCCGGCCATGTAGAAGACTTCGGTATCGGCCGAGCGCGCGGCCTGCAGTTCGTGGGCCTCGGTCATCGCGGTGGTCAGGCTCACGGAGCGGCCGCGGCCACGGCGGGTCAGCGGGCGCTGGGCCTGGGCGGCCGCGGCCAGCGCGGCGGTCACGCCGGGCACGACCTCGCTGGCAATGCCAGCCTGCTGCAGCGCCAGCAGCTCTTCCTCCAGGCGACCGAACACGCTGGCGTCGCCGCCCTTGAGGCGCACGACGACCGCGTGCTCGCGGGCCATGCGCACCAGCAGCGCATTGATCTCGGTCTGCTTGGCCGAGTGCTCGAAGCCGCGCTTGCCCACGGCAATCCAGCGCGCGTCCGGGGCCAGCTCGCGAAGCTGAGGGTCGGCCAGCGCATCGGCCAGCACCACGTCGGCGCGCGCCAGCGCGCGTGCGCCACGCAGCGTGATCAGGTCGGCGGCGCCGGGGCCGGCGCTGACAAAGATGACCGTGCCCATGGCGCTCACCAGTCCGCGTCGGCCGTGGCCGGCGGGGCCTGCACCAGCAGCGCGCCGCTGGTGCGGTGGGTGGCGGGGTCCACCACGATCAGCGCCCCGCCGACGCGGTTGTCCGCAAAGGGTTCGACCGGCAGCTCGTGCTGCACCTCCATCTGCACATGGCCGATGGCGTTGACCGGCAGCTCGTGCGCGTCCTGCGGCTGCAGCGTGTGGATGTCGAGCACCGAATCGATGGCCGAGATGCGCGCCTGCACCCAACGATTGCCGTGGCGCACCCAGTACTTGCGGCCGGGCTTGGCGGCCTCGGTGTCCAGCCAGGCCAGCGTGGCGCTGAAGTGCTTGCTGGCGGTGGCCGAGCCGGGCGTGACGATCCAGTCGCCACGGCTCACGTCCAGTTGACGGTCCAGCACCAAGCCGGCGGAGTCGCCCGCCTGGGCGCTGCCCACCACCTCGCCGGCCAGGCGCACCTCGGCGACTTGCGCGGTCTGCCGGGACGGCAGCACTTCTATGGTGTCGCCCGCCTTCACGCCACCGTGGGCGATACGGCCCCACAGCACGCGCGGCTGGTGGCCGGTGCCGGCGCTTTGATAGGCGTCCTTCTGCACGTATTGCACCGGCAGCGACAGCGGGGCGTCGACGCGCTCGCTGCTGCTGGGCAGGCGCTCCAGCACCTGCAGCAGGCTCTCGCCGGTCCACCAGTCCGCGGCCAGCGGCTGGGTCACGTTGTCGCCGCGCAGTGCGCTCACCGGCACGGTCGCGGCCACGTTCAGGCCGGCGGCCGCCGCGAACTTGTCCAGCGCGGCTTTGACCTTGGCGAAGCCCGCGCCCGGGTCGGCCAGCGCGTCGATCTTGTTGACCGCGAACACCAGGCTGGGCACGCGCAGCAGCTGGGCCAGCAGCGAGTGGCGGCGGGTCTGCGGCAGCAGCGTGACCTCGGTCTCGTTCAGGTCCAGCTTGGTGATGTCCACCAGCACCACCGCCGCATCGCTGCCGGCGGCAGCCGTGACCATGTTGCGCGTGTACTGCTCGTGGCCGGGGGCGTCGGCAATGATGAACTTGCGCGTCCTGGTCGCGAAGTAGCGGTAGGCCACGTCGATGGTGATGCCTTGCTCGCGCTCGGCTTCCAGACCGTCGGTCAGCAGGGAGAGGTCTATGGGCCGGCCGGCGGCGCGGCGCTCCAGCGTGTCCAGCTGGTCGGCCAGGATGGCCTGACCGTCGAACAGCAGGCGGCCGATCAGCGTGCTCTTGCCGTCGTCGACGGAGCCGGCGGTGAGGAAACGCAGCGCCTTCATCAGAAGTACCCCTCTTTCTTGCGCTTCTCCATCGAAGCTTCACTGGTGCGGTCGTCCATGCGGGTGGCGCCGCGCTCGCTCACCGTCACGGTCAGCGTCTCGGCCACGACCTCCGCAGCGTTCGCGGCGGGGCTCTCGACCGGGCAGGTGCAGGTCATGTCGCCCACGGTGCGGAAGCGCACGGTGGCGGTCTCCACCGTCTCGCCGGCCTCGGGCGGTGTCACGTCGGTCAACGGCACCAGCAGGCCCTTGCGGCGCATGACCTGACGCTCGTGCGCAAAGTACATCTGTGGCAGCGGGATGTTCTCGCGAGCGATGTAGAGCCAGACGTCCAGCTCGGTCCAGTTGCTGATGGGGAAGCAGCGGAAATGCTCGCCCGGGCGGATGCGCGTGTTGAACAGTGTCCACAGTTCGGGGCGCTGCTCCTTGGGCTGCCATTGGCCGAACGAGTCGCGGTGGCTGAAGATGCGCTCCTTGGCGCGCGCCTTCTCCTCGTCGCGTCGCGCGCCGCCTATCAGCGCGTCGAACTTGTGCTCCTCGATGGTCTCCAGCAGCGTGACCGTCTGGTGGCCGTTGCGGCTCTCCAGCGGATGGGCCAGCCGTATGGTGCCGCGGGCGATGCTGTCTTCAAGATGGCCCACCACCAGGCGCTCGCCCATCTGGGCGACGCGCTGGTCTCGGAAGCTGATGACCTCGGGGAAGTTGTGCCCCGTGTCGATATGCACCAGCGGGAAGGGCAGCGTGCCCGAGTAGCCGCTCGGGTGCGCCGCGTTCTTCATCTTGAAGGCCTTCTCGGCCAGGCGCAGCACGACGCAGGAGTCCTTGCCGCCGGAGAACAGCAGCGCAGGGCGCTCGAAGCTGGCCGCGACCTCGCGCAGGATGAAGATGGCTTCTTCTTCGAGCGCATCGAGATGGGCGTGGTCCACGTCGGCGAAGAGTTGTTCGGGTTTCACGGCAGCGTTCATGTCAATTCAGATCGTTCGGCATCGCGATGCGGCGGCGCTCAGCGCTTGGCGTGCAGGCCACATTCCTTGCTCGAGTCCTCCCACCACCAGCGGCCGGCGCGGAAGTCCTCGCCCACCGCGATGGCTCGCGTGCAGGGTGCGCAGCCTATGGAGGGCATGAACTGGTCATGCAGCGGGTTGTAGGGCACGTCGAACTGCTGCACATAGGCCCAGACCTCGGCCCAGCTCCAGTCGGCGATGGGGCTGAGCTTGCGGCGGCCCTGGCCGTCGTCCTCGTCGAAGGCGACCTCGGCGCGGGCGCCGCTCTGTTCGCGGCGCAGGCCGGTGATCCAGGCCGTGCGGCCCGCCAGCATGCGGGACAGCGGCTCCAGCTTGCGCAGGCCGCAGCAGGCCTTGCGCAGCTCGATGCTGCGGTACATCGCGTCCGCCCCCTCGCGGCGCACGAAGCGCACCACGGCATCGGCATCGGGGCGGAACACCGCCACCTCGCGGCCGTAGCGCTCGCGGATGCGGGGCAGCAGTGCCAGCGTCTCGGCATGCAGCGCGCCGGTGTCCAGCGTGGCGATGGCCAGCGGCAGTTGGTGGCGGGCGATCAGGTCGGTGATGACCATGTCTTCCACGCCCAGGCTGCTGCTCTGCACCGCGCCGTCTCCGTGCTGTGTCCAGGCCTCATGCAGACGGGCCAGGGCCGCGTATATCTTGCCGGCCAGCTCGGGCGTGGCGCGCGCGTAGAGCGCGATCGCGCTGCCGGCGGGCGGCGTGGCCGCCCAGGGCAGGTGGCTGCTCTCGCTCATGCGCCGGCCCGCCGCTGGAACCAGGGTCGGGTCTCGCCCACGTCGGCCTGGTAGAAGCCGTCGCGGAAGAAGTCCAGCTGGCGCTGCGCGATCTCGCGCGACTGGTCGCCGCGCAACAGCGCCTCGTCGAAGCCGTTGCGCACCAGCATCTGCACCATGTCCACCAGCACCTCGCCACGGGCGCGGATGGCGCCGCTGAACTTGAGCCGGGTGCGCAGCAGGTGGGCCTGGCTGTAGGCACGGCCATCGGTCCATTTGGGGAACTCCAGCACCACCATGGCCAGGCGGTCCAGGTCCGGGGCCAGCTGCAGCACGTCGGCGTCGTTGGGCAGCTCCAGCGCGGCCTTCACGTCGGCCGGCCAGTGGCTGCGCACCGCATGCCACTGCTCCAGCGTCAGCAGCTTGTGGGGGCCGACCTCGGGGTCGGGTCGGGGGCCGTCTTCGCCGACCGCGTGTTGCCAGGGGCAGGTGCAGGGATTGATGAATTTCATGGCAGTGGGTGCCGGGCCAGCTCAAACTCTCTAACGCCCCTTGAGGGGCCGTGAGCGAAGCGAGCGCGGGGCTTCCTTTTCTTCAGGCCTTGGCAGTGGAGGTGCGCACCGCGTTGGCGGCCGTCTTGAACGGGTCCAGCCCCAGGCGCTTCACCGTGTCGATGAAGCGCTCGGCGGGCTGGCGCTCGCGCTGGAAGGTCTCGATGACCGCATCGATCGCGTCTGCGATCTCGTCGGCCGCGAAGCTGGGGCCTATGACCTTGCCGGCCACCGTGCTGCCTGACAGCGTGGAGCCGTCGCTGCCGCCCAGCGTCAGCTGGTACCACTCGGCGCCGTCCTTGTCGACGCCGAGGATGCCGATGTGGCCGCTGTGGTGGTGGCCGCAGGAGTTGATGCAGCCGCTGATGTGCAGGTCGATCTCGCCCAGCGCCTCCAGCTCGTCGGCGTCGGCATAGCGTTCGGCGATCTGCGCGGCGATGGGCAGCGAGCGGGCATTGGCCAGCGCGCAGTAGTCGCCGCCGGGGCAGGCGATCTGGTCGGTCAGCAGGCCGGCGTTGGCGGTCGCGAAGCCCGCGGCGCGGGCGGCCTCGAACAGCGCCGGCAGCTCGGCCGCGGCCACCCAGGGCAGCACCAGGTTCTGGCGGTGCGACACGCGCAGCTCGCCCAGGCTGAAGCGATCGGCCAGCGCGGCGGCGGTGTCCATCGCGTCGGCGCTCACGTCGCCCGGCGGGATGCCCGCGCGCTTGAGGCTCAGCGTCACCGCACGGTAGCCGGCCACGCGGTGGCCGTGCACATTGCGGGCCAGCCAGCGGCTGAAGGCGGGGTCCTGGGGCAGGTCTTGCGGCTCGGCGCGGGTCTGGACGCCGTCGGGGTCCACGAAGCTGGCCTTCACGCGGTCCAGCTCGGCCTGCGGAATGATCTGCTCGTGGCCTGCGGGATCGTCGGCCAGGATGCGGGCGAACTCGGCATTCACCGCGTCGAAGAAGGCCTGGCCCTCGGCCTTGACCAGGATCTTGATGCGCGCCTTGTAGAGGTTGTCGCGCCGGCCCGCCAGGTTGTAGCAGCGCACGATGGCCTCCAGGTAGACCAGGATCTGCTGCCAGGGCACGAAGCCGTTGATCTCCACGCCCGGGATGGGCGTGCGGCCCATGCCGCCGCCCACAAACACCTGGAAGCCCACCTCGCCGGCGGCGTTCTGCTTCAACTGCAGGCCGATGTCATGCCAGCCGATGGCGGCGCGGTCTTCCGCGGCGCCGCTGATCGCGATCTTGAACTTGCGTGGCAGGAAGGCGAACTCCGGATGCAGCGTGCTCCACTGGCGCAGGATCTCGGCATAGGGCCGCGGGTCGATCAGCTCGTCGGGTGCGATGCCCGCGAAGGCGTCGCTGGTGATGTTGCGTATGCAGTTGCCGCTGGTCTGTATGCCGTGCATGTCGACCTCGGCCAGCAGCTCCATCACGTCCGCGCTCTTGTCCAGCGGGATCCAGTTGTATTGCAGGTTCTGGCGCGTCGTGAAGTGGCCGTAGCCGCCCTGGCCCTTGAACGGGCCCTCGGCCACCACGTCGTAGTCGCGCGCGATGCGGGCCAGCTGGCGCAGCTGGCGGCTGGACAGTTCGCCATAGGGCACGGCCACGCGCAGCATGGGCGCGTGACGCTGCACATACCAGCCGTTCTGCAGCCGCAGCGGGCGGAACTCCTCGCCGCCCAGCTCGCCGCGCAGGTGGCGTTCGAGCTGGTCGCGGTACTGGGCCGCGCGCTGGCGGACGAAATGGCGGTCGAAGTCGGTGTAGCGGTACATCGGCAGGCGGCGGCCATGGAGGCCAGGGTTGAGGCCGCGACTCTAGGGAAATCCCGCCGGATGCCGAACTACAGAATTCTTGGGCCCATATGCCCAGGCCGAATAAGCAAGTTCAATTTGTCGCCAGTCGCGTCAGTGCGGCCACCTGCTCGGCGATGCGCGGCGGCAGCGGCTCCCGGTCGTCCAGCATCGCGCGTATCAGCGCCGCATTCGCGTCCGGCTCGCAGGCGCCGGACAGCGGCCAGTCCAGGTCCGTCGTGTCGGCCGGGTGCAGCGTGACCGTATGGCCGTTCTCGAAGCCGATCAGGTGCGCCTTGCGCCGCAGGTGGGCATAGGCCTCGCCCTCGCTGGCCCGCATCAGCAGCGCGCGGCCGTCCGGCGCGCTCAGGCCGGGCAGCAGGGCGGCCATGCTGTCCAGGTATTCCGGGTGGGTCACCGCCACCACCCGCACCGCGCGGCCGGGCTCGGCGGGGTCCAGCAGCTTGGCCAGGCTGTGCGCGCTGCTGCGCAGGCCCAGGCGGGGGCGCAGCGCCATCAGCGCATCCAGCCCGGGGTTGAGCGCGGCCAGCGGCAGCACGGCGAGCCGCCGCGTGGCCAGTTGGGCCTGGGCGTCCGCCAGGTCGGGGCTGGCGGGCAGGTCCAGCGCGTCCAGCAGCGCAAAGGGGCTGATGCGGCTGTCGAAGTCGTGCCGCCCGTAGATCAGCACCGGCACGCCGGCGCGCGCCAGCAGCAGCGCGACCAGCGGCATCAGATTGGCCTGCTTGCGCGCGCCGTTGAAGCTGGGCAGCAGCACGGTGCGCGGGCCGGCGGGCACGGCCAGCCGAGCGGTGCGGGCCTGCATTGCGGCCAGGAAGCCGGCCAGCTCGTCCGCGCTCTCGCCCTTCACCCGCAGCGCGATCAGCAGCGCGCCCAGTTCGAGGTCGGGCACGGCACCGTCCAGCATGGCGCCGAACAGGGTCTGGGCGTCCTCGCGGCTGAGGTCCCGAGCGCCACGCGAGCCGCGGCCGACTTCCTTGATCCAGGCGCTGTAGTTCATGCGCCCAGTGTAGGCAGGGGCTCAGCGGCGATTCACCGTCAGGCGCAGCGTGGGCGCCCGGGCCAGCACCTGGCCGGCGCTGTCATGCAGCGCGACCTGGGCCTCGTAATCGCCCGGCGGCAGGTCCACCGTGGTCTCGGTGCGGCCGTCGCCCAGCGCCTGGCGCTGCACCGGGCCGCCGCCGCGCTGCAGCAGCACCAGCCGGAAATGCCCGCTGTCCTTCACCGCGATGCCGGCCGGCGCGATGCCCAGGCCGCCCAGCACCCCCAGGCTCAGCGTGAAGGGGCTGGTGACGGTCTCGCCGCCGCGCAGGTTCTTGATGTAGACCTCGGGGCCCTGCACCACGCGCGGCGTGGCGCGCTGGTCCTGATACCAGGCCTCGCAACTCTCGGCATAGGCCGGCCCGGCCTGCACGCGCGGCCCGGGCTGGCTGCGCGGCGCTGTCACCTCGATGCTGATCTCGGGGCTGTAGACGAAGTAGGGCTTGTGCGCATGGTCGGCGAACAGCAGGCGCAGCGTGTGGCGACCGGGCGGCAGGCTGATCTCGGCGCCGGTCTGGCCCTTGCCGAAATGCTTGTGGGTGTCGGAGAAGGGGATGGCCGCCTGGTGGTTCAACGGCAGCGGCGTGTCGATCAGCAGATGGTGGTGGCCGGCCTGCTCGTTGGGATTGCCGGCCGGGATCACGCCCATGCCGCGCACGCCGAACTCCACCCAGAACGGCGAGCGCACCTGGTAGCCGTTGCGCAGATTGCTGAAGTGCACCGCGACCGGCTCGCGCAGGTCCACCGCGGTGCGCTGGGCGGTGTGGGCCAGCCAGCACTGGCGCTCCAGCGGGTCGGCGGGCAGGGGCTGGGCCAGGGCGGCGCTGCACAGCAGGCCCAGCAGGGGCGCCCCGCAGGTTTTGAAGCTCGTCGATCCAGCCCCGGTCCTCATGCACGCCCTCTTGCTGCGGTGATGTCGCGGGCCATTGTGGCGGCGCACCGGGGCCGGCCCGATCCGCAAATCGGGGATGGCGCGGCCGGCGGCTTTCAGGCGGCGGCGCGGGCGCGTGCCTGGGGCTGCAGGCAGCCGAACAGGTCGCGCGGGTCGGCCAGTTCGGGCAGCAGCGGCAGCGGCGTGCTCAGGCCCAGCGGCAGGGCCAGGTCGTGCAGCAGGCGCAGCGCGGCAAAGTCCTCCAGCGCAAAGCCCACCGAGTCGAACACCGTGATCTGCTCGGCGCTCTCGCGGCCCGGCGCCTGGCCGGCCAGCACGCGCCAGAACTCGGTGACCGGGAAGTCGGCCGGCATCTGCTGCACATCGCCCTCGATGCGGGACTGGGGCTCGTACTCCACCACCACGCGCGCGCGGCGCAGCACCTCGGGGTGCAGTTCGGTCTTGCCCGGGCAGTCGCCGCCGACCGCGTTCAGGTGCTGGCCGGGCGCCAGCATGTCGGGCGTGATGATGGTGGCGTTGGTCTTGTCCGCGGTGATGGTGGTGACGATGTCGGCGCCGCGCACCGCGTCGGCGGTGCTGGCGCAGGCCGTCAGGCGCAGGCCGGGCATGCCGGCCAGGTTGCGTTGCAGCTTGGCGGTGGCGGCCGTGTCGATGTCGAACAGGCGCAGTTCGTTGATGCCCAGCAGGTGGTGGAAGGCCAGCGCCTGGAATTCGCTCTGCGCGCCGTTGCCTATCAGCGCCATCACGCGGCTGCCGGGGCGGGCCAGGCGTTTGGCCACCATCACCGAGGTGGCGGCGGTGCGCAGCGCTGTAGTCAGCGTCAACTCGCTGAGCAGCGTAGGCAGGCCGGTGGCCACATCGGCCAGCACGCCGAAGGCCATCACCGTGGGCAGGCCGGCCCTGGCATTGCCGGGGTGGCCGTTCACGTACTTGAAGCTGTACTGGCGGGCGTCGGCGATGGGCATCAGCTCGATCACGCCCACCGGCGAATGCGCGGCCACGCGCGGCGTCTTGTCGAACTCGGCCCAGCGCAGGAAGTCGGCTTCCAGGTAGGACACCAGCCGGCGCAGCAGATCCGGCAGCCCCACGCGTTGTACGAGCTGGGTGATGTCCTGGGGTGTCAGCAGCGGGGTCATGGGCTCTCCTCCTTGGGTGGTGAGCTCATTCTTTCCAGCGCGGCCGCCAATCAGAAGTGCAAGTCCTGTCTAGAAATGTGATGGGATTTGACAAATCGACAGTGGAGATTGACGATTTGCGCAATGGACAGTCTGGATCAGCAATTGCTCGCGCTGCTGCGCGTGGACGCCCGGGCCAGCGTGGCGACGCTGGCGGCCCGGCTCAAGGTGTCGCGCGGCACGGTCACCAACCGCATCGCGCGGCTGGAGGACAGCGGCGTCATCACCGGCTACACGGTCAAGCTGCGGCCCGACAGCGTGCCGGACGAGATCACCGCGTGGATGAGCATCACGGTGGACGGCAACCGCACCCGCGAGGTGGTGGCCATGCTACTGGGCGAGCCCGGCATCACCGGCCTGTTCGACACCAATGGCCGCTGGGACCTGCTGGCCGAGATCCGCAGCCCCAACCTGCAGGAACTGGCCGCGGTGCTGGAGCGGGTGCGGCTGATCAAGGGCATTGCCAGCACCGAAACCTCCATCCATCTGCAGAGCTACAAGCTCGGCTGAGACGTGAGCCCCTCGCCCGGTCTTGCCTGCTGAACGCGGGCAAGGCCAGTCGGTCCCCCGAGGGGACGGCGATGCTTGCCGGCTCGACCGGCAAGCACATCGCCCGGCGGGCCGGCTTGGGACGGCCCAGCGCTCGGCCCGCTGGGGCTGAGATGATGTGCACATGTTCCGTCGCTTCGCTCTGTGCTCTCTGGTGCTGGCTCTGTCCGGCTGTGCTTTTGGCCCTCTCGCTCCGGTTCAGGCGCCTGTGGTCACTCCGCCGCCCACCGAACCGCCCCCCCCAGTCATCAAGCCTGCCCCCAAGCCGCCGCGCATAGGCCTGGCGCTGGGCGGCGGCGCGGCGCGAGGCTTTGCCCATATCGGTGTGATCCAGGTGCTGGAGGAGGCCGGCATCAAGGTGGACCTGGTGGCCGGCACCTCGGCCGGCAGTCTGGTGGCCTCGCTCTATGCCTCGGGCAAGAGCGGTCGCGAGCTGCAGACGCTGGCCGAGACCATGGACGAGGGCGCGATCACCGACTGGTCCTTCCCGCTGCGCGGGCTGATACGCGGCGAGGCGCTGGCGCGCTACATCCGCGACAAGACCGGCGGCCGGGCCATCGAACAGATGACGCTGCCGCTGGGCATAGTCGCGACCGACCTGTCGGACGGCACGCCCATCCTGTTCCGCGCCGGCGACACCGGCACCGCGGTGCGCGCGTCCAGCGCGGTGCCGGCGGTGTTTCAGCCGGTCAAGATAGGCACGCACGAGTATGTGGACGGCGGCCTGGTCGCGCCGGTGCCGGTGCGCTTTGCGCGCGACATGGGCGCGCAGCTGGTGGTCGCAGTGGACATCTCCTCGCCGCCCGAGAGGAACCCGCCCGGCGATGCCTTCCGCATGCTGATGCAGACCTTCTCCATCATGAGTCGCAGCATCAACAGCCTGGAGCTGCGCGACGCCGACCTGGTGATACGCCCCAAGCTGGACGGCGTGGGCAGCGCGGACTTCACCGCGCGCCGCCGCGCCATCCAGGCCGGCCGCGAGGCCGCGCAGGCAGTGCTGGGTCAGCTGCGCACGCTGATCGACCTGAAGACGCAGCGCTGAGCGCCGCGCCGGCTCAGGCCGTCAGCCGCGTCTGCAGCCAGGCGCGCAGCTCGGCGATCACCGCGTCGCGCTCGGGCTCGTTGAAGATCTCGTGGTACAGCTCGGGCCACACGCGGTGGCTCAGCACGCCGTCCGGCGCGGCGGCAGCGAAGGCCTGGCTGCCGCGTGGCGCCACGCAGCGGTCCGCGCCGGCCCACATCAGCAGCGTGGGCGTGACCCAGCGCGGCGCGGCCTCCAGCGCGATGCGGCCGGCCTCCAGGATGGTGCGGGTCAGGCGCGCGGTGATGCGGTCGTGCACCAGCGGGTCGTCCTCGTAGGCGCGCACGACGGCCGGGTCGCGGCTGATCCAGCCGGTCTTGAGGCCGTTGTTCACCGCAAGACCTGGCGCCAGCCGCTCGGCCAGTGCCAGCGCCGCGCGCTGGGCGCCGCTGAGATTGGCATCCAGCGCGGGCGAGGACAGCACCAGCGCATCCACCGGCCGGCTCCAGGCCGCGGGCCTGGCCTGCAGCGACTCGGCCACGAAGCGCGCCGCCAGCACGCCACCCATGCTGTGGCCCAGCAGCACGCGCGGGCCCGGCCCGGGGCGCATCGCGTCCAGCATGCGAGCGATGTCGCGCAGCATGGCCTCGGGGTCGGGTGTGTCGCCGCGTTTTCCGGCACTGCCTCCATGGCCGCGCAGGTCCCAGCCCTGCACCTGCCAGCCGTCGCTGTTGAGCGCGGCCGCCAGCGGTGCGTAGCGGTCCATGTGTTCGCCCAGGCCGTGCACGATGAGCACGCGGCCGCGCGGGTGTTCGCTGGCCCAGTCGTGCCCCTGCAGGGCCAGGCCGTCGTCGGTCATCAAGGGATTCATCGCGTCACGATAGCGAAGTTGCCGGGGGCGGCCGTGAACAGGCCGAAGAATTGCGCCAGCGCGAACGGGTTGCCACTGAACGAGAGCTCGCCCGCGGCCAGCGCGTCGCGCGCCTTCAGCTGGCCGCTCATCAGCTTGAGGTAGACCGGCTTGGCCAGCGTCAGCGTGGCCTGGGCGGCCGGGTCGGGCGCGGCCTTGCGGTGGTGCAGCACCGAGTTCTCCACCTGCAGCACATAGCTGTCTCCCAGGTCGGAGAAAACCAGGTTCACCGTCAGCTTGAGCCCCTCGGCCTTGGCCGGGTCCAGCGACGCGGCGGAGCGCTCCAGAAAGCGTTCTACGGGCACCAGCGCCAGCATGTCGCCAAGCGTCTCCAGCCCCAGGCCGCGCGCGGGTGGGCCGTCGCGCAGCTCCAGCGCGCCGGTCAGGTAGAAGTTGCGCCAGGTGGCGGCCTCGGCGCGGTAGCCCAGCGCCTCGAAGCTGCGGGCCAGCGCCTCGCGGGCCGGGCGGTTGCTGCCATCGGCCAGCACCGCGTGGCGCAGCAGCTCGGCGGCCCAGCGGGCGTCGCCCGCGTCCAGCACCTTCTGGCCCGCGGCCGCCAGCGCGTCCACGCCGCCGGCCAGCTGCGCATAGCGGCGCGCGGCCTCCAGCGGGGGCAGGGGATCGAGGTGGCTGGGATGGCCGTCGAAGAAGCCCAGGTAGAACTGGTAGACCGCGCGCACATTGAACTTCAGCGCGCCGTAGTGGCCGCGCAGCGCCGGGTCGGCCGCCAGCGCGGCCGGCAGGCGCATCTGCTCGGCGATCTCCTCGGCGTTCAGGCCGGCGTTGATGCCGCGCACCGTCTGGTCGTGGATGAACTGGTAGAGGTCGCGCTGGTGGGCCAGCAGCTGTTGAATGCGGGCGGGGCCGAACACCGGCCACTGGTGCGCGTTGAACATCACGTCCGCGCCGCGTGCCCAGTCCTGGGCCTGGTCCAGGTAGGCGGCCCACTTCGTCGCGTCGCGCACCTTGGCGCCGCGCGGGGTCAGCAGGTTGTGCTGCTGCTGGCTCACCAGCTCGGCACCGCAGAAGGCGCGGTACTCGGGCAGCGCGATGACGAATTCGGCCGGCGCCTCGCTGCCGGCCACGTTGTGGAACACCAGCCGGCGGCCGTCCACCAGCAGTTCCTGGATCGCGCCGCTGACGGTCTGCGTGGGCACCAGGATGCCCACCCGGCCTATGGCCACCGCCTTGCCCAGGCCAGTGTCCACCGAGCCGGTGGTGCTGCGCGGCAGGCGCTGGCCGTACATGTAGGCCGCGCGCCGGCCCATGGCCGTGCCCACCATCAGGTTCTCGCTGGTGGCTTCGTCCAGAAAGCCCTCGGGCGCGATCACCGGCACGCGGCGCTCGCGCGCCTCGTCGGCCGCAATCACGCCCAGGGCGCCGCCGAAATGGTCCACATGGCTGTGCGTGAAGATCACCGCCGACACCGGGCGCTCACCGAGGTGGCGGCGCGCGAAGGCCATTGCGGCGGCGGCCGTCTCGCGGGAAGACAGCGTGTCGATGACGATCCAGCCGGTCTGGCCTTCGACCAGCGTGAGGTTGGCCAGGTCGAAGCCGCGCAACTGCCAGATCGTGCCGGCCGGGCTGTCGGTGACCTTGAACAGGCCGATCTCGTTGTTCAGCCGCGCATGGCGCCAGAGCTTGGCGTCCACCGTGGGGGGCGGCTCGCCCTGTACGAAGGCGTAGTCCGCGAAGTCCCAGACCACGCGGCCGTCCTCGGCCTTGATCTGCCCCTCGGGGCGGGCGACGAAGCCGCGCCGGGCGGCTTCGAACTCGGCATCGTCGGCGGCCCGGGCACCGACACAGCACAAGGCAAGGGCAAGCAGCAGCGCACGCATGGCGCGGCATTCTGCGCCTGCCGCCGCGGCTCAGTGGCGGATCTCGACGCTGCCGCAGTCCGAGTCGCCGCGCAGGATCAGCCGGCCCGCCACCGGCTGGCTGGGCTGGGTGCGGTCTTCCACGTTGCCTATGGTGGACTGCAGCTGCACCTCCACCTGCCAGTCGCGCGGCACGCGCAGCTCCACGCTGCTGAAGGCGGCGGACAGCTCCAGCACCGCCTCGGGGCCGGCCATGCGGGCCGAGCTCAGGTCCAGCTCCACGCTGCTGAAGCGGGCGTCGATGCGGCCGCCGCGGAACTGCGGTGAATCGATGCTGCGATTCACCGCGCCGAAGCGGGTGTGGACGTCGGCGCGGTCGTGGGCCGGCGCATCGGTATCCACCGCGCCGGTGGCGCGGCTGCGGGTCAGCATGGACAGGCCGCCCAGGATGATGAACACCGGCCACCACTGGCGCAGATGCACGGTCAGCAGGCCCAGGTTGTGGGCGGTCAGCAGCAGGCCGGCGGCGATCAGCGCGATGGGGAACACCCAGGCGCCCGGCCGGCGTGGCGCCAGCAGCCGGGTGGCGCCCCACAGCACCAGACCCAGCGGCCAGTAGTCGCGCAGCAGCGGCGTGTCGAATGTGTGCAGGTTGTCCAGCAGCGCCAGCGTGCCGAAGGCGATCACCGCCAGGCCCAGCACGAGGCGGTCGGTGCCGGTGGTGCCGGAGCGGCGGGGGCGGGAGGCAGCGTTCATGGCGGTGGGTCCGTGGCGTTGGGATGCCCGCAGTAGAGCGCGCCGTGCGGCGCGCCGCCAAGGGGAATCGCTGTATCGACAACGGCGCCGACGAATCGCCAGCCCGGCTCGCGAACGGCCGCCGCAAAAAGCAAAGCCCGGCACGGGGCCGGGCTTGGGGGCAGAGGCGGGCGGCGGCCCGCTTCAGGCTCAGGCGCTGGCGCGCTTGCTGCCGCGGGTGGCGGTCTGCGTGGCCTTCACGGCCTGGGTGGTCGCGGCCTGGAAGTTGGACTCGGCCACTTCGATCGCCTGCTTGGTGGCCTTTTGCACCGATTCGAAGGCGTTGTTGGCGGCGGCCACGGCCGACTTCACCAGCGCGACCGCGTTCTCGGAACCGGCCGGCGCGTTCTTGGCGGCGTTGTCCACGAAGGCGGTGAACTTCTTCTGTGCATCGGCCAGCTGGCCCTCGGTGACCTTGGCCACTTCGGAGCTGGTGCTGGACGCGATGTCGTACAGGTGGCGGCTGTAGGCGGCGGCCTTCTCGGCCGAGGGTTGCAGCAGCGCGGCCTGCAGCGTCAGCAGTTCCTGGGCGTCCTTCACCGACAGCGCGGCGGCGGTGTTGTCCGCCACCTCGGACAGCGCGGTCTTGGCGACCTGCAGGTTCAGCTCGACGAGCTTTTCGACGCCTTCGAAGGCCTTGTTCGTCAGACCGAACAGGGTTTCAACATTGGCCTTGTGTGCGGCGAGGATTTGTTCAGCGGTCAGCATGGGGAAGCTCCTGGTTTGATGGAAAACCGATTGCGGTGCTGAATTGCTGCACTGCAACATGAGCTAATGATAGGGGCTGTCCGGCGCATTGCAAGTACTTTTTGTGCAGTGCAGCAAAATTGAGGATGACCACAGCCCATGCCCGCCTCAGCCCGCCTCGCCAGCGGTCTGCGGGGACATGGTGCGTGGCCGCGAGGCGAGTGCCGCGGCCCGGCGCCCGGCCCGCTTGCGCCACCAGATCACGAGGCCGCTGAAGGACAGGCCGGCCACCACCAGCCCCATCAGCGTGATCGCGATGCGGCCGGGCAGGCCCAGGATGCGCCCGGAGTGCAGGGGCAGTTGCAATTGACCGAACACGTCGGCGGCCGTGCCCACCCAGGGTTGGTTGCTGCCCAGCAGCCGCAGATCCCGGCCGTCGATGTAGAGGTTGGACAGGTTCATGTTGCTGGCATCGCCGCCCACCGCACGGTCGAAGAAGGACACGTTGTAGAAGCCGTAGCGGGCGTTGTAGAAGATGCCGCTCATGGGCGTGGTCCAGCCGCGGCGAGCGGCTTCGGCCCGGGCGGTGGCGATCACCTCGTCGAATCCGTGGCGGGCTTGCACCACGGTGCCCAGTGGGGCGGGCGGGAGCTGGCTGTCCAGCCGCGGCGTGGTCTTGGACACCAGGGACATCAGCGGGTGGAAGACCTCGGCCTTGAGGTTGAGGGAGAACGAGGTGAAGGCCAGCAGCACCAGCACGCCCCAGACCCACAGGCCTGCGGCGCGGTGAAAATCAAAGTTCAGCTTGTAGGCCCCCGCGCCGTGCCGGATACGCCAGGCGGGCGCCCAGCGGGTCAGCAAGCCGCGCCGCGCAGTGGCCCCCGGGTCGGCCGGACGTTGCCGGGGCGGCAGCGTGAGGTAGAGGCCCACCAGACTGTCCAGCAGCCACACCAGGGCCACGCCGCCCATCAGCCAGTAGCCCCAGCGGTCCGAGCCCCAGAACGGCGGCACATGCAGCGTGTAGTGCAGCTTGCGCAGGAAGGGCATGAGCTCGCGGGAGGACAGCGAGATCGCGCGCGAGTCCCGCGTGCCGACGACCCGGGCGGTGACCGGGTCCACGAAGACCTGGTTGTAGTCCAGCTTGTAGGGCTTGCCGGTGGCCGGGTTCCTCAGGGGGCGCACGAAGAAGGTGGCGCTGTGGCCCTCTTCAAAGCTCAGCGACAGGTAGCTGGCGACCACGCGCGTATCCCAGGCCTGGATGGCGGCAGCCAGTTCGGTGGGCGCACGGTAGGGACCGCGGCTGTCCACCAGGAAGAGATCGGGGTTCAGCCATTCGTCGATCTCGTGGTCCCAGGAGATGATGGCGCCGGTCAGGCCGGCCATCATCAGAAACAGCGCCGTCGCCAGGCCGGCGACGCGGTGGACGGCGGTCCAGAAGCGGCGAGCGCCGGCGCTGCGGCGGGTGGTGGCCAGGGCGCTGGCCATGTCAGTACTCCAGCGTCGCGTTCACGCTGAGGCTGCGTGGCGCGCCCAGGGCCAGATAGCCGCTGCCCGGATAGCCCCCGGACGAGGCCCAGTAGGCGCGATTGGCGATGTTGTCTACGCGCGCACGCAGCGTCAGCCCCTGGCCCGCCCAGTCCGTGCTGAAGCGCAGACCCAGGTCCAGGCGGGTCCAGCCGGGCACGCGCAGGGTGCTCAAGGCGTTGGCATACACGCTGCTGGTCGCCACCACGCGCGCATCCAGCGACAGGCCGTCAATACCTGGAACCTGCCATTCGCTGCCCAGATTGGCCAGCGCCCTCGGCACGCCGATGACCCGCTTGCCATCGGTGCTGGCGCTGCCGGTGCTGCGCTGCCGGGCGTCCAGCCAGGTCAGGCCGCCCAGCAGCTTGAGGCCGGGCAGGGGCTCGCCGAACGCGGTGAGCTCCAGCCCCTGGTGGCGGTCCTCGCCCTGGGCGACGAAGTCCTTGCTGTCGGTCACCACACCGCGCGGCTTGGCGGTGCTGAAGAAGGACAGCGCGCCGCCCAGGCGGCCGCCGTCGTACTTCAGGCCCACTTCCTTCTGTTGGGACACATAGGGGTCCAGCACCTTGCCTATCGCCGCGGTGGCCGTGCTGGGGGCGGACTCGCCCTGGCTCAGGCCCTCGATGTAGTTGGCGTATGCGGACAGCGTGCGATCTAACCTGAACACCACGCCGGCCATGGGGCTGGTGCGGCTGCGCTGGTAGGGCGTGGCCTGCGCGCCGGTGTCGTAGGCATAGCTGCGCAGGTCCAGCGTCTGGTGTCGGGCGCCCAGCGTCAGGCGCAGTCGCTCGTCCAGCATCACCAGCGTGTCGGCCAGCGCGATGCTGCGCAGCCAGGTCATGCCGGTGGTCGCCGGGTCGGCCAAGGTGTTGCGCACCGTCACCAGGCTGGGCTGCGCGGCCAGCGTCGGGGTGTAGAGATTGGTCTGTATCAGACTGGCCGCCGCGGTGGACGAGGTGCCATAGGCGGCGCGCTTGTCCTGCCGGAAGGCGTTCGCCGACGCCACCAGCTCATGCTTGATCGGGCCTGTGAGCAACTGCCCGCGCAGCCCGACCTCGCCGGTGCGCACCCGGTCTTCCCGGGTGTTGTCGAAGCGGTAGGTGGTGCCGGCACCCGTGGCGGCGTTGGTCAGCGTGAGATTGGCCAGCGAGTTGGCCTCCTCGCTGCGCCGGGCACCGGCCGCGAACCAGGCAGTCCAGCCCGCACCCAGCCAGCGATCCAGGTCGGCCTCGCCGCGCAGCGTGCCGAACAGGTCGCGCTCATTGGAGTAGCTCCAGGGCTGGGCCCAGTTGCTGCGGCTGTCGGGCGCGCGCGGCACCGTGGTCACCGCACTGCCCAGCGTCACGTTGGTGCGGGTGCGGGACAGGCGGTGGTTCTGGTAGCCCACATCGGCCGACAGCCGCAAGCCGCGGCCGCGCCAGTCCAGCCCCACCGAGGCCAGGTCCAGCGCCACGCCCTCGCGGTCCACCGCGGTGTCGCCCTGGCGCCGGGCCAGGTTCACGCGCAGCCCGGTGCTGCGGTCGGGGCCGAAGCGGCGCGCCACATCCAGCGCCAGTTGGGACTGGCCGCCGCTGGACACGCCCAGCGTGCCCTGGGTGAGCGGCTGGTTGGGCGCGCGCTTAGGCAGCAGGTTGAGCGAGCCGCCGATGCCGTCGCTATTGGGCGTGGCGCCGTTGAGGAAGGCGGACGCACCGCGCAGCACTTCCACGCGCTCGAACAGCTCGGCCGAGATGTATTGCCGTGGCAACAGGCCGTACAGGCCGTTGTAGGCCACGCTGTCCGAATTCAGGATGAAGCCGCGGATGAAGTAGCTCTCCTGGAAGTTGCCGAAGCCCCGGGCCACACGCACGCCGGGGTCGTTGAGCAGCACGTCGCCCACGCTGCGGGACTGCGTGTTCTGGATCAGCTCGCTGGTGTAGGCGGTGGTGCTGACCGGCGTGTCCATGATGTCCTGGTTGCCCAGCA
Organism: uncultured Roseateles sp.; assembly: GCF_913777145.1. Taxonomy (GTDB): domain Bacteria; phylum Pseudomonadota; class Gammaproteobacteria; order Burkholderiales; family Burkholderiaceae_C; genus Pelomonas. The sequence continues at coordinate 292,512 of NZ_CAJYPS010000014.1, forward strand.
GCCCGACACGGCCGCCGCGCGCGACCTGGCCACCGGCATAGACCTTGGTCAGCCCCTGGCGAGACGCGTCGGCGCTGGACTCGATGACCACCTTCTCCAACTGCTGCGGCACCGCGGCGGCCTCGCTTTGTGCGCCGGCCTGGCCCGTGGCCACCAGGGCCAGCACCAGGGGGAGCCGTGCCGGGTGAGGGGGTAAACGCTTCGCCATGCGGGCACAGGCCATGCCAAGATTGCTCATGAAATATTAATGTTAATGAGAATTGTTTTTATTATTAATCAGTATTGCGAAGGACCGACAGATGCAAGCGCCGAGGTGAACCGGCCTTGCGCTGCCCGACGCAAGGCCGGGCGCCGGCAGAGGCCTGTGGCTGCGGCTATCGTGCGGGCATGTGGGCTTATCACTACGACACGCTGAGCCTGCCGCTGCCGCCCGGCCACCGCTTCCCCCAGTCCAAGTACCGCCTGCTGCGCGAGCATTTCGAGCGCGAGCCGGGCAGGCTGCGCATGCGGCCCGCCGGGCCGGTGGGCGAGGCGGAACTGGCGCTGGTGCACACGCCGGCCTATATCCGGGCGGTGCTGGACGGCACGCTGAGCGCGGCCGAGGTGCGGGAGATCGGCTTTCCCTGGAGCCCGCAGATGGCCGAGCGCTCCTGCCGCTCCGTGGGCGCGACGGTGGCGGCGGCGCGCGCCGCGCTGACCGAGGGCGTGGCCGCCAACATGGCCGGCGGCACTCACCACGCCTATGCGGACAAGGGCTCGGGCTTTTGCGTGTTCAACGACGTGGCGGTGGCCGCGCGGCTGATGCAGGCCGAATGGGCGCGGCAGCAGCGCGGGCCGTTGCAGGTGCTGGTGATCGACCTGGACGTGCACCAGGGCAATGGCACGGCGTCCATCTTCCAGCGCGACGACAGCGTGTTCACCTTCTCCATGCACGGCGCCAAGAACTTCCCGTTCCGCAAGGAGGCCAGCGACCTGGACGTAGGCCTGCCCGACGGCTGCGGCGACGCCGACTACCTGGCCGCGCTGGACCAGGCGCTGGTGCAGATCGAACAGCGCCTCGCCGAGCGCCCGCCGGGGCTGGCCTTCTACCTGGCCGGCGCCGACCCGCACGAGGGCGACCGCCTGGGCCGGCTCAAGCTCAGCCACGCCGGCCTGGCCGCACGGGACCAGCGGGTGCTGGACTGGCTGGCCCGCCACCGCGTGCCGGTGGCGCTGAGCATGGCCGGGGGCTACGGGCATGACCTGACCCTGACCGTGGCGGCCCAGATCACCACGCTGACGCTGGCGGCCCAGGCCTGGGCCGACTGGCCCAGGGCCTGTTAACACGACGGCGGCCGGCCTTCGCGACCTACTGCCGTCGTGTTGACAGGCCCTAGCCGCAACTGAACCCCGCGCCGCGGCGGGAATTCCTCGCGCCGCCGGGCGGCGGCCTCACGCATGGAAGAATGGGGTCATGACGACCCGTCCCCAACCCGATGGCCGCGAGGCCTACGCCCGTTTCGTGACGCTGGGCACCCGCTGGATGGACAACGACGTCTACGGCCACCTGAACAACGTCGTCTACTACAGCCTGTTCGACACCGCGGTGAATACGCTGCTGATCGAGGCCGGCGCGCTGGATCTGCACGGCGGCGCGGTCATCGGCCTGGTGGTCGAGACGCATTGCAACTTCTTCGAGTCGCTGGCCTTTCCGCAGCGCGTCGAGGCCGGCGTGCGTGTGGCCAGCCAGGGGCGCTCCAGCGTGCGCTACGAGATCGGGTTGTTCGCCGAAGGGCAGCCGCTGTGCGCCGCACGGGGTCACTTCGTGCATGTCTATGTGGACCGCGACAGCCGCCGCCCGGTGGCGGAACTGCCGCCGGCCTATCTGTCCATCCTTCAAACCCTGAAACGATGAGCCGCTTCAACACGCCCACGCCCGAGCAGACCGCCGCGGTCGACCACGCCATCCTGACCCGCCACTCCATGCGGGCCTACCTGCCCACACCGGTGCCGCGCAAGACGCTGGAAGACATCCTGCGCGTGGCCTCGCATGCGCCTTCGGGCACCAACACCCAGCCGTGGCAGGTCCATGTGCTGACCGGTGCGGCCAAGCAGCGGCTGTCGGAGCGCATCCTGGCGGCCTACCTGGACCCGGTGCAGAACGCGGCCCACCAGGAGGAATACGCCTACTACCCGCGCGAATGGCGCAGCCCCTACATCGACCGCCGCCGCAAGGTGGGCTGGGATCTCTACGGTCTGCTGGGCATAGGCAAGGCCGACAAGGACCGCATGCAGGCCCAGCACGGCCGCAACTACGTGTTCTTCGACGCGCCGGTGGGCCTGATCTTCACCATCGATCGCGTGATGGCCCAGGGCTCGTGGCTGGACTACGGCATGTTCCTGGAGAACATCATGGTGGCCGCGCGTGGTCGCGGTCTGCACACCTGCCCGCAGGCGGCGTTCACGCAGTTCCACCGCGTCATCGCGGACGAGTTGCAGCTGTCCGAGCAGCAGATGGTGGTGTGCGGCATGGCGCTGGGCTTTGCCGACCCGCACGCGATAGAGAACGGCCTGGTGACCGAGCGCGCGCCGGTGGCCGAGTTCGCCCGTTTCCTGGAGGACTGATGGCGCTGGCGGGATCGGAACTGGGCCTGGCCTGGGCCTTGCCCTTTGCGGGCCTGCTGCTGTCCATCGCGGTGATGCCGCTGGCCGCGCCGGCCTTCTGGCATCACCACTTCGGCAAGATCGCGGCCGGCTGGGCGCTGGCGCTGCTGCTGCCGTTCGCGTGGCAGTTCGGCCTGCCCGCCACCGGCGGGGTGGTGGCGCACACGGTGATCGAGGAGTACATCCCCTTCACCGTGCTGCTGTGCGCGCTCTACACCACGGCGGGCGGCATCTTCGTGCGCGGCAACCTGCATGGCAGCCCAGCGCTCAACGTGCTGCTGATGCTGATCGGCTCGGCGCTGGCCAGCGTGATGGGCACGACCGGGGCGTCCATGCTGCTGATACGCCCGCTGATACGTGCCAACGACAACCGCAAGCACAACGCCCACGTGGTGGTGTTCTTCATCTTCATCGTCAGCAATGTCGCGGGCTCCATGACGCCGCTGGGCGACCCGCCGCTGTTCCTGGGTTTCCTGCAGGGCGTGAGCTTCTTCTGGACCGTGAGTCACCTGGTGCCCGAGAGCAGCTTCATGCTGTTCGGCCTGCTGGCGCTGTTCTGGCTGATCGACAGCTACTACTACCGCCACGAGGGCGTGCGCCCGGTGGACCCCACGCCCGACACGCCCAGGCTGGGCCTGGAGGGCCTGGTCAACCTGCTGCCGCTGGCGCTGGCTGTGGGCCTGGTGCTGCTGAGCGGCACCTGGAAGCCCGGCATCGTGTTCGAGATCGCAGGCAGCCACGTGCCGCTGCAGGCACTGGTGCGTGACCTGGGCCTGGTGGGCGTGACCCTGCTGTCGCTGGCGATCACGCCCCAGGGCGTGCGCGCCAAGAACCAGTTCTCCTGGGCGCCCATGCAGGAGGTGGCCAAGCTCTTCATCGCGATCTTCATCACCATGGTGCCGGTGATCGCGATGCTCAAGGCCGGGCCGGACGGCGTGTTCGCTGGCCTGTCGCGGCTGCTGTCCACGCCGGACGGCCAGCCCTCGCCCTGGGCCTATTTCTGGCTCACCGGCGGCCTGTCCTCGGTGCTGGACAACGCGCCCACGTATCTCGCCTTCTTCAACCTCGCGGGCGGTGATGCCCAGCTGCTGATGACCGAGCGTGCCACCACGCTGGCCGCGATCTCGGCCGGCTCGGTGTTCATGGGCGCGATGACCTACATCGGCAACGCGCCCAACTTCATGGTGAAGGCGATCGCCGAGGAGCGGGGCGTGCGCATGCCCAGCTTCGGTGGCTACCTGCTGTGGTCCGGCGCGCTGATGCTGCCGCTGCTTTTCCTGATGGCCCTGATATGGATGCGATGAACCCCAAACCCCGTGTGCTGGTGGCGCGCCGCGCGCCGGCCGAAGTGCTGGAGCGCCTGGCCGCGCATTTCGAGGTGGATGCGGTGGCCGGCGATGTGCCGCTCACGCCCGCCGAACTGCGCGAGCGCCTGCAGGGCAAGGCCGGCGCCTTCATCACCGGCACCGAGCGCATCGATGGCGCATTGCTGGACGCCTGCCCCGAGCTGCGCGTGGTGGCCACGATGAGCGTGGGCTTCAACCACATCGACGTGCCGGCCTGCAGCGCACACGGCGTGCTGGCCACCAACACGCCCGACGTGCTGACCGAGACCACCGCCGACTTCGGCTTCGCGCTGCTGATGGCCACGGCCCGGCGCATGGCCGAGGGCGAGCGCCTGCTGCGCGACGGCGGCTGGAAGAGCTGGTCCTGGGACTTCCTGGCCGGCTCCGACATCCATGGCGCCACGCTAGGCATTCTGGGCATGGGCCGCATCGGCCAGGCGATCGCGCGCCGCGGCCGCTTCGGCTTCGGCATGTCGGTGATCTATCACAACCGCAGCCGGCTGCCGGCCGACACCGAGGCCGAGCTGGGCGCGCGCTATATGTCCAAGGACGAGCTGCTGCGCGAGGCCGACCATCTGGTGCTGGTGCTGCCTTACTCCGCGGCGGCCCACCACAGCATTGCCGCGCCCGAGCTGGCACTGATGAAGCCGGGTGCGACGCTGGTGAATATCGCGCGCGGTGGCATCGTCGACGAGAACGCGCTGGCCGAGGCGCTGCGCGCCGGCCGTCTGGCCGCCGCGGGCCTGGACGTGTTCGAGGGCGAGCCCCAGGTCAACCCGGTGCTGCTGACCCTGCCCAATGTGGTGCTGACCCCGCACATCGCCAGCGCCACGATGAAGACCCGCCTGGCCATGGCCGGCCTGGCGGCCGACAACCTGATCGCCGCGCTGACCGGCGGCACGCCACCCACCGCGCTGAACCCCGAAGTCCTGTCCCGATGAAGAAGTTGATGATTGCGCTGACCCTGGTGTCGGCGCTGGTGCCTGCCCTGGCCCAGAAGCGCAAGCCTGAACCGCCGCCCCCGCCGCCTGCGCCGGTGGCCTCGTCGCCGGCCGACGACGTGAAGCGCGACCCGCGCAAGATCGCCGCGCTGTCGCTGCTGGGCGACGGCGTGCAGTTGCTCAACCTCACGCCGCAGCGGGGCGACACGGTGCAGCCGGGCGAGTGGGTGGTTTCGCCCGCGGGCAGCCTGGACAATGCGGTGCTTCAGGCCGTGGACCAGGCCGTGCGTGCTCAGGGTCGCGAGATCAAGCTCTACACCACGACCACGCGCAGCCTGTTCGGCGACCCGTCCGCGCTGTTCGCGGGCGGCAAGCTCAGCCTGCCCGGCCAGCTGGGTGAGGCCGTGCGCTCCAGCGGCGCCGGCCAGCTGCTGCTGATCACGCGCAGCCGCCAGGAGGCCGGCCTGGCCGCGGCGCTGCCGCTGCGCCTCTACACCACGCTGGAGGGCCCGGGCTTTGTGCTGGACCAGCGGCCCGCCGGCCAGATCGGCGTGGACGGGCAGGGCGGCCTGCCGGTGCTGGCGCCCTATGTGTCGCTGCGCATCGCGCTGGTGGACCTGGACGACCTGCGCCTCAAGCGCGAGCACTCGGTGGCCGTGGCCCAGCGCCTGGTCGTGACCCGTGCGGCCGCTGCCAACCCCTGGGGCGCGCTGAGCACCGAGCAGCGCCTGCAGGCGCTGCAGGCCCTGATCGACGCCGAGCTGCCACGCGCGGTGCTGGCGCTGCTGCCGCAATGACCGAAGCCCTGTTGATCGCAGCCCTGGTGCTGCTGCTGGTGGTGATCGCGCTGCTGCTGCGTCGCCCGCAGGACCAGACCGGCGCCCAGGTCCAGCAGGCGGCCGAGCGTCTGGAGCGCGAGCTGCGCGATGAACTCGGCCGCAGTGCCAGCGGCACGCGCCAGGAGCTGCTGCAGGGCCTGGCCCAGTTCCAGCAGGCGCTGGCGCAAGGCCTGCAGGGCAGCAACAGCTCGCTGGCCGCGCAGGCGCTAGCCGCACGCGAGGCGCAGGACGCGGCCGCGCTGCGCAGCGCCCAGGCGCAGACCGAGGCCATGCAGCGCCTGTCCGACGCGATGCGCGAACAGCTACGCGCGATGTCGGCCAGCAGCGAGCAGCGCCTGGCCGAGGTGCGCCACAGCGTGGAGCAGCGCCTCACCGCCATCCAGCAGGACAACGAGAAGAAGCTGGAGCAGATGCGCGCCACCGTGGACGAGAAGCTGCATGCGACGCTGGAGCAGCGCCTGGGCGAAAGCTTCAAGCAGGTGGCCGAGCGCCTGGAGCAGGTGCACAAGGGCCTGGGCGAGATGCAGAACCTGGCGCGCGACGTGGGCTCGCTGAACCGCGTGCTCACCAATGTGAAGACCCGCGGCGTGTTCGGCGAGGTGCAGCTGGCCGGTCTGCTGGAGCAGGTGTTCACGCCGGAGCAGTACGCGTCCAATGTGGCGACGCTGCCGGGCTCGACCGAGCGCGTGGAGTTCGCGATCAAGCTGCCGGGCCAGCGCGACGATGGCCAGCCGCTGTGGCTGCCGATAGACGCCAAGTTCCCGCGCGAGGACTACGAGCGCCTGCTGGAAGCTCAGGAGCGCGCCGACGCGGCCGCCGCCGAGGCCTCGGCCAAGGCCATAGAAACCCGGCTGCGGCTGGAGGCGCGCACCATACGCGAGAAGTACGTGGGCCCGCCCCACACCACCGACTTCGCCATCCTGTTCGTGCCCACCGAGGGCCTGTATGCGGAGGCGCTGCGCCGCCCCGGCCTGGTCGAGAGCCTGCAGCGCGAGCACAAGGTGATGCTGTGCGGCCCCACCACGCTGCTGGCCACGCTGTCCAGCCTGCAGATGGGCTTTCGCACGCTGGCGCTGGAGAAGCGCAGTGCCGAGGTCTGGGAGGTGCTGGGCGCGGTCAAGACCGAGTTCGGCAAGTTCGGCGAGGTGCTGGCCAAGACCAAGAAGAAGCTGGAGGAAGCCAGCAACACCATAGACGCCGCCGAGGTGCGTACCCGTGCGATGACGCGCAAGCTCAAGGGCGTGGAGGCGCTGCCCGATGACGCCACGCAGCAGCTGCTGCAGCTGGGCCGGGCCGACGCCGAGGACGGCGAGTGAGTGCTGCCGGCGCGGTGCGCGCTGCCGAGCTGCGCCGTGCCTTTGTGTGGGTGATCGCCACGCTGATCTGCGTGCACGCCTGCATGGCGGTCACGCGGGTGACCGCCAGCCTGTGGGTGCTGGAACACGGCTACGGCGAGGCGTCTGTGGGCCTGCTGCTGAGCCTTTTTGCGGTGGCGCCCATCGTGTTGTCGCTGTGGGCCGGCCGGCTGGCGGACCGGCACGGTTTTCACCGTCCGGTGGGCGTGGGCGTGCTGATGGCCGGTGGCGGTGCGCTGCTGGCGCTGCTGGTGCAGCAGCTGTGGGCGATCGCGCTGGGCTGTCTGCTGTGCGGCGGAGCGATCGCAGTGGCCGCGGTCGCGATACAGCGCGAGGCCGGGCTGATGGCGGACGAGCCGGCCCACCTCAAACGCATCTTCGGCTGGGTGGCGCTGGGGCCGGCGGTGTCCAACGCGCTGGCGCCGGTGGTGGCCGGCCTCTTGATCGACCATGTCGGCATGAGCGCGGCCTTCGGCTTTGCGGTGCTGCTGCCGCTGCTGAGTTGGGCGCTGGCACACAAGGTGCCGCGCCATGTGCCGGCGCCGGTCAGCAAGAGCTTTCGCGAGCGCCCTGCCTGGGACCTGCTGCGCCTGCCGGCCTTTCGCCGGCTGATGCTGGTCAACCTCGTGATGTCGGCCAGCTGGGACGCGCACAGCTTTGTCGTGCCGGTGGTAGGCCATGCGCGCGGGCTGTCGGCCTCCAGCATAGGCATGGTGCTGGGCAGCTTCGCGGTGGCGGCCACGCTGGTGCGACTGGCTATCGTGCGCTTCGCCGACGACCTGGACGAGCTCAAGGCGCTGCGCACCTCGATGGTGGTGGCCTTGCTGACCTTTCTGGCCTACGCCTGGTTGCCAGGCACGGCGGGGCTGATCGCTGGCTCCGCGCTGCTGGGCGCGGCGCTGGGCTCGGTCCAGCCCATGATCCTGGCCATGCTGCACAAGGTGACCCCGCCGGATCGCCATGGCCAGGCGCTGGGCCTGCGCATGCTCACGGTGAATGGCGCGACCGTGGGCATGCCCGCGGCCTTCGGCCTGCTGGCCGCGGCCACGGTGCTGGCCGCGCCCATGTGGTTGATGGCCGCGGCGCTGGCGGCGGCCTGGTGGCCGGCGCGTCGCCTGGGTGAGCAGGAACGCCGGTCCTAGGGACGGGGTTTGCCCCGAGCGGTCAAACCCCTTCGGTGAAAACGATGACATCAATCGCGGGGACAGGTCTGTTCCCGCTGCTCCATATCGCCTTGTGACCGGCGGGCCCGGCTGGCAAATTGCATTGGCCGGCCGAGGGGGCCGGTTTCACAGAAGCGAGGAGTTATGTTCAACAAAAAGGTTCTGGCCCTGGCATTTGCGTTGGCGGGTGTGGCGGGCAGCGCGTTGGCGGCCAGCCCGGTCGGGGCGGCCGCCCAGTTCTCGGCCAGCCAGTTCAGCGCGGCGGCGTCGTCGGGCCATCTGCCCAGCGATGCGGCGGCGTCCGATCTCTACATCCCGCTGGCGGGCCTCTACAGCTACGACGACCGCGGTTCGCCCAGCAACGTGACGTTCACGGTGGACGCCCTGGCCGGCGCCGTGGTGGACGCCATCAGCTGGTCGCTGACACTGCAGACCTTCGGTGCCAGCTATCTGTCCGAGGCGCGCATCGCCATCCTGAACAGTGCCGGCGAGGGGGTGCTGTTCACGCCGGGCTTTGGCAGCAACAACAGCGGCACGGGCAGCTTCGCGGACTCGGTGCTGCTGTCCGACTACGACCTGAGCTTCCAGGTGCTGGACGACGGCAAGCTCTACATCGAGCTCTACGAGAGCTATGACGACGCCGCGTCGCCGGCCGACGCGGTCTTCCTCAGCGGCGGCCTCACGCTGGCCGGCGTCGGCGTGGCGCCGGTGCCCGAGCCGTCCACCTATGGCCTGATGGCACTGGGCCTGCTGGGCCTGGGGCTGGCCACACGTCGCCGCGCCTGACGTGGCGCACCGGTCTGGTGGCTGCTCAGGCCGCCAGGCCGGTGTTGCCCGGTGCCGGCTTGAGCGGCACCTGGGCACTCCAGCTGCCCACGCCGCTGGCCTGCAGCGCAGCCATCCAGCCGGCCTGGAAACGCGACTTGGCGTTGAGCTGCTGATAGAGCGACTCCATGCGCCGCATCAGCGTGCGCTCCGAGATGCCGAGGCGTTCGGCCGCAGCCTTGTCGTTGATGCCGGCAGCCAGCAGCGACACCAGCGCGTCGATCTGCGGTGCGAAGCTCTGTGCATGACCCAGGCTCAGGCTGCCGTCCGCATGGAAGCTCAGCGGCACGGCGCTGGCCCACAGGCTGTCGAACAGGCCGCACAGCGCGTCCAGCACCGCCGAGCGGCGCAACAGCAGCACCGGGCCGGTGGGGGCATCCGCCTCCAGCGGCAGCAGGCCCAGCGCGCGGTCGGTGATGATCATCTTGAACGGGATGCTGGGCAGCAGCCGCACCTCCTCGCCGTCCTCGATGTCGGCCTGCAGCACCTCGCGCCAGCCCGGCACCTGCAGTGTCTCGGGGTGGACGATGTTGCGGAAGCGCACGCCGCGGCGCCGCGCCTCGGCGCGCGACTTCTCGCGCGGCCCGGGGGACGACACCATGAAGGGCGGCCGCACCAGGCACAGCACCTCGGTGGTCGCGCGCTCCAGGCTCTGGCTGTAGGGCTGGCGCTTGGCCTCCAGGTCGGAGTCGATCACCTCGACCACCGGCCGCTGGTCGGCGGCCTGCACGCGTTCGCGCTCCAGGTCGGCGATCGCGGCGCGCGCGCGCTGCAGCCGTGCCTGGTGTTCGTTGAGCAGCGCTTCCACCGCGATGTCGGGGGGGGCGGCATGCAGCCGCACCGGCTGGCCGGGCGCCAAGGTGACCAGGCCCAGGCGCTCCAGCTCGGTGATGTCCTCGCCCAAGGTGGTCTCGTCCACCAGCAGCAGCGCCGACAGTTCGGCCTGGGTCAAGGCCGGATGCCTCAGCAAGGCCCGGTAGGCCGATTCGCCAAGTTCTGAAATGCCCAGGACCCTCAGGGATCCCACGCGGGAATGACTCTGCCGCACGCTCATCGCCCTCTATCCCGGGGCCCGACTGCAAGGCCCCGCTGGTGCCGACATCGATGTCGGCGCGGGCGCACCATAACGGCGGCCTTCACCGGTGCCTACCCCGGCCTACCCTAGGTGCCGCGCGCGTCAGTCGACGCTCACTCCTAGGGTCAGGATTTGTCTATGTCTTTAGGCCAGGTCTGGCGCTCGCTGGGGCGACGGCCCCGTGGCAGGTCGGGCGTGGGCGGCTGAGCGACACTGCAGCGCTCCTGGAGTCTGCATGAAGTTGTTTTCGTCCCTGATCCTTGCGTTCGCGCTCGTCGGCCCGGCCTGGAGCCAGTCGGCCCCGCCCGCCACCCCAGCGCTGGTGCGCGAACTGGGCGGCATCGAGGAATATCGCCTGCCCAACGGCCTGCAATTGCTGCTGATGCCGGATGCCACGCAGACCACCACCACGGTCAACATCACCTACCGGGTCGGCAGCCGCTTCGAGGCGCCGGGCGAGTACGGCATGGCCCACCTGCTGGAGCACATGCTGTTCAAGGGCACGCAGCGCCAGCACGACATCCCCGGCGAGATGGCCAAGCGCGGCGTGCGCTTCAATGGCACGACCACTGCGGACCGTACCAATTACTTTGCGAGCTTCAACGCGAATGCGGACACGCTGGCCTTCCTGATCGATCTGGAGGCGGACCGCATGGTCAACAGCCGGGTCGCCAAGGCCGACCTGGACACCGAGATGACCGTGGTGCGCAACGAGTTCGAGCGCGGCGAGAACGAGCCCTTCGCGGTGCTGTCCCAGCGCGTGAACTCGGTGGCCTACAGCTGGCATCCCTATGGCAAGGCGACCATTGGGCCCCGGAGCGACATCGAGAACGTGCCCATCGAGAAGCTGCAGGCCTTCTACAAGCGCTACTACCGGCCGGACAACGCGACGCTGCTGATCGCCGGCCAGTTCGACAAGGCGGCCACGCTGGCGCTGATCTCGCGCGCCTTCGGCCAGTTGCCCCAACCCACGACCGCGCTGCCCCAGCCCTACACGGTGGAGCCGGCGCAGGACGGTGAACGCACGGTGGTGGTGCGCCGCGTCGGCGGCCAGCCCATCCTGCTGGCCAGCTATCACGTGCCGGCCATCACCCACCCCGATACCGCCGCACTGATCGTCTACGGGCTGCTGATGAGTCTGCAGCCCAGCGGCCAGCTCTACCGCCAGCTGGTCGAACCGCGGCTGGCCGTGGCGGCCGGCCTGGGCGGCGTCGGCGGCACCGATCCCGGCACCGCCAGCGCCTATGCGGTGCTGGCGCCGGGCGCTGACGTGGCCCAGGTCGAGACCCGGCTGCTGGATCTGGCCGAGGGCCGGGCGGGCCAGCACTTCGACGAGGCCGAGCTGGCGCGCGTGCGCGAGATCGCGGTGAACAGCTACCGCCAGCAGATGAAGAGCCCCGAGGCGCTGATCCAGCAGATCTCCGGTCTGATCGCCGCCGGCGACTGGCGGCTGCTGTTCCAGCTGATGGAGGACATTCCCAAGGTCACGCTGGCCGATGTGGCGCGGGTGCAGGCGGCCTACTTCAAACCGGCCAACCGCACGCTGGGTCGCTACCTGCCGGCCAGCGCGGTGGAGCGGGTGGAGATTCCGGCCGCGCCGCCGCTGACCCAGCGCCTGGCCCAGCTGAAGGCGCCGCCCAAGGTGGAGCAGGGCGAGCAGCTGGCGCCGGTGCCTGCCGTGCTGGAGAGCCGCATGAGCCGGGTCACGCTGCCCAGCGGCCTGCAGCTGCAGACGCTGCGCAAGCAGACCCGCGGCAACACCGTGCTGCTGCAGCTGCAGCTGGACTGGGGCGACCGGGACACCACCTTCCCGCGCCGCGGCACCGGCTTCATCGGCACGCTGATCAGCGAGGGCAGTGCGCGCTACAGCAAGCAGCAGCTGCAGGACGAGCTCCTCAAGCTGCGCGCCAACCTGCAGGTGGCCAGCGGCGACCAGGGCGCGACCGTGGTGCTCAGCGCCGAGCGTGACACGCTGCTGCCGGCGCTGCGCGTGGTGGCCGAGGTGCTGCGCCACCCGCGGCTGCCGGCCGATGCGTTCGCGCGCCTGCAGCAGGCCTCGCTGGCCGGTCTGGAGGCCTCGCGCCAGGAGCCCTCGGTGCTGCGCCAGGAGGCCACGCGCGGCCACTACAACCGCGCCCGTGGCGTGACGCTGGGCCAGCCCGACTATGTGATGAGCGTGGACGAGCGCATCGCGTCGGTGCGCGCCACCACGCTGGACGATGTGAAGAGCTTCTACGCCGACTACTGGTCCGCCAACCAGGCCCGGGTCAGTGTGGTGGGTGCGCTGCCCGAGGGCCTGGCGCCGGCGCTGGAGCAGCTGTTCGGTGACTGGAAGAAGCCGCAGGCACCGCGCTTCGTGCGCCACATCCCGGCCTTCCAGCCGGTGCCGCCGGCTCGCTTCGATGCGATCGCGCGCGACAAGGCCAATGCCATCGTGCGCCTGCAACTGCCGCTGGACCTGAACGCCCGTGATGCCGACTACACCGCGCTGGAGCTGGGCGTCTACATCTTCGGCGGCGGCGGGCTGGAGAGCCGGCTGTCGGAGCGCGTGCGCCAGAAGGAGGGCCTGACCTACGGCATAGGTGCCGACCTCGACGCCGGCTACTGGGGCCGTGCGGGCAGCTTCGCGATCCAGGCCAGCTACGCGCCGGACAAGCGCGAGCGCGTCATCGACGTGGTGCAGCAGGAGCTGCGCCGCATGGCCGAGCAGGGCGTCACCGCCGCCGAGCTGGAGCGCGCCAAGCGCGATGTGCTGGAGGGCCGCCGCCAGAGCCGCGCCGATCTCGGCGGCCTGGTAGGCGCGGTGGCCTCGCTGGCCGAGCGTGGCGAGACCTGGGCCGCGGCCCAGGCGCGCGACGACGCGATCGCGGCGCTGACCGTGGAGCAGGTCAATGCGGCGTGGCGCCGCCACATCCGGCCCAAGGGCCTGATCATCTCCACCGCCGGAGACTTCAAGTGAGCGCCGTACCCACGCTGCCGCCCGAGCTGCGCGCCGACTGCGCGGCCTGTGCGGGGCTGTGCTGTTTGATTCCGCCCTTCGACGCGGTGCAGGGCTTCGGCTTCGACAAGCCGGCGCAGACCGCGTGCCGCCACCTGTGCACCGACAACCGCTGCGGCGTACATGAGCAGCTGGCCGACATGGGCCATGTGGGCTGCATCGCGTTCGACTGCCTGGGCGCGGGCCAGCACCTCAGCGCGCTGGCGCGCGAACGCTTCGGTGACGTGGACTGGCGCGGCCGCCCCGAGGTGAGGCAATGGCTGTTCGACGCCTATGCGCCGCTGCGCCGCGTGCATGACTGGCGTGCCCAGCTGTGGCTGGCCCAACGCGTGGCGGGCGTGGACACGCAGGCGCTGGCCGACGAGCTGGCGGCCCAGGGCTCGCAGGCCCCCGAGTGGGACGACGCGCGCTGGCAGTCGCTGCGCGAGCGGGTCGAGGCGCTGCTGGCGCCGCTGGCCCGAAAATGAGGCCCGTGATTCGAGTTCAAGAAGGTTTGTCGATGCTTGTGATGACGGGCCGTGTCCCGCGGGAAGTCTGAGATGCGCTGGCGTCGTCCGCGTCCCATCCAGGTGGTGGCCGCCGTGTGCGCGGTGCTGGCCGCCGGCACCGTGCTGGTGGTGTTCAACCGGCTCAGCACCGCGGCCGGCGAGCTGGGTGGTCCGCCCCAGCCGCAGCTGATCGCCACCGTGGACCTGCGCCTGGGCGACCCGGTGGTGGCCACTGAGCGCGGCGAGGCCCAGGCCCACAAGGACCTGGAGGCCGGCCTGCTGCAGCTGCAGACCTTCGACCCGGTGGAGCCGCGCAGCCCGGCCGAGGCCGAGCAGGCCCGGCAGTGGCAGCAGCGCTGGGGCGTCACCTGGGTGCGCAAGCGCGGCGCCAGCACCTCGGTCACCCAGGCCTATGTGCGGGCCTACAACCGCGTGATGGGCGCCGAGATCGCGCGTCGCCACGGCCATCGCGCGCTGGCCGAGCTGCTGGCCCGACCGGGCTGCGCGGCGTCCGCCGCGGCCTGTTCCTGAGGGCCACGCGCATGGCGACCCGGCGCTCCCCGCAGACCGTCTATGTGTTCCAGGGCGGCGGTGCGCTGGGCGCCTACCAGGCCGGTGTGGCCGAGGCGCTGGCCGGCGCCGGCATCGCGCCGGACTGGCTGGTGGGCACCTCCATAGGCGCGATCAATGCCGCGCTGATTGCCGGCAATGCGCCCGCCGACCGCCTGGCCGCGCTGCGCGAGTTCTGGGCCCGCGTCACGCGTCCGGCCCTGCTGCCCCAGCCGCCGGGCCTGCCCTGGCTGCAGAGCCTGCAGACCTGGCAGACCCTGGTCAGCGGCATCCCGGGTTTCTTCAGGCCGCGCGGCCCGCTGGCCTGGGACCTGAACCGCCCGGTGCCGCTGGACCAGTTGGGCTTCTACGACACCGGCCCGCTGGCCGACACGCTGCGCGAGCTGGTGGACTTCGACCGCATCGCCGCGGCCGAGATCCGGCTCACGCTGTGCGCGGTGGACGTGGCCAGCGGCCGCATGCGGCGCTTCGACAACCGCGAGCCGGGTCAGCGCCTGGGCCCCGAGCATGTGATGGCCAGCGGCGCGCTACCGCCGGGCTTTGCGCCGGTCACGATAGGCGGCGCCGCCTACTGGGACGGCGGCATCTACTCCAACACGCCGCTGGACGTGGTGCTGGACGACCGCGAGCGCCGAGACATGCTGTGCTTCATGGTGGACCTGTGGGACCCCAGCGAGGCCGCGCCCCACACGATGGCGCAGGCGCTCAAGCGGCTCAAGGACATCCAGTACGCCAGCCGCATCAACGAGCACCTGGACGACCATCAGAAGCTGCAAAACCTGCGTCGCGCGGTGCGCCTGCTGGGCCGCCAGCTGGATGCGCGCACCGCGGCCGAGCCGGGCGTGAAGGCGCTGCTGGCGCTGGGCTGCGATTCGCGTATCGACGTGGTCCATCTCGTGATGCAGGCGCAGGACGGCGAGGACTCCTGGCGCGACATCGACTTCACCGCCGCCCGCCTGGGCTCGCGCTGGGCGGCCGGCCGTGCCGATGGCGACGCGATGCTGGCGCGCGCTCCCTGGCGCGAGGCGCCGCCCGACGACGTGGGCATGCGGGTGCACAGCCTGGAGCGCTCCTGACCCCGCCCGGCCCTCATCTGCGCGCCGACCTGGCGGCCGGCCTGTGCGTGGCCGGCCTGCTGCTGCCCGAGGCCGTGGCCTACGCCGGCCTGGCCCGGCTGCCGGCCTCGCACGGCCTGATGGCCTGCGTGGCGGGCCTGGCGCTGTACGCGCTGGCCGGCCGCAGCCGCGACGCCATCGTGTCGCCCACCTCGTCCAGCGCCAGCATGGCGGCGGCCGCGGCGGTGGGCGTCGCGGGCGTGCCCTTCGTGGACGCGATGCTGGCGCTGACGCTGGCCGCCGGTGGCCTGCTGCTGCTGCTGTCGCTGACCCGCCAGGGCCAGCTGTCGGCCTATGTGTCGCGGCCGGTGCTGCGCGGCGTGGCCTTTGCGGTCGCGCTGACCGTGGTGATACGCCAGCTGCCCGATCTGCTGGGCCTGGGCACGCCGCCGCCGCTGGACCCCTTGCCGCTGCTGGGCTGGGTGCTGCGCCAGGCGCCGGCCTGGCATGGCAGCAGCCTGCTGGTGGCCGGCCTGGCCGGGGCACTGGTGCTGGCGCTGCGGCGCTGGCCGCAGTGGCCGGGGCTGCTGCTGGTGATGCTGGCCGCGATCACGGGTGCGCAGGCGGTGGACCTGCCGGCCCTGGGCGTGCAGCAGGTGGGGGTGGTGCCCATGCCAGCCTTTGCGCTGCACCTGCCCGACCTGGGCCGCGAGGCCTGGTTGCGCGTGCTGGAGCTGTCGGTGGGCGTGGTGGTGCTGCTGTTCGCCGAGTCCTGGGGCAGCGTGCGCTCGCTGGCGCTGCGCCGCGGCGAGCGGCTGGACGCCGACCGCGAGCTGCTGGCGCTGGGCCTGGCCAATCTGGGCAGCGGCCTGCTGCAGGGCATGCCGGTGGGCGCGGGCTTCTCGGCCAGCGTGGCCAACCACAGCGCCGGCGCGAGCAGCCGCCGCGCCGGCCTGGTGGCACTGGCCGGCGTGCTGCTGTTCATGCTGTTTGCGCTGCCGGCGCTGGCCTGGCTGCCGCGGCCGGTGCTGGCGGTGGTGGTGATCGCGGCGCTGGGCCATGCGTTGTCGCTGCGGCCGCTGCGTGCGATCTGGCAGCTGCGCCGCGACCGCGCCGCGGTGGTGGGCGCGGTCGCGGCGGTGCTGCTGCTGGGGCTGCTGCACGGCATGCTGGTGGCGGTGGCGCTGTCCATCGTGGCGGCGCTGCGCGGCTTCAGCCGTCCCAAGCTGCTGGAGTTGGCCCAGTTGCCCGGCACGCGTGACTTCGTCGACCGCGGCGAGCATGCGGACGCCCAGCCGGTGGACGGTGTGCTGATCCTGCGGCTGCAGGCGCCGCTGTTCTTCGCCAGCGCGGAGCGGGCGGTCAGCGAGGTCGGCGCATGGCTGGAGGGCTCGCAGGCCCGCACGCTGGTGCTGAGCCTGGAGGAGAGCCCCGACCTGGACAGCACCGCGCTGGAATGCCTGCTGGAGCTGGACGCGCGGCTGGCGCGCGACGGCAGGCGCCTGCTGCTGGCACGCGTGAAGGAGCGGGTGCGGCGGCTGCTGGAGGCCGCCGACCCCGACGGCCTGGGGCGCGGAGACCGGCTGTTCTGGAGCGTGGCCGACGCGGCCGACGGCCTGCGCTGACGCGCCGGCTCAGCCGCCCTCGGGGCGCAGCAGCGGCAGGCGCAGGGAGAAGCAGGCGCCTTCGCCGACGGCGGACTCCACATTCAGCGTGCCGCCCATCAGGTGGGCCAGCGCGCGCGACAGCGCCAGGCCCAGGCCGGTGCCGCCGTGCTGGGTGCTGATGCTGGCGTCGCCCTGGCGGAACTTCTCGAAGATCTGCTCGTGCTTCTCGGGCGCGATGCCCGGGCCGGTGTCGATGATCTGCAGCAGCAGGGTCTCGCCCTCGCGGCTGGCGCGCAGCCTCACCTCGCCCTGCTCGGTGAACTTGATCGCGTTGGACAGCAGGTTGTTGAGGATCTGCTTGAGCCGCAGGCCATCGCACAGCATGGTCAGCGGCAGCGCCGGGTCCAGTTCGGCGGAGAGCTTCAGGCCCTTGGCCTCGGCGCTGAGCGCGAAGAAATCCACCGTGCCGTCCAGCAGCGGGCGTACCTCCACCGGCAGCGGCTGCAGCGTCATGGAGCCGGCCTCGACCTTGGCCAGGTCCAGGATCTCGGTCAGCAGCGCGTTCAGGTGCTCGGCCCCCTTGCGTATCAGGCCGGCCGCCTCGCGGAAGCGCTCCTCGGTGAGGCGGCGCTCCATCAGCTCCGCGAAGCCACGGATGCTGGTCAGCGGCGTGCGCAGCTCGTGCGAGATCGCGGCCAGGAATTCGGTCTTGGCCTGGTTGGCCGCCTGGGCCTGGGCCTCGCTGATGCGCAGCGCCGCGTGGCTGCGCTCCAGCCGGCGCAGGCCGGTCACGAAGATCATGGCCGCGCCCGCCACCGCCACGGTCAGCAGCATGCACAGGCCCAGCAGCGTGTTGCGGTCCTCCACCCAGCCCTCCAGCGCCTCGGCCTCGCCGGTGGTGACCGCGATGAACAACGGGTAGTCCGCCACGCGGCGGAACGCGAAGATGCGCTGCAGCCCGTCCACACTGCTGACGCCGCGGTACTGCCCCTCGGTCTTGCTGAGCTGCTGGTTGATGAGTGCGTTCGGTGGCAGCTGCTTGCCCATGCCGGCGGGCTGGCCGCCGACGATGCGGGTGCGGATGTTGAGATCGTTGCCCACCAGCGTGACGCTGCCGCTCTTGCCCAGGTCCACGCTGGCGAACACCTGCTCGAAATAGCTGGGGTCCAGCGACGCGACCACCACGCCGTTGATGCGGCCCTGGCCGTCGCGCAGCGCGCGCGACAGCTGTATGGTCCAGCGCTGCGATACCTTGCCCAGCACTGGCTTGCCGATGAAGAGCTGGTCCTGCGAGGCCGGGCGCTCACGGTGGGCCAGGTGCGCCTTCACATGCTCGCGCTCCGACAGATCCACGCGGCCGCTCTTCTCGCCGCTGGGATCCAGGTTGCTGCCCACCAGCCGGCCGCTGGCGTCGATCAGCGCCAGTTGCACCAGGATGCGCGGTGCCAGGCCGGTTTCATTCGCGAAGCGCACCAGGTCCAGAGGTGCCAGGTCTTGCACCGCGTTGGCGTTGTTGACCCGCTGCAGTGCCTGATCGGTGGACGCCAGCACGCGCAGCGTCTGCTCGGACAGCGTGCGGGCCAGGTTGCTGTTCTGCTTGGCTTCAGAGTCCAGCGCGTCCTGGCGCTTGGAGGCCAGCACACTGATCACCGCCACCCAGGCCGCGACGATCAGCAGCACCGCAAACAGCAGCACCATGGCGCTGAGCTGCAGGCGGTGAGCGGCGGGAGGCGTGGGCTTGGGATCGGACATGCAAACCCGACTCTATGCCATGGACTTCGGCCCGCGCCGGGCCGAATTCACGCTCAGCTCATGCCCTGGTGCCGCAGCAGCGCGTCGATGCGCGGCTCGCGGCCGCGGAAGGCCTTGAAGTTGTCCATCGCGTCGCGTGCGCCGCCTTGCTCCAGCACCTCGTGCAGGAAGCGCGCGCCCGTGGCGGCGTTGAACACGCCTTCCTCCTCGAAGGCGCTCCAGGCGTCGGCGCTCAGCAGCTCCGCCCACTTGTAGCTGTAGTAGCCCGCCGCATAGCCGCCCGCGAAGATGTGCGAGAAGCTGTGCTGGAAGCGGTTGAAGGCCGGCGGGATCAGCACCGCGACCTCGGCGCGCACCTCGTCCAGCAGCTGCTGCACATCCGCTTCACGGCCGGGTTCGGCATGCAGGCGCATGTCGAACAGCGAGAACTCGATCTGGCGCAGCGTCTGCAGGCCGCTCTGGTAGTTCTTGGCCGCCGTCATCTTGTCGAACAGCGCGCGCGGCAGCGGCTCGCCGCTGTCCACATGGCCGCTCAACTGCTGCAGCACTTCCCACTCCCAGCAGAAGTTCTCCATGAACTGGCTGGGCAGCTCCACCGCGTCCCATTCGACGCCGGAGATGCCGGACACGCCCAGGTCGTTCACCTGGGTCAGCATGTGGTGCAGGCCGTGGCCGAACTCGTGGAACAGCGTGATGACGTCGTCATGCGTCAGCAGCGCGGGCTTCTCCCCGACCGGCGACGCGAAGTTGCACACCAGCTGGGCGACCGGCAGCTGCTGTTCGCCGGTGGGCTTGAGCCAGCGGCTGCGCACCTCGTCCATCCAGGCGCCGGGGCGCTTGCCCGGGCGGGCGTAGAGGTCCAGGTAGAACTGCGCGACCGCACGACCGCCGCGCTGCAGCTCGTAGAACTTCACCGTGTCGTGCCACACCGGGGCACTGGCCTCGCGGATGGACACGTCGAACAGGCGCTCGATGATGGAGAACAGACCGGCCACCACCTTGGGCGCGGTGAAGTACTGCTTCACCGCCTGGTCGCTGAAGGCGTAGCGGGCCTCCTTGAGCTTCTCGCTTGCATAGGCCACATCCCAGGCCTGCAGCTCGGGCAGGCCCAGCTCGGCGGCGGCAAAGGCGCGCAGCTCGGCCAGGTCCTTGTCGGCGAAAGGCCGGGCGCGGGCGGCGAGGTCACGCAGGAACTGCATCACCTCGGCCGGGCTGGCCGCCATCTTGGGTGCCAGTGACACCTCAGCGAAATTGGCATAGCCCAGCAGCTGCGCCTCCTCCTGGCGCAGCGCAACGATCTCGCGCATCGCGGCGGAGTTGTCCCACTCGGGCTTGCCGCCCAGCTCGCTGGCGCGGGTCACGTAGGCGCGGTAGACCGTCTCACGCAGCGCGCGGTTCTCGGCGTATTGCATCACCGGCAGGTAGACCGGGAAGTGCAGGCTGAGCTTGTGGCCGCCATCGTCCAGCTTGGTGGCATCCAGCACGTCCTGCGGCACGCCGGCCAGCTCCTCGGTGCTGACGATGTGGCTCCAGCCGTCGGTCGCGTCCATCACATGCTCGCTGAACTGCTGCTGCAGCTCGGCCGCGCGCTCCTGGATGGCCGCATAGCGCTCGCGGGCCGCGCCTTGCAGCTCGGCGCCGGACAGCACGAAGTTGCGGATTGCGTGGCGCAGCACCTGCTGGCGCGGCGCGCTCAAGGCCTGACCCTGCGCAGCCATCACCGCCTTGTACTTGGCAAACAGCGCCTCGTTGGCGCCCAGCGCGGTGCTGAACTCGGTCACGGCCGGCAGCATCGCGTTGTAGGCCTCGCGCAGCGCCGGCGTGTCGGCCACCGCGTTCAGGTGGCCGATCGCCCCCCAGGCGGCGCCCAGGCGCTCGGTGGCGCTGTCCAGCACGCGCGACAGCGCGTCATAGTCGGCCGGCGTCTCGGGTTGGAGCGCCTGCTCCAGCGCCACCTGCGCCTCGGCCAGCAGCTGCGTCATCGCGGGCTGCACATGCTCGGGCTTGATGGCTGCGAAGTCGGGCAGGGCGGCGGTGGAGAGCAGGGGGTTCGACATGGTCATCAGGCGGACTTGAGGCTTCGCTCTGCGGATTCAAGCGTGTTGACCAGCAACATGGCAATGGTCATGGGGCCGACCCCGCCGGGCACCGGGGTAATCCAGCCGGCGACTTGCCGAACGCCGTCGAAGTCCACGTCGCCGCAGAGCTTGCCCTCGTCATTGCGGTTCATGCCCACGTCGAGGACCACCGCGCCGGGCTTCACCATGTCGGCGGTCAGCACATTGCGCTTGCCCACGGCGGCGACCACGATGTCGGCCTGGCGGGTCATCGCGGCCAGGTCGGCCGTGCCGCTGTGGCAGATGGTGACCGTGGCGTTGGCGGCCAGCAGCATCATGGCCATGGGCTTGCCCACGATGTTGCTGCGGCCGATGACGACCGCGTGCTTGCCCTTGAGGTTCTTCATGCCGATGCTTTCCAGCATCTTCATGCAGCCGTAGGGCGTGCAGGCCTTGAAGCCCTGTTCGCCCACCATCAGCGCGCCGGCGCTCTCCACCGCGAAGCCGTCCACGTCCTTGGCGGGCGAGATCGCCTCGATGACCTTGTGGTCGTCGATGTGGCCGGGCAGCGGCAGCTGCACCAGGATGCCGTGGATGGTCGGGTCATTGTTCAGCGCTTCCACGCGGGCCAGCAGCTGGCCTTCGGTCATGCTGGCGTCGTACTTCTCCAGCACCGAATGGATGCCGGCCTCCTCGCAGGCCTTGACCTTGTTGCGCACATAGACCTGGCTGGCCGGGTTGTCGCCCACCAGGATGACCGCGAGGCCGGGCTGGCGGCCCTGGGCGGTCAGCGCGGCGGCGCGGGCGGCCACCTCGGCGCGGGTCTGCTTGGCGAGGGCCAGGCCATCGATCAGTTGGGCGGTCATGCGTAACTCCTGAGAAATGCAAAAGGCCGCTGGGGTGCAGCGGCCTTGGAGGGGAGGGTGGCGGTCAGGCCTTGGCGGTGGCGCCCAGTGCAATCTTGAGCAGGTCGGCCACCGTGTTGGCGTTGAGCTTTTCCATGATGTTGGCGCGGTGCGCCTCCACCGTCTTGATGCTGATGCCCAGGTCGTCGGCGATCTGCTTGTTCAGGCGGCCGGCGACGATGCGCTCCAGCACCTGGGCCTCGCGGGTGGTCAGGCGGGCCAGCAGCGCGTCGCGGCTGGCGGCTTCCTGGTGGCTGGAGAAGGCCTCGCGGGCCTGGTCCAGCATGCGCTCCACCAGCGCCAGCAGCTCGTCTTCCTTGAAGGGCTTCTCGATGAAGTCCATCGCCCCCTTCTTCATCGTGTTCACCGCCATGGGCACGTCGCCGTGGCCGGTGATGAAGACGATGGGCAGCGGGCTCTTGCGCTCGATCAGGCGGTCCTGCAGTTCCAGGCCGGTCATGCCTTCCATGCGGATGTCGGCAATCAGGCAGGCCACTTCGCGGGGGTCGTAGCGGGCGAGAAAGGATTCGGCGGAATCAAAGCACTTGACTCGGTAGTCCTTGCCCTCCAGCAGCCACTGCAGGGAGTCGCGGACCGCTTCGTCATCGTCAACGACGTAGACGTTGCCCTTCTTGGGGATCAAGCTCATGGTGTGGCGGATTCGGTTCTCTGTGCGGCCGGGTCTTGGCGCAGGTGATCGGGTGTGATCGTGACCGGTATCGTGAATGCGAAACGACAGCCAACGACGTTCGATCCATTGTAGAGGTTCTCCGCCTTGATCCGGCCCTGGTGGGACTCGACGATGGACCGGCATAACCCTAGGCCTATGCCCAGGCCATCGGCCTTGGTGGAGAAGAAGGCCTCATACATGCGGGACAGCACCTCGTCGGGGAGACCTGGCCCCATGTCGGTGACCGAGAACTCGATGTGGCCGCCCATCTCGGGGGTGTGCTTGGGCACCACCCGCAGCTCGATGTGGCGGCGCGAGGCCGGCAGCGATGCGTTGTCTATCGCCTCGGCCGCGTTCTTCAGCAGGTTCATCAGCACCTGCTCGATCAGGATGGGGTCGACCTGCATCTGCGGCAGGCGCTGCGCGACGTAGGTGTGGATGGCCACGTTGCGGCGGCGCAGCTCGATGCCGGCCAGCTCCACCGCGTCTTCCACGATCTCGTGGGCATGCGAGGGCTGGCGCTGCGGCTCGCTGCGTTTCACGAAGGCGCGGATGCGGTGGATGATCTGCCCGGCCCGCTCGGCCTGCTTGGCGGTCTTCTCCAGCGCCGCCATCAGCGCGTCCTTGTCTATGCTGTCGTTGCGCACCCGGCTGACCATGCCGTTGCAGTAGTTGGTGATCGCGGTCAGCGGCTGGTTGAGTTCGTGCGCGACGCTGGACGCCATCTCGCCCATGGTCATCAGGCGGCTGGTGACCTGGGCCTTCTCGGCCTGCAGCGCGGCCTGCGCCTCGGCGTGGCGGCGCATCGTGATGTCGGTGGCGATCAGCATCTGCGCCAGCCGCCCGTCGGTCCACTGCAGGTAGCGGGCGCGCACGTCGAACCACATGGCCAGCGACTCCACATACACCTCGCGCGGGTCGGCGCCGGCATCGGCCAGCGCCTCGGCGGGCAGGCCGGAGTAGTCGTCCACCTCGTCCAGCACCTCGTCTGCCGTGCTGACCTCATCCAGCGCACCCAGGCGGCTGGTCGTGCCGCTGAGCTGGCCGCCGGCCAGCAGCGCATGGCCGGCCGGGTCGGCACCGAACCACAGCCGGTAGCTGCGGTTGGCGAACAGCAGCTCGGGCGGGTTCACCGACAACACCGACACCGCCGCGTCCAGCCCCTCCAGCACCGTGGTGAAGCGTTCGTGCGAGGCGGTCAGTTGGTCGCGCACCCGCTTGGCCTCGGTGATGTTGGTCATCGAGGTCATCCAGCCGGTCTGCTTGCCCTTGGCGTCAACCAGCGGCGACACATAGACGCGGGCGTCGAAGATGGAGCCGTCCTTGCGCTGTATCTTGACCTCCACGCCGCCGGCCGGGCTGCGGCCCTGCAGCTCCTGCTGCAGCTGGCGGGCGTTCTCCTCGCGGCGGTCGCTGGGCCAGAAGGGGTAGGGCGGCGTGCGGCCCACCAGCTCGGTCTCGGCAAAGCCGGTCATCGCGCAGAAGGCCGGATTCACGTAGGTGATGCGGGTGTCCAGGTCCATGGCCCGCATGCCGGTCAGCATGGAGTTCTCCATCGCGCGGCGGAAGTTGGTTTCCAGCGTCAGCGCGTTCTGGATCTGGGTGCGGCGGCGCATGTGGCGCCAGGAGCCCAGCAGCATCCAGACAGTCAGGCCGGCCAGCGCCAGCACCATCCAGAACAGGGTGTTGCTGATCAGGCCGATGGAGGTGCGCCAGCCCTGGCCGCGCAGCACCAGGCCGTTGAGCGCGGGCGCCAGCGGCACGTCGTGCACCAGGGCCGCGCGCCGGTGGGTCTGGCCCGGCATGGGCGTGACGGTGCTGGCCACCACCTGCTCGCGCGCGTCCAGCACGGCCATGGAGTGCCGGGTTGCGACCTCGCTGGGCACGTAGTAGCGCAGCAGGGCCTCCACCGCGTATTCGGCGATCAGCACGCCGGCGAAGCCGCCGCGCTCGATCAGCGGAATGTGCAGCTGGAACACGGTCGTGCCGTTGGCGTCCGTGAAGGGCGGCGAGTACACCGGCTGGCGGCGCTCCTTGGCGGCCTCGAACGCGATCTCGGCCGCGTTGGACTGGTTGGGCATGGGCATGGACGGGTCGTCGCCGTCCATGGTCATCAGCGTGTCGGCCTGGAAGCCCGCCGCGCCCACGCTGGAGCGGCGCTCGCGCCGCGCGCTCAGCCAGGTCACATGAGTGAGCTCGGGGCGCTCGCGCGCGAAGGCCTGAGCCTGGGCGGAGAACTCGTGGGCATCGATCTGCCGCGTCACCACCTCCCGGGCGATGCGCACCAGCTGTTCCTGGTTTTCAATCAGGCGCAGGCGGATCTGCTGCTGGGCGATCTCGGTGTCGCGCTTGACCGACTCGGTCTCGCGTTCGATCTCCTCGTTGCGCAGGTACCAGAACGCCGAAATGATGGCCGCCAGGAACAGCAGCACCGAAATCAGCGGCCCCAGCGTGGCCAGGCGGTCCTGGCGCGACGGTGATTGCCGGAACCACCAGGTGGAGACCAGGCGGCGCAGCGGCGCCGCCAGCTTTTGTCCGCGGGAGATCGGGGCAGAGGGCATGACCAATTATCTAGGGGGCTCTTCAACTCGATAATTTCGCATTGCAAAATCATGTCGCGCCATTTGGAAGGTCTCACGGGCTGTGAGACACTGCGCCGACCGGGGCTGGCGGCGTAAGCCTGCCCGTCACATACAGACCTGCGCCGTCGATCAGGCAGGCGCGCTACTCACAGGAGACCGTTCATGTCCGCCCAGCCGCAAGACTTTCTTGGCGCAGCCGCGAGCGACGTCGACCCCCAGGAAACCAAGGAATGGCTGGACGCGCTGTCGGCCGTCATTGGTGAAGAGGGCGGCGAGCGCGCGCATTTCCTGCTGAACCAGCTGATCGACCAGGCCCGCCAGGCCGGCATCGACGTGCCGTTCTCGGCCACCACGGCCTATGTGAACACCATTCCGGCCGATCAGGAAGCCAAGTGCCCCGGCAACATCGAGATCGAGAAGCGCCTGCGCGCCTACATGCGCTGGAACGCGATGGCCATGGTGGTGCGCGCCAACCGCCTGAACCCGGCCGACGGCGGTGACCTGGGCGGCCACATCGGCTCCTTCGCGTCGCTGGCCTCCATGCTGGGCGCCGGCTTCAACCACTTCTGGCATGCCGAGAGCGAAGGCCACGGCGGCGACCTGCTCTACATCCAGGGTCACAGCTCGCCCGGCATCTACGCCCGCGCCTTCCTGGAAGGCCGTCTGAGCGAGGAGCAGCTGGACAGCTTCCGCCAGGAAGTGGATGGCAAGGGCCTGTCTAGCTATCCCCACCCCAAGCTGATGCCGGACTTCTGGCAGTTCCCCACCGTCAGCATGGGCCTGGGCCCCTTGATGGCCATCTACCAGGCGCGCTTCCTGAAGTATCTGCATGCCCGCGGCATCGCCGACACGGCCAACCGCAAGGTCTGGGCCTTCATGGGCGACGGCGAGATGGACGAGCCCGAATCGCTGGGCGCCATCGGCCTGGCCGCACGCGAGGGCCTGGACAACCTGGTCTTCGTCATCAACTGCAATCTGCAGCGCCTGGACGGCCCGGTGCGCGGCAACGGCAAGATCATCCAGGAGCTGGAGGGCGAGTTCCGCGGCAGCGGCTGGGACGTCATCAAGCTGATCTGGGGCAAGGGCTGGGACGAGCTGCTGGCGCGCGACAAGAGCGGCAAGCTCAAGCAGCTGATGATGGAAACCGTGGACGGCGACTACCAGGCCATGAAGGCCAATGACGGCGCCTATGTCCGCAAGCACTTCTTCGGCAAGTACCCCGAGACCGCCAAGCTCGTGGAGCACATGAGCGACGACGAGATCTTCGAGCTGCGCCGCGGTGGCCACCAGCCCGAGAAGGTCTTCGCCGCCTTCCACAAGGCCCATCACAACAGTACGGGTCGTCCGACGCTGCTGCTGGTCAAGACCGTCAAGGGCTATGGCATGGGCAAGGCCGGTGAGGGCAAGAACACGGTCCACCAGACCAAGAAGCTCACCGACGACGACATCAAGTACATCCGCGACCGCTTCGGCATCCCCATCCCCGACAGCGAGCTGCCCAAGATCCCGTACTACAAGCCGGCTGACGACACGCCGGAGATGCGCTATCTGCACGAGCGCCGCCAGGCGCTGGGCGGCTACCTGCCCAAGCGCCGCGTGAAGGCCGACGAGAGCTTCACCGTGCCTGCGCTGGAAACCTTCAAGGCTGTGCTGGAGCCCACCGCGGAAGGCCGCGAGATCTCCACCACCCAGGCCTATGTGCGCTTCCTGACCCAGCTGCTGCGCGACCAGGCCCTGGGCCCGCGCGTCGTGCCCATCCTGGTGGATGAGGCGCGCACCTTCGGCATGGAAGGCCTGTTCCGCCAGATCGGCATCTACAACCCCAAGGGTCAGCTCTACACCCCGGTCGACAAGGACCAGGTGATGTACTACCGCGAGGACAAGGCCGGCCAGATCCTGCAGGAAGGCATCAACGAAGCGGGCGGCATGGCCAGCTGGATCGCCGCGGCGACCTCGTACTCGACGAACAACCGGGTGATGATCCCGTTCTACGTCTACTACTCGATGTTCGGCTTCCAGCGCATCGGTGACCTGGCCTGGGCCGCCGGCGACATGCAGGCGCGTGGCTTCCTGCTGGGCGGCACGTCCGGCCGCACCACGCTGAACGGCGAAGGCCTGCAGCACGAGGACGGCCACAGCCACATCCTGGCCGGCACCATCCCCAACTGCATCAGCTACGACCCGACCTTCGCGCACGAAGTCGCGGTCATCATGCACAGCGGCCTCAAGCGCATGGTGGAGAACCAGGAGAACGTGTTCTTCTACCTGACGCTGCTGAACGAGAACTACGCGATGCCGGGCCTGAAGGCCGGCACCGAGGAACAGATCCTCAAGGGCATGTACCTGCTCGAGGAGGCTGCCGACAAGCCGCTGACGGTCAACCTGCTGGGCTCGGGCACCATCCTGCGCGAGAGCCAGGCCGCCAAGCAACTGCTGGAAGCCGACTGGGGCGTGGGCGCCCATGTGTGGAGCTGCCCCAGCTTCAACGAGCTGGCCCGCGACGGCCAGAACGCCGAGCGCTGGAATCTGCTGCACCCCACCGAGCTGGCCTGCGTGCCCTTTGTGACGCAGCAGCTGAGCCGCACCGCCGGCCCGGTGATCGCGTCCACCGACTACATGAAGAACTACGCGGAGCAGATCCGCGCCTTCATCCCGGCCGGCCGCAGCTACAAGGTGCTGGGCACCGACGGCTTCGGTCGCTCCGACTTCCGCTACAAGCTGCGCGAGCATTTCGAGATCAACCGCCACTACATCGTCGTGGCGGCGCTGAAGTCGCTGGCCGATCAGGGCGCCATTCCGGCCCAGGTCGTCGCCGATGCCATTGCGAAGTACGGCATCAAGGCGGACAAGATCAACCCGCTGCATGCATAACCCAACCCCGCGGCGCTGACGCGCCACCCCCTCAAGGGGGCGCACCCGACAGCCCGGCCAAGCCGGATCTGCGGGTGCCGCCGGGAACACAGGTTGTGTGAGAGAACAAGCAAAACGGAGATATCCGAATGGCAATGGTTGAAGTCAAGGTTCCGGACATTGGCGACTTCGATGAGGTCGCGGTCATCGAGCTGCTGGTGAAGGTGGGCGACACGGTCAAGGTCGAGCAGAGCCTCGTGACCGTGGAGAGCGACAAGGCGTCGATGGAGATTCCGTCGTCGCAGGCCGGCGTGGTCAAGGAAATCAAGGTCGCCGTGGGCGACAAGGTCAAGGAAGGCAGCCTGCTGGTCATCGTTGAGAGCGACGCCGCGGCCGCGGCGCCTGCAACCGCTGTTGCAGCGCCTGCGCCGGCTGCACCGGTGGCCGCGCCCGTGGCCGCACCGGCGCCGGTGGCGGCCGCTGCGCCCGCGGCCAGCGAGACCATCACCGTCGTGGTGCCGGACATCGGCGACTTCGACGAGGTCGCGGTCATCGAGCTGTTCGTGAAGGCCGGCGACACCGTGAAGCTGGAGCAGAGCCTGATCACCGTCGAGAGCGACAAAGCCTCGATGGAGATCCCCTCGTCGCATGCCGGCGTCGTGGAAGAGCTGCTGCTCAAGGTGGGCGACAAGGTCGCCAAGGGCTCGCCGCTGGCACGCCTGAAGGTCGCGGGCGCTGCTGTTGCTCCGGCCGTGGCCGCTGCGCCTGCGCCGGTGGCGGCACCGGCCCTGGTGGCGGCGGTGGCCGCCGTCGCTGCGCCGGCTGCGGCCGCGCTGCCTGCGCATCAGCCGGGCACGCCCACGGCCCAGCTGCCGCATGCGTCGCCCAGCATCCGCAAGCTCGCCCGCGAGCTGGGCGTGCCGCTGGCCGAGGTCAAGGGCTCCGGTCCCAAGGGCCGCATCGTCGAGTCCGACGTGCAGGGCTTTGTGAAGGCCGTGATGAGCGGCGCGGTGCAGACCGCGGCGCAGAAGGCCGCGGCCCCCGCGGCTTCGGCTGCCGGTGGCGGCGCCTTCCCGGGTCTGCTGCCCTGGCCCAAGGTGGACTTCGAGAAATTCGGCCCGGTCGAGCGCAAGGAGATGGGCCGGATCAAGAAGATCTCCGGCGCCAACCTGCACCGCAACTGGGTCACGATTCCCCACGTCACCAACCATGACGAGGCGGACATCACCGAGCTGGAAGCCTTCCGCGTGCAGCTGAACAAGGAAAACGAGAAGAGCGGCATCAAGGTCACGATGCTGGCCTTCATGATCAAGGCCACGGTGGCCGCGCTCAAGAAGTTCCCCGAGTTCAACGCGTCGCTGGATGGCGACACGCTGGTGCTGAAGAACTACTTCCACATCGGCTTTGCAGCCGACACGCCCAATGGCCTGGTGGTGCCGGTGATCCGCGATGCCGACAAGAAGGGCATCCTGCAGATCAGCCAGGAGATGTCGGACCTGGCCAAGAAGGCCCGGGACGGCAAGCTGGGCCCGGCCGACATGACCGGCGGCTGCTTCTCCATCAGCAGCCTGGGCGGCATAGGCGGTACCTACTTCACGCCCATCATCAACGCGCCCGAGGTGGCCATCATGGGCGTCTGCAAGAGCTATATGAAGCCCGTGTGGGACGGCAAGCAGTTCGCGCCGCGCCTGACGCTGCCGCTGTCCCTGAGCTGGGATCACCGCGTGATCGACGGCGCCGCCGCCGCTCGCTTCAATGTCTACTTCGCCAGCCTGCTCGCCGACTTCCGTCGGATCGCGCTGTAAAAGGGAGTTGGATCAATGGCACTCATTGAAGTTCAAGTTCCCGACATCGGCGACTTCGACGAAGTCGGCGTCATCGAGGTGCTGGTCAAGGCCGGCGACACGGTCAAGGTCGAGCAAAGCCTGATCACGGTCGAGAGCGACAAGGCCTCGATGGAGATCCCGTCGTCGGCTGCCGGCGTGGTCAAGGAGCTCAAGGTCAAGCTGGGCGACAAGGTCGCCAAGGGCTCGGTGATCCTGACGCTGGAAGCCGCCGGTGCGGCCGCGCCCGCACCGTCCGCCCCTGCCCCGGCACCCGCTGCCGCGGCGCCTGCCCCGATGACGGCTGCGCCCGCCCCGGCCGCTGCCACCTACACCGGCAGCGCGGATCAGGCCTTCGACGTGGTGGTGCTGGGTGGTGGCCCGGGCGGCTACTCGGCAGCCTTCCGCGCGGCCGACCTGGGCCTCAAGGTCGCGCTGGTCGAGCGTTACGCGACGCTGGGCGGCGTGTGCCTGAACGTGGGCTGCATCCCGTCCAAGGCGCTGCTGCACGTGGCCGCGGTGATGGACGAGGTCAGCCACATGGCCGACCTGGGCGTGGCCTTTGGCGAGCCCACCGTGGACATCGCCAAGCTGCGCGCCCACAAGAACAAGGTGACCGGCAAGCTGACCGGTGGCCTGAGCGCCATGGCCAAGATGCGCAAGGTCACCGTGCTGCGCGGCGTCGGCACGCTGCTGGATGCCCAGCACCTCAAGGTGGAAGCCACCGAGGGCGAGGGCCAGGCCAGGACCGGCGCGGTGCAGACCGTGGCCTTCAAGCGCGTCATCGTGGCGGCCGGCTCGCAGGCCGTGCGCCTGCCCTTCCTGCCCAATGACCCGCGCATCGTCGATTCGACCGGCGCGCTGGAGATGCAGGTCAAGCCGCAGAAGATGCTCATCGTCGGCGGCGGCATCATCGGCCTGGAAATGGGCACGGTGTATTCCACGCTGGGCGCGCGCCTGGACGTGGTCGAGATGCTGCCCACGCTGATGACCGGCGCGGACCGCGATCTCGTCAAGGTCTGGCAGAAGTTCAACCAGCACCGTTTCGACAACATCATGTTGAACACCAAGACGGTGGCGGCCGAGGCCAAGCCCGACGGCATCTGGGTGACGTTCGAAGGCGAGGGCGCGCCTTCGGCCCCGCAGCGCTATGACCTGGTGCTGCAGGCGGTGGGCCGCACGCCCAACGGCAAGAAGATTGGCGCCGAGAACGCCGGCGTCATCGTGGGTGACCGCGGCTTCATCCCGGTGGACGTGCAGATGCGCACCAATGTGCCCAGCGTGTTCGCGATCGGCGACATCGTCGGCCAGCCCATGCTGGCCCACAAGGCGGTGCACGAGGGCCATGTGGCGGCCGAGGTCTGCGCCGGCGAGATCCTGGGGGACGACAAGCTCAAGAAGAGCCAGTTCGACGCCCGCGTGATTCCGAGCGTTGCCTACACCGACCCCGAGGTCGCCTGGGTGGGCCTGACCGAGGACGAGGCCAAGGCCAAGGGCATCGCGATCGAGAAGGGCCTGTTCCCCTGGACGGCTTCCGGTCGCGCGATCGCCAACGGCCGCGACGAGGGCTTCACCAAGCTGATCTTCGACGCCGAGACCCATCGCATCCTGGGCGGCGGCATCGTCGGCACCCATGCCGGCGACATGATCGGCGAGATCGCGCTGGCCATAGAGATGGGCGCGGACATGGTGGACATCGGCAAGACCATCCACCCGCACCCGACGCTGGGCGAGTCGCTGGGCATGGCGGCCGAGGTCGCGCACGGCACCTGCACCGACGTGCCGCCGCCGCGCAAGGCGCGCTGAGCTCGGCTTGGCAAGACCTGGCCCCTGTCGGCGACGGCAGGGGCTTTTTCTTTGGCGTGCGGCTTCAGTACAGGTCGGCGCAGTGCGCGACGCCCCAGCGGTCCACCGGCAGGCGCAGCGCGCTGCCCTCGGCGAGGCTGCCCCAGCGCTGGGCCGGCACCCGGCAGTTGCGCAGCAGACCGGCGCGGTTGCGCAGCACCAGCTCGTAATGGATGGCACGCCGGCCCAGGCGCTCGGCACCGGGCTGGTCGGGCGGCAGGCCGGACAGCGCCGGGCTGGGCCATTGCGGTGTCTGGCCCGCGCCGCCCTCGCGGTGGGCCAGCCACAGCTGGCGCCAGGCCAGCTGGGTGTACTGGCAGCGTTCGGACTCGCCGGCGCGCTGGCCCGACGGGTCCTTCATCAGGCGGCGGCTCTGCACGCTGGCGCCGGGCGGCAGTTCGTCGCACCAGTCGGAGCCGGATTCCAGCCGCAGCCGCTCCACATCCACCTCGGTGCGCCACTGGCGCGCCACCAGCGTGACCGCCTCGCCGCGCGGGCCCAGCAGCCACCAGGCCAGCGGTGGCAGCGTGCCCACCGCCAGCAGGCCCGCGACCAGCACGCGCAGGCGCGGCATGTCGGCTGCCCCTCAGGCCTCGTCGAACTGCTGGCGTGCCGCCTCTTCCCAGTGCGCGATATCGTCCCAGCTGACATGCAGCCAGTCCATCGCGGACTCGTGGTGGGCCGCCCAGTCGGCATCCTCGGGCAGGGCCTCGTGGCGGCGCATCAGGTATTCGGCGATCAGGCCGGCGGCCACCAGCGTGTGCACCTCGGGATCGATGTCCGCATGGCCCAGCGCCGCGAAATCATGGTGCAGGCGGATGGCGCCCATCAACACGGGCGGCAGGTTCCAGGCGCGCGCCACCAGCGCACCCACCACCGCGTGGTCGGTCTTGTGGTTGGCGTTCTCGGTCGCGATGTAGGGGCGGTCGATGCGAGCGCCGGCCTCCACCATGGTGGCGCCGTAGCCGCGCACGCTCTGCAGCAGCACCGGCATGCCCACGTGCAGGAACAGGCCGAAGGTGTGGGCCAGGTCTGGCGACATGCCCGGCAGCTGCTGGGCGATGGTGGCCATCGCGATCGCGCGCATGCTGCTGCGCTGCCAGAAGCGCGCCAGCAGCGGTGAGTTCACGGGTATTGCGTGCTGCACCATGAAGCTGGTCATCACCGACACGCTCTCGCGCAGGCCGATGCGGTTCATCGCCTGGCCCACGGTGCTGCAGGGTAGGCCCACCGGTTTGAACAGCGGGCCATTGGCGATGCGCAGCAGCGTGGCGGACATGGCCACGTCGCTGGATGCGATGCGGGCGACCAGGCCCAGGTCGGGTTCAGGTGCGTTGATCGCCTGTTGCAGTTGCACCAGCAATTCGGGGCAGGGCGGGATCTTGATCTGCTGCAGCGGGCCGCGACGCCGAGATTGGTCCAGATCCTCGCGAATTTGTTGCATCCTGGCGCTGACCGCGCTGGCACTTTGGGGGGCAGTCATCTGCATCATTCGGAAAATGATAGGGCTGGCAACGCCGGCTACAGTGAAAACACTCCCCGCCTAGCGTCAATCTTGCCGACTTCTCCAATTTGCACCGCCACCCGGCCCCGCTGGCGCCGCCACCTGCTGGTGTTGCTGTGTGCGCTGCCCATGCTGGCGCTGGGGGCCTACCAGGCGTCGCGGGTGCAGGAGGCGGCAGCCCAGCGCGGGCCGCGTGTGGCGGCCCAGGCCCAGGCGCTGGTGCAGATGATCGAGCAGGCTGGCACCCAGCCCGAGCTGCAGCGGCTCAAGCTGGTCAATGACTTCTTCAATCAGCGCCTGGCCTGGCGCGACGATCTCGAGGTCTGGGGCGTGGTGGACTATTGGGCCAGCCCGCTGGAGGCGCTGGAAAAGGGCGCCGGCGATTGCGAGGACTACGCGATCGCCAAGTATTTCTCGCTGGCCGCCAGCGGCGTGCCGGTGGCCAAGCTGCGCATGGTGTACGTGCGCGCGCGCCAGGGGGGCCAGACGCTGGCCCACATGGTGCTGGCCTATTACGCGGAACCGGGTGCCGAGCCGCTGATCCTGGACAACCTGCGCCCGATACTGCTGCCCGCCTCCCAGCGTGGCGACCTGACCCCGGTGTTCAGCTTCAACACCGAGGGCCTGTGGCAGGGCGTGGGCCAGACCACCGCGGGCAACCCGCTGGTGCGCATCTCCATGTGGCGCGACCTGGTGGCCAAGGTCCAGGCGGAGGGCATGTTTTGAATCAAGCAACGAAGAAGGTGGGTCCATGTCGATGATGCGGCAGATAGCCTGGCTGGTGCTGGGCGTGGTGCTGGCGGCACTGGTGGGGGCGGTCGGGCTGTCCACGCTGTCCGCCCACCAGCTGATGCGGACCCAGCTGGCCGCCAAGAACTCCGACAACGCCCAGGCGCTGGCGCTGGCGCTGTCGCAGCAGCAGGGCGACGCCGCGCTGATCCAGCTGCTGGTGTCGGCGCAGTTCGACACCGGCGCCTACGAGTTCGTGCGCTGGCGCGGGCCCAACGGCGAGCTGCAGTTCCAGCGCAGCGGCGCGCCGCGCGAGTCGCGCGCGCCGGCCTGGTTCCGCGCGCTGGTGCCGCTGGACGCACCGGCCGGCGTGGCCCAGGTGTCCAACGGCTGGAATGCGGTCGGCACCGTGGAGCTCAGAAGCCATGACGCCTATGCCTATGACGAGCTGTGGCAGGCCACCTGCCGGCTGCTGGCCTGGCTGTTGGGCGTGGGCGTGGTGGCGCTGCTGCTGGCCTGGGCTGCGCTGCGCCGCATCCGCCGGCCGCTGGACGCGGCCGTGCTGCAGGCCGAGGGCGTGCTGGCGGGGCGCTACGGCCAGGTGGTGGAGTCGCGCGTGCCCGAGCTGCAGCGGCTCACGCGGGCGATGAATGCGATGGTGGCGCGGGTCAAGGAGCTGTTCGAGGCCCAGGCCGGCCAGCTGCGTGTGCTGCGCGATCAGGTCCATCACGACAGCCTGACCGGTGTGGCCACGCGCAAGCATTTCCTGGCCGAGTTCGAGTCGGCGCTGCAGCGTGACGACGGGCCGGTGCTGGCCGGCCTGGTGCTGCTGCGGCTGCGTGATGTGGGCGATCTCAATCTGCGCCTGGGCCGCCCGGTGGTGGACGAGCTGCTGCGCACGCTGGTGACGGTGCTGCAGGCCTATCCCGAGTCGGTGCCGGGCTGCCGCGTGGGTCGGCTCAACGGCGGCGACTTCGCGCTGTGGCTGCCGGCCGAAGGCGTGGCGGCTGAGACCGCGCAGGCGCTAGCCGATGCGCTGCGCGTGAGCCTGCCGGCCTTTGGCAGCGGCGTGCAGGTGGCGCTGGGCGCAGTGGAGCTGCCGCGCGAGCAGCCGGCCAGCGTGTGGCTGGGCGAGGCCGACGCGGCGCTGGCCCGCGCCGAGCAGGCCTGCGAGACCCGCGGCGGCGTGGTGGTGGACATGGCCGCCGAGCCCGGCGTGGGCCAGCCCCAGGGCGAGGCGCTGTGGCGCAGCCAGCTGCAGCAGGCCATGAGCAATGGCCAGGCGCGGCTGGTGGAGTTCCCGGTGCGCGGGCGCGCCGGCCAGCTGCTGCACCTGGAATGCCCGCTGCAGCTGACGCTGGAGCCCGACCGCGGCCTGCGCCCCGCGGCCCACTGGCTGCCGCGCGCCACGCGTTGCCGGCTGACCACGCCCATAGACCTGCTGGCCGTGTCGCTGGCGCTGCGCGCGATCACCGAGGACGGCCAGGCGCGCTGCATCAATATCGCGCCGGCCACGCTGACCGATGCGGGCTTCCTGCCCCAGTTGCGCGAGCAGCTGCAGGCCGCGCCGGCCGCCGCCCGGGCGCTGCTGCTGGACCTGCCCGAGGCCGCCGCGGGCGAGCACATCGAGCGTCTGCTGGAACTGGGTCGCCAGCTGCGGCCGCTGGGCGTGCGCCTGGGCGTGGAGCATGCGGGCGCCGGCCTGGCCGAGGCCGAGCGCCTCTACCAGGCGGGCCTGGACTACGTGAAGCTGGACGCCGGCGTGCTGCTGGGCGTGGCGGGCGACGGGGCGCGCGCAGCCTTCGTGCGTGGCATGGTCATCATGCTGCGCAGCCTGGCGCTCAAGGTCTATGGCGAGGGCGTGGTGGACGCGATGGACGCCCAGGCGCTGTGGGACTGCGAGCTGGACGGCCTCACCGGCCCCTGGGTCACCACCCACGGCGGGCCGGGCGCCTGAGCGGCGGCGCGCGCCGCCGCTCCGGGGTGGGCCTCAGATGCGCATCTCCCAGCGCAGCTGCCACTGCGTGTAGCTGGGGCCGCCGCTGCGGCTGCTGACGATCTGGTCGGCGGTTTTGCTGAGGCTGCCGGTGAAGTAGTCTGCCGCGCCCAGGTTGCTGGCCGACAGGCGCAGCGACTGCTCGGGGTTGATCGCCCACAGCGCGAACGCGTCGGTCACCAGCTTGCGGCTGCTGGTGGCTTCGGTCAGCACCGTCTGCTGGATGGTGGTGGAGGGCGTCCAGTTCAGCGACAGGCCCAGCGACAGCGGCAGGCTGCGCAGCCGGTAGTCCGCGCCCAGGTTGGCCGTGGCCTTGGGCTGGTTGTCCAGCCGGTTGTTGGGGCCGGGGATGCCGTCCACCTTGGACGTGAAGAAGCTCAGGTTGCTGCGGATGTTGATGGGCAGCGCCTCGGGAATGAACTCGTCGGCCCGGAAGCGCGCTTCCAGCTCGATGCCGGCGGTCGAGGCCTTGCCGATGTTCTGCGGCCGGGCCACCCAGCGCGGCGTGGCGCTCCAGGGCACGGTCTCCAGCGAGGTGACGGTGCGCATCAGGTCGGTGATGCGGCGGGCGAACAGGTTGGCGCTCAGCAGGCCGCCCTTGCTGAGGTAGTTCTCGAAGCCGATTTCCAGGCCGGTGGCCAGCTCGGGCTTGAGATTGGGGTTGCCCGCGCGGTCCGGCGTGTTGATCTGCTGCGGCACCTGGTTGTTGATGCTGGGGCGGGCGATCAGGTCCTGCAGCTGCGGGCTGCGGTAGCTGCGCGTGAGGCTCATGCGCAGCAGCTGGCGGCCGCGCTCGTCCAGCTTGTAGCGCGCATGGGCCAGCGGCGTGAACACGCTGGAGCGGTTGCTGGCCGCATAGGTGGCCGCGCTGCTCTTGGTGCTGATGCCCTCCCAGCGCGCACCGGCGTAGAAGTCCCACTGCTTGCCCACGGCCCACTCGTCCTGCGCATAGGCGGCGATGCGGGTGGAGGAGGCGTCGAGGTCGTCGCCGAAGTCGTCCAGCCCTGGCTGGGGCAGGCCGTTCACCAGCGTCACACGGGTCTGGTGCTGGGTGTTGCCCTCGCCCTCCAGGCCGGCCACCAGGCTGTGCTCGTTGCCCAGGCTGTGCGAGAGCTTGGCCAGCGCGTTCCAGCTGCGGTTGTTGCTGCGGGTGCTGTCATCCTGCAAGCGCGTGGCCGCGCCCTCCAGGCGCTCCTGGCGCAGGCTGTGGCTTTCGCCATTGGCCCGGCCCAGGCCGGCGCGCAGGTCCAGCCGGGTGTCGCTGTCCAGCCGGGTCTGCCACTGCGAGTGCAGCCGCGCCATCGTGAAGCGCGAGTCGCCCACGGTGTCCACCTGGTCGAAGAAGTTGGCCGGTCGCGGGTCGGGCGTGGGCGTGGTGGTCTGGCGCAGGTGGCTGCTGCTGTCCGAGCGGTTGCTCACCAGAAAAGGCTGGATCACCAGCGACTCGCCATCACCCAGCTTGAACTGCACGCGGCCGTTCAGGTTGATGGACTTGCGCTGGTCCTCGCTCTGGCCGCGCGAGCTCAGCAGGCTGTCGGTGTTGGTGGCGAGGGTGTGGGTGAGCGTGTCGTTGATGATGTTGTCGACCCGCTCGCCGCGCAGCGCATTCACCGTGAAGGTGTAGGCATGGCCGTCGCCGAAGTTGTCGTTGCGGGTCCAGCTCGCGCCCGGGCTGAGGCGGCCGCGCTCGGTTGCGAAGCCGGCGCGCATCTCGTTGAGCTTCTTTTTCAGCGCCTCGCGCAGCACGATGTTGATGGTGCCGGCCACCGCACGTGTGCCGTACTCGGCCGTGGGCGCGCGCAGCACCTCGATGCGCTCCACCTGCTCGGGCGGCAGCTGGTCCAGCGAGAAGCCGGGCGGCATGCGCTCGCCGTTCACCAGGATCTGCGTGTAGCCGCCGCCCATGCCGCGCATGCGGATGTCGCCGCCGCGGCCCGGGCGGCCGCCGGTGGTCACGCCGGGCAGGCGCTTGAGCACCTCGCCCAGCGTGGAGTCGCCGAAGCGGTCGATTTCCTCGCGCGAGATCACGATCTTGCTGGCCGTGGACTGGCGGCGCACGCTGTCGTCGCTGGCCGCGCCCGACACCTCCACGCGCTCCAGCCGGTTGGCCGCGTCCTGCGGGGTCGGCTGGGCCGGCGTCGGTCGCGTGCGGGGCGCGCTGGCGGCCTGGGCGGGCGCTGGCGCGGCTTCGGGCGGGCTGGTCTGGGCGAGGGCGGCCCCGCAGGTGGCGGGCAGGGTGATCGCGATCGTGCGAATGATTCTCATTTGTTCAGTCTGCCATGGGCCTGTGTCGGCCCTTTCTCTGCGGCCGGCGTGAAAAGATTCTTTACGGCCGCGGGCGCTATCTGATGCGCGCAGCCCACAGCCGGGCGGCCTCAGTGGGCGAGCTGCAGCGACAGGTAGGCGCCGCTCTGGCGGCGCGGCTGCACCGCCGGTGCGATGCGGCCCAGATCCACCCAGGCCAGCGTCACGGATGCGTGCTTGCTGGGCGCCCAGGCCAGGAAGATGTCCTTCCAGTCGTCTTCCTTCAGCGCGCCGTCACCCAGCACCGAGCGGTGCAGCGCGTCGGGCTTGGCGCGGTATTCCAGCCCCAGCGCCAGGTCGCGGCGCAGCAGCTTGGCGATGGACAGCTCGGGCTTGAGCCGGTAGCCGCTGGATTGCGCGCCGCCAAAGCCCAGCAGGCCGTTCTGGTTGGCCTTGGTGACGCGCAGCGTCAGGTTGGCGAGCAGGCCCTGGGCCAGGAACAGCTTGGTGGCGCTGACATAGGCGTCCGTGCCCGAGGCCTTGGCGCCCAGCGGCCCGAACAGTGTGGGGCCCAGCGCGCCGGCGTCGGTGTGCTTGAACTCCAGGCCGGCGCTGATCTGCGGCATCAGGCGGTCACTGTCCAGCACCGCCTCGCCGGCCAGGCGCGCCTTCAGGCCCACGATGTTCTGCTTGAGGTGCAGGCCGGCCAGGCCCAGCGCGGCCAGGCTGCTGCCGGTGTCCAGATCCTGGCGGGCCCAGCTCAGCTCGAAGCGGTCTTGCACACCCAGCGCCGCGCCGTAGGTCAGCAGGCGGTAGTCGCCGGTGGCCAGGCGCGTGACATGGGCGGTGCCGCCGATCTGGCCGTCGCTGGCATAGCTGCCCACCAGCGCCCAGGGCGTGAGGCCGCCCCCTGCGGCCCCATCGATGCTGGACACGCCGCCGGTCAGCAGCAGCTTGCCGTCGGACCGGGCCAGCGCGGGCAGGGTCAGCAGGGCGAGGCAGAGCGCAGGGAGCACGCGCATGGAATCTCCGCGAGGGGTGGTGGGGCCAGGCCCGAACTCTACGCAAAGCCCTGCCGCATCCGGGGCTTCGTGGCATCAAGGCTAGACTTCGCGCCCCAAGAATTTCTAAAACTGGCCGTCATGACCGCGATCTCCGAAACCGCCCTGCAGCAAGCGCTGAATGCCGTCGTCGACCCGACCAGCGGCCGCGACCTGGGCTCGGCCAGGGCGCTCAAATCGGTGCGCGTGGACGGCGCCGACGTCAGCGTGGAAGTGGAGCTGGGCTACCCCTGCGCCAGCCAGCATGCGGCGCTGCGCAGTGCGCTGATCGCCGCGGCGCGCCAGCAGGCGGGCGTGGGCAATGTCAGCGTGGCCATCACGACCAAGGTCATCGCGCACGCGGTGCAGCGCGGCGTGCAGCTGCTGCCCGGCGTGAAGAACATCATTGCGGTCGCGTCCGGCAAGGGCGGCGTGGGCAAGAGCACCACCTCGGCCAACCTGGCGCTGGCGCTGGCCGCCGAGGGCGCCCGCGTGGGTCTGCTGGATGCCGACATCTACGGCCCCAGCATGCCCACCATGATGGCGCTGTCGGGCCAGCTGGAGTCGCTGGACGGCAAGCTGATGGAGCCCAAGGAGGCCTACGGCGTGCAGGTGAACTCTATCGGCCTGTTGGTGGGTGACGACCAGGCCATGATCTGGCGTGGCCCCATGGCGGCCCAGGCGCTGGAGCAGCTGCTGAACCAGACCCGCTGGCAGGACCTGGACTATCTGATCGTCGACATGCCCCCGGGCACGGGCGACGTGCAGCTGACGTTGTCGCAGCGCGTGCCGGTGACCGGGGCGGTCATCGTGACCACGCCGCAGGACATCGCGCTGGTCGATGCCAAGAAGGGCCTGCAGATGTTCGAGAAGGTGGGCGTGCCCATCCTGGGCATCATCGAGAACATGGCGGTGCACATCTGCTCCAACTGCGGCCATGTGGAGCACATCTTCGGCGCCGACGGCGGCAAGCGCATGGCCGAGCAATACGGCACCGAGCTGCTGGGCTCGCTGCCGCTGAAGCTGTCCATCCGCGAGCAGGCCGATGCCGGCCGGCCCTCGGTGGTGGCGGAGCCCGATGGCGAGGTGGCCGGCATCTACAAGGCGCTGGCGCGTCGCATCACGGCCAAGATCGCCGCCCAGGCCAAGGACTATTCGTCCAAGTTCCCCAGCATCAGCATTTCCAAGAGCAGCTGAGCGCTACCCGGGCGCTCTGCAGATCATGACGCCGCCCGATCACGGTTCCCGGCATCTGCAGGCCCTGCTGGGCCGCTACTCGGTCGGCCCCAAGCACCTGGTCGAGCCCGGCCCCAGCGATGAGCAGCTGGCGCTGATGACCCAGGCCGCGCTGCGCGCGCCGGATCACGCCGAATTGGTGCCTTACCGCTTCAAGCTGGTGCGCGGCGAGGCCCGGACCGCGATGGCTGCGTTGTTTGCGGACGCGGCCCGCCGCGCCGGCAAGGGCGAGGAGGGCGCGGCACTGGACACCGAGCGCGCGCAGCGCCCACCCATGACCATTGCCGTGGTGGCCCGCATCGACCTGGGCCACCCGCTGGTGCCTGCGCACGAGCAGTGGGCGGCGGTGGGCGCGGCGCTGTCCAACTTCCTGATGGCGGCCCATCTGCTGGGCTTTGCCGGCAAGATGCTCAGCGGCGCCAAGGTTCGCGATGCGCAGATCGCGGCTGCCTTCTGCGCGCCCGGCGAGACGCTGGTGGGCTGGATCGCGCTGGGCACGCCCGCCAAGCGCCCCGGCGGCGCCGCGCGCAAGCCGCCCGCGGCCGAGGTGTTGCTCGACTGGCATCCCCCTTGCAAGTGAGCGGGGGCCAGGCCTCGGGGGCAGTCCCCCTGGGCAGGGCGCCGATAGCGCGTTAGCCTGGGCCTCGAGGGCCGGCCGCCAGCGTCGGCCGATGACCAGACACCAGGCCAAGCGAGATGGAACTCACTCCCCGCGAGAAAGACAAGCTGCTGCTCTTCACCGCCGCCCTGCTGGCCGAGCGGCGCCGGGCCCGCGGCCTCAAGCTCAACTACCCCGAGGCCGTGGCCTTCATCAGCGCGGCCATCCTCGAAGGCGCACGCGACGGCAAGACCGTGGCCCAGCTGATGGGCGAAGGCCGCGAGGTGCTGCGCCGCGACGACGTGATGGAGGGCGTGGCCGAGATGATTCCCGAGATCCAGGTGGAGGCCACCTTCCCGGACGGGACCAAGCTGGTCACGGTCCATCAGCCGATCACTTAGACCACCCCTACCGGCTTCGCCGCCCCCCCCGTGGGGGCGCAGCCGGTGGCCCGGCAGAGCCGGCTCCACGGCTGCTGCTGGATCAGACACTCTTTGGCGACGACACACCATGCGAAACAAGAGTTCCCTGCTGCTGCTCACCCTGCTGGCCGCCGCGCCGGCGATGGCGCATACCGATGGCTCTGCGCACAGCCACCTGGCCAGTTTCTGGGCTGGCGCCGTCCACCCCTGGACCGGGCCTGACCATCTGGCCGCGATGCTGGCGGTGGGCGTGTGGAGCGCGCTGGCGCTGAAGGCGCCGTGGCGCGCGCCGCTGGCATTCGCGGCCTCGCTGCTGGCGGGCGCGGTGCTGGCGATGAGCACCGGCTGGGCGCTGCCGGCGGTGGAGGCGGGCATCACCGTGTCGCTCGCGGTGCTGGGCCTGCTGGTGGCGCTGCGCACCGCGATGCCGCCGGCCGCGGGCGCGGCCACCGCCGCCATCCTGGCCTTCAGCCACGGCGCGGCCCACGGGCTGGAGCTGGCCGGCGCGGCCGCGCTGGCCGGCATGGTGGCCAGCACCCTGGTGCTGCACGGCCTGGGTCTGGCGATGGGCTGGCGGCTGCGCGCCGCGCCCCAGGTGCTGCGCGTGCTGCTGGGCGGCAGCGTGGCGCTGCTGGCGCTGATCCGCATCACCGGGGCGGCCTGATGATCCCCGGCGAGCTGATCACCCCGGACGGCGAGCTGGAACTCAACCCCGGCCGCCGCACGCTCACCCTCAAGGTGGCCAACACCGGCGACCGGCCCATACAGGTGGGCTCGCACTACCACTTTGCCGAGACCAACGCCGCGCTCGCCTTCGACCGTGAGGCCGCGCGCGGCATGCGGCTCAACATCTGCAGCGGCACGGCCGTGCGCTTCGAGCCCGGGCAGACGCGCACCGTGGAACTGGTCGAGCTGGGCGGCGACCGCCAGGTCTGGGGCTTCCGCGGTCTGGTGCAAGGAAATTTATGACAACCCCCACGCTCACTTCGTTCGCAGCCCCCCGAGGGGGCGCTCGCCTCCTTCGGGCGGCCGTGCGGAGGCTCGCATGAAGATCAGCCGCCGCGCCTATGCCGAGATGCTCGGCCCCACCGTGGGCGACAAGCTGCGCCTGGCCGACACCGCCCTCGTCATCGAGATCGAGCAAGACCTGACCCTGCGCGCCGGTGGCTACGGCGAGGAGGTCAAGTTCGGCGGTGGCAAGACCGTGCGCGACGGCATGGGCCAGTCGCAGCGCGTGAACGGCCCAGGGCCGGGTGATGCGGTGGACACCGTGATCACCAACGCGGTGATCCTGGACCACTGGGGCATCGTCAAGGCCGACATCGGCCTGCGCGGCTGTCGTATCGCCGCCATCGGCAAGGCCGGCAACCCGGACGTGCAACCGGGCGTGGACATCGTCATCGGCCCGGGCACCGAGATCATCGCGGGCGAGGGCTTCATCGTGACGCCCGGCGCCATCGACACCCACATCCACTTCATCTGCCCGCAGCAGATCGAAGAGGCGCTGATGAGCGGGGTCACCACCATGATAGGCGGCGGCACCGGCCCGGCCACTGGCACGCTGGCCACCACCTGCACGCCGGGGCCGCATCACATCGCGACCATGCTGAAGGCCGCGGACGCCTTCCCGATGAACCTGGGCTTCATGGGCAAGGGCAATGCGAGCCGGCCCGCAGCGCTGATGCAGCAGATCGATGCCGGCGCCATCGGCCTCAAACTGCACGAGGACTGGGGCACGACGCCCGCGGCCATAGACAACTGCCTGAACGTGGCGGAGCTGACCGACACGCAGGTGGCCATCCACACCGACACGCTTAACGAGAGCGGCTTTGTGGAGGACACGATTGCCGCCTTCAAGGGCCGCACCATCCACAGCTTCCACACCGAGGGCGCGGGCGGCGGCCATGCGCCCGACATCATGAAGGTGGTCGGCGAGGCCAATGTGCTGCCCAGCTCCACCAACCCCACGCGCCCGTTCACCGTCAACACGCTGGACGAGCACCTGGACATGCTGATGGTGTGCCATCACCTGGACGCCGGCATTGCCGAGGACCTGGCCTTTGCCGAGAGCCGCATCCGCCGCGAGACCATCGCGGCCGAGGACATCCTGCATGACCTGGGCGCGATCAGCATGTTCTCGTCCGACTCGCAGGCCATGGGCCGCGTGGGCGAGGTGAGCCTGCGCTGCTGGCAGACCGCGCACAAGATGAAGGTGCAGCGCGGCGCGCTGCCGGGTGACGGCGCGGGCAACGACAACGCGCGAGTGAAGCGCTACCTCGCCAAGCTCGCGATCAACCCCGCGCTGGCCCATGGCATCAGCCACGAGGTGGGCAGCATCGAGGTGGGCAAATGGGCCGACCTGGTGCTGTGGAAGCCCGCCTTCTTCGGCGTGAAGCCGTCGCTGATCCTGAAAGGCGGCTTCATCGCCGCCGCCGCGATGGGTGATGCGAATGCGAGCATTCCGACGCCGCAGCCGGTGCACTACCGGCCCATGTTCGGCAACTTCGGCGGCGCGTTGGCCCAGGGCTCGCTGACCTTTGTGAGCCAGAGCGGCCAGGCGAATGTCGAGAAGCTGGGGCTGGCCAAGACCATGGTGCCGGTGCACGGCTGCCGCTCGGTCAAGAAGGCCGACATGGTGCTCAACAACTACCTGCCGACGATGGAGATCGACGCGCAGACCTACGAGGTGAGGGCAGACGGCGTGCTGCTGACCTGCGAGCCGGCGAAGGAGTTGCCGATGGCGCAGAGGTATTTCTTGTTTTGAGCGTCGACCGTGAGGCTTGACATGCGGTAGGTTGGGGTGAGTATTTCGCCCCCCCAACGTCCTTGCCACTTGGGTTTGTTGGGGTTCTCTGCGTTCACCCCAACCTGCGTGCTGGGTGGCTTCAAGGTGTCGTCCATTGCTAACCTACCTCGGCTACGGGAGCAATATGGTTTCAGAAGCTCGGACATCGACGCTTGCATATGCGCTTTGGGAGGGGTGGGAATGCAAGGTTTGGTACACGGCCCTTGTGTCATTGATTGCTGGCGTGAGATGGGTTCCTAACTGGGTCGTCGGGCAAGGCTGGCTTACGGACTGGGCAACCGTCGGAGCTCTCCAGGTGCTTTATGTCCTTGCTGTGCTTGTGCTGGGGCTTTTGGCGCTAACCGCAGTGCTCATTTGGAAGATCGGCCGGCTACGCCAGCGAAGATCCCTCTTCGGCTGAGCACTAGGCTTTGATCAAGATGTGTATGTTCTGAGTACCCGCCCGGATTTGGGGAGGTCTCACGTCTTTTGCCGGCTGTTTTTGCTGAGAACCTTTCGACTCGCAGCACCGCCGCGGGAGTCCGCCCCGCGAGGGCGGGTAACTTTTCTCTGTCGCGCCAGAGAAAAGTCACCAAAAGAGAGGCGCCAATTCAACAGCTAGAGCGGGTTTGCTTGATCGGGAGCAGAGGCCTTCAGGCCAGAGGCGAGCCGCTGCGCTCTCGCGGTGGACTTGTGAAGAGCGCCAGCCATAGTCCCTTCACGCCGGCTAAGGCGCGGCTGCACATCGACGCCTGAGGGCGTCAAAGCAAATACGCGCTACGCGCCAAGCCGCGCCGCCCGAGCGGCGCTGCATTTGCATTCGCTCGTGAGCACGGCGTGCAGCCGCGCGTCGAACGGCCCGGCGGTTCGAGGTCACCGGGTGGTGACAAGTCCACCGCGAGAGCGCAGCGGCTCGCTTGGGTGCAAACGGCCACAGCCAGTCCTTGTGGTGGACCGCGTCGCAGGGGCTGAGCGCGGTG
The DNA here is from genome assembly GCF_913777145.1 of uncultured Roseateles sp. Lineage (GTDB taxonomy): Bacteria > Pseudomonadota > Gammaproteobacteria > Burkholderiales > Burkholderiaceae_C > Pelomonas. Next base: position 337,435 of record NZ_CAJYPS010000014.1, read on the forward strand.
CGGTTCGGCGCCTCTCTTTTGGTGACTTTTCTCTGGCGCGACAGAGAAAAGTTACCCGCCTGCCGGGGCGGAATCCCGGCGCGGTGTTGCGAGTTGCAAAGGCTCACTGCAAGAGCAGCCCGGAGCAAGCGCTGGAGAACTCAGACCTCACGCCGTTTGACCCCCCAAGCCCTTTGCGCTTCACTGCACCCACCCCGCCCCGTGAGCCACGCATGAAGCACTACCTGATCTCCTTCCCCAGCCCCGCCATGGACGTGCCCCCCGAGGAACTCGCCGCGGTGGGTGAGGCTGCTCGCCAGGTCATTCGCGAGGCCAAGGCCGCTGGGGTCTATGTGTTCGCCGGTGGCATCAACGAAGCGGTCCCGCCCGTCAAGGTCGCTGCCGCTGGCACGACAAGCCACGACACCTATCCGCAGACCAGAGACTTCAACGGCGGCTTCTGCGTGCTGCGCCTGCCCACGCGCGAGGCGGCGGTCGCCTGGGCCGCGCGCATCGCCCGTGCCTGCCGCTGTGCGCAGGAGTTGCGCGAGTTCGGCGACGACCCCGAGAGCTGATCGGCCGGCGGCGCGTCGATGCCGCGCGCCTCACCAGATCGTCGCCTGGGGTTCGCCGGCTCACCACAAGCGACGTGCACGCAACTCACCCCCCCCAGGCTGAGTCGGTCTTGTCCGACAAAGGCTTTGGCGCGCGCCCGATGGCAACTGTCACAAGCCGCCTGCATGATGGCCGCATGGCTAAGCACTTCACTCCCGACGCGCCGGTGCCGCAAGCGCTGCCGGTGGCCGATGACGACATCGTGGCGGCAGACCTCGATCTGTGCCTCAGCACGCCTTCCACCGTGGTGGTGAGTGCACGGCTGGACGTGGCGGTGCCGGAGGTGGGCGAGGCCCGCAGCCTGGACCTCGCCCTCGTCATTCCGCGTTCGCAATGCCGCGGCGAGCGGCCCACGCTGGCCGCGCTGCTGCAGGCCGCGCAGGCGGCCGTGGCTCGCGCCACGCGCGCCGGCACCACGCCGCTTCTGTACCTGCCACGCCGCATCGTCGCGTTCGTGGCCGGTCAGCCGCATCTGATCCCGGTCTTCTGAAGCCGCCGGCGGCGGTATGGCGCCGCCGCTCAGCCTCATTTACTTAGAGAACCAGCCGACCACGCGTTGGCGCAGTCGCTCGAAGAAGCCGGCGCGTTCCACGTCCGCGAGCGCGATCAGCGGGGCCTCGCCCACCGGCTTGCCATTGGCGGTGGCGATGATCTTGCCGACCACGGCGCCCTTGGCGATGGGCGCCTCGAGCGCGGGATTCAGCGAGACGGCAGTCTGCACGGCGGCGGCCTGGCCCTTGGGCACCAGCAGCGCCCAGTCCTGGGCCAGGCCGGCATTGACCGCAGGCGCCACGCCGTAGGTGACCTTGGCGCTGGCCAGCGCCGCGCCCACCTGCGCAGGCCGGGCCTGCTCGAAGTTGGCGTAGCCCCAGTTGAACAGCACGCGGGTCTGGTCGGCCCGGGCCTGCTTGCTGTCGGCGTTCATGATGACCGAGATCAGGCGCATGCCGTTGCGCTTGGCCGAGGCGGTCAGGCAGTAGCCGGCTTCGTCCGTGTGGCCGGTCTTGAGGCCGTCGACCGTGGGGTCGGTGTAGAGCAGCGCGTTGCGGTTGCCCTGCTTGATGCCGTTGTAGGTGAACTCGCGCTCGGCGTAGATCGGGTAGTACTCGGCGCTGTTGCGGATGATGGCGGCCGCCAGCACGGCCAGGTCGCGGGCCGAGGCCTTGTTGTTGGGATCGGGCAGCCCGGCCGCGTTCGCGAACTGGGTATGGCCCATGCCCAGCTTCTTGGCTTCGGCGTTCATCATCGTCACGAAGCCGGACTCCGAGCCGCCGAGGTGCTCGGCCAGGGCCTTGGAGGCGTCGTTGCCGCTGGCGATGACCACGCCGCGCAGCATCTCCATCACCGAGGCCTGCGTGTTCAGCGGCACGAACATGCAGCTGTCGCCCCCCTTGCCGCCGCGGCACCAGGCGCTCTCGCTCATGGTGACCATGTCGGTGGGCTTGAGCTTGCCGCTCTTGAGCGCCTGCTCCACCAGGTAGCTGGTCATCATCTTGGTGAGCGACGCCGGCGGCAGCGGCTCGTCCGGGTTGGAGGCGGCCAGCACCTGGCCGGTGTCGTAGTCCATCAGCACCCAGGCCTTGTTGGCGAGCACCGGCACGGAGCGGCCGTTGGCGTCGGTGGTCATCGCGGGCTCGGCCGCCGCGGCCGCCTTGGCCTTTTGTTTCTGGGCCGCGGCATGGGGCTTGGCATGCGTCGCGCTGACGGCGGCGGTGGGCAGGGCGGCGGCGAGCGCGCCAGCCATCAGGACGGGAAGCAGGGAGGCAGAGGGAAGTCGGGAAATCATGGGCAAGGGCAAATGCAAGCAGACGACTGCAGGGCGCATGTTAGAGGGCCCTCCGTGCGGACTTGTGTAACAGCGTCCGGCCCGGGCTCGCTGCGGCGCCTTTCGGCTGCACGACCCGTGGCCCGCGTTGGTGCTCGACCATGAAAAAAGGGCCTGCATTGCCGCAGGCCCTTGCTCGTTCAGCGCCACGGCGCCGTCGCGTTCATCACCAGATGACGACGCGCTTGTCCTCCGGCCGCACCATCGCATCGCCCGCCTTGCAGCTGTAGGCCTTGGCAAAGGCCGGCATGTTGGACGGGGCCGCGTTGGTGCGGAAGCCGGCTGGCGCGTGGGGGTCGGTGTTCAGGCGCACCAGCTGCGCCTCGGGGCGGATGGCGCCGGCCCAGACCTTGGCCCAGTTCATGAAGAAGCGCTGGTCGCGGCTCAGGCCGTCGAGCATGGGGTCGGGCTGGCCGGCCGTGGCCTTGACCATGGCGTCATAGGCCATGTTCAGGCCGCCCAGGTCGCCGATGTTCTCGCCCAGCGTCAGGCGGCCGTTGGCGTGCTTGTCGGGGTACTGGGGCAGGGGCGCGTACTCGTCGGCCTGGGCCACCAGCTTGTTGGCGCGTTCCTCGAAGCGCTTGCGGTCTTCGGCGGTCCACCAGTTGGCGTTGTTGCCCTCGCCGTCGAACTGGCTGCCCTGGTCGTCGAAGCCGTGGCCGGCCTCGTGGCCGATGACCGCGCCTATGCCGCCGTAGTTGATCGCGTCGTCACCCTTGGCGTAGAAGAAGGGCGGCTGCAGGATGGCGGCGGGGAAGTTGATGGTGTTGGTGGAGGGGCTGTAGTAGGCGTTCACCGTCTGCGGCGTCATGCTCCACTCGTAGCGGTCGGTGGCCTTGCCGATCTTGGCCAGGTTGTAGCGCTGGTTGAAGCTGCGAGCCGCGCGCAGGTTGGCATAGTGGCTGTCGGCGGTGACGGTGAGGCCCTGCCAGTCGCGCCAAGTGTCGGGGTAGCCGATCTTGGGCAGGAAGGTCTGCCACTTGGCAATCGCCTTGGCCTTGGTCTCGGGGCTCATCCAGTCGAGGTGCTCGATGCGGGCCTTGAGCGCGTTGCGCACGTTGTCCACCAGCTGCTGGGCGCGCACCTTGGCGTCCGGCGTGAAGTACTCCTTCACATAGAGCTGGCCCAGTGCCTGGCCCATGCTGGCGTTGACGGCGCCCAGCGCCCGCTTCCAGCGCTGTTCCTGCTCGGGCGTGCCGTTGATGGTCTTGCCGTAGAACGCGAAGTTCTCGTCCTGGAAGGCCTTGGACAGCGCGGGCGAGGCGCCGTCTATCGTCTGGAACGCGAAGTAGGCCTGCCACTGCGCGATGGGCGCCTCGGCCAGCAGCTGGTCGAGCGCGACGAAGAACTTGGGCTGCGACAGCGAGAAGCCGCCCGCGGCCTGGATGCCGGCGTCCACCTGCATGACCTTGAAGTACTGGCCCCAGTCCCAGTGCGGCGTGAGCTTGTTGGCCTGCTCGACGGTGACGAAGTTGTACTGGTTCTCGGGCTTGCGCAGCTCCACCCGCAGGAAGGACGCGGCGGCCAGCTGCGTCTCCAGCGCCATTACCTGCGCGGCGCGCGACTGCGCTTCCTCGGCCGGCGTGCCGGTCAGCTCGAACAGCTTGGCGATGTGGGCCACGTAGGCGGTGCGCAGCTTGGCGTATTCGTCCTTGCTGTAGTACTCGGGGCCGGGCAGGCCCAGGCCGCCCTGGCCGGCAAACGCGATCTGGCGCTTGGCGTTCTTGTAGTCGGCGCTGACGCCGAAGCCGAAGGCGCGGCCCTCGGCGCGGGCATGGGCCTGCTGCAGCCAGGTGACGAGGTCGGCGCGGGTCTTCAGCGCGTCTATCGCCGCCAGCGCGGGCTTGATGGGCGTGTAGCCGGCGCGCTCTATGGCGGCCTCGTCCATGGCCGCGCGGTAGATGAAGCCGATCTTTTGCTCGATGGAGCCGGGCTTGGCGCTGTCGGCGTTCTTGGCCGCGTTCTCGACGATGCTGCGCTGCGCGTTCAGGCTCTTCTCGGCCAGCGCGTCGAAGCTGCCCCAGCGGCTCTTGTCGGCCGGGATGGGGTTGGCCTTCACCCAGTGGTTGTTGGCCCAGGCATTGAAGTCGGTGCAGGCCGACTGGCCGGGGTCCACATCGGGCACGAAATCAGGAACGGCCGCAGCGTGGGCCAGACCGGCGCAGCACAGGGCGGCAGCCAGGGAGATAGCGCGAAGGATCACGAGAGAACTCCGTACGGGGCACGAATGCAAAGCGTGCACCATAGCCGCGCCCGCAGCGGGCGCGCCATACCGGAAGTCACCGGGGCCCGAAAAATGCGCGGCGGCCGGAAAGCAAACTGCCCGCCGAGGCGGGCAGGGCTCAGGCGCAGGCCGGGCTCAGCCGCGGCGGCGGCCTCGCCACAGGCCCAGGCCGGCCAGGCCGGCCAGCGCCAGCACCGCGCTCGCGGGCTCGGGCACGGCCGAGATTGCGCCGACGGCGATGCCGGCGCCGGTGTTGTCGAAGGCGTAGCCGATGATGGAGCGCGCCGGGTTGTTGAGCGTCGCGCCCAGGGACAGGCGCATCCAGCCGTAGTTGGTGGCGCCGGTGGCCTCGTTGAGGAAGGAGAAGCCGATGTAGTTGTCGGTGCTGTTCAGCAGGAAGGCGGTGGCACCGGTTTCCCCCTGCAAGGCGCCGGGGGTGGACGAGCTGCCCAGGCTGGCGTTGACGACCGTGCCGAGCGCGAGGTTGTCGACCGCAGTGCTGGAGCCGCCCAGGCCGGTCACCACGCCGCCGCCGGTGTTGGCCCAGGCGAACAGGCTGCTGCTGCCCCACAGGTTCAGGTCCCAGCCCGGCGTGGCGCTGGACGAGGTGCCGGTGGCGCCGTTGAGCACATTGAGATAGACGCCCGCGGTGCTGACCGGGATGGCGATGCTGGTGCTGCCGCTGTAGATCACGTCGGCCGAGGCCTGCAGGGGCGCCAGTGATCCGAGCGCCAGCGCGGCCGCGGCGGCCGCCCCCTTGAGTGTTGACGACGGGATGAACGGATGGGTCATGGGACGGTGTCCTCCTCTCGAATGGGTGTGCCGAGTGTGTGAGAGGGCGCGCCGGCCGCGGGCCCCCCGCCTCGATGGCAGGCCCACAAAGACTTGATGAAGGGTTTTCACTGCCTCCGCCGGCGCTCCGCGGCTGAGACGAGCACGTAGGCTGGGGTCAGGGCTTGCGCCGCTCCCTGGGCCGCATCCGCCAGCGCTGCACTCGGCCAGGCTCAGGCCCGACGACCTTGCTCGAATCATCTTGCCCACCATGACCCGACTCTCTGTGGCGCTGGCCTGCGCCGCCATGCTCTGTGCCCGCGCCGCATCCGCCCAGGCCGTCCACCCCAGCATCCCGGACGCCGAGCTGCCCGCGCTCCTCGCCCAGCTGGACCAGCGCCACTTCGACGCGTTCAACCACTGCGACATCGACGCGCTGCAGGCGCTGTACGCGCCGGATGTGGAGTTCTTCCACGACCTCAACGGCCGCGTGATGAACCGCGAGCAATTCCTGCAGGCGGTGCGCAAGAACATCTGCGGCAAGCTGCAGCGGCGCCTGCTGCCCGACACGCTGGAGGTCTACCCGCTGGCCAAGGTCGGCGCGCTGCAGATGGGCCGGCACTGCTTCGTGCTGACCGGCCAGGCGGACTGCATCCAGCAGGGGCGCTTCACCATCCTGTGGCGCTTTGACGGCACGAGCTGGCAGATCGCCAAGGTGTTCAGCTACGACCATCGACCGATGGCGCCGCGCTGAGCGCCGGGCCGCTGGCCTCAGGCACTCAGCAGGTGCAGGCCGAACAGCACGGCCGCGATCAGCAGCAGGAACAGCGGCAGCACCAGCGCCGCAAAGATCAGGAACTGCAGCAGCAGCCGCAGGCCGCGGGTGTCGGGGAGCCGGCAGACCTGGGCCACGCGCATGGCCAGCGTGGCTGCGAGGTCCTGCAGGCCGGCGGCTAGCGTGGAGAAGAGCAGGTGGTCAAGCATGGTCGGCCTGGGCTTGTGTCCGGCCGGGCGCCGGGGGCTGCCCTAGGTTGTACCCCAGGCGTAGCGGTCGGCATGCACAGTTACCCAGCTCGTCACAAGGCAGCGCACAAGGGTAAGGCTTTGTTCCCCCCGGTTAACGACGCGCGGATTGCTCACAGCTCGACACGTTTGCCGCGGGTGCGCTGCCTAGAGTGGACGCTCTTTCAACATCCACGAGCCCATCGATGAAGAGACTCTCGCCCCTGATCGTTGCCAGCAGTGCGCTGCTGCTGAGCGCTTGTGCCACCCACGATTACGTGAAGGAAGCCGTTGCGCCGGTGCAGACCAGCGTGGACAGCCTGGGCGCCCGCGTGCAGGCGCAGGACGAGGGGCTCAAGGCCCTGGATGGCCGCGTGCAGGGCAGCGAATCGCGCCTGCAGGTGCTGGAGCAGGAGGCCGCGGCGCGCGCGCAGGCGGCCAACAACCTGCCCAAGCCGCCCGGTCTGTTGATGAGCACCGTGCTGAGCGACGACAAGGTCAAGTTCAGCTCGGGCCGGGCCCAGCTCACCGAGCAGGCCGGCCGCGAACTGGACGATCTGGTCGCCAAGCTCAAGGCCGACAACCAGCCGGTGTACATCGAGATCCAGGGCCATACCGACTCGACCGGCAGCGACGCGGGCAACCAGCAGCTGGGCCTGCAGCGTGCCGAGGCGGTGCGCCAATACCTGGCCCGCGCCGGCCTGCCGCTGGTGCGCATGGCCACCATCAGCTATGGCAAGACCGCGCCGCTGGCCGACAACAGCACCCGCGAGGGCCGCAGCGCCAACCGGCGCGTGCAGCTGATCGTGATGCGTTGAGCCTGAGGCGGGGAGGGCGTGCCGCCGGCCGCTCGCGTGGCTGGCGGCGTTGAGGGTTTTCCCGCCATCACTTCGGTCAGCCCCCCGGCGGCTTGGGGACACTGGCGGCCTGCTTTCCTCAAGCCCTGCCGTGATGAACCCTCGCTTCCTTCCCCGCGCCCTCGCGCTGAGCCTGGCGCTGGCCCTGGGCGGCCCCGCCGCCGTCCACGCCGACCCGCTGCCCGCCGTCTGGAACCTGAGCCCGCTGTACGCGAGCGATGCCGACTGGGAGGCCGCGCGCCAGGCGCTGCTGGCCGACCTGCCCAGGCTGGCGGCGCTGAAGGGGACGCTGGGCAAGAACGCCAAGAGCCTGCTGGCCGGCCTGGACGCGCTCAGCGCGGCCAACCTGCGCTTTGACCGGCTGCGCGTCTACGCCAGCATGAAGCAGAGCACCGACAACCGCGACACCGCCAACCAGCAGCGCAGCGGCCTGGCCGCGCAGCTGGGCGGCGCCTACGGCAGCGCCATCGCGTGGGTGGAGCCCGAGATCCAGGCCTTGGGCGAAGCCCAGGTGGCGGCCTTTCTGAAGGCCGAGCCGGGCCTGCAAAAGCATGCCGAGCATCTGCGCAACAGCCTGCGTCTGGCCAAGCACACGCTGAGCGCCGAGACCGAGGCCGCGATTGCCGCGCTGGCCCCGGTGCGCAGCGCCACCGGCGACGCGCGCACGCTGCTGTTCAATGCCGATACCCGCTGGCCCGAGCTGACGATAGACGGCAAGACCCAGCGCGTGGACGACACCCGCTACGGCCTGCTGCGCCAGAACCCCGACCGCGCGGTGCGCAAGCAGGTGTTCGACGCCTTCTTCGGCGCTATCGCGCAGTACGAGAACACCTACGGCGTGACGCTGGGTAATGTGGTGCAGGACGACACGGTGATGGCCCAGCTGCGCCACTACCCCAGCGCGGTCGCCATGAGCCTGGGCGCGGAGGACATCCCCGAGGCCGTCTACCGCACGCTGGTGGCCGAGGTGCACAAGGGCCTGCCTACGCTGCACCGCTACTTCAAGCTGCGCCAGAAGATGCTGGGCCTGCCGGACCTGCACTACTACGACATCTACCCGGCGCTGGTCACGCAGAACAAGCACTACAGCCTGGACGACGCCGCCGCACTCACGCTGGCGGCCACCCAGCCGCTGGGCGCGGACTACCAGCAGCTGCTCAAGACCACGCTGCAGGCCAACACCATGCATGCGATGCCCGCGCCGGGCAAGAGCGGCGGCGCCTACCAGGACGGCGTCTACGGCGCGCCGCCTTTCGTGTTCCTGAACCATCAGGGCGAGTTCGACTCGGTCAGCACCTTTGCGCACGAGTGGGGCCATGCGATGCACACCGCGCTGGCCAACCGCGCCCAGCCCTATGAGACGGCCGGCTACTCGCTGTTCATCGCCGAGATCGCGTCCACCGCCAACGAGGTGCTGCTGAGCGACTACATGCAGCGCCAGGCCAAGAACCGTGAGGAAAAGCTGTTCCAGCTGGGCTATGAGTTGGAGCGGCTGCGCGGCACCTTCTTCCGCCAGGCCATGTTCGGCGAGTTCGAGCTGAACACGCACGACGCCGCGGCCAAGGGCGAGGCACTGAACGGCAAGCGCCTGACCGAGATGTACTGCCAGCTGCTGAAGAGCTATCACGGCGACGCGGCCGGCGTGATGAAGATCGACCCGCTGTACTGCCAGGAGTGGGCCTTCATCCCGCACTTCTACCGTTCGTTCTACGTGTACCAGTACGCCACGTCCATCACCGCGGCGTTGCACTTCGCGGAAGGCCTCCTGGCCGCCAAGCCCGGCGCGCGCGACACCTACCTGAAGCTGCTGGCCAGCGGCGGCTCCATGCCGCCCTACCAGGCGCTGAAGAACGCCGGCCTGGACATGGCCAGCCCCGCGCCCTATCAGGCCCTCATCCGGCGCATGGACAAGATCATGGACCAGATGGAGGCGCTGCTGGCGGCCAAGTGAGGCACGGCCTCACGCGGGCTGCCAGCCTGCTGCTGGCCCTGGCTGGCCTGGCAGTCGACGGCCGCGCCGACAGCGAGGCGGCCGGTGCGCCGGCCGCTGCGGCGCCGGCCGCCTATGTCTACGCCGGCACCGTGGAGCGCGGCCACACGATCACGTCACGCAGCACCGGCGCCACCTACCCGTACCACGTCTACCTGCCGGTGGGCTATGCGGGCTCGGGCCGGCGCTACCCGGTGCTCTATGCGACCGACGGGCAATGGAACTTCGGCTCCTTCTCGCGCCTGCTGGACCAGCGCCGCAAACCGGTGATCCTGGTCCATGTGGAGCAGGGCGGCCCCGAGCCGGATCGACGCGCCATTGACTACACCGCCGATGGTGCGCCGGCCTATGGCCGCTTCCTGAAGCAAGAGCTGACCCCGCTGATCGAGGCGAGCTATCGCACGACGGCCGAGCGCGGCTTTGTGGGCACGTCTTACGGCGGTCTGCTCGGCGCCGTGCTGCTGAGCCAGGAAGACCCGGTGACGCCGTTCTTCCGCCACTACCTGCTGTTCGACGGTGCCTTCTGGGGGCTCACCGAGCAGAACCTGCAGGGCGAGGCCGCGCGCTTTGCGGTCAGCCCGCGCCTGCCGGTGCAGTTGATCCTCAGCAGCGCCAGCGCGCCGGGCAATGTGGAAGACGTGGACGCCCTGGAGGCGCGCTACCGGGGCCGGGGCTGGCAGGGGCTGGTGATCCGCCGCCGCGACTTCGACGTCGCCCACGAGCGTGTGGCCAAGCCCTCGTTCGACTGGGCCATTGAGCTGCTGGACCCTCCCTAGCGCAAACCTTGCAGCTTGCCCGCCAGCCGCGCAAAGCGCGCTTCGGGCAGCGCGGCGAACTCGGCGCGCGGCAGCCAGCGTGCGCCCTTGACCTCGGTCCATTGCGGCGCCAGCGGCGCGTCGGCCGAGGCGCTGAACAGGTAGATGAAGTCGTGGTGCACATGGGCGCTCTCGCCCTTGGCAGGCCGCGCCGGGATGGCGTGGGTGTCTATGTCCAGCGGCAGCTCCGCCGCGCCCGCCCAGGCCCAGGGCGTCAGCGCGCCGACGCCGGTCTCCTCGGTCGCCTCGCGGGCGGCCGAGGCCAGCAGCCCGTCCGTGCCCTCGTGGTGGCCGCCCGGCTGCAGCCAGCGGTCCAGCGCCTGGTGGTGGATGACCAGCAGCGCATCGGCCGAGGCGTCCCAGACCAGCGCGCTGGTGGTGATGTGGCCCCCCATGTTGCGGCGTGAGAACAGGTCGCCCGCATCGGTGGCGAGCTGCTGGCGCAGCGTGCTCAGCCCGGCGACTTCGGCCGGAAAGCGGCGCAGGTAGCGCTGCAGCTGGTCTTGGGCCTGGGCGCGCAGCGCGGCGGTGGGCAAGGGGCTCATGCGGGCATTGTCGGCGCCCGCAGGGCGGGCCTACAGCGAGTAGCCGCCGTCCAGCGTCAGGCTGGCACCGGTCAGATAGCGGGCCTCGTGGCTGGCGAGGTAGGCAATCAGGCCGGCCACCTCGGCCGGCGTACCCACGCGCTTGAGCGGGCTGCGCTCCACCAGCATGGACAGCATGCCGTGCGTCATGTCGGTATCGACCGGGCCGGGCTGCACGTTGTTCACGCGGATGCCGCGCGGCGCCAGGTCCAGCGCCAGCCCCTTGACCAGGCCGGCCACGGCGGTCTTGGTCATCTGGTAGACGCTGCCGCCTGGGTGGCCGCTGCGCACCGCGACATTGCTGCCTATGGTGATGACGCTGGCCTGCTCCACCAGGTGGGGCACGCAGGCCTGGATGGACAGGAAGACGCCGCGCACGTTGACGGCCAGCATCTGGTCCAGGTCCTGCACCGACACCTGGTCTATCGTGCCCAGGCGCAGCAGACCGGCGTTGACCACCACCACGCTGAGCGGCCCTAGCTGCGCCACCGTGCGGGTCACGGCCTGTGCCAGGGCCTGGGCATCGGCGCTGTCGGCCTGCAGCGCCAGCGCCTGGCCGCCCTGGTCCTCGATGCTGCGCACCAGCGCCTGGGCGCTGTCTTCGCGCGACACATAGGTGAAGGCGACCGCATAGCCTTCGGCGGCCAGACGGGTCACGGCGGCGGCGCCTATGCCGCGCGAGCCGCCGAAGACCAGGGCCGCGGGGCGGCGCTTGGGGGCTTGCTGGGACATGAATCACTCCTGCTGAAAAGAGCGGCGCGGGCGCCGCGAGGGATGGGTTGTTTCTTCAACCGAAGGTGAAGGCGTAGGCCAGCGCGCCGGGGCTGAGGAACTCGATCTCGAACAGGCGCTCGGCGCTGCCGCCGCGCTGGCGCACCAGCTGGTAGAGCCGGTGGCCGTCGATCTGGCCCAGGCCCTGGGCGTCGATGTCGCTGCCGTGGTCGGCGCCCGGCGCCTGGCCGTCTATGCGCACGCGGAAACGCACGACCTGACCCTCCACCGCCGGGCCCAGCACCAGGTGCAGGTCGCGAGCGCGGAAGCGGTAGCTGATGCGGCTGCCGGCCTGTGTGGCGGCCAGCGCCTGAGCGCCGGGCTGCCAGCCACCACTCAGCGTCCATTGGCCGTTGACCAGGCGGGGCGCAGGCGCGAAGGCCTGGGCCTGGCCGCCGAGCAGCCGGCCCTGGGCCGACACAAAGCCCTCGGCCTGGTCCGTGCCCAGGTAGGTCTCCCGGGAGGCGGGCGGTTGTGGCCCGGCCGCGGCCTGGGTGCCGCTGCCCTGGGGCTGCACCAGGTCGCGCGGCACCTGGGTCTGGCCGGCCTCGCGCAGCAGTTGCTGCAGCGTGCGCTCGGCCTGCTCGTAGCGGCCCTCGCCGACCTGCTGGTCGCGCACCCGGCCCTGGGCGTCCAGGAAGTAGAACGCAGGCCAGGCCTGGTTGTCGAAGGCCCGCCACAGCGCCTGGCGGCCATCGATGGCCACGGGGTAGGTGATGCCCAGGTCCTTGACCGCGCGGCGCACATTGCGGCCGGAGCGCTCGAACTCGAACTCCGGTGCATGCACGCCCAGCACCACCAGGCCGTGGTCTGCGTACTTCTGCGCCCAGGCCCGCAGATAGGGCAGGGTGCGCAGGCAGTTGATGCAGGAGTAGGTCCAGAAGTCCACCAGCACCACCTTGCCGCGCAGCGCGCTGGCGTCCAGCGGGGCACTGTTGATCCAGTCGGTGGCGCCGCCGAGCGCGGCCAGCGGCTGGGGCGCGCTGACGCGGCCGGGCCAGCCGCCGGCCTGGGCCGCGGGCGGCAGGCCGGCCAGCGTGGCCGCCAGCACCAGGGTGGCGGCGCGGGCCGCCTGCACGAGCGGGGAGGCCATGGCGCTCAGGCGACCGTGAGGGTCACGTCGATGTTGCCGCGCGTGGCCTTGGAGTAGGGGCAGGTGGCGTGTGCGGCCTCCACCAGCGTCTGCGCCACCGCCCGCTCCAGCCCCGGCAGGCTGATGGTGAGCCGCGCCTGCAGCGCATAGCCGTCCGGGCCGGTGCCGAGGTCCACCTCGGCCGCCACCGACACGTCGGCCGGCAGCGTGTGGCCCAGGCGCTGCGCGGCCTTGCCCATGGCGCCTATGAAGCAGGCGCTCCAGCCGGCCGCGAACAGCTGCTCGGGGTTGCTGCCGGCGCCGGCAGCGCCGGGCGGGGTCAGCGCCAGGTCCAGGCGACCGTCGTCGCTGCGGGTGCTGCCGTTGCGACCGCCGCGGGTCAGCGTGCGGCCGGTGTAGAGGACGTTGTCAATGCGGGCCATGGTGATCTCCTGGAGATGAGGTGAAGAGAGGGATGAAGAGAGGGGGAAGCGAGGGCCGTCGGGGCTCAGCCGCGGGCGACGTCCAGCACCGCCTGTGCGAACTCGGCCGGGGCTTCCTGCGGCAGGTTGTGGCCTATGCCGCCGCGGAGCAGGCGGTAGGCGTAGCGGCCGCTGAACTTCTGGCGGAAGGGCGCGTCGCCGATCACGTGTGGGGCGCCGTTGGCATCGCCTTCCAGCACGATGCTGGGCACGCCGATCACCGGGCCTGCGGCCAGGCGTCGCTCCAGCTCGTCGTAGCGGGCCTCGCCGTCGGCCAGGCCCAGGCGCCAGCGGTAGTTGTGGATCACGATGGGCACATGGTCGGGGTTGTCCAGCGACGCGGCGCTGCGCTCGAAGGTGGCGTCGTCGAAGGCCCAGCGCGGCGACGCGGTGCGCCAGATCAGCCGCGCGAAGTCCTTGGTGTGCTGCGCATAGCCGTCGCGGCCGCGCTCGGTGGCGAAGTAGTACTGGTACCACCAGGCGTATTCGGCGCTGGGCGGCAGCGGCGCGCGATTGGCCGCGCGGCTGCCGATCAGGTAGCCGCTGACCGACACCAGCGCCTCGCAGCGCTCGGGCCACAGTGCCGCGATGATGTCGGCGGTGCGAGCGCCCCAGTCGAAGCCGGCGAATACCGCGCGCGGGATGGCGAGCGCGTCCAGCAGCGCCAGGATGTCCAGCGCGACCGCGGTCTGCTGGCCGTTGCGCAGCGTGTCGGCCGACAGGAAGCGCGTGCTGCCGTGGCCGCGCAGGTGGGGCACGATGACCCGGTAGCCGGCGTCGGCCAGGCGCGGCGCCACGTCGACGAAGCTGTGGATGTCGTAGGGCCAGCCGTGCAGCAGCACGACGACCCGCCCGTTGGCGCGGCCGCTCGTTGGCGTCAGCTCGGCGTAGCCCACGTTCAGCAGGCCGGCGTCGATCTGGCGCAGCGGGCCAAAGCCGGCGGCCGGGGCGGACGCTGCGGTCCCGCTGCTGGCATCGGTGCCGGCACCGGCGCGGGCCGGCGGGGCCAGGCCGGCCAGTGCGCTCAGGCCCAGCGCGGTGTGGCCCAGGAAGTGGCGGCGGGTGGTGTCGGTGGGGGCGGTCGGTGCGGCTGAGGGCATGGTCATCTCCTGTCGGTGGCGGCGCCGGCTAGGGCGTGGCCGCGATGGTCGACGCGAGCAGGTATATGAACAAGAGCAACTAAAATCACACTTCGTTGCCTATGGGGCAACGCTTCAGCACTCACCACTCCCGAGGCCCGCCATGCGAGAGATCAACCCGCAGCGCCTGCGCTACTTCCGCGAGGTGCTGGCCCACGGCTCCATCCGGGGCGCGGCCGACAGCCTCAACACCGCGCCCTCGGTGGTGACCCGCCAGATCCGCCTGCTGGAGGAGGAGCTGGACGTGCTGCTGTTCGAGCGCGAGGCGCGTGGCGTGCGGCCCACCGATGCTGCGGCCCACCTGCTGGAGTTCTGGAACGGCTACCGCGCGCACCAGGAGCAGCTGGAGGACAGCTTCCAGGCGCTCAAGGGCCTGCAGCGGGGGCAGATCCGGCTGGTGATCAGCGAGGGCTATGTGGACCTGCTGACCGAGCAGGTGCTGGCCGCCTTCTGTGCGCGCTATCCGCGGCTGGAGCTGAGCATGGACATGCTGTCCGCCGAGGACCTGGTGGACGAGGTCGCGCAGGCGCGTGCCCACATCGGCCTGGCCTACAACCCGCCGCCGCACGAGCAGGTGTCGTGGGTGGCGAGCTCGCGCCAGCCGGTGGTGATGCTTGTCCACCCCCAGCACCCGCTGGCGCTGCGCGGCGGGCCGGCCGAGGTGCAGGACCTGCAGCGCTACCCGCTGGCCACCATGCCACCCAGCTTCGGCGTGGGTCAGGTGTTGCAGATGCTGGCGCTGGTGGAGAACCTGGAGGTGCGGCCCGCGTTGACCACGCCGTCGCTGCTGGCGCTGAAGCGGGCCGCGGCCACGCGCCAGTTCGTGACGCTGACCGGCGAGTTTGCCGCGCAGCGCGAGATCGATGCGGGTGAGCTGGTGGCCGTGCCGCTGGCGCATCCGCTGTTCCGCGCGCCGCATGCGCGCGTGCTGGTGAAGACTGGCCGGCCGCTGTCCAGCGCCGCGGCCGAGCTGCTGCGCTGGGTACAGCGCATGCCCCTGTTCGCCGGCACGGCCCAGGCCTGATGCGCGGCGCGCTTTAGCGCGCGAAGGCCCAGTTCAGGCCCAGCGTCCACCAGGCGTCGGCGGGGGCGCCACGGGCCCGGGCGCGGCTCAGGTCCAGCGATAGCGTGTCGCTCAGCAGATAGCGCAGCCCCAGGCGCTGGCGCACCCGGAAGCCGTCGCGCCAGTGTTCGGCCACCCCCTGCCACTGTGGACTGGGCTGCCACTCCAGCGCGGCGCCGTAGCGCCAGTGGTCGGGCATGCCGGGGTGGAAGTCGCGACCCAGGTTGAGGTGCAGGGTCAGGTCCTCACGTGCGGCCCAGGTCAGCGGGGCCAGCAGTGACGGGCCCAGGTAGCGCGGCGTCGCGCTCTGCCAGTTGGCGGCGCCCACCAGGCCCCAGCTCAGGCCGGGCTGCAGCTCGCGCGCCCACTTGAGCTGCAGGCCGCCCAGCTGCTGGGCGCCGCTGCCGGCCAGGTTGTAGCGGTCCAGGTTGAGGCCCAGTTCCACCGCGCCCACGCGGCAGGCCGGCCCCAGGTGCTGCAGGTGATGTTCCCGCCCGTCTTCCAGCCAGGTCTCGAACTGGCATTGGCCGGGTTCCATGATGGACGCGTCGTCCACCGCATGGTGGCCGCCGGCGGCCTGGCTGGACGAGGGCAGCAGCAGCGCGATCAGCGCCAGCAGCAGGGCGAGCAGGCCCGGGGAGCGCCGGTTGGTGGAGCGTCGGGGCGAGATGGGCAGGGGGTGGCCGGCAGCGGGCCAGGCCAGCAGGGCGAAGTGCATGGGGTTCTCCGGCGCACGGGCGCGGCACCCCGGCTTCAGCTCAGGGGGCGCGCGCGCCTTGCGGTGCGCATGATGGTGCAAGCAGATGACGGTGAGCAGCAGGCGGCGCGGTCTCGCGCCCTCTGGGGTCGGGATCCATGAAGTCCTCCTCGGTTCAGGGGCGTGACGGCTGGCGCAGCGCGGGGCTGAGCACGGCGGTGCGCAGGCGGCGCGTGGTCCACAGCGACTGCTGCTCCAGACGAAGCAGCTGCTGCAGCGCGTCCGCCGGCGTGGGGCGCGGGTCGACCGGCGGCGCGGCGCGGCCGGGGAGAGCGGATGAAACGATGCGCATGAACGTGTCCTGGTGAGAGGGCCGTTCGTGCGGGCAGAGGCCCGGTGGCCCGCCAGCGGCCTGGCCGCGCGGGACACGATGAAGCGATGAGGGCAGGGAGGGCCTAGCGAGGCCTGCGGCGCTGACGCGCCGCCGAGTCGGCGTCAGCGCGTCAGAGAAGCGGCGGCCGTCCCGGCTCGCATCGCATAACTACTGGCACTGTCCACGCACGGACTCCGTTGTTGAGAAGCGCGCATTGTTGCACCGCAGCAGCGCGTGGGTCAACGCGCAGGCCGCACCCTTGGCTGCGATGCAAGTCGGATGCAAGCTTGCCCTGCCCGCGAGGGCTTGGTCACAACGAGAACACCGCCACGGTGGCCACGAGGTCGCTGGCCTGGCGTCGCAGACTTTCGGCGGCTGCGGCGCTCTCCTCGACCAGGGCCGCGTTCTGCTGGGTGACCGTATCGATCTGCGCGACGGCCTGCCCCACCTGGCTCACCCCCGTGCTCTGCTCGCGGCTGGCAACGCTGATCTCGGCCACGATGCCGCTGACGCGCTGTACGGCCGTCACCACCTCCTGCATGGTCGCGCCGGCATGGTCCACCAGGCGCGAGCCGTTCTCCACCTGGGCGACGCTGGCCGAGATCAGGCCCTTGATCTCCTTGGCCGCGTCGGCACTGCGCTTGGCCAGTGTGCGCACCTCGCTGGCCACCACCGCGAAGCCGCGCCCCTGCTCGCCGGCGCGCGCGGCCTCGACCGCGGCATTCAGCGCCAGGATGTTGGTCTGGAAGGCGATGCCGTCTATGGTGCCGATGATGTCGCCAATCTTCTTGGAGCTGGCATCGATCTCGCGCATGGTGGTGATCATGTCGCCCACCACCTGGCCGCCGCGGGTCGCGGTTTCCTGCGCGGTGCTGGCGAGTTCGTTGGCCTGGGCGGCGTTGTCGGCGTTGTGGCGCACGGTCGTGCCCAGCTCGTCCATCGTGGCCGCGGTCTGCTGCAGCGCGCTGGCCTGTTCCTCGGTGCGCTGGCTGAGGTCGGCATTGCCGGTGGCGATCTGCGTGGACCCCGTGGAGATGCACTCCGACGCATCGCGTACCCGCTGCACGATGCTCACCAGACTGCCCTGCATGCGCTCCAGCGAGGCCATCACGCTGCCGGCCGGCACGCGCGCGTCACCCAGCGTGCCGCTGAGGTCGCCCGAGGCCACCCGCTCGGCGGCGGCGCTCAGCGCATCGGGCTCGGCGCCCAGGGCGCGAGACAGGCTGCGGGTGATCAGGAAGCCGGCCACCAGGGCCGTCAGCAGCGAGACCGCGCTCACCGCGATGAAGCGGGCCTGCTCCCAGGCTACCTTCTGGCTGGATTCTTCGACGATCTGCTCGGCCCGGCGGGCGGTGTGGTCGGAGTAGTCGTCGGTCGCCTTCACCAGCCGGGCCAGCAGCGGCCGGCATTCCTCGTTCATGCGTTTGATGGCTTCGTCTCGGCGGCCGCTCAGGGCTGCATCGACGATGGCCAGTGCCACGGGGGCATAGGCGCTTTCCACTCGGGCGATCTCGGTGATCAGCTCGCGCGCCTTGACCGAAACGTCTGGCGACTGCGCCATGCGGGCCAGCGTGGCCAGATCGTCGGTGGCGACCTTGTGGGCGGCCGTGACGATCTGGCGCTCGACCTCGACGTCGGCGGGCGTGTTCACCAGCACCAGGTTGCGCGCCGCGATCGCGCGGGCGTCCACCGCCTGGCGCACCTTGGCGGCCAGCACCGCGCGGGCGTTGATGCCGCGGATGTATTGGTCGAAGCTGGCGGACTCGTGCTCCAGCGCCAGCCAGGCGAGGGAGACGACGATGGCCAGCAACGCGGATGTCAGACCGAAGGCGATGGAGAGTCGGGCGCGAACGGTCAGCGATGAAGGTTTCATGGTGGGCTCCTTGGCCGCGGGTGGAGTGATGCAGTCGGGCTGATCACCATGGCTTCAGCATAGTTCAGAAATGTTTAATTTGATTCAAATGAACATATTGATATCAAATGACTGCGCACGAATGCGCGTTTAGAACGCGTGCGAGCCCGTCGGTTCAGGGCTGCCCGGCGATCTTGGCCGTTCGGGCCTGGGCGCTGTCGGCCGACCGGGTGCCGCCACGGCGCCACGGGCGGCGGCCTCACTCAATCCCTGAACTGCGGCGCCGCGCCCTTGCCGGCCATCACGGCCTTGCTGAGGTCTTCGCTCATCAGCATGGCGGCGTTCCAGGTGGCGATGTGGTTGAGGCCGTCGGCCACCGAGTGGTCACGGGCGTAGTTCAGCTGCTCCTTGGTGCCGCGAATGCTGAGCGGCGACTTGGACGCGATCGTTGCGGCGATCTCGCGCACCCCCGCCTGCAGCGCCTCGCGGCTGTTGAACACGCGGTTCACCAGGCCGATCTCGCGCGCCTCGGCGGCCTCCACGCGGCGGCCGGTGTAGGCCAGCTCGCGCACCAGGCCCTGGCTGCCTAGGAGCTTGGGCAGGCGCTGCAGCGTGCCCACGTCGGCCACCATGCCGATGTCGATTTCCTTGATGGAGAAGTAGGCGTCGGCGCTGCAGTAGCGCATGTCGGCGGCGCAGATCAGGTCGATGCCGCCGCCCACGCAGGCGCCGTGCACGGCGGCCAGCACCGGCTTGCGGCAGCGCTCAAGACTCGTCAGCGTGTCCTGCATGTCCAGGATCACGCGGCGCAGCGCCTCGCGGGTGCGGCCGTCGCAGGGGTCCTGGATCTGCGGCGCCAGGCCCATCATCATCGCCAGGTCGATGCCGGCGGTGAAATGCTTGCCTTCGCCCTCCAGCACCGCCACGCGGGCCTCGGGCTGCGCGTCTATCCAGTCGAAGGCGCGGCGGAAGTCCTGCCACATGGTGGCGTTCATCGCGTTGGCCTTGTCGGGCCGGTTCAGCCGCACGGTGGCGATGTGATCCTGGATGGATACCAGCAGGGTGTCGAGTTGCATGGGTCAGTCTCCTCTGTGCAGCCATGATGCCGCGGGCGCGCACTCAGGGCTGTCACCGTTGGGGCAGGCGTCCGGACGGCGTAGGCTGCCCGCATGAACCGCCGCCATCTGCTCTTCGCCGCGCCGGCCCTGTCGGCCGCCACCGCCTCCTTTGCGATGAACCAGGCCACCACCGAGCCCGTGCCGCCCGAGTTCCAGCTTGCCGAATTGACGGCTGCCGACGCTCAAGCGCGCATGGCGGCCGGGCAGCTGACGGCGCTGGCGCTGACCCAGGCCTACCTGGCCCGCATTGAATCGGTGGACCGTGCCGGGCCGCGGCTGCACAGCATCATCGAGCTCAACCCCGACGCCGAGGCCATCGCCGCCGAACGCGATGCCGAGCGCACCGCCGGCCGGCTGCGTGGGCCGCTGCACGGCCTGCCGGTGCTGATCAAGGACAACATCGCCACGCACGACCGCATGGCCACCACCGCCGGCTCCGTCGCGCTGGCCG
Source organism: uncultured Roseateles sp. (assembly GCF_913777145.1). Classification (GTDB taxonomy): domain Bacteria; phylum Pseudomonadota; class Gammaproteobacteria; order Burkholderiales; family Burkholderiaceae_C; genus Pelomonas. The sequence goes on from NZ_CAJYPS010000014.1 coordinate 357,115, forward strand.
GCGTGGCCGTGGCGGCGGACGCGCCGCTGGTGACACAGCTGCGCGAGGCCGGCGCGGTCATCCTGGGCAAGACCAATCTGTCGGAATGGGCCAACTTCCGCGGCAAGGCCTCGGTCAGCGGCTGGAGCAGCCGCGGCGGCCAGACGCTCAACCCCTATGCGCTGGACCGCTCGCCCAGCGGCTCGTCCTCGGGTACCGGCGCGGCCATCGCGGCCAACCTGGCGCTGCTGGGCGTGGGCACCGAGACCGACGGCTCCATCACCTCGCCCGCGTCGGTGCAGGCGCTGGTGGGCGTCAAGCCCACGCTGGGCCTGGTGTCGCGGCGCGGCGTGATCCCGATCGCGTTCTCGCAGGACACGGCCGGCCCCATGTGCCGCACGGTGGCCGACGCCGCGCTGCTGCTGTGGGCGCTGGCCGGCGTGGACGCGGGCGACCCGGTCACGCGCGCCCAGCAGGGCCGCTTCGACCGCGACGCGCTGCTGCAGCTGCAGCCCGGCGCGCTCAAGGGCCGGCGCCTGGGGGTGGCGGTCAACCTGGTGGAAGGCCACGGCCGCGCCACGGTGGCGCTGTTCGACGCGGCACTGAAGCAGCTGGAGGTCGCCGGCGCCACGCTGGTGCGCGAGCCGCTGCCCAGCTGGCCGGCCATGGGCGCGGGCGAGCTGGACGTGCTGGTCTACGAGATGGCGCCGGCCATGGCGGCCTGGCTGCGCGAGTTCGCACCCACGGCGCCGTTCAAGACGCTGGCCGATCTGGTGGCCTTCAACCAGGCCCACCCCGAGACGCTGGCGCTGTTCGGCCAGGAGTGGTTCGAGGCCTCGGCCGCCAGCGTGAGTGCCGGCGGGCTGAAGGCGCCCAAGTACCTGAAGTCGCTGGCCGCGGGGCTGGCGGCGTCGCGTGCCCAGGGCATAGACGCGATGCTCAAGAAACACCGGCTGGACGCCCTCGTCGCGCCCACGTCCGGCCCGGCCTGGCTGATCGATCCGGTCAAGGGCGACCAGGACACCACGCCCTCGGCCACCTCGCCGGCCGCGATCGCCGGCTACCCGCATGTGACCGTGCCCATGGGCCAGGTGAGCGGCCTGCCGGTGGGCCTGAGCTTCTTCGGCACGGCCTGGAGCGACGCCCGTCTGCTGGCTTTCGCGGCCGACTACGAGCAGCGCAGCAAGCTGCGCCGCGAGCCGCTGCTGAAGCCGACCGCGGGCTGAGCAAGCACGCGGCCGGCCGGCCGCCTCAGGCCGCCAGCGCGGCGCGCCATTGCGGCTGCTGCGCCAGGCGCTTGGCGGTGGCGGCATCGGTCGTCACGGTGTAGCGGCCGGGGTCCAGCTCGGTGAAGTGGGCCTGCGGGAAGCGTTGCAGCAGCTCGGCCAGCGCGGCACGCGCGAGCGCATCGGGGCCGTCGAAATTCAGGGTCAGGTGTTGCGTCATGGGGTGTTCTCAGAAATCGTGCCGCAGCCCCAGCTCGGACGCGGTGGAGCGCTGGCCGCCGAAGTAGTTGGGGGCGCTGCTCAGCGTGCTGACCGCCGGGCCGCCGGCAATCGCGAAGGCGGCCGCCCCCTGGTTGCTGAGGCGCGCGACATGCAGGTAGAGCGCGGTGCGCTTGGACAGGTTGTAGATGTAGCCCACGCCCAGCAGCGTCGCGTCGTTGGCGTTCAGGGCGGCGGTCGCACCGCTCTGGTTGGCGTGCAGATAGGTCAGCTTGAGGTCGTGCAGGCCCACCGGGATGATGGCGCCCAGCTGGGTGTTGACCGTCCGGTCGGGGCCGAAGATCCAGCGGCGCTGCGCGAGGTCCAGCCGGGCCCAGCCGGCGTTGTAGGCCAGGCCCAGCACCTGGTCCTGGAAGCGCCGGTTGGCGCTGGCGTTGCGGGTGGTGAACTGCGCGGCGGCCACGGTCCAGCCCGCGCCGCTCCAGCCCAGCCGGAAGCCCTCGCCCCTGGTGAAGCCGTTGGCCGTGGCGCCGCCTTCGCCCGCGGTCAGTGTCACCGAGCCGAAGACGCCGCCCAGGTCGGCCGGCAGGAAGTACTCCAGCGCATTGCTGACGCGCATCAGCGGGTTGGCCGCCTGGGACTCGGGCGCGGTGCCGAAGGCCTGGCCCAGCGCCCGCGAGCCGGTCAGCGAGCGAAAGCTGTTGGCGCCGGCGATGCCCAGCGTGACGAAGGGGTCGAAGCCGCTCCACACCAGGTGGGTGGGCACCCAGTCCCGCCCCAGGCGGAGTTCGCCCAACCGCGCGTCAGACAGGCTCACGGTGGAGCGGCGGTCCCAGAACTGGCCGGCCGGCGCGCTGGTGCCGGCCGAGCCGACGTCGGCGAGCATGGAGCCGTCCAGGTAGAAGCCGGCCTTGAGGCCGCCGCCCAGGTCTTCGCTGCCGCGTATCACCAGCTTGCTGGTGGAGTTGGCGCCGCTGGCTTCCGAACGCAGGCTGCCCAGGCGGCCGTTGTGGACCTGGCGCAGCGACAGGTCCAGCGTGCCGCCCAGGCTGACACCGGTCTGCGCCGTGGCCGCGGCGCAGGCACCGGCCAGCAGGGTGGTGAGGAAAGGGGTCTTCATGGAGCAGTCTCCGGATCGCGTGGCGGACGGGCGCGCGCGGCCGTGACGGCGATGCGTTCGCCGCCGGCAGGGCGCCCGGGTGCTTGAGGGCGTTCGGGCCGGCGCGCTCTCAGGCCCCGGCTCGTGGCTGACGGCGGCTCAGGGCGACAGCTCTTCGAGCACGCGGCCGCGGGTCTCAATCGCCAGCAGCAGGGTCACCAGGCCACCGACCAGGGCCACCGCGGCGAAGGCGGCGAACACGTAGCGGATGCCGAAGTCCCCCACGATGAAGGCCACCAGCAGCGGGCCTATCGAGGAGCCGGCCCGCAGCCAGGCGCTGCCGAAGCCGGTGCCGACCGCGCGCAGCCGGGTGGGGTAGAGCTCGGAGGAGTACAGGTACAGCGAGAAGGTGACCGTCTGCAGGATGGCGTAGGTCAGCGTCGCCAGCACCAGCACCTCGGTGGCGCTGGTCGCTCCCAGCGCGCACAGCCCCAGCAGCGGCAGCGTGGCGAGCAGGAAGGCGCTCGCATACCAGCGGCGGCGGCCGACCTTGTCGATCAGCAGTGCGCAGGCGATGGCTGCCAGCACGCCGACGCCGGAGGTGATCCAGCCATAGGCCAGGCTGGTCTGCAGCGGCAGCTTGAAGAACTGCTTGTAGAGCGTGGGCAGCCAGGTGATGAGGCCGTTGTTGACCATGTAGGCGGTGAGCCACAGCGCCCAGATGGTCAGCGTGCGCTTCAGGTAGATGCCGCGGAACAGCTCGCGCCAGTCGGACTTGGCCACGGTGCGCGGGTCGACCGGGCGCACCTGCGGCTCGGCCAGCACCAGGCCGCGGCGCGTGGCGCTGCGCTCCAGCATGGACACCACCGCGTCGGCCTCGGCCGTGCGGCCCTGGGTGGCCAGCCAGCGCGGCGACTCGGGCATCAGCCAGCGCAGCGGGATGGTGAGCACCGAGGGGATCAGACCCACGATGAACATCGCCTTCCAGCCGTACACCGGCACCAGGAAGTAGCTGGCCATGCCCGCGAACATCAGGCCTATGGGGAAGATCACCTCGTACAGCAGGAAGAAGCGGCCGCGCTTCTCGGCGCCGACGAACTCGTTGATGTAGGCGCTGGCCACCGGCACCTCGCCGCCCGTGCCCACGCCCTGCAGGAAGCGGAACAGCATCATGGACGCACCGCTCCAGGCGAACAGGCACATCACGTCCATGCTGACGAACAGCAGGATGGTGAAGAACAGCGTCTTGAGCCGGCCGAAGCGCTCCGCCAGCGAGCCGAAGATCACCGCGCCGAAGATCTGGCCGATGTAGCCGGCCGAGATGATGAGCCCGACCTCGGTCGGCGTCAGCTGCCACTCGGACACCAGCTGCGGCATCGCGAACGCGATCGCCAGCACGGTGTAGGCGTCGAAGAAGGTGGCGATGCCGACGACGACGCGTATCAGCATCAGGCGGGGCGTCACGGGCAGGCGTTCCAGGCGGGCGACCAGGGTCGCGTTGCTCTGAACGTCGGCAGGGCGGTCGGCAGCCCGGGCGGTGTGCTCGGGCACGCCGGCGGCGGCAAGGGTGGCCATGTTGTCTCCAGTGGCGATGTTGTGTGGCCAGCGGCCCGCCATGCCAGGCATGGGCGGGCCCCTGAATAGCCGGGGCGCTGTCTCGCGCCCTCGGTTCAGACGGCTGTCCGGGCTCAGGCGACGCGGGCGAGCCCGGCCGCCTGCACGGCCGCGGCGATCTCCCGGTCCGCCCCGTCCGCCAGCGGCAGCAGGGGCGAGCGCACCGTCGCATGCTCCAGGATGCCACGGGCGACCAGCGCCCACTTCAGCGCTACCGTGCCTTCCATGTGCGAGCCGCGGTGGTAGACGTTGGCGGTCACGGGCAGCAGGCGGTCGTGCAGCTCGCGGGCCTTCCGGTAGTCCTTGGCCTTGCCGGCCGCGATCATCTCGACCAGCAGCTCGGGCGCGATGCAGCCATAGCCCACCAGCGCGCCGTCCACGTCGAACATGGTGTGCAGCAGGTATTCGTCGTGGCAGGTCAGGATCTGCAGGTCGGGGCGTTCCTTGCGGATCACCGGGATCTCGCGGTCCCAGCGCTTCATGTTGCGCACGCCGTTCTTCATCGCGAACACGCCGGGCTGGGCCGCGATGTCCAGCTGCGTCTCCAGGTCGTAGGTGCACTTGGTCGCGTCGGGGTACTGGAACAGGATCAGCGGCAGGCCGCTGGCCTCGTAGATGGCCTTGTACTTGTCCTGCGGCGCGCCCTTCTGGTAGCCGAAGCGCAGCCAGCCGTGCGAGGGATAGACCAGGCCGGCCTGGGCACCGGCCTTGACCGCGCGCTTGGCCTCCTCGGCCGCCACCTGCGTGCCCTCCAGCGTGATGCCGGCAATGATGGGGATGCGGTCGCCCACCGACTCGCGGAAGGCCTCGATCACCTTGAACTGCTCGTCGCGCTCCAGGAAGGTGCCCTCGCCGGCGTGACCCAGCACGGTCAGGCTCTTGACCCCGGGCACGCTGGACAGCCAGCGGCCCAGGCGCTGGATGGCGGGGTAGTCCACCGCACCGTCGCGGGTGAAGGGGGTGACCGGCGCGGGATTGAGTCCGCGCATGTCGAAACCGGGCTTGCTCATGATGTCTCCTTGCATGGTGTTGAGCGGGGAAGTGAGTTCACTGTAGGCAGGGGGGTGTTCTGCTGCTAGATAGACTTCCGATGAATCAGACTTGCCTGAAAAGGCAACTCGCCTAGGAGAAACCCGTGCACCTGCCGACCGTGAAGCTGTTCCTGGAGGTGGCCGACGCCGGCAGCCTGAGCAAGGTGGCCGCGCGCCGCCAGACCGTGCAATCGCATGTCAGCCGGCAGATCACCGAGTTCGAGAACCAGTGCGGCGGCCGCCTGTTCCGGCGCACCGGCCGGGGCGTGGAGCTCACCGAGCTGGGCGCGCGCGCCGCGACCCGGCTGCGCGCCTGGCTGCAGGCCACCGAGCAGCTGGAGCAGGAGCTGCGCTCCGAGTCCGGCCAGGTGATGGGCGAGGTGCGCCTGGGCATCATCCCGTCGGCAGCCCATCCGCTGGTCACCCATTTGTTCGCCGCGCTGCAGCAGCATCACCCGGCGGTGCGGCTCAACGTGGCCGAGGCCCAGGGCGCGGAGCTCGACGCGATGCTGGATAGCGGCGCGGTGGATCTCGCGGTGCTGTTCCGCTTCAGCAAGCCCACCGGCTCGGACGAGCGCCAGCTGGGCGTGGCCGGCACCTACCTGGTGTCGGCGTCGGGCGATGCGCTGACGCGCGCGCCGACGCTGAACTTCGCGCGCCTGCAGGGGCTGCGCCTGGTGCTGCCGCGCCGGCCCAGCCAGTGGCGCCATGCGCTGGACGACACCGCACGCAGCCTGGGGTTTCGGCTGGAGACCGTGGCCGAGGCGGATTCCCTGACCGTACAGCGTGAGCTGGTGGCGCGCACGCCGGGCCTGTACTCGGTGCTGGGCCCCTATTCGATCGCGGCCGAACTGAAGGCCGGCCGCGTGCAGGCGACCCGCCTGGTGCGCCCCGAGCTCACGCGCCACGTGACGCTGTCCTTCCCGCGCCAGGGCAAGCTCTCACCCGCCTGCCGCGTGGTGGCGCAGACCATAGAGCAGCTGGTCGGCGACTGGGGGCACCAGCTGACCGAGCCATAGGGCCTGTTAACACGACGGCAGCAGGGCGCGTTGCGGCCAGAAAGCCCGCGAGCAAGGCGCGAAACGAAGCTTGGGTAGGCCCCAAGCGAGGCTTCGCAACGCCGCGCGCGGGCTTCTGGCCGCAACCCGAAGGGAAGGCTGGCCGCCCGGGCCACTCGGCGTTGGCCTGTCAATGCAGGTTGCGCACTGCGCCTCGATTGGCCGCGGGCGGCCTTCGCGACCTACTGCCGTCGTGTTGACAGGCTCTATGCCCGCGCCAGCGGCTCCAGCTCGCGAGCGGCGGCCTCGAAGTCCAGCGCCTCCATCAGTGCGCGCAGGCGGTGGCCGGCGGTCTCGCCGAGGCGGTGGCGCAGCGCGGGCAGCAGCTGGGTGAAGCCGGCCAGCGCGGCGAGGTCCTGGCGGTGCAGCTGGCCCAGCAGCGTCTGCAGCGCGGCACCGTCCAGCGAGAGCGCCGGGCCTGTGGGGGCGGCGGGCGCAGACGCCTGAGCGTCCAGGGCTTGCAGCGCGGCCCGCAGTGGCGGCAGGTGGCGCGGCAGCGGTGCCAGCAGGCGACGCGCCTGTTCGGCATCGCCGGCCAGGCAGGCGCGTTCGGCCTCGCCCGCCTCGCGGGCCAGCGCATGGGCGGCCAGCGTGCCGGCATTGCCCCGCAGTCGGTGCAGGCGCCGCGCCAGCGCGGGCAGGTCGGGCGGCTCGGCCAGAGGCGCCAGGTCTTGCGCCTCGGCCAGCAGGCGGCCCAGCAGCGTGCGCAGCAGCGCACGGTCACCGCCCAGGCGGCGGTGGGCCTCGGCCGCGTCCAGGCCGGCGATCTCGGGCCAGTCGACGGGCGTGCCGGTGGGTGTGGCCACAGGCTGATCGACGGGCGGGTCGATGGCCTGCTGCGCCGGCGCCGTGCCACGGCCCAGGTGGCGGCGCATGCAGGCCACCAGGCTTTGCGGGTCGAAGGGCTTGCCCATCATGTCGTCCATGCCCGCCTCGGCGGCGCGCTGGCGCTCGCCCTGGGTCACGCCGGCGGTCAGCGCGATGATGGGCAGCGCGCGCAGGCCAAGCGCGCTGCGGATGCGGCGGGTCGCGTCATGGCCGTCCAGCACCGGCATCTGCACATCCATCAGCACGATGTCGTGCGCTTGGGGTGCGGCCATCAGCCGGTCCACCGCCTGCTGGCCGTTGGCCGCCAGGCTCACCCGGGCGCCCTCGGCCTCCAGCAGGCGGCGCGCGACCTCGAGATTGATGTCGCTGTCGTCCACCACCAGCACGCGCACGCCGGCCAGTGCCTGGCCGGGTTCGCTGCCGGCCTCGCTGGTGGGCGGCGGCAGCCAGGCCTCGCTGCGCGGCAGGGCCAGCTCGACGCCGAACTCGCTGCCCACGCCGGGCTCGCTGCGCACGTCCAGGCAGCCACCCATCAGCGTCACCAGCTGGCGCACGATGGACAGGCCCAGGCCGGTGCCGCCATAGCGGCGCGTGGTGGAGGCGTCGGCCTGCGCAAAGGGCTGGAAGATGCGTTCCAGCGCGTCGGGCGCGATGCCTATGCCGGTGTCTCGCACATTGAAGCGCAGTCGCAGCGGGCCGTCGGCCGGGCCGGGCAGGGTCATCACCTCCAGCCTCACCTCGCCGTCGTCGGTGAACTTGATCGCATTGCTCAGCAGATTGGTCAGCACCTGGCGCAGCCGGGTCGCATCGCCCTCCAGCGCGGTGGGCAGGTCGGCGGGGCGCTGCACCGTGAACGCGATGCCGCGGGCCTGGGCCTGCACCGCCAGCAGCTCGCCGAGGTCGTCGATCAGCGCCGGCAGCGAGAAGGGCGCGCGCTCCATGCTCATCTCGGCGGCCTCGATCTTGGAGAGGTCCAGCACGTCGTTGATCAGCGACAGCAAGCCCTTGCCGGCCAGCTTGATCTTCTTCACCAGGCCGGCCTGGTCGGCGTCCAGCGGGCTGCGCTCCAGCAGGTGGCTGAGGCCTATGACCGCGTTCATGGGCGTGCGGATCTCGTGGCTCATATTGGCCAGGAACTCGCTCTTGGCGCGGTTGGCCTGGTTGGCATGGGCTACAGCGTGCTGCAGCGAGCGCTCGAACTCGCGGCGCGCGCTGATGTCGTGCGCGATGCCCAGGAAGCCCAGCAACTCGCCGGCGTCGTCATTGATGGGTGTGACGGCCACCGACACCGGCACCAGGGCGCCGTCCTTGCGGCGGTAGTGCCAGTCGTGGGACTGGCCCATGGTGCTGGGGTCCACGAAGGCCTGGTGGGCGTCCACGCGCCGGCCCAGCTGGGCACTGAGCGCGGCACTGCGTTCGGCCAGCTCCTCGGGGGTGTGCAGCAGCGTGACCGCGTCACGCCCCAGCACTTCGGCGGCGGCGTAGCCGGTCAGCTTCTCGGCGCCGCGGTTGAACAGGTTGACGCGGCCCAGGCAGTCCACCGACAGGATGGACACCTGGGTGGCCGCGTCCAGCACCGCGCGCAGCGTGGTCAGCGTGCGGCGCAGCTCCTGCTCGGTGCGCTTGCGGGCCGAGATGTCGGTGGCGACGGAGTAGTAGCCGTCCACCTGGCCGTCCGCGCGGCGGTCGGCCACCAGGCGCACCTCGTAGTCGCAGTACTCGCCACTGGCCAGCGGCAGCGAGGCCTCGTAGATGTGGGACTCGCCACGCAGCACCGCGTCGAAGGCCGGCTGCAGCTCGGCAGGCGGCACGCCGTCCACGAAGACCCGGGGCTGGCGCCCCAGCAGCTGCTCGCGGGGCAGGCCGTAGGCTTCGCACTGCGCGGAGTTCACGAAGCGGAAGCGATGCTGGCTGTCCAGGTAGGCGATGCGCAGCGGCAGGCGGTCGGTCACCGCCTGCAGGAAGCGGTTGGCCTCCTCGGCGGCCAGGCGGGCGCGCTCGGCTTCCTGCTGCAGGCGCTTGATGGGCGTGATGTCGGCGCTGATGGACACGAACTTCTCGATGCGCCCGGCCGCGTCCAGGAAGGGCGCGACGATGCTGTCTATCCAGTAGTCGCTGCCGTCCTTGGCGCGGTGATGGATCTCGCCGCGCCAGGGCTGGCCGCACTCCAGCTGCGTCCACATCTGCTGCCAGAAGGCCGCATCCTGGCCGTCGGAGGCCAGCATGCGATGGCTGCGGCCCAGCAACTCCTCGGCCTCGAAGCCGGACACGCGGCAGAAGCGCGCGTTCACTGCGGTGATCAGGCCCTGGCGGTCGGCGGTGGTGACGATGGCGAAGCGGTCCAGCGTCTGCAGCAGCGCGGTGTTGTCGCGCAGCGCGGTCTCCAGCGCCTCGGTGCGGCTGGCCACCTGCTGTTCCAGGCTGGTGTTGAGTGCGGCCAGCTCGGCGCGGGCGCGCTGGGCCTCGCGCATGTCGCGCAGCGTCTTGGCCATGCCCACGCACTGGCCCCGGGCGTCCAGGATGGGGCCGGCGGTCAGCGACACCGCGATCAGCGTGCCGTCGCGGTGGCGGCGCAGCGTGTCGAAGGGCGGCACGCGCCGGCCGCTGGCGATGGTGGCGCGGAAGCGCTGGTCCTCGGCGCGCCGGTCCTCGGGCAGCAGCAGGTCCTCGATGCGCCGGCCCAGCGCCTCGTCGGCCCGGTAGCCGAACAGGCGCTCGGCGCCGGCGTTCCATTCGGTGATTTCGCCGTCCAGCGTGGCGCCGATGATGGCGTCCTCCGAGCCCTCGATGATGGTGGCGCGGCGCGCCACCTCCAGCCATTCGCGCTGCGCGCGGGCGCGGCCGTTCATCCACAGCCACACGACATTGGCCAGCAGGGCCGCGAGTGCGGCGGTGGCCAGGCCCACATGCAGCGGAGCGGTCTGGTCCAGTCCGGCCACGAAGTCCGGTGTGGCCTGCAGGCGTGCCTGCCAGCGGCGGCCGTGCAGCTCGAAGTCGGTGCGCGTGGTGGGCAGGCCGTCGACATCGTCGGCAGCTGCCGGGCTGTGGCCGCCGTAGAAGGCCTGGTCGGGCTGCGGGCTGGAGAGGTCGTAGAGCGCCAGGTGAAAGGTGCGGCCCAGCGCATACAGGCCGCTCAGCACCTCGTCGGCCACCAGTGGTGCATAGGTCCAGCCCAGCGTCGCGGCCTCGCGTTGCGCGGGGGTCTGCAGCGGCATCTGCGGCCGGTAGATGGGCAGCATCAGCAGGAAGGAACTGGACTGCTGGCCGGGGCTCTGCACCAGCGTGACCGGCGCGCTCAGCGCGGCGCGGCCGCTGTGCATGGCGTCCAGCGCGGCCTGGCGGCGGTGCGGCTCGGACGCGATGTCCAGCCCCAGCGCGGCGCGGTTGCGCGACAGCGGCTCTATGAAGCTGATGACCTGACGCTCGCCATCGTGCGGCTGCAACTGGCGGATCGCGAAGTCCGGCTGGCCGTCCAGGCGCATGCCGGCCACGAAGCGCTCCTGCTGGGCCTGCGGCACGCGCCAGACCACGCCGAAGCCGCGTGCGCCAGGGAATTCCCGGTCGATGTCGCGGCTCTCGCTGTACTGCCGCACCTGCTCCTGCGTGATCGCGCGCAGGCCGCCCGACAGCACCGCGCCGCGCAGCCCGTGCAGGCCGTAGTCATAGCGGCGCAGTCGGTTCTGGATCTCGTCCACCGAATGCGCGGCCAGCGCATCGAAGGCCTGCTGCGCCGCGACGCGGTTGTGGTGGCGCTGCCAGATGGTGGCACCCAGCGCCAGCGTCAGGCCTATGCAGAAGGTCATCGCGGCAGCGATGCGCGCGGCCGCGGCTCCATGGGGCGGGGTCACGCCGGCTCGTCCAGGTCGGCGGGGCGGGTGCGGCCGTGGTGGCGGGCGGCGCGCACCCGCTGCGGCGAGTCCACATCCAGCATGTCCAGGCAGCAGGCGCGCGCGCGGCCGGCCTGCTTGGCCGCATAGAGCGCGATGTCGGCCGCGCGCAGCAGTGCCTCCGGAGACTCGTCCGGCGTGATCGGGCCGGCGCCGACCGGGCGGCGGTCCGCATGGATCTGGTCCAGGTAGCTGATGCCGATGGACACGGTCACATGCGGCGCGGTGCGGGAGTTCGCATGCGGCAGTGCCAGCGCGTCGATCAGCTCCAGGATGCGGCGCGCGACATAGTCGGCGCCGTCGCGGTCGGTGTCGGGCAGCAGCAGCGCGAACTCCTCGCCGCCGTAGCGTGCGGCCAGGTCCGCCGGGCGCCGGCGCGCCTCGGCCAGCGCCTGGGCCACGCTGCGCAGGCAGGCGTCGCCACCCTGGTGGCCGTAGTGGTCGTTGTAGGCCTTGAAATGGTCCACATCCACCAGCAGCAGGCTCAGCGGCTGGCCACTGCGCTGCTGGCGGCGCCATTCACGTGCCAGCGCCTCGTCGAAACTGCGGCGGTTGGCCACGCCGGTGAGGCCGTCGGTGGACGCCATTGCGCGCAGCTCGTCGGTCAGCGCCTTCACGCGCAGCTGGGTGCGGGCGCGGGCCACCAGCAGCGGCTCGCTGATGGGCTTGGCGATGAAGTCCGATGCGCCGGTCTCCAGTCCACGCAGTTCGTCCTCCGCGCTGTTCTGGCCCGTCACGAAGATCACCGGCACACCGGCCAGCTGCGGGTCGCCCTTCATGCGCCGGCACACTTCCAGGCCATTCAGGCCGGGCATGTCCCCGTCCAGCAGCACCAGGTCGGGCGTGGCGTCGGCCATCTGGCGCAGCGCCTGCTCGCCACCGGTGGCAAAGCGCAGCCGGCCCAGGCCGGACAGCGCGCGGGCCATCACCTGGATCATGCCGGGGTCGTCGTCGACCAGCAGCAGGTCGGGGGTCTTCATGGCCTGTCCTTTCGCGGCGGCGTGGGCTGTTGAGGCGGATCCCGACAAACCCGTGGAGGCTGTCGGTGCAATTTGTTGATTATCATTTTTACTAAATAAATCGAAATAACAAGAAGTGATCCGATGTGAAATGACAAAAATTGCATGCGATGGCGGAGTTCGCGCCTCGGGCTTGGGCCGTGTCTGCTGGGCCCCGGGGCGCCGCAGAGGGGGCGCACAATGCCGCCATGCTGACCGTCGACAAGATCGTTTCCCAAGGGCGGGGCCTGGCCCCGGTGTTGCTCAAGCGCGCGTTTCGCGTGGACCTGGACTGGGACGTGCGCCAGAAAAGCCGTTTCGAGGCCACCGACTCCGCCGGCCGGCGCCTGGGCGTGTTCCTGCCGCGCGGCACCGTGGTGCGCGGCGGTGATGTGCTGGTGGTGTCCGACGGCACGCTGGTGGTGGTGACGGCCGCGCCCCAGCCGGTGCTGCAGGTGCGGCATTGCCCGGATCACGGCACGCCCTTCGACCTGCTGCGCGCCGCCTACCACCTGGGCAACCGCCATGTGCCGCTGGAGCTTCAGCCCGAGCTGCTGCAGTTCGAGCCCGATGCCGTGCTGGCCGACATGCTGCGCCGCCAGCACTTGATCGTCACCGAAGCCCAGGCCGCCTTCGAACCCGAGGGTGGGGCCTACGGCGAGGGCGGCGGCCACGGCCATCACCACCACCACGACCACGACCACGCGCATGGCCATGCCCACGACGACCATGCCCCGGCGGCCACCCCTGCGCGCAAGCCGCTGTCCATCCCGGTGCGGGCGCATGACGCCGGCCACCAGCACGGCCCGGGCTGCGGCCATGATCACCACGATCACGCGCCGGGCGGCCATGTGCACGGCCCCGGCTGCGATCACGACCACTGAGTCCTGCCCGAGCGCCCCGGATTTGCCCCAGGCCGGGCGATTTCTGGCGTCTGCGGGCACCCGGCCGGTTTAGGCTTGCGGGCCTTGCCGCCTCACCTGGGTCCGCCCGCAATGTCTGCCGAATCCCCCGCCTCCCTGCTGCACCTGCTGTGGCTTGCGTCCCCCGCGCTGCCGGTGGGCGGCTTCAGCTATTCCGAGGGCCTGGAGGCGGCGGTGGACGCGGGCGTGGTGCATGACGAGACCAGCGCCGGCGACTGGCTGCTCAACCAGCTCGCGCTGGTGCAGGCGCGCGCCGAGCTGCCGCTGGCGGCGGCCGCCCATGCGGCGGCGCTGGCGCTGGACGGCACCCGCCTGGCCGAGCTCAATGCCTGGGCGCTGCAGACCCGCGAGAGCGCCGAGAGCCTGCAGCAGGCCCAGCAGATGGGCCGCAGCCTGCTGGCCTGGCTGCAGGGCCAGCTGCCGGACCACCCGGCGCTGCCGCTGCTGCAAGCCCTGACCCCCGCGCCGGCCTGGGGCGTGGTGATGGGCGCCACCACCGCGATGCGCAGCGCAGCGCTGGAGCCGGCGCTGCAGGCCATGGCCTTCGGCTGGGCCGAGAACCTGATGCAGGCCGCGGTGCGGGCCGTGCCGCTGGGCCAGAGTGCCGGCCAGCGCTTGCTGGCACGGCTCGTGCAAGCCATTCCGCAGGCGGTGGACGCTGCGCTCGCGGCGCCCGAGCCGCTGGCCTTCGCGCCGCTGCTGGGCGTCTATGGCGCCCGCCACGAAACCCAATACTCGAGACTGTTCCGCTCATGAACGCTTCACTGCACGCCATCCCGAATCGCACCAAGAAGCTGCCGCCGCTGCGCGTGGGCGTGGGCGGGCCGGTGGGCTCCGGCAAGACCACCCTGGTCGAGATGCTGTGCAAGACCATGCGCGAGCGCTGGGACCTGGTGGTGGTCACCAACGACATCTATACCAAGGAAGACCAGCGCCTGCTGACCGTGGCCGGCGCGCTCGAACCCGAACGCATCATGGGCGTGGAAACCGGCGGCTGCCCGCATACCGCGATCCGCGAGGACTGCTCCATCAACCTGGAAGCGGTGGACCGCATGTTGGAGAAGTTCCCCGACGCGGACATCGTGTTCGTGGAAAGCGGCGGCGACAACCTGGCCGCCACCTTCAGCCCCGAACTCAGCGACCTGACGATCTACGTGATCGACGTGGCCGCGGGCGAGAAGATCCCGCGCAAGGGCGGGCCCGGCATCACCAAGAGCGACCTCTTCGTGATCAACAAGACCGACCTGGCCCCGCATGTGGGCGCCAACCTGGACGTGATGCGCAGCGACACCGCGCGCATGCGGCCCGTGAAGCCCTGGGTGATGACCAATCTCAAGACCCGTGAGGGCCTGGACGAGGTGGTGCGCTTCATCGAGACCAAGGGGCTGCTGGTTGACGCCTGAAGCCGCGGGCGCGGTGCGCTGGCCGGCCCGGCTGGCGCTGCAGGCGCTGCGCGAGGGCGAGCGCACGCGGGTGCGCAGCGAGCACGAGGGGCCGCTGCGGCTGCTGAAGACGCTCTACCCCGAAGGGCCGGGTCTTGCGCAGGCGGTGCTGGTCCATCCGCCCGGCGGCCTGGTGGGCGGTGACCGGCTGGACATCTCGCTGGACGTGCAGCCCGGCGCCCACCTGCTGGTGACCACGCCGGCCGCGACCCGCTTCTACCGCTCCAACGCCGGCGCGGCGGTGCAGGCGGTGCAGGCTCGCGTGGCAGGCGGCGCGCGACTGGAGTGGCTGCCGCAGGAGACGCTGGCCTACAGCGGCTGCGACGGCCGCAACGAGCTGCGCCTGACGCTGGACCCCGGCGCCAGCCTGATTGCCAGCGAGGTGCTGGGCCTGGGCCTGCCGGCCGCGGGCCAGGCCTTCGAGCGTGGCCGCCTGCTGCAGCACCTGGAACTGCCGGGCCTGTGGCTGGACCGCGGCTGGCTGGACGCGGCCGACACCGCGCTGCTGGACGGCCCCTGCGGCCTGGCCGGCCACCGCGTGCTGGCCACGCTGGTCTATGCGCAGACCGCACCGCTGCCGGCGATCGCGGACCCCGACACGCTGCTGGATGACAGCCGGGCGCTGCTGGACGGCCTGGCGCTGGCCGGCATCACGCGGCTGCAGCGCCCCGGCGCGGAGCTGCTGCTGGCCCGCCTGGTGGGCGACGACCTGGAGGCGCTGACGCTGGGCCTGCGGCGTGTGCGGGGCCTGTGGCGCGAGCGCCTGTGGGCGTTGCCGGGCGGCGACCCGCGCATCTGGGCCACCTGAGCCGCAGCCCCGCCTACAGCCGCTGCCGGCCGCCGCCTACAGGGCCGGCGGCCGCCGGGGCCTCCAATGCCCCCATTCGGCCCGGTGAGTGCGGCGCAACTTGCCGCCCCGAGGCCGAAGCCACAGGAGGACATCATGGGCTTGATTCGTTGGACCGCATTGGCACTCATCGTCGCGGGCGCGCTGAGCCTGGTCTATGGCGGGGTTTCCTACACCCGCGAACACACGGCGGCCAAGCTGGGGCCGGTGGAGATCAAGGTCGAGGAGACCCAGGACATCAACATCCCGGTGTGGATGGGTGTGGGTGCGGTGGTCGTGGGGGGGCTGGTGCTGCTGGGCACCGGCCGGCGCTGAGCTGCGGCTCATCAAGACCTGACCCTGCCGACCCGCAGGGGCAGGTCTTGCGTTGCGGCGGCGCGTGACACAGCGGTGTCATGCCGGCTGTAAAAAATCCCGGGCTTTCGTCACCTGGGATTCAGATGTACCCGCACCGCCCCACCTCCTCCCTGCGTCTCCATGCTCTCGCGCTTGCCGTGGCTTCCGCCGCGGCCCTGATGGCCTGCGGTGGCGGCAACGACGGCCCCGAACCTCTGGTGGTGCCGGCCGAGCCGGCCGGCCTGGGCACGACCGACAGCGCGCCGGTGCCCAGCGCCGTCGCCTATGTGGACAACGGCGCGACCAACCGCCGCGACAACCCCTGCAACGTGACCGTCGACACCAATGCCGGCGTGCGCGTGCTGCAGGGCTATCTGGACATCTGGACGCCCAGCACGCTCAAGGTCGATGCCGGCGTGAGCCTGGCCGCGGCCAATGGCTGCGCCGCGGTGACCGCTTCCACCTGGAGCGGCCTGCCGGGCGATGCCACCGACGGCGTGGTGAAGAACGCGACCGTGCATGCGGCCAACATCAACTATGTGAAGACCGCCACCCAGGGCCGCAGCGCCGCGCAGGCGTTGGCGGCCTATCTGGACGACCGCCGCGGTAAGGGCTACAGCGTCAGCGACGGCTTCGGCCCGCTGACCAGCATCTGGCGCACCGGTGCGCAGCAGACCACCACCATCACCAGCGTGGACGCGAGCCAGCCGGTGGTGCCGGTGGTCAACGACGGCGGCAACAACCTGGGCGTGGGCTCGACCACCAACACCAACCTCGGTCTGGCGGTGGACTTCATCAACAACATCGCCGACGGCTCGACCGAGCCGGCCAAGCGCTTCTACAAGTACGCCCGGCCCTGGCGCTGGAGCACGGACGTGAAGGTGGTGCCGGCGCTGGAGTCGGCCAAGAGCAGCACGCCCACCACCGACGGTGGCTTCCCCAGCGGCCACACGGCCGAGGCCTGGCGCGACACGCTGGCCATGGCCTATCTGGTGCCGCAGCGCTTCCAGGAACTGGTCAGCCGTGCGATGGAGATGGGCGAGAACCGCATCCTGGCCGGCATGCACTCGCCGCTGGACGTGATGGGCGGCCGCGTGCAGGCCACCGCGGTCGTGGCCTACAGCCTGTCGGCGGCCAGCTACTACACGCCGACCGTGAAGGCCGCGGCCTATGCCCAGGCGCAGAACTACCTGCTGAGCCAGACCAAGAGCGCCGATGCGCTGGCACTGAACGTCGCCGCGCACACCGCCAAGACCCAGGACAGCAGCAACGCCGACTTCGATCGCTTTGCCGACTACAGCGCCAACAAGAAGGCCTATCTGCAGCGCCTGACCTACGGCTTCCCGCAGATCAATGCCAGCGGTGCGGCCGCGGTCGTGCCCAAGGGCGCCGAGGTGCTGCTGGAGACCCGTCTGCCCTACCTGAGCGCCGACCAGCGTCGCGTGGTGCTCAAGACCACCGAGATTGACTCGGGCTACCCACTGGCCAATGACGGCGAAGGCTGGGGCCGCCTCAACCTGTTCGCGGCCGCCGACGGCTATGGGGCGTTCAATGGCGACGTCAGCGTCACCATGGACGCATCGCTGGGTGGCTTCAACGCCAAGGACAGCTGGCGCAACGACATCGCCGGCAAGGGCCGCCTGACCAAGCTGGGCAGTGGCCAGCTGCGCCTGGCCGGTGCCAACAGCTACTCGGGCGGCACCGTGCTGGCCGCGGGCACGCTGGCGGCCGACAGCGCCACCGCCTTCGGCACGGGCGACGTGTTCGTGAAGGGCGGCGTGCTGGAGAGCGCGGCCCCGGCTGCGCTGGCGCTGGGCGCCAACTACACGCAGACCGCGGGCACGCTGAGCCTGGTGCTGAGCTCGGCCACGCAGGGCACGCTGCAGGTGGCGGGCAATTCGGTGGTGGCGGGTGGCGATCTGAAGATCGCCTTTGCCGGCGGCTACACGCCCAAGGTCGGCGACACGCTGAACGTGCTGCGCAGCGCCAAGCATGGCGGCCAGTTCGCCAGCGTCACGGTCAGCGGCTTCAGCAAGCTGAGCGTGAGCTACACGTCCACCGGCGTGCAGGTGCGCATAGACGGCGTCTGATCGCCGCTTGCCGGCCCCCGGGGCTCAGGCCTCGGGCGGTCGGTGGCAGACCACGCTGAGCTTGTTGCCCGCGGGATCGCGGAAGTAGCAGCCGTAGTAGTGCGCGTGGTAGTGCGGCCGCAGGCCCGGCGGGCCCTCGCAGCGGCCGCCGTGGGCCAGCGCCACCGCATAGGCCTGGTCCACGCGCTCGCGCGTGTCGGCCAGCAACGCCAGCATGTGGCCATTGCCCGGCTCGTGAGGCCGGCGGTCATAAGGGTGGCCCAGCACCAGCAGCGGGCGCGGGTCGGGCTGGGATTGCCAGGCCGCCCAGGGGCGGCTGGCGTCGCAGAAGCGCGCGGCGATGCCCAGCGCGTCCATCAGCGGGCGGTAGAAGCGCAGCGCGGTGTCGAAGTCGTTGGTGCCTAGGAAGACGTGGGAAAACATGGGCGGCGTCGGCGGCTTGAGACGGAGACAGTCCGCAGCATAGAGCCGTTAACCGCCTGTCCGATGACTCGCCTCAGGCCGGCGTGCCCAGCGCCACGCCCGGCGTCAGCAGGCGCTCCATCAGCTGGCGCACGGTCGCGATCTGCGTGCCGAAGGGCAGGGCGCCGCGGCCGCGGAAGAACAGGCCCTTGTCGGCCTCGCCGCGCATCGCGGCGGCCAGGCGCTGGTCTATGCAGAACTGACCCCAGCCCTTGAGGCCGTCGCGCAGCCCGCACTGGGCCAGGCAGTCGAAGGCCATGGTGCAGCGCTGCTTGAGCTGGGCCACCGCCTGCAGGCGCGGCTCGGCCTTGAGGTATTTGCGCAGCCAGGGCGTCATCACCGCGCGGGCCGGCAGGCCGGCCACGCTGGTGAACTCCACCAGGTCTTCCTCGCGTGCCTCGGCCACCACCCGCTTGAACTCGGGGTGGGCGTCGCATTCCTCGGTGGCGACAAAGGCCGTGCCCAGTTGGGCCGCATCCGCGCCCAGCGACTGCAGGCGCTGGATGTCCTCGCAGCGGCGCACGCCGCCGGCCGCGATCAGCGGCACCCGGCCCTCGACGCCGGCATCGCGTATCAGCTGGCGCACCGCCGGCAGCACGGTCTCGAAGGCGAAGCGCGTGTCGCCCAGGTCGCCCACGCGGGCCGCGCCCAGGTGGCCGCCGGCATGGGCCGGGTGCTCGATGACGATGGCGTCGGGCAGGCGCTGGCGGCGCTCCCACTTCTTCCACAGCAGCGCGACGCCGCGGGCGTCGGACAGGATGGGGATGAGCGCGGTGCGCGGGTGGTCCTGCGCGAGCTCGGGCAGGTCCAGCGGCAGGCCGGCGCCCACCACCAGCGCGTCGATGCCGCGCTCCAGCGCGGTGCGCACCGAGGCCGCGTAGTCGCTGACCGCGCGCATCACGTTCACCGCCAGCAGGCCGCGCCCGCCGGAAGTGGCGCGGGCCAGGTCTATCTCGCGGGCCAGCGCCTCCTGGTTGGCCTGGGCGATCACGGCCTTCTTGGCGTCGTCGTCATCGGCCATGCCGGCGCTGCGCGCCATCAGGTCCGGGTGGTGGCGGCGCAGGTCTATGGACGACAGCGTGCCCACGCCGCCCTGGGCGGCGACGCTGCCGGCCAGGCGGTGGGCGGACACGCCCACGCCCATGCCGCCCTGCACGATGGGCAGCAGCTGGCGGCCGGCCAGGGTCAGGGGTTGCAGGCCGGCGCCGGCCAGGCGTTCCAGTAGGGAAGGGGAGTGGGTCATCTCGGCAACGCAGGCACACACAAGCCGGCGATGCTGACGGGTCGCGCGCCGCCGCGCCTTGATGCGGCGCAAGGCGCGTGCGATCAGCGCCGCTTCAGCAGGCCGGCCACCGTGGGGTCCAGCCCGGCCATGAAGCGCTCCACCGCGTCGGTGTAGGCGCCGGGCTGGCCCAGCTCCTTGTTGATCGCGCCATGGCCCTTGGCCTGCGGCAGCACGCTGGCGTCTATCTGCAGCGCGCGGCTGCGGGCCTGATAGTCGCGGGCCTGGTCGCAGGGGTGGTCCTTGCGCTGGGTGGAGCACACGCCCAGCCAGGGCGAGGCGCCGGCGCCCAGCTGCTGCAGCGGCGACGCGGCGATCCAGCCGGCCTCGTTGCTGCCGAAGGCCTCCAGGTAGCGGGTCTTGAGGAAGGGGTAGACCTGGGGCATCTGCTTGACCACGTCGATGGCGCCGGCATCCAGCGACACCGTGCCCAGCACCGGCCTGACGCCGGCCGCGCTGCGCAGCGCGGGGCTGGCGTTCACCAGCGACACCAGGTGGGCGCCGGCCGAATGCCCCATCAGGATCACGCGGGCGGGGTCGCCGCCCCAGTCCGGCGCATGGGCCTGCACATAGGCCACGGCCTGCGCGATGTGGCGGGCCTGGGCCAGCGCGTCGCTGCCCTCGGCCACCATGGGGTAGTTGACCGACACGAACACGAAGCCGCGCGGCGTCCAGCGGGCCACCTTGTGCTCGGTGACCGAGGGCACGGCCTTGTCGCCCACGCACCAGCCGCCGCCGTGCACCATCACGAGCACCGGCGCGGGCGTGTCGCCGCCGTGGCGTGACTTGTAGACATCCAGGCGCTGCAGCGCCTGGTCGCCATAAGCCAGGTCGGCCAGGTCGGGCGTGGGGCCGGGATGGCGGCTGACCGCGCGTTCCTGCAGCCGGTTCACGCGCTCGGCCCACTGGGCGCAGCTGAGCTCGCGGCCGCCGCCCAGGTCGGCCAGGTCGTCGGGCACGCCCTCGTCACGCTGCTCGGCGCGCTCCAGCAGCCGCTCGCGCAGGCGTTCGCGCAGCGTCTGGGCCGACGCGGCGCCGGCAAGCAGGGAGGCGGTCAGCAGCAGCACGGCGCTGCGGGCGGGCAGGTTCATCGCGGTCCTCGAGGCATGGCGTGGCGCCGATTGTGTCGGCTGAACGCGCAAGCCTCGTGATCGGATGACCGCGGCCCGTTCAGATCCAGCGCAGCGCGGCGTTGCGCAGCTCCAGGTCGTCGTCCGTGCCCGGCCGATGCACCCAGGCGCCGTGCGTGCTGGGGGCGGTGGTGTCGGGCGCCGGTGCGGCGGCGGTGGCCGTGCCGTCCTGCAGCAGCGCGGGCGCCGGGGCCTGCAGCAGCTCGTGCAGCGCCGGGGCCGCGGCGGCCGTGCCGTTGCCGGCGCTGCCGAACCACACGTCGGCCAGCTGGTGGTGGGCGCCGTCCTGCGTGGTGTAGCCCGAGATCAGGCCCAGCAGATTGCCGTTCTGCATCTGGTCGCTGGCGCTGGCGCCCAGGTCCAGCTCCACGATGCCCAGGTCGGCCAGGCTCAGCAGCTGGCCGCCGCTGGCGTGGCCGTTGGCGTCCGCATGGCTGCCCATCCAGACCTTGAGCTGGTTGAAGTCGTGGTCGGCGGCGCTGATGTGGCCGTCGTGGTTGCTGTCCAGCTGGGCCAGCGCCTGGAAGCCGTTGTCCGCCAGGTGGCCGTCGGCCAGCCGGGTGGCGGTGCCGAACAGCTCGGCGCCGTTGTCGATGACGCCGTTGCCGTTGCGGTCCAGCGCCAGCAGGCCGGCGTGGTCGCCGACCCAGCCGATCTGCTGCGCATGGCCGGTGGCGTTGATGTCGAACATCACGCCATGGGCCGCGTCCACGGTCTGCACGCCCAGACCGCCGAAGTCCAGCACCAGCGGCGACACGCCGGCCAGTGCGGCCAGCTGGGCCGGCGTCATCACCTCGCGCTGTGCGCCGGTGAAGCCGGCGACGTGCTGCATGTCGATGGCGCTGAGCTCGGCCGTGCTCATGGCCGAGATCTGCGCCTGGGTCAGCATGCCGATGTGGTCGGTGGGCAGCGCATTGAGCTGCGCACCGCTAAGCGCGCCGATCGCCGAGGGGCTGAGCAGCGGGATCTGGTCGGTCTCGAAGGCGCCGAAGCTGGTGGGCGACAGCGCCGCGACCTGGGTGCTGGTCAGCGCCACCAACTGCGTGGGCGTCAGCGCCTGCAGCTGCAGGCCGCCCAGCGCCGCCATGTGGGCGGTGGTGAGCGTGGCGATCTCGGGCGTGGTCAACGATTCGATCTGCTCGCTGGACAGCACGGCCAGCTGCTCGGGCCGCAGCACCGAGAACTGCGCGGCCGACAGCGCATGCAGCGCGGCCGGGTTCAGCCCCGGCATGGCCGACACGCTGAGCGCCGCGAGCTGGGCGGTGGACAGCGACAGCACCTGGGACACGGTCAGGCCCTCCAGCTGGTCGCCGTGCAGCGTCGCGAACGCGGCGGTGGACAGCGACGCGAGCCGGTAGGGCGTGATGCTGGCGATCTGGCCGGCGTCCAGGTTGGCGAGCTGATCCGCCGTGAGCGACTGCAGCTGGGCGATGGACAGGCTGCCCACCGCCGCGTCGCTGAGCGCGCCGATTTGCTGCGGCTGCAGCGCCTGCATCTGCGTGGTGCTGAGCCACTGCATCTGCAGCGTGCCCAGCGCCGCGAGCTGGTCGCCGTTGAGCTGGCGCAGCGAATCGGCCGACAGCGCCTGCAGCTGCAGGCTGTCCAGCGAGGCGATCTGCGGATTGGTCAGCGCGGCGATCTGGCCCGGCAGCAGCGCGACCATGCCGGCACTGCCCAGCGCGTGCAGCGCCGCGGTGCTCAGGCCCATCAGGCTTTCGGGCGCCAGCGCCTGCAGCTGGCTGGTGGTCAGCGCCGCGGCCTGGGTGCTGTCCAGCGCATGGATCTGCAGCGCGTTCAGCCCCGCCAGCGCGGCGGTGCTCAGCAGGCGCATCTCGGCGGTGCTGAGCAGGTCGATCTGCGCGGTGGTGAGCGCGGCGATCTGGCCGGGCTGCAGCGCGCCGAACTGCTCGCTGGCCAGTGCGCTCAGCGCCGACGGCGTGAGCGCCGCCACCTGGGCCGGCGTGAGCGCGGCGATCTGCGCGGTGCTCAGGCCCGGCACCTGGGCGCTGGTCAGCGCGGCCAGCTGCTCGGTGCCCAGGCCGGGCACCGGCGTGGCGGTCATCAGCGCCAGCACCGCGCTGCTGAGTGACCCGAACACGCTGCTGTTGAACGCGGCCGTGCCGGCCGTGCCCAGCAGGCTGATCTGCTCGGAGCTCAGCGCCGCGATCGCGCTGCCGGTCAGCGCATTGAGCTGCTGCGTGCTGAGCGCATGCAGCTGGTCGTTGCTCAGCGACGCGAGCTGGGCGCCGCTCAGCGCCTGCATCTGCGCGCTGCTGAGGCCTGCCAGTTGCTGGGTGCCCAGCAGGTCCAGCTGGCCGATGCTGAGGCCGGCGATGGCGGCCGAGCTGATGCCGCCGATCTGGCTGCTGACCAGGTGGGTGATGTCCGCACTGGTGAAGGCCTGCAGCTGAGCGACCGTGAGGCCGGCCAGCTGGGCGCTGCTGAGCGTTGGCAACACGCCGGCCAGCGCACCCCATTCATTGGCGTCTATGGCGGCGATCTGGCGGCTGGTGAAGGCCTGCCACTGCGCGCTGTCCAGCCCCAGCATCTGGGCGGTGGTCAGGGGCTGCACCGCGGCGGCCTGCAGCGCGGCGATCTGCGTGGGGCTGAGCCCGCCCAGCTGCGCGGTGGACAGCGCGGCCAGCGCCCCGGTGGCCAGCGACGCGATCTGCGCGGTGGACAGCGCGCCCAGCTGCTGGGCGTCCAGCCCGTTGATCTGGCTGCTGGTCAGCAGGCTCAGCGCGTTGGTGGACAGCGCGGCCAGGCTGCCGGGGGCCAGGTTGTGCAGTTGCGCGCTGCTGAGCGCATTCAGCTGGGTGGCGCCCAGCGCCGCCCATTGCGCGGTGCTCAGCGCATTGATCTGGGCCAGCGTCAGCGCGCCCACCTCGCTGCGGCTCAGCGCCGCGATCGCGGCCGTGCCCAGCGCCTGGATCTGCGTGGCGTTCAGCGCCACCCACTGCGCGGTGCTCAGCGCCGCGATGGCGCCGGGCTCCAGCGCGGCCAGCTGGTTGCTGGCCAGCGCGGCGATCTGCGCGCTGCTGAGCGCGGCCACCTGGTTGCTCTGCAGCTCACCCCATTGCGCATCGCTGAGGCGGCCCAGGCCGGCCGTGCCCAGGCTGCGCAGCTCGGCGCTGCTGAGTGCGGCGATCTGGGCCGAGCCCAGCGCCTGGATGTCGGCCAGCGACAGGCTCTGGAACTGCGCGGTGCTGAGCACCGCGATCGCCTGCGGCGACAGCGCGGCGACCTGGTCGCTGCCCAGCGCCTGCAGCTGGTCGGTGCCGAGCGCTCGCACCGCCTGGGTGGACAGCAGCGGCAGCTGGCTGGCGCTGAGGGCGCTCAGCTGTGCGGTGGTGAGGGCCGCGGCCGACGTGGCGCTGAGGCCCTGCAGCGCTGCCGTGCCCAGCGCGGCGATCTGGTCGACGCCCAGCAGCTGCCACTGGCGCGTGCTGAGGCTGTTGAGCTGGGCGCTGCCCAGCGCGCCGACCTGGTCGTCATGCAGGCTGCGCAGCGTGCTGTCGCTGAGTGCCCGCAGCTGGCTGGCGCTCAGCGCCTGGATCTGGGTGCTGCCCCATTGCGCGATCTGTTGGCTGCTGAGCGCGGCCACCACACTGCTGGCCAGGCCGGCGACCGCGCTGCTGCCCAGCGCCCCCAGCTGCTCGGCGCTCAGCGCCTGCAGCTGGGCGCTGCCCAGGCCGCTGGTCTGGCGCGAGGTGAGGGCGGCGACCTGCTCGTCGGCCAGCGCGGCCAGCGCGGCCGTGCCCAGCTTGCTGATCTGGCCGGCGCTCAGCGCGGCGAGCTGGCTGCCGGTGAAGCTGGCCAGTGCGCCGCTGCCCAGCGCCGCGAGCTGGCTGGCGGTCAGCGCGGCCACGCTGGCGGTGCTCAGCGCCGCGAGCTGTTCGCCGGACAGCGCCTGCAACTGCTCGGCCTTGAGGTTGGCGGTGGCGGACGAGGTCAGTGCACCCAGCTGCTCGGGCTGCAGTGCCTGCAGCTGTGCGCTGCCGAGCTGGCCGATGACCGCGCCGCTGAGGCCGCGTATCGCGGCCGTGCCCAGCTCGGAGATCTGTTCGGGGCTGAGCGCGCGCAGCTGGTCGCCGCTCCAGACTGCGGTCTGCTGCGCGCTCAGTGCGCCCAGCTGTTCGGCCGTGAGCCCACCCAGCGCGGCGGCGCTCAGGCTCTTGAGCTGCGCGCCGCTGAGCGCAGCCAGCTGGGCCGTGCCCAGCGCCTGCACATCGTCGGCGCCCAGCACCGCGAGCTGGCGGGCCGTGAGGCCGCTGAGCGCGCTGGGGCTGAGGAAGCGCAGCTGGTCGGCCGACAGTGCGTCGATCTGCTGCGTGCTGGCACCGGCCAGCTGCTTGGCGTTGATCGCGGCCAGTTGATCGGGCTGCAGCGCGGCGATGGTCTGCGTGCCCAGCTGCGCAAACTGCGAGGCCGACAGGCCAGCGATCTGCGCGCCGCTGAGGGTCTGCAGGTGGTCGGTGCCGATGGCGGCCCACTGGGCCGAGCTCAGCGCAGCCACCTGGGCCGGGCTCAGCGCGGCCAGCTGGGTGTCGTCCAGCGCGGCCACCGCATTGGTGGGCAGCGCGCGGATGGCGGCGGTGCTCAGCGCATGCAGCTGGTCCACCGACAGCGCGCCCAGCTGGCTGGCGCTCAGGCCCAGCATTGCGGCCGAGCCCAGGCCGGCCAGTGCCTGCGTGCTGAGCGCGCTGAGCTGGTCGGCGCTGAGCAGCTGCAGCTGGCGCGAGCCCAGGCCGTTGAGCTGGGCGGCGCTCAGGTCGCCGATCTGGCTGGCATTCAGCGAGCGCCAGATCGCGTCGCTGAAGCCGCGCAGCTGGGTGCTGGTGAAGGCCTGGAACTGCGCCTCGCTGAGCGACTGCAGCTCCTCCACGCTCAGCGCCGAGGCCTGGGCACTGGTGAGCGCGCGCAGCGCGGCGGTGGACAGCGCGGCCACCTGATCCACGCTGAAGGCGGCGATCTGCGCGCTGCTGAGGCCCAGCACCTGGCGGCTGCCCAGCGCCACGACCTGGTCCAGGTCCAGCCCGGCCAGCGCGGCCGTGCCGAAGGCGGCCAGCTGCGCGCTGCCCAGGCCGGCCAGCTGCGAGGCCTGCAGCGAGTCCAGCCAGTTGGCGTTCAGGCCGCCCAGCTGGGCGCTGGTCAGCACGTTGAGCTGGGCCGTGCCCAGTGCGGCGATCTGGTCGGGCGTCAGGCCCTCGAGCTGGTGGGCGCTGAGGCCGCGCAGCGCGGCCGTGCCCAGCGCCTTCCACTGGTCGGCGGAGAAGTCGTCCAGCTGGTCCGTGCCCAGCGCCATCGCCGCGCTCGAGCTGAGGCCGCGCAGCGCGGCCGTGCCCAGCGAGGCGATCGCATCCGCGCCCAGCAGCTGCAACTGGTGCGTGCTGAGGCCGTTGAGCTGGGCCGAGCCCATGGCCGCCCATTGGTCGACGGAGACGGCGGCGATGTCGGCGTCCGACATCGCGCGCAGCTGCGCGCTGCTGAGGCTGCCCCAGCTGGCGCTGTCCAGCGCGGCCACCTGATCGCTGTCCAGCGCGGCGATCTGCTGGCTGCTCCAGCCGCGCAGCGCGGCCGAGCCCAGCGCATGCACCTGGTCGGCCGACAGTGACGCGATCGCCGCCGTGCCCAGGCCGGCGAGCTGGCGCGAGCCGAGGCTGGCGATCTGGTCGGCGCTGAGCGCGTCCAGCGCGTCCAGACCCAGTCGGCCCAGCTGGGCCGACGACAGCGCGCGCAGCTGCGCGGTGGACAGCCAGGCCATGTCTTCGGGGCCCAGCGCAGCGATCTGCGCGGTGGTCAGCGCGGCGATCTGGGCGGTGGTCATGGACTGCCACTGGTCCGAACCAAAGGCCTGCAACTGCTCGTTGGCCAGGCCGGCGACCGCGCGGGTCGCGATCTGCGCGAGCTGGTCGCCGCTGAGCGCGGCGATCTGCGTGCTGCTCAGGCCCCCGATGGCGGCCGAGCTGAGGCCGGCGAGCGCCTGCGGGGTCAGGGCTTGCAGGTGGTCGGTGTCCAGGCTGGCGAGCTGGCTGCTGCCCAGTCCGGCGAGCTGGGCGCTGCTGAGCTGGCCGGTCTGCTCTGGTGTTAGCGCGCCCAGCTGGGCGCTGCCGAGACCTGCCACCTGGGCCGAGCCCAGCGCGGCGAGCTGGTTGGACGCCAGGCCGGCCACCGCGCCGGTGTCCAGCGCGCCGATCTGCTCGGGCTTGAGCGAGCGTATCTGCGTGGTGCTGAATTCCTGCAGCTCGTTGGGCCCCAGCGCCGCGACCTGGCTGCTGCTCAGCGCCACCAGCGCCGAGGTGCTGATGGCCTGCACCTGGGTCGGGCTGAACTGGTCGAACAGCGCGGCGCTGAGCGCGGGCGCCTGGCGGCTGGTGAGGGCGCGCAGCGCCTGGGTGCCGAGCGCGCCGAGCTGGTCGTCATGCAGCGCGCCGAACTGGTCGGCGCTCAGCAGCGGCATGCTGCGCGCGTTCAGCCCGGCGATGGCGCCCACATTCATGGCCGCGATCAGATCGGTGGCAATGCCGCCCCAGCCGGCGGCCGAGATCGCCGCGACCTGGGCGCTGGTCAGCGCCGCGAACTGATCGGCGCTGACGGACTGCCAGTCGGCGGCCTTCAGCGCGGCGATCTGCGCGGTGCCCAGCTGGGCGATCTGCTCGGGGGACAGGCCGGTGAAAAGGGGCATCACAACACTCCGGGCCGGGCGTGCTCAATTTCCTTCTCAAGTTCCGCCTCGACCGGCCGACAGGCTAGGGGCTGGCTCGCCTGCAGGGTCAAAAGAAATGGCCGGCAATTGCCGGCCATTTGTGGGGTGCGGTGAGGGGCCGCGGTGTGCGCGGCCCGCTGGCGGCTTATTCGTCGCCGGGGATCTGCTGCCGCAGCTTCACCTTGGTGTCCGCCTTCTTGCGCATCTTGATGTTGATCATCTCGACCACCAGCGAGAAGGCCATCGCGAAGTAGATGTAGCCCTTGGGCACCGGATGGCCGAAGCCCTCGGCCACCAGCACCACGCCCACGGCGACCAGGAAGGACAGCGCCAGCATCTTGATCGTGGGATGGTCGGACACGAAGCGGCCTATGGGGCCGGCAAACAGCATCATCAGCGCGACCGAGGCGATCACCGCGCCAATCATCACGCGCACATCGTCCACCATGCCCACGGCGGTGATGATGGAGTCCAGCGAGAACACCAGGTCGATCAGCATGATCTGAACGATGGCGGCGCCGAACGCGGCCTTGGCGGCCTTGCCGGTGGTGGCGGCCTCGACCTCGTCCTCGCCCTCCAGCGAGCCGTGGATCTCGGCCGTGCTCTTCCAGATCAGGAACAGGCCGCCGCCGATCAGGATGAGGTCACGCCCCGAGATGCCCTTGTCGATGATGGGCAGCGTGAACAGCGGCTCCACCATGCCGACGATCCAGGCCAGCATCAGCAGCAGCGCGATGCGCATGAACATCGCCATGAACAGGCCCAGTCGGCGCGCCAGCTCCTGCTGGGCCTTGGGCAGCTTGTCCACCAGGATGCTGATGAAGATGATGTTGTCTATGCCCAGCACCAGCTCCAGCGCGGTCAGCGTGGCGAGGGCGATCCAGGTCTGCGGGTTGGAGAGCAGTTCGATCATGGGCGGCGGCCTTTGTGGGGAACCGCGCATTGTGACCAGCCGCCTGCCGGCCTGGGCGCGCCCCGCGGTTGAGCGACGCTTCGGTTTTTCTTGCGGTATCGGACCCGGACGTCAGGGTTGGCCCATGGCTGCCAGCAGCTCCGACGGGGCGTAGGGGCGTCCGCGCTGCGGCCAGTCCTGCACCAGTGCCTGCATGCGGGCATTCAGCGGTGCCTGGCGGCCCAGGCCTTGGGCCAGGCGCACGACCTCGCCGCACAGCGCGTCGATCTCGGTGACCCGGCCCTGGGCCAGGTCGTCGGCCATGCTGGAGCGGGCCTTGGCATCCACGCGCAGCAGCCGCGAGGCCGCCAGCCGGAACAGCGGCGTGGGCAGGCGCAGCAGCGTCAGCAGCCTGCGCGGCGGCAGCGGCGTCAGCTGGGCGACCGGGCGCTGGGCGGCGTCCAGCAGGTCCAGTGCTTCCTGCTGCAGCGCGGCCAGCACGCGGCGGTAGCCGCGTTGCAGCAGCTGTTCGCGCAGCGGTCGACCGGACAGTGCGTTCACCGGGTTGTTGAGGTTGATCAGCAGCTTGCCCCACTGCACCGGTGCCAGGTCGGCATGCAGGCGCAGCTTCATGCCCACCCCGGCCAGCGCGGCCTGCCAGGCCCGCAGCGCCGCGTCCTCGGGCCGGCCCTCGACCGCCAGCGCACCGCCGCTGCCGCGGTGGTAGTGGCCGGGCGCTAGCTCGGCGATGTTGAAGGGCACCATGCCGGCATGCCAGTCCAACTGGGGCGCCTGCGCGCGTGCCAGCGCGGTGTTGCCGACGCCGTTTTGCAGGCTCAGCACCGGCGTGCCGGCCGGCAGCGCCGCGCCCAGCAGGGCCGCGGCCTCGGCGGTCGCGCCGGACTTCACGCACAGCAGCACCAGGTCGGGCTTCAGCTCGGCCGGCAGTTCGTCATGCAGGCGCAGCTCGAGCGCCGGGATGTGCCTGTCGAGGCCGTCCTGGTCGGTCAGCCGCAGGCCCTTGCTGCGCAGCGCGGACAGCACGCGCGGGCGGCCGACGAAGTGCACCGGCATGCCGCCCAGTTGCGTGAGCCCGCCGACGAAGCAGCCTACCGAGCCGGCGCCCATCACCAGCACGCCGCTCATGGCTTCACCCGGGACCCGCCCGGGGCGCTGCCCGTCATCAGACGGGGTGCGCCAGGTCGCGCAGGTGGGTGGGCCCCACGCGCTTCTCGATCTCGGCCAGCAGCGCACTGCCCCAGCCCAGCGTGAACAGTGCCTCGCCGACCACGAACATCGGGCCCACCAGCAGGCCCACGAGATCGTCCACGAAGGCGGGCTTGCGGCCCTCGTAGTAGTGGCCGACGAACTGGAACACCCAGCCCACCACGAAGCTGCCCAGGCCGATGGCCAGCCAGTGCTCGCCCTGGCCGGCCAGCATGGCCAGCGCGGTGAGGCCACCGTTGACGACCACGGTGGCCAGGCCCAGCGAGAAATGGCCGCGCGTGAGATACCACAGCGAGGACAGCGCCCACAGCAGCAGCGCGGCGTTCAGCGCGGTGTCGCCAACGGAAAAGCTCAGCGGCACCAGCAGCGTGCTGATCGCGAACACGATCAGCGGGATGCCGACGAAATGCGTGGCGATATTGCGGCGATCACGGTGGTAGGCGGCGTATTGCGCCATCAGGTCGAGCGCCGGTCGGAACAGGCTGGCCATGAGTGTCTCCTCGCTGGACGGGTGCCACTATGCTAGTCCAGGCCGGCGCCACGGGTGGCGCGCGGCAGCCCAACCCCAGGAAAACGCTTGTGCATGGCGCCACGAATCTCCCCTTGATCGCCCGCGGAGCGCTGCTGGCGCTGGCGTTCGCCGGCTTGCTGGGCGGCTGTAGCTCGCCCCGGCCCCCTGCGCCGCCGCCGGCTGCTGCGGCCGTGGTCGTTCAGGAGGACGACCGCCTGCAGATCCTGGTGTTCCGCGGTGGTCGTGCGGCCGGTCTGGGGCACAACCATGTGCTGCGCGCGCCACGGCTGGTGGTGAGCTGGCCGGCGGCCGGCCCTGAGCTGCGCTTCCGGCTGGATGAGCTGGTGCTGGACCCGCCCGCGCTGCGCGAGCGCCTGGGCCCGGCCTTTGCCAGCCGCCTGGACGAGGGCGCGGTGGCTGCCACGCGCACCAACATGCTCAAGAGCCTGGCGGCCGATGTCTACCCCGAGGTGCGCGTCAGCACGCTGCGCCAGGTGGGCGAGGGCGCGCAGCGGGCAGTGGAGGTGGAGATCGAACTGCACGGCCAGCGCCGGCGCCAGTGGTTGGTGGCCGATGTGCAGGGCCGCGAGGCGCGGGGTCAGGTCGTGATACGGCAGAGCGACTTCGGCCTGCAGCCCTTCAGCGTGCTGGGCGGCCTGCTGGCGGTGCAGGACGAGCTGGTGGTGCAGTTCCACGTGCAGCAGCCCTGAGCGCGCAGCGGCTCAGAGGCGGCAGACCATCAGATCCTTGTCCAGCTCGCGGCCGTCGTCCAGGCGCAGCGCGCCGGGCAGGCGGCCGTAGCGCTCGAAGCCGCGGCGCTCGTACAGCCGCACCGCGCGCTCGTTGCCGCGGGTCACCGACAGCGTCAGCAGGGCCAGCCCGGGCAGCGCACGCAGTCGCTGCAGCGCGTCGTCCAGCAGCAGGCCGCCGACGCCGCGGCCCTGGTGGCCGGGCAGCACCATCATGCCCACCAGATGGGCGGTGTGTTGCACCTTGCGGCGCTGCTCGCGCTCGCAGGTCAGCGCACCCAGCAGCGCGGGGCCGTCGCAGGCCAGCAGCGTGAACAGCGTGCTGCCGCCGCTGAGGCGGCTCTGGTAGTAGCTGAGGTCGCGGCGGGTCTCGGTCTCGGCGTCCGACGTGAAGGCCTCGGGGTGGCGCTGCAGCATCAGGTCGCGCAGCGCCTTGTAGGCGGGCAGGTCGGCGGGCTGCATGATGCGCAGCTGCAGGGCAGTTGTCATCGCGGGGTGTCGCCCGGGAAGGGGTCGCCGTGGCGGGTCGGGCCCTTCATCACCGCCACCACTCAGCAGCCCACCAGCCAGGTGGCCACCATGCTGAACCCGAACAGCACGCTGCCGATCACGAGGTAGTCGATCAGCAGCTGCGTGCGCTCCGGGTCGGCGCTGAGGCCGGGCATGTGGAAGCCCTTCACGAACTCGCCCAGCATCCAGGGCAGCAGGGCGCAGGCTGCCACCGCCCACGCGGTGCGGCGGCGCAGTGCGGGGGTGAACCAGGAGCGGGTCGGGGCCATCGTCGTGAGAGAGAGGCGGCCCCGGCGCTCAGCCGCCGATGTAGTGCATCTCGACGCGCCGCTCGTCCGCCGGCAGCTCGATGCCGCTGCCACGCAGCTGCGAGTAGCGGTCGGCACGCTGGCCCCAGACGCCGGCCACGGCGCCAGCCAGCTGCTCGTCACTGGCCGCCGCGGGCCCACGCAGCAGCGTGCGCAGGTCGTGGCCGCGGGTCGCGAACAGGCAGGTGTAGAGCTGACCCTCGGTGGACAGGCGGGCGCGGTTGCAGTCGCCGCAGAAGGCTTGGGTGACCGAGGAGATCAGGCCGATCTCGCCGGCACCGTCCGCATAGCCCCAGCGCTCGGCGGTCTCGCCGGGCGCGCTGGCCGACAGCGGCACCAGCGGGAATTCGGCCTGCAGGCGCTGCAGCAGCTCGGCGCTGGGCAGCACCTGGTCCATGCGCCAGCCGTTGGTGGCGCCCACGTCCATGAACTCGATGAAGCGCAGCACGACGCCGCTGCCGCGGAAGTGGCGGGCCATGGGCAGCACCTGGTCGTCGTTGACGCCGCGCTGCACCACCATGTTGACCTTGATGGGACCCAGGCCGGCGTCACGTGCGGCCTGGATGCCGTCCAGCACGTCGGACACCGGGAAGCCCACATCGTTCATGCGCTGGAACACCGCGTCGTCCAGCCCGTCCAGGCTCACGGTCAGGCGCTTGAGGCCGGCGGCCTTCAGCGCAGCGGCCTTGCGGGTCAGCAGCGAGCCGTTGGTGGTGAGGGTCAGGTCCAGCTCGCGGCCGTCCGGCGTGCGCAGCTCGGCCAGCATCGCGATCAGGTCCTCCAGCCCGCGGCGCAGCGTGGGCTCGCCGCCGGTGATGCGCAGCTTCTCCACGCCCAGGCCCACGAACACGCGCGCCAGCCGGGTGATCTCCTCGAAGCTCAGCAGCTCCGCATGCGGCAGGAACTGATGGTGTTTGTCGAACACCTGCTTGGGCATGCAGTAGCCGCAGCGGAAATTGCAACGGTCGGTGACCGAGATGCGCAGGTCGCGCAGCGGCCGCCCCAGCTGGTCAGCGACGAGCGCCCCCTCGGGCAGCAATTGCAGAGCGGGCGACGTGACGACGCGGCGGGCGTCGTACAACGGAATCACGCGGCTGGATGACATGAACGCATTGTCGCAGTGCGGTGTCGGGGGCATGACTTCAGGGGCTTGCCCTTAAGGGTGGGGCGGGGTCGAATTCCGCGATGCGCCGTGTCTTGCATCCCGATCTGCCCCGTTTCGTGTCTTTTGGTGAGGCGCTGACCGATTTTGTCCGAGTAGGGGGCGACACCTGGCGCTCCAGTTGCGGCGGCGCGCCGTGGAATCTGGCGGTGGCCATGTCCACGCTGGGCCAGCTCAGCGCCTTTGCCGGCGCGGTCAGCCACGATGCCTTCGGGCAGGAGATCTGGCAGGCCAGCCAGGATGCCCATCTGGACATGCGCTTCATCCAGCAACTGCCCCATCCGCCGCTGCTGGCCATGGTGCATTCGCTCCGGCCGCTGCGCTACGACTTCATCGGCGATCACAGCGCCGACCTGCATTTCCGCCCCGAGGGCCTGCCGGACGGCTGGCGCCGCGCAGTGCGCTGGGCGCATTTCGGCAGCCTGGGCCTGGCGCGCGAGCCGCTGGCCAGCCGGCTGCTGGCGGTGGCGAGCGAGCTGAAAAAGGCCAAGGTGCGCATCAGCTACGACCCGAACTTCCGCGACCGGGTGATGGACGCGCGCTATGACGACACGCTGGAGGCGATGTGCCGCATCGCCGACGTGATCAAGGTGTCTGACGAAGACCTGCGCGGCCTGTTCCGCGTGACGGACCACCGCTCCGGCCTGGCCCAGATCGCGGCCTGGAACCCCGGCGCCTGGCTGCTGCTGACCCGCGGCGCGGAAGGCGCCACGCTGTACCGCGGCCACGCCGAAAGCTCGGCCCGCCCGCCCGAGGTGGCCGTGGTGGATGCGGTGGGCGCAGGCGACGCCGCGTTGGCGGGCCTGCTGGACAGCCTGATGCGCCAGCCCGACGCCGGTCTGCCCACCCACCTGGCGCGGGCGCTGGCGGCGGGCTCGCTGGCCTGCACCCGGCCGGGCTTCCAGCCGCCGCGACCGGCCGAGGTGGAGGCGCTGGCGGCCGCGGTAGTCCCTTCGGACAGCTAGACGCTGCTCAGCCCCTGGCCTCTACTGTCGGCGCCCTGAAAACGAGGAGACCGACATGGAGCAGCAGCACAAGGGCGGCGCACGCCGCGACTTTCTGGAGGCCGCCGCCGCGCTGGGCCTGAGTCTGATGGCCGGGCCGCTGCAGGCCCAGGGGACGGGCCGCCGCGCCGCGCCCGACCTGCTGCTGTTCAACGGCCGTCTCAGCACGCTGGATCCGGCCCGCCCCGAGGCCACGGCGATTGCGTTGAAGGACGGCCTGGTGATGGCCGTGGGCAGCGATGCCGACATCGACAAGCTGGCCGACGCGCAGACCCAGAAGGTGGACCTGCAGCGCCGCCGCGTGATCCCGGGGCTGACCGATTCGCACATGCACGTGATACGCGGCGGCCTGAACTACAACATGGAGCTGCGCTGGGACGGCGTGCGCTCGCTGGGCCAGGCGCTGGAAATGCTCAAGGCCCAGGCCCGCGTGACGCCGCCGCCGCAGTGGGTGCGCGTGGTGGGCGGCTGGACCGAGTTCCAGTTCGAGGAGCGCCGCCTGCCCACGCTGGCCGAGATCAACGCGGCCGCGCCGGACACGCCGGTGTTCCTGCTCAACCTCTACAACCAGGCGCTGCTGAACCGCGCGGCGCTGCGCGCGGTGGGCTACACGCGCGACACGCCCCAGCCACCCGGCGCCATCATCGAGCGCGATGCGCGCGGCGAGCCCACCGGCCTGCTGCTGGCCGAGCCCAATGCCTTCGTGCTCTACAACACGCTGAACCAGGCGCCCAAGCTCGCGCCCGAGGACCAGATCAACTCCACGCTGCACTTCATGCGCGAGGAGAACCGGCTGGGCGTGACCTCAGTGGGCGACGCGGGCGGCGGCTTCCAGAACTACCCGGACGATTACGCCATCATCGACCAGCTGGCCCGCGAGGGCCGTCTGACGCTGCGCATCGCCTACAACCTGTTCCCGCAGAAGGCCAAGCAGGAACTGGCGGACTTCCAGCGCTGGGCCAAGATGGGCCGGCCGGGCGACGGCAGCGACATGTACAAGCTGAACGGCGCCGGCGAGATGCTGGCCTTCTCGGCGGCCGACTTCGAGGACTTCCTGTTCCCCCGCCCCGACATGCCCGCCAGCATGGAGGGCGACCTGGAGGGCGTGGTGCGCTTCCTGGCCGGCAACGGCTGGCCCTGGCGCATGCACGCGACCTACAACGAGACGGTCGGCCGCGCGCTGGACGTGTTCGAGAAGGTGCATCGCGACCACCCCATCGACCAGCTGGGCTGGTTCTTCGACCACTGCGAGACCGTGACACCGCAGAACCTGGAGCGCATCAAGAAGCTGGGCGGCGGCATCGCGGTGCAGAACCGCATGTCCATGCAGGGCGAGTACTTCATCCGCCGCTACGGCCAGAAGGCCGCGGCCGAGACGCCGCCGGTGAAACGCATGATCGAGATGGGCGTGCCGGTGTCGCTGGGCACGGACGCGACCCGGGTGAACAGCTACAACCCCTGGCAGTGCCTGTACTGGCTGGTGTCGGGCCGCAGCATAGGCGGCACGCTGCTCTACCCCGAGGACAAGCGCCTGGACCGCCTGACCGCGCTGCGCCACATGACGGCCGATGGCGCCTGGTTCTCGCGCGAGACCGGCAAGAAGGGCGTGCTCAAGCCCGGCGCCTATGGCGACCTGGCGGTGCTGGACCGCGACTACTTCGGTGTGCCCGAGGACCAGATCCAGGACATCACCTCGGTGCTGACCGTGGTGGCCGGCCGGGTGGTGCATGGCAGCGAGGCCTATGCGCCGCTGGCGCCGCCGTTGCCGCCGGCGTCGCCGAGCTGGTCGCCGGTGCGGCAGTTCGGCGGCTACCAGGCGCGGAAGTCGGCGGGCAGGCAGGCGCTGGGCGCCTCGCCCAAATACGCCGCGATGTGCGGCTGCAGCAGCGCCTGCGGCCTGCACGGCCATGACCACGCGGCCGTGGCCCGCGCCGAGCTGCCCACGGCCGACGCCCACGGCTTCTGGGGCGCGCTGGGCTGCAGTTGCTGGGTCTGAGCGCTGAGGGAGGGAGCGCCGGCGGGTCGGTGCCGTGCTGCAATGGCGGCCCACGCCCTATGCCCCGCCCATGCGCCTACCCCGCCGCTTCGATGATGAGCTGATGTTTCCGCCCGATGCCGGTGCGGCCGTGGACCCGGCCGTGCTGGCCGCATTGCGAGCCTGGTGCGAGGGTGATGCCTCTTCCGAGCCAGGGTCATCGCTGCGCGTGGCCAGCATCGCGTCGCCGGCCGGACTGGATGGCGCAGCCTGCGCGCTGGACGGCAGCCACGAGCTGTCCCGCCTGGGCCGCTGGCGTGGCCTGCTGTGGCGGCTGCAGATCCTGGTGCGGGAGTGCCTGTCGGCGGAGGGCGCCCCTGCTGGCCTGCCATGGGACTGCGGCTGGTGGCGAGACGGCGCGATCGCCGCCGCCCAGGTGTTTCGGCCCCGGCGATCCACGCTGCTGATGGTGAGGGCGGCCGATGCGGCCGCGGTGGGCGCGCTGCGGGCGGCGCTGGATGAGAGCCGGCCGCACTTCCGTGCGCCGGTGTGCGTGCTGGTGGTGTCGACCCAGCCGCTGGCGTCGGCGACCCGGCTGTTGGGCTGAGGCGTGGCGGGGCTCCTGGCCCGCCAGGGTTAGTCCCGAGACCGCGGGCAGGGACTTGACTTGCCTCAAGTCGAGCTCGTCCTTAATATAGACCGACCGGTCGGTAGATTAATTCCCAAGCCATGTCGGAACCCCTGATCCAGAGCGAATCCCACGGTGCGGTGCGCCTGCTGCGCCTGAACCGCCCCGCGGCGCTGAACGCGTTCACGACGGCGCTGCTGTCCGAGTTGCTGGATGCGCTGGAGGCGGCCGCGGCGGATGAGTCGGTGCGCTGCGTGCTGCTGACCGGCGCGGGCCGGGCTTTCAGCGCGGGCCAGGATCTCAGCGACCCGGCCGTGGCCCCGGGCACCGAACCCAAGGACATCGGCCGGCTGCTGGACGAGCACTACATCCCGCTGGCGCTGCGCCTGCGCAGCCTGCCGGTGCCGGTGGTGGCGGCCGTCAACGGCGTGGCGGCCGGTGCGGGCGCCAGCCTGGCGCTGGGCTGCGACCTGGTGCTGGCCGGCGAGAGCGCCAGCTTCATCCAGGCCTTCGCCAAGATTGGCCTGATCCCGGACTGCGGCGGCACCTGGCTGCTGCCGCGCCTGGTGGGCCGCGCCAAGGCGCTGGAGCTGGCGCTGCTGGGCGACAAGCTCAAGGCGGCCGACGCCGCTGCGCTGGGCCTGGTGGCCCGCGTGCTGCCGGATGCCGAACTGCTGGACGCCGCGATGGCGCTGGCCCAGCGCCTGGCCGCCATGCCCACGCAGGCACTGGTGGCCACGCGCCGCGCGATGGACGAGGCGCTGAAGCTGGACTTCGACGCCGCGCTGCGGGCCGAGGCCGTGCTGCAGAGCCGCCTGGGGTTTGCGCACGACTACCAGGAGGGCGTGGCCGCCTTCATGGCCAAGCGTGCGCCGCAGTTCAAGGACCGCTGATGGACGCGCAAGCCACGGCCGAGAAGGTCCGCGACGTGATGCTGGCGGACGACGCCGCCAGCCGACTGCTGGGCCTGCAGATCACGGAGATCGCGCCCGGCCGCGCGGTCGCCACGATGACGGTGCGCGCCGACATGCTCAACGGCTTCGCGATCTGCCATGGCGGCCTGATCGCAACGCTGGCGGACTCGGCCTTCGCGTTCGCCTGCAATGCCCGCAACGCGCTGACCGTGGCCTCGGGCTTCGGCATCGATATCGTGAAGAGCGCGCGGCTGGGCGACGTGCTGACCGCCACCGCCACCGAAACCTCGCTGGCCGGCCGCACCGGCCTCTACGACATCACCGTGACCAACCAGCATGGCGAGCTGATCGCGATGTTCCGGGGGCGTTCGCACCGGCTGGGCGAGCGCCAGGTTTTTGAAGGAGGAGACGCATGACCGCAGCGCAGGGCCGTCCCAAGCAAGTTTGCTCCCGCCTGGCGGGACAGCGCGAAGCGCGAAGGGTGCACCAATGAGCGCCAAAGCCCCCATCCGCGTGCCCAAGCCGGGTGAACTCGAGGCCATAGAGACCGCCAGCCGCGACGAGTTGCAGGCGCTGCAGCTGGAGCGTCTGCGCTGGAGCCTGCAGCATGCCTATGAGCATGTGCCGCACTACAAGGCGGCGTTCGATGCCCAGGGCGTGCACCCGTCGGATCTGAAGACGCTGGCCGACCTGGCCAAGTTCCCCTTCACCACCAAGCAGGACCTGCGCGCCAACTACCCTTTCGGCCTGTTCGCGGTGCCGCGTGAGCGCATGGCGCGCATCCATGCGTCCTCGGGCACGACCGGCAAGCCCACGGTGGTGGGCTACACGCTCAAGGACATAGACACCTGGGCCAACCTGGTGGCGCGCTCCATCCGCGCGTCTGGCGGCCGTGCCGGCGACCTGGTGCATGTGGCCTATGGCTACGGGCTGTTCACCGGCGGCCTGGGCGCGCACTACGGCGCCGAGCGCCTGGGTTGCACCGTGATCCCCATGAGTGGCGGTCAGACCGAGAAGCAGGTGCAGCTGATCACTGACTTCAGGCCCGACATCATCATGGTCACGCCCAGCTATATGCAGGTGCTGATCGAGGAGTTCCGTCGCCAGGGGCTGGATGCGCGCGAGTCGTCGCTGAAGATAGGCATCTTCGGCGCCGAGCCCTGGACCGAGGCGATGCGCCGCGACATCGAGCAGGGCGCGGGCATCGATGCGGTGGACATCTACGGCCTGTCGGAAGTGATGGGGCCGGGTGTTGCCAACGAGTGCATAGAAAGCAAGGACGGCCCGGTCATCTGGGAAGACCATTTCTACCCCGAGATCATCGACCCCGAGACCGGCGAGGTGCTGCCCGACGGCAGCGAGGGCGAGCTGGTGTTCACCTCGCTCACCAAGGAGGCGATGCCGGTGATCCGCTACCGCACGCGCGACCTCACGCGCCTGCTGCCGCCCACCGCGCGCAGCATGCGCCGCATGGGCAAGATCGTCGGCCGCAGCGACGACATGCTGATCATCCGCGGCGTCAACCTCTTCCCCACCCAGGTGGAGGAGCTGGTGCTGCAGGAGCCGGGCCTGGGCGGCCAGTACCAGCTGGTCGTCACCCGCGACGGGCCGCTGGACGAGTTGCTGATCCGCTGCGAGCTGGCGCTGGGCGCGCGTGACGACGGCATAGGCCCGCGCCTGGCCGAGCGCATCAAGACCCTGATCGGCGTGAGCGCCCGGGTCAGCGTCGAGCACCCCGAGTCTATAGAACGCACGCTGGTGGGCAAGGCTCGCCGTGTGGTGGACCAGCGTAAGAAGTAAGGAGCATCGCGATGTACACGCAAGCCATGGACCTGATGGCCAAGGAGGCCAGGGAGGGCGGCAAGCCCAAGGTCGTCAAGAGCGCCGAGGAGCTGGCCCGCGAACAGGCCTTCGAGGCCCGCATCGATGCGGGCGACTTCATCGAGGCCAAGGACTGGATGCCCGACCACTACCGCAAGACGCTGGTGCGCCAGATCAGCCAGCATGCGCACAGCGAGATCGTCGGCATGCTGCCCGAGGGCAACTGGATCACGCGCGCGCCCACGCTCAAGCGCAAGGCGATTCTGCTGGCCAAGGTGCAGGACGAGGGCGGTCACGGCCTTTACCTCTATGCCGCCGCCGAGACCCTGGGCACCAGCCGCGACGAGATGACCGAGGCGCTGCTGTCGGGCAAGGCCAAGTACAGCTCCATCTTCAACTACCCCACGCTCACCTGGGCCGACATCGGCGTGATCGGCTGGCTGGTGGACGGCGCGGCCATCATGAACCAGGTGCCGCTGTGCCGCTGCTCCTACGCACCCTATGCGCGCGCCATGATTCGCGTGTGCCGCGAGGAGAGCTTCCACCAGCGCCAGGGCTACGAGAGCCTGCTGGTGATGATGCAACAGGGCACGGCCGCGCAGAAGGCCATGGTGCAGGACGCGGTGAACCGCTGGTGGTGGCCGGCGCTGATGATGTTCGGCCCGGCGGATGCGGACTCGCCCAACAGCGAGCAGAGCATGCGCTGGGGCATCAAGCGCGTCTCCAACGACACGCTGCGCCAGAAGTTCGTGGACGCGACCATTCCTCAGGCCGAGATCCTGGGCGTGAGCGTGCCCGACCCCGATCTGAAATGGAACGAGGCGCGCCAGAGCTACGACTTCGGCGCGATCGACTGGAGTGAGTTCTGGCGCGTGGTGGGCGGCGAGGGCCCCTGCAACCGCGAGCGCCTGGCCGCGCGCAACAAGGCCTGGAACGACGGCGCCTGGGTGCGCGACGCGGCGCTGGCCCACGCCCGCAAACAAGCCGTGAAGGCAGAAGCAGCATGACGACCCACGCCCACCCCCTACCGGCTTCGCCGGCCCCCTCAAGGGGGCGCACCCGACGGCCTTGCAAAGCCAGTTCCGTGGGTGCCGCTGGATTGGCAGCGGGTCAAGGCGACTAGCGGTTTGATGGATTGGAGAACCGAAGTGAGCAACACGCAAAACGAATGGCCGTTGTGGGAAGTCTTTGTCCGCAGCAAGGCGGGCCTGGATCACAAGCACTGCGGCAGCCTGCACGCGGCCGATGCGGCCATGGCCATCCAGATGGCGCGCGACGTCTACACGCGCCGCCAGGAGGGCACCAGCATCTGGGTGGTGCGCTCCGAGCAGATCGTGGCCAGCGATCCCGTCGAGAAGGGCAGCCTGTTCGAGCCGGCCGATGACAAGGTCTACCGCCATCCGACGTTCTATGAACTGCCGGAACAACTGAATCACATGTAAGGACAGGCCCACCCCCTACTCGCTTCGCGAGCCCCCTCAAGGGGGCAACGCCGACGGCCCGGCAAAGCCGGCTCCGTGGCGTTCGCTGGATTAATCCACTTGCTGCGAATCGAACTGCGAGAACCATGATGTCTGATCCCCGATTGACCTACGTCCTGCAACTGGCGGACACCTGTTTGATCCACGCCCAGCGCCTGGGCGAATGGTGTGGCCACGCGCCGGTGCTGGAGGAAGACCTGGCCCTGTCCAATATGGCACTGGACCTGCTGGGCCAGGCCCGCGCGCTGCTGACCCATGCCGGCCAGCTCGAAGGAGCAGGCCGGGACGAAGACCAGCTCGCCTTCCTGCGCGAGGAGCGTGACTACCGCAATATCGTGCTGGTGGAACTGCCCAACGCAGTGGCCAGCCCGAGTGACGGCAGTGGCGGCCGCGACTTCGCGCTGACCACGCTGCGCAACGCGGCAGTCGCCATCTGGCTGGAACTGCTGTTCGACCGCCTGCAGGCCAGCGCGGACGCGGAGCTGGCCGGCATCGCGGCCAAGTCGTTGAAGGAGGTGCGCTACCACCGCCAGCACAGCAGCGACTGGGTGGTGCGACTGGGTGACGGCACGGCCGAGTCCCAGGCCCGCATGCAGGCGGCCCTCGCGGTGCTGACGCCCTACTTCAACGAGCTGTTCGCGGCCGAGGGCGTCGAGGGCGTGGGCCCGGCCTGGCGCGAGATCGAGGCTGACTGGCGCTCCCGCTGGGCCACGCTGATGGCCGAGGCCACGCTGGCGCTGCCACGCGACAGCGCGATGCAGCCGCAAGGCCATCTGGGCATGCACAGCGAGCACCTGGGCCACCTGCTGGCCACGATGCAATACCTGCAGCGCGCCTACCCCGGGGGCGTGTGGTGAACCTGGACGCCGCCCGCGCCCGGCTCGCGGCCGTGCCCGATCCGGAGATCCCGGCGGTCAGCCTCATGGAGCTGGGCATAGTCCGCGAGCTGCGGGCCACGGACGCGGGCCTGGAAGTGGTGCTCACGCCCACCTACAGCGGCTGCCCGGCCACCGAGTTGATCGCGGACGACGTGCGCGCGGCGCTGGCCGAGTTCGGCCCGGTCACGGTGACCTTGCAGCGCGTGCCGGCCTGGACGACCGACTGGATCACCGCCGACGGCCGCGAGAAGCTGCAGCAGTACGGCATCGTGCCGCCGCAATGTGGGTCGGCGCAGGCCATCTCGGTCGTGCCGCGCCTGCGTTGCCCGCGCTGCAGTGGCGGCAAGACCGAGCAGCTGTCGCGTTTCGGCTCCACGCCGTGCAAGTCCACCTGGCGCTGCATCGAATGCGGCGAACCCTTCGAATACTTCAAGCCGATCTGATCGATCTGACGATGGCCCTGCATTTCCAACCCTTGCGCGTGACCTCGGTCGAGCGCGACACCGACGACGCGATGGTGGTCGGCTTCGACGCCCCGGCCGAGGGCTTTGCGTTCGAGCCCGGGCAATACCTGACCCTGCGAACCACGCTGGGCGGCCAGGAACTGCGCCGCAGCTATTCCATCTGCTCCGACCGTGCGCTCAAGGTCGGCATACGCCGCGTGGACGGCGGTGCCTTTTCCACCTGGGTGCATGAGCAGCTCAAGCCCGGTGACCTGATCGAGTCCTACCCGCCGCAGGGGCGCTTCGTGCTGCCGCCGGCGCGCCGTGCGGGTCGCCATGTGCTGTTCATCGCGGGCGGTTCGGGCATCACGCCCATCCTGAGTCTGGTGTCGGCGCTGCTGGCGCGCGAGCCTGATGCGCGCGCGACGCTGATCTATGCCAACCGCCGCACCGCGTCGACGATGTTCAAGGAAGAACTCGAAGACCTGAAGAACCGCTTCATGACGCGGCTGTCGCTGCACCTGGTGTTCAGCCGCGAGGCGGTGGATGCGCCGCTGTACGGCGGCCGGCTGGACGCCGGCAAGCTCAGCGCCTTCCTGGCCGGCCCGGTGCCGGCGGCCGGCGTCGACGAGGTCTTCGTCTGCGGCCCCTTCGAGATGAACGACCAGGCCGAGGCGGCATTGCGCGGTGCGGGCATTCCGGCCGAGCGCATCCACATCGAGCGCTTCGGCACGCCGCAGTCCCTCAGCGGCCAGCCGGCGCCGCACGAGCACAAGGCCGGCGATGCGGCCGAGGCGCGGGTAACCGTCATCCGCGATGGCATGGCCCGCGAGATCGAGTTCCTCGCCACCGACCCCAGCCTGCTGGACGCCGCGGCCCGCGAGGGCATGGACGTGCCCTTCTCCTGCAAGAGCGGGGTGTGCTCCACCTGCCGCTGCAAGCTGGTGGAGGGGCAGGTGCGTATGGACCGCAACTTCGCGCTGGACAAGGACGAGGTCGCGGCCGGCTTCATCCTGAGCTGTCAGGCCCATCCGCTGACCGAGCGTGTGGTCATCAGTTTCGACGAGCGCTGAACCATGAAGCCCCTCGTCCAAGGAATACCTTGGCCGGGACCGCTCTGCGGTCAGCGGCCGCAGAGCTTCGGCAGGCACAGGCCGTCCACTGGGCGCCCTGTGTCCGGCCTCAGCCCCCAAGGGGACGGCGCTGCTTGCGGCATCGAGCCGCAAGCACATCGCCCATGCGGGCCGGCTTGGGAGCGGCCCGGCGCTCGTCCCGCTGTGGAGTCTTGAGATGGCCCGACCCCGTGCCCCCGGCTTCGAGGCGCAGCGCGAGGACATCCTCGCGGCGTCGGCCCGGTTGTTTGCCGAGCAGGGCTTCAGTGCCACGTCCATGAACCAGGTCGCCGAGGCCTGTGGCGTGTCCAAGCCCACGC
Source organism: uncultured Roseateles sp. (assembly GCF_913777145.1). Taxonomy (GTDB): domain Bacteria; phylum Pseudomonadota; class Gammaproteobacteria; order Burkholderiales; family Burkholderiaceae_C; genus Pelomonas. The sequence continues at coordinate 400,207 of NZ_CAJYPS010000014.1, forward strand.
TCTACCACTACTTCAAGGACAAGCAGCAGCTGCTCGCGCAGATCTGCGATGCCCATGTGCACGGGCTGCTGGCGCTGGTGCGTGAGGTGCAGGCGCAAGCCCTGGCCCCCGAGCCCGAGCTGCGCGCGCTGATCGAGCGCTTCACGCAGGCCTATGCCGATGCGCAGGACCAGCACCGCGTGCTGACCAGCGAGATCCGCTTCCTGCCAGACGACGAGCGCGAGCGCCTGCTGGCCGTGGAGCGCGAGGTGGTGACGGCCTTTGCCGACACCCTGTGCCGGCTGCGCCCCGAGTTGCGCGAAGCCCGGCTTCACAAACCCCTGACCATGCTGCTGTTTGGCATGATCAACTGGACCTTCACCTGGCTGAGGCCGGATGGCGAGCTGTCTCACGAGGCGCTCGCCAGCCTGGTCGGCCAGCTGTTCTTTGGTGGCCTGGGCGCGGTGCAGTTGCGCGAGCCAGCCCTCTCGACCTGACAACCACCACGAGGAGACAAGCCCCATGAAAGCATTCAGGCAACTGGCGATCGCAGGCGCGGCGCTGCTGGCCCTGGCCACGGCCCAGGCCGACATCAACGTCGGCGTGACCGTGTCGGCCACCGGTCCGGCCGCGTCGCTGGGCATCCCGGAGAAGAACACGGTGGCGCTGATGCCCACCACCATTGCGGGCCAGAAGGTCAACTACATCGTGCTGGACGACGCGTCCGACACCACGACCGCGGTGGCCAACACGCGCAAGTTCATCACCGAGCACAAGGTGGACCTGGTGATCGGCTCCACGGTCACGCCCAACTCGCTGGCCATGATCGACGCGGTGGCCGAGTCCGGCACGCCGATGATTTCGATGGCCGCGTCGGCGCGCATCGTCGAGCCCGTGGACGCGAAGAAGCGCTGGGTCTTCAAGACGCCGCAGAACGACATCATGATGACGCTGGCCATCGTCACACACATGGTGGACAGCGGCGTGAAGAAGGCCGCCTTCATCGGCTTTGCCGACGCCTACGGCGAGGGCTGGTGGGGCGAGTTCAGCAAGCTGGCCCAGCTCAAGGGCCTGCAGATCGTCGCGAACGAGCGCTACAACCGCACCGACACCTCGGTCACCGGCCAGGTGCTCAAGATCGCGGCGGCCCGGCCGGACGCGGTGCTGATCGCCGGCTCCGGCACGCCCGCTGCGCTGCCGCAGAAGGCGCTGAAAGAACGCGGCTACACCGGCAAGATCTACCAGACCCATGGCGTGGCCAACAACGACTTCCTGCGCGTGGGCGGCAAGGACGTGGAAGGCACGCTGCTGCCCGCCGGCCCGGTGCTGGTGGCGGCCCAGCTGCCGGCCGATCACCCGGTGAAGAAGAGCGCGCTGGACTACATCTCAAAGTATGAGGCCGCCAACGGCAAGGGCAGCGTGTCCACCTTCGGCGGTCATGCCTGGGATGCCGGCCTGCTGCTGGCCGCCGCCGCGCCCGAGGCGCTGAAGAAGGCCCAGCCCGGCACGCCGGCCTTCCGTGCCGCGTTGCGCGACGCGATAGAGAGCGCCAAGAACGTGGCCGGCGCTCATGGCGTGTTCAACATGTCGCCGCAGGACCACCTGGGCCTGGACCAGCGCGCCCGCGTGATGGTCGAGATCAAGAACGGCGCCTGGGTGCTGATCAAGTAAGGCGCTGCGGCGGCCTCGGGCCGCGGAGCTCCGGACGCGGCCCTTCGGGGCCGGTTTTTTTCGAACGGCCCGCCATGCGCGCGGCCTGGGGGATTTGACATGGCAGTTTCCACACTCCAGAGCTTCATCGCCGGCCGCTGGGTCGGCGAGCGCGCGGCCAAGCCGCTGGCCAGCGCGATCAACGGCCGCATCGTGGCCCACACGCACGAGGAGGGCCTGGACTTCGCCGAAGCCATGGCCTACGCACGCAGCACCGCGCTGCCGGGCCTGCTGCGCACCCACTTCCAGGACCGCGCCCGCGTGCTGAAGGCGCTGGCGGCCTACCTGCTCGAACGCAAGGAGCAGCTCTATGCGATCAGCGCCCACACCGGTGCGACCCGGGCCGATTCGTGGATAGATATCGAGGGCGGCATTGGCACACTGTTCGCGTATGCGTCCATAGGCGGCAAGGACCTGCCCAGCAGCAATGTGCTGCACGAGGGCCCGGCCATGCGCCTGGGCGCCGACAACCACTTCATAGGCAGCCATGTGCTGGTGCCCAAGCGCGGTGTGGCGCTGCACATCAATGCCTTCAATTTCCCGATGTGGGGGATGCTGGAGAAGTTCGCGCCCAGCTTCCTGGCCGGCATGCCCTGCCTGGTCAAGCCGGCCACCGCCACCAGCTATGTGGCCGAGGCCTGCGTGCGGCTGATCGTGGACTCCGGCCTGGTGCCGGCGGGCGCACTGCAACTCATCATCGGCGGCACGGGCGATCTGTTCGAGCGCCTGGACGAGGCCGATGTGGTGACCTTCACCGGCAGCGCCGACACCGCGCTGCAGCTCAAGGCCCACCCCAATCTGCTGAAGAAGAGCATCCCCTTCAACGCCGAGGCCGACAGCCTGAACTGCGCCATCCTGGCGCCCGACGTGACGCCGGACGATCCGGAGTTCGAGCTCTTCATCAAGGAAGTGGCGCGCGAGATGACGGCCAAGGCCGGCCAGAAGTGCACCGCGATACGCCGTACCCTGGTGCCGCGCCATCTGGTGGATGCGGTGGCCACCGCACTGAAGGCGCGGCTGGCCAGGACCGTGGTGGGCGACCCCGCGGTGGAGGGCGTGCGCATGGGGGCGCTGGCCAGCAAGGCGCAGCAGGCCGACGTGACCGAGCGTGTGGCCCAACTGGCCCGTCACTGCGAGGTGCTGCTGAGCGAACGCGACGGCTTCGCACCGCGCGGCGAGGGCGTGGCCGACGGCGCGTTCTACGCCCCCACGCTGCTGCTGGCGCGCGATCCGGCCAGCAGCGAGGCCCATCACCTGGAAGCCTTCGGCCCGGTGACCACGCTGATGCCCTATGCCGACTTCGAGGAGGCGCTGCATCTGGCCACGCTGGGCCGCGGCAGCCTGGTGGGCACGGTCTGCACCAAGACCCCGGCGCTGGCCGCGCAGGCGGTGCCGACCTTTGCCGCCTGGCATGGCCGCATGCTGGTGCTGGACCGCGAGGCCGCGCTGGAGAACACCGGCCACGGCTCGCCGCTGCCCAAGCTCAAGCACGGCGGCCCGGGGCGCGCCGGCGGCGGCGAGGAACTGGGCGGCCTGCGGGCGGTCAAGCACTATCTGCAGCGCTGCGCGGTGCAGGGCTCGCCGACCATGATCTCGGCCGTCACCGGCGAATACCAGCGCGGTGGCGCGGTGACCGAGAGCGAGATCCACCCCTTCCGTCGCTATTTCGAGGACGTGGAGGTGGGCATGAGCCTGCTGACCCATCGCCGCACCGTGGGCGAGGCCGACATCGTGGCCTTTGGCGGCCTGTCGGGCGACTACTTCTACATGCACTTCGACGAGGTGGCAGCCGCGCAGTCGCCCTTCGGCAAGCGCATCGCGCATGGCTACTTCGTGCTGTCAGCCGCGGCCGGCCTGTTCGTGAGCCCGGCGCCGGGCCCGGTGCTGGCCAACTACGGCCTGGAGAACCTGCGCTTCGTGACGCCGGTGGCGATAGGCGACACCATCCAGGCGCGCCTGACCGCCAAGCGCAAGATCGACCGCCCGCCGCGCGACGACCAACCCGCGCAAGGCGTGATCGGCTGGGACGTGGCGGTGACCAACCAGCGCGGCGAGCTCTGCGCGAGCTACGAGATCCTGACGCTGGTGGCCAAGCGCGGCGGCTAGGCCAGGCGCGGCGCCGGCTCGTGACGAGTCGGCGTCGCCCCTGCGAGCGGCCCTGCGCCGCCAGCAGCTGGATAAGGCTGGCGCTGGCTACAGATGGGGTGGTGAGCGCCCGTCACGCAGGCTTGCGCTTGCAACGCCGCGCGGGCGCTGCGTTCGTCGCTCAGTTGGCGCGGCTGGCGTCGCCGCCGGTCGAGGCCTTGGCCTGCGCGTCCTTCAGGTTGGCGCGGCGCGCGCCGGTGAAGCGCTTGGCCCAGTAGGCGTCGCGCATGTCTTCCACGCGCACGGCGCTGCCGGTACGGGGGGCGTGGATGAACTTGCCTTCGCCCACATAGATGCCCACGTGGCTGAAGGTCGCGCGCATGGTGTTGAAGAACACCAAGTCGCCGGGCTTGAGGTCTTCCTTGCGGATGGACAGCAGGCTGGAGTCGCGCGCTTGCTCGTCGGCGCGGCGCGGCAGCACCATGCCCACGCTCATCTCGAAGATGTGGCGCGTGAAGCCGCTGCAGTCGAAACCGTTCTCCACCGAGTTGCCGCCGCGCACATAGCGCACGCCCAGGAAGTTCATCGCGGACATCACCAGGTCCGACGCCGCGTCGCGCACGCTGGTCAGCAGGCGACCCGGGGCGCTGCTCTCGGCCGCGTTCAGCAGGCCGCGCTCGCTCAGGAAGCGGCTGACCGGATCCTGCTTGTCGGTGGCCGCCGGGGCGGCATTCGCGGGTTTGGTGGCCTTCTCCGCGGAGGTCGCGACCGTACCCTGCTGCTGCAGGCTCTGGCCGTAGGCGCCCATCATGGTGCCGGCCGGCGGCGTGCTGGCGGCGGGCGTGGCGGTCTGGGCCTGCGCGTGGCAAGCCAGGACCACCAAGCAGGCGGCCGACAGGCGGGCTAGGGATGCAACGGGAACCAGGGACATTAAGCGATCGGTATCCGGTGCGGGCCACGGGGGCCGCGGTAGCAGAGGTCAGGCGGGGCGCAGGGTAGGGGGGTACCCCGGCTGGGTCAACCAGAAATCGGGTAAAGGCCGCCATTTTGCGGGCAAACCCGGGGTTTAGCCAGTGCGAATTGCGGGAAAACCCGAAATCTTCCGTTTTCGCTGATCCAGGTCAGACTTGCGTCAGTGGTCGGCGCCCACACTGGCCCGCATGAACACCTACGCCGACTTTCACCGCCGATCCCTTCAAGATCGCGACGCGTTCTGGGCTGAACAGGCCAAGCGCATAGCTTGGCAGACGCCACCGCAGCAGATCTGCGATGTCAGCCGGCCGCCGTTCGCAAAATGGTTTGTCGGGGGTAAAACCAATCTGTGCCACAACGCGGTGGATCGCCACGCGGCCACGCGGCCGGATGACCGCGCGCTGATCTGGGTGTCCACCGAGGTGGGCCAGGAGGTGGTCTACAGCTTCGCGCAGTTGCAGGCCGAGGTGGAGACCATGGCCGCCATCCTGCAGGCCCAGGGCGTGGGGCAGGGCGACCGCGTGCTGATCTACATGCCCATGATCCCGGAGGCCGCGTTCGCGATGCTGGCCTGCGCGCGCCTGGGGGCCATCCATTCGGTGGTGTTCGGCGGTTTCGCGTCGGTCAGCCTGGCCAGCCGCATCGACGACGCGGCGCCCAAGCTCATCGTCAGCGCCGACGCCGGCAGCCGTGGCGGCAAGGTCGTGCCCTACAAGCCGCTGCTGGACGAGGCGATTCAACTGGCCTCGCACCAGCCGGCCCGTGTGCTGATGGTGGACCGCGGCCTGGCGGCGTTCACGCCGGTGGCCGGCCGCGACCTGGACTACGCGGCGCTGCGCCGACAGCACCACGGCGAGACCGTGCCCTGCGTCTGGCTGGAGTCCAACGAGATCAGCTACACGCTCTACACCAGCGGCACGACCGGCAAGCCCAAGGGGGTGCAGCGCGACGTGGGCGGCTATGCGGTGGCGCTGGCCACCAGCATGGACTACATCTTCGGCGGCAAGCCCGGCGAGACCTATTTCTCCACCAGCGACATCGGCTGGGTGGTGGGCCACAGCTACATCATCTACGGCCCGCTGCTGCATGGCATGGCCACGCTGATGTACGAGGGCCTGCCGGTGAACCCGGATGCGGCCATCTGGTGGCGCCTGGTGGAGCAGTACCGGGTCACCGTGATGTTCAGCGCGCCCACCGCGGTGCGGGTGCTCAAGAAGCACGACCCGGCCCTGCTCAAGCGCCACGACCTGTCGTCCCTGCGGGCGTTGTTCCTGGCCGGCGAGCCGCTGGACGAGCCCACCGGCCGCTGGATCGCCGAGGCCCTGGGCGTGCCCATCGTGGACAACTACTGGCAGACCGAGACCGGCTGGCCGCTGCTGACCGTGGCCAACCACATCCCCGGCGTGGCGCCGGTGCCCACGCGCTTCGGCTCGCCCGGCGTGCCCATGTACGGCTACGACGTGAAGCTGCTGGACGAGCAGACCGGCGAGGCGCTGAGCCAACCCAACCAGAAGGGTGTGCTGGTCATCGAGCACCCGCTGCCGCCGGGCTGCCTGCAGACCGTGTGGGGAGACGACGAGCGCTTCGTGCGCACCTACTGGAGCAGCGTGCCCGGGCGGCAGGTCTATTCCACCTTCGACTGGGGCCTGCGCGACGAGGACGGCTACACCTTCATCCTCGGCCGTACCGACGACGTCATCAATGTGGCCGGCCATCGCCTGGGCACGCGCGAGATCGAGGAGAGCATCTCCAGCCACGCGGCCATCGCCGAGGTGGCGGTGGTGGGCGTGGCCGACCAGCTCAAGGGCCAGGTCGCGATCGCGTTCGCGGTGCTGCGCGACCCCGCCCAGGCCGCCACGCCGGAGCTGGCGCTGGCGCTGGAGGGCCAGGTGATGAAGCAGGTGGACGGCCAGCTCGGCGCGGTCGCGCGGCCGGCCCGGGTGTTCTTCGTGAACGTGCTGCCCAAGACCCGCTCCGGCAAGCTGCTGCGCCGTGCGCTGCAGGCCGTGGCCGAGGGTCGTGACCCGGGCGACCTGACCACGCTGGATGACCCGGGCGCACTGGCCCAGGTCAAGGCGCTGCTGGCGCGCTGAATCCACGGCGCCGAGGGCGGCGCCCATCGCGGCGACGGCGGCGCTATGCTGGCCGCGCCATGCTGAGCTATCTCGCTGCGCCACCCCATGCCGCCCTGCGCGGCGTGGTGCTGCGTTTCTCGCAGCGACGCTGCCGTGACGCGCATCGCCAGGTGCCGGCCTTCGGCCTGCCGGCGCGCACCGACCAGTTCATCGAGTTCTACCTGGGCGAGCCGGTGCAGGTGGCGCAGGGTGGCGGGGCGCCGTTGCCGGCGCCCGAGATCGTGCTGGTCGCGCCGCACACGCGGCCCGGCAAGCGGCTGCAGATGCAGGGCGACATCGACACCTTCACGGTGCATTTCCAGCCCACCGGCCTGCACCGCCTGTTCGGCCTGCCACTGCAGGGCCTGACCGACCAGGGCCTGTCGGCGGTCGAGGTGCTGGACCGGCAGGTGCTGGCCCTGCGTGACGCGCTGGCCGCGGCGCCTGATTTCGCCGGTCGCGTGGCCGGCGCCCAGGCCTGGCTGGCGCAGCGCCTGCTGAGCGCCCGTGCGGCCGATGGTCTGGATCTGGCCGCGCTGCGCCTTGCTGCGGACACCTCGCTGCCGCAGCGGACCCTGGCTCAGCTCGCCAACTGCAGCGAACGCCACCTGCACCGCCGCCTGGTCGAGCGCAGCGGCGTGGCGCCCAAGCTGTTCGCGCGGCTGCTGCGCTTCCAGGGCCTGCTGGCCGCCCAGCGGCGGGCGCCGACCGAGTCGCTGACCGTGCTGGCGCTGCAGGCCGGCTATTTCGACCAGGCCCACTGCATACGCGACTGCCGCGAGTTCACCGGCCAGGCGCCGCGCGCCTTTCTGGCTGCCTGGCCCGACCTGGGCGCGCCGAGCTGAGGCTGCTGCGCGCGGCCGACGCGATGTCCGATTCGTCCAATGCGGCGCCGGGCGGCCAGCCTAGAGTGGGCTCACCTCAAGCCTTGCCCCGACCGCCATGCCCGCTGCCACCCGTCGACGGCTGCTGCGCACCGCCGCGCTCAGCCCCTGTCTTGCGTTGAATGGAGTGCCCCTCATGAGCCTTGCCGCCCCAGAACTGGAACCCGCCGTGGCCGAGTTGCTGCAGACCATGGAGGACACCTGGAACGCCTCCGACATGGACGCGATGTTCGCAGTGGCCACGCCCGACATCCACTGGGTCAACGTGGTGGGCATGCACTGGCAGGGCCTGGCGGCGGTGAAGCAGGCCCATGTGGTGTTCTTCGATCTGATGTTCCGCGGCGTGCCGCTGCGGCGCGAGGCGGTCGAGCATGTGAAGCCGCTGCCGGGCGGTCTGCGCCTCATCGTCGTGCGCTGGCGGCTGGGCGCGTTCCGCACGCCGTCGGGAGACCTGCGCCCGGAGGGGCAGCAGCGCATGTCCATCCTGGCCTTGCCAGGGCCGCGCGGGCTGCTGATCAGCCATGTGGCCAACATCGATGTGGACGCACGCGCCGCGGCGCACAACCCGGTCTGAGCCGGGTGGGTTCTCGGCCAGGCCTCAGCCGCAGCTGCCGGTGCCGCAGCTGTGCGTGGCCGCCTCGCGGGCTCGCACCTCGTCCGGCGCGGGCTTGCTGCGCTCGCCGGTGGCCGGGTCGTAGCCCAGCTGTTCCATCGTGAACACCAGTGCCGCGTCCATGCTCTCCGCATGGCCGGGGAACCAGGCCGCCAGCTCGTGCCGGACTATGCCCATGGGCTCGCGGTCGTTCAGCTCGGTGGCGTAGCGCACCACCTCCCGCATCACGTTCAGCACCATGGCGTGCTGGCTGGCGTGGCAGTTCTGCTCGTCGAAGCCATTGGCCGCCATCCAGGCCTCTTCCATCGCGAAATGGGCCTCGGTGTGGGTCAGCAGCTCCTGGAAGGCCGGCAGGGCATCCTGGCCCTGGTCCAGCGTGTCGCCCAGGCGGTTCAGCAGTTCGACGAACTCTTCGTGTGTCTGATCTAGCTGGGGCTGTTTGAGAACGAGAGCGTCGGTCCAGGCAAGGGTGGTCATGGGGTTATCGTAGCCAAACGTCGCCGTTGCCGCGTTGATGAAGCACAAAGGCGGATGTGGCCCAGGGGTTCAGCGCGAGGCCTCGTAGCGGTAGGTCTGTACCGTGTCTTCCACCTGCCGAATGGAGCTTGTCGACCCGTCCGCCGTCGGCAGGGTGGTTGCCTTGCGCAGCCTGAAGCGGTGCGGCACCAAGGTGTCGGCTTCGGTGACCAGTTCCAGCGTGGTCTCCAGTTCCAGTGCCTGCAGGCTCTTCTCCGCCTGTGCGGCCACTTCGGGCGCGAGCTGGGCCACGAAAGCGGAGACGGCCTGTTTCAGTGCAGCCGGGTCGGGACGTGTTGTGGCCTTCAGCTCGACGCAATCCAATGTCCGTCCTTGGCGCTCGCAAGGCAACCGGCGGGTGAGCGAGAAGCGTGTTTCGAACGCGATGAGCTGGTTGGTTAGCGGCATGGCAGCCTGGGTCTTGGCGATATAGTCTTCGCGCAGTTCCAGCGCCTGTTCGCCACCGGCCCAACTGCCGACCAGCCAGTCCCAGCCGCCACGGGACAGTGCCGACAGCACCTCGACGCCGAGCAGCTTGTCCAACATCGCAAGGCTGGCGGCCTGGTTGGGGCCGGCCGCGACCAGGCCCGTCAGCGTGTTGCGCAGCGCCTGTTGAAAGGCTTCGGGCTGCTCCAGCGCCACGAAGTCACCTTGACGGGATACCCGAAAGCCCGGCAGCGCCGCACGCGTCACTGCGTTGAGCATTGGGCGCTGTTCGGCGGGCAGGGCGTCGAGTTGCTGTTCGTCCAGCTGCAACTGGTCGAAGTCGATCCGGTACTGCTCACCTTCACGCACGGCATGCATCTGATAGGTGTAGCTCAGCGTGTTGCTCAAGACAGGGTGGCCGCCGGCCCGGAGGCTGCGGGTCTTGCTGCTCTCCACCTGGGCCAGCAGTTCGGCGGGCCAGTCGAACTGCAGCCGAACTGGGTCTGCCGCCCAGGTCGGCAGCGACACGACGGCGCCGAGCAGCAGCGCTGGCCACCGAAGGCGTGATGTAACGTTCATGAGTCCTCCCTTGATCGTATCTTCGCCCGGCTGTCCTCATCGCAGCGGGCGCGTCAGGCCAGCCGCGCACGGTGGCGCGCCACCTGCGCACGCACCTGGGCGGGGGCGGTGCCGCCCAGCACCTTGCGGGCGTTCAGCGAGCCCTCCAGCGACAGCAGCTCGAACACGTCCGCTTCTATGCGGGCGTCGAAGGCCTGCAGCTGTTGCAGCGTCAGCGCGGCCAGGTCCACGCCCTGCTGGGTGGCGGTCTTGACCGCATGGGCCACGACCTCGTGGGCATCGCGGAAGGGCAGGCCCTTCTTCACCAGGTAGTCGGCCAGGTCGGTGGCGGTGGCATGGCCCTTGAGGGCGGCGGCGCGCATGGCCTCGGGCTTGACGGTCAGGCCGGCCAGCATGTCGCCGAAGATGCGCAGCGTGTCGCGCAGCGTGTCCACGGTGTCGAACAGCGGTTCCTTGTCTTCCTGGTTGTCCTTGTTGTAGGCCAGCGGCTGACCCTTCATCAACGTGACCAGACCCACCAGATGGCCCACCACGCGGCCGGTCTTGCCGCGTGCCAGCTCGGGCACGTCGGGGTTCTTCTTCTGCGGCATGATGCTGGAGCCGGTGCAGAAGGCATCGGGCAGCGCGATGAAGCCGAAGTTCTGGCTCATCCACAGGATCAGCTCTTCCGAGAGCCGCGAGATGTGGATCATCACCAGCGACGCCGCGGCCGAGAACTCGATCGCGAAGTCGCGGTCGCTGACCGCGTCCAGGCTGTTCTGGCACACGCCCTCCATGCCCAGCGTCTTCGCGACGCGCTCGCGGTCCAGCGGGTAGCTGGTGCCGGCTAGCGCGGCCGCGCCCAGCGGCAGGCGGTTCACGCGCTTGCGGGCGTCGGCCAGGCGCTCGGCGTCGCGGGCGAACATCTCCACATAGGCCAGCAGGTGGTGGCCAAAGCTTACCGGCTGGGCCACCTGCAGGTGGGTGAAGCCGGGCAGTATGACCTCGGCGTGCTTGTCGGCCTGTTCCACCAGCACGCGCTGCAGGTTTAGCAGCAGGCCGCTCAGCTCATCGATCTCGCCGCGCAGCCACAGGCGCACATCGGTGGCGACCTGGTCGTTGCGGCTGCGGCCGGTGTGCAGGCGCTTGCCGGCAATGCCGACGCGCTCGGTCAGGCGGGCCTCGATGTTGAGGTGCACATCCTCCAGGTCCAGCTTCCAGTCGAACTGGCCGGCCTCGATCTCGGCCGCGATCTCGTTCAGGCCGCGCTGGATGGCGTCATGGTCCTCGGCGCTGAGGATGCCCTGGGCATGCAGCATCTCGGCATGCGCCAGGCTGCCGGTGATGTCGGCACGCCAGAGGCGCTGGTCGAAGTCCACGCTGGCGGTGTAGCGCTTCACCAGGTCGCTCATGGGCTCGGAGAAGAGGGCGGACCAGGCTTGGGCTTTGTTGGCGAGTTGGTTGTCAGACATGGGGCGGACCAGGAGTCGGGACGGGGCAGGGGACGCGCACAATCCGGCGCAGTCAGCGATTATCGAACGCCCGCTCCGCCATGCCCCTGTTTTCGCGCGCCCGCCCCGGCCGCAGCGCCGACCCCTGGCGCGATTCCAAGCAGCTCAGCCAGTGGCTGGGCCTGGTGCCGGACGCGGGGCCGGGTCTTGCGCCGCGCCCCTTGCTGGACCCGAGCCGGGCCTTCGACGTCTGCCATGTGGGCCTGGTACTGCGAGCGGTGCTGGGCGCTCAGCTGCTGCTGGGCCTGGGTACGGCGCTGGTGGCGCGCGACGCGGCCCAGTGGCTGGGTCTGCTGGCCAACGGCACGGCGGTCGCGCTGTTCGCGGTGCTGGCCTGGCTGCTGCTGGTGTGCGCGGCCAAGCGGGTCTGGCCGCGTCTGCCCGAGGCCGGCCAGTGGGCCGCGTTGCTGGTGCTGGGGGCCGGCTGCGCCTGGGCCGGCTTTGCGCTGCTGTATTTCTGGGTGGACGAGCCGCCCGGTGCCTGGCGTGTGGGCTCGGTGGCCGCCGCGGGCGCCTGCGGCGCGGCCGCGCTGCTGGCCTGGCTCAAGCTGCGCGCCCATGGCCAGCGGCCGGCCGATGCGCTGGCCCAGCTGGTGGAGCTGCAGTCGCGCATACGGCCGCATTTCCTGTTCAACACGCTGAACAGCGCGATGGCGTTGATCGCGGTGGACCCGGCGCGCGCCGAGGCGGTGCTGGAGGACCTGTCCGAGCTGTTCCGCGTCGCGTTGGCCGATGCCGGCACCGCGGTCACGCTGGGGGAGGAGGTCGAGCTGGCCCGGCGTTACCTCGCGATCGAGCAGATACGCTTCGGCGAGCGACTGCGTGTGCAATGGCAGCTGGACCCGGCCGCTGCCGGTGCCCAGGTGCCGCCGTTGCTGCTGCAGCCGCTGGTGGAAAACGCGGTGCGCCACGGCGTGGAGCCCAACGACGAGGGCGGCGATCTCAGCATCACCACGCTGCGGCGCGGTGACGAGGTGGAGATGCGCATCGTCAACAGCGTGGGCGCGCCCAGCCGCACGGCGGGCCATGGCCTGGCGCTGGCCAATGTGAGGCAGCGCCTGCGGCTGATGCACGACGTGGCTGCGCGTTTCGAGGTGGACGAGGGTGGGCGGCAGTTTGCGCTGCGCATCGTCGTGCCCGCCGCCGTCTGAAGGGAGACCCCATCTTGGCCGTGCAGATCCTGATCGTGGACGATGAACCGCTGGCGCGGCTGCGCCTGCGTGGGCTGGTGGACGCCATCCAAGAGCCGCGCTGCGAGGTGGTGGCCGAGGCGGCGACCGCCTCGCAGGCCGCGAGCTGGCTGCGCGAGCACCGCTGCGACCTGCTGCTGCTGGACGTGCAGATGCCCGGTGCCGACGGCCTGCAGTTTGCCGACGGCCTGGCCCAGCGCTCGGCCGGGCAGGCTCCGCCGTTGGTGATCTTCGTGACCGCCCACGCGGCCCATGCGCTGCGCGCCTTCGAGCTGGAAGCCCTGGACTACCTCACCAAGCCGGTGCGCCGCGAGCGCTTGCAGGCCGCGCTGGCCCGCGCGGCCCAGCGCCTGGCCGAGCGAGCCGCTATCCTGGCGCAGCAGCCGCCGGCCGGCCGTTCACCGGTCGAGGCCGACTTCCTCACGCTGACCGACCGGGGCCGGCTGCGCCGCATCCCGCTGGCCGAGGTGCTGTACTTCAAGGCCGAGTTGAAGTACGTGACGCTGCGCACCGCGTCCGAGACCCATGTGATGGACGGCACGCTGGCCGAGCTTGAACAGCGCTGGCCGCAGCGCTTTCTGCGCATTCACCGCAATGCGCTGGTGGCGCGCTGGGCGGTGCGTGAGCTGGAGCGCCATGCGATCACCAATTTCGGCGAGCTGGATGACGGCGCCGCCGAGGCCTGCGACAGCTGGGCCGTGCGCATCGTGCATGTGGACGAGTGGCTGGCCGTGTCCCGCCGCCAGGTGGCGGCGGTGCGGGAGGCGCTGGCGGGGCAGGGGCGTTGAGGCGCGGGCGCTGGCGTTGGTGGACTGCGCTGCCGGTGTTGGCGGCGCTGGCGGCAATGCGTTGGTGGTGGAGCCTGGATGCCGTGTCGCAGGTGGCCGCGCCGGCCTGGGCGGCGCCGTCTGTCCCCGCGTCAGACTCGGGTCTGCCAGCGATGCCCGCCTCGCAGCAGCGGTCCCCAGTGGCCCAGGCCCCTCGTCCCAGTGCGCCCGCGGCCGGTATGGTGGATGTCTGCGGCTACGGGGAGGTTCCGCTGAAGGCGCTTGCACGCGAGCAATCAGCCACCGAGCCGCCGCCCGTCTGGGCGCAGGTGCAGCTGGACCTGCAGCAGCGCGGCTGGGATCGTCTGCTCAGGGAGTTGGCGGTGGGCGACGGGCGGCAGCGCGTGGCGGCAGCCGTGCTGCAGAATAGGTTGGATGACGCGGTGCGCATCGCAGCCGGCAGCGGCGACGCCAGCATCTACGGGCTGGCCGTGGCCGCCTGCCGCCGCGATGTGGCCGGTCGCGGTGCGGTCGCCTGGCGTCGTGGTCAGCCGGCTTCCGCCGTGCCGCAGGACTGGGTCGAGCCCGCGCTGCCGCCCGAGCCGCAGCTGTGCGGAACGCTGAGCCTGCAGCGCTGGGCGCAGCTGGACCCGGGCGATGCCCGACCCTGGTCGCTGCAGCTGGCCGATGCGCTGAAACGCAAGGACGAGGCCGCCGTGCAGCTCGCGCTTTACGAGCTGGTGCAACGCCAGCGCCTCAGTACGGGTGTGCGTGGGCTGACAGCCGTGGCTGCTGCGATGCTCGGGCCGCAGCCTGACGCTGAGCAGTCCCTGGCATTAACTCAGGTCTTCAGCGCCGACATGTCGAGCGCCGAGCTGTCTGGTCTTGCGCTGGCCCGTGCCTGCTCAACAGCCGCCGTGCGCGATGCGAACCGCCGGCAGCTGTGTGGTCAGGCCATGGACTTGCTGGCGGGCCAGGCGACGGATCTACTCGATGCTGCGGTGGTGGAGAGCCTGGCCAAGACGCTGGACCGTCCGCTGCCGCCGGGTTGGATCAGCAAGGACGCCGCGGCTGCGGGGCTGGCGCTGGCGACCGGTGCCGAGCGGCCGTCGATGGACGGGCTAAGCTGCGCTGGCCTGCGTCGGGTCGGCCTGGCGCTGGGCCGTGTGGCGCGCGATGGTGAACTGGCCGTGGCTCGTGCCGCGCTTGCAGCCTCGGCCGCGCGCTGAAGCCCGGTACGGGCGACCGACCTCAGCCCGTGTTGCGCAACCCCGCCGCGATGCCGTTGATGGACAGGTGGATGCCGCGCTGCACGCGCTCCATCGCCGGGTCGTCCGCGTTGATGCGGCGGTAGCGGCGCATCAGCTCCACCTGCAGGTGGTTGAGTGGGTCGATGTAGGGGAAGCGGTGCTCGATGGAGCGGGCCAACGAGGGGTTGGACGCGAGGCGGCGGTCCTCGCCGGTGATCAGCGCCAGCGCGGCCTGGGTGCACTCGAATTCGGCCTTGATGGCCGAGAAGATGCGCTTGCCCAGCTTCTTGTCCTCCACCAGCTCCACATAGCGTTCGGCCAGTGTCAGGTCGGCCTTGGCCAGCACCATGTCCAGGTTGGACAGCACGGCGCGGAAGAAGGGCCAGTTCTTGACCATGCGCTTGAGCAGCGCCAGGTTCTTGGCGCGCAGCGCCGGGTCTTGCCCCAGGAAGGCCTCCACGCCGGAGCCGAAGCCGCACCAGCCGGGCAGCGTCACGCGCGCCTGGCCCCAGGAAAAGCCCCAGGGGATGGCGCGCAGATCCTCGATTGCGCGCGTGGCCTTGCGTGAGGCCGGGCGCGAGCCGATGTTGAGCTCGGCGATTTCTCGAATGGGTGTGCTGGCGAAGAAGTAGTCGGCAAAGCCCGGCGTGTCATAGACCAGGCCCCGGTAGGCCGCGAAGCTGGCGTCCGACAGCTTCTGCGCCGCGTCCAGGAAGGACTTGGGCGCGCTCTGCGTGGGGTGCAGCAGCGTGGCTTCCAGCGTCGCGGCCACCAGGGTTTCCAGGTTGCGTCGGCCGATCTCGGGGTGGGCGTATTTGGACGCGATCACCTCGCCCTGTTCGGTCAGGCGGATCTGGCCGTTCACCGTGCCTGGCGGCTGGGCCAGGATGGCCTGGTAGCTGGGGCCGCCACCGCGGCCGACCGTGCCGCCGCGGCCGTGGAACAGGCGCAGGGTCAGGCGTTGCGCCGAGGAAGCGCCCTGGTTCAGCTCGTCGAACAGCGCCACCAGCGCGATCTCGGCCCGGTACAGTGCCCAGGACGACGTGAACATGCCACCGTCCTTGTTGCTGTCGGAGTAACCCAGCATGATGTCCTGCTCGCCGCCGGAGCGCTGCACCAGCGCACGCACGCCGGGCAGTGCGTAGAACTCGCGCATGATGTCCGGCGCGACGGCCAGGTCGCCTATGGTCTCGAACAGCGGCACGATGATGAGGTCGCTGCTGGCCTGCTCGGCCAGCAGGCCGCGCAGCAGACCGGTTTCCTTCAGCAGCAGCGCCACTTCCAGCAGGTCGGACACCGACTCGGTGTGGCTGATGATGTAGTGGCGCAGCGCCTCGCGGCCGAAGCAGGCCAGCGCCTCACGCGCGGCCTCGAACACCGCCAGCTCGCCCAGCGCCTTGTCGCTGTAGGCCGCTCCTATCACGCGCAGCGGTCGGGCATCGTTCAGCAGCTGCAGCAGCAAGGTGCGCTTGGCGGCTTCGTCCAGCGCTGCGTAGTCGGGCGCAATGCGCGCGGTGGCCAGCAGCTCGGTGATGACGGCCTCGTGCTGGTCGCTGCTCTGGCGCAGGTCCAGCGTGGCCAGATGGAAGCCGAACACCTGCACCGCGCGCATCAGCGGCGCCAGCCGCAGCGGGATCAGCGCCTCGCCGTGGTGGTGCTTCAGCGAGGCCTCGATGATGCGCAGGTCGGCCAGCAGCTCCTGCGGCGTGCGATAGGGATCCTGCGGCGCGATCGCATGGCGCAGCGCCTCGGTGCCGGTCAGCGTCTGCAGCGTGGCGGCCAGGCGGGCATACATGCCGGTCAGCGCGCGTCGGTAGGGCTCGTCCAGCCGGTGCACGTTCTGGTCGGGGCTGCGCTGGGCCAGCGCCTCCATCTCGGGCGACACGCCGGTCAGGCGCAGCGAGATGGACAGCTCGGCGCCCAGCTCGTGCAGCTCGGTCAGGTAGTGGCGCAGCGCGACCTCGGCCTGGCGCTTCAGTGCCTGGCGCAGCGTGGCCGCGCCCACATTGGGGTTGCCGTCGCGGTCGCCGCCTATCCAGTGGCCCATGCGCAGGAAGCTGGGCAGGGCCTGGCCGGGCAGGTGCTCCTCCAGCTCGGCGTAGAGCCTGGGGATCTCGCGCAGAAAGGTGGCCGGGTAGTAGGACAGCGCGTTCTCGATCTCGTCCGCCACGGTGAGCTTGGAGTAGCGCAGCATGCGGGTCTGCCACAGCTGCGTGATGCGGGCGCGCAGCTGGGTCTCGTTGGCGGCCAGTTCGCGCTCGGTATGGCAGCGCTCGCGAGCCTCCAGCAACTGGGCGACCGAGCGCTCCGCGTCCAGGATGCTCTTGCGCTGCACCTCGGTGGGGTGGGCGGTCAGCACCGGCGAGATGAAGCCGCGCTGCAGCACCTGGGCGATCTCGGCGGGCCGCACGCCGGCCTCGTGCAGATGCTCCAGGCAATAGGCCAGCGAGCCCGGCTGCAGGCTGCCGGCGCGCTCATGCACCTCGCGGCGGCGTACATGGTGGCGGTCTTCCGCGATATTGGCCAGGTGGGAGAAGTAGCTGAACGCGCGGATCACGCTGACCGCCTGCTCACCGGACAGGCTTTTCAGCAGCTTGTCGAAGCGCTTGCCGGCTTCCTTGTCGTGCTTGTGCCGGTAGGCCACCGACAGCTGGCGTATGCGCTCCACCAGCTCATAGGCCTCGCGACCCTCCTGCTCGCGTATCACCTCGCCGAGGATGCGCCCCAGCAGCCGGATGTCGGCCAGCAGCGGCAGGTTCTTGTCGGCCTCGGCGGAGGCGGGCTTGGCGGGGCGGGCGGCTCGTGCGGGCATGGCGGGTCGTCCAGGGAAGCTGGTGGGGTGGTAACCAAGTTACCTGAATCTGACTCTAGCAGTTTCTTTTCCGGCGCCCAGTCCGCGCAGACCCGGGTTGTGGCCCGGCGGGCTTCGGCGCTCGCGAACCGGGGCTTGCACCGGGCGTGGCTAGACTGCGGGCGGTCTGAATCCTGCTGTATCCGTGATGCGCCTGAAACCTCTGCTTCGCGTCGCTCTGTTCATGGGCCTGGCGGCCGCCGGCGCGTCGGCGCGCGCCGACCGCAATGTGCTGTGGCACCTGATAGACACCGGCTGCGTGCCCCATGCCCAGGCGGGCGAGCCGCCCCGGCCCTGCGAGCGCGTGCAGCTGCAGCCTGACCGTGACCACGGCTGGGTGCTGTTGAAGGACCTGAAGGGTCCGCTGCAATACCTGCTGATGCCCAGCAACCGGCTCCCCGGCGTGGAGAGCCCGCTGCTGTACCGGCCGGACGCGCCCAACTACATCGCCCAGGCCTGGCGCAACCGCGATCTGCTGGACCGCCGCAACGGCCGGCCGCTGCCGCACGATGTGGTGTCGCTGACCGTGAACTCGCAATACCGCCGCAGCCAGGATCAGCTGCATGTGCACATCTCCTGCACCACCCGCGAGCTGCGCGCCCGCCTGCTGGCCGCGCAGGACGAGCTGGGCCCGCAGTGGGCGCCGCTGCGCGGCGGCTGGTGGGGCCATGCCTGGTATGTGCGCCGGGTCGATGCGGCTACGCTGGAGCGCAGCCCGCTGTTTGCCGATGCGGCCGCCCATCTGCCCGGCGCCGCCGCCGACCCCGGGCGGCTGACCGTGGGCGTCGTCGGCCTGGACTTCAAGGACGGTCGGCGCGACTTCGTGCTGATGGCCGCGCTGTTCGACCCGGCCGACCCGGGCAGCGGCTCCTCCGAGGACGACATGCAGGACCACGACTGCCGCCTGCTGGGCCCGCAGGTGCCGCAGGGCAGGGCGGCGCCCTGAGCACGGGTGGGCCCGCTGCTAGCATGCCCGCCCATGACCCAAGAACTCATCATCGCCACGCGTGAGAGCCGTCTCGCGCTGTGGCAGGCCGAGCATGTGCAGGCGCTGCTGGCCCGCCAACTCGGCCGCCCGGCCCGCCTGCTGGGCATGACCACGCGCGGCGACCAGATCCTGGACCGCACGCTGGCCAAGATAGGCGGCAAGGGCCTGTTCGTGAAGGAGCTGGAGACCGCGCTGGCCGAACGCCGCGCCGATCTGGCCGTGCATTCGCTGAAGGACGTGCCCATGGACCTGCCGGAGGGCTTTGCGCTCACCGCGGTGCTGGAGCGCGAGGACCCGCGCGACGCCTTCGTATCCAACGACTACGCCAGCCTGGCCGAGCTGCCGCCGGGCGCGGTGGTCGGCAGCTCCAGCCTGCGGCGCGTGACCCAGCTGCTGAGCCTGCGGCCGGACCTGCGTGTGGAGCCGCTGCGGGGCAATCTCGACACCCGGCTGCGCAAGCTGGACGAGGGCGGCTACCACGCCATCGTGCTGGCCGCGGCCGGCCTCAAGCGCCTGGGCCTGGCCGCGCGCATCCGTGCGGTGTTCGACACCGACACCATGCTGCCCTGCGCCGGCCAGGGCGCGCTGGGCCTGGAAATCCGCGCGGACGACGCCGCGCTGGCCGACGCGCTGGCGCCGCTGGTGCATCGCCCCACGCTGCTGGCCTGCGAGGCCGAGCGGGCGGTGTCGCGCGCCCTGGGTGGCAGCTGCAGCGTGCCGCTGGCCGCCCATGCGCAGTGGGCGGGCGAGCGCCTGCAGCTGCGCGCCGCGCTGGGCCATGCGGCCCAGGCTGAGGCGCCGCTGCTGCGTGCCGACGTGGGCGCCGCGGTGACCGATGTGGCCGCCGCCCGCGCGCTGGGCGAGCAGGCGGCGCAAGCCTTGCGCGAGCAGGGCGCCGCTACCTACCTGGCCGGCTGAGGTCCGCATGGGCGAGGGTGTGAGGCTGCTGCTGACCCGGCCGCGGCCGCAGCAGGCCGACTGGGCCGCGCGCCTGCGCGCCCAGGGCGTGGAGGTCGCGGCGCTGCCGTTGATGGAGATCACGCCGCCCGACAGCCCCGCCCCCGGCCGGGCCGCCTGGCAGCAGCTGCCGGGCTGTGCGCTGGCCGTGTTCGTGAGCCCCAATGCGGTGGACGGCTTCTTCGCGCTGGCGCCGCCGGGCGCGAGCTGGCCGCCCGGGCCGCGCGCCGCCTGCGTGGGGCCGGGCACGGCGCGCGCATTGCAGGCGCGTGGCGTGCCGGCCGAGTCCATCGTGCAGCCGGCCGCCGGCGCGGCCAGCCTGGATTCCGAACACCTGTGGGAGCGTCTGTGCGATGCCGACTGGCAGGGCGCCCAGGTGCTGGTGCTGCGCGGCAATGGCGGCCGGGAATGGCTGGCCGAGCAACTGGGCCGGGCCGGCGCCCGCGTGCAACTGGTGTCGGTCTACCAGCGTGCCGAGCCGCACTGGAGCCCGGCCGAGCAGGCGGTGCTGGACGACGCACTCGCGCGGCCACGGCAGCACGCCTGGCTGCTCAGCAGTGCCGAATCCGTGGCTCAACTGGCGGCCCGGGTCGGCCCGGTGCTGCAGGGCCAGCGCGCCATCGCCACCCATGAACGCATCGCCGCCGCGGCCCGTGCCGCCGGCTTCGAGCCTGTGGTTTTGACGCGACCCGACCCCGCCGAGGTCGCGCAGGCCCTCAGGGGCTTGTGACGCCGCGGCCGGTGCGTCTGACAGAATCCCCACCACTGTGAGCGAGCAAATCTCTACCGACCCGTCGACGGGCGCCGACGCCGGCGCGACGCCGGCCCCCACCGCAGTCGCGGCCTCGGCCGCCCCCGCCATGCCCGCCTGGATGCCCTGGCTGCTGGCCCTGAGCACCGCCGCCGCCGCGGTGGGCGTGGCGCTGGCCTGGCAGAGCCTGTCGCGCCAGCAGTCGCTGGAGCAGGAACTGGTGCGACGCCAGGAGGCCAGCCAGGCCCAGGCCACCGAGGCGCGGTTGGCGGCCAAACAGTCGGCCGAGCTGGTGCGCGACACCGCTGCCAAGGTGTCGCTGCTGGACGCCCGCGTGGCCGAGGTGGCCTTGCAGCGCGGTCAGCTGGAAGACCTGATCCAGTCCATGTCGCGCTCGCGGGACGAGAACGTGGTGGGCGACATCGAGGCCGCGCTGCGGGTCGCGATGCAGCAGAGCCAGATCACCGGCAGCGCCGAGCCGCTGGTGGCGGCGCTCAAGCAGTCCGACGAGCGCCTGCTGCGCTACAAGCAGCCGCGCCTGGAGGGTGTGCGCCGCGCGGTGGCCCGCGACCTGGACCGCGTGAAGGCGATCAGCGTGGTCGATGTGTCCAGCCTCACGATCAAGCTCGACGAGGCCGTGCGCATTGCCGACGAGCTGCCGCTGGCCGCCAGCCCCGATGTGGCGGTGCGCCCGCGTGACGAGCGTGCGGCCGACGCGGCCCGTGAGCGCGAGCGCGCCGCCCGCCTGCAGCGCGAGGCCGCCGCGGCCGCCGCCGACGGCAAGCTGGCGCTGTGGTGGTGGCAGGCCAGCCAGCAGCTGTCCGACTGGACCCGCATCGTTTGGGGCGAGGCCCGTGGCCTGCTGCGCGTGACCCGCATCGATCACCCCGAGGCCGCGCTGATCGCGCCGGACCAGAGCTTCTTCCTGCGCGAGAACCTCAAGCTGCGCCTGCTCAACGCGCGCCTGGCGCTGCTGAGCCGGCAGTTCGACACCGCGCAGGCCGACCTGCGCGAGGGTCAGGACATGCTGGCGCATTACTTCGACGTGCGTTCCCGCAAGGTCGTCGGCATCACCGAGCTGCTGCGCCAGGTGGCGGGCCAGGCCCGCCAGGTGGCCGTGCCGCGCCCGGACGACACGCTGGCCGCGCTCGCCGCGGCGGCGGCCGGACGCTGAGGGGCCGCGCATGCGTCTGGTGATCTGGTTGGTGCTGTTGTTCGCGGTCGCTGTGGTGGCTGCGCTGACGCTGGGCAGCAATGACGGCCTGGCAAGTTTCTACTGGGGCGGCTGGCGGCTGGATGTGTCGCTCAACCTCTTCCTGCTGCTGCTGCTGGGCAGCTGCTTCGCGCTGGTCACGGCCATCCAGGCCGTGGAGTCGCTGACCAGCCTGCCGCGCCGCGCGCGCGAGTGGCGCCTGTCGCAGCGCGAGCGCGCCGCCCAGCTGGCGCTGCGCGAGGCGCTGGCCGAGCTGTTCGGTGCGCGCTTCAGTCGCGCACAGAAGGCGGCCCAGCGGGCGCTGAACATCCAGTCCGGCTCGCCGGAGCTGGCGCAGGACCAGGCCTTCCTGGCGCTGGCCCACCTGCTCACCGCGGCCAGTGCCCACCGCCTGCAGGACCGCCGCCACCGCGACGAGCAGCTGGCGCGCGCGCTGGAGCTGGCCCGCCGCAGCGGCAGCGCGGCGCGCGCCCACGAGGACGGCGCCAAGCTGCTGGCCGCCGAGTGGGCACTGGACGATCGCGACGCCACGCGGGCGCTGGCCGTGCTGGGCGAGCTGCCGCCGGGTGTCGCGCGCCGCACTCAGGCGCTGCGCTTGCGTCTGCAGGCGACCCGGCTGGCCCGTCAGCCGCTGGACGCGCTGCGCACCGCGCGCCTGCTGGCCAAGCACCAGGGCTTTTCCAAGGTGGCGGCCCAGGGCCTGTTGCGCTCGCTGGCCTTCGAGGCGCTGGACGGCGCCCGCGACGTTGATCAATTGCGCACCGTCTGGCAGCAGCTGGACCCGGCCGACCGGCGCGATCCGCTGGTGGCCGCCCGTGCCGCGCACTGCGCGGCCCAGCTGGGCGCGCCCGACGATGGGCGCGGCTGGCTGCGCCCCTTCTTCGACGACCTGGGCGATCTGCAGTCCGACGAGCGTGCGGAACTGGCACTGGCCCTGGTGCCGGTGCTGGCCGGCATGGGGCCGGACTGGCTGCAGCGCCTGGAGGCTGCGCAGCAGCGCTTCCCGCGCGAGCGCCTGCTGGCCTATGCGCTGGGCCACGCGCTGGCCGAGCGCCAGCTGTGGGGCAAGGCCCGCCTGATGCTGGAAGCGGTGGCGGACGACCATGCGATGCCGGCCGCGGCGCGCCGCCGCAGCTGGATCGCGCTGGCCCGCCTGGCCGAGCAGGATGGCGACGACGCCCGCCGTGCGCGCTGCTTCGAGGCCGCGGCCAGCCTGAGCTGATTCGGGTTGACCATTAAAAAAACGCCAAAACTTGCGTGAGGCCCGAAAAACTGGTTATACTGCAAGGCTTCAGCGGCTGTAGCTCAGTTGGATAGAGTACTTGGCTACGAACCAAGGGGTCGTGGGTTCGAATCCTGCCAGCCGCACCAGAAAATCAGAGAAAAACAAAAACCAAGCGTTAAAAGCTTGTTGCCCACCACGACGGGCGGCGAGTTTCAAAAATCAGATCAAGAGCGGCTGTAGCTCAGTTGGATAGAGTACTTGGCTACGAACCAAGGGGTCGTGGGTTCGAATCCTGCCAGCCGCACCAAATCAAAACCGCCAGCAATACGCTGGCGGTTTTTTTTCGTGCCTGCGAAATCGGTGGCGGCGGGCACAAAAAAGCGCGGCAGCCGCCGCGCTGGTCTGGTCATGAGCACCGGGCTGTCTAGCCCACGGTGACAGGTCTTGCGTCCGGTCCAGGGCTGGGCGCTGCCTCCGTCAGCGTGGCGGCCTGGGCGCGGGCAGCGGCCTGCACCACCTGCTCGGCCGCGCGGCTGGCCCCGCATTGAGCCTCCAGCTGACGCTGCCACTGGCTGTGGCGCTCGAACAGTTCGGCCACCCAATCCACGAACACACGCAGCTTGGTGCCGAGGTGGCGATTGGGCGGGTAGACCACGTAGATGGGCAGCGGGTCGGTCTCCCAGTCGCACAGGAAGGACTGCAGCTCGCCGCTGTCCACCAGGGGCTTCAGCGAGAAGTAGGGCGCCTGGATGACCCCCAGGCCGGTGAGACCGGCCGTGATGAAGGCGTTGCTGTCGTTCACCGAGATCTGGTAGCGGCCATAGATCTCGTAGCGCTGGCCGTTCTTGCTGAAGTCGAAGGGGTAGTGCTTGCCGGTGCGGGCGGAGAAGTAGCTCACCACGCGGTGGTTGTCGGATTCCAGGTCCAGCGGATGCTGCGGCACGCCGTGGCGGCGCAGATAGTCGGGCGAGGCCGCACAACCGAAGCTCAGCGAGCCCACGCGGCGGGCGACCAGGGACTGGTCGGTGATCTCTCCGCCCCGCACCACGCAGTCCACGTTGTCGCTGATCAGGTCCACCGGGCGGTCTGACACGCCCAGGTCGATCTGGATGTCCGGGTGGCGCGCATAGAACTCCGGCAGCGCCGGGATCAGCAGCACGCGCGCGACCGATGACGCCACGTCCACGCGTATGCGCCCGCGCGGCGCGGCGCGCGCGGTGGACACCGAGCCTTCCAGCTCCTCGATGTCGGACAGCAGGCGCACCACGCGCTCGTAGTAGGCCGCGCCGTCCGGCGTCACGCTGACCCGCCTTGTCGTGCGGTTCAGCAGCTTGACCTTGAGGTGCTCTTCCAGCGACTGGATCAGTCGCGTCACCGCAGCCTTGGGCAGGTCCATGGATTCGGCGGCCTTGGTGAAGGTGCCGGTCTCGACCACGCGCGCGAAGGCCTGCATTGCGTTGAGCTTGTCCATGGCTGACTCCTGTTGCTGCTGGTGCGTCGGGACCACATGCTGCCACCGCCATTGTTTCGCCCCGGAAACATAGCTGCGCGCCGGCCGCTGTTTATCTACGCGCGCCGTGTCCCTAAATTTCGCTGCATTGCAACATAGCCGCCTGCACCGTGTGTCAGCAGGCTTTTCACGATGGATGCCTTGCCGCTCACGTCCTGCCGCGACGAGACGCTGCCGCTGCCCGGTGGTGCGTCGCTGCCGGTGCGCATCTACCAGGGCGCGACCCGGCACGAGGCCGCCCCGCTGGTGCTGCACCTGCATGCCGGCTCCTTCACCCGCGGCGAGCTGGGCAGCGGTGAGCAGGTCGCGCGCCTGCTCGCCGAAGCGGGTGCGGTCGTGGTGGATGCCGACTACCCCAAGGGCCCGGGCCACCTGTTCCCGGCCGCGCTGAAGGCGCTGGATGCGCTGCTGGCCAGCCTCTATCAGCGCCGCAGCCGTCTCGCCAGCCGCCACAGCCCGGTGCTGGTGGCGGGCGAAGAGGCGGGTGGCAACCTCGCCGCCGCGCTGGCGCTGATGGCGCGCGATCAGGGCCATGGGCAGCTGGCGGGCCAGATCCTGATCGGCCCCATGCTCAACCCCTGCCTGGCCACCGCCTCGCTGCGCGACGCCGAGACCGCCGATGCGTCCTGCCGCTGGGCCCAGGGCTGGCGCGCCTACCTGGGTGAGTGCGAGGGGGGCGATCACCCCTACGCGGCGCCGGCCTGTGCCAGTCGCCTGTCGGGCGTGGCGCCGGCGCTGGTGATCAGCACCGAGGACGACCCCATGCGCGATGAATCCCTGGCCTATGCGCGGGCGCTGAAGCGCGCCGGCGTCGCGGTGGAGCAGGCGCTGCTGCCCGGCCCCAGCGGCTGGCCCGAGGTGCTGATGAAGCCGCTGGCCGCGTCCGCGCTGCTGCTGCCACCACCCGCCTGGGTGCCGGCGCTGCGCCAGCGCCTGGCCGAGTTCCTGTCCCGTTTCCTGCCCGCTGCCGGCCCGCGCTGGCAGCCGGCCTGAGTTGAGTTCCCGAGGAGTAACGACTATGAGCATGCAATCCCAAACCCCGGCCGCCTCTGCGGCCCGCAGCCAACGCCGCCTGGCGCTGGCCGCCACCTCCCTGACCGCGGTGGCCGCGGTGGCCGCCGTGCTGGGCCTGAGCCTGCACAGCGCCCAGGTGCAGGCCGACGCGCCCGCCGCGGCGCCGGCCGCCATTCCGGTGTCGGTGGCCGCGGTGGTCAGCCAGCCCGTGGCCGCCTGGAACGAGTTCTCCGGCCGCCTGGAGGCGGTGGACCGCGTGGACGTGCGCTCGCGCGTGGCCGGCGCGGTGCAGGCCGTGCATTTCCGCGAGGGCGCGCTGGTCAAGGCCGGCGAGCTGCTGGTGACGATAGACCCGGCGCCCTACCAGGCCGAGGTGGACCGTGCCGACGCGCAGGTCGTGGCAGCCCAGGCGCGCGTGAGCTACACCAAGAGCGAGCTGGAGCGCTCCACCCGCCTGTGGGGCGAGCGCGCGATCGCGCAGCGCGAGCTGGACGAGCGCAGCAACGCGGCCCGCGAGGCTGAGGCCAATCTGCGTGCGGCGCAGGCGGCGCTGCAGTCCGCCAAGTTGAACCTCTCCTACACCCAGGTGCGCGCGCCGGTGGCCGGCCGCGTCGGCAAGCTGGAGGTCACGCCGGGCAATCTGGTGGCCGCCGGCCCCGGCGCGCCGGTGCTGACCACGCTGGTGTCGGTCAGCCCTATCTACGCGAGCTTCGATGCCGACGAGGGCACGGTGACGCGGGCGCTGGCCGAACTGCCGGCGCGCCAGCAGATCGAACGCATCCCGGTGCAGATCGGCACGGGCGTCAGCGGCGACACGCCTTTTGGCGGCCGCCTGCAGCTGGTGGACAACCAGGTGGACGCCAAGAGCGGCACGGTGCGCGTGCGCGCGGTGCTGGACAACAAGGACGGTGCGCTGATGCCGGGCCAGTTCGTGCGCGTGCGCATGGGCCAGTCGCAGCAGCGCGAGGCCGTGTTGATTAATGAGCGCGCGGTCGGCACCGACCAGAACAAGCGCTTCGTGATGGTGGTGGGCGCGGACAACAAGCTCAGCTACCGCGAGGTGCAGCTGGGCGCCAGCGTGGAGGGCCTGCGCATCGTGACCGAGGGCCTCAAGCCCAAGGAGCGCATCGTCGTCAACGGCCTGCAGCGCGTGCGCCCCGGCGCCCTGGTGCAGCCGCAGCTCGTGCCCATGACCGCCAAGTCCGAACTCCAGGCCAAGACCGGCCCGGCCAAGGCCGACAAGTCCTGATCTCCGACCCGGAGACTTCCCATGAATCTATCCAAGTTCTTCGTCGACCGGCCCATCTTCGCGGGGGTGCTGTCGGTCCTGATCTTCGTTGCGGGCCTGCTGGCGCTGCGCGTGCTGCCGATCTCGGAATACCCCGAGGTCGTGCCGCCGCAGGTGGTGGTGCGCGCCAACTATCCCGGTGCCAACCCCAAGGTGATTGCCGAGGCGGTGGCCACACCGCTGGAGGAGGCCATCAACGGCGTGGAAGGCATGCTCTACATGGGCAGCCAGGCCACCACCGACGGCCTGATGACGCTGACCGTCACCTTCAAGCTGGGCACCGACCCGGACAAGGCCCAGCAGCTGGTGCAGAACCGCGTGTCGCAGGCCGAGCCGCGCCTGCCCGAGGAGGTGCGTCGCCTGGGCCTGACCACGGTCAAGAGCAGCCCCGACCTGACCATGGTCGTGCACCTGCTGTCGCCCAACGACCGCTACGACATGACCTATCTGCGCAACTACGCGGTGCTCAACGTCAAGGACCGCCTCGCGCGCATCCCGGGCGTGGGCGACGTGCAGCTGTTCGGCTCGGGCGACTACTCCATGCGCATCTGGCTGGACCCGCAGAAGGTGGCCGAGCATGGGCTGTCCGCCAATGACGTGGTGCAGGCCATCCGCGAGCAGAACGTGCAGGCGGCGGCCGGCGTGGTCGGCGCATCGCCCGGGCTGACCGGCATCGACCTGCAACTGCCCATCAACGCCCAGGGCCGGCTGCAGAGCGAGGAAGAGTTCGGCGACATCGTCGTGAAGACCGGCGCCAACGGCCAGGTCACGCGCCTGCGCGAGCTGGGCCGCATCGAGCTGGGCGCCTCGCAGTACGCGCTGCGCTCGCTGCTGGACAACAAGTCCGCGGTCGCCATCCCCATCTTCCAGGCGCCCGGCTCCAACGCCATCGACATCTCCAACAACGTGCGCGCCACGATGGCGGAGCTGAAGAAGGTCATGCCCGAGGGCGTGAGCTACGAGATCGTCTACGACCCCACGCAGTTCGTGCGTGCGTCCATCGAGTCGGTGGTGCACACGCTGCTGGAGGCCGTGGCGCTGGTGGTGCTGGTCGTCATCCTGTTCCTGCAGACCTGGCGCGCGTCCATCATCCCGCTGCTGGCCGTGCCGGTGTCCATCATCGGCACCTTCGGCGTGATGCACCTGTTCGGCTTCTCCATCAACGCGCTGTCGCTGTTCGGCCTGGTGCTGGCCATCGGCATCGTGGTGGACGACGCCATCGTGGTGGTCGAGAACGTCGAGCGCAACATCGAGGCCGGGCTGAATCCGCGTGAGGCCACCTACCGCGCGATGCGCGAGGTGAGCGGCCCCATCATCGCGATCGCGCTGGTGCTGATCGCGGTGTTCGTGCCGCTGGCCTTCATCAGCGGCCTGACCGGCCAGTTCTACCGCCAGTTCGCGCTGACGATTGCGATCTCCACGGTGATCTCGGCGGTCAACTCGCTGACCCTGTCGCCCGCGCTGGCCGCGCTGCTGCTCAAGGGCCATGACGCGCCCAAGGACGGCCTGACCCGCGCGATGGATGCGGTGCTGGGGCGCTTCTTCGCCGGCTTCAACCGCCTGTTCAACCGCGGCGCCAAGGCCTACAGCGGTGGCGTCAAGCACGCAATCTCGCGCAAGCTGGTGATGCTGCTGGTCTATGGCGGCCTGGTCGCGCTGACCGCCGGCCTGTTCAAGGCCGTGCCCAGCGGCTTCGTGCCCGGCCAGGACAAGCAGTACCTGATCGGTTTTGCCCAGCTGCCCGACGGTGCCACGCTGGACCGCACGGAGGACGTGATCCGCCGCATGAGCGATATCACGCTCAAGACGCCGGGCGTGACCCATGCGGTCTCCTTCCCCGGCCTGTCCATCAACGGCTTCACCAACAGCTCCAACTCCGGCATCGTGTTCGCGACGCTGGACGACTTCGACAAGCGCACCGGCAAGGGCCTGTCGGCCGGCGAGATCGCGGCCAAGCTCAACCAGCAGTACGGCGCGATCGAGGACGCCTTCGTCGTGATGTTCCCGCCCCCGCCGGTGCAGGGCCTGGGCACGACCGGCGGCTTCAAGCTGCAGCTGGAAGACCGGGGTGGCCTGGGCTACGAGGCGCTGGACCAGGCGGTGAAGGCCTTCATGGCCAAGGCGTCCAAGGCGCCCGAGCTGGCCGGTCTGTTCACCAGCTACCAGGTGAATGTGCCGCAGCTGTTCGCCAACCTGGACCGCACCAAGGCGCGTCAGCTGGGCGTGGCGGTGACCGATGTGTTCGACACCATGCAGGTCTACCTCGGCAGCCTGTACGTGAACGACTTCAACAAGTTCGGCCGCACCTACACCGTGCGGGTGCAGGCGGACGCGGCCTTCCGCGCCCGTGCCGAGGACATCGGCCAGCTCAAGGTGCGCTCCGCGTCCGGCGAGATGGTGCCGCTGTCCGCGCTGATGAAGATAGAGCCCAGCTTCGGCCCCGAGCGGGCGATGCGATACAACGGCTTCCTGTCCGCCGACATCAACGGCGGCGCCGCGCCGGGCTTCTCGTCCGGCCAGGCGCAGGACGCGATCGCGCGCATCGCCGCCGAGACGCTGCCGCCCGGCATAGGCTATGAGTGGACCGAGCTGACCTACCAGGAGATCCTGGCCGGCAACTCCGCGATCTGGGTGTTCCCGCTGGCCATCCTGCTGGTCTTCCTGGTGCTGGCCGCGCAGTACGAGAGCCTGGCGCTGCCGGTGGCCATCATCCTGATCGTGCCCATGGGCCTGCTGGCCGCGATGACCGGTGTGTGGCTCAGCCACGGCGACAACAACGTGTTCACGCAGATCGGCCTGATCGTGCTGGTGGGCCTGAGCGCCAAGAACGCCATCCTGATCGTGGAGTTCGCCCGCGAGCTGGAGTTCGCCGGACGCTCGCCGCTGCAGGCCGCGATCGAGGCCAGCCGCTTGCGGCTGCGCCCCATCCTGATGACCTCCATGGCCTTCGTGATGGGTGTGCTGCCGCTGGTGCTGGCGCATGGCGCCGGTGCCGAGATGCGCAATGCGATGGGCGTGGCGGTGTTCGCCGGGATGATTGGCGTGACGGCCTTCGGCCTGTTCCTCACGCCGGTGTTCTATGTGCTGATGCGCCGCCTGAGCGGCAACCGGCCGCTCAAGCTGCATGGCGAGGTGCCCCACCTGGAGCCCATCGCCCAGCCCGAGCAGGGCGCCGGCCACGCGCTGGGCGCCGATGCGCGACCCCTGCCGTCCGCGCCGCGCCATGACCATGAATAACGAGGAATTGCAGTCATGAAGATGATGATGACGACGCTGCTGGCCGTGCTGGTGCTGGCCGGTTGCGCGACGCCTCCGCCGCTGGACCGCAGCGCGGTGCCGGCCACGCCCGAGGCCTACAAGGCTGGCCCGCAGACCGTGGCCGACGGCCGCTGGGCCGTGGTGCCGCCGGCCGATGCCGAGCCGCGCGGCGACTGGTGGGCGGTGTTCGGCGATGCCGAGCTCGACGCGCTGGAGCGCCGCGCGCTGGCCGGCAATACCGACCTGCAGTCCGCCGCCGCGCGACTGGCCCAGGCGCGCGCGCTGCTGCGCAGCAGCGACGCCGACCGCCTGCCGCAGCTGGGCGTCAGCGCCGGTGCGGCACGCGGCACGCAGTCCGCGCTGGGCCTGGGCAGCGGCCCGGCGGCCAGTTCGCTCTACAACGCCGGTGCGGCGCTGAGCTGGGAGCTGGACCTCAGCGGCCGGCTGTCGCTGGCCAGCCAGGCCGCGTCGCTGGACGCCCAGGCGCGTGAAGCGCTGCTGCAGAGCACGCGCCTGATGGTGCAGGCCGAGGTGGCCCAGACCTATCTGGCGCTGCGCTTTGCCGACCAGGAACGCCGCCTGGTGCGCGATACCGTGGCCGCCTACCGCGAGACGCTGGCGCTGACCGAGCGGCGCTTCCAGGCCGGCGATGTGGCCGAGCTGGACCTGGCGCGGGTGCAGACCGAGGTCGCGTCCACCGAGGCCGACGCGATCGCGCTGGACCGCCGCCGTGCCGAGCTGGAGAACGCGCTGGCGGTGCTGCTGGGCGAGAGCGCCTCGTCCTTCAAGCTGGCCGAGCGCAGCGAGCCGGTCACGCTGCCGGCGGTGCCGGGCGGCCTGCCCAGCGCGATGCTGGCGCGCCGACCCGACGTGGCCGCGGCCCAGCGCAGCCTGCTGGCCGCGCAGGCGCGCGTGGGCGTGGCCCAGGCCGCGTGGTTCCCCAGCCTGACGCTGACCGCCAACGGCGGCTATGCGTCGCCCGAGCTCAGCGACGTGTTCAAGTGGTCGGCGCGGGCCTGGAGCGTGGACGCACTGCTGTCGCTGCCGCTGTTCGACGGCGGGCGCCGCCAGGCCGGCGTGGACAACGCCAAGGCCGGGCTGGACCTGGCGATGGCCGGCTACCGCCAGCAGCTGCTGCAGGCGCTGCGCGAGGTGGAGGATTCGCTGGCCGGCCTGCAGCTGCTGGCGCGCCAGTCCCAGGTGCAGGAGGACGCGGTGCGCTCCGCCACGCGGGCCACCGCGCTGTCGGACGCGCGCTACCGCAACGGCTTCATTAGCCAGCTGGACCTGCTGGACGCGCGCCGCAGCGAACTGCGCAACCGCCGCAGCGCGCTGCAGGTGCAGGCCGCGCAGTACCAGTTCACCGTGGGCCTGATTCGCGCCTTGGGCGGCGGCTGGGCCTGAGCCCGGGTCCGGGCCCGAGCATCAGGCCGGCGCGGTCGTGCCGGCGAGTTCGCGGCCCAGGCGGCGCCATTGCAGGGCCGCACCTACCAGGAAGGCCAGGAACAGCAGCCCCACGACCGGCTGCAGGGCCGGGTCTTCCGGGCCGCTGAACAGCGGGGCGTCCAGCGGCAGCCGCGTGAAGGTCTCGGTCACGCCCGGGATCCAGTGCAGGAAGAAGCTGAACGACAGCCCCAGCGTCACCACATAGGGGCCGGCGCGGCCCAGCAGCGGCGTGCGCGCCCCCAGCATCACGGCGGCCAGCACCAGCAGCGTGAACACGCCCAGCAGGTGGGGCTTGCCGAAGCCGCCATGCTGGAAGATGCCGAAGCCGGTTAGGCAGGTCAGCACCGTGGCGGCAATGTAGAGCCGGCCCAGGCGGTCGTCCGGGCGTATGCGGCCCTGCTGCAGCAGCGTCACGGCGCCGCTGGCCAGGGCCACCAGCGAGATGGCCGTGTGGACCAGGCCCAGGGAGGTGAGGGCACTCATGGCAGGGCTCCTGTCGAGGACGAGACCGTCCATCTTCGGCCGGCGGTCCAGACCGTCCACCAGCCTTGGACGGAGTGCGGCCTGTGTCCAAGGACGGATGCGCGCCATGCCGTGTCGCCCGCAGCCGCCCAGCCGTGGAGGCGACGGCCTACTGCCGCGGCGCTAACGGGCCCTAGTCCCTTGGGGCGATGGCGGGCCGGCGGGGCTGCAGGCAGGCTAGGCACCCTGGCCAGTTCTGCGCCGTGCGGCGCGCCATCCGTCGATGAAACGTCTCCTGCATGTCAACGGTGCGCCCGTCGTTGATGACCGCAACATCCTGTCCGCCGGCCCGCGGGGCCCTGCGCTGCTGCAGGACGTGTGGCTGCTGGAGAAGCTCGCGCACTTCGGCCAGGAGCTCATCCCCGAGCGCCGCATGCATGCCCGCGGCGCCGGCGCCTTCGGGCGCTTCACGCTGACCCACAGCCTGGCCCGCCACAGCCGTGCGCGCCTGTTCGCCAACGTGGGCCAGCAGACCGAGGTGTTTGTGCGCTTCTCCACCGCCAACGGCGAGCGTGGTGCGGCGGACGCCGAGCGCGACATCCGCGGCTTCGCGATCAAGTTCTATACCGAGGAGGGGAACTGGGACCTGGTGGGCCAGAACACGCCGGTCTTCTACCTGCGCGACCCGCTGCGCTTTCCCGACCTCAGCCACGCGATGCGGCGCGACCCGCGCAGCCATTTGCCCAGCGCGCGCAACCGCTGGGAGCTGCTCAGCACGCTGCCCGAGGCGCTGCACCAGCTGACCCACCTGATGGGCGACCGCGGCCTGCCCGCCAGCTACCGCCACATGCACGGCTACGGGGGCCACACCTACAGCCTCTACGACAGCGCCAACCGGCGCAGCTGGGTCAAGTTCACCTGGCGCAGCCAGCAGGGCCTGCGGCATTTCAGCGATGCCGAGGCCGCGACCGTGATGGCGCAGGATCGCGATGCCGCGCAGCGCGACCTGTTCGACGCGATAGAGCGTGGCGACTTCCCGCGCTGGACGCTGTATGTGCAGCTGATGTCGGAGCGCCAGGCCGCGGTGTCGCTGTTCAACCCCTTCGATCTCACGCAGGTCTGGCCGCG
This sequence comes from uncultured Roseateles sp., assembly GCF_913777145.1. Lineage (GTDB taxonomy): Bacteria > Pseudomonadota > Gammaproteobacteria > Burkholderiales > Burkholderiaceae_C > Pelomonas. Next base: position 432,873 of record NZ_CAJYPS010000014.1, read on the forward strand.
CGCGCTGTTCCCGCTGATCGAGGTGGGCGAGCTGGAGCTCAACCGCAACCCGGACAACTACTTCGCCGACGTGGAGCAGGCCGCGTTTTCGCCGGCCCATGTGGTGCCGGGCCTGGGCTTCTCGCCCGACAAGATGCTGCAGGCGCGGCTGTTCGCCTATGGCGAGGCGCAGCGCTACCGGCTGGGCGTGAACTACCACCAGGTGCCGGTGAACGCGCCGCGCTGCCCCTTCCACTGCCATCACCGCGACGGTGCGATGCGCGTGGACGGCAATCCCGGCGCCCAGCCGCAGGCCGGGCTGGACTGGGGCGGCCGCGAGCAGGCCGAGCCGCCGCTGCCGCTGGGCGGCGCCGCCGCGCGCTGGGACCACCGCGTGGAGGTGGACGACCAGGCCCAGCCGCGCGCGCTGTTCCAGCTGATGACGCGCGAGGAGCGCCGCCGCCTGTTCGACAACACCGCGCGCTCGCTGCGCGAGGCCAGCGCCGAGGCGCGCCAGCGCCACATCGAGCACTGCAGCCTGGCCGACCAGGCCTATGGTGCCGGCGTGGCCGCCGCGCTGGCCCGGCTGGACTGAGCCCGTGGCCCGCGACCCGCGCCGCCCGCTGACCGCCCGCCCACGCCGTGTGCGCGAGCTGGTGCGGCCGCAGGCCCGCGTGCCCCTGTGGCGCCACCGCTGGTGCGGGCGCTGGCTGCAGGCCCGCCACTGGCTGGCACTGGACCTGCACCGCCTGCCGCCGGTGCTGCAGACCGAGGCCGGCCGCCAGCGCTGGGTGCTGCGGCGGCTGTTGCGTCGCCTGCTGCGCCGCGGCTGGCCGCTGCTGGACCTGCCGACCTCGCGCCACTGAGCGCCACCGAGCGCCGCGCTTGCGCTGCATCAAGGCCGCGACCGGGCAGGGCGGGTGATGATGGCCCGGTTGCCACTCCCAGGCAGGGTCTGACGGCCGTCGGGCGGCCTGCCCCGTGCCGCCATGATGCAGACGCCCGTCGCCGACACCGCGCCAGCAAGCGCCTCCTTCGCGGACCTGGACCACCTCTTCACCGCCCAGGTTGGCCGTTTCACCGGCGGCCTGTCGCCCGCCTCGCTGCTGCTGGCCTGGACCGACTGGGCCACCCACCTCGCGGCCGCGCCGGGCAAGCGGCTGGACCTCGCGCTGCGCCTGGGCCGTGCGCCCGACGCCGACGCGGTGGCGGCCGACCCGCGCTTTGCCGCGCCCGCCTGGCAGCAGCCGCCCTACCGGCAATGGGCCGAGGCCTTTCTGCGCCTGCAGGACTGGTGGCGCGAGGCCACGCACGGCGTGGCCGGCACCTCGGCCCACCACGAGGCGCTGGTCGCATTCGCGGGCCGCCAGCTGATGGACATGTGGGCCCCGTCCAACCTGGCCTGGGCCAACCCCGAGGTGCTGCAGCGCACCCAGGCCCAGGCGGGGCTCAACCTCTGGCAGGGTGGCCTGCGCTGGTGGCAGGACCTGCAGCGCACCGCCACCGGGCAGCCGCCCGAGGGCATGCAGGACTTCGTGGTCGGCCGCGACCTGGCGGCCACCCCCGGCAAGGTGGTGCTGCGCAATCACCTGATCGAGCTGATCCAGTACAGCCCCACCACGCCCACGGTGCAGGCCGAGCCGGTGCTGCTGGTGCCGGCCTGGATCATGAAGTACTACATCCTGGACCTGTCGCCGCACAACTCCCTGGTGCGCTGGCTGGTGTCGCAGGGCCACACGGTGTTCTGCATCTCCTGGCGCAACGTGGACGAGGCCGACCGCGAGCTGGGCATGGACGACTACCGCCAGCTGGGCGTGATGGCCGCGCTGGACGCGATAGGCACCATCTGCCCCGAGGAGCGGGTCCATGGGGTCGGGTATTGCCTGGGCGGCACGTTGCTGAGCATCGCGGCCGCCGCGATGGCGCGGGCGCAGGACGAGCGTCTGGCCAGCCTCACGCTGCTGGCCGCGCAGACTGACTTCAGCGAGCCCGGCGAGCTGGCGCTGTTCATCGACCCCTCTCAGCTGCACATGCTGGACAGTCTGATGTGGCGGCGCGGCGTGCTGACGGCCGAGCAGATGTCGGGCGCCTTCCAGATGCTGCAGTCCCGCGACCTGATCTGGTCGCGCCTGGTGCACGACTACCTGATGGGCGAGTCGGCGCCGCTGATCGACCTGATGGCCTGGAACGCCGACACCACGCGCATGCCCTACCGCATGCACTCCGACTACCTGCACCAACTCTTCCTGGACAACGACCTGGCCGCCGGCCGCTACCGCGTGGACGGCCAGCCGCTGGCGCTGCAGAACCTGCGCTTGCCCATCTTCGCAGTGGGCACGGAGCGCGACCATGTCGCACCCTGGAAGTCGGTCTACAAGATCCACTACCTCTGCGACGCGCCCGTCACCTTCGCGCTGACCAATGGCGGCCACAACGCCGGCATCGTCAGCGAGCCCGGTCATGCGCACCGGCATTACCGGCTGGCGACCCGGCCGGCCGGCGGCGCCTGCGTCAGCGCCGACGAATGGCAGGCCGCCGCCCAGCTGCAGGACGGCTCCTGGTGGCCGGCCTGGCAGGCCTGGCTGCTGGCGCAGGGCAGCGGCCGCCGCGTGGCACCGCCCCGCCTGGGTGGCAGGGGCCGGCGCACGCTGGACGATGCACCCGGCAGCTATGTGCTGCAACGCTGAGGGGGCGCCATGAGTCTGCAACTGCTGAGCAACCGCCCCTTCGACCAGCTGCAGGTGGGCGACAGCGCGTCGCTGACCCGGGTCGCCAGCGAGCAAGACATTGCGCTGTTCGCCGCCGTGTCCGGCGACATCAACCCGGCCCACATGGACCCGGCCTTCGCGGCCCAGGACCGCTTTGGCCATGTGATCGTGCACGGCTTGTGGACCGCAGCTCTGATCTCGGCGGTGCTGGGCACCGAGCTGCCCGGGCCGGGCACGCTCTACCTGGGCCAGCAGCTGCGCTTCAGCCGGCCGGTGGCGCCGGGCGACACCATTACCGCGACGGTCACCGTGCTGTCCAAGGAGGAGGACCGGGGCCGGGTCTTGCTCGACACCCGCTGCACCAACCAGCGTGGCGAGGAGGTGCTCAGCGGCCAGGCCACGGTGCTGGCGCCGCGCGAGCCCATCGCCTGGCCGCGCCGGCCGCTGCCGGCGGTGGCGGTGCAGCGGCACGACCGCTTCGCGCAGCTGCTGGAGCAGGCCCGCGGCCTGGGCGCGCTGGCGACCGCCGTGGTCCACCCCTGCTCGGCGGACGCGCTGCGTGCGGCGCTGGAGGCGCGCGAGCAGGGCCTGCTGCAGCCGCTGCTGGTGGGGCCCATGGCCAAGATACAGGCCGCCGCCGAGGCGGCCGGCCTGTCGCTGGCGGGCCTGGACATCGAGGACGCGCCACACAGCCACGCGGCCGCCGCGCGCGCGGTGCAGCTGGCCGCCCAGGGCCGCGTGGCCGCGCTGATGAAGGGCAGTCTGCACACCGACGAGCTGCTGGCCGCGGTGGTGGCGCCGGACTCCGGCCTGCACACCGGGCGGCGCATCAGCCATGCCTATCTGATGGACGTGCCCAGCTATCCCAAGCCGCTGCTGGTCACCGATGCTGCCATCAACATCGCGCCCACGCTGGCCCACAAGCGCGACATCTGCCAGAACGCGATCGACCTGCTGCAGCTGATGGGCGTGGCCCAGCCGCGCGTGGCGGTGCTGGCGGCGGTGGAGACCGTGAACCCGGCCATGCCCGCGACGCTGGACGCGGCCGCACTGACCGTGATGGCCGCCCGCGGCCAGATCAGGGGCGCGCTGGTGGACGGGCCGCTGGCCTTTGACAGCGCGATCAGCGTTGCCTCGGCCCAGACCAAGGAGATCGCGTCGCCGGTGGCGGGCAGCGCCGACATCCTGCTGGTGCCGGACCTGGAGGCCGGCAACATGCTGGCCAAGCAGCTGATCTACCTGGCCGGCGCAGATGCCGCCGGCCTGGCGCTGGGCGCGCGCGTGCCCATCATGCTGACAAGCCGCGCCGACTCGGTGAACGTGCGTCTGGCCTCGGCGGCGCTGGCCCGCCTGGTGGCCGCGCGTCGTCAGCGGAGCGACGCATGAGCCCCGGCCTGTGGCTGGCGCTGAATGCCGGCTCCTCGTCCATCAAGCTGGCGATCTACCGGCTCAGCCACGCGCAGCTGGCGCTGGTGGCGCGCGGACACCTGGACCTGCGCCTGCAGCCGCTGCGCTTGCAGCTGGCCCATGGCGGCCAGCACAGCGAGCTGGCGCTGCAGGCCCCGGTCACCGACACGCTGGACGAGGTGCTGGAGGCGCTGCTGGCGCAGCTGGAATCTCACGAGGCACTGGGCGAACTGGCCGGCGCCGGCCACCGCGTGGTGCATGGCGGCCTGCGCTTCCGCGGCCCGGCGCGCGTGGACGACGCGGTGCTGGCCGAGCTGGAGGCGCTGGTGCCGCTGGCGCCGCTGCATCAGGCCCACAGCCTCAAGCTGGTGAGGGCGCTGCGCCGTCTGCGGCCGCAGCTGCCGCAGACGGTGTCCTTCGACACCGTGTTCCATGCCCGCCAGGACGATCTGATGAGGCGCTTCGCGCTGCCACGCGCGCTGCATGAGCAGGGCGTGCGGCGCTACGGCTTTCATGGCCTGTCCTACGCCTACATCGCCGCCGAGCTGGCGCGTCGCCATCCGGCGCAGGCCGCGGGCCGCGTGGTGGCCGCCCACCTGGGCAGCGGCGCCAGCCTGTGCGCGATGCGGGCCGGGCAGAGCGTGGACTCCAGCATGGGCTTCTCCACGCTGGACGGCGTGCCCATGGCCACCCGCTGCGGCGCGCTCGACGCGGGCGTGGTGCTCTACCTGCAGCGTGCGCTGGGCCTGAGCCTGGCCGACGTGGAGGACCTGCTCTACCACCGCAGCGGCCTGCTGGGCGTGTCGGGCCTGAGCGCCGACATGCGCAGCCTGGAGGCCAGCCATGAGGCGGCGGCGCGCGAGGCGCTGCAGCTGTTTGCACTGCGCTGCGCCGGCGAGGTCGCGCGGCTGGCCGGCTCGCTGCAGGGGCTGGATGCGCTGGTCTTCACCGCCGGCATCGGCGAGCACGATGCCCACCTGCGCGCGCTGGTGTGCGCGCGCCTGGCCTGGCTGGGCGTGGTGCTGGACGAGGCGGCCAACCTCACGCACGCGGAGCGCATCAGCCATGAGGGCAGCGGTGTGGCGGTCTACGTGATCCCCACCGACGAGGAGCGCATGATCGCCGAGGAGGCGAGGGCGCTGCTGGCCGGCGGCTGAGTCAGTCCAGCGGCGTTGCAGCCCCTCCGCTGCCGCTGCGCGAGAAGCGTGGCGCCGGCGCGGGCCGCCAGTGGCCGTCCACCTGCACGAAGCTGCCGCGGGCCTGCGCATGCGGGTGCAGCGGCGCCTCGGCCAGGCTCAGCACCGGCGCGAAGCAGACCTCGCTGCCCTCCAGCCGTTCGCACCACTGGGCCTGGGTGAGTTCGCGTATGCGGGCCGCGACCCGCTCGCGCAGTGCGGGCCAGGCGGCGTGGTCGTACTGGGCCGCAGTGTCCACATCGTCCAAGCCCAGGCGGCGCAGCAAGGCCGCATAGAAGGGCGGCTCCAGCGCGCCCAGCGTGATGAAGCGGCCGTCCGCGCACTCGAAGGCGTCGTAGAAGGGCGAGGCGTGCAGGAAGACGTTCTGTGCCGGGTCGTCCGACCAGCGGCCGGCCGCATGCAGCGAGTGCAGCAGCGTGGACAGCAGGCCCACGCCGTCCACCATGGCGGCATCCACCACCTGGCCGCGACCGCTGCGCTGGGCCTCCCACAGCGCGCACATCAGGCCGAACACCAGGAACATCGCACCGCCGCCCATGTCGGCGATCAGCGTGGCCGGAATGCTGGGCGCGACGCCGGCGCGTGCGGCGAGGCTCATCACGCCGCTCAGCGCCACGTAGTTGATGTCGTGGCCGGGGGCCTGGGCCAGCGGTCCGGTCTGGCCCCAGCCGGTCACGCGGCCGTAGACCAGACGGGGGTGGTTGGTCTCGAAGGTCTGCGGCCCCAGGCCCAGGCGCTCCATCACGCCGGGTCTGAAGCCCTCGATCAGCGCATCGGCCCGCGCGATCAGCTCGCGTGCCCGTGCCAGGTCTTGCGGCTGCTTGAGGTCCAGCACCACCCGCTGCTTGCCGCGGTCCATCAGCGGACCGGTGTCTATGGCCGGCGGCTCGGGCCGCTGGATCAGCGTGACCTGGGCGCCCAGGTCGGCCAGCAGCATGCCGGCCAGCGGGCAGGGGCCCAGACCGGCCATTTCGACGATGCGCAGGCCGGCCAACGGGCCGCGGTGAGGGGCTTGCATGGCGACAATGCTCGCATGAGCGATGCGGGCGTGGCCCTGGGGCCGGCCCGCAGGCGCAGATTGGAGAGAGTCCCTTGAGCAAAGCCTTCACCAAGGAAAGCGACGCGGCCGATGACGACGAGGACGGCCCCTCGCTGCCGGCGCTGCCCGCCGGCTCGCGCAACTACATGACGCCGGCCGGCTATGCGCGCCTGCGTGCGGAGTTCATGCAGTTGATCGACGTGGAACGGCCCAAGATGGTGGAGACCGTGTCCTGGGCGGCCAAGAACGGCGACCGCTCGGAGAACGGCGACTACCTCTACGGCAAGAAGCGGCTGCGGGAAATCGACCGCCGGCTGCGTTTCCTGACCAAGCGTCTGGACATCGCCGAGGTGGTGGACCCCAGCGTCCACCATGGCTCCGAGCAGGTGTTCTTCGGCGCCACCGTGACCTACGCGAACGCGCGCGGCGAGGAGCGCACCGTCACCATCAAGGGCATAGACGAGTCCGACAGCCTGGCGGGCGAGGTCAGCTGGGTCTCGCCGATTGCGCGCACGCTGCTCAAGGCCCGCGTGGGCGACGAGCTCAAGCTGGTGACGCCGGTGGGCGTGGAGCCCATCGAGGTGGTGGACGTCAGTTATCCGAAGCCGGCTTGATGCGCCAGACGCGCAGCACCGGCGCGGTGCGACGCAGCACGCGCAGCACGTCGGCCAGGTGCTGGCGGTCGCGCACGCCGATCAGCAGCGTCATCTCGGCATGCTCGCGCTGCGCGGCCTCGTCGCCCATCGCGATGTGGATGATGTCGGCCTCGGCCTGCGCCACCGCCTGGGCCACCTGGGCCAGCACGCCCTTGCTGTTCTGCAAGAGCAGCGCGATGCCGGCCTCGAAGCTGCGCGTCAGCTCCTCGGCCCAGTCCACCTGTATCCAGTGTTCGCGGTCGCGCTGGAACAGGCGCTTGCCCACCGCGCAGTCGCAGGTGTGCACCACCAGGCCTTCGCCGCGGCCCAGGTAGCCGCGCACCGCATCACCCGGGATGGGGCGGCAGCAGTGCGCCAGCTGCACCGACGCGCCCTCGCTGCCGTCTATCGTCACGCGGCCCAGCGAGGCCGGGGCCTCCACATAGCGGCCCAGCGTCAGCGCAACCGCGTCGGGCTTCTGCCCCTGCTCGGCCAGCAGGCGGGCCAGCTTGGTCGCGATGATGGTGGCGATCTTGCGGCCTGCGCCGATGTCGGTAAGCAGCTGTTCGGCACCCGCGCTGCCGGCCCAGGCGGCCAGCGCCTGCCACATCGCGGCCTCGGGGGCGTCCGGGTCCAGGCTGGGCAGGGCCAGGCCCTCGGCACGCAGCGCCTGGGCCAGCATCTTCTCGCCCAGATCGCGCGATTCCTCCAGCTCCAGGTCCTTCAGGTAGTGACGGATCTTGGAGCGCGCGCGGCCGGTGCGCACAAAGCTCAGCCAGGCCGGGTTGGGCGTGGCGCCGGGCGCGGTGATGATCTCCACGATGTCGCCGCTGTGCAGTTCGGCGCGCAGTGGCACGGCTTCGCCATTGACCTGGGCGCCCACGCAGTGGTCGCCGACGTCGGAGTGGATGGCGTAGGCGAAGTCCACGGGTGTGGCGCCCTTGGGCAGCGCCAGGATCTTGGACTTGGGCGTGAACACGTAGATCGCGTCCGGGAACAGGTCGATCTTGACGTGCTCCAGGAACTCGTTGGCGTCGCGGGTCTCGTCCTGGATGTCGATCAGGCTCTGCAGCCAGCGTGCATTGGCCTGCTGAGCGATCAGTGCGCTGGCCTGCGTGCCCTTGTTCTTGTAGATCCAGTGCGCGGCCACGCCCTGCTCGGCGATGCGGTGCATGGTCTCGGTGCGCACCTGGAACTCCAGCGGCGTGGTCAGCGGCCCCATCAGCGTGGTGTGCAGCGACTGGTAGCCGTTGTCCTTGGGCGTCGCGATGTAGTCCTTGAAGCGCGCGGACTGCGGCTTGTAGAGCTGGTGCAGCACGCCTAACGCGGTGTAGCACTGCAGTGGCTCGTCCGCGATCACGCGAAAGCCGTAGATGTCGCTGACCTGGGCGAAGGTCAGCGACTTGTCGCGCATCTTCTTGTAGATGGAATAGACCGTCTTCTCGCGCCCCTGCACCTCCACGCGCATGCCCGCGCGTATGAAGGCCGCGCGGATCTCGCCCTCGATGCGGCTGACCAGGTCGCGGCGGTTGCCGCGCGCCTTGCCCACGGCCTTGGACAGCGCGTCGTAGCGCCAGGGGTGGAAGTACTTGAAGGACAGGTCCTGCAGTTCGCGGAAGGCCTGATTCAGGCCCAGGCGGTGCGCGATGGGCGCGTAGATGTCGAAGGTCTCGCGGGCGATGCGGCGCGCCTTGTGCGGCGCCATCGCACCCATGGTGCGCATGTTGTGCAGGCGGTCGGCCAGCTTGACGAGGATGACCCGCAGATCGCGCGCCATCGCCAGCAGCATCTTGCGGAAGGACTCGGCCTGCGACTCCTCCTTGGTGGAGAACTGCAGCTTGTCCAGCTTGGTCAGGCCGTCCACCAGTTCGGCCGTGGTGGCGTCGAACTTCTCGATCAGTTCGGCCTTGGACACGCCGCAGTCCTCGACCACGTCGTGCATCAGCGCGGCCATCAGCGTCTGCGCGTCCAGGCGCCATTCGGCGCAGATGCCGGCCACCGCGATCGGGTGGGTGATGTAGGGCTCGCCGGTGGCGCGCTTCTGGCCCAGGTGGGCCTCGTCCGCGAACTTGTAGGCCTCGCGCACCCGCTTGACCTCGGCCTTGCTCAGATAGCCCAGCTTGGGCGCCAGCGCGTCAAAGGAGGCGGCCGCGGCGTCCGTCGGCGGCGCTGCGACATGGCGCAGACCGGGGAAGGGGAACCAGGCGGTGAGGGAGCGTTGGGCCATGCGTCGAATTTAGCCTATGCCCAAAAGGCGACGGGCGCCGAAGGTGGCTTCGGCGCCCGTCAGGCGGTGAGCGAACTCAGCGTGTCGTCAGACCGGCACGCGACGCAGCATTTCCAGGCCGACTTCGCCGGCGGCGATCTCGCGCAGCGCGGTCACGCTGGGCTTGTTCTTGCTCTCGATCTTGGCGCTGTGACCCTGGCTCAGCATGCGGGCGCGGTAGGTCGCGGCCAGCACGAGCTGGAAGCGGTTGGGGATCTTTTGCAGGCAGTCTTCGACGGTGATGCGGGCCATGGTGTTCCTGTGTGCTGGTTGCGCCGGTCAGGGCAGATCGAGGGCCTGGAAGACCGCCGAGCGATTGCGACGCTGAGTGGCGTATTTTAGCCGCTGCGCGTGGACGATGGTCTTGAGGTCGAAAACCGCGGTGTCGAACACCGCATTCACGACGACGAAATCGAAGTGCTGGGCCTGCGCGACCTCGTGGCGGGCGTTCTCCATGCGCTTGGCGATCACCTCGGGCTCGGTGTCACCGCGGCGGTTCAGGCGCTGGCGCAGCTCGTCCCAGCTGGGCGGCAGGATGAAGATCAGCACCGCGTGCGGGAACAGCTGCTTGATCTGCAGCGCGCCCTGGAAGTCGATCTCCAGCACCACATCCTCGCCGTTTTGCAGGCGGGCCTCGATGCCGGCGCGCGAGGTGCCGTAGAGATTGCCATGCACCTCGGCCCACTCGAAGAAGTCGCCGCGGTCCACCATCGCGCGGAACTCGACGGGTTCGATGAACCAGTACTCGCGGCCGTGCTGTTCCTGGCCGCGCGGCGCGCGCGAGGTGTGCGAGACCGACACCGCCAGCTTGGCGTCCAGCTCCAGCAGGGCCTTCACGAGGCTGGACTTGCCGGCGCCACTCGGGGCGGCGACGACGAACAGATTGCCGGGGTATTCCATCGAAATCGCTAAATGCTTGATTGGCAAGAATTTTAACGGCTGGCCTGGGGATGCTTTGCTGCGCCGCAGCAGAAGACGCACGCGACGGGGATACTGCGCGGCTGTTTTTCCGGGCTTTATGACTTCTTCCTCTTCTTCCCTGCCCGTGGCCGCGGCCACCACGGCGGGTGACCGCGGCCTGCTGCGCGCGGTGCTGGCGCTGGGCGTCGGCGGTTTCGCGATCGGCACCGGCGAGTTCGTCATCATGGGCCTGCTGCCCGAGGTGGCGCGTGACATCGGCATCAGCATCCCCGAGGCCGGCCATGTGATCAGCGCCTACGCGCTGGGCGTGGTGGTGGGGGCGCCGCTGCTGGCGGTGCTGACCGCGCGCTGGCCGCGCCGCACGCTGTTGATGGCGCTGATGGCGGTGTTCGCGCTGGGCAACTTCGCCAGCGCGATGGCGCCCGGCTATGCGTCGCTGAGCATGCTGCGCCTGTTCACCGGGCTGCCGCACGGCACCTTCTTCGGCGTGGCCTCGCTGGTGGCCGCCGGTCTGGCGCCCGACGGTCAGCGCGCCCGCGCGGTGGGGCTGGTGATGCTGGGGCTGTCGCTGGCGACACTGCTGGGCGTGCCGCTGGCCGCGCGGCTGGGCGAGGCCCTGGGCTGGCGCGCGGCCTTCGTGCTGGTGGGATTGATTGCGCTGCTGGCGATTGCGCTGGTGTGGCGCGGCGTGCCGGACCTGCCGGCCGCCCAGGGCGCCAGCCCGCTGCGCGAGCTGAATGCGCTGCGGCGGGCCCAGGTCTGGCTGACGCTGGGCACAGGCGCCGTGGGCTTTGGCGGCATGTTCGCGGTCTTCAGCTATGTGAAGCCGACCATGCTGGAGGTCGCCGGCACACCGGCCGCGTGGATGCCGCTGGTGCTGGCGCTGTTCGGTGTGGGCACGGTCAGCGGCAACCTGATCGGTTCGCGGCTGGCGGACCGGGCGTTGATGCCCACCATCGCCGGTGTGCTGCTGTGGTCGGCCGTGCTGCTGGCCGGCTTTGTCGCGCTGGCCCACCACCCGGTGAGCGCCGCGTTCGGCGTGCTGCTGGTGGGCACGCTGGTGGCCCTGGGGCCGGCGCTGCAGATCCGGTTGATGGACGTGGCGGGTGACGCGCAGTCGTTGGCTGCAGCCCTGAACCATTCGGCCTTCAACATGGCCAACGCGCTGGGCGCCTGGCTGGGCGGTCTGGCCGTGTCGGCCGGCCTGGGCTGGACCTCCACCGCCTGGGTGGGGGCCCTGCTGGCGCTGGGTGGGCTGGCGGTGTTCGGCGTGTCGCTGGCGCTGCAGCGGCGCGGCTGAGGCCCTGGCCGCACTCCAGGGGGGCAGCCCAGGACCTGCGAGGCTCACAGGGCGTCGGGCGTGTTGGCGAAGCCGTGGTTGACGTCCCGGTGCTCGGCTTCGTCGTGGCGCACGGCCATCACCAGCTCGCGCAGGCGGGCGTCTTCGCCCAGTTGCCAGTAGTCGCGTGCGAACGCCGGGATCTCGGTGTTCTCGATGCGGCCCGCCTCGATCTCCGCGAGGAAGCGGCTATAGCTGACCACGGCTTCCTCCTCGAAATAGCCCACCAGGCGGTGGGCCGTGGCGGGCGACACCAGGTAGAGCACGAAGAAGAAGTTGAAGAACACGCCCTGCACCGTCAGCACCAGCAGGCGCTCGAACAGGCTGGGCTTGCACAGCGCCACGAAGGCCATCAGGTGCATGCGCTCGTTCTCCGACTCGTCCATCAGCGCCTTGACCATGTCGGCGCGGCCGCGCATCACGCGCAGCGAACGCAGATGCTGCAGCATGGCGCCCACCAGGCCCGGCACGGCCGCGACCGTTTCCAGCACCACCGCGCGGTGGATGTAGCGCTTCTGGAAAAACACATCGGCGCCGAAGCGGAGCAGCTTGCAGAACGCAAAGGCGAAACGGTCGCCCAGGCTGCCGGGGGCGTGGTGCACCGAGATGGAACGTTCAATCGACTGGGTCGTGCTCATGGCGATTCCTTGGCTTAAATAAAATGTATCGTGAATGCATCTTATTGCGTGAAGGGCCGCGATGCAAGCACCAGTGGGCTGACGCTTGATCGCCGGCGGGCTCTTCACGGATCCGCAATGTCTGGGTGGCGATTCGGGAGCGTGCGCGGCGGGGCAGGGGAGCGATGTCGCTCTTCTGCACGGCAGACGCCGATCTATAAATAGGTGTGGAACACACCTGTTTTCGGCGCTTGACGGAGGTTGCAGTTCCTAGAATTCCTAACCATCAAAAAGGTGGTTGCTCATGCAAGTCAACGCTTTCAGTGGAGTTCGGACGTGGGGCCTCGGTGCCGCCGAGGTGCAGCCCAGGACCGCGGCCGCTGCGTCGTCGACCGCCGGCGCGTCCGCTGAGCCCGAGAGCAGCACCCAGGTGAGCTTCAGTGCCGGGGCGCAGGTTCTTGCGCGTTTGGCGGCGCAAGGGCTGTCGATGTCCCAGCACGCGCTGAGCGCACCGCTGACGGCCAGCCAGGGGGCACGGGAGACGCCGCGAGCGCAGGCCGATGGCTACGTGCCGGTGGGGCGTGCCCAGCTGGAGTCTTTGCTGGGTCAGGCGGGAGCGAGCCGCGACGAGGTGCAGACCCTGGTGCAGGGCTTGGACGCCGATGGCAACGGCGAGCTGACCCAGGATGAGCTGCTGCAGGGGCTGGCCCGCAGTCTCAACGAGGGGGGCAGCGATTTCTCGCAGGCGCTGGCGCGGGTGATGGATCGCCTGGGGCAGGCGGATGGGACGGTGTCCCAGCAGGAGTTCGCCGAGCTGGAGACCCGCCTGCTGGCCGCCGGTCAGCGTTGAGTGGCACCGCGGCGGGACGGCGTGGCGCACGCGGCGGGCCCAGGCCCGCCGTGATCGCCGGGAGCGCCGGGCTCAGACCAGGCCGGCCTTGTCCAGGCCGAAGGCCTTGTCGAACACGCCGGGCTGGGTCTGGAAGGCCACGCCGGCGCGGTTCCAGGCATTGATGAGCATGATCTGGTAGGTCAGGTCGGACAGTTCCTTCTCGCTGAACTGCTCGCGGGCCTGGGCGTACTGCGCGTCGGACACGCCGCCGGGGGCGAGACGGGTCAGCGCTTCGGTCCAGGCCAGTGCGGCGCGTTCCTTGTCGCTGAACAGCGGCGATTCCTGCCAGGCGGCCACATGGTAGAGGCGCAGCTCGCGCTCGCCGTGCAGCTTGGCCTGCTTGACGTGCATGTCCAGGCAGAAGGCGCAGCCGTTGAGCTGCGAGGCACGGATGTCCACCAGGTGCAGGATGGTGGCGTCGACCTGGCCACCCTTGGCGACCGCGGTGTTGACCTCCGCCAGTTTCTTGAACAGGTCGCCGGACAGTTGGGCGTGGTTGAGGCGGGGCTGATGGGCTTGGCTCATGATGGTCTTCCTAAGTTGAGAGGGGTGAGAGAGACATTGCTTGTGATCACCCCCTCAAGACGGGACAGCCCGCCGACTTGTGACATCGCGGCCGCGCTCCGCGCCGCCCAGCCCCTGCGGCGCCTCAGCGAGCGGGCTTGGCCAGGTCGGCGAAATGCGCTCGCATCAGCGCCAGATAGGCCTCTTCGCCCGCCTCGCGCCGGGCCGTGACCCAGGCCTTGATGTCCTCGGTCGCCACGTAGCGCAGCCTATCGGTCTCGTCCGTGGCCGCCTCCCAGAGCACCTGGGCCACGTCCTCCGAGGTGGCGTGCCGACGGGATCGGCGCAGTTCGGCAAAGGCCTCGTGCGCGCGGGCCTCGAAGCCGGCGTAGTCGGTCGGCGCGCTGGACTGCGCGGCCTCCTGGGCCATGCGCTGGCCGAAGGCGGTGCTGGTGACGCCCCCGGGTTCGACGATCTTGACCCGCAGGCCCTGGGACGCGAGTTCGTAGGACAGCGACTCGGACCACCCCTCCAGCGCGAACTTGGATGCGTTGTAGAGCGACAGCATGGGCAGGCCGAAGACGCCGGCGCCCGAGCTCACATTGATCACCACGCCGCGGTGGCGCTCGCGCATGTGGGGCAGCGCGGCCCGCGTGACCTCCATGGCGCCGAAGAGGTTGACGTCGAACTGCTGCCTGAGCTTGTCGGGCGTGATGCCCTCGAACACGCCGAAGAGGCTGAAGCCGGCGTTGTTGATCAGCACGTCGATCGCGCCGAAGCGCGCGATCGCCTGCGCGACCGCGGTCTGGATGCTGGCCGCGTCCTGCACGTCCAGGCGGGTGATCAGCACCTGGTCGGGCAGGGCGCGCAACTCGGCTGCGGCGCGCTCGGGATGGCGCATGCTGGCGACGACCTGCCAGCCCCGGCTGGCGAACAGGCGGGCGGTGGCCAGGCCGAAGCCGGTTGAGGTGCCGGTGATGAGGACGGTTTTCCTGGGGGGAGAGCTGTGCATGAGGGGTCCTGAGGCAGAAGTCCGTCAGCCTAGACCGTGCGATGCGTCGAAACAATCTGCTGTTCATTGCATGAGCTGGTGCAGAATTTTTGACAATGAAAAAAGGCAACTTGCTGGAGCTGCAGGCGGCGGTGGCGGTCGCGACGCACCGCAGCTTCCGTCGCGCGGCGGTGGACGTCGGGCTGTCTCCGTCGGCGCTGAGCCATGCGGTCAATGCGCTGGAGGCACGGCTGGGCGTGCGTCTGTTCCATCGCACCACGCGCAGCGTGTCGCTGTCGGAGGCCGGCGAGCGTTTCCTCGCCGCGATGGAGCCGGCGCTGGCGGCGCTGTCGGAGGCGATGGCGTCGGTCAACGACTTCAAGGCCGGGCCCTCGGGCACCTTGCGCCTGAATGCGGCGGAAGGGGCGGTGCGGCTGTTGCTGGAGCCGCTGCTGCTGGAATACCTGCGCCGTTATCCGGAGATGCGGCTGGACATCGTCACCGAGGGGCGGCTGGTCGACATCGTGGCCGAGGGCTTCGACGTGGGCGTGCGACTGGCCGACCTGGTGCCGCAGGACATGATCGCGGTCCCCTGCGGCCCGGAGATGCGCTTTGCGCTGGTGGCGTCGCCGTCATTCCTGGCCCGCCATGGCGAGCCCGACTCACCGGCGGATCTGGCGCGCTTCAACTGCATACAGCCGCGCCTGGCCAGCGGGGCGCTGTACCGCTGGGAGTTCTGCGATCCGCGCGGTGAGCCGCTGCGCTTTGCGCCCATGGGCAATCTGATGCTGGACAGCCACACGCTGACGATAGAAGCCGCGGTCCAGGGCGTGGGGCTGGCCTGGCTGAGCCGGCCGCAGGTGAGCCGTGAGCTGGCGCAGGGGCTGCTGGTCGAGGTGCTGCCGCAATGGGCGCCCACCTACCCCCGGCTGTGCCTGTACTACCCCGGGCACCGGCTGGTTCCCCCGGGGCTGATGGCGCTGGTGGAGTTGGCCCGGGAGCTCTATCCCGCCTGAGCGCCTGGGCCTCAGGGCGCGGTGTTCAGGCCGAAACGGGCCGCGATGTGGCCGAGTTTCTCGGGGTTGCGCTGGATGTAGATGGCGCCGATGCGGCCGGGCTCGGTGGCGGAGGGGGTCAGCGTGATCGCCTGCACCAGTTCGCCGTTGGCCGCGTTGACGACCAGGCAGGCCGCCATGCCGTTCAGGCGCACCGCACGCAATTCCCAGGCACGGCTGTCCGGCAGCTTGGCAAAGCCGATCAGGGCCTTGGCGATCAGGCTGCCGCCCTGCAGGGGGCGCGGCACGGCCGAGACGCGGCCGCCGCCGTCGGCCAGCATCACCGCGTCGGCGGTCAGCGCCTTGGCCAGCGCATCCACGTTCAGGCTGCGCACCGCGTCGTTGAAGGCGTCCAGCAGCCGGGACTGTTCGTCGGCCTGCAGTTCGCAGCGGGCGTAGTCGGCCTTCACATGCTGGCGCGCCCGGCTGACCAGCTGGCGGCAGGCTTCCGGGCTGCGGTCCAGGCGGTGGGCGATGTCGTCGAAGTCGACGTCGAACACGTCGCGCAGAAGAAAGGCGGCCCGCTCCAACGGCGACAGGCGCTGCAGCGCCAGCATGAAGGCCATGGACACGTCCTGTGCGAACTCGGCTTGGGACTCGGGGCTGGGTGCCCAGCCCGAGTCTTCGTCGAGCATGGGCTCGGGCAGCCACACGCCCACATACTGCTCGCGCCGGGTCGCGCTGGCGCGCAGCTGGTCCAGGCACAGGTTGGTCACCATGCGGGACAGGAAGGCGCCGGCATGCTGGACCTTGGATTCGTCGATGTCGGCCCAGCGTATCCAGGCGTCCTGCACGACGTCTTCAGCCTCGGCCCGTGAGCCGAGCATGCGGTAGGCCAGCGCGCGCAGCTGGCGTGCGTGCTCGCGATCGAAACGTAGGGCCCGCTCTTGAGAGGACATGGTCTGCTTTCTCCGGGAGGCAGTAGACCATAGCGGGCGAAGCCGGCGAGCGGTGCGGGGCCTGTGGCCCCAGCCCCGCCCACCGGCGCCCGTCCCGTCAGTTCTTGCGGATGAAGTTCAGCAGGTCCTGGTTCAGGCGGTCCTTGTGGGTGTCGGTCACGCCGTGGGGTGCGCCTTCGTAGACGATCAGCTCGGCACCCTTGATCAGCTTGGCCGATGCCTTGCCGGAGATGTCGATGGGCACGATCTGGTCGTCGCTGCCGTGGATGACCAGCGTCGGCACGTTGAACTTCGCCAGGTCACCGCGGAAGTCGGTCTCCGAGAAGGCCTTGATGGAGTCCAGCGTGTTCTTGTGGCCGCCTTGCATGCCTTGCAGCCACCAGTTGTCGATCATGCCCTGGGACACCTTGGCGCCGGGACGGTTGAAGCCGTAGAACGGGCCGGCCGGGATGTCCTTGTACAGCTGGGCACGGTTGTCGATCTGGGCCTTGCGCAGACCGTCGAAGACTTCCAGCGGCACGCCGTTGGGGTTGTCGGCCGTCTTGACCATCAGGGGCGGCACGGCGCTGACCAGCACGGCCTTGGCCACCTTGCTGGTGCCATGGCGGCCGATGTAGCGCGCTACTTCGCCGCCGCCGGTCGAGAAACCGACCAGCACGGCCTTCTTGCCGCGCAGGTTCACCGCGTCCAGCACCGTGGCCAGGTCGTCGGCGTAGTGGTCCATGTCATTGCCTTCCCAAGGCTGGCTGGAGCGGCCATGGCCGCGGCGGTCATGGGCGATAACGCGGTAGCCGTGGTCGGCCAGGAACAGCATCTGCGCTTCCCAGCTGTCCGAGTTCAGCGGCCAGCCGTGGCTGAAGACGATGGGCTGACCGTCACGCGGACCCCAGTCCTTCACGTAGAGCTGCACGCCATCCTTGGTGGTGACGTAGCTGCCCTGCAGCTTGGCGCTGGCGACGGCCGGCTGGGCGGCCGGCGTGTTGCGGACCTCGGCGGCGAGCGCCGCGCTGGCGGCCAGGCTCAGGGCGGAGAGGGCGATCAGTTGCTTGGCGAAGGCTTTCATCATGGACTCCTTGACTTGAGGTTGAGGAACGAACGTGTGCTGAACGATTGATGGCCAATTGATCGCATGCGATGTATTGGCGGGGCTGGAAGGGAGGATCCCCGCCCCCAGGCCGGCTGCGCCATCACCGGGGTGATCGACGCATGGGCCTGGTTGCCTTGGGATGAAATTTACATTGCGCACAATTTATTTGCAATCAAATTTTGTAAATGATGCGCATCTTTTGTGGGATTTCTCACGCCGCATCCCAGCGCAGCTCCAGCGCCGGAAAAAGGTCCCGGTCCTCCCAGCGGGTGTGGGCGCTCAGCAGCTGACCGAGTGCGTGCAGGGGCTCGGCGTGGTCGGCCTGGTCCAGCAGGGCTCGCAATGCGGCGTGGTCGGTGTGCAGGCGCTGCAGCGCGCCCGTCATGCCGAGTACCTCCAATCGTGGGCACAGCAGCGCTTCTTCCTCCAGGAAATGTTGCAGCAGATGGCTGCGGGCCTGGGCGATGCGGTCGGCGGTCTCGCTGTCGGCCGGCCAGCACTCATCCGCCGGGAATTGGGCTGCCCAGCGGGCGAACACCAGCGCGCCGTGGTGATCCCGCGCCAGCGGGACCAGGGTGGGATGTCGTTTCATCAGTGGGTTCCAGGGTGGGTGTCATGGCCTTGTGCGGGCCGGGCGTTTGCTTGCACAAGCAATAAGATGCAATAAAAATGCATTTATTGCTAGTCACCTGTTGAGGAAATGGACATGAAAGAAGCCGTGCCGGGCCTGCAGCTCGACCAAGCCTGCGAGGTGCTGCGAGCCTGCTACGAGCGCCGCTGGATCAGCACGCGGGACGGCAATGTGTCGGTGCACACCGGGCCGGCGCAGACCTTCTGGATCTCCCCCAGCGGCGCGCGCAAGCACCGCCTGACGGCGGACGACTTCGTGGCGGTGGCGGCCGTGGCCGGCGTGGCGAGCCCGGGGCAGGCGGCGCCGTCGGGTGAACTCTCCCTGCACAGGCAGCTGCGCGCGCTGCTGCCCGAGCGGCAGGGCACGGTGCTGCATGTGCACGCCACCTACGCGGTGGCGGCCATGTATGCCGGCCTGTCGCTGGCCGAGGTCTGTGCCGCCTTTCCCGAGGTGTCCCGCTACAGCCGTGTGGGCCCGGACGTCCCCGCGCTGACCGCGACCAGCGAGGCGCTGGCCCAGGCGACCGCGCGGGCCTTTCGCTCGGGAGCCACGGGCCTGCCGCACATCGTGGGCCTGGACCGCCACGGCGTGGTCGCGATCGGTCGGGACCCCTGGGACGCATTCGAGCATGTGGAGCGTCTGGAGCATGTGTGCCAGATGGTGCTGGCGGGCGGCGGCCGGCCCGGGCGTCTGGCCCGCCGCTCCGTGTCGTCCGTCGTCGGCCGGCCCGACGCCACCGAGCTGGAACTGCTGGCATGAAGCGCGTGCACTGCGCCGCCCCCCTGGCCTCGCTGCCCGCGCTTGCCCGGCAGGCGATGGCGGCTTATGCGGACAGGCATTCCGGCGAGCCGGCGGCCCGGCGGTCCTGTCTGCGGCTGCAGATGCGCTACGCGGCCTTCGTCGAGGACGAGCTGGCCCCGTGGCTGATGGCGTTGCGCGGGCCCGGCGTGGCCGACCTGCGCGAGCGCCTGGGGCTGGACATGGACATCCTCACGCAATCGGCGCTGGACGACGTGTCCGGCCGCGCACGCTTTTGCCGCGCGCTGTGCGAGCACCTCAGCGACCTGCTGACCCAGGAACTCGCCTGAGTCGCCGGCTCAGGCCGGCGCCAGCGCGGCCATCAGCCGCTCGCAGAGCCGCCGCGCCTGGGCGGCCGACGCGACGTTGGTGAAGCTCAGCAGCAGGCCGCGCTGCCGGCGGTCGCCGCCGCTCCAGGCACTCAGCGCCTGCAGTGCGAAGCCGGCCTGGCGGGCACACTGCTGCAGCGCCAGGTCATCGCTGCCATCGGGCAGGCGGGCCAGCAGGTGCATGCCGCCCTCCCGCATCTCCACCGTCAAGGGCAGCGCGCGCTGGTGCATCAGGGCCTCGGCCAGGTAGCCGCGGCGCTTGGCGTAGAGCGTGCGCATGCGCTTGATGTGCCGGGCGAAATGCCCTTCGAGGATGAAGTCCGCCGCCACCGCCTGCTGCAGGTCGGGGCAGCCGCCATGCAGGGCCCGTTGGCTGGCGGCCTCGAACAGCCCCTGCTGCGCCTGGGGCACGACCAGATAGGCCAGCTTGAGGCCCGGAAACAGCACCTTGCTGAGCGTGCCGCAGTAGACGACGCGGTCGTTCAGGTCCAGGCTCTTGAGCGCCGGCAGCGGGTGGCCGCGGTAGCGGTACTCGCCGTCGTAGTCGTCCTCCAGCACCCAGGCGTTGGCGCCCACGGCCCAGGCCAGCAGAGCCTGGCGCCGCGCCAGCGTCATCGACACGCCGGTGGGGCTCTGGTGCGAGGGCGTCACCACGGCCAGCCGGGCCTGCGGGCTGCGCCTCATCGCCGTGCTCACGTCCAGGCCATCGTCATCGACCGGCACCGGCACGGGTTTCAGGCCCAGCTGGGTCAGCACGCGTGCAGACGTCGGGTAGCCCGGGCACTCGACCCAGGCGGCGTCGCCGGCCTGCAGCACCGCGTCCACGCACAGCCCCAGCGCGGCCGTATAGCCGGGCACGATGAAGACCTGCTCGGCGCGCGCGCTCAGGCCGCGCGAGCGATGCAGGTAGTCCGCCAGCGCCTCGCGCAGGCGCGGGTGACCGGCGGGGGCGGGCCGGGTCAGCGAGCCCTCCAGCCGGGCCTGACGGGCGGTCAGCCGGGCCCACAGCTTGCGCGGGAACTCGTCCAGCGCTGGCAGGCCCAGTTGCAAGGCCAGCGGCGTGCCGGCTTCCTCGAGCGTCGGGGTCTTTGCCGCTGCGGTGCCGCGGCGTTGCGGCGCGGTCTCGCGGCGCGCGGCCGCACGGGTGGCCAGCGCAGCGTGGGCGGCGACGAAGGTGCCGGCCGGGCCGCGCGTGACCAGGTAGCCCTCGCCGACTAGGCGGTCATAGGCCGCCTCCACCGTGCCGCGTGCGACGCCCAGTTCCACCGCGAGTGCGCGCAGCGACGGCGCCCGCGAGCCCGGCGCCATGCTGCCCTGCAGGATCAGCGCGCGCAGCCGCTCATAGATCTGCAGGTGCAGGGGCTGGTCAGGCTGCAAGGCTTGCGGGCTGGTGGCGTTCGGCATGGCCCAGTCATTTGATTAAAAACTGTGCCTGTTCATTGTGACATTGCAGCCAGACACTGGCGCCACCTCCTCACACCGCGAGCCGCCGATGAACGCCACCGCAGACCCCACCCCCGCCGCCGCTCCCAAGCGCCCCCATGCACCGCTGAGCGTGCGTCATGCCGAGACCGAGGCAGAGCTGCTGGCCTGCTTCGCGGTGATGCGCCAGCTGCGGCCCCAGCTGCGCAGCGCCGAGGCACTGCTGGATGCGGTGGCGGTGCAGCAGCGCCAGGGCTATCGCCTGCTGGCGCTGTGGCGCGACGACCAGCCGGTGGCGCTGGCGGGCTATCGCCAGCTGGACAACCTGATCCACGGCCGCTTCCTGTACGTGGACGACCTCATCACCTGCGAGAGCGGTCGCGGCCAGGGCTTTGGCGAGCGGCTGCTGCGGGCGCTGCGCGACCTGGGCCGCGAGGCCGGCTGCGAGCAGCTGGTGCTGGACACCGCGCTGTCCAACAGCCTGGCCCAGCGTTTCTATTTCCGCTCCGGCCTGCTGGCACGGGGCCTTCACTTCAGCATGGAGCTTTGATCATGACCCCCTACGAAATACTGCTGCTCGAATGCAGCCCCCGTCGCAGCGCCACCAGCACGCGCCTGGTCCAGCAGATCCTGCCCACGCTCAAGGCACGGGCGCCAGGGCGCGAACTGCGTCTCACGCAACGACCCATAGGGACGCATCCGCTGCCGCCGCTGTCGGCCGAATATGCGGAATCGCTGCTGCTGTCGCCCGAGGAGGGCCGCGCCCGCTACGGCGAGGCCCTGGAGGTGTCCGACACCCTGGTCGACGACCTGCGGCGCGCCGACCTGGTGCTGATCGCGACGCCGGTCCACAACTTCACGGTGCCGGCCGCGCTCAAGACCTGGATCGACTATGTGGTGCGCCGCGGCGTCACCTTCGAAACGACGTCCACCGGCAAGGTGGGCCTGCTGCCGGACCGGCCGGTGGTGGTGGCGGTGACCTCGGGCGGCGCGATGTTCCGTGACCCGCCGTTGCAGCCCGACTTCTTCCGCCCCTATCTGCGTGCCGCGCTCGGCGTGATGGGCCTGAAGAGCGTGAGCTTTGTGCAGGCTACCGGTCTGGCCTTCGAGGCGGACCCGCTGCAGGCGGTGGACGCAGCTGCCGGCGCCTGGCTGGCGGCCGAGCGTCAGGCCAACCCGGGAGTCGCGCCATGAGCCGGGCCGCCGAAGCGTTCACGGTCGACGCGCCCACCGTACCGGCCACCGGCCGCCTGCTGGCCCTGCTGCCGCCGGTGCTGGCGGCTCTCTATCCGCTGCCGCTGCTGGCCTTTCATCGCCTGGTGGGCAACGGCAGCGCGCCCAGGTCCTGGGGCCAGGACCTGCTGGCCGCGCTGAGCCTGGGCCTGGCCTTCGCGGTGCCGCTGCTGGCCTGGCTGGTGTTCGCGCGCCTGTCGGCACTTGCCCGCCCCAGCCGGGCACAGTTGCTGGCCCGGCGTGTCGCGATGCTGGCGATCGCATCGCCACCGCTGTTCACGTTGGTCGGCGTGATCTGCTTCCTGGCCGGCGTGGCCTGGCTGGATGCCTGGCTGCTGGGCGCCTTCTGGCTGGGCGCTGCCTTCGTGATTGCACGCTCCGACCATGACGCCCCGGCACCCGCGCCGCAGGCGCCGCTGCACGGTCGCTGGCGCATGTCGCACGGCGCGGTGGCCCTGGCCTTCATCACCCTGTTCCTGAGTCTGCACCTGGGCAACCACCTGACGGCGCTGCTGAGCACCGAGACCCACATGGCCGTCATGAAGGTGCTGCGGCTGTTCTACCGCGCGGCCCTGGTGGAGCCGTTGGTGATCGCGGCGGCCTGCTTTCTGATCGTGTCCGGCCTGGCCATGGCCTGGCGCTGGAGCGCGCTGCCGTCGGACCGCTTCCGCGCCTTCCAACTGGCCAGCGGCGTGTATCTCGCGGTCGCGATCACCAGCCATGTCAACGCGGTGCTCTACCTGGCGCGGGTACACCTGGGCATAGAGTCCGACTGGAACTTCGGCATAGGCGCTCCCGCGGGCCTGATCCACGATGCCTGGAACATCCGCCTGCTGCCCTACTACGCGCTGGCGGTGTTCGCGGTGGTGGCCCACGCCTTTGCCGGCCTGCGCATCGTGCTGCTGGGCCATGGCTGCAGCCGCCGCACGGCCGATGCGGTCGTGCTGTGGGGTGGGGCGCTGGGCCTGCTGCTGGCGCTGGCGATCTCGCAGGCCATGTGCGGCCTGCGGCTGGACTTCAGCGGCCGCTGACCCGCTCGGGCGCCGCGCTCGCGTGCGGGCCGGACTCGCGCTGCAGCGCCGCGAGTTCCGCCTGCCGCAGCCAGCGTCGCAGCTTCAGCAGCGCCAGGGCGCCCAGCACCAGGCCCCAGGCCACGAGGCCGTTGCCGGCCACCCGCTGCTCATCGAACAGATAGTTCACGCACAGCCGGGTTTCGGCGTCGCGGTAGAGCAGGCCGGCGGTGATCAGCATCCAGGTCGCGTTGCCCAGGAAGAAGGCCGCCGCGACCCCGCCCAGCCGCGGCCAGCCCTGCGACAGCAGCAGGCCGGCCAGCCACCAGCTCAGGTACTTGGCGACCGCCATGGCAGGCGTCAGCAAGGCCAGGTCCAGCGCCGTCGGGATCATCCACAGCGCCATCACGCAGCTGGCCAGCGTTGCACTGCTGAGGCCCAGCGCATCCAGCGCCGCCAGGCGGCGTGTCAGGCCCGAGGGCAGGTGGCGGCCCGCCGCCCAGCCGGCCGCCAGCAGCAGCGGGAACTGCAGCAGCATCTGCAGGCTCATGCTGGCCTCCACCGGCTGCCGCAGCGCGGGCAGCAGCCAGGCCAGTGCCGAGGCCGCGAGCAAGACCTGACCCGCCCGGCCCGCACGCTTCATCGGGCACCCCCGGCCAGGCGCTCGGCCCGGGCCAGGGCCTCGGGCCACTGTGCATAGTCGAAGACGCCATGCACGCGTCCGTTCGCGTCTATCAGGTGGATGCTGCCGTTGTGGACGAAGCCGCCCAGGCCATCCGGCACGGCCACCACGCCCAGCTCGCGCAGCGCGGCCTGCGCGGCGGCATCACTGCGCGGCGCGGCCACGCGCCAGTGGCCGGGGGCCGCCTGGTGCAACTCGGCGTAGGCGGCCAGCGCGGCCTGGTCGTCATGCTGCGGATCTATGGACACCGACAGCAGCCCCACCGGCCGGCCGCTGGCCTGCAAGGCCTGCTGCATGCGGTAGTACTCGCTGCCCAGCGCCTGGCACACCGTGGGGCAGCGGGTGTAGATGAAATCCACCAGATAGACCGGGCGTGGCGCCGAGGCCGGTTCGAACGCGGTCCAGGTCCGGCCCTGGGCATCACGCAGCGGCAGCGGCGAGGCGTGCAGACCGCCCTGGGCGGCCAGCTGGCGGCGCTGGGCCTCGTAGGTCCAGGCCTCCAGGCCGCCCGTAAGCCGGGCGACCGCCGCCCCGGCCAGCAGCAGCCACAGCGCGCAGACCGCCAGCGTCGGCCCCAGGCGCTGGGGCCGGTCGGCCGGTCGGGGCTGGGGGGCGGGGGCCATGTCTTGCCGGTCGCTGGGGCTCAGACGGCCACGTAGTCCACCGCCTCGCCGTCTTGCATCACGAAGTGGGCGAACTGCTGGAAGAAGCCGTAGAACAGGTTGCGGCCTATGCCGTGGGCGGTGCGCTGGAATTCCTCGGCGACCTCGGCCTCGAACAGCCGGCCGGTGTGCCGGTGCCACAGCGTGATCCAGCGCAGGAAGTGGCGGGGCTCGACCCGGGAGGTCTCGGCCAGCGCGACATGCTTGCCGAACACATTGCCGCGGAAGCTGTGCGTGCCCAGCATCACCGTGCTCCAGAACTCGACCATGCGGTCCAGGTGGGGCGTCCAGTGCGCGCCGATGGCGGCCTCGAAGATGGGGCCGAGTTCGCCGTCGCGGCGGACATCGGCATAGAAGTCATGAACCAGGCGCTGTATGCCGTCGCGGTCCAGTGCGATGGGGGTGGGGGAGGTGTCGTTCATGCGCAGGAGAGTGGCGGGCGCTCACGCGACCGCAAAGGTCATGTAGGCCGTGCAGTACAGCGCCGCCGCGAGGGTGATGCAGAAGAAGGTGCCGCCATGGCCTTGCCGGCCGCGCGGCGGTGCGGGACGGGTGTCTGCGGCCCGGGCGCCGGTGGGGGCGGTGGGCGGCGACGCCTCGGGGGCGGCTTCAGTCATGGGGCGGCAGTTCCTTGTCGCCGGCGAAGGGCGCGCTGCGCGCCTGGTGCTCGGCACGCGCCTTGGCAACGGTCTCGGCGCTGACCTCCGGCGCGCTATTGCCCCATTGCGAACGGACATGGCTCAGCACGGCCGCGATCTGCGCGTCGTTGAGCTGGTCCTTGAAGGCCGGCATGGCGCCGTTGTAGCTGCCGCCCTTGACCGTCAGCGAGCCATTGATGCCGTGCAGCAGGATGGCGGCCGTCGTGCTGTCCTTGCCCAGCACCCACTCGGAGCCCGCCAGCGGCGGGAACACGCCCGGCAGGCCCTGGCCGCTGGCCTGGTGGCAGGCCGCGCACAGCGACGCATACAGCGCCGCGCCATCCACCTTGGCGCCGCCGGCGGCCTTGCGCTGGCCCGCCAGCTCGGCCGCATGGCGGCCGTCGCCCCAGGCGCTCGGCGTCTCGATGTCGGCCTGGGTGATGTAGACCACGCCGAAGACCAGCAGCAGGCCGGCGATCATCACCAGGTACCAGGGCATGGGGTTGGTCCGCTCGTGCGGCTCGGGGTTCTCGCGCTGCTGCTGGGGCAGGATGTCGGGCTCGTTCACGATGCACTCCTCGGTTCAGGGGGCAGCCTTGGCGGCCGGCGCGGTGGGGCTGGGGGCCTCGGGCGGGGCGGGCAGCACGGGATAGGTGTGGTTCAGCGACTTCAGATAGGCCACCAGTTCCAGTGCCTCCTGCCGCGCGACCACCTTCTGCCCCGGCGGTGCGAAGCCCGGCGGCAGGTTGACCTCGACATCACCGGCCTCGGCCTTGGGCTTGTGCTCGAACAGGAAGGGGTAGCTGGGCATGATGCTGCCCGGCACATAGGCGCGCGGTTGGTAGAGGTGGCCCAGATGCCATTGATCGCTGGGCTGGCGGGCGCCGATGTTGAACAGGTCCGGCCCGGTGCGCATGCTGCCCAGCAGATGCGGCGAGTCGTAGGCGTAGTCGCCCGCGACGCTGGCGCGACCCCAGCCGCGCTCGAAGTCCGGCGCGAAGTTGCGCGCACGCGGCTGTTGGGAGTGGCAGTACACGCAGCCATTGGCGATGTAGTGCTGGCGCCCGCGCTGCTCCATGCTGGTGTAGGGCTTGAGGCCCTCGATGGGCTTGACGTCCCGCACGGTCATGTAGGGGACGACGACGAGCGCGCCGGTGGCGATGCTCAGCATCACCATGCCGCCCGCGATGAGCTTGGTCTCGTTGTGCATGAAGGGCTCCTGGGCTCAGACGGGCTTGAGCAGGGTGGCCTGGTTGCGGCCGGCCGAGCGGCCCGCCAGCAGCAGCAGGAAGTGGGCGACGAAGACCACATGGCCCAGCACCATCAGGGCGCCGCCCAGCGTGCGCGCCTTCAGGTAGGGCAGGGTCAGGGTGACCGAATCCATGAAGGGCCGGGCCGCATCCAGCATGGCCTCGCCCTGCAGCCAGCCGCCATGGCTGAGGCTGAAGAAGTAGATCAGGATGCCTATGCTGGCGAGCCAGAAGTGGGCCGAGATCAGCCGCGGCGACGGCCACTCGCGGCCCGACACGCGCGGCACGACGAAGTAGATGGCGCCGAAGAACACCATGGTCACGAAGCCGTACAGCCCCAGGTGGGCGTGGCCCACGGTGTGGTGCGTGAAGTGCACGACGACGTTGAGGCTGCGCAGCGCCTCGAACGCGCCCTGTATGGAGCTGATGGTGTACATCAGGCCGCCAAAGCCTATGAAGCGCAGCGTCGGCGAGTAGCGCAGCGCCGCCAGCTTGCCCTTCAGCGTGCCATGCATGTTCACGGTGAAGGCCAGCACCGGGATGATCATCATCATGCTCTGCACGATGGACAGCGTGACCATCCAGCCGGGCACCGGCCCGCCCACCAGGTGGTGGCCGCCGACCTGGCCGTAGAAGAAGGCCAGGCCCCAGAAGCCCAGCAGCGACAGGTTGTAGCTCTGCACCGGCCTGCCGATGATCTTGGGCAGGAAGTAGTAGACCGAGGCCAGCGCCAGCGGCGTGTAGAACAGGCCCAGCACATTGTGGGCAAACCACCAGTTCATCGCTGCCTCCTGCACCCCCTTGTGCAGGCCCGGGATGTTGGCCACGAAGAACAGCACCGGGAACCAGAACAGCGCGCAGCCCATGTACCAGACCGACACGTAAAGGTGCTCGACGCGACGGTTCAGTAGCGTGAGCACCAGCGGCACGCCCACCAGCGCGCCCCCCAGCACGAACAGGATGTCCACCTGCCAGGGAATCTCCAGCCACTCCAGCCCATCCCCCAGACCCGCGGCGATCGCGCCCAGGCCAGCGATCAGCGCGGCGTTCCACAGCGCCGCGCCCAGGAAGGCATAGCGCGCGCCCACCAGTTCGGTCTTGAGCAGCCGCGGGATCACGAAGAGCGCAATCCCCAGGCCCGCCATCGGCGCCCAGCCATAGGCCACCGCGTTGAGGTGGATGGTGCGTATGCGGCCGAAGGTCAGCCAGGCCTGACCGACCAGCCAGTCGGGCTCGTGCAGCTTGATGGAGGCGGTCAGGCCGGCGGCCGAGGCCACCAGCAGCCATGCAAAGGCGCAGCACAGGAAGAAGAACACCAGCGATCCGGTGGAGGCGTCGGCACGGGCGCGCTGCAGCAGCTCCGGCGATGGCGGTGCCTCCGCCGTGGGGGCACTGACCGCCTGCAGCCGGGCCGCGTCGGCGGCGGTGCAGGCGGGGTCCTCCACGGTGCCCAACTCGCCCGGCGCGAAGATCACCTCGGCCGCCTTGGGGCTGTGGTCGAAGAGGCCGCGCCGCTGTGTCCAGATGAAGACGAACAGACCGACGACCGACAGCACGAAGGCTGACAGCAGGATGGCAATGGTGCTCACAGGGAACCTCCGGGGGTGGTCGTCGGCATTGCGCGTCGCGCCTGCCGGCCGAGAACGATCAGCGCGCCCATCTTCAGGAATTCCAGCGCGACGTAAATAGGGTGCTGCATCCCGGGGCCCGGATCCCGGCCGGCGCGCAGTAGATCCAGGCGGGCGTCGAGTGCCGGCATCAGTACCAGCATCTGCGTCGTCAGCGCGGCACCGAGGATGGCCACGCAGGCCCAGGCCAGCGCCGGCTGGTGCGTGCGCTGCGGCAGCAGGGCGGCGCAAAAGAGCACCAGGAACAGCTGCAGCGCGTGCGACACATGGAACAGCGTGGAGCCGACGCTGACCAGCTGTTCACGCGTCAGACCCGGTGTCAGGAACTTGGCGGGCTGCACCACGAAGGAAATGCCGGCCAGCAGGCCCAGACACAGCCAGGGCAGGGTTTCGTGCCAGTCCGTGCGTTGCGTGGGGGCGGCGAAGGGTGAGGCGGGGATCTGCATGATCTGCTCCCGCTCAATCCGATCGGCCATCCGCGCGGGGACTCGTCAGCCAGGCGGTATAGACCCGCAGGTAGAGCGCAAAGGCTGACGCGAACAGCCCGCCCGCCAACAGCAGGCCTTGGGTGTAGAGCTGCGGCGCCAGCAGCGGCGTCACGACCCGCACCAGCGCGGCCAGCAGGATCAGGCCATAGGCCCAGACCTCGGTGCGGCCCGCCTGCAAGGGGCGGCCCGTGTGGCCGCGGGCGGTGCGGGTCATCATGGCCAGCACCAGCCCGCCGCTGGCGCCCACACCCAGCGCATGCAGCGCCGGCGAGACCGGCTGCTGACGCAGCAGCGCCAGGGCCAGCAGCGCCAGGCCCACGGGTATCCAGGCATAGGCCAGATGCAGCACCCACAGGATGGGGCGGGCGCGGGTGGACAGCGGCCGCCAGGTGATGAGGCGCGCGACGTGCAGCGCGGCCGCCGCCATCAGCGCCAGCGCAGCCAGCAGCGGCGCGGCCTCCAGCAGCCACAGTGCCAGCCCCGCGATGGTGGTCAGCAGCGTGAGCGCCTCGCGCCAGGCTGGCACCTCGTTGCTCAGCCCGGGCTGGGCGTTGCGGGTGAACAGTGGAATCACCCGCCCACCGATCAGGGTCTCCAGCAGCACCAGCAGTGCCAGGCCGGCGTGCAGCGCGCGCAGGCTGGAGATCTGCAGCGCACCGCTGGCGCCTAGGTGGAAGGCCAAGTTGGCCGCACCCAGCAGGCCCAGCACCGCGGCGATGCCGAGGTTGCGGGTGTTGCCGGCCTCGACCAGCAGGTGCAGGAAGACCGCTGCCGCCAGCGGCAGAAAGGCCAGATCCAGGAAGAAGAACACCGGGTAGGGTGCCAGCAGCGAGGCGATGCGCGCAGCCAGCCACAGCAGCACGAAGAAGCCCAGTGCCGCCCCGCGCGGTGTGGGCAGACCGGTCCAGGCCTTGCCAGCGGTGAACAGGAAACCCACCACCACCGCACCCAACATGCCGAACAGCATTTCATGCACATGCCACAGGGTGGGGGCCAGGCCGGTCTTCAAGGGCAGTCGGCCGCTGTAGACCAGGCCCCACAGCGGCATCAGCACGACGGCAGCCAGCGCGGCCAGCAGATAGAAGGGGCGGAAGGCCAGCCGCAGAACGGGCCAGTCCCTGGGAAGCCTGAGGTCGGTATCCAGCGCAGTCATCGCATGTCCTCGGGTCTGCCGACGCAAGCCTGTCGGCGATGGGGTGGTTAATGATTCATTTGACGTACATGTTATCATTCGATCCGACCGACGGGCAAGCCCTGAATGCAAAGCGGCTTCAGGGCGACTGATCCCGCCCGCCGGCCCGGATCACAGTAGAGTGCGGGCCTGAATCGAAAGGTGACGGACAGATGCGGCTGACCATGTATACGGACTACACCCTGCGGGTGATGATGTACCTGGCCGTCAGATACCAGGACCAGGGCGTTGCCACCATCGAAGAGATGGCAACGGCCTACGACATCTCCCGCAACCACCTGATGAAGATCGTCAACGAGCTGTCGCAGACGGGCTTCATCGAGACCACGCGCGGCCGCTCGGGAGGCGCAAGGCTTGCGCGCGCGCCCGAGACGATTTCCATAGGCGCGGTGGTGCGCATGGCCGAGAAGGATTTCGCGGTCGTGGCCTGCCACGACGCCAGCACGCCCCACAACTGCGCGATCTACCAGGCCTGCAACCTCAAGCGTGGGCTGGCCCGTGCAATGGATGCCTTCATGCAGGAACTGGACAAGATGACGCTGCAGGACGCGATTTCGGCCCCCACCGTCGCGGCCGACCTGCTGGGCATGGAGCGTCCCGTGGCCCTGCCCGTGTCGACCCGTGCGCGCGCACCGGCCAAGGCCGGGCGCGCGCGCAGCTGACTCAGCGCTTCGGCGGCAGCACCTGCAACTTCACCGCCGGTGCCGCGGGCCTGGGCTGTTCCGCACTGGGCCGCTCGGCCCAGTGCCACTCCCCCTTGGCGCAGACCTGGCGCACATCGAACCACAGCTCGCCGGGTTCGGCGGGCAGGCTGGCGCGCAGCACGAACTCGTCATACCAGTCGTCGGGCAGCCAGGCAGCCTCGCTGCTGGCGGTCCAGCGCACCTCGGCGAGCTCGTCGGCCATGGTCTTGCCGTGGCTCTCATAGGGCGTGGCCAGCGGCCGGCGCTGGGTGCTCAGCGTCCAGCCCGGCTTGGGCATGGGCT
>NZ_CAJYPS010000015.1 GCF_913777145.1 uncultured Roseateles sp.
ACCACGTCACCGCCGCGGCCGGCCGCCTGACTCGCTTCGGCGGCGAGGCTGCTGGCGGCGCGCGCGGTGGGCCAGGTGGTGGGCACCATGGACGAGATCAGCACCAGCAGCCGCAAGATCGTCGACATCATCGGCGTCATCGACGGCATCGCCTTCCAGACCAACATCCTGGCATTGAATGCCGCGGTGGAGGCCGCGCGGGCCGGCGAGCAGGGCCGGGGCTTCGCGGTGGTGGCCAGCGAGGTGCGCTCGCTGGCGGGCCGCTCGGCGGATGCTGCCAAGGAGATCAAGAGCCTGATCGGCAGCAGCGTGGAGCGGGTGGAAGCCGGCTCGCGCCTGGTGGCCGAAGCCGGCAAGACCATGGACGAACTGGTGGGCGCCGTGCAGCGCGTCAAGGACATCATGGGCGAGATCACGGCGGCCACCGCCGAGCAGTCGGACGGCATCGCCCAGGTCAACATCGCCATCACCCAGCTGGACCAGGTGACCCAGCAGAACGCCGCACTGGTGGAGCAGTCCACCGCAGCGGCGGAAAGCCTGCGGGAGCAGGCGCTGGCGCTGAACGAGTCGGTCGGGATCTTCCGGGTGGCGCGCCCCTGAGCGCCGGCGCGCGCGGGGCATAAAAAAGGCCCGCCAAGGCGGGCCAAAAAGTCAGGAGTTGACGTCTGACTCTGCTCAACCGTGCTTGGCGTCGAAGAACTGCTCGTCTTCGGTCGAGCCCTTCAGCGCGGCGGTGGAAGCCTGGGCTTCGATGGTGGTGGTGACCGCATCGAAGTAGCCGGTGCCGACCTCGCGCTGGTGCTTGACGGCCGTGAAGCCCTTCTCCGCAGCGGCGAATTCCTTCTCCTGCAGCTCGACGAAGGCGCTCATCTGGTTGCGCGCATAGCCGTGGGCCAGTTCGAACATCGAATAGTTCAGGCTGTGGAAGCCGGCCAGCGTGATGAACTGGAACTTGTAGCCCATCGCGCCCAGCTCGCGCTGGAACTTGGCGATGGTGGCGTCGTCCAGGTTCTTCTTCCAGTTGAAGGACGGCGAGCAGTTGTAGGCCAGCAGCTTGCCGGGGAACTTGGCGTGGATGGCTTCGGCAAAGGCCTTGGCGTAGGCCAGGTCCGGCTTGCCGGTCTCGCACCAGATCAGATCGGCATAGGGCGCGTAGGCCAGGCCGCGGCTGACCGCCTGCTCCAGGCCGTTCTTGGTGCGGTAGAAGCCTTCGATGGTGCGCTCGCCGGTGCAGAAGGGCTTGTCGTTGTCGTCGATGTCGCTGGTGACCAGGTCGCCGGCCTCCGCATCGGTGCGGGCCACCAGCACGGTGGGCACGCCCATGGTGTCGGCCGCCAGGCGGGCGGCGACCAGCTTGGCCACCGCTTCACGGGTGGGCACCAGCACCTTGCCGCCCATGTGGCCGCACTTCTTGGCGCTGGCCAACTGGTCTTCGAAGTGCACGCCGGCCGCGCCCGCCTCGATCATGGCCTTCATCAGCTCGAAGGCATTCAGCACGCCGCCGAAGCCGGCCTCGGCGTCAGCCACGATGGGCGCGAAGAAGTCGATGTCGCCCTTGCCCTCGCTCCACTGGATCTCGTCCGCGCGCTTGAAGGTGGCGTTGATCTTCTTGACGACCTTGGGCACCGAGTCCACCGAGTACAGCGACTGGTCGGGGTACATCTCGCCATTGCTGTTGGCATCACCCGCGACCTGCCAGCCCGACAGGTAGATGGCCTTGAGGCCGGCCTTGACCTGCTGCATGGCCTGGTTGCCGGTCAGCGCACCCAGCGCATTGACGAAGGGCTCGGTGTTGACCAGCGTCCACAGCTTCTCGGCGCCGCGCTTGGCCAGCGTGTGCTCGATGGGCAACGAGCCGCGCAGGCGGACGACGTCGGCGGCGGTGTAGCCGCGGGAGATGCCCTTCCAGCGGGGGTTCTCGGCCCAGTCCTTCTCGAGGGCGGCGATCTGCTGTTCGCGGGTCAGTTGAGTGCTTGCTTGGCTCATGGCTTACTCCAGTGCATCCAGGAAACGGGATGGCTCAAGCCTAGGGCCGACGGGTCGTTTTGGCTCGCCTCATGTCTTCTACAAGACAAAATTTGTTGCCCATATAAATCAACAACTTAATCTTGAAATTTCGGATCGCGGCA
The DNA here is from genome assembly GCF_913777145.1 of uncultured Roseateles sp. Classification (GTDB taxonomy): domain Bacteria; phylum Pseudomonadota; class Gammaproteobacteria; order Burkholderiales; family Burkholderiaceae_C; genus Pelomonas. Next base: position 2,130 of record NZ_CAJYPS010000015.1, read on the forward strand.
GCACATTTCCCAAAATGAGAAAAATTGCGGCGGCGCAACAAGCGCACATTTCTCCATGTGAAAGGTGACTTCCGGATGGTGAGAGCCCGGCCGCCAAGATGGCGCTCTCCATCGAGGCCATGCGCATGACCATCTTGCTGACCCCCCGCCTGCGGCTGGAGCCGCTGCAGGCCCGCCACCACGAGGCGCTGTACCAGATCAACCGTGACCCGGCCGTGATGCGCTACATCACCGGCCGGCCGGACACGCCCGAGGACACGCAGCGCATGATCGAGCGCGTGCAGGCCCGCTGGGCCGAGCTGGGCTATTCATGGTGGGGCTTCGTCCGCCTCGCCGACGGCGCGCTGATTGGCGCCGGCTGCATACAGCACCTGAACCGCGACCCCCAGGGCCCGCTGGAAACCGGCTGGCGCCTGCGCCAGGACGCCTGGGGTCAGGGCTATGCGAGCGAGGCGGCGCGGCACATGGTGGGCTGGGCCTTCGACACGCTGGCGCCCGAGCTGATCTGCGCGGTCTGTCATCCCGACAACCGCGCCTCGTCCACCGTGATGGAGCGCCTGGGCATGCAGGACAGCGGCCTGGGCCGCTGGTACGACATGGACTGCCGTCGCTACGACCTGAGCGCCGCGCAATGGGCGGCGTCAGCCGCGCGGGCGCTGTGGCAGCAGGAGCGTCAGAGCCCGCCGACGAAGTAGCGCTTCAGGCCGGCCAGCACCATCTCCACCGCGATCGCGGTCAGCACCAGGCCCATCAGCTTCTCGATGGCGGACACCACCGAGTCACCCAGCAGCTTGCGTATGCGGTCGGCCATCACCAGCGTGAGGCCGGAGATCAGCATGGCCACGCTGAGCGCGCCTATCCACTCCATGATGCGGTCGGGCTGGCGCGAGGCCAGCAGCAGCACGGTCGCCATCGCCGAAGGGCCGGCCAGCAGCGGCACGGCCAGCGGGAAGATCAGCGGCTCCTTGCCCTCCTCCAGCCCGTAGGCGGACTCGCCCGAGGTGCCGAAGATCATGCGGATCGCGATGATCATCAGGATCACGCCGCCCGCCACTTCCAGCGAGCGCTCCGACAGGTGCATCACCTGCAGAAAGCTGTCGCCCACGAACATGAAGGCGAACAGCACGAAGAAGGCAATGCCCACCTCGCGCACCGCCACGCGCGTGCGCCGCTGCGGCGGCACGGAGCGCATGATGGGAATGAAGATGGGCAGGCTGCCCAGCGGGTCCAGCACCAGCAGCAGCAGGATCAGCGCCGAGAGAAAACTATGGTCCATGGCGCGGATTGTCCCCGACGCGACGCGCGGGCCGGTGCCGGGTCATGCGCACCGGCGCGTGGCCGGCGGCATGAAGGCGGCTGGAGCGTGGCGTGAGGCTCAGAACTTGTAGTACAGCCGCGCGTAGTAGGACGCACCGTTCAGCCCGAACTGCACACTCTCGTAGTAGTAGCCGTTGTCGGTCTCGTTGGGGTCCTGCTTGGTCGGGTGCACGTTGAACACGTTGTTGCCGCCCATGCTGAGCTTGAGCGCCGGCGTGATCTGCCAGCTCAGGCCCAGGTCCATCGAGGTCTTGGGCTTGTAGTGCTGGTTGGGCACCGGCGGGCCGGAGAAGGTGCCCAGCGTCTGGCTGCCGAAGCGGATGATGCGGGCCTCGCCGGTCCAGGCGCCCTGGCTGTACTCGAAGCCCAGCGTCTCCTTGTCACGCGGGCCGCCCTGCTCGATGAACAGACGCTCGCGCTCCGACAGCAGCACGTCCTCATAGCCCTTCAGCGAGGCCGGCGCCTTCACGCCGGTCACGGCCGTGTGGCTCACATTGACCGCCAGGAAGGTGTTGAGCTGGCCCGCGCCCAGCTTGGTGCGGGTGGAGGCGGTCAGGTCCAGCCCCTTGGTGCGGGTGTCCACCGAGTTCACGAAGAACTGCGCCTGGCCCACGCCCAGGCCCTGCAGGATGCTGCCCAGCGCCGGGTAGTTGTCGGCGTCGAAGCGGCCGGACAGCACGATGCGGTCCTTGATCTTGATCTGGTAGAAGTCCAGCGTCAGCGCGGTGTCGCGGCTGGGCGAGAAGGTGAAGCCGGCCGTGTAGTTGCGCGACTTCTCCTGCTTCAGCGCCGGCACGCCGGCCGCGTTCGCGATGGTGCTGCCGTTGGGCGCCAGCACCACGTCCAGCGGCTTGCCGCTGATGAAGTCGGTGAAGGTGGACGAGAAGTACAGCTGCTGCAGGCTGGGCGCCCGGAAGCCACTGCTGGCGGCGCCGCGCAGCAGCCACTGCGGGCTGAGCTTGTAGCTGCCGGCCAGCTTGGCGGTCGTCGTGGAGCCGAAGTCGCTGTAGTGCTCGGTGCGCAGCGCCGCATCGGCGGTCAGCGCCGGGGTCAGGTTGGCCTCCCAGTCCAGGTAGAGCGCCTGGCTGTTGCGGCTCTTGTTGGTCGCGTCCGAGGGCTGAAAGCCCGGGAAGCCCTGGCTGCCGGCATTGCCGCCAAAGCCCACGCCGTCCGCATCGATGTAGGAGCCGGGCTCGCCGGCCACGATGTCGTACTTTTCCTTGCGGTACTCGGCGCCGAAGGCGATGTTGCTGCCGCCCAGCAGCTCGGGGAAGTAGCGGCTGACGTCCAGATTGGTCGTGTACTGCTTGAAGCCGAAGCCGCCGGCATCGAAGCTGCTCGCGCTGACGCCCTTGCCACCCGCCAGCAGGTCCTTGTTCGCGATGGACGCATTCAGCGTGTGGCTGATGTCGTAGCGCATGCGGTTGGAGCCATAGGTCTGGGACAGGTCGGTGTCCCAGCCCGCGAAGCTGGACTTCCAGCCCACGGTGGCGTAGCGGTCCTTCACGTCGCCGTTGATGAAGGGCACGAAGCCGTCCGGGTACATCGCGGCGGAGTTGCGCGAGGGGATGTCGTCCGAGCCCACGCCGCCGCGCGCCCAGGCGGCGCTGGAGGCATCGCGGTCCTGCGCGCCCAGCGTCAGGTAGGCGCGGTCGGTGGGCGTCAGCGGGAACTCGCCGTTCAGGTAGATGGTCTTGTTCTTGACCTGGGTGTCGCCAATGATGCGCGGATAGAACTCCTCGCCGCCGCGGCTGGAGCGGCCGCGGTCCTGCCATTCGCCGGTGATGCCCAGCGTGCCGCCGGCCAGCTTCACGCCGCAATAGGCCGAGGCCAGGTAGTTCTTGCCGTCGCCGGCCGAGTACTGGCCATAGCCCGCCACCGCCTCGCAGCCGGCCTTCTTCTTCAGCTGGATGTTGATGACGCCCGCGATCGCGTCCGAGCCGTACTGCGCGGCCGCACCGTCGCGCAGCACCTGCACCGTGTCTATGGCCAGCAGCGGGATGGCGTTCATGTCGGTGCCGGTGGCGCCGCGGTTGCGCGCGCCGAACAGGTTGACCAGCGCCACCGTGTGGCGGCGCTTGCCGTTCATCAGCACCAGGGTCTGGTCCGAGCCCAGGCCGCGCAGCGAGGCGGAGTCGATCAGGTCCGCACCGTCCGCGCCGGTCTGGCGGGTGGAATTGAACGAGGGGGACAGGTATTGCAGGCTCTGCGCCAGGTCGAACTGCCCGCCGCCTTCGGCGAGCTTGCTCATGGAGTAGATGTCCACCGGCACCAGCGTGTCGGTGCTGGAGGCCGCCGGCAGCGTCTTGCGCGAGCCCAGCACGGTGACGCGCTCCAGATTGGTGGCCTCCTGGGCCGAGGCGACCTGGGCGGCGGCCAGCAGGGCCAGGGTCAGGGGGGTGAGGCGCAGTGCGCGGCGAGCGACAGGCATGACAACTCCGTGAAGCTTTGTAATGCCGCGGAGTTTGCCCGTCAGGCCCGCGGCGCCCGGCCCTCGCGCGGCGCTTTGTTGTGCGCTGCACACATGGGGAAACGCCGAGTGGAAAACGGCGCAAGCCGGCAAAGCGCTCAGCCGCGCGGATGGTGCTGGGCGTGCAGCGCCTTCAGGCGCTCGCGCGCCACGTGGGTGTAGATCTGCGTGGTGGACAGGTCCGCGTGGCCCAGCAGCATCTGCACCGCGCGCAGGTCGGCGCCGTGGTTGAGCAGGTGGGTTGCGAACGCATGGCGCAGCGTGTGGGGCGACAGCGGCGCCAGGATGCCGGCCTCACGCGCATGCTTCTTGATCAGCGTCCAGAACATCTGGCGCGTCATGCCCGCACCGCGTGCGGTCACAAAGAGGTCGTCGCTGGCCTGGCCCGCCAGGATGACCGGCCGCGCCTCCTGCAAATAGCGCATCAGCCAGTCGCGCGCATGCTCGCCAAAGGGCACGAGGCGGGCCTTGGACCCCTTGCCGGTGATGTGCAGCACCGCGTCCTTGAAGGCCACATGCGCCCCCTTGAGCGTCACCAGCTCCGACACCCGCAGACCGCTGGCATACATCAGCTCCAGCATCGCGCGGTCGCGCAGACCCAGCGGCGTGCCTACGTCAGGCGCGTCCAGCAGCGCCGACACCTGAGCCTCGCTGAGCAGTTTGGGCACGCGCAGCGGCTGGCGCGCGGCACTCAGGCGCAGCGTCGGGTCCTGCTGCAGCCGGCCCTCGCGCAGCGCCCAGCGGAAGTAGCGCTTGAACACCGACAGGCGCCGGTTCGCGCTGCTGGCCTTGTCGGCCGCACGCGCGACCGCAAAACCCAGCAGGTCGGTCTCGCGGCACTGGTCCAGCCCGGCAACGCCCTGGGTGCGCAGCCAGGCCAGCAGCGCCTGCAGGTCACGCCGGTAGGCCTGCTGGGTGTTGAGGCTCAGGCCGTCCTCCAGCCACAGCGCCTCGATGAAGGCGTCCAGCGCCGGATCGGCCGCGGGGCCCTCAGTCGAGCTTGAGCTTTTGCTGCGCGACAACCTTTTTGTAGACATCGAACTCCGCCGCGATCTGGGCGGCAAACTGGTCGGGCGTGTTCGCGACGATCAGCGAACCCGTCTCCTCGATGCGCTTCTTCACGTCGGGCAGGTCCAGCGTCTTCTTCACCGCCGCGTTGAGCTTGTCGACGATGTCGCGCGGCAGGCCCTTGGGGCCCTGGATGCCGTAATAGGCCATGCGGTTCACCGGCTCCAGCCCCACCTCCTTGAAGGTGGGCACATTGGGCAGCGAGGCCAGGCGGTTGGGCGCAGCGACGACGATGGGAATCAGCCGACCGTCCTTGATGAAGGGCAGCGCGGACGGCAGATTGTCGAAGATCATGGGCACCTGGCCGGCGACCGTGTCGTTCAGCGCCGGGCCGGCCCCACGGTAGGGGATGTGCAGCACGAACACGCCGGCCAGCGTCTTGTAGAGCTCCATCTGCAGGTGGCCGATGCCGCCGGTGCCGGAGCTGGAATAGCTGTACTTGGCCGGGTTCTTCTTGAGCTCGGCGACAAAGCCCTTGTAGTCGCGCGCCGGGAAGCTCGGGTGGACCGCGATCACATTGGGCGTCGCGGCCATGTTGATGACCGGCGTGAAGTCGGTCAGCGGGTTGTAGGCGATCTTGGGGTTGATGGCCGGGTTGGCCGCGGTCGTGGACACGGTGGCCACGCCCAGCGTGTAGCCGTCCGGCGCGGCGCGCGTGATCTCGGCCGCGCCCACGGTGCCGCCGCCACCGGCGCGGTTGTCCACCACCACGGTCTGGCCCAGCGGGCCATTGAGCTTCTCGGCGACGATGCGCGCGATGATGTCGGTGGTGCCGCCCGGCGCGAAGGGCACGATCAGCCGTATAGCCTTGGCGGGATAGGCCTGACCCCAGGCCAGCGACGACAGCCCGCCCAGTGCGGCGGCTCCCAGGATGGATCGGCGTTGCATCATTCGGTCTCCTCCGGTGTGATGCACCGATGCTAGTGCAGCCTCAGGCGCCTGGCTGTCCGAGCAGACCCGCACGCAGCTTGGCGTCGGTGGGCTTGTCGCCCAGGAAGACCTTGAGGAAGGCGGTGAAGAAGTCCTGACCCGCTATGGGCTTGCCCCAGGTCTTGCCGTTCACGCTCAGCACCGTGCCGCCCTGGGCGGGCAGGTAGTCGATGCGCAACAGGTCACCCTTCTTCACCCGCCCCACCTCGGTGATCGCGTCGTTGAAGGCCTTGACCCGCTCCGCCACCGCGGCCTTCTCCGCCTCGGTGCAGTTGCGGCCCACGCCTTTGTTGATCGCCTTCACGAACTCCTGCGTGGACACGTCCTTGACCAGCGGGATGGTGATGCGCAGCTCCAGCCGCTTGGGGCCGTCCTGCGCGTAGATCGCGTCGGGCGTCGCGCTCTTCTGCGGCAGGTACAGCGCCGCGAGATAGAGCGGATAGATCGCGACCTGGCGCTTGCCCGCGCCGTTCAGCGCCAGCGTGCTGCCACCCAGCGACAGCGTGTCGGGGAAGTCCTGGTCTTCATAGCGCAGCGCATGAGCGGGCAGGGACGCGGCGGCGGCCAGCGCGAGCGGCAGGCTCAGAAGGGTTCGGCGGCTCAGGGCTTTCATCGACAGACTCTCAATTCAACCAAGTGTCACGATAACGCGCCCGCCTCAACCGGCGCCGACAAGGCCCATGCCACATGCTCGCGCACCAGCGCCGACGCGCCCTGCCCCGTGCGCTGCAAGGCCTCGCGCAGGCCACCGTCCACGCCCGCGCGCAGCGCGTTGCCGGCCGCGACCGCGAGGTTGCGCTGCCAGCGCTCGAAGCCGATGCGGCGTATCGCCGAGCCCTCGGTGCGGCGCAGGAACTCGGCCTCGTCCCAGCCCAGCAGCTGCACCAGGCTGCTGCCCGCCATGCCCGGCCGGGCGTCGAAATCCGCCAGCAGTGCCGGCTGCGCGAACTTGTTCCAGGGGCAGGCGAGTTGGCAGTCGTCGCAGCCGTAGATGCGGTTGCCCAGCAGCGGGCGCAGGTCCTCGGGGATGGGCCCGTCGTGCTCTATCGTCAGATAGGACACGCAGCGCCGTGCGTCCACCCGGTAGGGCGCCGTGATCGCGCCGGTGGGGCAGGCGTCCAGGCAGGCGGTGCAGGCGCCACAGTGGCCGCTGACCGGCTCGGTGGGCGGCAGCGCCAGGTCCACGAAGATCTCACCCAGAAAGAACATGGAGCCGGCCTCGCGGTGCAGCGCCAGCGTGTGCTTGCCACGCCAGCCCAGGCCCGAGCGTGCGGCCAGCTCCACCTCCAGCACCGGGGCGGAATCGGTGAACACGCGGTGGCCCAGCGGCCCCACCTCGGCGGCCAGGCGCTCGGCGAGCTTTTGCAGGCGCTGGCGCAACACCTTGTGATAGTCCCGCCCCCGCGCATAGAGCGACAGCTGCGCCTGCTCCGCGCGCGCAAGACCTGACCACTCCACCGCCTGCCAGCCCGGTGCGGTGTCGCGCGGCAGGTAGTCCATGCGGGCGGTGATGATGCTCAGCGTGCCCGGCACCAGCTCGGCCGGCCGCGCGCGCTTGAGGCCATGGGCCGCCATGTAGTGCATGCGGCCATGGTGACCGGCCGCCAGCCACGCAAGCAGGCCGGGTTCGGCACTGGAAAGATCGATGCCGGCCACCGCGATCTGTGAGAATCCCAGCTCGCGCGCCCATCCGCGCAGACGCTCAAGCAGCGCGGGCGGAGACTCATCGGACGAAAGCTCTTGCATTTGGCATCGATTCTAGAAACCCGATTGGCCTGGCCCGACGAAGCGGCCGCCGAAGCCAGCGCCCGGCGCCTGGCCGCCCTGCTGTCCCCCGCCCCTGACGCCGTGATCGAACTGCATGGCCCGCTGGGCGCCGGCAAGACCACCTTCACCCGCCTGCTGCTGCGCGCCCTGGGCGTGAGCGGCCGCATCAAGAGCCCCAGCTATGCGGTGATGGAGCCCTACACGCTGCCGGGCGGCGGCACGGCCGCGCATTTCGACTTCTACCGCTTCGGCGACCCGCGCGAGTGGGAGGACGCCGGCTTTCGAGACATCTTCGCCGCGCCCGGCCTCAAGCTCTGCGAGTGGCCCGAGAAGGCGGCCGGGCAGCTGCCGCCGGCCGACCTGCAGCTCTTCATCGATCTGGACGAAGCCAGCGGGGGTCGGGTCGTGCGCGCGCGGGGCCGCGCGGACCTGGTGGGAGCCTTCGCATGAGGCGGCGCGACAGCCTGGGCGCGCTGGCGCTGCTGCTACAGGCGCCTCACACGCTGGCGGCCAGCAGCCTGTCCAGCATCGTCGCGGTGCGCGTGTGGCCGGCGGCCGACTACACGCGGGTCACGCTGGAATCCGACCGCCCGCTGGTGGCGCGCCACTTCACGGTGGACTCGCCCGACCGCCTTGTGGTGGACGTGGAGGGGCTGGACCTCAACCCCAGCCTGCGCGAGCTGATCGGCAAGGTGCGGGCCGACGACCCCTACATTGCCGGCGTGCGCGTGGGCCAGAACACGCCCACCGTGGTGCGCATCGTGCTGGACCTGAAACAGCCGGTCGCACCCCAGGTGTTCACGCTGGCGCCGGTGGCGGCCTACAAGCACCGGCTGGTGTTCGACCTCTACCCCAAGGTGCAGGCCGACCCCATGGTGGCGCTGGTGAACGAGCCCCGCCCCGCCGAAACGCCGGCCCAGGCGGCGGCCGCGGCCAGCGCGGTGAACGATGCGCTGGGCGAGCTGATCCAGAAAATCGAGCGCCAGGCCGAGGCCACACCCCGCAGTGCCGCGCGGCCCGCGGTGCCCGGCACGCCGGCCAGCGCCCCGGCCGTGGCCGCGCGGCCGCCGCAAACTGGCGCCTCGCGCCCGCGCGACGACAAGGCCGGCCCGGCGGTGGACCGCCTCATCATCATCGCGCTGGACCCCGGCCATGGCGGCGAGGACCCGGGCGCCGTCGGCCCCTCGGGGCTGAAGGAAAAGGATGTGGTGCTGGCCATAGGCCTGAAGCTGCGCGAACGTCTGCAGGGCAACCCCAACATCCGCGTGCTGATGACGCGCGATGCCGACTTCTTCGTGCCGCTGCACGAGCGCGTCAACAAGGCGCGCAAGGTCCAGGCCGACCTGTTCGTGTCCATCCATGCGGACGCCTTCATCACGCCACAGGCACGCGGCGCCTCGGTGTTCGCGCTCAGCGACGGCGCCGCCACCAGCGCTGCCGCCCGCTGGATGGCCAACCGCGAGAACGCGGCCGACCTGGTGGGAGGCGTGAACGTGGGCAGCACCAAGGACGCCCAGGTGCTGCGCGCGCTGCTGGACATGAGCACCACGGCCCAGATCAAGGACAGCCTCAAGCTGGGCTCCGAGGTGCTGGGCCAGATCGGCCGCGTCGGCAAGCTGCACAAGGCCCGCGTCGAACAGGCGGGCTTCGCGGTGCTGAAGGCGCCGGACATTCCGTCCATCCTGGTGGAAACCGCCTTCATCTCCAACCCGGAGGAAGAGCGCAAGCTGGCCGACAACGACTACCGAGAGCAGCTGGTGGACGCGCTGGCCTCGGGCATTGCGCGCTACTTCGCGAAGAACCCGCCGCTGGCGCGCCGGCGCTCGGCCTGAGCGCCGGCGCCATGACGCTCAGGGCGCCACCACCAGCGGCAGCGTGATCTGCGTGGCCTGGCGGTACACGCGCTGCGTGGCGGCACGGTAGTCGGCCGGCGCCGCGTCGAAGATGCTGGGCACGAAGGTCTGCGGGTTGCGGTCGTAGAGCGGGAACCAGCTGGACTGGATCTGCACCATCACACGATGGCCCGGCAGGAACACATGGTTGGCATTGGGCAGCGCGAAGCGGTAGGCCAGCGGCTCGCCCGGCTTCAGTGCCTTGGGCTCGCTCCAGGACTCGCGGTAGCGGCCGCGGAAGATGTCGCCCGACACCATCAGCTGGTAGCCGCCCAGCGCCGGCTGGGCCGCGACCTCGTCCGGGTAGACGTCGATGAGCTTGACCACCCAGTCGCTGTCGCTGCCGCTGGTGGAGGCCAGCAACTGCACCAGCGGCTCGCCGGCAATCTTCATGGGCCGGGTCAGCACCTCGCTGGTGTAGGTCAGCACGTCGGTGCGGCCCGAGGCCTCGCGCTGATCGTCCACCAGCCAGCGGGGCCAGGTCATGCCCTTGCTCTCGTCATAGCCGGTGGGGCGTATCGGGCGCTGGCGGTAGGGCACGGGCTTGGCCGGGTCGGACACGTACTCGTCATAGCCCGTGTCGGCGGGCTGCGGGTCGCCCCCGATGGCGAGCCGGAAACCCGGCTGCAGCCGCAGCGGCGTGGGCTGGATGCGGCAGCCGCTGGCGCAGCCGCGCGGCCAGCCGTCCAGCGCCTGCCATCGGCCGCTGCCGGTCTCGTAGGCGGTCACGCGGGCCAGCGGCCTCTCGGGCTTGAGGCCCTTGAGGTGTTCGTCCAGAAAGGGCTTGAGCACCTGCTGGCGGAACTCCCAGGCGGTGTCGCTGCGGAAGCGGATCGCACCGATGAAACTGCCGTCGCCAATCGCCCCGCCGTGCACCCAGGGGCCCATGGCCATGTGCAGCAGCGGCGAGCCGTCCGGCCGCGCGCTCAGGGCCTGGTAGACCGCCGGCGCGCCGTAGATGTCCTCCGCATCCCACCAGCTGTGCACCAGCAGCGTGGGCACGGTCAGCGGCCTGGCGGCCAGCAGCTTGTCCATGGCCTGCTGCTGCCAGAAGGCGTCGTAGCTGGGGTGGGCCAGCAGCTTGCGCCAGTAGCCACTCTGCTCCAGGCCTCGCTGGCGCCCCAGCGCGCCGGCCGAGCCGGCCTGCAGGAAGGCCTCGTAGTCGTCGTAATGGGTGCTGTACCACTTGGCTTCGTTCTTGCGCGTGACCACCTGCTCATAGACATAGCTAATTCCGGTCTGGCGGAAGGCCCCGTGGTGGAACCAGTCGTCGCCGCGCCATCCGTCCACCATGGGGTTCATGGGCACGGCGGCCTTCAGCGCCGGGTGCGGGTCCACCAGCGCGGCCAGCGACAGGAAACCGTCGTAGGAAATGCCGATGATGCCCACGCGGCCGTTGCTCTCCGGCAGGTTCTTGACCAGCCAGTCGATGGTGTCCCAGGTGTCGGTGGCGTGGTCCACCGGCGTGGCGTTCAGCGGGCCGCGGAAGGGCCGGGTCAGCACGTAGTCGCCCTCGGAGTCGTACTTGCCGCGGATGTCCTGCACCACGCGGATGTAGCCCCCCTCCACGATCACGTCGGCCGCGTGGTCATAGCCCTGGATCACCGACTCCAGGTGGGCGCTCTCCGCGTGGCTGGTCAGCTCGGCCGCGTTGTAGGGCGTGCGCGTCAGCAGGATGGGCGCGTTCTTCGCGCCCTTGGGAATGAGGATGACGGTGTTGAGCAGCGTGCCGTCGCGCATGGGAATCTGCACGACACGGCGCTCGTGGTCGAAGCCAAGACGCGAGGCATGCAAGGTCTGCGGGGTGTCGCTGGGCAGTTCGGGGTAGGACGGCGGCTCGGCGCCGGCCAGCGCGGCCACCAGCGCCAGCAGCAGGGCGGACCAGCGGCCCGCGGCGGTGAGGTTCATGAAACGCTCCATGGGCATGACGGGGGCCATGCTAGGAGCGCACACCGCCCTCACCCATCGGGATTGCCCACGAGGCGCGCGGCGCAGAAACGACAACGCCGCCCGGAGGCGGCGTTGCTGCGTCAGGCACAGCGGCTCAGCAGCACTTGCCGGTGCGGCTCGCGTAGCGCGCGGTCTGGCGCTCCCGGAAGAACTCCTCGTAGCTCATGGGCTCGCGATCCGGGTGGGTGGCCTGGTGGTGGGCCAGGTAGCTGCCGTAGTCCGGCACGCCCACCATCAGGCGCAGGCTCTGCGTGAGGTAGCGGCCGGCCTGGGCCAGATCCCGCCCCAGATCGCGGCCCAGGTCGCGGGCCATGCCGCCCAGGTCAGCCATGCTGGGGCACCATCAGCGGCGCGAACGCGGTCTCGTGCGAGGTCGGCTTGCTGCTGCGGCGCGCCTCGGCGATGGCCTTGAAGCTGTAGACCAGCACGCTCAGCACCACCCCCATGAACAGCACGCACAGCGCGGCGTCCAGGCGGTCGTTGAAGACCACGCGCTCCATCGCGGCCAGCGACTTCGCGGGCGCCAGCACCTTGCCCTCGGCGATGGCCGCGGCGTACTTGTCCGCATGGGCCAGGAAGCCCAGCTTCGGGTCGCTGGAGAAGACCTTGAGCCAGCCGGCGGTCATGGTGCAGGCCAGCAGCCAGGTGGCCGGCACGATGGTGACCCAGGCGTAGCGGTCCTTCTTCATGCGGAACAGCACGACGGTGCCCAGCAGCAGCGCGACGGCGGCCAGCATCTGGTTGGCGATGCCGAACAGCGGCCACAGCGTGTTGATGCCGCCCAACGGATCGACCACGCCCTGGTAGAGGAAGTAGCCCCAGGCCGCGACGCACAGGCCGGTCGCGATCAGGTTGGCCACCCAGGACTCGGTGCGCTTCAGCGAAGGCACGAAGGTGCCCAGCAGGTCCTGCAGCATGAAGCGGCCGGCGCGCGTGCCGGCGTCCACCGCGGTCAGGATGAACAGCGCCTCGAACAGGATGGCGAAGTGATACCAGAAGGCCATCATCTCCTTGCCGCCAATGACCTGGTGCAGGATCTGGGCCATGCCCACGGCCAGCGTGGGCGCGCCGCCGGCACGGGCCAGGATGGTCTTCTCACCGACGTCGGCCGCGGCCTGGGTCAGCATCTCGGGCGTCACGACGAAGCCCCAGGTCGACAGCGTCTGCGCCACCGACACCGCGTCCTTGCCGACCACGGCCGCCGGGCTGTTCATCGCGAAGTACACGCCCGGCTCGATGCAGGACGCGGCCACCAGCGCCATCACGGCCACGAAGCTCTCGGCCAGCATGCCGCCGTAGCCCACGTAGCGAGCGTGGGTCTCGTTCTCCAGCAGCTTGGGGCTAGTGCCCGACGAGATCAGCGCATGGAAGCCCGACACCGCGCCGCAGGCGATGGTGATGAACAGGAAGGGGAACAGGCTGCCGGCCCAGACCGGGCCGTTGCCGGCCGCGAACTGCGTCAGCGACGGCATCTTCAGCGGCGGGGCCACGATGATGATGCCAATGGCCAGCGCGATGATGGTGCCGATCTTCAGGAAGGTGGACAGGTAGTCACGCGGCGCCAGCAGCAGCCACACGGGAATGCAGGCCGCGATGAAGCCGTAGCCCACCAGCAGCCACACCAGCGTGGTGGGCGTGAGCGTGAACATCGCCGCCAGCGTCGGATGCTCGCTGACCCACTGGCCGCCGAAGATGGCCGCCATCAGCAGCGCGAAGCCGATCACCGACACCTCGCCGATGCGGCCCGGGCGCCAGAAGCGCAGGTACACGCCCATGAACAGCGCCACCGGGATGGTGGCCGCCACGGTGAACAGGCCCCAGGGCGAGTCCGCCAGTGCCTTCACCACGATCAGCGCCAGCACCGCCAGGATGATGATCATGATCATGAAGGCGCCGAACAGCGCGATCACGCCGGGGATGGTGCCCATCTCCTGCTTGACCAGGTCACCCAGCGAGCGGCCGTCGCGGCGCGACGAGATGAACAGCACGATGAAGTCCTGCACCGCGCCGGCGAACACCACGCCCGCAAGAATCCACAGCAGGCCGGGCAGATAGCCCATCTGGGCGGCCAGCACCGGGCCCACCAGCGGGCCGGCACCCGCGATCGCCGCGAAATGGTGGCCGTAGAGCACGTGCTTGTTGGTGGGCACGAAGTCCAGGCCGTCGTTGTACTTCCAGGCCGGCGTCTGCCGGTTGGGGTCCAGCCCCAGCACCTTGTTCGCGATGAACAGGCTGTAGTAGCGGTAGGCGATCAGGTAGGTACACAGCGCGGCGGTCACGACCCACAGGGCGCTGATCGTCTCGCCGCGGCTCAGGGCCACGGTGGCAAGCGATACAGCACCCAGGATCGCGATACCCGCCCACGCGAGATGGCGGCGCAGATTCATGAGGCTTGTCTCCAATTGGGGCATGCGTTCCGAGTGGACGCACGGCTGGGGTGCAAGTCTCGAAAATCGCGCACCATGCCGCATCGTGCATACCGCGCAGGGCAGGCGCGCGGCTTCACCTAAGGGTCAACCCGATGCCGGGAGCCCTCGCAGGCTGAACAATCCGCGCAGCAGGCGCCTGACAGCCTGGCGTCAAGCGCCGGCCTCAGCATGCCGCCCAGTGAACCGTCCACCATGCCCATCGACTGCCCCGCCCTGCTCCATACGCTGTTCGAAGGTAGTGCCGAAGCGTTGATCGCGCTGGACGCCGAGCGCCGCATCACGCACTGGAACTCGGCCGCACAGCAGCTGTTCGGCTATGCCGCCGCCGAGATGCTCGGCCAGCCGCTGCTGGCCCTCAGCCCCGCGGACCGCCGGCGCGAATCCCAGCAACTGCTGACCCTGCCCGAGACCGAGGCCGCACAGCCGCATCGCGCGCTGCTGGCCGGCAAGAACGGTCGCATGGTCAGCGTGTCGCTGCGCACTCGCCCGCTGCCGGGGCACGACGGCCAGGCCCCGGGCCTGCTGCTGTTCCTGCGCGAATGCGGCACCAGCCTCGATCTGCAGCAGAGCCAGCAGCTGCAGGCGCTGGTGGCCAACTCGGACGACGGCATCATCACCAAGGACCTCAACGGCATCATCACCAGCTGGAACCCGGGCGCCGAGCGCCTGTTCGGCTGGCTGGCCGAGGAAATCATCGGCCGCCCCATGCGCACGCTGATCCCGGCAGACCGGCAGCACGAGGAGGACCACATCCTCAAGCGCCTGGTGGCGGGCGAGAAGATTGACCACTTCGAGACCGAGCGGCTGCGCAAGGACGGCTCCACCGTGTTCGTGTCGGTCACCGCCTCGCCGCTGCGCGACGCCCAGGGCCTGGTGGTGGGTGCGTCCAAGATCGCCCGCGACATCGGCGTGCGCCTGCAGGCCGAGCGCGTGATCCACCACCACGCCACCGTGGACCCGGTCACCGGGCTGCTGAACCGTCGCGCCTTCGGCGAGCGGCTACGCGAGATGCTGGCCCAGGCCACCAGCGACGGCCGGCGCATGGCGCTGCTGATGATAGACCTGGACCGCTTCAAGGCGGTCAACGACACACTGGGCCACCACGTGGGCGACCTGCTGCTGCGGCAGGTCGGGCGGCGTTTGCGCCAGGTCTTGCGCGAAGGCGATGTGATCGCCCGCCAGGGCGGCGACGAGTTCACCGCGCTGCTGCCCCAGGTCGGGCAGCCGGCCGAAGCCATGGCGGTGGCGCAGCGCATCAGCCAGGCGCTGGCCGAACCCTTTCTGATCGAGGGCCGGCGGCCGGCCATAGGCGGCAGTGTGGGCGTGGCCGTGTTCCCGGACGACGGGCGCAGCGCCGAGCTGCTGATGCAGCACGCCGACGAGGCCATGTATGGCAGCAAGCGCGCGGGCGGCTCGCGGGCGGCGCGCCTGAGCGCCGCGGAACAGGCCGCCGCCCAGGACCGCGCGCGGCTGCTGGCCGACCTGCAACCGGCCATCTCCCAGGGCCAGCTGCGCCTGGTCTACCAGCCGGTGCGCCGCTTCGCGGACGGCAGCGTGCTGCGCAGCGAGGCCCTGGTGCGCTGGGCCCACCCGGAGCGCGGCCTGCTGGGGCCAGGTCTGTTCATTCCGCTGGCGGAAGAGGCCGGCCTTCTGAACGCGCTGGGCGACTGGGTGTTCCGCGAGGCCACGCGGCAGCTGGCCGACTGGCGGCGACGGCTGAACCCGCGGCTGCAGGTCAGCATCAACCTGTCGCCGTCGCAGCTGCGCGCCGGCTCCGACTATTTCCGCGGCTGGAGCCAGCATCTGCGCGAGCTGGCGCTGCCGCCCTCGGCGCTGATCCTGGAAATCACCGAGGGCATGATGGTGGACGACTCCCGCGATACCACCCATCTGCTGAGGCGCATCCGCGAACATGGTGCGCAGATTGCGATCGACGACTTCGGCACCGGCTACAGCAGCCTGTCCCAGCTCAGCCGCCTGGACGTGCAATACCTCAAGGTCGACCAGAGCTTCGTGCGCCAGATGCAGGCCGGCGAGCGCGAGCTGGCACTGGTGGAGGCGGTGGTCAGCATGGCGCACAAGCTGGGCCTGCAGGTGGTGGCCGAAGGGGTGGAGACCCCCGAGCAGGCACGCCTGCTTCAAGCCATGGGCTGCGACTACGGTCAGGGCTATCTCTATGCACGGCCGCTGCCGCCCGAGGAATTCGAACATCAGATCCGCGCATGCTGAGCACCGTCCAGACCCTGCCCTTCCTGCTCGCCGCCGTGCTGCTGACCGCCAGCCCCGGCCCCGACAACCTGATGGTGCTGGGCATGGGCATCTCGCGCGGACGCCGCCAGGGCATGGCCTTCGGCCTGGGCTGCGCGCTGGGCTGCCTCAGCCACACGGCGCTGGCCGTGCTGGGCGTGAGCGCGCTGGTGGCGGCCTCGCCGCTGGCCTTTGGCGCGCTGCGCTGGCTGGGTGGCGCCTACCTGATCTGGCTGGGCGTGCAGGCGCTGCGCAGCCGTGGCGGGCCCCTGGGGGGCGGCGCCGAAGCGCCGCAGGCCTCGCTGGCCGGGCTGTTCGCCAAGGGCCTGTTCGCGAACGCGATCAACCCCAAGGTGGTGCTGTTCTTCCTGTCCTTCCTGCCGCAGTTCGTGGTGCCCGCACAGGGTCAGGTCTCGCTGCAGCTGGGCCTGCTGGGCCTGCTGTTCACCGCCCAGGCCGCACTGCTGTTCGGCATGCTGGGCTTTTTCGCGGGCGCTGTCGGCACCTGGCTGGCGCGCCGCCCGGCAGCCGGCCTGTGGCTGGATCGTGCCGCCGGCCTGGTGTTCCTGGGCCTGGGGCTGAGGCTGGTGGTGATGCGCTGACGGCTCGCGCCAGACCTGACCCCAGGGGTTGTCCCTAGCTTTTCTGTGGTGTGCGGCGCTAAGGCCATGACCGACTTATGACATGTCATAAGTCGGCCAACCGTGACGCAATTCACGCTCCTATGCTGGCTTGGCCGGTGTGCGAAACCGCGAAATTCAAGGCCGAGGGAGGCCGGCAGGCGCACCGTTGGACCTCACCCCCACCCGCAAGGAAAGCTTCCATCATGTCGTTCGTTCAACTGCAAAAGCGCCTGCTCGGCGCCGTGCTCGCCGTCGGTGCCCTGCTGGGCGGCAACGCTGCCCGCGCCGAGGGCAACCTCGAGCTGTCCTACACCGTGCCCATCATCGGCATCGAGATGCTGTACCGCGGCATGGGCTATGCCGACGAAGAAGGCAACTTCATCGACATCGCCGGCGCCCACATCATCTCGTCGACCGTGAAGCTGGACTTCTGGACCGACCCGAGCACCGACGTGAGCACCCTGTTCATGGGCATGAACGTGCCGGTGCTCGACGCGCAGAGCTACTACTTCACGGTGACCGGCGACCAGCTGCAGCAGCTGGAACCCGGCCACTACAGCTACTCTCTGACCACCGACATCTTCAACGGCGAGGTCTACTCCGGCCGCTTCTCGGTGAGTTCCTACGCGCTGGACGCGGAAGGCAACCCGGTCCAGCTGCCCGGCTTCGTGGGCGAAGGTTCGGGCTTCTACTTCACCTACGACATCGCCGCCCCGGTGCCGGAACCCGCCAGCGCGCTGCTGCTGCTGGCCGGCCTGGGCGTGGCGCCGGTGCTGGCACGCCGCCGCAAGGCCGCGCAGGCAGTCTGAATCCAGGCGGCAGCAAGCCGCCACTCACCAGCCTGATCGAGGGCGGGGGACAGCGGTCTCCCGCCTTTTTTTATGGCCGGCTCGTCAACCGCCGCGCGCGTGCTCCACCGCATAACGGATCAGCTCGGCCTGGCCCTCCAGCTCCAGCTTGCGCTTGATGCTCTGGCGATGCGCCTCCACGGTGCGCACCGACAGGTCCAGCTCGCGCGCGATCTGCTTGCTGGACGCGCCCTGACCCAGCTTGGTCAGGATCTCGCTCTCGCGCGGCGTCAGCACCGGCTTGGGCGCCTGGCCGCGGAACAGCCGGCCAGACACGGCCGCGCTCAGAAAGGTGCCACCGGCCGCCACCGCATCGATGGCACTGAGGATCTCGCTGGCCGGCGCGTCCTTCAGCACATAGCCGCGCGCGCCGGCCTGCAGCGAGCGCTGCACGTACTCCGGGTTGTCGTACATGCTGAACATCAGCAGCTTGAGCGCGGGCACGCTCTGCAGCATCTCCTCGGCCAGCGCGATGCCGCTGCCCTCCTTGAGGCCCACATCCATCAGCACCACGTCGGGCGCCGCGCCGGCCAGCAGCGCCAGCGCGTCCGTGCGGCCACCCGCCTCGCCCACCACCGCGTAGCGCGGCACGGCCTGCAGGCGCGCGACCAGGCCCTCGCGCACCATGGGGTGGTCGTCGACGATGAGGATGCGGACCGGGGGGGAGCTCATGCGGCGCGGGCGATGTCGGCAGGCCGCAGTTGTACCGCGAGACGGCAGCCCTGGCCCGGCGCGGTGTCGATCTGCAGCAGCGCGCCCAGCGCCAGCGCACGCTCGCGCATGCTGCGCAGGCCCAGGCCCTGGTCGGCCGCGGCCTGCACCGCCTCGGCATCGAAGCCGCAGCCGTCGTCCGCGGCCTCCAGCAGCAGGCCGCCATCGCGGCCGAAGGCCAGCGTCAGCATCACATGGCTGGCACGCGCATGGCGGGCCGCGTTGTTCAGTGCCTCCTGCGCGATGCGGAACAGCGCGGTCTTGACCGCGTCGGGCAGCTCCTGCTCCAGGCCGCGCACGCGCGCCTCGAAGCGGGTGCCGCCAGCGGCATCGAACTCACCGGCGAGGTGCTGCAGCGCGGCCGGCAGGCCCAGCGTGTCCAGCAGCGCCGGGCGCAGGCCGTGCGACAGCCGCCTCACCTCCACCAGGCTGCCGTTGAGGCGCTGCAGCGCCAGCTCCAGCAACCGCGGCGCGGCCGCGCCGGCCGGGTCGGACTGGGCCGACTCCATCAGCAGCTTGGTGGACACCAGGGTCTGGCTGACGCCGTCGTGCAGCTCGCGGGCCAGGCGCGCGCGCTCGTCCTCCTGCGAGCGCACGACCTGGCGCGCCAGCGCGCGCAGCTTGGCCTCGGCGCTGCGGTGCTCGCTGAGATTGATCGCCAGCGCGCCGGCGCTGATCAGCGCGACCCCGAACACCGCCACGCCGCCCACCCACAGCAGCGTGGTGGTGATCTGCTCACGCGCGCCGCGCTCCAGCTCGTCCATCGTGGCCTCGATGCCGTCCAGATAGAGGCCGGTGCCCAGCATCAGGTCCCACTCCGGTACGGCCACCACATAGCCCAGCTTGGGCGCCAGCGCATCGCTGGATGGCTTGCGCCACAGGTATTCCACATAGCCGCCGCCCGCACGGGCCTGCGCGATCAGCTGCTGTATGGTGGGCCGGCCCAGCGGATCGCGCAGCTCCCACAGGTTCTGGCCCATCAGCTCGGGCTGGCGCGAGTGCATCAGCACCCGGCCGTTGAGCGCGTAGACGAAGAAATAGCCGTCCGGGCCGTAGTCCAGCGAAGACAGCAGCTGCAGCGCGCGCGCCTGGCCGTCCGGCTGGCCCACCAGCGGCCGCACGGTGCTGACCGCCAGATCCACATAGTGCTTGAGCTCGGTGCGGCGCGCCTCCAGGTAGCTGTCGCGCACCAGCGCATGCTCACGCCGCGCCAGCTCGTTCTCCTGGTGATGCACCGCGAACGCGATCAGCGCCAGCGAGGCCAGCAGCGGCAGCAGCGCCAGCACAAACAGGCGGCCGCGCAGCGACAGCGCCGCCCAGGCTTTCACGCTCGCCACCCCTCACATGCAGGCCGAGCACCAGCCGCCCGCAGGGACTGCTGGTGTCCGGCACCAGCTCGCCATCCCTGGGGGACCGGCCAAGGCTCGCCTCGGACGAGGGGCTTCATTTCCCCAGCGTCGCCGGCGGCGGCGGGGTCTTGCGCTGGATGGGCTTCCACGTGGCCAGGCGCTTCATCACGTCGGCAATCGCGGCGTCCAGCTGGGTGTCCTCGCCACGGTTCACCGCGGCCGGGTCCAGCTCGACGTCGATGTCCGGCGACACGCCCTCGTTCTCTATGCGCCACTCGCCATCCGGCGTGTAGAAGCGGAAGTAGGGCACGGTCAGGAAGGCGCCGTCGATCAGGTTGGGGTTGGCCGAGATGCCGATCAGCCCCCCCCAGGTGCGCTTGCCGATCAGCGGGCCCAGGCCCACGCGCTTGAAGGCATAGGGCATGAAGTCGCCGCCCGAGCCGGCGTCCTGGTCGATCAGCATGGCCTTGGGGCCGTAGATGGCGCCGCCCGGGGTGTCGAACACCAGGCCGTCGCGGTCCTTCCAGCTGCCCAGGTAGGGCCGGGCCAACAGCTCGGTGACGTAGTTGGCCGCCTGGCCGCCGCCGTTCTTGCGGTCGTCCACGATCAGCGCGGGCTTGTCCACCTGGGCGAAGAACATGCGGTTGAAGTGCTCATAGCCCTGGCCCGCGGTGTCGGGCATGTAGACATAGGCGATCTTGCCGCCGCTCTTGGCCTGCACCTTCTGGCGGTTGCCCTCTATCCAAGCCCAGCGGCGCAGCAGCGCCTCGTTGGCGATGGGCTCCACGGTGATCTGGCGGCGGCCCTTGCCGGCGGCGTCCTGCGCCACCGTCAGCACCACCTGCTTGCCGACCGTGTTCTCCAGCAGCGCATAGAGATTGGTCTTGGCGTCCAGCTCATGCTCGCCCACCGCGAGGATGAAGTCGCCCTCCTTCACGCCCAGGCCCGGCACCGCCAGCGGCGCGCGCTGGTTGGGGTTGAGGCGGTCGCCCGCGTAGATCGTCGCGATCTGGTAGCGGCCGTTGCTGATGCGGAAGTCTGCGCCCAGCAGGCCCACGGCCACCGACGGCTCCTGGTGCACATCACCGCCGCCGGTGCGGTTGTGGCCCACCTGCAGCTCGGCAATCATCTGCACCAGCAGGTCGTTCAGGTCCTCGCGGCGCTGAACAAAGGCCAGCTGCGGCAGGTAGCGGTCATAGACGCCCTTCCAGTCCAGGCCATGCAGCGCCGGGTCGTAGAAGTATTCCTTCTCCATCCACCAGGCCTCGTCGAAGATCTGCTTCCACTCGGCGCGCGGGTCCACCTTCATGCGCAGGCCGGACAGGTCCACCGGCTTGCCGTCGTACTTCTCGCCGGCATCACCCACCTCCAGCTTGCCGCCGGCCACGGTCAGCAACAGCTTCTTGTGGTCTTCGCTGAGCGAATAGTCGGCCACGCCAGCCTTGATCAGCTTGGGCTTGCGCTCCTCCATGTCGAAGCGCCACAGCTCGGCCACCGCACGGCGCTCGGCGCTCGGCGGCTCCACGCTGACGCCCGGCTGGGGCTGCTGCAGGTAGAACAGCGCGCCGTCCGCCCCCACGGCCAGGCCGTCGTAATTGCGCTCGGCCACCGGCAGCGCCACCAGGCGGTCGGCCAGGCCGTCGAAGTCGATGCGGACCTTGGGCTTGTCGTCCTTCTTCTCGTCCTTTTTGTCGCCCTTGTCGTCCTTCTTGTCCGTCTTGGCCTCGGGTTTCTTGGGCTCGTCCTTCTTGGCCTCTTCATCGCCCGCCTTGGGTGCCAGCGGCGACTTGCCGTCCGCCGCCAGCACCAGCGCATACAGGCCGACGCGGCGCGGCCGCTCCTGGGTGGACAGGTCCAGCCCCACCTGGCTGGGGCCGGAGTTGATGGACGCGGTGAAGAACAGATAGTCGCCCTTGGCCGAGAACACCGGGCTGCCGGCGCTGGCGAGGCCATCGGTCACCGCATGGTTCTTGCCGGTGGCCAGCTCATGCAGCGAGATGCGGCCGAAGTAGTTCTCGCCCGAGGTGGTGAAGGCCAGCCAGCGGCTGTCCGGTGAGAAGGACACCGCAAAGCCCTCGCCGCCGAAGCGGCGCTGGTCGGTGACGATCTTCTGCAGCTGGCCGCGCGCGGGGCCGGCCGCCAGGCTCAGCTTGTAGAGGTGCAGGTGGTTGTCCTGCAGCACCAGCCACTGGCCGTCGGGCGACCAGTCCATCAGCGAGAAATAACCCTCGGCCGGCAGCAGGAAGCGCTCCTTCGCGCCCAGGCCGGTCTGGGCCTGCAGCACCAGCTCGTGGCGCATGCCGGGCGCATCGGACAGATAGGCCACGCGCTGGCCGTCCGGGCTCCACAGCGCGTCCTTCTCGCGCACGCCGGCGCTCTCGGTCAGATTGCGCGGGCTGCCGTCCTTGACCGGCACGGTGAACACCTCGCCGCGCGCGCTCACCACCACACGCTTGCCAGTGCTGGACAGGCGCGCGGACGTCAGCACGCGGCCGGCGTCCTTCCATTGCGGGCGCAGCTGCGGCGCCACCGCGGCCAGGCTGATGTCCAGCGTCTTGGGCGCACCGCCGGCCAGCTCGATCTGCTTGATGCGGCCGCCGCTCTCGTAGACCAGGGTCGTGCCGTTGGCGTCCACGCTGCGCACGTCCCACTGGGTCTCGTGCGTCAGCTGGCGCAGCGCCTTGGTGGCCGGGTTGAACGCGAACAGATTGGCCGCGCCGTCGTTGCGGTCGGAGATGAACACCACCTCCCCGCCCGCCCACACCGGCTGCGAGTCGGTCGCGTTGACATGCGGAATCTCCTGCCAGCGCTGGAAGGCCTGCGGGCCGCTCGCATCCATCACCCACACCGGCGGCGTGGTGCCGCCGCGGCTCTGGCGCCAGCCGCTGACGCCGGCATAGGCCGCACCATAGGGGCGGTAGGCCAGCTGCTTGCCGTCGGGCGACCAGGCGCCCTCCCAGGCCACGGCCTTCATCACCTGCTTCTCGTAGCCGCCATCCACGCTCACTTCGTAGAGCTGGTTGCTGCGGTTGTTCAGCACCTCGCGCGGCGACGCGAACAGCACGCGCTGGCCGTCCGGGCTCCAGCCGTTCACCACATCGGCGCTGGGGTGCCAGGTCAGGCGCTTGGGCGCGCCGCCGTCCAGCCCGATCACGTAGACATCGGTGTTGCCGTCGTAGCTGGCCGAGAACGCGATGCGCGTGCCGTCCGGCGAGAAGCGCGGCGCGAACTCGCTGGCCGCATGCGTGGTGAGGCGACGCGCGTTGCCGCCGTTGCGGTCGGCCAGCCACAGGTCACCGGCGTAGACAAAGGCCAGGTGGTCCTTGGACAGCGCCGGCTGGCGCAGCATCAGCGTGGGTTGCTGGGCCTGGGCAGCGCCCATCAGGGCCAGCAGGCCGGCGGCGGCCAGCACGGAACGGGAAATCAGCATGGGCGGTCTCCGTGGTCTTTTGCCCGGCAGGCGCGGGCGGGAGGCAGACTCTAGGGCGGCCCGGGCAGCCGGGCCGAAAGTGATGGCGGGACGTTCTGCGCTCAGGCCGAGCGGCGCTTCAAGCGGCCGCGCAAGCCCCCCAGCAGCACCAGCACGCCGGGGATCAGGATCATGGCCCAGATGATCTTGTCCAGGTTCTCCTTGATCCAGGGCACGTTGCCGAAGGCATAGCCGATCAACGTGATGCCGCACACCCACAGCGCACCGCCGCTCACGTCGTAGAGCGTGAACTTGCGCCGGCTCATCTGCGCGACGCCGGCCACGAAGGGCGCGAAGGTGCGCACAAAGGGCATGAAGCGCGCGGCCACCAGCGTGATGCCGCCGTACTTCTCGTAGAAGTCGTGCGCCTTCATGAAGGCCTGCTTGTTGAAGATGCGCGACTGCTCCCACTGGAACACCCGCGGCCCGAAATGCCGGCCCAGCGCATAGTTGCACTGGTTGCCGGCCACCGCGGCCAGCGTCAGCAGGCCCATGGTCAGGCCCAGGTCCATCAGGCCGGCGCCGCACATTGCGCCCACGACGAACAGCAGCGAGTCCCCGGGCAGAAAGGGCATCACGACGACGCCGGTCTCCACGAAGATGATCAGGAACAGCAGCGCGTAGATCCAGGCGCCGTAGGCGGCCACGAAGTCGGCGAGGTGGCGATCGACGTGCAGCACGAAATCGATCAGCGCGGGCAGCATTGAGGCAAGGACATCCATGGCGGGGGATTATCACGAGGCCCGGTGACGCCCCCGCCGATAATCCGACCCATGGATTCCCCCCTGCCCGACACCCTGGCGCCCGAGCGGCGCCGCCCCATCCGCGAGCTGCCCGACGAGCTGGTCAGCCAGATCGCCGCCGGCGAGGTGGTGGAGCGCCCGGCCTCGGTGGTGCGCGAGTTGGTGGACAACGCGCTGGACGCGGGTGCCCGCAACATCCAGGTGAAGCTGATGGCCGGCGGCGTGCGCGCCATCGTCGTGGAGGACGACGGCTGCGGCATCCCGGTGGAGCAGCTGCCGCTGGCGCTCAAGCGCCACGCGACCAGCAAGATCGCGTCGCTGGCCGAGCTGGAGTCGGTCGCCACCATGGGCTTTCGTGGCGAGGCGCTGGCCGCGATCGCGTCGGTGTCCGAGATGGCCATCGCCAGCCGCACCGAGGGTGCCGGCCACGCTCACCGCCTGGACGCCCGCAGCGGCGAGCTGCAGCCCGCCGCGCGCGGCCGCGGCACCAGCGTGGAGGTGCGCGAGCTGTTCTTCTCCACCCCGGCGCGCCGCAAGTTCCTGAAGACCGACGCCACCGAACTGGCGCATTGCGTGGAGGCGGTGCGCCGCCACGCGCTGGCACGGCCGGACGTGGGCTTTGCGATCTGGCACGAGGGCAAGCTGGTGGACCAATGGCGCGCCGCGTCGCCCGAACAGCGCATCGCCGACGTGCTGGGCCAGGATTTCGTCGACGAGAGCCGGCCGTTCGCGATCAGCGCCGGCCCGCTGGCGCTGACCGGCCGCGCCGGCCAGCCCGAGGCCGCCCGCTCCCGCGCAGACCAGCAATACGTCTATGTGAACGGCCGCTATGTGCGCGACAAGCTGATCGCCCACGCGATCCGCTCCGCCTACGACGATGTGCTGCACGGCCAGCGCCAGCCCTGCTATGTGCTGGTGCTGGAGATCGCGCCCGAGCTGGTGGACGTGAACGTCCACCCCACCAAGATCGAGGTGCGCTTCCGCGATGGCCGCGAGATCCACCAGCGCGTGCGCCGCGCCTTTGTGGACGCGCTGGCCGAGTCGCGCAGTGCCGCGGGCGCCGCGCCGCCGCCCGCCACCGAGTTCGGGTCCTTGGGCTTTGCGCCCACCCAGGCCGCCACGCTGTACGTCGCCGAGGAAGCCGCACCGGCACGAGCCGCCACGCCGCCCGATCTGAACCTGGGCTCGGGCAGCTACGCGCCCGGTTTCAGCTACGCCCCGCCGCCGCCCTCGCCCACCCAGGTGGGCCTGGCGCTGGCCCAGGCCGAGACGCTGTACCGCCCGGCGCCGTCCGCGCTGGCTGCAGGCCCGGCGCCTGCGCCCCTGCCCAACGGCGACTGGCCGCTGGGCCGCGCGATCGCGCAGGTGCATGGCGTCTACATCCTGGCCGAGAACCGCCAGGGCCTCGTCATCGTAGACATGCACGCCGCGCATGAGCGCGTGGTCTACGAGCGCCTCAAGGCGCGGCTGGGCGAGCTGGACATCGAGACCCAGCCGCTGCTGATCCCGGTCAGCTTCGCGGCCACGGCCGAAGAGGTGGCCACCGCCGAACAGCACGCCGCCACGCTGCAGCGCCTGGGGCTGGACGTGGCGCCGCTGTCCGCCCGCACGCTGGCCGTGCGCTCGCGGCCCAGCCTGCTGGCGGCGTCCGACCTGGTGGCGCTGACCCGCGAGCTGCTGGCCGACATGGCGCAGTTCGACGCCAGCTCGGTGCTGGAGCGCGCCCAGCACGAAATCCTGGCCACCATGGCCTGCCACGGCGCGGTGCGCGCCAACCGCCAGTTGACGCTGGATGAAATGAACGCGCTGCTGCGCGACATGGAACGCACCGAACGCGCCGACCAATGCAACCACGGCCGCCCCACCTGGCGCCAGCTCGACATGCGCGAGCTGGATGCCCTCTTCCTGCGCGGCCGTTGAGGCCCGCGCAGCGGGCCTGAGAAAGAACCTATGGCAACCATCACCCTCAAGGGCAAGCCCAAGCCGGCTGCCAAGACCCGCAACGCCGACGGCGAGCGCCGCGCGCCGCTGCGCGGCAAGGGCGTGTCCAAGCCCCGGCCCACGCTGGCCAAGGCCCAGGCCGAGCGCGAGGAACGCGCCGCCCGCCGCGAGCAGGCCGAGCGCCCCGAGCCCGCGCGCGACCGCGAACGCCCGCCCCGCCGCGACGAGCGCGATGCCCGCCCCAAGACCGGCAGCGCCTTCAAGCCCGCCGGCCCGGCCCGTGGGCCTGGCGGCCCGCGCCGCGACGCCGGCCCGCGTGACGACGCGCCGCGCGCCCGCCGCGACGCCCCGCCCCGCCCGGGTGATGAGCCGCCCCGCACCGAGCGCCCGCCGCGCGTGGACCAGCGCCGCGCCACCGGCCTGCGCCCACCTGAGCGCGAGTTCCATGAAGCCGTGCCGCGCACGCCGCGGCCCGCACCGCGGCGTCAGGCCGGGGCCGAGGATGGCGAGCGCCTGTCCAAGCGCATGAGCGAGCTCAAGCTCGCGTCGCGCCGCGAAGCCGATGAATGGATCGCCAACGGCTGGGTGCGCGTGGACGGCGAGGTCGCGGTACTGGGCCAGCGCGTGCAGCCCGGTGCCCGCATCGAGGTGGACCCGGCCGCACGCGAGGCGCAATCGCTGGCGGTCACCGTGCTGATCAACAAGCCCATAGGCTATGTGTCCGGCCAGGCGGAGGACGGCTACGAGCCCGCCGCCGTGCTGATCACGCCCGAGAACCACTGGAAGGACGACCCCAGCGGCATCAAGCCCCAGCCCGGCCACCGCCGCAGCCTGGCGCCCGCCGGCCGGCTGGACATCGACTCCACCGGCCTGCTGGTGCTCACGCAGGATGGCCGCATCGCCAAGGCGCTGATCGGCGAGCATTCCGACATCGAGAAGGAATACCTGGTGCGCGTGGAGTACGTGGGCCGCCCCGGCGCCGAACCCGCGCCCGAGGGCGCGCTGCCCAGCCAGCTGCTGCCCGAGCAAGACCTGGCCCTGCTCAACCACGGCCTGATGCTGGACGAGGTGCAGCTGCAGCCGGCCAAGGTCAGCTGGCAGAACGAGCAACAACTGCGCTTCGTGCTGCGCGAGGGCCGCAAGCGCCAGATCCGCCGCATGTGCGAGCTGGTGGGCCTCAAGGTCGTGGGCCTCAAGCGCGTGCGCATAGGCCGCATCCCGCTGGGCCACCTGCCGCTGGGCCAGTGGCGCTACCTGGCGCCTTGGGAAAGGTTTTGAGCCCCACCCCCTACAGGCTTCGCCTGCCCCCTCAAGGGGGCGCTGCCGGTAGCCCGGCAAAGCCGGTTCCACGGCAGCCGCTTGGGAATACCCCATAGAACATGACACCTGTTTGCATTGCCGGCCCGACCGGCTGCGGCAAGACGGCGGCGGCGCTGGCGATTGCGGAGCTGCTGCCGGTGGAGATCATCAGCGTGGACTCCGCGCTGGTGTATCGCGGCATGGACATAGGCACGGCCAAGCCCAGCGCGGCCGAGCAGGCGGCCGTGCCCCATCACCTGATCGACATCCTGGAACCCACCGGCAGCTACTCGGCCGCCGAGTTCGTGCGCGACGCCAGGCGGCTCGCCGCCGAGATCTCTGCGCGCGGCCGGCTGCCGCTGCTGGTGGGCGGCACCATGCTGTATTTCAAGGCGCTGTTCGACGGCCTCTCCACGCTGCCCCAGGCCGACGCCGAGCTGCGCGCGCAGATAGACGCCGAGGCACTGGCGCGCGGCTGGCCGGCCCTGCATGCCGAGCTGGCAAGCCTGGACCCCGTGACCGCCGCGCGGCTGGCGCCGGGCGACAGCCAGCGCATACAGCGTGCGCTGGAGGTGATACGCCTGACCGGCCGGCCCTTGAGCGAGCTGCATGCCGCCTCGCGCGACGAGGGCGTGGACTGGCCGTTGTTCTCGCTGGAGCCGCAGGACCGCGGCTGGCTGCACGAGCGCCTGGCCCAGCGCTTCGACGCGATGCTTGACGCCGGCCTGGTGGACGAGGTGCGCGGGCTGCGCGCCCGTGGCGACCTCAGCCTGCAATTGCCGTCCATGCGCTGCGTGGGCTATCGCCAGGTCTGGGAGGCGCTGGACCGTGACGACTTCTCCGACCTGCGCGAGCGCGGCATCGCCGCCACCCGCCAGCTGGCCAAACGCCAGGTCACCTGGCTGCGCAGCATGCCGGCGCGCCGCGTGATCGCCTGCGACGGCCCCCAGCCGCTGCCCGAACTGCTGGCCGGCCTGCAACGGGTGCTGCAGCCATGAGCGCGCCGGTGCTGAGCGCCCGCGGCCTGGCCAAGCACTATGGCGAGGTGCCGGTGTTTGCCGGCGTGGACCTGGACCTGGCGCCGGGCGAAATCGTCGCGCTGCTGGGCGAGTCGGGCGCGGGCAAGTCCACGCTGCTGAACTGCCTGGCAGGGCTGGACGAGGCCGACCAGGGTCAGGTGATGCTGGCCGGTGCCGACCTGCACACGCTGGACGACGAGGCACGCTCCGCGCTGCGCCGCCGCGAGCTGGGCTTCATCTTCCAGGCCTTTCACCTGCTGCCCCACCTCAGCGTGGCCGACAACGTCGCGCTGCCGCTGCGCCTGCTGGGCCGGCGCGACGATGCCGCCAGCCGCGCGCGCGTCGCGCAGATGCTCGACGCCGTGAACCTGGCCGCGCTGGCCGCCCGCATGCCGCGCCAGCTCTCCGGCGGCCAGCTGCAGCGCGTGGCGATCGCGCGGGCGCTGGTACACCAACCCCGCCTGGTGCTGGCCGACGAGCCCACCGGCAACCTCGACGCCCGCCACGCCGCCGAGGTGCTGGCGCTGCTGCGCCGCTGCACCCAGGAGGCCGGCGCGGCCTGCCTGCTGGTCACCCACTCCGAGGTCGCGGCCCAGGCAGCGGACCGGCGGCTGAGGCTGGATGCAAGAGGACTGCATGCGGCGTGAGGCGGTATATCGCACCGAGGCGTACCGCCGCCCGGCAAGACCCCAGCGGAGAGTTCGTGCCGGCGGGCGCTCCACAAGAGAGATGCTGCTGATCCCACGCGCCGTTGCACAAGCGTTATTCACTCCCCTTCTAAACCGCCGAGAAGCGCACGAGCTCAGGGCGCGCGCGCAGCGCGCTTCAAGCACTGACTTCGCGCCCCTTTGTCTGAACGTAGCGAACGCAGTGAGCGAAGTGAGTTGGGCGCGGCCCTGGGCTCGGAGCATCGCAGGGCACCCCGTCGCGCAGCGGCGGGGCGATTTTGCAGGGGCGACTCTTTGCCTACTTTCTGGTCGCTCAGAAAGTAGGTCGCCCGCCGGGGCGAACTCCCGGCACGGCGCTGCGAATCATGGGGGTCATGGCAAGAGCCTCTCATCGGCCAACGCAGGACATTCACGGCCATGACCCTCTGGCCCCATCTCAGCTGGCCCGCCTGGCGCGACCAGCCCGGCCGCATCGTGCTGGCCGTCGTGGCCGTGATGCTGGGGGTGGCGCTGGCCTTTGGCGTGCACCTGCTCAACGGCGCGGCGCTGACCGAATTCGCGCGTGCGGCCCGCAGCGTCAGTGGTCAGCCCGACCTGGTGGTGCGCGGCCGCCAGGGTCCTCTGCGCGACGCCGACCTGGCTGCGCTGTGGAACACGCCCGGCGTGGCCGTGGCCAGCCCGGTGCTGGAGGCCCAGGCGCTGTGGCCCGAAGCGCGCGGTGCCGACGGCCAGCCCCAGCAGCTGCGCCTGGTCGGCCTGGACGCTCTCGCGCTGCTGGCCTCGGCCAGCCACGCGCGGCCGCTGGCGCCGCAGCTGCTGCCGCAACTGGACGCCCGCCCCGGCAACAACGCCGGCTGGCGTGCGCTGCTGGCCGGTGAACAACTGCACCTCAACCCTGCCGCCCGCGCACTGCTGCCGGCCGACGGCCTGCTGCGCCTGCGCATCGCCCAGCCGGATGGCCGGCCGCGTGAGGTCAGCCTGCATGCGGCCGGCCGAGTGGCCGCCGGGCGCGGGCCGCTGGCGGTGCTGGACATCGCCGACGCCCAGGCCCTCACCGGCCGCCTGGGCCAGTTGGACCGCGTGGACCTGCAACTGCAGCCCGGCAGCGATGCTGCCACGCTGGCGGCCCGGCTCAACAGCTCGCCGCACTGGCAAGCCGGGGCCCCACAGGACGAAGGCGAGCGCCTGGCCGACCTGACCCGCGCCTACCGCGTGAACCTCGGGCTGCTGGCGCTGATGGCGCTGTTCACCGGCGCCTTCCTCGTCTATGCGGTGCTGTCGCTGGCCACCGCGCAGCGTCTGCCGCAATGGGCGCTGGTGGGCGTGCTGGGGCTGTCGGCCCGGGCCCGCTGGCAGCTCATCCTGCTGGAAGGCGGCGTCATCGGCCTGGCCGGCACCGCGCTGGGCCTGGCGCTGGGCGCGGGGCTGGCGGCGGGTGCACTCAAGCTGATGGGCAGCACGCTGGGCCTGCAGGTGAACGCCGGCAGCTCGGCGGCACTGCTGTGGCAGCAGCCACTGCTGGTGCCGGCGCTGGTCTATGGCGGCCTGGGCCTGGCGGCGGCGCTGCTGGCCGCGCTGGCGCCGGCCGTCACGGTGGCGCGCATCGCGCCGGCTCAGGTGCTCAAGGGCCTGGGCCTGCCGGCACCGCGCGCGCTGCCGGCCTGGCTGGGCGGCGCGCTGCTGGCCGGCGGCGTGGGCCTGGCGCAGCTGCCGCCGCTGGCGGACGGCACGGCCATCGCGGCCTATCTGTCCATGCTGGCGCTGCTGCTGGGCGGCCTGGTGCTGGTGCCGCATCTGGTGAGCGCGCTGACCGCGCTGCTGGCCCGGCTGCCGGCCGGCCCGCTGCTGATGCTGGCGCGCGAACGCAGCCGCGACCAGGCCGGCGAGTCGCGCCGCACGCTGGCCGGCGTGCTGGTGGCGCTGTCGCTGGCCGTGGCCATGACCGTGATGATCGGCAGCTTCCGCGAGTCGCTGTCGCGCTGGCTGGACGACGCACTGCCGGCCGACGTCTACCTGCGCCCCGCACTGCGCGACGCCGCCGGCCTGCCTGCGCCGCTGCCGCCCACACTGCTGGCGCGGCTGCAGGCGCTGCCGCAGTTCCAGCGTCTGGGCCCGCAGCGCACCGTGGCCATCACGCTGCCGGGCGGCGAGCGCAGCCAGCTGATCGCCCGCGAGCTCAACCAGGCGCACCTGACGCTGGTGCAGCGCTGGACCGGCGCGCCCGACGGCAACGCGCTGCCGGTGTGGGTGAACGAGGCCGCGCGCGACCGCAACGGCCTGGTGCCCGGTCAGGTGTTCACGCAGCCGCTGGACGGCGGCCGCGTGCTGCGCCTGCAGGTGGCCGGCATCTGGCGCGACTATGCCCACCAGACCGGCGTGCTGTGGATGAATCTGGCCGACTACCAGCGCGCCAGCGGCGACCGCGCCGTCACCGAGCTGCAGCTGTGGCTGCGCCCCGGGCAAGACCTGGCCCAGGCCCAGGCCGCGCTGCGCGCCGCCGCCGAGCACCCCGACGACCTGGAGCTGGCCGCGGCCGGCGAGCTGCGCCGGCTGTCGCTGCAGATCTTTGACCGCAGCTTCGCGATCACCGTGTGGCTGCAGGGCATCGCGCTGGCCGTGGGCCTGTTCGGCGTGGTCGCCAGCCAGTCGGCCCAGGCGCTGGCGCGCAAGCGCGAGTTCGGGCTGCTGCGCCACCTGGGCCTGTCGCGCCGCGCATTGCTGCGGCTGCTGCTGATCGAGTCCAGCCTCGCCGGCGGCGTGGGCGCGCTGGCCGGCCTGGCGCTGGGCCTGGGCCTGAGCGCGGTGCTGGTGTTCGTCGTGAACCCGCAGAGCTTTCACTGGACCATGGACCTCTACCTGCCGACCGCCCGCCTGGCCGCACTGGTGGGCCTGGCGTTCGCGGCGGCGGTGGGCGCCTCCTGGCTGGCCGGCCGCCAGGCGCTCAACCAGGACGCGATACGCGCGGTGCGGGAGGATTCTTGACATGAGCCCCTCGTCCGGTCGCCCCCCGCTGAACGCGGGTACGCCCAGCCGGTCCCCGGCGGGGACGGGGATGCTTGCGGCGTCGAGCCACAAGCACATCGCCGAACGCGGGCCGGCTTGGGGCGGCCCGGCGCTCGGCCCGCAGCGCGCCACGCACTCACACGACGTCCGGGACTCACTGACATGACGCTGCAACGCCGAACGCTGCTGCTCGCCGCCCTGCCCTGGCCCGCGCTGGCCGGCGCCGCGCCGACCACGCCCTCGCTGCCGCTGCGCTTCCCGGCCGACTATGGTGCCCACCCGGCCCAGGCTATCGAGTGGTGGTACCTGACCGGCTGGCTGGCCGACCCGGCCGCGCCGCAGCAGCCGCTGTTCGGCTACCAGCTCACCTTCTTCCGCCTGCCCGGCCCCGCGCCGGCCGGCCACGCCAGCGCGCTGGCCGCGCGCCAGCTGATGCTGGGCCATGTGGCGCTGAGCGACCTGCGCGCCGGCCGCCAGCGCCATGACCAGCGACTGATGCGCGCGCTGCCCGGCGTGGCCGAGGCCGCCGAGGGCGACTGCCGCGTGCGCCTGCGCGACTGGACGCTGAGCCGGCGCGGCAACGGCTATGTGGCGGCCTTCAACGCCGAAGGCTGGGCGCTGTCGCTGCAACTGGACACGCCGGACGCGCCGCTGCTGCAGGGCGAGCAGGGCCACTCGCGCAAGGGGCCGGCGCCCGGGCAGTTCAGCCTCTACTACTCGCGCCCGCAATTGCAGACCCAGGCCACGCTGACACGCGCCGGGCAAGCCCTGACCCTGAGCGGCCGCAGCTGGCTGGACCACGAGTGGAGCGACAACCTGCTGGGCCAGGCCGTGGGCTGGGACTGGCTGGGCATCAAC
Source organism: uncultured Roseateles sp. (assembly GCF_913777145.1). Lineage (GTDB taxonomy): Bacteria > Pseudomonadota > Gammaproteobacteria > Burkholderiales > Burkholderiaceae_C > Pelomonas. The sequence continues at coordinate 34,731 of NZ_CAJYPS010000015.1, forward strand.
CTGCACGACGGCCGCGCGCTGACGCTGTTCCAGCTGCGCCGCGCCGATGGCGGGCGCTCTTTCGCGGGCGGCAGCCTGCGCATGCCCGGCCAGCCGGACCGCAGCTTCGCGCCGGACGAGGTGCTCATGCAGCCCACCCGCCACTGGACCAGCCCGGCCACCGGCACCCGCTGGCCCGTGGCCTGGACGCTGCAAAGCCCCGCCGGCGCGCTGACGCTGGAGGCCTGCCTGGACGCGCAGGAGATAGACGCACGCGGCAGCAGCGGCCTGGTCTACTGGGAAGGCCTGGCGCGGCTGCGCGACGCGGCCGGCCGCGAGATCGGCCTGGGCTATCTGGAGCTGACCGGCTACGCGGGCAAGCCGCCACTGGATGCCGGGCGCTAGGGCGACCTTGATGTTCGACTGCCAAAGCTGCGGCGCCTGCTGCTCGGTCTACCGCGTGTCCTTCTACTGGGGCGAATGCGATGACGCGCCCGGCGGCCAGGTGCCGGCGGCGCTGACGCTGCCGGTCAGCCCCCACCTGCGCTGCATGGCCGGCACGCAGGCCCGGCCCGTGCGCTGCGTGGCCTTGCAGGGCGAGGTGGGCCGACAGGTCAGCTGCGGCATCTACGCGAAGCGGGCCAGCACCTGCCGTGAGGTGCAGGCTGGCGACGCCCAATGCCTGCGGGCCCGGCAGGCCTGGGGCCTGTCATTGACGCCCGAGCGCCTGCCGCCGGGCTGAAGGGCACAAGCGCTCAGTGCGCCAGCAGCGGCAGCACCTGCTCCACCAGCACGCGATGCTGGGCGGCGATCATGCCGGGGTTGGGGTCGTGGCCCACGCGCGGCAGCAGCAGGTAGTGCTTGGCCGGCGCCTGCAGACGGTCGAAATAGCGGCGCGACACGGCCGGCACGGTCACCAGATCGGCCTCGCCCTGCAGCATGAACACCGGCATCGCAAAGCGCAGGCCCAGCGCCGGCAGGTCCAGCCGCGACAGCATGCCCTGACCCCGCAGGCCCACATACTGCAGCCACGAGAAGTCTTCCCCGCGGGTGTAGACCTCACGTTCGGCCGGCGTGTCGTAGGCCGGCGCGCGCTGCCACCAGGCGGCGGGCGCGGGATCGCTGGCCGCGGCCTCGTAGACCCGGGTCACGCGGCGCAACTGGCCCAGGTTGCGCGGGTTGGTCCAGGGCGGAGCGCCCATGGCCTCCAGCTTGGCGACCGAGGCCGCGTCACCGGCAGCGCGCGCCAGCGCCAGCGTGGCCGCATAGCTGGCCGGCAGGTTGTCGGCTCCCACCAGCTGGCCCGTGCCCACGTAGGCGACGAACAACTCGGGCGCGCGCATCGCCATGTGCACGCTCAGCGCCGAGCTCCAGGAACCGCCAAACAGCACGACCTGGCGCTGGCCCAGCGTGCGCGTCGCCCAGCGCGCCACCTCCACGCCATCGGCGGCCAGTTGCTCGATGCTGAGCAACTGTTCCTCGGCGTCGGGGTCCACCGGCTGGCGGCCATAGGTGCGGCCGGCACCGCGCTGGTCCCACAGCACCAGCGTGAAGTCCTGCTGCCAGGCCGCGTAGGGACTGGTGGGCGCATTGGCATAGGGCGTCAGCGGGTTGCCGGGGCCGCCATGCACCATCAGCAGCACCGGCTTGCGGCAGTCGCTGCCATGCACCGTGACCCACTGCTGCAGGCCGCCCACGGGCACAAAGCCCTCGCGGTGCACCGCGGGCTGCGCCGCCTCGCAGGGCCAGGGCCCGGGTGGCAGCAGGTCGTCGGCGGCCGAGGCGGCGCGGGTGGCCAGCAGCAGGCCGATCAGAAGCAACAGGCAACGGTTCATCAGCAGACGGCGCGAGTCCAGGCGCGCGCAGTGTCGCCGCCGAGGCGAGTGCGGCAGCCACGCGCTTTCCCCATGCCCGCCCCAGCCACCGACTGTCAGCAGCCTGAGCGCCGTCATGCGCCGGCCCCTGCCCAGGCCCCACAATCCTCGCCGGACCCCTTGGCCTCCCCGGGCGTGTCGCGCGCGACCGCCCCGCACCATGAGCACCAGCAAAGAACGCCCTGCCTCCAAGAACGCCCGCTCGCTGAGCGGCCTGCTGCCCTTTCTCCGCCCCTACCGGGGCCGCATCGCGCTGGCACTGCTGACGCTGCTGCTGGCCGCATTAGCCACGCTGGCCTTTCCGCTGGCGCTGCGCGGCCTGATCGACGCGGGCATGGCGGCCAGCAGCCCCGGCGAGCGACTGCTCGCGCTGAAGGACCACTTCCTGGCCATGTTCGCGGTGGGCGCGGCGCTGGGCGTGTTCTCCGCCTCGCGCTTCTACATGGTGACCTGGCTGGGCGAGCGCATCACCGCCGACCTGCGCAATGCGGTCTACCGCCATGTGCTGCGCCAGAGCCCCGAGTTCTTCGAGACCACGCAGACCGGCGAGGTGCTGTCGCGCATCACGACCGACACGACCGTGGTGCAGACCGTGGTGGGCTCCAGCCTCTCCATGGGCCTGCGCAATGTGGTGATGGGCGGCGGCGCGCTGGTGATGCTGATCGTCACCAACCCCTATGTGATGGGTCAGGTCTTGCTGATCCTGGCGCTGGTGGTGGCGCCGGCGCTGTACTTCGGCGGCCGGGTGCGCAAGCTCTCGCGCGCCAGCCAGGACCGGGTCGCCGACACCTCGGCCATTGCCGCCGAGGTGCTGAATGCCGTGCCCGTGGTGCAGAGCTACACGCAGGAGGCCGCCGAGGCCCGCCGCTTCGACGCCGCCAGCGAGGCCGCGTTCGACACCGCCCGCAAGCGCACCAAGGTGCGCAGCTTCCTGGTGGCCTTCATCATCACCGCGGTGTTCGGCGCAATGCTGTGGGGCCTGTACCAGGGCACGCAGGCGGTGATCGCCGGCAAGATCACCGCCGGCCACCTGGGCCAGACCGTGGTCTATGTGACGCTGCTGGTCAGCAGCGTGGCGGTGCTGGCCGAGGTCTGGGGCGACGTGCTGCGCGCCGCCGGCGCCACCGAGCGCCTGGTGGAGCTGATGGAGACCCGCTCCCCCGTGGCCGACCCGGCCCAGCCGCGCGCGCTGCCCGCCGCGGCCGGGGGCAGCGAGGTGGCCTTCCAGGGCATCGCCTTCCACTACCCCTCGCGCCCGCAGACCGCCGCGCTGTCCGACATCGAGCTGCGCATCGCCCCGGGCGAGACCGTGGCGCTGGTGGGCCCCAGCGGCGCCGGCAAGACCACGATGTTCCAGCTGCTGCTGCGCTTTTATGATCCGCAGCAGGGCCGCATCCTGCTGAACGGCGTGCCCACGCAAGAGCTGACCCTGGCCGCGCTGCGCGAAAGCGTGGGCCTGGTGCCGCAGGACAGCGTGATCTTCTCCACCACCGCGATGGAGAACATCCGCTACGGCCGCCCCGACGCGAGTGACGAGGAGGTGATCGCCGCCGCCAAGGCCGCGTTCGCGGACGACTTCATCCGCGCGCTGCCCGAGGGCTACCAGAGCTTCCTGGGCGAGCGTGGTGTGCGCCTGTCGGGCGGCCAGCGCCAGCGCATCAGCATTGCGCGGGCCATCCTGAAGAACCCGCCTTTGCTGCTGCTGGACGAGGCGACGAGCGCGCTGGACGCCGAGAGCGAACGCGTGGTCCAGGCCGCGCTGGAGGCCGCGATGCAGCACCGCACGACGCTGGTGATCGCGCACCGCCTGGCCACCATCCAGAAGGCCGACCGCATCGTCGTGATGGAGGCTGGCCGCATCGTGGACATCGGCCGGCATGACGAGTTGGTGGCCCGGGGCGGGCTGTATGCGAAGTTGGCGGCGATGCAGTTTGGGATGGAGGGTGGGGAGCAGGCGTGAGGGCGCTTGGCCCGCACTCCTCGCCTGAATCAGTGAAGTTCGCTGCCGGCTGAATTGTTTTCAACCCGGGAGGGTTGAGCGGTGAGTTGGTAACCGGAGCGAGTGGCGGGTTTGCTTTTGCGATCTGCCTTTTCGACTCGATGCACCGCCGCGGGAATCCGCCCCGCGATGGCGGGTAACTTTCTTCTGGTCGCGCCCAGAAGAAAGTCACCAAAGAAGATGCGCTGAACCGCACCGCGCTCGGGGACTGCATCGCGGTCCACCAAGCCAACGGGCGCTCGCCACATGCGCAGAAGCGAACCGCTGCGCTCTCGCAGTGGACTTGTCACCGCCCGGTGACCTCGAACCTCTGCGCCGTCCAACGCGCGGCTGCACGCCGTGCTCACGAGCAAGTGCGCACGCAGCGCCGCTCGGGCGGCGCGGTCTTGTGCGTAGCACGTATTTGCGTTGACACCCGCAGGCGTCGGCGTGCAGCCGCGCCTTGAACAGCATGAAGGGCCAATGGCTAGGGCTCTTCACAAATCCACCGCGAGAGCGCAGCGGATCGCTTCAGGCATGGCGCCCAAGGCTCCCGATCAATCGGGCACGCTGTGGCTGTTGAATTGGCGCCTCTCTTTTGGTGACTTTTCTCTGGCGCCGACAGAGAAAAGTTACCCGCCCTCGCGGGGCGGATTCCCGCGGCGGTGCGGCAAGTCGCAAAGGCTCGCCACAAAGGGAGCCAGGCCATATGCCCGCGATCCGGCTGCGGCCATCACCAAAAAATTTATAGGCTGGCGATTACATACCGGCGACTCGCAACGTGACTCAGTTGCGAGCATGCTCAGGCGGACTCGCCTCGGCGAAGGCAAGGATCTCATTGAAGAGGTTGAAGAAAACAAGCGGAATTGAGCGCGCCGCGGAGACACCCATGCCCTGGCGCACAACATCCAGCATAAGACCAGGCTTCTTTCCCTTCAGGAACGGAAACCGCTCCAACACCAAATCGTGCAAGGCGTGACCGTTCATGTGCGCATAGCGCCGGTCCAGATACACAACACGATAGTGCGGAAACACGCATTCCAACTCATGCTCAACGACAGAGATATCGAGTACGCGACGCATCACGGCGTCAGCGATCGTTTGCCAGTTAGATATGTCATCGAAGAGAGAAATAAGATCGACTTCAGGCCTCAAACCGAGGTCCACTGGTGAAACATAGTTCGCGCAGTTGTATACCAAATAGAGACCCAACGTGAGCGGATTAAGCACCGCGTTTTCGATGCTGTAGAACAGCTCTGAGCCCAGCACATGCACGCGACCTATCGGCCGATTGCGAGTGTCCCAGTCGACGATACCGTGAACGGTCGCTCCACCTTCCGCGTTAAGACTCTCGACAGCGCCATATACCTTAGAGCAGTCCCCCTGGCCATTGACTGCCTCTACAAACCGCTCAACGCGGTCAGTGTCATTGACAACCAGATGCGCAGCCACCAACTGCCGCAGGTTTTCGGCTGCCAACTTGGGACCACTGGGGATAAAACGCAATGAACCGCTGGCAGTTGGACCGATTGGCCAGCGCCTTGTTTGGGCAAAAAGTTCTGCGTAAATGTCGGCGTCACCATGGCTCTCGACGTATGCCGGGCGAGCATTGGCGTAATGAACGAAAACACCATCAAGCCCCACCAACAATTCGACAATGGCCGAATTCTTATCGACGGATGTCAGGCTGGTCTCATCGACCCGCCAGATGGGCCCATCGCCGAGTAGCGCGACTGTGGTGGGTGAATGCGTCGTAAACATCACCTGCAACCCGAATCCCTCGGTGAGCGAGCGCAGCACGGCGAGGAATTTCTGCACCATCTGAGGATGAAGCACTCCGTCCGGCTCGTCCAGCAACAGCAGCCGAGGCGGCGCCGCGGTCTGACCGGCCTCTGATGCGTACATGCTGAGGCCTAACCACAACAACACCTGCTCGCCGGAGGAAAGCCATCCAGAGTCGACAACCTGACCATCCGAAGATCGGCGCAAGCGCGCGTCATAAGTCTTGTAATTTGCGCGAGTGGGCACATCGATACAGTAGCGCCCATCAAAGACAAGCCGCAGGATCTTGTTGAACAACTCCCACGGGGGCGGACCGAAACGCCGAATAAACGCATCAGGCGGGTAGTGTGGATTACTCTCGCCATGCCTCTCGTTGTAGAACTCAGCCACGTCGTTTTCCATTCGACGCTCGTAATACCACATCATCGTGGACAACACATTGAGGACGCCGAGAGCTCCGCTTTCATCGGCACGATAAAAATCGGTCAGCTCTTCGTCCGTGAGCTCATTCGGGTTCTTGTCAAGTGCTGCTGCAGCGCGCGTGGCAGCGTGCACTACTTGTGTGGGTGAGATTCGATTAAGGCGCCCGACACCCATTGGGTTGCTGATTCGGCGCAGAGTCTCCTCTGCATCCAGAGCGAACTGACCTTTGAGTTGTCCGTAGGTTTGGGCTGCCTGGCGCAACTGCTCTTGGCGCTGAGCGGAATCAAAACCGAACGAAATGCTTGGCCGCAATTCAGACAGCGTGAGTAGCCTGATTTGCGACTGAGGGATCTCGTTCTCACCGTCGATGACTTTGAACCTACCTTCGGCAATGGCCTTGAGCAAGCGGCTCTTGCCGGCGCCGTTGCGTCCGATGACGGCGGCTACGCTGCCGGGCGCCGAGACATCTGTCGTGAACTTGAGTCCTTGAAACTCTTCGATGGCTCCGAATCGCATCACGTTGTGTGCCCTCCCTCTCGATACCTAACGGCAGCGTAGCCGGAATCTTCGTGACGCTTGGCTGAGCGTATTTTGGCGATCACATCAGGCGTAAGTCCGGCACCTCAACTCCCCTTCCCCCACAACCCCTTCAACCGCTCCAACCTCGGCGTCACCACCGGCACCGCCAGTATGGTGCTGGCCACGGCCATCAGCCGCAGTGCGGTGAAGGTTTCGCTGGTGATGATCTGACGGTCCAGCAGGATGTTGGCGAAGATGATCATGATCAGCGCCTTGGTCTGCAGCAGCCAGCCGATCAGGCCGGCCTCGCCGGGCGCCCAGCG
>NZ_CAJYPS010000016.1 GCF_913777145.1 uncultured Roseateles sp.
GAAACGAGTCAGCGCCGATGATAGTGCGGATTCCCGTGTGAAAGTAGGTCATCGTCAGGCTATTAACAAGAGCCAGCCCCCGGTATCGAAAGATATCGGGGGCTTTGCTTTTGGGGCGAAGGAATACCCAAGCCCGGTGAGGGCGGGGATTTGAGTAGGCCTGCGGCAGGTTTGATCTGAGGCATTTGCCGCCTTCTGGGCGACCGTTTGTCTTTAACGCAGGACACATGGCCTGGGCCAGCTCCTCAACCAAAGGCACCCACCGGTGCGCAGGCCACGGTGGAAAGAAGCTGGCTTCACGCCCCCGTCATGAGCCCTGGGCAGCATGCCGGGCATGTCGCCCAGCATCGACCCCCAAGCCGACGAACCGACGCTGTCGGTGCGCACCGTCTGGATTTCTGACCTGCATCTCGGGACGCCGGGTTGCCAGGCGCAGGCGCTGCTCGACTTCCTGCGCGATGTGGAGTGCGAGACGCTCTACCTCGTCGGCGACATCATCGACGGCTGGCAGTTGCGGCGCTCCTGGTACTGGCCGCAGGCGCACAACGACGTCGTGCAGAAGCTGCTGCGCAAGGCGCGCAAGGGCACGCGGGTGATCTTCATCCCCGGCAATCACGACGAGTTCGCGCGCAAGTACGTCGCCCACAACTTCGGCGGTGTGGACGTGATGGACGAAGCCATCCACGTGACCGCCGATGGTCGCAAGCTGTGGATCACGCACGGTGACCTGTACGACGGCGTCATCCAGTGCGCCCGCTGGCTGGCGATTGCCGGTGACCTGGCCTACGAGTTCACACTCAAGGTCAACCGCTGGTTCAACCGTGTGCGCGCCAAGTGCGGCCTGCCGTACTGGAGTCTGTCGCGCTATCTCAAGCACAAGGTCAAGCGCGCGGTCAGCTACATCAACGAGTTTGAAAACGCCGTGGCGCGCGAAGCCAAGAAGCGCGGTGCCCAGGGTGTGGTGTGCGGCCACATCCATCATGCGGAGATCCGCGAGATCGATGGCGTGCTGTATTGCAACGATGGCGACTGGGTCGAGAGCCTGACCGCGCTGGTCGAACACCACGACGGCCGGCTGGAAATCATCGACCGCGGTGAGTTCGCGGCGCTGCCGGGCATGTTGCCGGCCGCCAAGGCCGCCCCGGTGCGGCTGCCGGTGGTATTGCCGCAGCCGGCTCCGGCACCCGCTGCAGTTCGGGCTTTTTACGAAACGATCTCCTGATCGGATCGCCGCCGGCGGCGCGGCGCACCGGTTCCGCGACCGGTGCCGTGTCTCCTGGCTCAGCTCATGCGTCTGAGCAGGGCCTGACCCGCCCGCAGCTGCACGCCCGTGTCCACACCCTCGGCCAGCTCGAAACCCGGCGGCACGAACACGATGATGGTGGAGCCGTGCTCGAACCAGCCCATCTCATCGCCCTTGCCCAGGTGAGCCTGGCAGGGCATCTCGTTGGCACCCCGCCGCCCCAGGTGCAGCAGCACGTCCAGGAAATGCAGCCGTATGCTGGCCACCAGCACGGCCGCCACGGGCACCAGTGCGATGGGTTCGCCGCTGTCCAGTTGCATGCGAATCACCGCGCGCTCGTTGCGGCAGAACAGGCGCTCCACCCGCTTGAGCGCGACCGGGTTCACGTTCCAGGTGTCGCCGCTCAGGTAGGTCACATGCTGCACGGTGCCGGCCTGTGGCGCATGGAAGCGGTGGTACATCGCCGAGGTCAGGCGCAGCGTCGCATAGCGACCGCCCTCGAAGACGGAGGCGTCCTGTGTGGGGCCGAAGAGCTCGGCGGTCGAGTATGGGAAGCCCTTGGCCTGATAGACCTGACCCCGGCTCACGGTGCCGCAGGCGCCCACGATGGCGTCGCTGGGGCTGGTGAAGATCTCGGATCGCGGATCGAACACCCGCGAGCCGGGCTTGAGCTCACGCGTGAAGCAGTCCTTCAGTGAGCGGAAGTCGGTATGCAGCGCCTCGCTGAGATCCAGCGGCGTGAACCGCCGCCAGACGGCGATGGCCAGCCGCGTCAGCCAGCGACTTTCTATGCGCGAGAAGCGCCCCATCAGCCGGGTCAGCGCGATGCGCGGGATGCGGTTGGTGAGCAGGAAGTTCAGGTCCTCCTGCGCACCCAGGCGCTGCAGCCAGCAGGCCCTGGTCACGGCTTTGTCATTCATGGCGCTGTCAATCGCGACGGGTACATCTCGGATCTTCATCTTTGCGTGGTGACGGTTGATGGACGAAACATTCACTCTTTCGGCGTTGGCTCTGGGCGTACTGGCGCTGCTGCCGGCCGCGCGGCGGCGCCTGCAGCTGTCGCGGGCCAAGCACCGCTCGCTGGCCGGCCATTCGCGCATGGCCAAGCGGCTGGCGCGCTGGGTGCCGGGTTATGCCTACGACGAGGACGAGTTCTTTGCGGTGGACGGCGCGCCCGACGACGTGGCGGCTGCGCGCCGCGCGGCGCTGCGCCGGCTGGGGGCGGAATTCGACCGCCGCTTTGCCAAGACCTTGGCCGCCACCGAGACGGCGCGCGAGACCATTCCCGATCTGCGCTTCACCGGGCGCTACCGCGTGCCCTTCCAGTTCAGCCCGGTGCTGCGCGAGCACCTGCGCGTCGGTGCGCTGCTGCAGGCCAGCGCTGGCGTGCAGGTGGAGGACCTGGACGGCAACCGCTTCTACGACCTGACCGGCTCCTACGGCGTGAACCTGCTGGGCAATGACGCCTACAAGGTCTGCATCGCCGAGGCCGTGGTCACCGCGCAAGACCTGGGACCGGTGCTGGGCGCCTACCACCCCTGCGTGCTGGAGGTGCTGCAAAGCCTCAAGGCCATCTCGGGGCAGGACGAGGTGAGCTTCCACATGTCCGGCACCGAGGCGGTGATGCAGGCCGTGCGGCTGGCGCGCTACCACACCCGCAAGAAGCGCCTGGTGCGCTTCGCAGGCGCCTACCACGGCTGGTGGGAGGACGTGCAGCCCGGCCCCGGCAACCCACTGCCGCCGCGTGAGACCTTCACGCTGCAGGACATGGCCGAGCGCTCGCTGCAGGTGCTGCGCACGCGGCGTGACATCGCCTGCGTGCTGGTGAACCCGCTGCAGGCGCTGCACCCGAATGCCAATGCGCCCGGGGACTCGGGCCTGATCGACGGCAGCCGCCGTGCCGGCTTCGATCGCGCGGCCTACACCGCATGGCTGCAGGCCCTGCGCCAAGTCTGCACCGAGCGCGGCATCGTGCTGATCTTCGACGAGATCTTCGTGGGCTTCCGGCTTGCGCCGGGCGGCGCCCAGCAGTACTTCGGCGTCAAGGCCGATCTGGTGACCTATGGCAAGACGCTGGGTGGCGGCCTGCCGGTGGGCGTGGTGTGCGGCCGTGCCGACCTGATGAAGCGCTACCGCGAGGATCATCCGGCCGACATCTGCTTCGCGCGCGGCACCTTCAACGCCCACCCCTATGTGGTCGCTGCGATGGCCGCCTTCCTCAAGCGCCTGCAAAGCCCCGAGGTGCAGGCGCTGTATGAGGGTCTGGACGAGCGCTGGAATGGCCGCGCCCAGCGCTTCAACGACGCGCTGGCGCAGGCCGGCATGCCGGTACGCGTCGCCAACATCTCGAGCATCTGGACCGTGCTCTACACCCAGCCCGGCCGCTACCACTGGATGCTGCAGTTCTATCTGCGCAAGCACGGCCTGGCCCTCAGTTGGGTGGGCACGGGGCGGCTGATTTTCAGCCTCAACTACGGAGAGGCCGAGTTCGAGGCGGTGCTTGAGCGGTTCGTGGCGGCCTGTGAGGAGATGCGCGCCGACGGCTGGTGGTGGACGGCGCCCCAGCTCACCGCCAAGGCCATACGCCGCAGCGTGTTCCGCGAGATGCTGGCGAGGAAGTTCTGAGGGGCGCATGAAGGGCCAAGGGCCCGCCACCGGCGGGCCCTGGTCTGTGGGGTCAGGTGATGCGGGCCTCAGTGGGCCTGCGAGCCGACGTGTTCCATGGGGTCGATCAGCTCGCCGCGCAGCAGGTACAGCGGCGCCTTGTGATAAAGCATCACGTCATGGAAGGGGTCGGTCAGGATTTTGGTCATCCAGGCCAGCGCCGGCATCGCACCCTGCGTGAGCCACAGCTGGCCCACGCGGAACAGCAGGCCCGCCACGCCCAGGCACAGCCAGGCCATGCCCACATCTTCCAGCCAGCCCTGCACGCCCACGGCCGGCTCGATGAGCCCGAACAGTGAGGGCGACAGCCACAGCAGCAGCGGCAGCGCCACCCAGGCCACCATCAGTACGATCTTGCGGCGGATGTTGTAGCCCACCTTGATCGCTTCCTTGTACTCGTCGGTGGCCTGGTTCACCTCGTCGTAGCCGCGCGGCTCGAAGAAGAAGTGGCCGGCCTGGCGCGTGGTCATGGACACGCACCAGCCCAGCAGCGCGGACCAGGCCGGGTTCACGAACAGCAGCGCATAGGCCACCAGGAAGCTCAGCGCGCTGATCAGGTGCAGGCTCTGGTTGATGCGGCTGTGGTGGTAGTAGCGGTGGTCGTCCCAACGCTGCGTCTTCAGGGTCTGGAAGAAGTCGTTCACATCCATCCTCACAAGGGGCACAGCGCCCTCCCGCGGGCCCTGCATGCGGCGATGGTGGCCGGCGCGCATGAAATCGGCGTGACGCCCGCGCTGTCACAGCGCTGTTGCAGACGCCGCTCAGCATGCGCACATGAACAGCGCCCATCCTGACGACGACATCCTGGTCGACGACCTGCCGGCCCCCCGCCACTCGCGCCGCCTGGCGGTCGTCACCGAGACCTACCCGCCCGAGGTCAATGGCGTGGCGCTGTCCATGGCTCGTGTGGTGGACGGCCTCAACCGCCGCAACCACGACGTGCAGCTGATACGCCCGCGCCAGCCCGCCGCGACCGCGCTGGCCGCCGCCACGCCCCAGGTCGACGAGGTGCTGACCCGCGGCCTGCCGGTGCCGTTGTACCCCAACCTGCGCATGGGCGTGCCCAGCAAGCGGGCGCTGGTGAAGCTGTGGTCGCTGAAGCGGCCGGACGTGGTGCACATCGCCACCGAGGGGCCGCTGGGCTGGTCCGCGCTGCAGGCCGCGCAACACCTGGCCCTGCCCGTCACATCGGACTACCGCACCAACTTCCACGCCTACGGCAAGCATTACCGCCTGGGCCTGCTGACCCGGCCCATCCTGGGTTACCTGCGCAAGTTCCACAACCGCTGCGGCGCCACCATGGTGCCCACCGAGTCGCTGCGCCGCCAGCTGGAGGTGCGCGGCTTCGAGCGCCTGAGCGTGGTGGGGCGCGGCGTGGACGCGCAGCGCTTCGACCCCGCCCACCGCAGCGCCGCGCTGCGCGAGAGCTGGGGCGCGATGGGCGACGACCTGGTGCTGGGTTATGTGGGGCGTCTCGCGCCCGAGAAGAACCTGGGCGCGGTGCTCGCCGCCTACCAGGCCGTCAAGGTCCAGCAGCCGCGTGCGCGCCTGGTGTTCGTGGGCGACGGCCCCCTGCGCGCCGAGCTGGCCGCCAAGGCGCCGGATGCGGTGTTTGCCGGCCAGCGCAGCGGCGAGGACCTGGCGGCGCATTACGCCGGGCTGGATCTCTTTCTCTTCCCCAGCCTGACCGAGACCTTCGGCAACGTGACCACCGAGGCCATGGCCAGCGGCTGTGCAGTCGTGGCCTTCGAGAGCGCGGCCGCGGGCGAACTGATACGCAGCGGCGTGAACGGCTGGCTGGCCGGCGCGGGCCGCGAGTCCGACTTCGTCGCCGCGGTGCGCACCGCCGCGGCCGATCCACTGGCCCGAGTGGCGGTGGCCGAGGCGGCCCGGATGACGGCACGCCGGCTGGACTGGGGCGACATCACGGCGCGCTTCGAGGGCGTGCTGGAGGGTGCGATTGCGCGGGCGGAGGTGGGGCTGGGCTTGGCGGGTTTGCAGCCGGCGGGGTGAGGGCGGGAGTCACGGGGCCGTGCGGGAGTGCGGAGTTCGTCGGTCGATTGGCGATTGACCACGCATGCCGCCACGCCGCTAGCCCTGACCGCCGTCTAACCCCGGAACTGTCAGGGGCCGAATCCGCGACGCTTGCGCGGCCACAAGACCCGGAGCAACCGGACGCCGAAACCGACAAACATGGCGCCGAGGATGGCGCTGCCCGTCAGTGTGCGCGGCGACTCGACGGACCACCGGCTGGCCACGAAGACGGCGCAACCAACACCTAGCGCCAGCGCCGCCAAGGCAAGCAGACCGAGCGGCACCGACAGCACCAGGCGGCCGACGATCGATCCAGGCGTCGCGGTGCGCAGCTTCAACGCGCGTGAAGCGTCAACCGCCAGTGTCAGCGGCAGAAGCAAAAACAGCGCGATGAGTGCGCACGCCAGCCCGAGCGGCGAGGGCCAGCAGACGGCGCCAAGGCCTGTGCCGGCTGCCAATGCCGTCAAGGACAACAGAACGCGAGCAATAGGGGACATGGCAATTTCTTGACGAGGCCGCCGTTGGCATCGGCGCGGCAGATGCGTGACGCAGGACTATGCCGAGTGAAAACGGCGTTCATGACGCTCGGTCACAACGTTCGCAGTGAACTTTTCCGTCGTCCCCTGTCCCGCCAGATCAGCGCCAGCAGCGCCCCGGTCACCAGCACGCCCAGCCCGCTCAGCGTCAGCTCGATCGCGACCCCCGCCGCCTCGCACCCCGCATAGACCGCCAGCATCGCCAGCACGCTCAGGTTCTCGTTGAAGCCCTGCACGGCAATCGAGCGGCCCGCGCTCAGCAGCTGGGCGCCGCGGTGCTGCAGCAGCGCGTTCAAGGGCACGACCATGGCGCCGCCCACCGCGCCGACCAGGGCCAGCGTGAGCGCGGCCGTCAGCAGCTGGTCGATCTGCGCGACCACCGGCATCAGCAGGCCCAGCACCACACCGGCCCACAGGCCGCGGCGGGCCTGGTGCAGTGCCAGCCAGCGGCCAGCCGACGCGGCGCCGGCGATCACGCCCACCGCCACCGCGGCCTGCAGGTAGGCGGCCTGGCTCAGCGGCAGCGCGAGCGCCTGGCCGGCCCAGCGCAGCACCGCGAACTGCAGCGTCGCGCCCACGCCCCAGAACAGCGTGGTGGCGGCCAGCGACAGGCCGCCGTCCGCGTCACACCATAGCCGCCGGTTGTCACTCCGGAATTCGGCCAGCAGCGCGCCCGGGTGCAGCGATGCGCAGTTCGCTCGCCGCCCGCTGTCGGGTATGCCGGCATTCAGCGCACTGGACAGCAGATAGATTAGCCACAGCGCGGCCAGGGAGCCGGTCAACTTGTCGGCGGGCAGGTCCAGCTGGTCCACCCAGGCGGCGGGGGCGGAGCCCAGCCATGCGGGGCTCACCAGCGCGCCGCCCAGCACCGCGCCCAGCAGCGCGGCGCTCACCACGCTGATCTCTATCCAGCCATTGGCCTTCACCAGCGCCTCGGGCTTGGCCAGTTCGGTGATCAGCCCGTACTTGGCCGGCGCATAGGCCGCCGCGCCCAGGCCCACCACGGTCAGCGCGGCCACCGGGTGCAGGCCCCAGGCCAGCAAGCCAAGGCCCAGCATCTTCACGAGGTTCATCGCCGCCATCACCCGGCCCTTGGCGAAGGCATCCGCCAGCGGCCCCACCCAGGGCGCCAGCAGCACATAGGCGGCCATGAAGCCGAACTTCAGCAGCGGTGCCCACCAGGGCGGCAGCCCCTGCTGGACCAGCAGCGCGATCGCGACGATAAGCACCGCGTTGTCGGCCAGCGCGGACGCGAACTGCGCGGCGATCAGCAGGCCGAAGCCCCGGGGCAGGGCAGGCGCGGCGGCGGGCTTGAGGGGCAGGGCAGACATTCGTCGCGAGCTTGTCATGCGGCCATGAAGGCCTCGTGAACAGGCGCACGAGCTCAGGTTGTGATGTGCGCGTGGCATGCCCCCAGGCGGGGGCTAGTACGCCAAACGTAGGCCGATGCCAATCGAGTCTTGGCGTTGCGTGTAGTTCGACAAAGTGTTCATCGGTCCGAAGTGCGCCTGCACAAACAGCGGCAGTTCGAAGTTCACGCGGTCAACCCGCAGGTTGTACTGCCAGCTCACGGTGTATGACGCGTGCTTGAAACCGCTGTCACCGAACTGCGAGGTCAGTTCGAACCGGCCCAGCTCTGGCCAGTAGAGGCCCAGGCGCACTTTGGCCCGCTCGTAGTTGGCGAATCTCAGCCCCTGGCCGGCCAGCGGGCCCCAGGTGATGGCCGAATCGCTCTGGCCGATGTAGGCCTTGACCTTGGCGCGGAGGTCCAACTGGGCCTCCGACTTCTGTGGCAGATCCCAGATCCATTCGCCCTGCAGGGCCACGTAGTTCATGCCGCGGCTGATGGTGTCAAAGAACGGCCGATCACCTCGTTCATACGCGCGCTGTGCCCTGAGCTGATCCCTGGGGTTGGTCACCGGCTCCACCACCTGGCCGTCCGACATGTGCTCCAGACTGAGTTGCAAGGAGTCGCGTCCGTCGCCGGGCTGGCCGCTGATGACGCCTGCCGGCAATCTCAGGTGCAAGCCTGGGTTGCTGACACGGTTGATGACCGGCCCCGAGTCGCGCGAGCCCAGGTAGAAGTCGAAGCGATTGGTGTAGGAGACGAACACCTCGGTGCCTGCCAGCCGTTCCCAGAAATCCGGCTTGTCACTCCGGGCAGTGGCGACCAGGCGTTTGGGTGTGCGCGACTCCTTGTCCCGCTGCTGGGGGCAGTTGATGAGGGAGTACTGCACCGATACTTGCCCGCGCAGGGCGCCCTCATCCTTGGCGGCCCAGCCGTTGTTGCGCATCTGATGCCAGAGCACATAGTTGTCGTGGAAGGACTGGAAGCGCGCCACGTCCCCCAGCGCGCCGCAACCCGTCTTTTGCGGTTCGGCCGGCGGCTCGGCGCGGGCGCTCATGCTCAAGGCGAACAGCAGTGGCAGGCAACCAGCAGCTGACATCGATGGGTGGACGCGCATGGTGATCTCCTTCCCGAATGGAAGGTCGCACTGTCCGTTTCGTCGCGGCAGCCGACATCGCCAGAATTTGGGGGCCGCCGGCGCCTTTGACGGCTGTTTTCAGATCAGCGAGAGTGCCTCGAACAGCAGCGCCAACTGGCTGGCGATCAGCAGCTCCTGGCGGGTCCAGGCGCGCGTGGGCCGTGCGTCCACCAGCCATAGCGCGCCGCGTAGCTGGCCGGCGCGGAACAGCGGCACCTCGATGCGCGCCTGGGCCGCGCCCGGCAGGCCGGCCAGTTCCGCATGGCAGGGGTGGAGCGCCGCGTCGGGCAGGGCCAGCGGCGCGCCGTGGCGGGCCAGCAGCGCGAGGTAGCGGGCCTGCTGGGTGGCGTCCAGCGCCGGCGTGCCGCTGATCTGCCAGCGCCGTACGCTGGCCAGGCCCAGCAGGCGGGTCGCGGCCGTCTGCAACTCGCCCAGTGCGGCCGCCGGCGGCAGCGTGGCCAGCCGGGCGCGTTCGCCGCACAGCTGCAGCAGCTGCTCCTCGGGCGTGACCGCGGCCTGAGTGCCCGCGTCGCTGCCGGTCGGGGCGTGGGCGGCGGGCGTGGGCTGGCTCAGGCGTTCGATCTCGGATTGCAGGGCCAGGTGTTGCTGCAGATGCTGCAGCGCGCCTTCGGCATCGCCCTGCTGCTGCAGCAGATCGGCGAGCTGGCGATGCGCCTGGCGGGCCTGGGCGCGCGAGTGGATGCGCTGGGCCAGCGCCAGCGCGTGGCGGGTGGAGCGCACGGCCGCCGCGGTGTCGCCGCGGGCCAGCGCGATCTCGGTCCAGGTGCGGCTGGCCGCGGCCTCCAGCCAGGGGTAGCCCTGGCGGGCCGCGATGTCCAGCGCCAGCCGGCAGTCGGCAATCGCCCAGTCCATGCGCTGGCGGGCCAGCGCCGCCTGTGCCAGGTGCCAGTGGGCCTCGGCCTCGAACACGCGGTGCTGGCCGCGCCGGGCCGCCGCCAGGCCGTGGCTGAACTGGCGCTCGGCGGCCTGCAGCTCGCCGGTCTCGATCAGGCCCACGCCCAGGTTGAGCGCCAGCTTGGCGGCGAGGTAGCTGTCGTCCTGGCCGGCCAGGCGCTCGGCCGCATCGCGCATCTGGCGCAGGCCGCGCGGCCATTCGCCCTGGGCGTAGTGCAGCTGGCCCAGGCCGATGCGGGCGGCGACGCCGGTCTGCAGGTGGTTGCTGACCTCGGCCAGGTCCAGCGCGCGCGACCACTGCTCGCCGGCCAGCTGGTATTCGCCCTGCTGGTAGGCAATGCGCCCCAGCGCCTCGCAGACCCGCGCGGCCTGCACCGGGAAATGCCCGGCCGCGGCCTGCGCACCCGCCTGCTCCAGCTCGGGCAGCAGCTCCTGCGCGCGACCACGCGGCTCCAGCAGCGCGAAGCGGGCATACAGCGCATCGATGCCGGCGGCCACATCCCCCTGTTCCAGCGCGCGCTGGCTCAGCGTCGCGAGCAGGCGTTCGGCCGCGGCCGGGTGGCGGCCGGACACGGTCTGCAGCCGCGTCAGCAGCTGGGCCAGCGCATCGCAGGCGGCGGGGAGGAGTGGGAACACGGCGGCAGTGGGCGTTGGGTGGGAGGGCGGCTGCTATTCTTCTGCATCCATCCCCGGCCTCGGCCGCTCAGGCGCCCGGGCGATCCCCTAGGCGGGCCGGCTTCAGCCATGTGGATGGGTTATGGCTAGACCAGTTTATTACCAATTGACGCTCCATGTTGTTGGTATTAGAGTGGTATCGCCATGTTGCTCCAGCCTGCCCTCATCCATCGCCGTGCGCGTGACGCCGCCTCCCCCCGCTGGTGGGTGGGCATAGACGGCGGCGGCACCTCCACCCGGGCCCTGGTGGCCGACGCCCAGGGGCGTGTGCTGGGGCGGGGCGAGTCCGGCGCGTCCGCGCTGGGCCAGGGGGCCGAGCAGGCCTGGCGCCATATCGCCGAGGCCGCCCAGCGGGCCGTGCCCGGCATCGTTCTCGCCGACTGCGCGCTGGGCCTGGGCCTGTCCGGCACCGGCGTGCCGTCGCAGCTGCAGGCCTTTCTGGCGGCCGACCCGGGCGTGGCCCGGCTGGCGCTGATCACCGATGGCCTGGCCGGCGTGCTGGGGGCTCATGGCGGCCAGCCCGGTGCGGTGCTGGTGGCGGGCACCGGCTCGGTGGCCGAGGCGCTGCTGCCGGACGGCTCGCGCCGACTGGTGGGCGGCTGGGGCTGGCAGATCGGCGACGAGGGCAGCGGCGCCTGGCTGGGCCAGCAGGCGATGCGCCTGGCGCAGGCGGCCTTCGACGGCCGCCTGCCCGCCGGGGCGCTGGCCCAGGCCGTGTGGCGCGAAGCCGGGGCCAGCCGCGAGGCGCTGCTGGCCTATTGCGCCGGCGCCGGCCAGGCCGGCTATGCACGCCTGGCGCCGCAGGTGTTCGACAGCGAGGCCCAGGACCCGGCCGCCGCCGCGCTGTTGGCCGACGCGGCCCGGGCGCTGGATGCGCTCGCCGCGGCGCTGGATGCCCGTCTTCCCATCGCGCTGGCCGGCAGCGTCGCGCAACGCCTGGCCCCGCGCCTGGGCGCCGCGCTGCAGGCCCGTCTCGTCAACCCCCGGGGCGATGCCGTCAGTGGCGCGCTCTGGCTGATCCAGCAGGACTGCCCCGCCGCATGAGCACCCGCGCCGTCTTCGACTTCAAACCCGACCCCAACGCCGCCTCGCCGCTGTACATGCAGCTGGCCCAGGCGCTGGCCCAGGCCATACGCGACGGGGTGTTCCATGCCGACGAGGCGCTGCCGTCCGAGCGCGTGCTGGCCGAGCAGCTGGACCTGTCTCGCGTGACCGCGCGCAAGGCCATCGACCGGCTGGTGGAGCAGGGGCTGATCATCCGCAAGCGCGGTTCGGGCAACTACATCGCGCCCAAGCTGGAGCAGCCGCTGACCCGCCTGACCAGCTTCTCGGAGGAGCTGCACCAGCGCGGCTTCGTGCCCAGCTCGCGCTGGCTGCTGCGCGGCTTCACGCCGGCCGCGCCGGACGAGCAGCTGTCGCTGGAGCTCAAGAGCGGTGAGCGCGTCGCGCGCCTGGAGCGCCTGCGCCTGGCCGACCAGGTGGTCATGGCCTACGAGGTGAGTGTGCTGCCACAGAGCGTGCTGCCCGATCCGCAGAAGGTCGAGGCCTCGCTCTACACCCACCTGGGCGAGCGCGCGCCGGTGCGGGCGCTGCAGCACATCCGCGCGCTGAACGCCGACGCCAAGCTGGCCGGCCTGCTGGAAGTGCCGCTGGGGGCTGCCGTGCTCTTCATCACCCGCGTGGGCTATCTGGCCAGCGGCAAGGCGGTGGAGCTGACGCACTCGTATTGCCGCAGCGACTACTACGACTTCGTGGCCGAGATGCGGCGTGACTAAGGCTCCCCCCCTACGCGCTGCGCGCGCCCCCTCAAGGGGGCAACACCGACTGCCCGGCAGAGCCGGATCAGCGGTGTTCGCTGGAGGGGTGGCGGGCTGCGCCGCCACGCAGGAACAAGGACGGTGATGTTGTTGGAAGCGGATTTCCTTACCCCCGACGGCTGGCTGCGCGGGCAGCTGGCGGTGGAGGACGGGCGCATTGCGTCGCTGCGCGGCGAGCCGCTGGCGGCGGCGCGGGTGGGCGAGGGCGGGCGGGCGATTGCGCTGCCGGGCTTCATCGACACCCATGTGCACGGCGGCGGCGGGCGCGACACCATGGAGGGGGGCGACGCCATCCAGGCCATCGCGCGCCGCCATGCGCGCCACGGCACGACCGCGCTGCTGGCCACCACCATGACCGCGCCGCGCGCCGACATCGAGGCCGCGCTGGAAGCCCTGGCGCCGGCCTGCCGCGAGCGCGGCACGCAGGCGGCCCGCGTGCTGGGCGTGCATCTGGAAGGCCCCTTCATCAACCCGGCCCGGCTGGGCGCGCAGCCGGCCCACGCGGTGCCGGCCACGCTGGCCGAGCTGCGCCGGCTGGATGCGATCGCGCCCATCAAGGTGCTGACGCTGGCGCCCGAGGTGGGCGGCCATCTGGCGCTGATAGGCCCGCTGCGCGACCTGGGCATACGCGTGCAGATCGGCCACAGCGCCGGCAGCTATGAAGACGGCGTCGCCGCGCTGAACGCCGGCGCGGCCGGCTTCACCCATCTGTTCAACGCGATGAGCGGCCTGCACCACCGCGAGCCCGGCATGGTGGGCGCGGCGCTGGCCCATGCGCAGGCGGCCGAGCTCATCCCCGACCTGCTGCATGTGCACCCCGGCGCGATACGCACCGCGCTGCGCTGCATCCCGGGCCTGTTCTGCGTGACCGACTCCACCGCCGCCGCCGGCATGCCCGATGGCGACTACCGGCTGGGCGAACACTCGGTGCGCAAGTGCATGGGCGGCGTGCGCCTGGCCGACGGCACGCTGGCCGGCAGCGCACTGACCATGGACCAGGCGCTGCGCAATCTGGTGAGCCTGGGCCTGGAACTGGCGGAGGCGTCCTGGCGCACGTCCACCGCCACGGCCGACTACCTGGGCCTGGCCGACCGCGGCCGCCTGGTGGCCGGCGCCTGGGCCGATCTGGCCGTTTTCGATGCCGGGCTGACGCTGCGGCAGGTGTTTGTGGAAGGTGAAGAGATCGATGTCGTCGTTGATGCTTGAAGAGGCGCTGAGTGCGCCCGATGCCGTGGCCCGCCAGCTGGCGGCCGACCCGCTGAGCTATGCGCGCCTGGGCGAGTCGCTGCGCGCGCAGCCGCCGGCCAGCGTGCTGACGATTGCGCGCGGCAGCTCCGACCACGCGGCCCACTACCTGGCCTACCTGGTGATGGCGCGCCTGGGCCGGCTGGTCACCTCGCTGCCCATGTCGCTGATCACGCTCTACCAGAGCCGCATCCACTGCGAGGGCCTGCTGTCGCTGGCGTTCTCGCAGTCCGGCCAGAGCCCCGACCTGATCGCGCCGACCCGCTTCTTCCGCGAGGGCGGTGCGCGCACCGTGGCCTTTGTGAACGCCAGCGGCTCGCCGCTGGCCGAGGCCGCCGAGCATGTGTTCGAGCTGCATGCCGGCCCCGAGAAGAGCGTGGCCGCCACCAAGAGCTACATCGCCCAGCTGGTGGCCGGCGCCCGCGTGGTGGCCGCCTGGCAGCAGGACGACGAGCTGCTGGCCGCGCTGCAGGCGCTGCCCGACGTGCTGACGCGCGCCGCCGCGCAGGACTGGAGCGCCGCGCTGCCGGTGCTGCAGTCCACCGACCGGCTGTTCGTGATCGGCCGCGGCACCGGCCTCGCGGTCGCGATGGAGGCGGCGCTCAAGCTCAAGGAGACCAGCGGCATTCAGGCCGAGGCCTTCTCGGGCGCCGAGGTCAAGCACGGCCCCATGGCGCTGGTGCGCGACGGCTACCCGCTGCTGGTGTTCGCGCCGCGCGGCCCGGCCCAGGCCGGCCTGCTGGCGCTGGCCGACGAAATGCGCGGCCGCGGCGCGCGCGTGCTGCTGGCCGCACCGGCCGGCACGCCAGGCGCCGAGCTGCCGCTGGTGGCCACCGGCAACGAAGACCTGGACCCGATCGCGCTGGTGCAGAGCTTCTATCCCATGGTCGAGTCGCTGGCGCGTGCGCGGGGCTTCAACCCCGATGTGCCGCCCAATCTGGCCAAGGTCACGAAAACGCACTGAGCTGGAGCCGCCATGAGTGCTTTTGAAGGTGCTTTCGATCCCGGCCGTCTGGTGATGGTCGACATTCCCGGCCAGTCGCTGGACGCCGACACCGCCGCCTTCCTGCGCGCGCACAAGATCCGCGCGGTCTGTCTGTTCCGCAAGAACCTGGGGAGCGAGGACGAGGTGAGCGCCCTGGTGGCCGACCTCAGCGCGGTGCTGGGCCCCGAGGCGCTGATAGGCATAGACCAGGAGGGCGGCGCCGTGGTGCGCGCGACCTTCCTGCCGCAGCCGCCGTCGGCGATGGCGCTGGGCTCGGCCTGGCGCGGCGACGGCGATGCGCAGCGCGCCGAGGGCGTGGGCGCGGCGGTGGCGCGCGGGCTCAAGTCGCTGGGCATCAACTGGAACTTCGCGCCGGTGCTGGACGTCAACAACAACCCGGCCAACCCGGTGATCGGCGAGCGCAGCTTCTCCAGCTGCCCCGACGAGGTGACGGGTCTTGCGCAGGCCTGGATGCGCGGCTCGCTGGCCGAGGGCGTGGCCTGCTGCGTGAAGCACTTCCCCGGCCATGGCGACACCCATGTGGACTCGCACCACGCGCTGCCCACGGTGGACAAGAGCCGCGCCGAGCTGGATGCGCTGGAGCTGCGCCCCTTCAAGGCGCTGGCCGCCCAGGCGCCGGCCATGATGACGGCCCACATCGTCTACCCGCAGATCGACGCCGAGCGCCCCGCGACGCTGTCGCCCGAGCTGCTGGGCGGCATCCTGCGCCGCGACTGGGGCTATGACGGCGTGGTCATCACCGACGCGCTGATGATGAAGGCCGTGGCCGAGCGCTTCGGCTATGCGCGCTCCGCGGTGATGGCGATAGAAGCCGGCGCCGACATGGTGCTGGCCCAGGGCTCGCAGGCCGAGCAGCTGGTGGCGATCAACGCGCTGCGCGAGGCCTTTGCCGGCGGCCGCCTGACGGCCGCGCAGGGCGAGCGCGCGAATGCGCGGCTGGACCGCCTGGCCCGCGCCCACCCGGCCGGCGCGCGCAGCGATGCGGCCGCCCGCGCGGCCGACCACGCGCTGATGGACCAGGCCTGGGCCGCCGGCCTGACCGCGCTGCGCGGCGCCCGGCCGCCGCGGCTGAGCGAGCCGGTGCGGGTCATCGTGCAGGGCGATGTGCCCACCGACATGGTGTCCGAGGCCGGCCCCAAGGGCCGTCAGGCGGTGGCGCTGTTCGACGGTTTCGTGGACGCCCAGGTGCTGATGGTGGACGACATCGCGACGCTGGACTGGGCCAGCGTGCCGCAGGACGGCCGGGTCAACGTGCTGGTGTCCACGCGGCGCGCGCGCTACGGCGCCGCGGCCCAGGGCTGGAAGCCGGACCTGCACATCGCGCTGTGGAACCCCTACCAGGCGCTGGACGTGGCTGGCCCCACGCTGCTGAGCTGGGGCTTTGCGCCCGGCGCGCTGGCCGGCGTGAAAGCCTGGCTGGAAGGCCGCGCCCCCGCCACCGGCCGGGCGCCCGAGGGGCTGGCCTGATGAGCGGCAGCGCGCCGCAGGGGCCAGGTCTCGCGCGGGCCGGCCAAGCTCCGCTGGCAGGCGGGGCACCCGCTACCCCTATGCGTTGGGTGCCGACCCTGTACTTCGTGCAGGGCATGCAGTTCTTCGTCGTCATGCTGATCGCCGGCCTGATGTTCAAGAACCTGGGCGTGGGCAATGACCAGATCGCGCGCTGGACCGCGGTGCTGGGCCTGGCCTGGGCGATCAAGCCGCTGTGGAGCCCCTTCCTGGAGCTGGCGCGCAGCAAGAAGCTCATCGTCGTGGCCATGCAGTACCTGGGTGCCGCGGGCCTGGGGCTGATGGCGCTGGCACTGCAGCTGCCGCACTGGTTCGGCGCGGCCCTCATCGTGCTGTTCCTGATCGCCTATGCGTCGGCCACGCACGACATTGCCTGCGACGGCCTCTACATGGGCGCGCTGGACGAGAAGCGCCAGGCCGCCTATGCGGGCTGGCAGGGCGCCTTCTTCAACGGCGCACGCTTCTTCATCACCGGCGTGGTGCTCAAGCTGGCCGGCTACCTGGAGGGCCAGATGGGCGTGTTCAACGCCTGGTCCGCGGTGTTCGCGATGCTGTGTGTGCTGGTGGCGCTGCTGGCCAGCTACAACGCGCGCGCGCTGCCGGGCGCGCTGTCCAGCCCGCCGGTGGTCAGCGGTGGTGCGGCCGGCGTGGCGGCCATGCTCAAGGCGGTGGTGCTGGACTTCTTCCGCAAGCCCGGCATCTGGCGTGCGGTGCTGTTCATCGTGATGTTCCGCTTCGCCGAGGGCCAGGTGCAGACCATAGGCCCGCTGTTTCTGCTGGAGGCTCGTGACAAGGGGGGCCTGGGCCTCACCACCGGCCAGGTGGCCGATGTCTACGGCTGGGTGGGCACGGGCGCGTTTCTGGTCGGCTCGGTGCTGGGCGGCTGGGTCACCAGCCGGCTGAGCCTGCGCCGCGCGATGCCGCTGCTCATCGTCGCGATGGGCGTGCCCAACGCCACCTTCTACTACCTGGCCAGCGCGCTGCCGCAAGACCTGCCCCACATCGCGGCCGCGGTGGGCGTGGAGATGTTCGGCTACGGCTTCGGCTTCGTGGGCATGATCCTCTACATCATGCAGGCGGTGGCGCCGGGCCGCTTCCAGACCGCGCACTACGCGCTGGGCTCGGGGGTGATGCAGCTGGGCTTCGTGTTCGCCAAGTCCATCAGCGGCGACATCCAGCTCGCGATGGGCTACCAGCACTTCTTCGCCTGGACCATCGCCTGCGGCCTGCCGGCCCTGCTGTTGCTGCTGTGGGTGCCCATGCCGCGAGCGGCGCAGCCGGGAGCTGCGGCATGAGGCGGCGGCTGGGGACCGCACTGCTGCTGGCCCTGCCGCTGGCGGCGGCCGCAGCCGAGCCCGAGTTCTTCGACGACTTTGCCCAGCCCGACCTGGAGGCGCTGCGCGCCGCCGGCTGGGTGCTGCGCGAGGGCACGGGTCACCCGGGCCTGAGCGGCTCGCGCTTCTCGACCACGCAGCTGTCGCTGCAGGACGGCGAGTTGCGCCTGAGCCTGAGCACCGATGGCACGCCGGCCGGCACGCTCCAGCCCCAGCTGTGCAGCCCGCGCAAATTCCTGTTCGGCACCACCAGCGCCCGGGTGCGCTTGCGTGACGGCGCCGGCCCGCGCGATCCGCTGGTGCAGGCCTTCTTCCTGGCCGGGCCGCTGCGCTTTGATTACGACCCCGAGTTCAGCGAGGTGGATTTCGAATACCTGCCGCATGGCGGCTGGGGCGAGCCCGCCACGCGGCTCTACGGCGTGAGCTGGCAGACCGTGCGCCTGGACCCCTGGCAGGCCTTCAACAGCGCGGCCCAGGTGCTGGGCTCGCAGGCGGGCTGGCAGGTGCTGACCGTGCAGGTGGAGGCCGGCCGCGTGCGCCACTACGTGAACGGCAAGCTGCTGCACGAGTCCGGCGGCCGCAATGTGCCGGTGCAGCCCATGGCGATCAGCTTCAGCCACTGGCTGGCGGCCGGCGCGGCGCCGGGTGAGGCGCGCACGCATGAGTTCGAGGTGGACTGGGTGCTGCACGAGGCCGGCCGGCTGCTGACGCCGGCGGCCATGCAGGCCCGGGTGGCGCAGTTGCGCCGCCAGGGCGTGACCCAGCGTGACAACGTGCCCGACGCGGGCCTGAGCAGCGAGTGCAATCTATGAAGACCTGGGCGCTGGGATGGATGCTGCTGGCCGCGCTGGCCGCGCCGGCGGTGCGGGCCGCGGAGACGCCGACCGGGCCCCGCCCTGTGGTCGGCGCCTATGTGCTGGCCGAGCGCGGCCTGGCGCCGGTGGAGGCGCTGCCGCCCGGCCGGGTCACACACCTGCTGTACGCGTTCGCGCTGATCTGCGGCCCCGGCCAGCGGCCGGCCGAGGCGGCGGCCTGCGCGGGCCAGCCGGACTTCAGCCTCGCGCCCGATGCCGAGCAGCCGCGCTTTGCCGCCGCCTTCGAGCGCCTGAAGGCGCGCGACCCGCGGCTGCAGGTGCTGGTGTCGGTGGGCGGCTGGGGCGGCTCCGATCCCTTCTTCCACCTCGCGGCCACGGCCCAGGGGCGCGCGGCCTTCGTCGCGTCGGCGCTGGACTTCCTGCGCCGCTACCCGGCCTTCGACGGGCTGGACATCGACTGGGAACACCCGGGCTCCAACGGTTCGGCCAATGGCGTGGCGCTGGGCTCGCCGGCCGACGGCGAGCATTACGTGCTGCTGTTGCAGGCGCTCCGGGCGGGCCTGGACGGCCTGGGCCGCGAGACCGGCCGGCCCTACCTGCTGACCGCGGCCATCAACACCACGCGCGAGCAGATGGCACGCATGCCCATGGGCCGCGCGGCCGAGTCGCTGGACCTAGTTTTTCTGATGAGCTACGACTTCGCCGGCCCCTGGACCCCGCGCGCCGGCCACCACACGCCGCTGCGCAGCGCCGTGGCCGGCAGCGACCTGAGCCTGGCGGGCGCGGTGGCCAATCTGCGCGCGGCCGGCGTGCCGGCGGCCAAGCTGGTGGGCGGCGTGGCCATGTATGGCCGCGGCTTCGAGGGCGTGAAGGCCGATGGCCGCTACGCACGGCCCTGGCCCAGCGCGGACGGCTCGGTCGCGTTCAAGGACCTGGGCACGCTGCCCGGTCTCAAGCGCCGCTTCGATGCGCGCACGCAGGCCTGGTCGCTGCAGGGCGGTGGCCGCTATGTGGGCTATGACGACCCGCGCGCGGTGCGTGCCAAGGCGAGGTTTGCGCGCGCCCAGGGGCTGGCCGGCCTGTTCGCCTGGGAGCTGAGCCAGGACAACGGCGAGATCCTGGACGCGATGCAGCCCTGAAGCCATGACCCCGGTCAAGACCTGGCCCACCCCCGACGGGCCCGCGCTGCGGCCGGGCCTGGAGGCGCGTGCGGAGCCGCTGCTGCTGCCGGGCCTGCTGAGCGACTGGCCGGCGGTGCAGGTGGGGCAGGCAGGGCATGTGGCCCCGCTGGCCATCTGCGACTACCTGCGCCGTTTCGACCAGGGCGTGGAGGTCCTCGCCACCAAGACGCGCGCCGCCGCCCGCGGCGTGATGGGCTACAACGACGCGCTGACCGACTTCGCCTTCGTGAAGGCGCGCATGGGCCTGGCCGAGTTCATGGCCCATCTGCAGGCCTACCTGCCGCAGCGCGACGCGCCCGCGATCGCTGCGCAATGCGCCAAGGTCGGCGAGGTGATCCCGGGCTTTCTGGAAGAGAACCGCCTGCTGGCACTGCCCGGCGTGCAGCCCAACTTCTGGCTGGGCAATGCGCTGACCGTGCCGGTGCACCACGACCACCCGCACAACCTGGCCTGCGTGGTGGCCGGCCGCCGGCGCTTCACGCTGTTCCCGCCCGAGCAGGTGGGCAATCTCTACATCGGCCCGCTGGAGCACACGCCGTCGGGCGCGCCCATCTCGGTGGTCCACCCCAAGGCGCCGGACCTGGCGCGCTACCCGCGCTACCGCGAGGCGCTGGCCGCGGCGCGCGTGGCCGAGCTGGGGCCGGGGGACGCGCTCTACATTCCGCCGCTGTGGTTCCATCAGGTCGAGGCGCTGGAGCCGGTGAACCTGCTGGTCAACTACTGGTGGCCGGTCGCCGGCGACGCGCAGCAGCCCGCGCCGGCCGCCGTGCTGATGCAGGCGCTGCAGGTGCTCAATGCGCTGCCGCCGGCCCAGCGCGAGGCCTGGGCGGCGATGTTCGATCACTACGTGGTGCAGCGCGAGCAGGACCCGGCCGCCCACATCCCGGCGGCCTGGCAGGGCGTGCTGGCGCGGCGACGCTGAGGGGCTGCGCGATGCAGGCGATGAAGGAATGGGGTCAGGTCTCGCGCGAGCGCTTCGAGCGCGAACTGCTGCCGGCCTACGAGCCGGTGGTGCTGCGCGGCCTGGTGGCGGACTGGCCGCTGGTGGCCCAGGGGCGGTCCGGCCTGGCGCCCTGCCTGCACTACCTGGCGGGGTTCGATCAGGGGCAGCCGGTGGACGCGCTGCTGGCCCGGCCCGAGCCGGCACGCGCCTTCGGCTTCAAGCCCGGGCTGGACGGCTTCAACTTCGCGCGCGACCGGCGGCCGCTGGCCCAGCTGTTCGAGCAGCTCTGGCGCTACAGCCACTTTGCCGAACCGCCCAGCCTGGCCGCGCAGAGCGCGCTGGTGAGCGAGGCGCTGCCGGGCCTGGAGCTGGCCAACGTGCTGCCGCTGCTGGGCGCCGACGTGGCGCCGCGCATCTGGATAGGCAACCGCGCGACGGTACCGGCGCATTTCGACGACTCCCACAACATCGCCTGCGTGGCCGCGGGCCGGCGCCGTTTCACGCTGCTGCCGCCGGCCTGCGCGCCGCAGCTCTATCTGGCGGCGCCGGACCATGCGCCCACGCCGGCGCCCATGTCGGTCGTGCCCGACCTGCATCGCGCCGATGCCGCGCGCTTCCCGCGGCTGCAGCACGCGCTGGCCCAGGCCCTGGTGGCCGAACTGGGGCCGGGCGACGCGCTCTACATCCCGCCGCTGTGGTTCCATCAGGTCGAGGCGCTGGACCCCCATCTCAATGTGCTGATGAACTACTGGTGGCGCCCGGAGGCCGCGCCGGGCCGCGCGGACGACCTGCACCTGGCCGCGCTGCGCCTGGCCATGCTGGCGCTGCGCCATCTGCCGGACGGCGAGCGCGAGGGCTGGCGTGCGCTGTTCGCGCACTATGTGTTCGGCGCCCGTGGCGAGGCGCTGGCCCATATCCCGGCGGATCAGCGCCATTTGTTCGGTGAGCTGGACGCGGCCGCCGATGCGGCGCTGCGTGCGGACATCGCCGCTCGCCTGAAGCCCTGAAACCCTGACGCAGGCCTACCAGAGGTAGAGCTGCAGCGTGCGGTCGCCCACACGCGGCGGGATGTCGGCCAGTAGCGCGCGGTGGTCGGGGAAGTTCAGCGCGCTGCGCGCGACGAAGTCGTCCACCGCGCCCAGCCGGTGGCGCGCCTGGTGCGGCGTGGGCGGCTGCAGGTCGGCCGCGTCCGGGAAGATGCCCATGCCGGCCAGCAGCGCGTACCAGGACACGATGGGATAGCCCTGGCCGCAGCGGCCCGCCCGCAGCGCCGGCGCCAGCGGCTGGCGCGACATCCAGGTCATCAACACCTGCTGCAGCGAGTCCGACAGCCGCATGTTCTCGGCGTTGGCGCGCCAGTAGTCGGTGTCGGTGCGCGAGTTGGTCTTGTAGTGCGCCACGATGTAGTCGCGCGTGTTCTCGAAGCGCTGGCGCAGCGCCTCGTTGAAGTCCTGCTGCGCGGCGGGGCCCAGGTCGCCCTTTTCCAGCGCCTCGACCAGCATCGCCGCGGTGCGCTGCACGAACAGCAGGGCGGTGGCCTCCAGCGGCTCGATGAAGCCCTGAGACAGGCCAACAGCCACGCAGTTGCGGTGCCAGATCTTGCTCATGCGGCCCACGCGCATCTTCAGGTGACGCACCGGTACATCGGCGTCCAGCAGGCCCAGGTGGCGGCGCAGCTCGGTCTCGGCGGCGTCGGCCGAGCAGTGGGCGCTGCTGTAGACATAGCCGTTGCCGCAGCGGCCGGTCAGCGGGATCTGCCAGGCCCAGCCGTGACGCAGCGCGGTGGACACGGTTTGCGAGGGTAGGGGGCCGTCGCGCGGCGTAGGCAGGGCCAGCGCTGCGTCGTTGAACAGGTTGTCGGCAAAGGAGACGAAGGGTGTCCGCAGCGCCTGGCCTATCAGCAGCGACGCGAAGCCGGAGCAGTCCACGAAGAAGTCGGCGTCCAGCATGTCGCCGCCGTCCAGCTGCAGCCGGGCGATGTCGCCGCGCTCGCTCAGCTGCACCTGGGTCACGTGGCGCGGCAGGTGTTGTACGCCACGCTGCCGGGCCTTGTCGGCCAGGAACCGGCCCAGCAGCGTGGCGTCGAAGTGGTAGCCATACCAGACGTCGAACGGGAAGCTGTGCCGGGCCCGCGGCCCCTTGCCCTGACGGGCGAGGGTGGCGGCGACGAAGAAGCGGTCCGGGTGGGCGTAGACGTCGGCGCCTTGCAGCCGCGCATGCACGTTGTCGACGAACTGATGCATGGTCAGGTTGTCCAGCATCGACGCGAAGGGGTGGAAATAGCGCTCGAAGCCGGGCTTGGTGGACCAGCCCTCGAAGGTGATGCCGCTCTTGTAGGTGGCGTTGCAGGCGGGCATCCATTCCGATTCCTCGATGCCCAGGCCATCGAAGAAGCCGCGCAACCAGGGCGTGGAGCCTTCGCCCACACCGATGATGCCCACCTGGGGCGACTCCAGCACGGTGACCTTGAGCCGCGGGCCATAGGCGCTGCTCGCCAGCATCAGCGCCGTCATCCAGCCCGCCGTGCCGCCGCCGACGATGCACACATGTTGCACCGGGGGTGGTGCGTCGGAGGCGGCGCCGGCTGCGCGCGGGGCGAGCTGCTGGTTGAAGACGGTGGCGGTGTCTGTCATGAGCGTGCAGCAAAAAAGGGAGCGTGTGGAACGCTCCCCTTTGATTCTTGGTCGCTCGGCCGGGTATTGCGGGCCGAGCGCCGGGCCGCTCCCAAGCCGGCCCGCCCAGGCGATGTGCATGCGGCTCGATGTCGCATGCATCGCCGTCCCCTCGGGGGACCGATTGGGCTCGCCGCGTTCAGCGAGCGAGACCAGTCGAGGGGCCTGTCAATACGTGATGCGGGCAGTCAGGTAGAACTGGCGACCGTTCTTGTAGATGGCCCGAGGCTCGGACTTGTAGTCGCCGTAGTACTTCAGCACCGGGTCGTTCAGGTTCTGCGCATCCAGGCTCACCGCGAAGTTCTGGTTGAGCTTGTAGCCCAGCGAGGCCGACAGCACGCCGACGCCGCGCTGGTAGTAGTCGGTGCCGCGGTCACGGCCCAGGAAGTTGTCCGAGTTGTAGCCGTAGTTCAGCCGCGCCGAGAACTGGTCGTTCTCGAAGAAGCCGTTCAGGTTGGCCGAGTGCTTGACCGCGCCGCGCAGCACATGGCCGCTGACATCATGCGCATCGGCGTAGGTGTAGTTGGCCCCGACCCCGAAGTTGTTCCACACCGGCGTCTCGAACGCGAACTCCAGGCCGGTGACGCTGGCCTTCTTGTTGACCTGGGTGGTCAGGTCGAAGGGCGCCGTCACGCGCTGGTTGGTCGGCGCACCCTGCTGGCCGCCGGCGGGCGTCAC
This sequence comes from uncultured Roseateles sp., assembly GCF_913777145.1. Classification (GTDB taxonomy): domain Bacteria; phylum Pseudomonadota; class Gammaproteobacteria; order Burkholderiales; family Burkholderiaceae_C; genus Pelomonas. The sequence goes on from NZ_CAJYPS010000016.1 coordinate 23,751, forward strand.
GTCGGTGGACGCGATCACGCGCTGCACGCCATCGGTGATGTAGCTGCCGATGTTCATGTGGAAGGCGCCCATGGACACGAAGGCCCGCGGTGCGAAGTACCACTCGATGTTGGCGTCGAAGTTGGTGGAGCGGATGGGGTCCAGGTCCGGGTTGCCGCTGGTGCCGGTGCCCACGGACTTGCCGGTCGGGTCGGAGTAGCCGCCCAGCAGCTGGGCCGCGGACAGCGCCGTGTAGTCGGGGCGGGTCACCGTGCGCGACAGTGCCAGGCGGGCCACGACCTTGGGCGTCACGTCGATGCGGATGCTGGCGCTGGGCAGGGCGTCCGTGTAGTTGCGGTCGTGGAAGGTCTGGTAGTAGCCGGTGGGGTCGGTCCAGTTCGGGCCCACCGCGGCAAAGGCCGAGGGCACGTAGCCGGGCAGGGTCTTGTCGCTGGTCGGCACCCAGACCAGGGTGCTGGTCTTGGTGCGCACCAGGCGCAGGCCCACGTTGCCGCTCCAGCCTTCGCCTTCCAGGTTGCCCTGCACATAGCCGGCCGTGGTCTTTTCCTTCACCGAGTACTCGTGCGTGACCATGCGGCGCGAGATGTCACGGTTGGCGTACTTGGCGTTGTAGGCCGCCAGTGCATCGGCCGTCGGGTAGCTGATGCCGGTGGGGAAGCCGCTTCCCAGGCCGCTGCCGAAGTTGCCGGGATAGGTCTCGGTGTAGGCCGAGGCAGGCAGCGGGTTGGCGAAGGGGTCCGTGCCCCAGTTGGGGCCCTGGTTCACGATGGGGCCATCGGTGTAGCGGTCATGCTTGGAGCCGCGCAGGCCGAACTTCAGGCTGCGCAGCAGGCCAGCGTCCAGCGTGTACTCGGCATCCACCTGGGCCCAGGTGTCCTTGTCCTGCACGATGACGTTCTGGTCGCCGAAGATCCAGTCCGTGCCGGAGGGCTTGAGTGCCGCGCCATTGGCGTTGCCGATGTTGAAGGCCGGCGCCTCGCCGCTGCCCTTGAGCTGGAAGCCGCCGCTGGAGGCGGTGATGTCGCCTTCGTACACGTCCTGGCTCAGCGTCTTGCCCTTGCCGTGGGACGTGCCCGCGTTGCCCGACAGCTTCAGCGCGTTGTTGACCTTGTAGGAGCCTTCCAGGTTGATGAAGTTGGTCTGGGCCGAGGCCTTGCGCGAAATCAGGTCGTAGACGCCGAAGATGGTGGGCGTCGCGAAGCTGTAGTTGGCCGACGTGAGGATGTTGGTGGTCGGGTCTATCGTGAAGCTGCTGATCTTGGGGCTGCGGCTCAGCGCCCACTGGTTGGACAGCATGTAGTTGCGGTTGTAGTTGTCCGCATCCATCTTGGACGAGAAGCCGGTCAGCGTCACATCGACATCGCTGTTGGGCTTGATCTGCGCGCTGATCAGGCCGCCCTTGCGCTCACGTTCCTGCGTGAACAGCGCCGAGCCCATCAGGTTGGGGAACAGCGTGCCGGCCGGGATGCCGGCCGCGATGGCCGCCGGGTTGTTGGCAGCGGTGATGGGGGTCAGCGATTGCGAGCCGTCGTGCGCGAAGGTCTCGACGCCGTCGCGGCGCAGATGACGCTTCTCGTCGAAGGCCTGCACCAGCACGCCGAAGGTCTTGGCCTCGTTCTTCCAGGCGAGCAGGGCGCTCATCTGCGGGTCGGTCTTCTTGGGCAGGCTGGCGTAGACAGCGCCCACGCTGGCTTCGAAGGTCAGCGCCTTGCTGAAGTCCAGCGGCTTGCGGGTGATGATGTTCACCGAGCCGGCCGTGCCGCCTTCCACATCGGAGGCCGAGGCGTTCTTGTGCACCTCCACGCGGCTCACCAGTTCGGACGGCAGCAGCGAGAAGCTGACGCTGCGGCCCACGCCGGCACCGGTCTGGTCCAGCACGAACCAGTCGCCGTTGGCCACCGAGTGGCCGTCCAGCAGCGTCTGCGTGAGGCTGGGGTTGGTGCCGCGCAGACCCACGCGGTCGCGTTCGTCAAACCCGCCCGAGCCGCCCGAGGGGCTGTTCAGTATGGTCACGCCGGGAATGCGCGCCAGCGAGTCGGCCACGTTCTTGTCCGGCATCTTGCCGATGTCTTCGGCGGAGATGACGTCGATGTGGGTGTCGGCATTGCGCTTCACGGCCAGGGACTTCTCCTGCGACGCGCGGATGCCGGTGACGACCACCTGCTCGAGCTGCTGGGGCTGGGAGGCGGCCTTGGCAGGCGGCTCGACCTGTTGTGCCTGGGCGGCCAGCGCCGTACCGAGCAGGGTCAGCGACACGGCGGTCGCGATGGGGGTTGGCTTGACCTTCATGAACTTGTCCTCGTTGTGGCCAATGAACTCAAGTCGCTCAGCCCGCTGCAGACGCTTTATCTGCATACCACTCCAAGTCCAATTTCGGTCGGATCGGATGGCGAAGGTGGTATGGCGACCAGTGCGATGCCACTATAGCCAGGGGTAACGCCACTTTGCTACCAGTCGCGCTGAGTACTTTCCCCAGTGCTCATCGGCTTTCTCGCGTGGAGGGGGTCGTCTTGAGGGATGCGTGCCCGCCCGTCGGCATGCCCTTGTTTGGTATGCAATTGGTTTTGTTTTGAGTGAGGAGTGGGGTCGCTGGCGTGATGTCCCGGAAAAATCTCGAGGAACTTTGTTTTCGGCTCAAAAAAGCTGTGCTACAGTAGCGGGCTTGCCTCAGGAGGGGTGGCCGAGTGGTTAAAGGCAGCAGACTGTAAATCTGCCCGCATTGCGTACGCTGGTTCGAATCCAGCCTCCTCCACCAAAGCTTGCACTTGCAAGTCGAGGTCAAGAGCTCCCAGGGCGGGAGTAGTTCAATGGTAGAACCTTAGCCTTCCAAGCTAATGACACGGGTTCGATTCCCGTTTCCCGCTCCACGAGTGGTTGGCTTGACAGGTTCTGTCGTCACCGGTTTGTCGGTTGTGCTCGCAAGAGTTGCCGTCAAACCCGTGCCGATGCCCATGTGGCTCAGTGGTAGAGCACTCCCTTGGTAAGGGAGAGGTCACGCGTTCGATCCGCGTCATGGGCACCACCCTCTTTCTTCTTCACACTCGTCTCGATCGCTTCAGGAGCGCAAGATGGCAAAAGGCAAGTTTGAACGGACCAAGCCGCACGTGAACGTGGGCACGATTGGTCACGTTGACCATGGCAAGACCACGCTGACGGCGGCGATTGCGACCGTGCTGTCGAAGAAGTTCGGCGGCG
>NZ_CAJYPS010000017.1 GCF_913777145.1 uncultured Roseateles sp.
GTGATCAGCGTCTTCATCTGCTTGGGCGTCAGGTTCTGCGCCTCGTCGATGATGACGAACTTGTTCAGGAAGGTGCGCCCGCGCATGAAGTTCAGGCTCTTGATCTTGATCTTGCTGCGCACCAGGTCGTTGGTGGCCGCGCGGCCCCATTCGCCGGCGGAGGAATCGCTGCGCGCCAGCACCTCCAGGTTGTCGTCCAGCGCGCCCATCCACGGGCCCATCTTCTCTTCCTCGGTGCCGGGCAGGAAGCCGATGTCCTCGCCCACCGGCACGGTCACCCGGGTCACGATGATCTCGGTGTAGCGGCGCTCGTCCAGCACCTGCTGCAGGCCCGCGGCCAGCGTCATCAGCGTCTTGCCGGTGCCGGCGGTGCCGGTCAGCGTGACGAAATCGCACTCCGGGTCCATCAGCAGGTTGAGTGCAAAGTTCTGCTCGCGGTTGCGCGCGGTCACGCCCCAGACCGAGTTCTTCTGGTGGCCGTAGTCCTTCAGCGTCTTCAGCACCGCGGTCTTGCCGGTGATCTCGGTGACCTTGGCATACAGCGGCGTGGCGCCCGGGGCCTCCAGGTAGACCAGCTCGTTGACCAGCAGCGTGGGCACCAGCGGGCCGCTGATGCGGTAGTAGGTGGTGCCGCCCTGCTGCCAGCTCTCCATGGTCTTGCCATGGCGCTCCCAGAAGTCGGCCGGCAGCGCCTGCACGCCGGTGTAGAGCAGGTCGGAGTCTTCGAGCGCCTTGTCGTTGCGGTAGTCCTCGGCAGGCAGGCCCAGGGCGCGGGCCTTGATGCGCATGTTGATGTCCTTGGACACCAGCACCACCTCACGGCCCGGGTGGCGGCCCTTGAGCGCCTGCACCACGCCCAGGATCTGGTTGTCCGCCTTGCCCTGCGGCAGGCCCTGGGGCAGCGGCGCGTCGATCAGCTCGGTCTGGAAGAACAGCTTGCCGCCGGCCTCCCGGTGGCCGGTGCCGTCCAGCGGCAGGCCCTTGGCCATTTCCTCCACGGTGCTGCTCTGCAGGCTGGCGGCGAGCTGATCCAGCTCGCGGCTGACCTGGCGCACGTTGCGGGCGACCTCGGTCATGCCCTTCTTGTGCCCGTCCAGCTCCTCCAGCGTGATCATGGGCAGGAAGATGTCGTGCTCCTCGAAGCGGTAGAGCGACATCGGGTCGTGCATCAGCACGTTCGTGTCCAGCACGAAGAGCTTGGCGACCTCGCCCGGCTTGCGGCTGCGCTTGGGTGCGGCCTTGCGGGCGGGCGTTGTCTTGGCGGCGGGCGCGCGGGCCGGCGCGGACGGTTTGCTGGCCACGGGCGGCGTGGGCAGGCGCAGCACCTCGGCGCTGGCCGCGGCGGCGACCGCAGGCGCGGGCTCGGCAGCGGCCGGCGGCGTGGCCTTGGCGGCCGCGGGGCGCGTTTTGCTGGGGGTCAGGGAAGCCGGATAGGCGGAGGCGTCGAGGCGGCTGGCGCGCTGTGCAGGAGGCTTCGGAAGAGGCATGTACGGCTAGGCAGCAAGAGGTGAACCCCCGTCGATGAGCCGTCCAGAAAGCAAAAAGCCGCACAAAGTCTGTGCGGCTTTTGGGGCTGGAGGCGAGGATCCGACTCGGGGCATGGGCTCATTATGCACATGGCCGGCGGGCTCGCCGTCTCAGGGAAGCTCCCGGTGTCAGGCGGCTTCCTTCTTGAGCGCCTTCACGGCTTTCAGCACCTCGTCGACGTGGCCGGCGACCTTGATGCCGCGCCACTCTTCGACCAGCACGCCCGCGGGGCTGATCAGGAAGGTGGAGCGCTCGATGCCCTTGACCTTCTTGCCATACATGATCTTGTTCTTGACCACGCCGAACATGTGGCAGAGCTTTTCTTCGGTGTCGGCAATCAGTTCGAAGGGCAGTTCCAGCGTCTGCTTGAACTTCTCGTGCGAGACCATGTTGTCGCGCGAGACGCCAAACACGACCGCGCCGGCCTTCACGAAGTCCTTGTGGCGGTCACGGAACTGCATCGCCTCGGTGGTGCAACCCGGGGTGTTGTCTTTCGGGTAGAAATACAGCACGACGGACTTGCCCAGAAAGGCGTTGCCGGTGAACTTCACGCCGCCGGTGGCTTGAGCCTCAATTTCCGGCAGGGGTTTGTTGAGCGCAGGCGTCATGTGGGGTGCGGCAAGGTTGGGCTCACGGGGTCCCCGGTTCGTGCTGGCTGTGAAGCTTTTCACGCGGGCGCCCGCAGGCGATAGCCCGCAATTATAAAGCGTCGCGCCCGGCTCTCGGAGCGTGCGGCTCCGGCCGGGTGTTTTGCACCTGTTGGGCGGGGTGGAGGGTCAGGTCTCCATCAGCAGCGCGGCCAGCACATTGCGGCCCTCGCTGGCGAGCACGTTGTAAGTGCGGCAGGCGGCGGCCAGGTCCATCACCTCGAAGCCTATGCGGGCGTCCACCAGCCCGCGCCACAGCTCCGGCCGCGGGAAGCGCAGCCGGCTGCCGCTGCCCAGGATGACCAGCTCGGGCTGCAGCGCCCGTATTGCTTCGAAATGCGAGGCCTGCAGCTCCTCAAAGCGCGAAGGCGCCCAGGCGCTCACGTCGCCGCGCCAGGGCACCAGCAGGCTGTGCTGATGCCGCTCGCCATTGACCCAGACGCCCTGGGCGTCATGGCGGGAGATGCTGTTGCCGCCTTGCGGCTCGTCGAGCTGGAACTTCATCGAAAAAAGCGGAGTTGGGCCTTGCGATGCCGGGCGCGAGTGTCGCGCAGAACGGTCGGCGTTGCCGTCCTGCGTGCTTAAACTCCGAAAAGCCCTTTTTGCAATGCAGCAAACCCGAGTTCGGAGACCGTCTTGAAGCCCATCGCCAAGTCCAGCAAGCTGGCCAACATCAGCTACGACATCCGCGGCCCGGTGCTGGACAAGGCGCGCCAGATGGAGGAAGAGGGCCACAAGATCATCAAGCTCAACATCGGCAACACGGCGGTGTTCGGGCTGACGCCGCCGGACGAGATCGTGCAGGACATGATCCGCAATCTCGCCGACGCCGGCGGCTACACCGACAGCAAGGGCCTGTTCGCGCCGCGCAAGGCAGTGGTGCACTACACGCAGCAAAAGGGTGTCAAGGGCGTCACGGTGGACGATGTCTACCTGGGCAATGGCGCATCCGAGCTGATCCAGATGGCGATCAATGCGCTGGTGAACGATGGCGACGAGGTGCTGATCCCGGCGCCCGATTTCCCGCTCTACACCGCGGTCGTGGGCCTGTCGGGCGGCCGGCCGGTGCACTACCGCTGCGACGAGGGCGCCGGCTGGCTGCCGGATCTGGAAGACATCGAGGCCAAGATCACGCCGCGCACCCGCGGCATCATGGTCTGCAACCCCAATAACCCGACCGGGGCGCTGTACCCCACGGACCTGCTGCTGGGCCTGATCGAGATCGCGCGCCGCCACCAGCTCATCGTGTTCGCCGACGAGATCTACGACAAGACGCTGTACGACGGCAACCAGCATGTCAGCATGGCCTCGCTGGCCGATGACGTGCTGTTCGTGACCTTCAACGGTCTGTCCAAGAACTACCGTTCCTGCGGCTATCGGGCCGGCTGGATGGTGGTGAGTGGCGAGAAGCGCCATGCGCGCGACTACATCGAGGGCCTGAACATGCTGGCCTCGCTGCGCCTGTGCGCCAACACGCCGGGGCAGCTGGCCATACAGACGGCGCTGGGCGGCTACCAGAGCATCGACGACCTGGTCGCGCCCACCGGGCGCTTGTGCCACCAGCGCGACCTGGCCTACGAGCTGCTGACGCAGATCCCGGGCGTCAGCGTCGTGAAGCCGAAGGCCGCGCTCTACATGTTCCCGCGCCTGGACCCCAAGATCTACCCCATCGCCGACGACCAGCAGTTCGCCTACGAGCTGCTGGCCGAGGAGAAGGTGCTGATCGTGCAGGGCACGGGCTTCAACTGGCCGGATCACGACCACTTCCGGCTGGTCTTCCTGCCCAACGTGGACGACCTGCGCCTGGCCGTGGGTCGCATCGACCGTTTCCTGGCCGGCTACCGCCGCCGTCATTCCTCCTGAGAGTTCCCGAGATGCAAGCGATTCGAGTCGGCCTGATCGGCCTGGGCACCGTCGGTACCGGCACCTGGCAGGTGCTCAAGCGCAACCAGACGGAAATCCGCGGCCGCGCCGGGCGCGGCATCGAGGTCACGATGATCGCGGCCCGCAACGAGGCCCGCGCCGAGGCCTACCGCTCGGTGGTGGGCGGCGCGGTGCCGGTCGTGGGTGACGCGATGGCGCTGGTGGACGATCCATCGCTGGACATCGTGGTCGAGCTGATAGGCGGCATCGAGCCCGCCCGCACGCTGGTGCTCAAGGCGATTGCCAACGGCAAGCACGTGGTCACGGCCAACAAGGCGCTGCTGGCGCTGCACGGCACCGAGATCTTCGCGGCCGCGCGCGAGAAGGGCGTGGTCGTTGCCTTCGAGGCGGCGGTGGCCGGGGGCATTCCCATCATCAAGGCGCTGCGCGAGGGCCTGACCGGCAACCGCATCGAGTGGATCGCCGGCATCATCAACGGCACGACCAATTTCATCCTGTCGGAGATGCGTGGCAAGGGCCTGGACTTCGCCACCGTGCTGAAGGAAGCCCAGCGCCTGGGCTATGCCGAGACCGACCCCACCTTCGACATCGAGGGCGTGGACGCCGCGCACAAGCTGACCCTGATGAGTGCGATTGCCTTCGGCGTGCCGGTGCAGTTCGCCAAGGCCCACGTGGAGGGCATCTCCAGCCTGCAGGCCACCGACATCAAGTACGCCGAACAGCTGGGCTATCGCATCAAGCTGCTGGGCATCACGCGCCGGCGCGCGGATGGCATCGAGCTGCGCGTCCACCCCACGCTGATCCCCGCCAGCCGGCTGATCGCCAATGTGGAGGGTGCGATGAACGCGGTGGTGGTGCAGGCCGACGCGGTGGGCACGACGCTGTACTACGGCAAGGGCGCGGGCGCCGAGCCCACGGCCTCGGCCGTGGTGGCCGACCTGGTGGACGTGACCCGCCTGGCCACCGCCGACCCCGACCACCGCGTGCCCCACCTGGCCTTCCGGCCGGACGCGATCAGCGACACGCCGGTGCTGCCCATCGCCCAGGTGCAGACCGCGTTCTACCTGCGCCTGGTGGTGGCCGACCAGCCGGGCGTGCTGTCGCGCATCACCACCATCCTGGCCGAGAGCGACATCTCCATTGACGCGGTGCTGCAGCGCGAATCCGCCGACGGCGAGCGCCAGACCGATCTCATCATCCTGACCCACGACACCGTCGAGGGCCGCATGAACGACGCGTTGGCCAAGATGCAGGCGCTGTCCACGGTGCTGGCGCCCATCGTGAGGATTCGCAAGGAAGAGCTGGCTTGAATTGTTGGCCCCTCGCCCCGTCTTGCCGCGCTGAACGCGCGCAAGCCTAGTCGGTCCCCCGAGGGGACGGCGATGCAAGCGGCGTGGAGCCGCTTGCACATCGCCTGCGGGCCGGCTTGGGAGCGGCCCGGCGCTCGGCCCCGAGGGACAAAGGCCTGTAGGCAGCGTATCCACCCTTTGAGCACCTGACATGAAATACATCAGCACCCGCGGCGACCAGACCGAGCGCGGCTTCTCCGACATCCTGCTCGAAGGCCTGGCCCCCGATGGCGGCCTCTACCTGCCCACGCATTACCCGCAGGTGGACGATGCCACGCTGACGCGCTGGCGCGCGCTGCCCTATGCGGACCTGGCGTTTGAGATCCTGTCGCTCTACATAGCCGACATCCCGGCCGCCGACCTGCGTGCGATCACGCGCAAGGTCTACACCGCGGCGGTGTTCGGCAGCGAGGCCATCGTGCCCTTGAAGCCGCTGGAGCCCGGCGTGTATCTGGAGGCGCTGTCCAACGGCCCCACGCTGGCCTTCAAGGACATGGCCATGCAGCTGCTGGGCGCGCTGTTCGAGTACGAGCTGGGCCGGCGCGGCGAGACGCTCAACATCCTGGGCGCGACCTCCGGCGACACCGGCAGCGCGGCCGAGTACGCGATGCGCGGCAAGCGCGGTGTGAACGTCTTCATGCTCAGCCCCGAGGGCCGCATGAGCCCCTTCCAGCAGGCGCAGATGTTCAGCCTGCAGGACCCCAACATCCACAACATCGCCGTCAAGGGGGTGTTCGACGACTGCCAGGACATCGTGAAGGCGGTCTCCAACGACCTGGCCTTCAAGCGCACGCATCGCATAGGCACGGTCAACTCCATCAACTGGGCGCGCCTGCTGGCCCAGGTGGTGTATTACTTCGCCGGCTACTTCCAGGCCACCAAGACGAATGCCGAGCGCGTGAGCTTTGCCGTGCCCTCGGGCAATTTCGGCAATGTCTGCGCCGGCCATGTGGCCCGCATGATGGGCCTGCCCATTGGCCGGCTGATCGTGGCGACCAACGAGAACGACGTGCTGGACGAGTTCTTCCGCACCGGCGCCTACCGTCCGCGCGGCACGGCCGACACGCACGAGACCTCCAGCCCGTCCATGGACATCTCCAAGGCCAGCAATTTCGAGCGCTTCGTGTTCGACCTGCTGGGGCGGGATGGTGCGCGCGTGGCGGGGCTGTTCCGGGCGCCGGCCTTCGAGCTGGGCGCGGACGAGCATGCGGCCATCGCCCGCTTCGGCTTCACCTCGGGCCGCAGCACCCACGCCGACCGGCTGGCCACGATACGCCGCTGCCATGCCGAGCACGGCGTCGTCATCGACCCGCACACGGCCGATGGCCTCAAGGTCGCGCAGCAGCTGCGTGCGCCCGGCGAGACCGTGCTGGTGCTGGAAACCGCACTGCCGGCCAAGTTCGCCGCCACGATTCATGAAGCCCTGGGCATGGAGCCGCCGCGTCCGGCGGCTCTGGCCGGCATCGAGGACCTGCCCAAGCGCGTCAAAATCCTGGCCGCTGACGCCGCGCTGGTGAAGGCCTACATTGCCGAGCATGTCTGAATCCCCCAAGAAATCCCTGACCCCACTCGACGACGCGCTGGCCGCGCTGCTGGCCTATTTTTCGCCGCTGCCGGGCCAGGAGACCCTGCCCACGCAGGCTGCGCGGGGGCGCGTGCTGGCCGAGGACCTGGTCTCCCCGGTCAACGTGCCGCCCGAGGACAACTCGGCGATGGATGGCTACGCGCTGCGCGCGACCGACGCCGGCCAGCTGCTGCCGGTGACCCAGCGCATCGCCGCCGGCCAGCCGCCGCAGCCGTTGGCACCCGGCGAGGCGGCCCGCATCTTCACCGGCGCCCAGGTGCCGGCCGGCGCCGACACCGTGGTCATGCAGGAGCACACCGAGGCGCTGCCGGATGCGGCGCTGCCGCTGGGCCGTGTGCGCATCACCGAGGCGGTGAGCCTGGGCAGTGCGATACGCCGCCGCGGCGAGGATGTGCGGGCCGGCGAGGTGGTGCTGGCCGCGGGCACGCGGCTGGATGCGATCTCGCTGGGCCTGGCCGCCACGGCCGGTGCCGCCCAGCTCCGCGTGACTCGGCGCCCGCGCGTGGCGCTGTTCTCCACCGGCGACGAACTGGTGATGCCGGGCGAGCCCTTGCCGCCGGGCGCGATCTACAACTCCAACCGCTACACGCTGCGTGCGCTGATCGAGGGTCTGGGTTGCGAGGTGCTGGACCTGGGCATCGTGCCCGACCGCCTGGACGCCACCCGCGCCGCGCTGCGCGAGGCTGCGGGCCGGGCCGATGTCATCGTCACCTCGGGCGGTGTGTCGGTGGGTGAGGAAGACCACCTGCGCCCCGTCGTGCAGGCCGAGGGCCGGCTGGAGCTGTGGCAGTTGTCCATCAAGCCGGGCAAACCCTTTGCGTACGGCCGGGTCGGCCAGGCGCATTTCGTGGGGCTGCCGGGCAACCCGGTGTCCAGCCTGGTGACCTTTCTGCTGCTGGTGCGCCCGGCGCTGCTGAAGCTGCAGGGCGCGACGCGATGGCAGCCGCGCCGTTGGCGCCTGCCGGCTGCGTTCGAGTGGTCTCGGCCCGACCGGCGGCGCGAGTTCCTGCGCGTGCGTGTGAACGAGGCCGGCGCACTGGAGCTTTTCAGCAACCAGAGCTCGGGCGTGCTGACCTCGGCCTTCTGGGCCGATGGCCTGATCGACAACCCCGCGGGCCAGCCCATCGCCCCGGGCGACCTGGTCAGCTTCCTGCCGTTCTCGGAGCTGCTGGCATGAGCGATATCACGGTGAATCTGCGCTTTTTTGCGTCCTTGCGCGAGCGCCTGGGCGAGTCCGACCGCCTGAGCCTGCCCGCGGGCAGCAGCGTGGCCGCTGCGCGCGACGCGCTGCTGGCTCGTGGCGGCGCCCATGCCGAGGTGCTGGCGCGGGGCCGCGCGGTGCGTGCCGCGCTGAATCAGAAGATGGTGGCCGAGACCGCACCGCTGGCCGATGGTGACGAGCTCGCCTTCTTCCCGCCCGTGACCGGAGGCTGAGTTGACCGGCCTGCATCTGACCGCCGACCTGGGCGCTGTCGATGCGGCATTGCCTGCCATGACCCAGGCCGATGCACTGAGGGCGCTGTGCGTGGCGGCGGTGCGAGAGGCCGGCCTGCAGCCGGTGGGCGAGCTCTTTCACAGCTTCCCGACCGCCCCCGGCGCCAGCGCCGCCGGTGTGACCGGCATGGTGCTGCTCGCCGAGTCGCATCTGGCGGTCCACACCTGGCCGGAGTTCGGCCGGGTCACGCTGGACGTGTTCGTCTGCAACCACTCAGCGGACAACAGCGGCCGTGCCCAGCGCCTGCTGGCGGGCCTGCTGAGCGCCTTTGCCCCTGGCGAATCATTGCTGCAGCGTTTGCAGCGCGGCGCTCTCAGGGATTGACCGCCCCCCGGATCGCGGGGGAGGGCAGTGCCTGCCCGTGTTTGCCCGCAGTCGTCACCCGGCTTCACGGTGCTGCAATGTCCGAGAACAAATTCTCGGGTCGACGCATTTTTTGTGCACCGCATGCCGCTCAGACGGCTTCAGAGACGGTCGGCCTGGATTGAGGGAAGGGGCAGAACAGCTGCGTCAGGCCACCGGTTGCGACCGGCGGGTCGGGGGTTTTCTGGCACCCGGTTTTGTGCAACCAGCTAACCGGAAGGTGGAAATCTGATGAGTGCTTTGTTGAAGAAATCGACCGCTGTGATCGCCGCGGGCCTGCTGGCCGTCGCGGCCCAGTCTGCCTGGGCAAGCAGCTTCTCCGAGAATTTCGAGGGTACCGCGCTGGCCGACTCGGGCTGGACCACGGTGAACCGCAGCACCACGCCCAACTCCGCGGGGGTGTGGCGTCTGGGCACGGCCATCATCGACGCGGACAGCAACCCGGTGGTGCTGCCCTACGAGGGCTCCCAGTTCGCGGTGGTGAGCTGGAACTCCAGCAACTCCACGTCCTCCAGTGCGACGCTGAGCAACTGGATGCTGTCGCCGCTGATCACCGGCCTGAACAACGGGGACACCTTCTCGTTCTTCACGACCACCACGCCGGGCTCCGAGTATCCGGACCGTCTGGAGCTGCGTCTGAGCACCTCGGGCAGCAGCCTGGACGTGGGCACGACCACCACCTCGGTGGGGGTGTTCTCCACCGTGCTGCTGACCATCAACCCGACGCTGGCCGCCGGTGGCTACCCGGAGACCTGGACCCAGTACACCGCCACCGTCAGCGGCCTGAGCGGCCCGGTGGACGGTCGCGTGGCCTTCCGCTACTTCGTGACCTCGGGTGGCCCCAACGGCGCCAACTCCAACATCATCGGCGTGGACCAGTTCAGCTACACCTCGGTGTCGGCCGTTCCGGAGCCCGGCACCTGGGCGCTGATGGCCGGCGGCCTGCTGGGCGTGGTTGCGCTGCGTCGCCGCCGCAGCGAATAAGCCCCAATGGTTGGCAGCGGCCAGCGTTCGCGCTAGCCCGCTGCCAGGCCCAGCCCGCCCGCCACCCGGCGGGCGGTTTTCATTCCGGCGGCGTAAGCCTCCTCGAACACCGAATAGCCCGCCAGGTCCGAGTGCGCGAACAGCACGCGCCCACGGGCTTCGCTCAGCGCGGCCAGGGCGGCCGAGCCGCGCAGCCCGGGCACCGGCACGCTCATCGCGTGGCCGAAGCGGCACAGGTCGATGCGCTGCAACTGTGGTGCGAGGTCGGGATGCAGCGGTGCCAGATCGTCCAGCACCCGGCGCGCCCAGGCCTGCCAGGGCTGTTCCAGCAGCTCGGGCCGCCGCGCCGCGGGCAGCGCCACGTAGGCGGTCAGCAGTGGCGGGCGCGGGCTGGGATCCAGCGACTGATGGCGCGCGTCCACATAGCCCAGGGACGCGGCGCCGTAGCGCACGTTGTCCCAGGTCGAGGGCACGCCGGGGCGTTGTAGCAGCTCGCCCGTGAGTGCGAGATTGGCGGTCAGCCAAGGGGCGTAGTGCAACTGTGAGGCCGCTTGGCGCAGCGCGTCGGGGGGGTGCTCCAGCAGGCGCGCGCTGATGAACAAGGGTGTGGCCAGCACCACCGCTCGCGCCTGCCAGCGCTCGGCGCGGTCCGCGGTTTCGTCCCAGGTCAGCACATCCACGCCGGCCCGTTGCTCGCTCACCCGCAGCACCGTGCGTCCGCGCTGCAGACGGTCACCCAGCGGCTCGGCCAGGCGGGCGCTGAGCCAGCCATTGCCCTCGGGCCAGGTCAGCACCGGCTCGCGTTCGGCGGTCTCGTCGCCCGGTGCGTGGAAGCCATGGCGGCTGGCGAAGTAGTGCAGGCCGGCCCAGGCGGACACGGTGGCGGCGTCCGCGCCGTAGTCGTCGCGGCAGCAGTAGTCCAGATACCAGCGCAGCCGCGGGTGGGTCAGGTCTTGCTGGTCCAGCCAGTATGCAAAGGTCTGCGTGTCCAGTTCGGCATGCGCTGCCGTCCAGCGTGCCCGGCGGGTGGGCAGCGCAAAGCCCAGCGTCTGCGCCTGCGCCACACGGGCGGCAAAGCGCTGGTATTGCTGGCGCAACGCCGGGCCATCCTCGGGCGGCAGCAGGCCCTCGTGCCAGGCGCCGTCTATGAACAAACGCTCCTGAGGGCTGTGGCACAGGTGGCGCTCGTCCCAGACCGTGTGGCCCAGTTCGTGGCGGGCCAGGCCCAGCTCGTGCAGCAGTGCGAGCACGTCATGCGTTTCCGGGCCGGGCAGGGGCAGGTAGTGGGCGCCCAGCGGGCAGGGACTGCCGCCCAGCTGGTGGCCACGGCTGTTGCCGCCGGCCTGGTCTTCCAGCTCCAGCAGGGCCAGGTCTTGCACGCCGCGCCGTTGCAGCTCGCGCGCACAGGCCAGACCGGCGATGCCGCCGCCCACGATCAGCACATCGGTACGCCGCGTCGCGCCCGTTGGGGTCGGCAAGGGCGCACGCAGTCGGTGGCCGCGCTCCGGATGCGTGCCTACCCAGCCGCCTTGCAGCGGCGCGGCGTCGGGCGCGCAGCCGGCGAGTACGGCGCCGCCGCCCAGCAGCAGGGAGCGCCGCCTCAATGCACCTTGCCCCATTCGGCCTCGAACTCCTGCACCAGCACCTGGTTGGACAGCCGGTTCACCTCGGTGGGCAGGCGGGCCATGTCGGGCGGAAAGTCCAGCAGGGCCGGCAGACTGCCTGCGCTGACGAAGCGCAGTCCGTCGGGGAACTGCGTGGGCCGGCGGAAGGGGCGGCGCGAGGCCAGTACGAAGCCCCACTCGCCGAAGCTGGGCACATGGGCGTGGTAGGGCGTGGTCCTGAGCCCCACAGCCTCCAGCGTGCCGACCACGGTCCAGAAGCTGCGCCGCGCGATCAGCGGCGAGGTGGTCTGCACGACCGCGTAGCCGCTGGCGCTGAGGTGCTGGTCCACCAGTTCGTAGAAGCTGGTGGTGTAGAGCTTGCCCAGCGCGAAGTTGGACGGGTCGGGGAAGTCGATGACGATGACGTCGAACACCCCGTCGTGCTGCTCCAGCCAGCCGAAGGCGTCGGCATTGACGATGGTCAGCTTGGGGCTGGAGAGCGAGTGGCCGTTCAGTGCGGCCAGCTTGGGGTTGCTGCTGAACAGGCCGGTCATCAGCGGGTCCAGCTCCACCAGCGTGACCTGCTGGACGCTGGGGTATTTGAGGATCTCGCGCACCGCCATGCCGTCGCCGCCGCCCAGCACCAGCACGCGCCGCGGCGCGCCCTGGGCGGCCATCGCGGGATGGACCAGAGCCTCGTGGTAGCGGTACTCGTCGCGCGAATGGAACTGCAGATTGCCGTTCAGAAAGAGCCGCGTGCCGCCACCCCCCTCGGTGACCACGATGCGCTGGTAGGCGCTGCTCTGCTTGAACACGATGTGCTCGCCGTAGAAGCGCTCCTCCGACCAACTGGTGAGCCGTTCGGCGCCGGCCAGCGCGCCCAGCAGCAGCAGCGCGGCGAAGGCACAGGCACCGGCCAGTGCGCGCGGGAGCCGCAGCTCGGCGCGGAACAGCTTGAGCGACCACACGGCCACCGCCACGTTCAGCAGGCCGAAGGCCAGTCCGGTGCGCACCAGGCCCAGCTGCGGCACCAGCACCAGCGGGAAGGCCAGCGCCACCAGCAGCGCGCCCAGATAGTCGAAGGTCAGTACCTGCGAGACCAGGTCCTTGAGGCCGTAGCGGTGGCTGAAGTGGCGCTTGAGTATGCGCATCACCAGCGGGATCTCCAGCCCCACCAGCGTGCCCACCAGCAGCACCAGCGCGTACAGCAGCACGCGAAAGGGCAGGGCGCTGCCGGGCGGCAGCAGGCTGTTGACCGCGAACAGCGCGGCCGGCATCAGCCCGCCGATCACGCCCACCAGCAACTCCACCTGCAGGAACACCGCCACCAGTTGCCGCTCCACGAAGCGCGACAGCCAGGAGCCCAGCCCCATTGCGAACAGGTAGACCCCGATCACGGTGGAGAACTGCAGCACCGAGTCGCCCAGCAGATAGCTGGCCAGCGCACCGGCAGCCAGCTCGTAGACCAGGCCGCAGGCCGCGATCAGGAAGACGCTGGCCAGCAGCAGCAGTTCGGCCAGCGCCGGGCGGGCACGGGGTGAGGCGTTGTCGAGAGGGGCTTGAGGGGCCATGCGGGGTGGAGTGTCGCCGCTGCGCCCCCCTTGGCGGGCGCAGCGGCGATGGCGGGGTCAGGGCGTGCCCATGGCCTCGCGCCAGCGCATCGCGGCCAGGATGCGGTGACGGGTGCTGGGGTGGTGGAAGAACAGGAATTCCTCGACCGGGCCGGGGTCGGCCTTGCGGTACTCGACCAGGCGCAGCTGGCCTTCCGCAAAGCCGTGGGGTTCCCGTGACAGGTTGAGGCCGAACTGGTCCGCCTCGGCCTCCTGCACCCGGGTGATGGTGTTCTGCACCGGCGAGGCCAGCGCGAAGAACAGCGAGAACGCGGCGGCCAGCAGCGGCAGTCCGGCGATATCGTCCACGCGCTGGATGCCGGTGCTGGGGGCCAGGCGCTTCAGCAGCCAGCCCAGCAGGGCCTGCACCGCATAGAAGCCCGCCAGCAGCACCAGCGCCAGCATGCACAGCGTCTTGACGATGTGGTTCATCACGTAGTGGCCCAGCTCGTGCCCCATCACCGCGCGGATCTCGGGCAGTGAGGTGCGGCGCAGCAGGTTGTCGTTGAGCCGCACGGCGGCCGTGCCGAACAAGCCCGACACATTGGCGCTGATGCGCGTGGTCTGGCGCGACGCGTCGAACACATAGACGTTGTCCACCGGCACGCCGTTGGCGTGGGCCATCTGCAGCACGGCCTGCTTGACGGGGCCGTCCTCCACGGGCTTGTAGTCGTTGAACAGCGGCTCGAACAGCACCGGGGACACCGCGATGATCACCGTCAGCAGCGTCATCGCACCGGCCGTGCCCCACATCCACCAGCGCTGGCCGGCGCGCCGTATCAGCACATAGAGCAGGGTGAAGGCCAGTGCGCCTATCAGCAGGTTGATCGTGCTGGCCACCGCCCACTCGCCCAGCCAGGCGCCCAGCGTCTGGGTGGACATGCCATAGGCATGCTCGCGCCACCATTCCTCGTACAGCGTCAGCGGCAGGCTCAGCAGGCTGCCCACGGCGAGATAGACCGCCGAGAACAGGAAGTCGCGCCGCAGCGCGCCGCGGCCTCGTGCGGCGGCCCAGTCACGCAGCCGCGTCGCGCGCCGGCCCGACAGCCACAGTGCGGCAATCACCAGCCCCAGCAGCAGATGCCACAGTTGCAGCCAGTAGCCACCGGTGTAGTAAGCGTCGGACTTCGCCACCACGTCGGCCGGCAGGCGGTCCATATAGGCCTGCGTGGCGGCCTCGGCATTGCGCGGCAAGCTGGCGCGCCAGGCGTCGTCCACGGGCCGGATCTTGAAGCCGGCGGCCTGGGCGGTGGCGTCGGCCTTCTGAGCCTGGGTCTGGGCCTCGGCTTGGGCCTGCGCCGCGGTCACGCTCAGCAGACTGCTGGCCAGAGCCGCGGCCATTAACCATCTCTTCATCACGCGTTCCTGAAGCAAAAAACGCGATTCTTCTCAGGCATGCCGCGTTGTCGCGGCGTTTGCGACAGACTGCACGATGGCCGGGATCAGCCGTGGATCGCTGCCGCCACGATGTTGCCTATGGAGATGCACATCGCCGCCACGACGATGGCCAGTGCGAGGTTCTTGCGCTCCACCAGCTCCTCCCAGAGCCGGTAAGGGGTGAGCTTGTCGACGATGACGAACGCGATCCAGAAGATCGCGACGCCGATGACGGCATACATCGTCGAGCCGAGGATCACCTCGGGCTTGAGCCAGTCCAGGGTCATGTCTTGCTCCTTCTGAGGGCTTACTTGTGGCCGCCACCGCCGCTGCTGTAGCCACCATAGCTGCCGCCGCTGTTGCCGATGTAGACGCCGCTGCCGCGCGCCTGGCTGCGGCATTGTTGGTACTCGGCGCTGTTCTCGCCAAAGCTGTCCTTGTAGCGCTGGCAGTCGTCGCTGCTACAGGCTCGCAGCAGCGCAAAGGCCACCGCGATCAGCAGCATCGCGATCACCAGATTGCGCAGCAGCGTACTGCCATCGCTGCGCAGTGCCGAGGCGTCGCGCGCCAGCGGGGCGCCATCGGCCAGGCCAAAGGCCTTCTGCACCGTGGCGGCCGGCAGCGGCTGGCCGCCACTCCAGGTGACCTCGCTGCCCTGCTGCTCGCGGCTCAGCAGGAAGCGGCCGTCGGCGGTGGCGTAGTCCGTCACCTGGACGCGGTCGTCCAGGCGCACCGGCCAGTAGAACTCGCCCAGCACATGGGTGGTCTTGGCCATGTAGGACCAGCGCTGCACGTAATTGCGGCCCAGCAAGGTCACGCCGCCGCGCGCGGCATCGGGCGCGCCGGTCAGCGTGCGAACCAGGCTCCAGCCTTCACGCGTGTCCACCAGGAAGGCAAAGCCCAGCATGCGGTTGAAGAGCAGGTATTCGCGCCAGAAGCTCTGCTCGTCGTCTGCGTCCTCGGGCAGGTCGCAGCGCTCCTGGTAGCCAACCACGGTCCAGTCCGCGGGCGGCGAGCCGGGTAGCGACAAGGTGCCGGTGCGCCCCAGCGGAATCAGCGGCGGCAGGCCGGGTGATTGAGGCGTGAAGCCCAGCGCGCGGGCCTCGTCGGCCGGCAGGTCCACCAGCGCGCTGCACTGGGCGCAGACCATGCTCTTGCTCTGGGCCAGGCGCGGCTCCAGCGGCGCGCCGCAACTGGGGCAGGCGATGCTGCGGCCGCTCAGCCGGGCTTCGGCCACCGATTCCCCGTCGGCGGTGCTGCGCAGCCCCTGCAAGGCCAGGTCGTTCAGCATCACCGCCCGGCCCACGGACCAGACGGGCGGCTCACCCGCCCTGAACTCCAGCGTGCCGACCTCGTCCTGCGCATTGCGCAGCTCGATGACCCGGCCGGCAGCAGGTGGCCGCGGCAGCTCGCCCTCGGCCGCGCGCAGCTCGGCATCGACCGCGGCCGCGACCTGCCAGCGCTGGCCGGCCACGGTCAGCGGCAGGCCCAAGCCAGGGGCCTCGGGCGGCAGCTCCGCGAGGGGCGCCTCCAGGCTCAGCACGAACTGGCCGTTGTCCTCGCTCAGCCAGGCGACCCGGGGCGGCTCACTGCCAGCGTCGAACAGCAGATGCCATTCGTTCCAGTTGCCCAGCTCCGAGCCGCGCTGCACGCGGCCGACCACGGCGAAGCCCGTGCCCAGCCAGCGGCCGGTGGCGCCCAGCTGCAGCGGCGAATAGTCGTCGAAGATCTCGGCGCTCTGGCCGATGCGGCGCAGCGTCTCGCCCTCGCGCAGCAGCGTGCTGCGGCAAAAGCTGCACACCGCACTGGCCGAGGCCGCGCTCTGGAATTCGACCGGCGCGCCGCAGTTGGGGCAGGCCGCGCGCCAGCGGCGCTGGGCAGCAGGCTCAGCCATGGGCGGAGGTCACTCGGGGGGCGCCGTGCATGGGCTCAGTGTCACCCAGCCGCACGAGGTCCGTGACGCCACGGTCCTGTGGGCGGGGTGGCGCGGGCGTCAGCCCAGCTTCTTCAGCAGATCGGCCTTCTTGGCCGCGAACTCTTCGTCCGTCAGGATGCCCTTGGATTTCAGGTCGCCCAGCTTCTCCAGCAGCGCGACGATGTCGTCGGGCTTGCTGGCCGCCGGGGCCGGGGCGGCCGCGCCCACGCCGGCCAGGCCCTGGCCCAGCGTCTGCGCCAGCGTCTGGCCCAGCGCAACGCCTGCCCCCAGGCCCACGGCCTCGCCGGCCACGCCGGAGCCGCCCGAGCCCACGCCCTTGGCGATCTCGGGCAGGGCCTGAGCCGCCTGGTACTGCATGAACTGACCCATGTTCTGGCCGATGATGCCCATGCCTATGCGCTGGTCCAGCACCTTTTGCAGTTCCTCGGGCA
Organism: uncultured Roseateles sp.; assembly: GCF_913777145.1. Classification (GTDB taxonomy): domain Bacteria; phylum Pseudomonadota; class Gammaproteobacteria; order Burkholderiales; family Burkholderiaceae_C; genus Pelomonas. The sequence goes on from NZ_CAJYPS010000017.1 coordinate 16,793, forward strand.
GGGACACGTTCTGCATCGTGACCGTCAGCAACTCCAGCCCCAGCGCGTCGAAGGCGGCGCTGGTCGCGGTCTTCAGCGCTTCGGCGAATTCCACCTGGTTGGCGGCAAGGTCCAGGAAGGGGGTGCCGCTGCTGGCCACCGCGTCGCTGAGGTGCTGCAGCATCAGGCCGCGCAACTGGGCGTCGAGGTCGTCCACCGTGTAGCGCTCGCGCGTGCCGGAGACCTGGCTGTGGAAGAGCTTGGGGTCGCGCAGCCGGTAGGCGTAGTTGCCGAAGGCTCGCAGGCGCACCGCGCCGAAGTCCTTGTCGCGGATGGCGACCGGCTGGCTGGTGCCCCAGCGGCGGTCCAGCTGCTGGCGGGTGCTGAAGAAATAGACATCGCTCTTGAACGGCGACTCGAACAGCTTGTCCCAGTTCTTCAGGTAGGTGAGCACCGGCAGCGTCTGGGTGCTGAGCTTGTGCGTGCCGGGGCCAAACACGTCGGCCACCTGGCCTTCGTTGACGAACACGGCCACCTGGGACTCGCGAACCGTCAGCGAGGCGCCGTTCTGGATTTCCATGTCCGCCATCGGAAAGCGCCAGGCCAGCACGCCGTCACCATCCTCGGTCCACTGGATGATGTCGATGAACTGTTTCTTGATGAAATCCATCAGGGCCATGCGGCGCTCCAACGCTTGAATTGACAAAAACGTTCGGGGAGTATCCTGCCTGGCTCGGGGTGAACCCGACGCCTGCGAGGTGAATCTCACCGCGCAAGTGGAGAATCGCTCAGATGACATCCCCACGAGTGACGATTCAGGCCCAGGACTTCGATCTCAGCGCCGAGGCGGCCCGGCTGCGGGCCGATGACGGTGGTGTGGGCGCGGTCGTGGCCTTCGTGGGCACGGTGCGCGAGCTCAGCAGCGGCGCGGCGGTCAGCCGCATGGAGCTGGAGCATTACCCCGGCATGACCGAGGCCTCCATCGAAGCCATGATAGACACGGCGATGCAGCGCTTCGACATCCGCGCGGCACGCGTGATCCACCGCGTCGGCGCGCTGGAGGCGCGCGAGCAGATCGTGCTGGTGCTGGTGAGCTCGGCCCACCGCGGCCAGGCCTTCCAGGGCTGCGAATTCCTGATGGACTATCTCAAGACCCAGGCGCCGTTCTGGAAGAAGGAACACACGCCCGCCGGCGCGCACTGGGTGGACGCGCGTGAGTCCGATGACCAGGCACTGGCCCGCTGGGGCCTGAGTTCCGGCAACAGCGCCGCGGGCGCCGGCGCGGCATGAGCGCCGGGCTGGGTCTGCAGGCGCTGGCGGTGGCGCTGGGTGCGGCGGTCGGCGCGCTGCTGCGCTGGGGCGCGGGGCTGGCGCTGAACGGCCTGTGGGCCGGCTTTCCGCTGGGCACGCTGGCGGTGAACTGCCTGGGCGGCCTGGCGATAGGCGCTTCCCTGGTGTACTTTCAGCGCGCGCCGGACGAGTTGCTGCGCCTGCTGCTGGTGACTGGCGTGCTGGGTGGCTTCACCACCTTCTCGTCCTTTTCGGCCGAATCGCTGACGCTGCTGCAGCGCGGGCAGGGTGGCCTGGCCTTGATGCACAGCGCCGCCCACCTGCTGGGCGCGCTGGGCTGCGCGGCACTGGGCTATGCGCTGGGCCGGCTGATCTGGCTGCGCTGACGCCGCCGCTGCCGCAGCAGCGCCTTTGATCTGGCGCAAGCCGGCGCCGTGCTGTGCGAGCCGCCGGCCTTGATTTCGCGGATGCTTCCCTCATGTCGCCTGGCAACGGAGGATTCATCCCATGCGATTCGACAAGCTCACCACCGCGTTCCAGCAGGCCCTGGCCGATGCCCAGAGCCTGGCCGTTGCACGCGACAACCCCTATATCGAGCCGCCCCATCTGCTGGCAGCCATGCTGGCATTGCCGGACGGCCCGAAGGCCTTGCTGGACCGCGCCGGCGCGAACACCGCGGCGCTGAAGACCGCGATGGACACCGCGATGCAGGCCCTGCCCGGTGTGCAGGGCGGCGGACCAGTGCAGCCCGGGCGTGACCTGGTGCAACTGCTGCAGGCCGCCGACAAGGAAAGCGGCAAGCGCGGTGACCAGTTCATCGCCAGCGAGATGTTCCTGCTGGCGCTGGCCGATGCCAAGACCGACCTGGGCGGCATCGTGCGCGGCCACGGCCTGACCCGCAAGGCGCTGGAGGCCGCGATAGACGCGGTGCGTGGCGGCCAGAAGGTGGACTCGCAGGAGGCCGAGGGCCAGCGCGAGGCGCTCAAGAAATACACGCTGGACCTGACCGAGCGTGCCCGCCAGGGCAAGCTGGACCCGGTCATCGGCCGCGACGACGAGATCCGCCGCGCCATCCAGGTGCTGCAGCGCCGTAGCAAGAACAACCCGGTGCTGATCGGCGAGCCTGGCGTGGGCAAGACCGCCATCGTCGAGGGCCTGGCCCAGCGCATCGTGAACGGCGAGGTGCCCGATTCGCTGCGGGACAAGCGCGTGCTGGTGTTGGACATGGCCGGCCTGTTGGCGGGTGCCAAGTTCCGCGGTGAATTCGAGGAGCGGCTCAAGGCCGTGCTGAAGGAAGTGGCGCTGGACGAGGGCCGCATCATCCTGTTCATCGACGAGCTGCACACCATGGTGGGCGCGGGCAAGGCCGAGGGCGCGATCGACGCCGGCAACATGCTCAAGCCGGCGCTGGCCCGCGGAGAGCTGCACTGCATAGGTGCGACCACGCTGGACGAATACCGCCAGTATGTGGAGAAGGACGCCGCGCTGGAGCGCCGCTTCCAGAAGGTGCTGGTGGACGAACCCACGGTGGAGGCCACCATCGCCATCCTGCGCGGCCTGCAGGAGAAGTACGAGGTCCACCATGGCGTGGAGATCACCGACCCGGCCATCGTGGCCGCGGCCGAACTCTCGCACCGCTACATCACCGACCGCTTCCTGCCCGACAAGGCCATCGACCTGATCGACGAGGCGGCGGCCAAGATCAAGATAGAGATCGACTCCAAGCCCGAGGTGATGGACAAGCTGGACCGTCGCATGATCCAGCTCAAGATCGAGCGCGAGGCGGTGAAGAAGGAGACCGACGAGGCCTCCATCAAGCGCCTGGGCCTGATCGAGGAAGAGCTGCTCAAGCTGCAGCGCGAGTACAACGACCTGGAAGAGATCTGGACCGCCGAGAAGGCGCAGGCCCAGGGCTCGGCCCAGGTCAAGGAAGAGATAGACAAGATCAAGTTCCAGATCGAGGAGCTCAAGCGTAAGGGTGACTTCAACCGCGTTGCCGAGCTGCAGTACGGCCGCCTGCCGGAGCTGGAAAAGCGCCTGAAGGAAGCGCAGGACAAGGAAGCCGGCAAGGCCAAGGGCGCGGGTGCGCCCCAGCTGCTGCGCACCATGGTGGGCGCGGAGGAGATCGCCGAGGTGGTGGCGCGTGCCACCGGCATCCCGGTGTCCAAGCTGATGCAGGGCGAGCGCGAGAAGCTGCTGCAGATGGAAGACAAGCTGCACGAGCGCGTGATCGGCCAGGACGAGGCCATCGTCGCGGTGGCGGATGCGATCCGCCGCAGCCGTGCGGGCCTGTCCGACCCCAACCGGCCGCTGGGCAGCTTCCTCTTCCTGGGCCCCACGGGCGTGGGCAAGACCGAGCTGTGCAAGGCGCTGGCGGGCTTTCTGTTCGACAGCGAAGACCACATGGTGCGCATCGACATGAGCGAGTTCATGGAGAAGCATTCCGTGAGCCGCCTGATCGGTGCGCCCCCGGGCTATGTGGGCTACGAGGAGGGCGGCACGCTGACCGAGGCCGTGCGCCGCAAGCCCTATAGCGTGCTGCTGCTGGACGAGGTGGAGAAGGCCCACCCGGACGTGTTCAACGTGCTGCTGCAGGTGCTGGACGATGGTCGCCTGACCGATGGCCAGGGCCGCACCGTGGACTTCAAGAACACGGTCATCGTGATGACCTCCAACCTCGGCTCGCAGCACATCATGGCGCTGTCGGGCGAGAGCGACGAGGTGATACGCGACGCGGTGTGGGGCGAGGTCAAGAGCCACTTCCGGCCCGAGTTCCTGAACCGCATCGACGAGACCGTGATCTTCCATGCGCTGGGCGCCGAACACATCAAGTCCATCGCCAAGATCCAGCTGCGCCAGCTGGAGAGCCGGCTGGAGAAGATGGAGATGAAGCTGGACGTGACGCCGGCCGCGCTGGACGAACTCGCCAAGGTGGGCTTCGACCCGGTGTTCGGTGCGCGGCCGCTGAAGCGGGCCATCCAGCAGCGTATAGAGAACCCGCTGTCCCGGCTGATCCTGCAGGGCCGCTTCGGTCCCAAGGATGTGATCCCGGTGGACCTGGACGGCAGCGAGTTCAGCTTCGGGCGCGTGGTGCACTGAGCCGCGCTGCCGCTCGCGCCCTACCAGCGCGAGCGGTGATCCTCGGTGACGCCGAGCAGGTCCACGACCTGTCTCGGCGTCGCTTCTTGGGACGCCCGCACCCAGCCGTTGAAGCGCCCCACCGGCTGCACATAGTGGCTGGCCGCGAAACCGAGATTGCGGTCCTCGGCGCGCGCACCCTCGGGCGTGAAGACCAGGTCCAGCAGGCCGTCGTCGGTGTGGATGCGCCAGGGCTGCAGCGGTTGCGCGGCGTCGAACTCGAAGCGTGCGGCACCCAGGCCGAACGGTTGGCCGTCCAGCCACAGCAGGTTCTCCTGCGTGCCGAAATAGCCGTCCTGCAGATTGAAGCCCACGCCCGGCCCGTGGGCGCTGGCCCAGCGCCAGGCGGTCTCGCGCGCCAGCAGGCCGCTGGACGCGTCCACCGCCGCCCAGGCATCGTCCAGCGCAAAACGCTGGCCACCGGCCTCGGCCCACCCGAACACCGGCAGCGCGCTGGTCTTCTGAGTCGCGTGCACGATGCCGCCCTCGATAGGGCCCACGGCCAGCAGTGGCGGCGCCATGCAGCCCAGGTCCAGCTCGGCCTGCAGGCGCAGTGGCCGGGTCTGCACCGACAGCTGCAGCCGGTCCTGCGCCGCGTCATGCGTCAGTGAGAGACGCCCACCCGGCCCACGGAACCAGGCCCGGGCGCCGGCCAGCGGCGCCTTGCCCACGTGAGCCTGCAGGCCGGGCAGGCCGTCCTGGTGCCAGTCCGCCAGCAGGCGGCGCTGGCGGCGGTCGAACAGGTAGGCGAAGGCGGTGGCGGTCCAGCCCACGTCCACGATGGCAACGCCGATGAAGAGCGCGTCGTTGCCCAGGCCCACGTAGTGCCAGCGCTTGTGGTGCAGGCGTCGCCACAGCCAGGACCGCTGGCGGGCCGGTGCCAGGCCTTGCCAGTCCAGGGCCGCGATGCGGCCGGCGTAGCGGCCATGGTGGGGCTGGCCGTCGGTCAGCAACTGTGCGGGGGCGGGCGGCAGGGGCTGGCTCATGGGCGTGAGGCCTGTTGTTTGCGCCATTGCAGCGGCGCCAGACCGGTCCAGTGGCGGAAGGCGCGGGTGAAGGCGCTTTGTTCGGAATAGCCCAGCAGCAGCGCGATCTCGGCCAGCTCCAGGTCGGGGTCGGCCAGATAGCCCTCGGCCAGTTGCTGGCGGGTCTGCGACAGCAGGCCCTGGAAGCTGTGCCCCTGGTCCGCCAGGCGGCGCTGCAGGCTGCGCGGGCTGATCTGCAGGCTGCGCGCCAGATCGCTCAGCTGCGTGTGGCCGCCGCGTATCAGGCCCACCAGTGCCTGGCGCCACACGCCCACGGGTTCGCTGACCGCGGCCACCTGCTGCAGCAGGCGTTCGGCCTGCTCGTCCAGCAGCGCCAGCAGCGCGGCGTCGGCGCCGCGCAGCGGCAGCGCCAGGTCTTGCGCGGCGAGCAGCACGCGGGTGCTGGGCTGAGCGAAACGCACCGGGCAGCCGAAAAAGTCGGTGTAGGGGCGCAGGTCGGCGGGGCGAGGGTTCACGAAATCCACCGCCAGTGGATGCAGCGCCCGTCCGGTCAGTTCACGTGTCAGCTGCACCAGGGAGGCGATCGCGGTTTCATCCACCAGCGCGCCGGGCCGTCCCCGCTCCACGCCCCACTCGATGCTCAGGCCTTGGGGCAGGGCCTGCACACGCGCCGGGTTGACGTCGTAGACGCTGCGGTGATGGCGCTCCAGGCGCTGCAGCGCCTCGCCCAGCGTGCCGCAGGCCAGAGCCGCGAAGCCCACCACGCCGAAGTGACGCGGCGCAATGCCCCGCGCCAGCCGCAGCGCGAAGCTGGCTCTGGGGCCGGGGTCCAGCGCCTGCGCCTGGGCCAGCAGCGTCTGCCAGCGCCGCAGCGCAACGAAGCGCTCGCTGGGCAGCGGCGGCGGCCCCAGCGCGTCGGCCAGGCCGAGCGCGCCCAGATGCTCGAAGAGCAGCTGCACATAGCTGGCGGCGATGCGGGCGTCGTCCATGGGGCGCGCATGATGCCGCAGCCGGCGCCCGTCTCCGGACGGGGATAACGCCAGCGCTGGCGCGATCTGTCAAAAACCCTGGCGGTCCGGGTCAAGCCGCCGGCCTGCTTTGCAGGCACCATGCGGCCTCTGCCCACTGTTTGCCGCCATGGATCTGCTGCTCGAGCTCTACCACCGCCACGGCGATTGGCGTGACCTGACCCTGGTGATGCTGTCGCCGCTGTTCGCGGTCTTCATCGCGATGGAGGTCTGGCGCTTTCGTCGCACCCGCGTGTTCGAGCTGCGCGACACGCTGGACAGCCTGAACAGCGGCGGCAGCTACCTGGTAGTGGACCTGCTGGCGCTGGCGCTGTTCGTGCTGCCGGCGCTGGGCTGGCTGTACGAGCACCGGCTGTTCACCGTGGAGATCACGCCCTGGCGCTTCGTCGGGCTGTTCCTGCTGGTGGAGTTTCTGTACTACTGGTTCCACCGCGCCAGCCACCGTATCCGCTGGTTCTGGTGTGCGCATGTGGTGCACCACGGGTCCGAGCACATGAACTTCAGCACCGCGCTGCGGCAGAGCTGGTTCTACCCCTTTGCCGGCAACTGGCTGTTCTACGCGCCGGCCGTGTTCCTGGGCTTCGAGCCGCGCTGGGTGCTGTTCGCGCTGTCGCTGAATCTGGGCTATCAGTTCTTCGTGCACACGCAGTGGGTGGGCCGTCTGCCGGCCTGGTTCGAGTTCTTGTTCAACACGCCGTCCCACCACCGCGCCCACCACGGCCGCAACCCGCAGTACATCGACAAGAACTTCGGCGGCATGCTGATCGTCTTCGACCGCCTGTTCGGCAGCTTCGAGCCCGAGGACGCCCCGGTGGACTATGGCCTCGAACACCCGTTCCCCACGCACAACCTGTTCTGGCTCAACGCCCACGAGTGGCGCGCGATGTGGCGCGACATGCGTCAGGAACCCACGCTGTGGCTGGCGCTGCAGCACCTGTGGCGGCCGCCGGAGTGGCGGCGGCATGGCAGCGCGGCGGCTCGGTGAGCCGTCGACGCCCGGTCCCAGGTGACCGTCGCCAGGCTTTCTCCAGACCCTCAGGCCCAGTGGCTTGAGCACTGCGGCAGAATGCCCGAACCAGCCGGCGGTCCGGCTGTTTTGGTTCCGAATGACTGCTGTCTCGAATGAACTGCCGGTGGTGATCATCGGCGCCGGCCTGGCCGGCCTCACCGTCGCGCTGCATCTGGCCGACACTGTCCCCGTGGTCGTGCTGGCCAAGCGCGAGTTGACCGAAGCTGCCACCGCCTGGGCCCAGGGCGGCATCGTCGGCGTGCTGGGCAGCGACGACTCCATAGACAGCCATGTGCGCGACACCCAGGATGCCGGCGCCGGCCTGGTGGACGAGGCCACGGCCCGCTTCATCGCCGAGCGCAGCGCGGCCGCGGTGGGCTGGCTGGTGGACCAGGGCGTGCCGTTCACGCCCGATGAATCCGGCCCGCTGGGCCTGCACCTGACCCGTGAAGGCGGCCATGCGGTGCGCCGCATTGCGCATGCGGCCGACGCGACCGGCAAGGCCATCCACGATGCGCTGCTGGCGCGTGCCCGCGCCCACCCGCGCATCACGCTGCGCGAGCGCTCGATGGCGGTGGACCTGATCACCTCGCGCCATGTGCAGCGCGACGAGCCGCCGCGCGTCTACGGAGTCTATGCGCTGGACATCACCACCCAGCATGTCGAGACGCTGGGCGCACGCGCCGTGGTGCTGGCCACCGGCGGCGCAGGCAAGGTCTACCGCTACACCACCAACCCCGACACCTCCACCGGCGACGGCATCGCGATGGCCTGGCGGGCGGGCTGCCGGGTCGCGAACATGGAGTTCATCCAGTTCCATCCGACCTGTCTGTACCACCCGCAGGAGCGCAGTTTTCTGATCACCGAGGCACTGCGCGGTGAGGGCGGTCATCTGAAGTTGCCCGACGGCACCCGCTTCATGGCCGCGCATGACGAGCGCATGGAGCTGGCGCCGCGCGACATCGTCGCCCGCGCGATCGACTTCGAGATGAAGAAGCATGGCCTGGACCATGTGTGGCTGGATGCCACGCATCTGGGCGAGGCCTTCCTGATCGAGCATTTCCCGACTATCCATGCGCGCTGCCTCAAGCTGGGCATAGACATCGCGAAGCAGCCCATCCCGGTCGTGCCGGCGGTGCACTTCACCTGCGGCGGCGCGGTGACGGATTTGTCCGGCCGCTGCGATCTGCCGGGCCTCTACGCGGTGGGCGAGACCGGCTACACCGGCCTGCATGGCGCCAACCGCCTGGCCAGCAATTCGCTGCTGGAATGCGTGGTGCTGGGCCAGACCTGTGCCGGCGACATCCTGGCCCAGCCGGTGCAAGACCCGGCCCCGCTGCCGGCCTGGGACGAGAGCCAGGTCGACAACGCGGACGAGCAGGTGGTCATCGCCCACAACTGGGACGAACTGCGCCTGCTGATGTGGAACTACGTGGGCATCGTGCGCACCACCAAGCGGCTGGAGCGGGCGCTGCACCGCATCGCATTGCTGCGCAGCGAGATCGACGACTACTACGCGAACTTCCGCGTCACGCGCGACCTGCTGGAGCTGCGCAACCTGGTGGATTGCGCCGAACTCATCGTGCGCTCGGCGCTGATGCGCCACGAAAGCCGCGGCCTGCACTACAGCCGCGACTATCCGCAGACGCTGCCGGTGAGCTTCCCCACCGTGCTCATCAGCGAACGCCGTCGCCGCTGATCACTCGCCGTCTGTCGATTCGCCGGGTTCGGCCGCCGGCCGCCCGCGCTTGGGCGCCGGGCTGGCCGCCGGCTTGATGCCGCGTCGTGCCAGCGCCTCGCGCAGCAGGTATTCGATCTGCGCGTTGGCGCTGCGCAGCTCCTGCGCGGCCAGGCGCTCGATCTGAGCCCACAGCGCCGGATCCAGGCGCAGCGCGAAGCTCTTCTTGTCGGGGCTGGCCATGGGCGGCGTCAGGCGTACAGCGTGCCCGCGTTGATCACCGGCTGCGTGTCCTTGTCCGAGCACAGCACGACCAGCAGGTTGGACACCATGGCCGCCTTGCGCTCGTCGTCCAGCACGACGATGTCGCGCTCCGACAGGCCTTGCAGGGCTTCCTCCACCATGCTCACCGCGCCCTGCACGATCTTCTTGCGGGCACTGATGATGGCTTCGGCCTGCTGGCGGCGCAGCATCACCTGCGCGATCTCGGGCGCATAGGCCAGGTGGGTGATCTTGGCGTCCAGCACCGTCACGCCGGCTTGCTCGAAGCGCTCCTGCAACTCGGCCACCAGCGTCGCGATCACCGCGTCCTGGCCGGCGCGCAGCGTGGTCTCGCCGGGGGCCAGGTCTTCACCGTCGTCGTAGGCGTAATGGGTGGCCAGGTGGCGCAGCGCCGCCTCCACCTGTATGCCCACATAGGCTTCGTAGTCGTCCACCTCGAACACCGCGCGGGCGGCATCCTGCACGCGCCAGACCACGGCGGCGCTGATCTCCACCGGGTTGCCGCGCTTGTCATTGACCTTGATGGCCGGCGCGTTCAGGTTGCGGGCGCGCAGCGACAGGCGGCGCTTCAGCGCCAGCGGATTGGCCCAGCGCAGGCCCTCTTGGCGGTCGGTGCCGATGTAGCGGCCGAACAGCGTCAGGATGCGGGCCTCATTGGGCTGCTGCATGTAGAGCCCGGCCAGCACGAAGATGCTGGCGGCCTTCACCAGCAGGCCGGTCACCACCCAGCCCGGGTGGGGCAGGCCCCGCCACAGCAGCAGGGCGCCCAGGGCCAGCCCGGCCAGGCCCGCGCCTATGGCCGCGAAACCGTTGATCGTGCGCGCCGGCAGGTCACGGCGCAGAGGGGCAGACACGGACATGCGATATCTCCTCAAAAGGTGATATCACTTTAATCGCATGTTGCGATGCCGTGCAAGAGGTTGCCAACAAACAGGCCCGCACGCGGCGGGCCTGGGGCAGGGTGCGGGGGGAGAGCCTTCAGTCGCGGGCGCGCAGCGCGGTACGGGCCTGCACAAAGCTGAACGCGTAGTTCACCGCCTCGACGATGGCGTTGTCGATTTCCAGGCGTTCGTGCTCGGTCAGGTAGAAGCTGAAGTCCACCTCATGGCGTATGTAGCGCGGCGGCAGGCGGTTGAGCGCCACGCAGGCCACATCGCACAGCAGGTCGTTGCTGGCCGCGATGTCGGGGTGGTCCTGGGCGGCGTCCATCACGGCTGCGAAGACTTCCCGTTCGTGGTGGTTGTACAGAGAGCTGAAATCGGCGGAGGCCATGGTCTGCCTTTCGTGGGCTGAGCGGTGGGGTGGTTATAGCGCCGCAGCGCGACACCCGGACTGTTGCAGATCAGGCCGCGCCTATGCCCGGGGTCATCCCGGAGGGGGCGCTCTTGCGCGCGGCGGTGAAGTCCAGCATGCGGGTGATGCAGGCCTGGGCCTTCACGCGCGTCGCTTCGTCGACCTGGATCTCCGGCTTGCCGCGCTCGAGGTGGCGAAGGGCCGCTCCCGAGTCACCGAGCCCCCCTCGGGGGGCCTGCCGCGCGGCGGCAGGTTCGGGGGTCAACCATTCCAGGCAGTCGACCAGGTTGGCCAGGCCGTTCATCGCCATCCAGGGGCAGTGCGCGCAGCTCTTGCAGGTGGCGCTGTTGCCGGCGGTGGGCGCCTCGATCAGCGTCTTGTGCGGCGCCAGCTGGCGCATGCGGTGCAGGATGCCGTTGTCGGTCGCGACGATGTATTCCTGCGCCGAGCCTTCCACCACCGCCTTGATCAGCGCGGACGTGGAGCCCACCACATGGGCCTTGTCCACCACGCTCTTGGGCGACTCGGGGTGGACCAGCACCAGCGCGTCCGGGTGCTGCTCGCGCAGCAGGTCCAGCTCCAGCCCCTTGAACTCGTCGTGCACGATGCAGGCGCCGTTCCACATCAGCATGTCGGCACCGGTCTGCTCCTGGATGTAGCGGCCCAGGTGGCGATCGGGCGCCCACAGGATCTTCTCGCCGCGTGCGTGCAGGTCGGCCACGATCTCCAGCGCGCAGGAGCTGGTGACCATCCAGTCGGCGCGGGCCTTCACCGCGGCGCTGGTGTTGGCGTAGACCACCACTTTGCGGTCTGGGTGGGCATCGCAAAAGGCCGCGAAATCGTCGGCCGGGCAGCCCAGGTCCAGCGAGCAGGTGGCGTCCAGGTCCGGCATCAGCACGCGCTTCTCGGGGCTGAGGATCTTGGCGGTCTCGCCCATGAAGCGCACACCGGCCACCACCAGGGTCTGGGCCGCGTGGTCGCGCCCGAAGCGGGCCATCTCCAGCGAATCGGCCACGATGCCGCCGGTGGCCAGCGCCAGATCCTGCAGCGCGCCGTCCACGTAGTAGTGCGCCACCAGCACGGCGTTGCGGGCCTTCAGCAGCTCGGCCGCGCGCTCGGCCAGGCGGCCGCGCTCCGTTGCGCTCAGCGGTGCAGGCACCTTGGCCCAGGCATGGGCGGTGCAGGTGGCGCCCTCGGCGTCCTGGCGGGAGTAGTCGTACAGAACCTGTTCCATGAACAAATTCTAGGGGCGCCCCTGCCGCCGGGCGGGCCCGCGCGCTATGGCCCGGGCGGCAGCAGGTACTCCCGCGCCAGCGTGCGCGCGCGGTGCAGCCGGCTCTTCACGTTCGCCGGCGTCAGGCCGGTGCGCTCGGCGATCTCGCCTATGGTCAGCTCCTCCAGGTCGCGCAGCAGCATCACCTCGCGGTAATGCGCCGGCAGCGACTCCAGCGCCGCCACCAGCTGCAGCCGCAGCCCGGCCTCGTCGTGCTGCACCAGCCAGTGCTCCAGCTTTTCTTCGTCATAGGGGTCGTAGGCCAGCGCCTTGCGGCCCATGCGCCGGCACTCGCGCTGCACCAGGCGTATCAGCCAGCCCGAGAAGGCCGCCAGCACGCGCAGCGAGGGCAGGCGGCGCGCGACGATCAGCAGCGCCTCCTGCACCGCATCGTCCACATCGCTGAGCAGGCAGTGCTGCTGGGCGTAGCGGCGCACGTCGGGCCGTGCCACGCGCAGCAGCTGCTCCAGCGCCTGCGGGTCGCCCTGGTGGGCGGCCGCGAGCAGGCCCTGGTGCTGTGCGGCCAGCGCCATGTCAGCGGCCCTGCTTGAGCTTGCGGCCCACCATGGCACAGGCCGGGCAGAAGCCGAACAGGCCCGACGCGACGATGCCCGCCGCGCCGGCTGCCACCGCCCAGCCCAGCAGGCCGTCCAGTCCACGCAGCGCCAGACCGGCCACCACCACGCCAGCCACCACGCGCAGCACGCGCTCGCCCGGGGGAACGTTCTTCACATAAAACACCATGCACCTCCAGATGGATTCGAGGAAGACCCTCGCCAGCTAAGAGGCGCGGTGGGGCGCGATGGATTCGCGGCCGACAAAAAAATTTGGGTGGAGGGCCTCCGGACGCGGAGTTTGTCACGCCCTGTTGAGGCGCTTCACGGCAGCCGCAGCCAGTCCCGCTCGGCCACCCGCACCGTGTTGGCCGGCTCACCGCCCCGCCGGTAGGTGACGCTGAGCGTCTTGCGCCGGCCGGGCGCCGGGTCGCCGCCCAGCAGCTCGTTGCGCACCTCCAGCTCCACGCGGCCGTCGCGGGCCAGCGCGCGCAGCGTGGCGGTCACATCCATCCAGCGACCGTCCGCGCCGTAGGTGGCGCTTTCTATGCTGAGGCCATGGCCGTGCCAGGGCCCGGCGTCGCCGCGGCCCCAGTCGCCGCGCGACCAACCGATGAACTGCGCGCCATCCACCCAGCTGTACTCGCCGTAGTCGAAGCTGCGCTCCGCGCCCCGGCGGTCGCGCGCCACGATGTGCAGGCGCTTGGTGCGCCCTGGGGCCGGGTCGATGCCGAAGCGCTCCACCTCCACCTTGAAGCGCAGGTCGCGCCGCGCCAGCTCGCGCAGCGGGGCGGTCACATCCGCCTCACGGCCGGGCAGGCCCCAGGTGGCGTAGAGGATGGTGTAGTCGCCGTCGTCATGACGGTCGTCGCGCGGGCTGCCGGCCTGCCAGTCGCCCTGCCAGCCGGGCTCGCCCCAGCGGCCACCGCCCCAGCCGACGAACTGCGCGCCGTCCAGCCAGTCGTCCTCGCGGATGTCGAAGCGCAGCTCGCGGCCCTGGCGGTCGCGGGCGTAGATGCGCAGCAGCTTGTCGCGGCCCGGGTCGGGGTCGATGCCGAACAGATCGTTGGTCACGCGCACGCGGCGGTCGCGGCGTGCCACCTCGCGCAGGCGCTCGGTCACGTCCGCATGGCGGTGCTCGGTGCCGTAGCGGGCGCGCAGGATCAGGAACTCGCCGTCGTCCTCGCGGTCCGCACGGGCGGGCCGCGGGCTCAGCGCGAGGACCAGCAGGGAGCCCAGGCCCAGGCCCAGGTGTTGAAGATGTTGGCGACGATGCATGGTGGTGATTGGAAAGTGATGGTGCTACAACGCGCACCGGCGGCCAGCGGTGGACTCAGACCTGCTCGAAGAAGCGGCTGGGCGGCATGCCCACGGTGCGCGTGACCATGGCCGAGAACGCGCTGGCGCTGGCATAGCCCAGCTCCGCCGCGATCAGCGCCACCGGCTTCTTGTGGGCGGCCAGCCGCAGCGCCTGGGCCAGCAGTGCCTGCTGGCGCCACTGCGCATAGCTGCTGCCCAGCTCCTGGCGGAACAGCCGCGACACCGTGCGCGCACTGGCCCCGGCCTGGGCGGCCCAGCCATCCAGGCCGTCGTGGCGCAGCGGGTCTTCCAGCATGGCCTCGCACAGGCGGCGCAGGCGCTTGTCGCGCGGCAGGTCCACGCCCAGGCGCAGGCTGCGGGCGCGGGCGATCTCGTCCAGCACCAGCCGCGCCATCCAGGGCTCGCGTTCCAGCGGCGCGCCGGTGCCGGCCTGTTCGTCCCTGGCCATCTGCAGCACCAGTTCGCGCAGCAGCGGTGACACCTCCACCACGCGGCTGCCGGCCCAGGCGGCGGTGTCCGCAGGTGCCTGGTGCAGATAGAGGGTGCACAGCTCGCACTGCTCCACCGCGGTCACCGCGTGCACCAGCCGCGGCGGGATCCAGACCGCGCGCGACGGTGGCACCAGAAAGGTCGCGACCTCGGTGTTCACGCGCACCACGCCGGCCACCGAGAACACCACCTGACCCCAGTCGTGGTGGTGGGCTTGGATGTCCATGCGGTGTTCCAGGCGGCGGGCCTTCACGCGCACCGGCCGCTCGGCGCTGGGCGTGTAGCGGCCCGGGTCCACCGGCGGCACGCTGCGCCGGCCGGGCAGGGCGGCGCGGTCGCGGTCAGGAGGCTGAGCGGCGGGCATGGCGGAATCTCGATAGAAATTGTCTTGCCATCGTAATTGCGTCGCCGCGGGCCTGCCACCATCACACCCCATGAATGCACAAGAACCCTCCAGGGCCGAGGAGACCGGCCGCGCGCAGGACCTGCGCACCATCAGCCTGATCGGCGTGGCGCACGGGTCCTCCCACTTCTTCCACATGCTGCTGCCGCCGCTGTTCCCGGCCTTCATCCAGAGCTTCGGGCTCAGCTATGCGGAACTGGGCCTGCTGGTGACCACCTTCTTCGTGATCTCCGGCGTGGGCCAGGCGCTGTCGGGCTTCATCGTGGACCGCATAGGCGCACGCCCGGTGCTGTTCGCCGCGATGACCAGCTTCCTGCTCGCGTCCATTGCCGGCGGCCTGGCCCAGGGCTTTGGCGGCCTGCTGCTGGCGGCCGCGCTGGCGGGCTTCGGCAACGCGCCCTTCCATCCGGCGGACTTCACCATCCTGAACAAGCGTGTGTCGCCCAAGCGCCTGGGCCATGCGTTCGCGGTGCATGGCATCAGCGGCAACATCGGCTGGGGCGTGGCGCCGGTGTTCAACATCGGCATCGCGACCGCCACCGGCAACTGGCGCTGGGCCTACCTGGGCACCGGCCTGATCGCGGTGGCGGTCATCCTGCTGCTGCTGTGGCAGCGCGATGCGATCGACGACCGCCGCGGCAGCTGGGATCACAAGAAGCCCGCGCCCGGTGCCGTGCCCGAGCACCCGCTGGCCTTCTTGAAGCTGCCTTCGGTGTGGCTGTGCTTCTCCTTCTTCTTCTGGAGCACCGCCGCGCTGTCCGCCATCCAGAGCTTTGCGAGCCCGGCGCTGCACCAGATCTACGGCCTGCCGCTGGCGCAGACCGCCTATGTGGTGACCGGCTACATGCTGGCCGGCGCCCTGGGCATGGCCTGCGGCGGTTTTCTGGTCGCGCGGGCGGAGCGCCTGGAGCGCACCATCGCGCTGGCCATGATGTTTGCCGCCGCCTTGCTGCTGCTCACCGCCACCGGCTGGTTGCCCGGCGGCCTGGCGGCCACGGTGGCGGCGTTGGCGGGCTTCGGCACCGGCCTGGCCGGCCCCTCGCGCGACATGCTGATCAAGCGCGCCTCGCCGCCGGGCGCCACCGGACGGGTCTACGGCACCGTGTATTCGGGCCTGGACATCGGCTTCGCGGTGGCCGCGCCGGTGTTCGGCGCCGTGCTGGACCACGGCCAGCCGCAGGCGGTGTTCGCCGGCTCGGCGGCGGCGCTGGTGATGGGGGTTGCGTCCGCGGGGCTGGTGGGGCTGGGCCTGCATCGCCGCGCTGCGGTGGTTGCCGCCAGCTGAGCACCGTCCCGCGGGCGGATGGGGCGCGGCGCGGGGCGCCCGCAATGCGACTACATTAACGCGCCCTTCGAGGGGCATCGTCTCGGCCAGGCCTTGCCTGTCGCCCTGCGCTCACATCCACCCATAACCATCCAGGAGACCGACCCGTGCTAGGTGTCGTTGGCATTGTTGTATCGCTCGCACTTCTGATCACGCTGGCCTATCGAGGCTGGAACGTCATCCTGATCGCGCCGCTGTGCGCCGGCGTCGCGCTGTTGTTCAACTGGTCCGAGGCGCCGCTGCTGGCGACCTACACCCAGGTCTACATGCCGGCGATGGGCAACTTCATCGCCAAGTTCTTCCCGCTGTTCCTGCTGGGCGCGGTGTTCGGCAAGCTGATGGAAGACTCGGGCGCGGCGCGCTCCATCGCCTACGGCATCGTGAAGCTGATAGGCCCGCAGCGCGCCATCCTGGCGGTGGTGCTGGCCTGCGGCCTGCTGACCTACGGCGGCGTGTCGCTGTTCGTCGTGGCCTTCTCGGTCTACCCGATCGCGATGCAGTTGTTCCGCTCGGCCCAGATTCCCAAGCGCCTGATTCCGGGCGCGATCGCGCTGGGCTCGTTCACGTTCACGATGACCGCGCTGCCCGGCACGCCGGCCATCCAGAACGCCATCCCCATGCCTTTCTTCCACACCACGCCGTTCGCGGCGCCGGGCATGGGCCTGCTGGCGGGTGTGTTCATGCTGGTGACCGGCATGCTGTGGCTGAATCGCCGCGCCGCGTCGGCACGCGTGGCCGGCGAGGGCTATGGCGAGCATGGTGACGCCGTGGAAGCGCAGGTGGATACCGCCAGCCTGCCCAATCTTTGGTTGTCGCTGCTGCCGCTGGTGGCCGTGATCGCGCTGAATGCGCTGTTCACGTATCTGGTGATCCCGGCGATGAACACCGACTACCTGGCCCAGCCGCGCTTCGGCAAGGCCTCGCTGTCCGCGGTGCTGGGCGTGTGGGCCATCGTCGCGGCCATGGCCATCGCGGTGCTGATGGTGGCGTTGCTCAACATCCGCCGTTTCGCCGACCTGCGCCAGACCTTCACCGAAGGCACGCTGGGCTCGCTGCTGCCGGTGTGCAACACCGCGGCCGAGGTGGGCTACGGCGCCGTGGTGTCGGGTCTTGCGGCGTTCATCGCGTTCCGCGAGGGGCTGAAGTCGGCCGTGTCCGACCCGCTGCTGTCGGTGGCGCTGGTGGTCAACGTGCTGGCCGGCCTGACCGGCTCCGCGTCGGGCGGCCTGTCGCTGACGCTGCAGGCCATGGGCGACTACTACCGCGAGGCGGCGCTGGCCGCCGGCATCAACCCTGAGGTGATGCACCGCGTGGCCGCGCTGGCCTCCGGCGGCCTGGACGCGATGCCGCACAACGGTGCGGTGATCACGCTGCTGGCCATCACCCGCCTCACGCACAAGCAGGCCTACAAGGACATCCTGTTCTGCGCCACCGTGTTCCCGGTGATCTCGGGCCTGCTGATCGTCGCGCTGAACGCGGTGTTCGGCGCGTTCTGAGCCCGGCCGGCTCGCTGGCGGCGCCGCTTCTGCGGGGCCGGCGGGGCCGGGGGCAAGGCGGCGACTGCCGCTGCCTGTGCGGTCGCCGCGCACTGAGTCGCTCATGCCATGGGCCCGCCTCCTGAAGAGGCGGGCCCATTGCTTTTTTTTCGGGGTGCGACCTGGAAATCAGGTTGTCATTAATGAATTTAAGCGTTAGCGCGAATAGATCGGCGTCCCTAGAGTTCAGCTCACACGACAGGCCCTTGACCTCCACCCCTATCGCAGTGCTCCGGTCTCTTGCAGGCCGTCGGCCTGCCGGGCCCGCCCGCCATCGGGCCGGGAAGCTGCTGCGATGCCCCCTGAGCTGCCATGACTTCCTCGATCAAGACCAAGCTGACCCTCGCCCTGATGGCGCTCTGTGGCGCCTTGAGCGCCCAGGCCGCCGACACCCGCTGGACCTTCGACGGCGCCATCCACAACAACTCGCTGGCCATCAGCCCCGATGAGCAGACCGCCGTCGCGTCTTACAGCGAGCGGCCCGACCTCATCGTCTATGACTTGGCGCACAGCACGGTGCGCGCCGTGCTGCATGGCTATGTGACGCCTCGCAACATCGTGTTCGATCCCAGTGGCCGCTACTTCTATGTGTCGGACAGCAGCCTGGGCGAGGTGCGCAAGATAGACAGCCGCACGCTGGAGACCGTGGGACATCTGGCGGCCGGGCCGGGGGCCTTCGGCACCACCTTGAGCCCCGACGGTCAGACGCTCTACGTCAACAACGAGGCGGCCAGTACGGTGACTCGCTTTGATCTCACGACCGGCCGCGCCCAGGCCGTCGTGACGGGTTTTGCCCAGCCGCGCCAGAGCGTGCGTGTCAGCCCCGATGGCAAGACGCTGTTCGTCACCAACTTCCTGGGCGACAAGATCACGCTGGTCGACACCGACACCAACCGCATCACCGGCGAGATCGGCGGCTTCGACAAGATACGTGCGATCTCCGTGACCAAGGACGGCAAGACGCTGTTCGCCGCCAACAGCGGCAGCAACACGGTGGCGGTGGTGGATGTCGCCTCCCGCCATGTGTTGCGGACCATTCCGGTGGGCCGGGACCCCTACGGCGCCGCGCTGGCGCCGGACGAAAAGACCCTCTACGCCGGCAATCTGGCGGACAACACGCTCAGCGTGGTGTCCCTGGCGGAGCAACGCACCGTGGCCACCATCGGTGGCTTCAAGGAGCCGCGCCAGGCCATCGTGTTCTCGCATGACGGGCGCCACGCCTTCGTGCTGAACGCCGACCTCAGCGTCTCCAAGGTCGATCTGGCCGAGCGCCGCATCGTGAGCCAACTTTCTGCCACCAGCCACTGAGCGAGGAGCCTCTGATGAACGCCATGTCTCGCAAGCCCGCCCTGCGCATCACCGTCACCGGTGCGGCGGGTCAGATCGGTTATGCCCTGCTGTTTCGTATCGCCCGTGGCGACCTGGCCGGTCCGGACCAGCCCGTGATCCTGCAATTGCTGGAGGTGCCAGCCGCCCAGGGCGCGCTCCGGGGCGTGGTCATGGAACTGGAGGACTGCGCCTTCCCGCTGCTGGCGGGCATCGTGGCGACGGATCAGCCCGAGGTGGCCTTCCGTGACGCCGACCTGGCGCTGCTGGTGGGAGCGCGGCCGCGCGGCCCCGGCATGGAGCGGCGCGACCTGCTCGCGATGAATGCGCAGATCTTCAAGGCCCAGGGCGCGGCGCTGAATGCGGTGGCGCGCCCGGACGTGAAGGTGCTGGTGGTGGGCAACCCGGCCAACACCAATGCGCTGATCGCAATGAGCAGCGCGCCGGATCTGGGGCCGGCCAACTTCTCGGCCATGATCCGCCTGGACCAGAACCGCGCCACCGCCATGCTGGCGCAGCGGCTGGGCTGCGCGGTGGGCGAACTCTCGCAACTGGTGGTCTGGGGCAACCACTCGCCCACCATGTATGCCGACCATCGATTCGCCCGTGTCGGCGACCGACCGGTGGTCGAACTGCTGGGTGATGATCCTTGGGCGAGCGAGCACTTCATCCCCACGGTGGCGCGTCGCGGCACGGCGGTCATCGAGGCGCGCGGGGCCTCGTCCGCCGCCTCGGCCGCGAACGCGGCGCTGGACCACATGCGCGACTGGCTGCTGGGCAGTGACGGGCGCTGGGTGTCCATGGCGCTGCCGTCCGATGGCAGCTATGGCGTGCCGGAGGGCATCTTCTTCGGTGTTCCGGCGGTGTGCGAAGGCGGGCAGGTGCGGCGGGTGAGCGGCCTGGCCATCGATGCGCAGGCACGTCGGCGGCTGGATCTGGCCATCGAGGAACTGCTGGCCGAGCGCCGCGCGATCGAGGCATTGCTCGCCGCCTGAAGTCTGGCCCGGTCTACCCCGGGCTCATCCGTGGGGGCGGGTCTTGCCCGCCCCGGGGCGGCGCCTACAGCGGCCCCAGCGTCGCGTTGGCAACGGCTGAGGCCGACACCGCCGCCGGGATGCCGGCATAGAAGCCCAGGTGCGTGATGGCCGCCGACAGCTCGGCCTTGCTCAGCCCGTTCTGCATCGCGCGCCGCAGGTGGGCCGGCAGCTCGTTGGCGTGGCCACCGGCGATCAGCGCGGCCACGGTGATCAGCGAGCGTTCGCGCGGCGACAGCGTGGCATCGCCCCAGACCTGCGGAAACAACGTCTCCTCGATGAACTGTGCGACCTGCGGCGTGAAGGGCCGCGCGGCCTCGCGGGGGCTGCTGAAATCGGCATGCGACATGTGGTGAACTCCTGGTGAACTGTCGCCACGGGGGCGACCCGGTGGGTGAATGGGGAGTGGACAGGCATGCAGACCGAGAAGTTCGCCGATGTGCTGGCCATCTTTGCGGACGTGGCCCGCGAGGGCAGTTTCTCGGGTGCGGCACGGCGTCGTGGGGTGAACCCGTCGTCCGTCTCGCGCCAGATCGACGCGCTGGAGCAGCATCTGGCGACGCCGCTGTTTCAGCGTTCCACGCGTCAGCTCAGCCTGACCGATGCGGGAGAGGTGCTGCTGGTGCGCGCGCGGCAGATCCTGGATGCGCTGGTCGACGCGCAGCAGGAGGTCGCGTCCATGAGCGACGCGGTGGCCGGTGTGCTGCGGGTGGCGTGCTTCCCCACCTTCGGCAAGCGTCATGTGCTGCCGGTGCTGGGCCGGCTGGCCGAGCAATACCCGGCACTGCGCGTCGAGCTGGACCTGACCGAGCGCGTGGCGGACCCGGTGGCCGAGCGGCTGGACGTGGTGATACGCATCGGCGAGCTGAGCGACAGCACGCTGATCGCCAGCCACCTGGCCACGCAGACGCGGCTGCTGTGCGCATTGCCTGCCTACCTCGCGCAGGCTCCGGCACTGCAGCAGGCGGCCGACCTGCGCGCGCACCGCCTGATCGACAAGATGCACGGCGCCGACCTGCTGGGCTGGGCCGACCTGCTGGGCGAGCCGCCGCGGCAGCTGGGCCTGCAGTCGGTGTTTCGCTGCGACGATTTCGAGGCCATGCGCATCGCGGCGCTGGAGGGCTTCGGCGTCGCTTACCTGCCCGATTGGGTGGTGGGCGAGGACATCCGCGAAGGCCGCCTGGTGCAGTTGCTGCCGGGCTGGTCCGAGGACGGGCGCAGTCGCACCGGCATCCATGCGCTGCGGGCGCTGCGCCGGCCGCCGGCGCGGGTGGCGGTATTCCTGGACGCACTCAAGGCCCATATCGGATCGCCGCCGCGCTGGTGCCCCTGAGCCGGTCATGCGTGCTCAGGCGGTCAGCACCAGCTTGCCCACGTGCACGCCCGAGTCCAGCAGCTCGTGGGCGGCGCGCGCGTCCTGCAGCGCAAAGCGCTGGTAGACCTGGGGCTTGACCGCGCCGCTGGCGAACAGCGGCCAGACCCGCTGCTGCAACTCGGCGATCAGCGCGGCCTTGTCCTCGTAGCTCCGCGAGCGCAGCGTGGAGCCGATGTGAGTGAGGCGCTTGGTCAGCATGGGCCACAGGTCCAGCTCCTTGGCCGGGCCCTTGAGCACGCTGATCTGCACGATGCGGCCGTTCATCGCCGCCGCCTGGTAGTTGCGCGCCACATAGTCGCCCGCAATGATGTCCAGGATCAGGTCCACGCCGCGGCCCTGGGTGGCGGCCAGCGCCTGTTCGACGAAGTCCTGCTGGTGGTAGTTCACCGCCAGGTCCGCGCCCAGCCGGCGGCTGGCGTCCTGGTGGGCCTCGGAGCCCACGGTGGTGATGATGGTGGACGCGCCCAGGGCCCGGGCCAGCTGGGTCGCGGTCGTGCCTATGCCGGAGGCGC
>NZ_CAJYPS010000018.1 GCF_913777145.1 uncultured Roseateles sp.
GGCCTGGCGAAGGCGCGCGGGTGGTCGCTGGTCACCCCCACGCGGCCGGCCAGGCGGGCCGCGATGGCCCCCATCTGCGGGCGCTTGCCGCGGTCGCGGTCGCCACCGCAGCCGAACACGCAGACCAGCTCGCCGCCGCGCGCCTTCGCCAGGCCCTGCAGCGCCGACAGCGCCTTGTCCAGCGCATCGGGCGTGTGCGCGTAGTCCACCACCACCTGCGGCAGTTCGCGCCCATTGCCCACCCGCTGCATGCGGCCGGGCACGGGCGTCACGGCGGCCAGCGCCCGCGCCACGTCGGCCAGGGCATGGCCCTGGGCGCGCAGCGCGCCGGCCACGCCCAGCAGGTTGGCGGCGTTGTAGTCGCCGATCAGGCCGGTCTGCACGGCCACGGCATCGGCCCCCTCATGCAGCGTGAAGGCCAGGCCTTCACCCGTGTAGTGCAGGCCGCGGGCGCCGAGCCGCGCGTCGGCGCGCTCGATGCCGGTGGTCCACACATCGAGCGCCGCCAGCTCGGCGGCCAGGGCCGGGCCCTTGGCATCGTCCAGGTTCACCACCGCCGCGCGCAGGCCGGGGAAGTCGAACAGCGCGCGCTTGGCCGCCCAGTAGGCGTCCATGCTGCCGTGGTAGTCCAGGTGGTCCTGCGTGAAGTTGGTGAACACGGCGACCCGCACCTGGCTGCCCGCCAGGCGCCG
Organism: uncultured Roseateles sp.; assembly: GCF_913777145.1. Classification (GTDB taxonomy): domain Bacteria; phylum Pseudomonadota; class Gammaproteobacteria; order Burkholderiales; family Burkholderiaceae_C; genus Pelomonas. The sequence goes on from NZ_CAJYPS010000018.1 coordinate 693, forward strand.
CTCGACGATGCCTATGCTGCTGGCCTCGATCGCGCAGGCCGCGAAGCCGGCGTCGCGCATGCGGGCGAAGGTGGCCTGCAGCAGCACCGGGTCGGGCGTGGTCAGGCCGTTGTAGTCCAGCTGCGGCGGCTCGCCGGTGCCCAGCGTGCCGACCACGCCGCAGCGCCGGCCCAGCAGCGACGAGGCCTGGGCGATCCACCAGGCCGACGAGGTCTTGCCATTGGTGCCGGTGACCGCGATCACGTCCAGCGTCTGCGTGGGTTCGCCGAAATAGGCGGCCGCGATCTCGCCGGTGCGGGCCTTGAGGCCGGGCAGCGACGCGATACGGGCATCCACGAAGCCGAAGCGCTCCACATCGGCCTCCTCCACCAGACAGGTGGACGCGCCGGCGGCCAGCGCCGCGGCGACGAACTCGCGGCCGTCGCGCGCATAGCCGGGCCAGGCGATGAAGGCATCGCCGGGCTGCACCTGACGGCTGTCGGTGCGCAGCGTGCCGGTGCACCATTCGGACAGCCAGCGGGCCGCGGCCTCGGGGGATTTGAGACGGGTCAACATGGGGGCCTTAAAAGCTTTCCTCGACCGACTTCGCGTTCTGGTTCGCGACGATCTGGGTCTTCACGTCCAGGTCGGGCGGCACGCCCAGCAGGCGCAGCGTCTGCGCGGTGACCTGGCTGAACACCGGGCCGGCGACCACACCGCCGTAGTAGGCGCCGGCCGTGGGCTCGTCCACCATCACCGCGACCACGATGCGCGGCTTGCTGATGGGCGAGATGCCCACGAACCAGGAGCGGTACTTGTGGCCCGCATAGCCCTTGCCTTCCTGCTTGTGCGCGGTGCCGCTCTTGCCGCCCACGCTGTAGCCGGGCACCTGGGCCTGGGGCGCGGTACCGCCGGGGCCGGCCGCGGCCTGCAGCATCTGGCGCACCTCCTCGGTGACCTTGGGCGAGAACACGCGGATGCCGGGTACCGGATGGTCGTGGGGCTGGCGCAGGATGCTGACCGGGATGATCTCGCCGTCGCGCGCGAACACGGTGTAGGCGCGCGCCAGCTGGAGCAGCGAGGCCGACAGGCCGTAGCCGTAGCTCATGGTGGCCTGCTCGATGGGCCGCCAGCTCTTCCAGGGCCGCAGCTTGCCGGTGACCGCGCCGGGGAAGCTGATCTGCGGCCGCTGGCCCAGGCCTATGGCGGTGAACATCTCGTGCATCTCGCGCGGCTGCATCTGCATCGCGAGCTTGGTGGCGCCGATGTTGCTGGAGAACTTGATGACCTCGCGCACCGGGATCAGGCCGTGCGCATGGGTGTCGGTGATGACCGCCCCCTGGAAGGCGTAGCGGCCGTTGCCGGTGTCGACCAGCGTGTCGGGCGTGACGCGGCCGGTCTCCATCGCCAGGCCGGCGATGAAGGGCTTCATCGTGGAGCCGGGCTCGAACACGTCGGTCAGCGCGCGGTTGCGCAGTTGCTCGCCCGACAGGTTCTGGCGGTTGGCCGGGTCGTAGCTGGGGTAGTTGGCCAGCGCCAGCACCTCGCCGGTCTGCGCATCCAGCACCACCACCGAGCCGGCCTTGGCCTTGTTCTCGGCCACCGCGTCGCGGATGCGCTGGTAGGCGAAGAACTGCACCTTGGAGTCTATGGACAGGTCCACGTCATGGCCGTTCACCGCCGGGGTCATCTCGCCGATGTCCTCGACCACGCGGCCCAGGCGATCACGCACCACGGAACGCGAGCCGTCGCGACCCTGCAGCTCCTTCTGGAAGGCGAGCTCAATGCCCTCCTGGCCCTTGTCCTCGGCGCCGGTGAAGCCCACCACATGGGCCGCTGCCTCGCCCTCGGGGTAGCGGCGGCGGTACTCGCGGTCCTGGAACACGCCCTTGATGCCCACCGCCTTCACACGCGACGCGGTCTGGTCGTCGGCCAGGCGCTTGAGCCACACGAAGCGCGACTCGGGGTTGAGCTTGGCGGCCAGTTCCCGGTCGCTAAGGCCCAGCGCCTTGGCCAGCTCGGCGCGCTTGGCCGGGTCGGCATCGACCTCCTTGGGAATCGCCCAAATGGACGGCACGGCCACGCTGGCGGCCAGCACCTGGCCGCCACGATCGGTGATGCGGCCGCGGCTGGCCGGCAGGTCCAGCGTGTGGGCGTAGCGGGCCTCGCCCTGCTTCTGGAAGAAATCGTTGTGCAGCACCTGCACATAGACCGCGCGCCCCAGCAGGCCCGCGAACGCGAAGCCCACCAGGCCGACGAGAAAGCGCGAGCGCCACGGCGGCGTCTTGGACGCCAGCAGCGGGCTGGTGGAATAGCTGACGCCGCGCGTGGCGCCCAGGCCGCGGCCGCCGGGCCGGCTCATGGCTGCACCCCCGAGGCCACCAGCGCCGGCGAGATCGCCCGCATGCCCAGACGCTCGCGCGCCACCTGCTCCACGCGCAGATTGGTGGCCTGCTCGTGGCGTTCGGCCAGCAGGCGCTCCTTGTCGGACGCCAGGCGCTGACCCTCGGCACGCGCGCGGTCGATGGCGGCGAACAGCCGGCGCGACTCGTAGGCGCTGTGCACCAGCACCAGGCCGCTGGCCAGCACCGCGAGGATGAGCACGAGGTTGAGCCTGGCCATGTCAGAACCCGGCAGGCAGGGGCGCGTCGGTGCGTTCGGCCACGCGCAGCACCGCCGAGCGGGCGCGCGGGTTGGCGGCCACCTCGGCCGCGCTGGGCATGATGCGGCCCAGCGAGCGCAGCGCCAGCGGCGGCGGCGGCGCGAACGGCGCGCGCCGGTCCACCTCGGCCTTGCTGTGCGCCGCGATGAACTGCTTCACGCGCCGGTCTTCCAGCGAATGAAAGCTGATCACCGACAGCCGGCCGCCGGGCGCCAGCAGGCGCAGCGCCGACTTCAGCCCCTGCTCAAGCTCTTCAAGCTCGCGATTGACATGAATCCGAAGGGCTTGAAACGTCCGCGTCGCGGGGTCTTGGCCGGGCTCGCGGGTCTTGACCGTGCGAGCCACGAGTTCGCGCAGCTCGTCGGTGCGCGTGAGCGGCGTGCCGGCTTGCCGGCGAGCAACAAGCGCCTTTGCAATCTGTGCAGCAAACCGTTCTTCGCCATAGTCTCGAATCACCTGTGCAATCTGGCGCTCGTCCGCATGCGCCAGGAAATCGGCGGCGCTCTCGCCGCGCGTCGGGTCCATGCGCATGTCCAGCGGGCCGTCGAAACGGAAGCTGAAGCCACGGGCCGGGTTGTCGATCTGCGGGCTGGACACGCCCAGGTCCAGCAGCACACCATCCACCTGCTCCACGCCCAGCGCGGCCAGCTGCTCGGCCATGTCGGCAAAGGCGCTGTGGCAGATGGTGAAGCGCGGGTCGGTGATCGCGCGCGCCGCCGCGACCGCCTCGGGGTCGCGGTCGATGCCGATCAGGCGGCCGGTGGGCGCCAGCAGGCTCAGCAGCAGGCGCGAATGCCCCCCGCGGCCGAAGGTGCCGTCCACATAGACACCGTCGGGCCGGGCCAGCACGCCCTGCACCGCCTCGTCCAGCAGCACGGTGGCATGGCGAAATTCGAGGGTGGTGCTCATCAGAAACTGAAATCCTTCAACGCGTCGGGCATGGGACCGGCCAGCACCTCGGCCTCCTGGGCCGCATGCGCGGCCGTGTCCCACAGCTCAAAGTGGCTGCCCATGCCGATCAGCATCACGTCGCTGCCCAGGCCGGCGCTCTTGCGCAGCTCGGGCGAGATCAACACGCGAGAGGCCGAGTCGATCTCCACGTCCATCGCGTGGCCCAGGAACACCCGCTTCCAGCCCGCGGCCGACATCGGCAGCGCGGCGACCTTGTCGCGGAACAGCTCCCAGGTGGGGCGCGGAAAGACCATCAGGCAGCCGTCCGGATGCTTGGTCACGGTGAGCCGGCCGCCGCACAGCAGCTGCAGCACCTCGCGATGTCGGGCAGGCACGCTCAGGCGACCCTTGGCGTCCAACGCCAGGTTCGAGGCCCCCTGAAAAACGATTTCCGACACTTTTCACCACTAATCGACACGTTCTCCCACTGTAATGGGCTGAACCCCGGGGGGTCAAGGTCGGTCACAGCTTTTTGCAATGAAATCAAGCACTTAGGGCAAGCTGTAAATATCCACAGCCACCACCAAAAATGTCCTTTCCAAATAAGGACTTGTATTGAATTTGAGAAGTTACGCTTGAAGTCCAGAGCCTGAACAACAGGTCGGATGGCCCCCTAGACCGGCGCCGGCGTCTCCTCACGCCACGATGTCCGTCGCATGTCAAATGCAATGCCCCATACCCCCGGCCGCTGCCGTGGCAATGCCCGCCTCACGGCGCGCGTACCGCCAAGGCAGGCGGGGCCGCATCGTCAAAGCAGTGGGTACGGCCGTGGCTTGTGCCGCACAAATCACACGGACACCCCCGCCCCCGCCGGCCGAATGTCCCGACCCCCGGCGTTATCTGCTGAAATGCATCGACGCCCGACCGGGCCCAGCCTGCCTGGACCGGCGTACGGCCCCAAAGCCCCGACGTCTGCCGCGAGACCGGCCGAGCCGCCAGCACCCACCTTGACCCGCAAGCCTTCCTCCTCCCTCTTCGCCGCCCTGGCCCTGGGCGCCAGCATCGGTCTGCTGCTTCCCGCCCTGGCCGTGGGCGGCCTGCTGATCGGCCTGCGCGAATCCCGCGTGGCCGAGGAAAGCCTGCAGCGGGATCTCAACGCCAAACTGGACGTGCTGGCCAGCAGCCTGCCCGAGCTGCTGTGGAACCTGGATGCGGTGGCCGCGCGCGAGGTGGTGTCGGCCATCGTGAAGTCACCCGAAGTGGTGAGAGTCAGCGTCAGCGACGCGTCCCAGGGCCAGCCCTTCATCGAGACCTACCTGCCCGAGCGTCGCCAGGGCAACTCGCTGACCGGCGAGCGCGACATCCTGCGCGGCGCCACCCGCATCGGCCACCTGCAGATCGAGATCGACGACCATCTCAGCACCGCCGCGGTGCTGCGCCAGCGCTGGCTGTACGGTGCCACCGTCGGCGGCCAGTTGCTGGCCTCGCTGGCGCTGGTGCTGTGGCTGCTGAACTCCCGCATCTTCCGGCCGCTGCGCGAGCTGGGCGACTTTGCCAACGACCTCGCCGAGGGCCGCTTCAGCGCCCAGCTGCGCCACAACCGCGAGGACGAGATCGGCCTGCTGGGCGGCCACCTGGAACACATGCGGGACGCGCTGCAACAGCAGTTCGCGGCCCAGCATGCGCTGATCGAGCGGCTGCGCGGCATGGCGGAGACCGTGCCGGGCGTGGTCTACCAGCTGCGGCTGTCACCCGATGGCGACTTCTCCTTCGCCTACGTGAGCGAGGCGGTGCGCGACTACTTCCTGCTCGGCGCCGCCGAGCTGAGCCAGAGCGCGGAAGCCTGGTTCGGCCGCATCCACCCCGAGGACCGCGACGCGGTGCGCCAGGGCCTGGCGGCCTCGGCGCGCCAGCTCAGCCCCTGGCAACAGGAGTTCCGCACCCACCACGGCGACGGCAGCGAGCGCTGGCTGTACGGCAACGCGATCGCGCAGCGCGAGGCCGACGGCAGCGTGCTGTGGCACGGCTTCCTGACCGACATCTCGCGTCAGCGCCGCGATGCGCTGGAGCTGGAGCGCTACCGCCACCATCTGGAGGAGCTGGTGGAGGCGCGCACCGCCGAGCTGGCCGAGGCCAAGCAGGCGGCCGAGGCGGCCAGCCACGCCAAGAGCGCCTTCCTGGCCAATATGAGCCACGAGATCCGCACGCCGATGAACGCCATCATCGGCCTGACCTACCTGGCCCAGAGCGACGCGGTGGAACCGGTGCAGCAGCAGCGGCTGCAGAAGGTGGCGGATGCCGCCGAGCATCTGCTCAGCGTCATCAACAACGTGCTGGACTTCTCCAAGATCGAGGCCGGCAAGGTGCAGCTGGAGCACCGCGAGTTCACGGTCGGCGAGGTGCTGGACAACATTGCCAACATGACGGCCCAGAGCGCTGCGGCCAAGCGGCTGCGCGTGGAAACCGAGATCGCCCCCGCGCTGCGCGACCAGGTGCTGCTGGGCGACCCACAGCGCATCGCCGAGGTGCTGCTGAACTTCGCCGGCAACGCGATCAAGTTCACCAATCAGGGCCATGTGCGCCTGGCCGCCCGCCTGGACGGCCCGGCCAGCGCGCAGCGCGTGCCGCTGCGCTTCGAGGTGCAGGACACCGGCATAGGCATAGACCCCGACGCGCAGCAGCGCCTGTTCCAGGACTTCGAGCAGGCCGACAGCTCCACGACGCGCCGCTACGGCGGCACCGGCCTGGGCCTGGCGATCTGCCGCCGCCTGGCCGAGCTGATGGGCGGCCGGGTCGGTGTGGAGAGCGAACTGGGGCGCGGCAGCTGCTTCTGGTTCGCGCTCGCGGCCGAGCCCGCACCGGCCGGCAGCAGCCGTGCTGCGTCGGCGGCCAGCAACGCCGCCCCGCGCGCGCATTCGGCGCGCGAGCGCCTGCTGGACTTCGCCGCCGCCCACCCGCAGCGCCTGCTGCTGGCGGAGGACAACCCGGTCAACCAGGAGGTCGCGGTGGCGCTGCTGGGCAGCGCAGGCCTGAGCGTGGACGTGGCCGGCGACGGCCAGCAGGCGGTGGACATGGCCCGCAGCGGCGCCTACGCGCTGGTGCTGATGGACGTGCAGATGCCGGTGATGGACGGCCTGGACGCGACCCGCGCCATCCGACGCCTGCCCGAGGGCGAGCACCTGCCCATCCTGGCCATGACCGCCAACGCCTTCGCCGACGAGCGCCAGCGCTGCCTGGACGCCGGCATGGACGACCACGTCGCCAAGCCGGTGGTGGCCGAGCAGCTGTACTCGACGCTGTACGACTGGCTGTCCGGCGCGCGCCGGGTCGTCAGGGCGAGCCCAGCGACTCCTTGATCAGCCGGCCATTGGTCGGCTGCACCGGGCGCGCGTTCATCGGGTAGAGGCGCTGGAAGATGGCCATCTGCTGCGACGACAGCTGCACCGGCTGGCGCAGCACCATCCACAGCACGCCCTCGCTGCAGGGCGGCGTGGTCAGCGAGCCGTAGAAGGTGTAGTAACCACGGTCCAGCGGCAACAGCAGGGCCGGGTCCTGCGGTGTCGGCACCCGCACCGGGTCGCCGCGCTCCAGCGGCAGGTTGTTCAGCAGCGTCTGCACCAGCGGCTGCTCGCTGCCACGTTCCAGCAGCACGGACACGATGGCGATGCGGCCGTCCGCGTCCTTGTGCAGCAGCTGCACGCTCATCTCGTACTGCCGGCCGTTGATGCGCATCTCGCTGGGCCGGTGAAAGCTCAGGCCCTGCAGCTCGTAGCGCCGCCCCATCACGCTGAGGCCACTGCCTGGCTCCACCTCGACCTGGATGGCGCGGCCGCTGTCCAGCACCGTCAGGCCCCCGGCGCGGTAGTCGAACGCGATGCGTTCCAGGTCCACCGCGATGCCATCGCGGATGTCGATGGGACTCTGGCGCGTGCCCATGCCGCAGAGCTTGTTCTCGGGGGCGAGCTGGGCCCAGCGGTCCGGCCCCACGTCGCCCGCATAGCCCCAGGCACCGGTCGCGCGCGCCGGCTTGCGGGCCGACTCGGCACGCTCGGGCGCGGCAGCCTTGGCGCGAGCCGTCTCGCGCGGGCTGGCCTTGAGCCCGCCCTCGTCCTTGCTCGACAGGCGCTCCGCCAACCGCTGACGCAGCACATCCAGCGGCTCATTGCTTTCCTGGGCCTGCGCGGCCGCCATCGCCAGCAGCAGCGCGCCCACCAGCCCACGCGTCTTCACATCACCCTCCCGGTCAACGCCCTGTCTTCGGACGTTCCGCGGCGCTCTTGAGGCCGGCCTTCAGTTGGCAATGCTGCGGCGCACGCCATACCAGGCCACCAGGCCGATCAGCATCATGCTGGCCGAGGCCAGCGCCAGCGCCACGGTGGAGTGCATCACCAGCGGCACCAGCAGGCCGGCCACCACGCCATTGGCCGCCGAACCTATGCAGGCCTGCAGCGACGAGGCCATGCCGCGGCGCTCGGGCACCTGGTCCAGCACCAGCAGCGTCACCACCGGCACCATCATGGCCCAGCCGAACGCGAACAGGCCGACCAGCGGCAGCGCCCAGAAGGCCTTCAGCGGCGCAAACAGGTTGAGCAGGATGTTGAGCACCGACACCGCCAGCATGATGCGAAAGCCCCGCATGATCTGGCGCTTGGGCGGCAGCTTGCCGGCCAGCCGGCCACTGACCGCGGCGCCGCCCATGATGCCGCCTATAGAGCACAGGAAGAACCAGAAGAACTGCGTGGGCTCGAACTGCAGGTGCTGCCCCAGGAACACCGGCGCGGCCAGCACGTACAGGAACATGCCGTTGAACGGGATGCCACTGGCCAGCACCAGCATCATGAAGCGCCAGCTGGTGCACAGCCGCCAGTAGTCGCGCATCAGCGGCCCGACACGAAAGGGCTGGGCCAGGTCCTTGTGCAGGGTCTCGGGCAGCAGGCGCCAGTTGGACACCAGCAGCGCCGCGCCCACCGCGGTCAGGAACCAGAAGATGGAGTGCCAGTCCGCATGCACGAACAGAAAACCACCCACGATGGGCGCGATCGCCGGCGCAACGCCGAAGAAGATGGTCACCTGGGACATCACCCGCTGCGCCTCGGACGGCGGGAACATGTCGCGGATGATGGCGCGCGACACCACGATGCCGGCTCCCGCCGACATGCCCTGCACCGTGCGCCAGAACACCAGCTGGCCGATGCTGGTGGCCAGCGCACAGCCCAGGCTGGCCAGCGTGAACACCGCCAGCCCGATCAGCACCACGGGGCGGCGACCGAAGCTGTCCGACAGCGCGCCGTGGAACAGGTTCATCACCGCGAAACCCAGCAGGTAGGCCGACAGCGTCTGCTGCATCTGCACCGGCGTCGCATCCAGCGCGGCGGCGATGCCCGAGAACGCGGGCAGGTAGGTGTCTATCGAGAACGGCCCCACCATCGCCAGACAGGCCAGCAGCACGGACAGGGCCCAGCGGGGCGCGCGCCAGAGGCGGCTGGCGTCAGGATTCATCGGGGGAGTGGCTCTGCAAGGCGGTAAAGCGGGCCAGTGTATCGACGCCCCCCGGGCGGCCCGAAAGTCAGGCCATCACGGCGTCAGGCCGAGGGCAGGTATTCAGGCCGGCCGGGCGCCGGTCTTGAATTGGGCCACCACCTCGATCAGCCCGGCCGCCTGCTGCTGCAGGCTCTCCGCCGCGGCTGAGCTCTGCTCCACCAGCGCGGCGTTCTGCTGCGTGCCCTGGTCGATCGCGGTGACCGCCTGATTGACCTGGCTGATGCCCCCGCTCTGTGCGCTGGCCGCGGCATTGATCTCGGACATCAGGCCGGTCATGCGGCTCACCTGGCTGACGATCTCGTCCATGGTCGTGCCGGCCTCGCCCACCAGTTGGCTGCCGGCCGCCACCTTCTCGACGCTGGCCTGGATCAGGCTCTTGATCTCACGCGCCGCGGTCGCACTGCGCTGCGCCAGCGCCCTCACCTCGCCGGCCACGACCGCGAAGCCCCGGCCCTGCTCGCCGGCGCGTGCGGCCTCCACCGCGGCGTTCAGCGCCAGGATGTTGGTCTGGAAGGCGATGCCGTCTATGGTGCCGATGATGTCGGCGATGCGGCGGCTGGCGTCGCTGATCTCGCCCATGGTGGACACCACGCGCTGCACCACGTCGCCGCCGCGGCCGGCCACCTCGGTGGCGGCACCGGCCAGCTGTGCGGCCTGGCGTGAGCTCTCGGCGGTCTGCTGCACGCTGCTGGTCATCTCCTGCATGGAGGCCGCGGTCTGCTGCAGCGCACTGGCCTGCTGCTCGGTGCGGCCGGACAGGTCCTGGTTGCCGCTGGCGATCTCCTGCGACGCGGTGGAGATGCTGTCGGCCGACTGGCGGATCTGCGTGACCATGGCCAGCAGCCCCTGGTTCATGCGCTGCAGCGCGGCCATCAACTGGCCGGTCTCGTCGGCGCGGTCCACCTCCACACGCGAGCTCAGGTCGCCGGCGGCCACCGCCTCGGCCACCGCGATCGCCCGCTGCAGCGGGCGCGAGATCGCGTGACCCAGCCACCAGCCCATCAGCAGCGCCACGGTCACCGCCGCCGCGGCACCCAGCACCAGCGTCAGGCGGTCGCTGACGAAGGTCGCATTCGAATCCTGGATATGCCCGCGCGTCATCGCGGCCTCATGCGCCAGGTAGTCGTCCACCGCCTTGACCAGCGCCTGCAGCAACGGCCGGCATTCGATGTTGATCTTGCGAATGGCCTGCTCGCGCTGCCCGCCGGACGCGAGCTTCACGATGTCCAGCGCCACCGGCCCGTAGCGGGCCTCGATGTCGGCGATGCGATCCACCAACGCACGGTCGTCTGCATCGGCGCGGCCAGCCACCAGCTGCTTCAAAGCGGCCAGTGCAGCCTGCGTGCCGGCGTGCTCGCGAGCGGCCAACTCGCCCAGTTGCTTCAGCGCCTGGGCGTCATCGCTGATCACCATGTCGCGCACCGCCAGCGCGCGACGCGACGCCGCCCCCTGCAGCGCGGACGCCAGTTCGATGTCCTTGCCCACGCCGCCCACATAGCTCACGAAGCGGTCGTTCGCGCGCGACAGCGACCAGGTCGCCACGCCCGCCACCGCCAGCACCACCAGGGCCAGCGCCCCAAACCCCACCTGCAGCTTGCTGCGCAGCTTCATGTCATTCCAGCCCATGGCTCATCTCCAGCGCTTGTTGGAGGGCCTGCTGAGCGCGCACCTGCTGAACGCGTCCGGCCCCATGCCTGCACGGGCCGCACTGTCGCCGGAGGCCGGCTCACGCGGAAGGGGGGCGCGAACCGACCTCGTGACAGCGGTCACGATTTGCTCAAATTGATAACTTTGAAAAGAGTGAAGCAAGCCGATAGGCCGGATTCTGTGCACCGGGGTTGCCCCCGGCGTGACCGCCATTCCTCTGGGCCGGACATCGCTGCCCGGCTCGGTGCCACCTACCCGCCAGCTCTGCGAGCCGCATCAACGCTGGCCTACTTGGTGTTGCTGCGCGTAGAGATTGCCCGTTTCACCCGGACTTAACCGGCTCGTCTCTGTTGCTCTGATCCTCGGCTTTCGCCGGGCAGCCGTTAGCTGCTACGCCGCTCTATGCAGTCCGGACCTTCCTCCAGGGCCATGTTTCCATGCTTGCCCCAGCGGCGGTCTGGCTTGCT
>NZ_CAJYPS010000019.1 GCF_913777145.1 uncultured Roseateles sp.
CTTCCACCACGGCGCGACGCGACAGCACAACGTTGTTGCGCTTGCGGTCGAGCTTGATGACCTTGAATTCCATGGTCTTGCCCTCGAACGGGCTCATGTCCTTCACCGGGCGGGTGTCCAGCAGCGATCCGGGCAGGAAGGCGCGGATGCCGTTGACCAGCACGGTCAGGCCGCCCTTGACCTTGCCGGAGACGGTACCGGTCACGAAGTCGCCGGACTCCAGGGCGGTTTCCAGGCTCAGCCACGAGGCCAGGCGCTTGGCCTTGTCGCGCGACAGGATGGTGTCGCCGTAGCCGTTCTCGATGGCATCGATCGCGACGGAGACGAAGTCGCCGACCTGGACTTCCAGCTCGCCTTGGTCGTTCTTGAATTCGTCGATGGGCACATAGGCTTCGGACTTGAGGCCTGCGTTGACGACGACGAAGCTGTGCTCGACACGAACGACCTCGGCCGAGATCACTTCGCCGGCGCGCATGTCGGAGCGCTGCAGCGACTCCTCGAACATCGCGGCAAAGGATTCCATGCCGGAGGTGGCGGTTTGGGTTTGGGACATGTTGTTGATCCTGATGCGCCAGCGGTTGCGGCGCGGCGGTGCAGGGGGACCTGCGGGGTTAGGTTGTCGACATCGCCGCCCGTGAGGAACTTGCGTTCCTCCTGGTGCACGGAGCAGGCGCTCCGGCCGAGGGTGGCGGGCCAATGGCTTTTCAGCCGGGCTTCTCAGGCCTGGACCGAGCCGACACCGAGTACGTCCGAGGTCAGAACGGCCGGCGCTGCTGCCACCACGCCAGCACTTGATCCACCGAGGCTTCGATGGAGAGCTGGGAGTTGTCGAGCAGCTGCGCGTCCTGCGCGGGCTCCAAAGGCGAGGTGCTGCGGGCTTTGTCCCGAGCGTCCCGCGCCTCCAAATCTTCGCGCAAGCCCTCGATATTAGCGGAAATCCCCTTGGCGATCAATTGCTTATAGCGGCGCTCGGCGCGCGTGGCGGCGCTGGCCGTCAGGAAGACCTTGAGCGGCGCGTCGGGGAACAGCGTCGTGCCCATGTCGCGGCCATCGGCCACCAGGCCGGGCAGGCGCCGGAAGTCCAGTTGCAGCTGGTGCAGCGCGCGGCGCACCTCGGGGTGGACCGCCACCTGGGAGGCGAGCAGGCCGGTGGCCTCGGCGCGCAGCCGGGCGCTGACGTCCTCGCTGCCCAGGAACACGTGGCCATCGCGGAAGCTGAGCTGCAGCGTGGGCACCAGCGCGGCGACCGCGGCGCCGTTGTCCAGGTCCAGGCCGGCACGGCGCGCGGCCAGGCCGGTCACGCGGTAGAGCGCGCCGGAGTCCAGCACGCCGAAGCCCAGTGCGCGGCCGACCTCGTCGGCCAGCGTGCCCTTGCCGGAGGCGGTGGGGCCGTCAATGGTGATGACCGGGATGTCCTCGGCGCGGGCCGTGACCACGCCGAACAGCGTCTCGAAGTAGTCGGGGAAGGTCTTGGCCACGCACTGCGGCTCAAGGATTCGCACCGGCACCGCGGCCTCGGTGATCAGGCCATTGAAGGCGGCCAGCGAGAAGCACATCGCGACCCGGTGGTCGTCGTAGGTGTGGATGGCGGCCGGCTGCCAGGCCTGGAGCGGTTGCACGCGCAGCCAGTCCGGGCCCTCGTCCACCGTCGCGCCCAGCTTGCGCAGCTCCGTGGCCATCGCGGCGATGCGGTCGGTCTCCTTCACGCGCCAGCTGGCGATGTTGGTCAGCGTGGTGGGGCCGTCGGCGTACAGCGCCATCACGGCCAGCGTCATGGCGGCATCGGGGATGTGGTTGCAGTCCAGCGTCAGGCCCTTGAGGGGCCAGGCGTCGCGCTTCACCTCCAGCCAATTGGGGCCGGCGGCAACCTGCGCGCCCATGGCCTGGGCAGCCTCGATGAAGCGCACATCGCCCTGCAGGGACGTGCTGCCCACGCCTTCGATGCGCAGCGGCGCCTCGGTGGCCGCGATTGCACCCAGCGCGACGAAGTAGGACGCCGAGGACGCATCGCCCTCCACATGGATCTCGCCGGGCGAGCGATAGCGGCTGCCGGCCGGGATCACGAAGGCCTGCCAGCCCTCGCGCTGCACCTCGATGCCGAAGCGCGCCAGCAGTGCCAGCGTGATCTCGATGTAGGGCTTGGAGATCAGCTCGCCTATCACCTCGATGCGGATGTCGCGCCCCGGCGCTGGGCCGCCCCGAGCCGGGAACGCCCCCTCGGGGGGATTGGGGGCCTCAAAGCCCGCCACCAGCGGCAGCGCCAGCAGCAATGCGGTCAGGAATTGGCTGGACACGTCGCCGCGCACTCGCACCGGCTGGTCCAACTGCAGCGCCGACGGGCCGCTCAGCCGCAGCGGCGGGTAGCCTTCCTGGCCCAGGCAGGCGATGTCGCAGCCCAGGCCGCGCAGCGCGTCCACCAGGTCGGCGATGGGGCGTTCGTGCATGCGGGGGACACCCGAGAGCTCGTAGCTGCCGCCCAGCGTCGCGGCCAGCACCGCCAGCGCGGCGGTCAGCGGGCGCATCGCGGTGCCGGCATTGCCCAGGAAGAGCTGGGCCTGGGCCGCGGCCGGTCGGCCGGCAATGCCGGTGACCTTGAGCGGGCCGCCGGGCAACTGCTCCAGGCCGCAGCCCAGGGCCTTCAGTGCCTCCAGCATCACCGCGGTGTCGTCCGAGTCCAGCAGGTCGTGCACCAGGGTCTCGCCCTCGGCCAGGCCGGCCAGCAGCAGCACGCGGTTGGAGATGCTCTTGGAGCCAGGCAGGCGCACGGTGCCGGCGGCGCTGCGCAGCGGTGGGAGGTCGAGGAAGGGAATCTTGAACATCACTTGCCGGCCGGTCGGCCGCTGGGAACTGCTGGAGAGGTGTTGTTGTTGCCGCTGGCGGGCTGCCAGGCGTTGCGACCTTCCGCGATAGGCTTGAGCGCGGCCTCCAGCGCGCTGCCGTCGCCGTCGTCCATCAGCGCTTCGAGGCGGTCCAGTGCCGCACGGAAGCGTCGGGACTGGGCCAGCACCTCGCGCTTGTTGGCCAGCAGCACATCGCGCCAGACCGCGGGGTCGCCGCCGGCGATGCGGGTGAAGTCACGAAAGCCCGGGCCGGCCAGGCTCAGCAGGTCGCGTGCCGTGGGCTGCTCGGTGATGGCCTGGAAGTAGGCGAAGGCCAGCAGATGGGGCAGGTGGCTGACCGCGGCGAAGGCTGCGTCGTGGTTGTGCGGTCGCATCTTCAGCACCGTGGCGCCCAGCGCCGACCACACGTCGGTGGCGCGCTGTACCAGTTGCGGGTCGGTGTCGGGTTCGGGGGTCAGGATGAGCTGACGGCCTTCGAACAGTGCGGCATCCGCATGCTGCACGCCACCGGTTTCCTTGCCGGCGATCGGATGGCAGGGCACGAAGGCCGTCATGCGGTCGCCCAGCGCGCGCCGCGCGGCGGCGATCACGTCGCCCTTGGTGGAGCCCACGTCCATGAACAGCACGCCGGGGTTCACCAGGTGGCGTATGGCCTTGAGCGTGCCCTCGGTGGCCGACACCGGCACCGCGATCAGCACGATGTCGGCGCCCGACACCGCCTGCAGTGCCGACTCCGCCCCGGCGTCGATGACGCCCAGACGGCGCGCGAGTTCGGTGGTGGAGGGCGACTTGTTGTAGCCCACCACGCGCTTGACCAGGCCGGCACGCTTCATCGCCAGCGCGAAGCTGCCGCCAATCAGGCCGCAGCCGATCACACCGAGTTGCTCGTACATGTCAGCGCCCCGCGGGCGCCAGGCCCCAGCAGGTCCACATCGTCATCAGGTCTTCACCGGGTAGGCGCCCAGCATCTTGTAGAAGGCACAGAGTTCGCGCAACTCCGCCAGCGCGGCCGCCACATGGGGCTGGCTGGGGTGGCCGTCCAGGTCGATGTAGAAGTAGTACTCCCACTGACCGGTGCGGGCCGGGCGCGACTCCAGGCGGGTCATGGACACGCCGTGTTTCTTGAGCGGCATCAGCAGGTCATGCATGGCGCCGGGCTTGTTGGGCACGGACACGACCAGGCTGGTGCAGTCGCGCTGCGAGGCCGGCGGCATGGCCATGGTCTGCGGCAGGCAGATCACCGCGAAACGGGTGCGGTTGAAGGCTTCGTCCTGCACCGCATGGGCCACGATGTGCAGGCCGAACAGCGTGGACGCACGTTCGCTGCCCAGCGCGGCCCAGGCCGGGTTCGTGGCCGCCAGGCGCGCGCCCTCGGCGTTGCTGGACACCGCACGGCGCTCCACGTCGGGCAGGTGCTTGTTCAGCCAGCCCTGGCATTGAGCCAGCGCCTGCGGATGCGCCAGCACGGCTTCTATGCCGGCGAGCGACGGCTCCTTGCGCATCAGGTGATGGCGTATCAGCAACGACACCTCGCCCACCACATGGCAGGGCGTGTGCAGAAACAGGTCCAGCGAGCGCGTGACCACGCCCTCGGTCATGTTCTCCACGCCCACGACGCCGAACTGCGCGCTGCCGGACGCGGTCGCGTGGAAGACCTCGTCGAAGCTGCCGCAATAAATCATGTCGGCCGCACCGCCGAAGTATTCGATGGCAGCCTGCTCGCAGAAGGTGCCGAAGGGCCCCAGCACGGCGACCCGCTGCGGCGACTCCAGCGCCAGGCAGGCGGACATGATCTCGCGCCAGATCGCCGACACATGCTCCGCACGCAGCGGCCCGGGGTTGGCGCCGCGAATCTTCTCGATCACCTGGGCGACCCGGTCCGGGCGGAAGAAGGGCGTGCCCTCGGCGCGCTTGATCTCGCCGACCTGCTCGGCCACGCGGGCACGCTGGTTCAGCAGTTCCAGCAGTTGCTTGTCCAGGCCGTCGATCTGGTCGCGCAGCGCCAGCAGGGCCTGGGAGGCGATGGGCTCAGCCATGGCGGGCCTCGAAATCCTTCAGAAAGTTCACCAGCGCCTGCACGCCGGCCAGTGGCATCGCGTTGTAGAGGGACGCGCGCATGCCGCCCACCGACTTGTGGCCCTTGAGCTGCAGCAGGCCGGCCGTCCTGGCCTCGGCCAGGAAGGCGTCGTTGAGGCGCTCATCCTTCAGGAAGAAGGGCACGTTCATGCGCGAGCGGCAGCTCGGGTCCACGCGGTTCTCGTACAGCGAGGAGGCGTCCAGCGCGCCATAGAGCAGCGTGGCCTTGTCGAGGTTGTGGCGCTCGATCGCGGCCAGGCCCTGGAGGCCTGCGTACTCGAAGCCCTTGATCCACTGGAACACCAGGCCGGCGACGTAAATCGCAAAGGTCGGCGGGGTGTTGAACATGGACTGGGCCGCCGCCACGGTTTCGTAGTTGAAGGCCGAGGGGCAGATGGGCAGTGCGCGGCCCAGCAGGTCCTCACGCACGATGACCAGGGTCAGCCCGGCCGGGCCGATGTTCTTCTGCGCGCCGCCGAAGGCCAGGCCCACGCGGGACCAGTCCACCGGGCGCGACAGCACATGCGAGGAGAAGTCGATCACCAGCGGCGCGTGCGAGCCGCGCGCCGACAAGTCCGGCAGCTCGTGGAACTCGATGCCGTCTATGGTCTCGTTGCTGCACAGGTGCACATAGGCGGCATCCGGGCGCAGCGTCCAGTCGGTGGGCAGTCGATGCGCGTCGCCAATGTCTGCGGCGATGTGCACGTCCGCATAGCGCCGCGCCTCGGCCGCGCTCTTGCGCGACCAGGAGCCGGTCACCAACACGTCCACCGCGCCGCCGCCGCTGAGGTTGAGCGGCACGATGGCGTTCTCGCCCAGGCCGCCGCCCTGCATGAACAGGATGCGGAACTGCGGCGGCACCTGCAGCAGCTCGCGCAGGTCGGCCTCGGCGGCCTCGGCGATGGAGATGAACTCCTTGCCGCGATGGCTCATCTCCATCACCGACATGCCGCTGCCGTGCCAGTCCAGCATCTCGGCTGCGACCTGGCGCAGCACCGGCTCGGGCAGCACCGCCGGACCGGCGGAGAAGTTGTAGGGGCGCTGCTCGCTCATGCGGCGCGCGCTTACTTCTTGGTGCCGGAGGCCGGGGCCTTGGGCGGCGTGCTGCCCTGGGCCGGCAGGCCCAGGTGCTTGGCCAGGCTGGCCTGCAGCGCCTTGAGGCGGCCGTCCAGCGTGGGGCCGGCTTCTTCCAGCACCTTGCCCGCGACCGCCTTCTGCAGCTCCAGGCTGGCCATGCCGAACTTCTTGCTCAGCGGCGACTCGGCCCAGGCGACGACCTGACGCAGTTCGTCCTCGCTGAAGCGCTCGTCATACAGCGCGGTGGCGGTGTTGGGCACGGCCTTGGCGATCTTGTCCTTGAGATAGACGCTGTTCTCCTCGACGAACTTCTTCACGTCGGCTTCCATGGCCTTGGCCGTGGCTTCGCGCTTGTCCGCCGGCACCTGTTGCAGCGCGGCGCGGCCGGCCTGCATCAGCTGGGGCAGGGGGCCTTGCAGCACCGAGTTGGTCAGGCTGTCGGCAATGGCCTGTTGCTGGAGCTGGATCAGCTTGTCGATCAGCGCCTTCTTGGCCGGGGTGGGGTCGGCCAGCACGGTGCTGGAGGCCAGGGCCAGTGCGAGGGCCAGGCCCAGCTTGCGAGAGATCATGTCAGTCCTTGGGGGTGTCGGAGTCGGTGCCGGTATCGCCTTCGGCGCCGGCTTCAGCATCGGTGGATTCGTTCGCGTCGTTCTCGACAATGCGCTGCAGGCCCGAGAGCTTGGCGCCGTCGTCCAGCGCGATCAGCGTCACGCCCTGCGTCGCGCGGCCCAGTTCGCGGATCTCCGACACGCGGGTGCGCACCAGCACGCCCTTGTCGGTGATCAGCATGATCTCGTCCTCCGGGCGCACCAGCGTGGCCGCGACCACGCGACCGTTGCGCTCGCTTTGCTGGATGGCGATCATGCCCTTGGTGCCGCGGCCGTGGCGGGTGTATTCGACGATGGAGGTGCGCTTGCCAAAACCGTTCTCGGTGGCGGTCAGCACGCTCTGGGTCTCGTCCTCGGCCACCAGCATCGCGATCACGCGTTGATCGGGTTCCAGCATCATGCCGCGAACGCCGCGCGCCTGACGTCCCATGGGACGAACATCGTCTTCGTCAAAACGCACGGCCTTGCCGCCGTCGCTGAACAGCATCACGTCATGATGGCCGTCGGTCAGTGCGGCGCCGATCAGGAAGTCACCGTCGTCCAGGTCGACCGCGATGATGCCGGCCTTGCGCGGGTTGCTGAAGTCGGGCAGCGGCGTCTTCTTGACCGTGCCCAGCGCGGTCGTCATGAAGATGAAGTGGTTCTCGGGGAAGCTGCGGAACTCGCCGGTCAGCGGCAGCACCACGGTGATCTTCTCGTCGGCCTGCAGCGGGAACATGTTCACGATGGGCTTGCCGCGCGAGTTGCGCGAGCCCTGCGGCACTTCCCAGACCTTGAGCCAGTAGACGCGGCCGCGGTTGGAGAAGCACAGGATCCAGTCGTGCGTGTTGGCGATGAAGAGCTGGTCGATCCAGTCGTCATCCTTGGTGGCCGTCGCCTGCTTGCCGCGGCCGCCACGCTTCTGGGCCCGGTACTCGCTGAGCGCCTGGCTCTTGATATAGCCGGTGTGCGACAGCGTCACGACCATGTCGGTCGGCGTGATCAGGTCCTCGGTGCCCAGTTCCTGCGCGTTGTGCTCGATCACGCTGCGGCGCGCGCCCAGTTTGGTCTGGCCGAATTCCTGGCGCAGCTGCAGCAGTTCCTCGCCGATGATGGTGGTCACGCGGGCGGGCGTGGCCAGGATGTTCAGCAGATCGGCGATCTGCGACATCACGTCCTTGTATTCGCCGACGATCTTGTCCTGCTCCAGGCCGGTCAGGCGCTGCAGGCGCATCT
Organism: uncultured Roseateles sp.; assembly: GCF_913777145.1. Lineage (GTDB taxonomy): Bacteria > Pseudomonadota > Gammaproteobacteria > Burkholderiales > Burkholderiaceae_C > Pelomonas. The sequence continues at coordinate 7,817 of NZ_CAJYPS010000019.1, forward strand.
GCAGGATTTCGTTGGCCTGGGTCTCGGACAGGCGGTACAGCCCGTCGGTCTGCACGCCGAACTGCGGCTCCAGCCCCTCGGGGCGGTAGGCCTCGCTGCCGCCCTCGGCGCGCGACAGCATCTCGCGCACCAGGGACGAGTCCCAGCTCTTGCTCATCAGGGCCGCCTTGGCCACCGGCGGCGTGGGCGAGGTCTTGATGGTCTCGATGAACTCGTCGATGTTGGCCAGCGCGACCGCCAGACCTTCCAGCACATGGCCGCGTTCGCGGGCCTTGCGCAGTTCATAGATGGTGCGACGGGTCACCACCTCGCGGCGGTGCTCCAGGAACACCACGATCATGTCGCGCAGATTGCACAGCTTGGGCTGGCCGTCCACGAGCGCGACCATGTTCATGCCGAAGCTGTCCTGCAGCTGGGTCTGCTTGTAGAGGTTGTTCAGCACCACCTCGGGCACTTCACCGCGCTTGAGCTCGATGACCACCCGCATGCCGGACTTGTCGGACTCGTCCTGGATGTGGCTGATGCCCTCGATCTTCTTCTCGTGAACCAGCTCGGCGATGCGCTCCAGCAGGCTCTTCTTGTTCACCTGGTAGGGGATCTCGTCGACGATGATGGCCTGGCGCTGGCCGCGGTCGATGTCCTCGAAATGCACCTTGGCGCGCATCACCACGCGGCCGCGACCCGTGCGGTAGCCATCGCGCACGCCGGCCAGGCCGTAAATGATGCCGGCCGTCGGGAAGTCGGGCGCGGGGATGATCTCCATCAGTTCGTCGACCGTGCATGCCGGGTTCTTCAGCGCGAACAGGCAGGCATCCACCACCTCGTTGAGGTTGTGCGGCGGGATGTTGGTGGCCATGCCCACCGCGATACCCGCCGAGCCGTTGACCAGCAACTGCGGCAGCCGGGTCGGCAGCACCAGGGGTTCTTTTTCACTGCCGTCGTAGTTGGGTCCGAAATCGACGGTTTCCTTGTCGATATCGGCCAGCATTTCATGGGCGATCTTGTCCAGGCGGATTTCGGTGTAACGCATGGCCGCGGCGTTGTCGCCGTCGACCGAGCCGAAATTGCCCTGGCCATCCACCAGCATGTGACGCAGCGAAAAATCCTGCGCCATGCGAACAATGGTGTCGTACACCGCGGTGTCGCCGTGCGGGTGGTATTTACCGATCACGTCGCCGACGATACGGGCCGATTTCTTGTAGGGCCGGTTCCAGTCGTTGTTCAGCTCATGCATCGCGTAAAGCACGCGGCGGTGAACCGGCTTCAGGCCGTCTCGGGCATCGGGCAGGGCGCGGCCCACGATCACGCTCATCGCGTAATCGAGATAGGACCGACGCATTTCCTCCTCGAGGCTGATCGGCAGTGTTTCCTTGGCGAACTGGGTCATGCGGGCTCGATCTCGCGTGCGCGCTGCATTGGCGCGCCGTCTGGGTGGCGGAAAGAGTGAATTCTACGCGTCGCCCCCGCTGTAGCAGCAGCGCAACATCGTCGCAAAGCCGCCGCGGCAGGCCGGCCACAATGCTTCCGTCTCAGTGCCCTATGGCACAATCGTCGAGTCCCTAGGAGAAACCCGTACGCGGGCTTTCCTGAGGTAGAGGTTCAAGAAGTACTGTGCTCTCGCAGGGCAACTGCGGCATTCCTTGAGAGGAGAATCATGAAGAAACTGAATCGCGTGGCTTCGCTGTTCGCGGTGGCTGCGATCGCCGCTGTGACCGCCTCCAGCGCGCTGGCGCAATCGGTCGACAACTGGCGTGCCACCGACGGCACGGTGTGGAAGAACGGCAGCAACGAATACTGCTGGCGCGACAACTTCTGGACGCCGGCCACGGCTGCCAAGGGTTGCGACGGTGAAATCAAGCCGGCACCCAAGGTCGAGCCGCCCAAGCCGGTCGCTCCGCCGCCGCCCGCTCCGGTCGAGCCGCCCAAGCCCGTGACCCCGCCGCCCGCTCCGGTCAGCGAGAAGGTCACCTTCGCCGCCGACACCTTCTTCGACTTCGACAAGGCCACGCTGAAGGCTGATGGCATCGCCAAGCTCGACGACCTGGTCTCCAAGATCAAGGGCGTGAACCTGGAAGTCATCATCGCCGTTGGCCACACCGACTCGGTGGGCAGCGATGCTTACAACCAGAAGCTGTCGATCCGCCGCTCGGAAGCCGTCAAGGCCTATCTGGTGAGCAAGGGCATCGAGCCGAACCGCGTCTACACCGAAGGCAAGGGCAAGAAGCAGCCTGTTGCCGACAACAAGACCGCCGAAGGCCGCGCCAAGAACCGCCGCACCGAGATCGAAGTCGTCGGTACGCGCACCAAGTAAGCACGCCGCCCGGGCCTGGCCCGGGTGCTGCTTGACGAGCCCCGCACGGTTTCCCGTCGGGGCTTTTCTTTTGTTTCTGCGATTTCCGGATGGCGTCATGATCAATGCCGACCCGCAAGAGCTCGCCAAGTTCGGCGAACTGGCCCACCGCTGGTGGGACCCCGAGAGTGATTTCAAGCCGCTGCACCAGATCAACCCGCTGCGGCTGGCCTGGATACAGAGCCTGTGTCCGCTGGCCGGCAAACGGGTGCTGGATGTGGGCTGCGGTGGTGGCATCCTGAGCGACTCCATGGCCCGCGCCGGTGCCAGCGTGCTGGGCATCGATCTATCGACCAAGCCGCTGAGGGTGGCCGAGCTGCACGCGATGGAAGCCGGCACCGAGGGCGTCGAATACCGCGAAGTGGCGGTGGAAGCGCTGGCCGCTGAGCAGCCCGGCAGCTTCGATGCGGTGACTTGCATGGAGATGCTGGAGCACGTGCCGGACCCGTCGTCTGTGGTGCGGGCCTGTGCCGAGTTGGTCAAGCCGGGCGGCTGGGTGTTCTTGTCCACGTTGAATCGCAACCCCAAATCCTTCCTGTTCGCGATCGTTGGCGCCGAATACGTGCTGAAAATGCTGCCCAAGGGCACGCACGAGTACTCGCGCTTCATCCGCCCCGCCGAACTGGCCCAGTTCTGCCGGGATGCTGGCCTCGAGCCGCAGGCCACGCGCGGCCTCAGCTACAACCCGCTGACGCAGCGCTACTCGATGGGGCGCGATACCGACGTGAACTATCTGATCGCCTGCCGCCGCGCGGCTTGAACGGTTGCGTATGAGGTCCCAGCTCCAGGCGGTGCTGTTCGATCTGGATGGCACGCTGATTGACAGCGTGGCCGACCTGGGCCGGGCGGCCAATGCAATGCGCGTGGCGCGAGACCTGCCGGCGCTGCCCCTGGATGTCTACCGGCCCCATGGAGGCTCGGGTGCGCGCGGCATGTTGAGGCAGGCATTTGCGTTGCAGCCCGGTCAGCCGGACTACGAAGTGTTCCGCCAGGAGTTTCTCGACCGCTACGAGGTGCTGATGCTCACCTCGACCCATGTCTTTCCCGAGGTTGCGGTGCTGCTGGAGAGCCTTGAGGCCTCGGGTCTGCCGTGGGGAATCGTTACCAACAAGGCGGAGCGCCTGGCGAGGCCCTTGGTGGCGGCCTTGTCGCTGCCGGCCCCTGTGTTGATAGGCGGCGACACCACGCCGCATGCCAAACCCCATCCCGCGCCCTTGCTGGAAGCTGCACGCCGGCTGGAAGTGGCGGCGGAGCGCTGTCTCTATGTCGGCGACGACCTGCGTGACATCCAGGCCGGGCGGGCCGCGGGCATGTGGACCGCGGCGGCGGCCTGGGGCTACCTGGGGGATGGGGGTGATCCGAGCACCTGGGGTGCCGATCTTTTGCTTGCCAGCCCGGCGGAGCTCTTGAAGCCCCTTGGCTTGGCCTAAAATATGAAGTTCTGGGGCCGACCTGGTTTCGACGTGGGTGCGGATCCGGAGTAGGGCATGCCGAGCACCAGTCCGCTCGTAAAACCACTGGAAACAAAGTAACTGCAAACGACTCTACGTTCGCACTCGCCGCTTAATTGCGGTTGAGCTTCTCAACGGCAGGCCGATGGGCCGGGCTGAGTTCCGCAAGGGGCAAGGCTGAGAAGTCACTCACATCGGCTGGCGTTTCACCGGGTTACTCGGTGTTGCGTGAGATTCAGTGACTGGCGGGAAAACTAGCGTGCCACTGCGCGAGTTGACCGTGAGATTCAAATCAGCCGGCTAAGCATGTAGATCTGCCCGGTGATGGCTTGCGGACGGGGGTTCAATTCCCCCCGGCTCCACCACCATATAAGCGCTCAAGTGATTGATTCACTTGGGCGTTTTCTTTTTGAGACGTTTGGCGTCGTCCTGTTTTGCCCCAAGTTTGTGCAGTTTTCGCACGCGGGCACAAGGTGTTCCATTGCATGCCGGTGCGACGGGCGCTGAACACCCGGGCTCTTGCCTTCCTCGATCCAGCGCGCGTCATTGCGCTGACGCATCTCCCCTGCTTTGTGCTCGAGGAGTTTGGCGATGTAGGTGGCGCTCTCGCCCTGGCTGAGCAGCTGGCTGTCGCGGAGCTGGTGCCGGTGCGATAGGAATCGGCGGCGGGCCGGTTGCAGCGCCTGCTTGGTGACGTCTTCATGGGCCCGGTGCCAGATCAGCATCAGGCGGCGGTCGTCCCGAGCCTTGTCCTGGCGCTTGCGGTTCACAGCGCGCCGCTTTGGTCGGGCTACAGCAATGATGACGTGACAGCGCATGGATTCCGGGCCACTGCTCGCGCCATGAGGGCCTGGCGTCGCGATGGGGCGGCCCAACTCATTGAGTTGCAACTGGCTGACCTGCAATCCAACGACCGCACCAAGCCAATAGCAATGAATCCGCGCAACGCAGGGACAGCGCAATGCTCAAGAACAGCTAACGGCGCGAGCCTGCGGGTTCTGCCGGCCCCGCATCGCATGCGCGGTGAATGCATTTTCACGAGGACAGCGAGGCCAGCAGGGCCAGCGGCATGGTGGCCACTTCGGCAAGCCGGTGGATCCCTTGGCGCTTTGCAAAGCCATCTCGCATTGCCTTGAGCAAGGCCGTTCGCTTGATGGCGGGGCATAGAAAGATGGGTACTGAGTCAAGACCCACGAGCATCGCGAGATATGCGATCGGCCAGGCAGGCCGCCGCTGATGGCCCGAGGCGCGCCTGGCCACCTGGCAGCGAGAGCTGTACAGGTCACTATGAGGCTGCTCGTGGCCCTTGGTGCCCACTCTTCTTGCGCGCCAAGCGCAGCTTGACCTAATTTGACAACTGCATGCAGACTTTGGGCAGGGAGGTTCATGAATGATGGATAGGCCTTTCGTCGATATCGGGGAACCTGCGTGGCAGGAGGCGGTGAAGTTGGCAGGTGATGGGCCGCTTTTCGACTACATGTGTCGTGTGGACTTCGCTGATGGTCTGTGCCGGATCAAGCTTTACGACCGAGTTGGCGACACCTTTGGTGCACCCATCCTGCACTTGGAGGGCAAAGCGGATGTGAACTCAACCGGATCGCTGCGTGGGCCGGTCTACTGCACCGCACCTCCTCATGCATGGGCAGGCCGAGAGGTGGATTTCCGCCTCAGCCCTGTAGGGAGCTACAGCGCTGCACTGGCGATTAAGCCCGCCCAGCCCGGCAGTTCGGTGATGTCGTTTGGCCAGCTGGGCGGGGAGGGGCTCGGCCAGCAGGCTGTCCAGGACCGAGCGAGATTCAGCGATGCCGCGCCCTTCCTGATCTGTACGCTTCCCGAGTCTCAGGTGGTCAACCTGAACGCCGGCTCCTTTGCAAACGGGGCTGTGCTCAACATCTGGGAGCGGGAGTACGCGGATGCCCAGCACTGGCATCTCCGGGAGTCCGCGCCGCAGTCAGGGGAGTTCCTGATCATCAACGCTCTCTCAGGCAAAGCGATCACGGTGGAGAACATGTCTCCCCAGCCTGGTGCGGCGCTGGTTCAGTGGGAGGTCAACAGCAAGTCCAACCAGTTGTGGACGATTGAACATGCTCACCTGGATGCGACGGACGGCCGCGTGGTCTTCGCGTCAGTTGCCCATCCGGAGCTTGTGATGGATCTGCGGGGGGCTCAGACGGACAACGGCACGGCAATCGTGCAATGGTCCCGTAACGGCCAGTTCAATCAGGCCTGGCTCATCCATACGATCAGGCCCTGATCCGTCCATGTCGTGCATGTCCAGCGTCAATTCGCGATGGCCGTGCACGCCGCTGCTTGTCTGGGCGGGGCCCGCAACCGTCCGATGCCACGCATGATGTGGACGTGCAGGCCCGTGTGGGCGGGCGCGCCTGCATGCGCCAGGCCGGGCCGGCCCCCGACGCCTGGCTGTGGGCCCCTGCGTTCTATCGGGTAACGGTCGGTGCCAGGCGGTGACGATCTTCAGCCGGCCAAGGGGTGGGCCACCACGCGCTGCCTTTGCTCGCCCAGGCCGTCTATCCAGAGGCGCACGGTGTCGCCCACCTGCAGCCATACCGGGGCGGGCTTGATGCCCATGCCCACGCCGGGTGGTGTGCCGGTGCAGATCACGTCGCCCGGTTGCAGCGTCATGTAGCGGCTGCAGTAGGCGACGATCTCGGCGACGCCGAAGATCATCTGCCCGGTGTGGCCGGTCTGGCGGCGCTGGCCGTTCACGTCCAGCGTCATCGCCAGGTTCTGCGGGTCGGGGATCTCGTCGCGCGTGACCAGCCAGGGGCCCAGTGGGCCGAAGCTGTCGCAGCCCTTGCCCTTGTCCCACTGCGAGCTCTGGAACTGGAAGGCGCGCTCAGACACGTCATGCGCGATGCAGTAGCCCGCCACGTGCTCCAGCGCCTGGGCCGGCGCCACGTGGCTGGCGCGGCGGCCGATCACGACTGCCAGTTCCAGCTCCCAGTCCAGCTGCGTGGCGTGCGGTGGCTTCACGATGTCGTCGTTGGGCCCGCTGAGGCAGCTCGTGGCCTTCATGAACACGATGGGCTCGCTGGGAATGGGCAGGCCGGCCTCGGCCGCGTGGTCGCGGTAGTTCAGACCGATAGCAAGATACTTGCCGACCCGTGCGACCGGGGGGCCCAGGCGGGTGTCTGGTGGCAGCAGTGGCAGCGTGTCGACGGGCAGGGTGGTCAGCCTGGCGAGTGCGGCATCGGACAGAGCCGCACCGTCCAGGTCTTCCAGGTAGGGCGAGAGGTCGCGTAGGCGACCCTGTGCGTCGATCAGACCGGGCTTTTCGTGGCCGGCTGGGCCGTGGCGGCAGAGTTTCATGCGGACTCCGTGGTTGACTCATACCCTCGCGGGGCGGCCGGGGAACTGTGCCAGCAAGACCCGACCCCGGGGTGATGCAGCTTTGCATGAGTCGGCTTCAGACCCGCGGCGCTCAGGTCCGGGTGCCGGGGCGCAGGCGCAGCAAGGCCTGGTCCAGACGGGGCAGGTAGGCGGCCCAGGGACTGGTGCGCGCGACCGCGATGTGCACCGGTTGCTCAGCCAGCGGCTGGCGGCCGAGCATCACCGAGTCCGGCGGCACGCCCGCATCATGCAGGCGCTGTATCAGCAGCGCCGGGTCGGGGTGGGCGTGGGTGACCAGCATCAGGTCGCAGCGACCCGCCAACAGCATGCGCAGCCGGGTGGCGAAGTCGCCGGTGGAGTACTGCGGCTCGAACAGCTGATCGCGCGCGGCGTCGAGCTCAGCACCATAGCTCGCGTCGCGAACCAGGCAGACCGACAGACCTTGCAGCTCGTCCACGCGCTTCGGGTCATGGGGCTGGCTGCTGCGGCTCAGCGCCCACACGCCGCTGCGCAGTATCGGCCGGGAGAACAGCAGCGTTTGCAGCCTTGCCGGCGTTGGCCCGAGGCCCAGTCCCAGGCTTTGGCCCTGTTCGACCGACAGCAGCAGCCGGGAGAAGGGCAGGCTGGAGAGGTCCCATCGCCAATCCAGTGCCTGGGCCAGTTCACTCAGACGCGGCTCCAGCAGTGACTGGTTCACCGATTGCGAGACCGCCAGCGGCACGCGCTCCGGCCTGGCGAGTGCCATGGAAGGCGCCAGCAGCGCACCCAGCGCGGCAAGCAGGTGGCGGCGAGCCTGTGAGAGCGGGACGGCGGGCGTGGCCATGGAGCGGACGAGAAACGACGCAGATTGCGGTGCGGCGCATTGTCGGCGGTCCGCCATAACCCAATGGTCTACCGGTCTGCGTGAGCGCGGGGGCGCCAGCCTGGCTGCCTGGGTTTGCACGCGGCCCCAGGCTACGCATGCGCAGCTGTGTGGCCATGCAGGCCTGGCGGGTCCCTCCGCCGGTACAGTGCGGCGGGCGCGTTCGCTCCGATTTGTCGGCAGTCGTCTCCCCGGGGGAGACCGCTGCTCAGCAGCCGCTCTCGCCGGCAGCACCCCGCCCGCCGGCGCGCGGCATCAGTTGAAGCCGCCGGCGCGTATCAGGCCCACGGCCAGACCCTCGATCGCGAAGGGGCCGTCGTCCGGCCGCACGACGATGGGTTCGAAATCGGCGTTCTCGGGCAGCAGGCGGATCAGGCCGGCCTCGCGCTGGAAGCGCTTCACCGTGACCTCGTCGCCCACGCGGGCCACGACGATCTGGCCATTGCGCGCTTCATGGGCGGACTGCACGGCCAGCAGGTCGCCGTCCATGATGCCTATGTCCTTCATGCTCATGCCCTTGACCTTGAGCAGGTAGTCGGGGCGCTTGGCGAACAGACCGGGTTCGACGCTGTAGGTCTGCTCCACATGCTCCTGCGCGAGTATGGGCGCACCGGCGGCCACGCGACCAATCAGCGGCAGGCTCAGCTGGGCCAGGCCGGCGAGCGGCAGCACCGCCTGGCGGGCCTGGTTGAGCGCACGCAGCGCGTCGGACTTGAGCCGTATGCCGCGCGAGGTGCCGCCCACCAGCTCCAGCATGCCCTTGCGGGCCAGCGCCTGCAGATGCTCCTCGGCGGCGTTGGCCGAGCGAAAGCCCAGTTGTTCGGCGATTTCGGCACGTGTCGGGGGGGCTCCGGTGCGTTCTATGGCCTGGCGCACCAGGTCGAAGATCTGCTGTTGCCGGGGGGTAAGCTTGGGGCGGTCTTGCACGGGCGGCCTCTGGGTGCGCTGAGCGAAATGGTCACTGGATCTTCATCCAGTACATGTATTTTTATCCAGGAATATGAAATTGCAAACCCCCTCCGGTCGCATCGTGGTGCTGGGCACCGGCGGCACCATCGCCGGCACGGCGGCGGATGCCCATGACGCGGTCGGTTATGTGGCGGCCCAGCTGGGCGTGGAGCAGCTGGTGTCGGCTGTGCCGGCGCTGGCGGCCTTCGAGCTGGAGGCGCGTCAGATCGCGCAGCTGGACAGCAAGGACATGGATCACGCCACCTGGCAGCGTCTGGCACTGGCGGTGGACGAGCAGCTGCGCCGGCCCGAGGTCTCGGGCCTGGTGGTCACCCATGGCACGGACACGCTGGAAGAGACGGCCTACTTCCTGCACCGGGTGCTGGCGCCGGCCAAGCCGGTGGTGCTGACCGCTGCGATGCGGCCCGCCAGTGCGGTGTCCGCCGACGGGCCGCTGAACCTGCACGATGCGGTGCATGTGGCGGCCACGCCCGAGGCGCGCGGTGTGCTGGTGGTGCTGGGCGGTCGCGTGCATGACGCGACCCAGGTCCGAAAGGCGCACAGCTACCGGGTGGATGCCTTCGAGTCGGCCGACGGCGCGCTGGTGGCGCGCGTGGAAGAGGGCCGGGTGCGCCGCGTGGGCGCCTGGCCCGAGGCCGAGGCGCTGGGCCTGGCCCGCATCCAGCGGCCGGCGGCGCAGTGGCCGCGGGTGGAGATCGTGCTGAATCACGCGGGCGCCAGCGGGCGCCTGGTGCGCCTGCTGCAGGCCGATGGCGTGGCGGGCCTGGTGGCGGCCGGTACCGGCAACGGCACGCTGTCCCAGGACCTGGAGGCCGCACTGCGCGAGGCCCAGGCGGCGGGCGTGGCCGTGTGGCGCAGCACCCGCTGCGACGCCGGCCCGGTGTTCGACCTGCCGGGCACGCTGCCGGCCGCCGGCGCGCTCAGCCCGGTGAAGGCGCGCATCGCCTTGCTGCTGGAGCTGCTGGGGCGTTAGGCCTCAACCCACAAAGCACAACGCGGAACCCGTGGCGGGTCCCGCGTTGTCATCCCATCCTTGCGCAGGGCACCGGTCCGCTGCGGCGGGCCGGTGCTCAGAGCCGCGTACTCAGACGATGGTCAGCGTCACGTCCACATTGCCGCGGGTGGCGTTGGAGTAGGGGCAGACCTCGTGGGCCTCGGCCACCAGCTTCTCCAGCGCGGCGCGGTCCATGCTGGGCACGGAGATCTTCATGTCGACCTGGATGCCGAAGGCGCCCGGCTTGTTGGCGTGCGGGCCGATGGCCACGTCGGTGGTGATGGACACCTCGGACGGCAGCACTTGCTTGTTGCGGGCGGACACGGCCTTCATCGCGCCGATGAAGCAGGCCGAGTAGCCGGCAGCGAACAGCTGCTCGGGGTTGGTGCCATTGCCGCCGGCGCCACCCAGTTCCTTGGGCGTGGTCAGCGCGACGTCCAGCACGCCGTCGGAGGACTTGGCGGTACCGGTGCGGCCGCCGGTGGCGGTGGCGGTGGCGGTGTAGAGGGCTTTTTCGATGGCCATGAGGGGCTCCTTCAGGGGTGGTTTGACAAGAACACGGACAACAAAGATTCAGGCTGTCTTGCCGACAGCACTCAGGTGATCGCGCAAGACCTGCAACTGCCGGGTCAACGCGGTCAATTCGTCAAGGGCGCAGTGGCTGGCGTCCGCCACCGTGCCCGGGATGTTCAAGGCCTGCTGGCGCAAGTCGCGGCCGGCCTCGGTCAGGAAGAGGTCCACGCGGCGCTCGTCGTCTTCGGCGCGGCGGCGCTGCACCAGCCCGGACTGCTCCAGGCGCTTGAGCAGCGGCGTCAGCGTGCCGGAGTCCAGGCACAGGCGCTGGCCGACCTGGGAGACGCTGAGGCCGTCCTTCTCCCACAGCACCAGCATCACCAGGTATTGCGGGTAGGTCAGGCCCAGCGGCGCCAGCAGCGGCTTGTAGAGCTTGGTCATCGCCAGCGAGCTGGAGTACAGCGCGAAGCAGAGCTGGCGATCGAGCAACAGCCATTGCTCGCGGGTGTCAGCGGCGGTGGGGGTGTTGTCGATGCGGTCCATGGGCATTAATGTAGGCGCCAATTGAATTGCACGCAAGTTAATTGAGTCATCCATGACGGACGTGGGGTCTTGGGCGAGACACTTGCAGGCCGCGCAATCTGAGAGCATGCGCGACCTTTGAATTCTTGGAGTGAATCGACATGCAAATGCTGGCCCTGGGCTTGAGCGCGCTGGTGGCGCTGCTGCACCTCTACATCCTGGTTTTGGAGATGTTCTTCTGGACCAAGCCGCTGGGGCGCCGGGCCTTCGGGCTGGACCGGGACTTTGCCGAGCGCAGCAAGACGCTGGCGGCCAACCAGGGCCTCTACAACGGCTTCCTGGCCGCAGGCCTGGCCTGGGGGCTGATGCAGGGCGCAGCTCAGGGCAAGCCCTGGCTGGTGTTCTTCCTGGGCTGCGTGGTGGTGGCGGGCCTGTTCGGCGCCGCCACGGCCTCGCGCAAGATCCTGTTCGTGCAGGCGCTGCCGGGCGCGCTGGCACTGGCCGCGGTGCTGGCGATTTGATGCGCCGTGAAACAGCGTTAGGTCCTGCAAATGGCGGTGAATGACAACGTTAGCTTGTTGTCGTGCCCAGCGCCTCGATCTGCTCGCCCAGTTCCAGCCAGCGCAGTTCGGCCGCTTCCTGCTCGTCGGCGATGGCCTTGAGGCGGCGGCCGATCTCGGCGATTGCGACGGCGCTGGCTCCGGCGTTCAGCTGGGCCTCCAGCTCGCTGCGCTCATCGGCCAGCGTGGCCAGCAGCTTGTCGATCTGCTCCATCTCGCGGCGCAGCGGCCGGGTCTGCTCCGACAGGCGTGCTCGCGCCTGGCCCGCGGCCTTGCGGTCGTCGCGCGTGGCCGGCGCCGGGGCGGGCGCCTTGGCACTGGCCTCGACCGGCTTGGGCGCCGCGGCCTGCGGCTTGGCTGAGCGGCTGGCCTCGCGGCTCTGCTCCAGCAGCCAGCGCTGGTAGTCGTCCAGGTCGCCGTCGAAGGGCTTGACCACGCCGTCGGCCACCAGCCAGAACTCGTCGCAGACCTCGCGCAGCAGCGCGCGGTCGTGGCTGACCAGCATCACCGTGCCCTCGAACTCGTTCAGCGCCAGGGACAGCGCCTCGCGGGTGTTGAGGTCCAGGTGGTTGGTGGGTTCGTCCAGCAGCAGCAGGTTGGGGCGCTGCCACACCAGCATGGCCAGCACCAGGCGGGCCTTCTCGCCGCCCGACAGGCTGCCCACCGCCTGGCCCACCATGTCGCCGGTGAAGCGGAACTGGCCCAGGAAGTCGCGCAGCTCCTGCTCGCGGCCTTGGGGGCCGACCTCGCGGGCCAGCCGCACCATGTGTTCCAGCGGGCCCTCGTCCAGGCGCAGCACGTCCAGCTCCTGCTGCGCGAAGTAGCCTATGGACAGTCCCTTGCCCTCGGTCATGGTGCCGGCCATGGGCGCCTGGGCCTTGGCGATGGTCTTGACCAGCGTGGACTTGCCCTGGCCGTTGGCGCCCAGGATGCCTATGCGCTGACCGGCCAGCACCGAGCGGTCCACGCCGCGCACGATGATCTTGTCGCCCGCGTCGGTGCGGTAGCCGGCCGACAGCGCGTCGAACATCAGCATGGGGTTGGGCAGGTTCAGCGGCTCGCGGAACTCGAAGTTGAAGTCGGCCGATGCCAGCACGGGGGCCAGCTTCTCCATGCGCTCCAGCGCCTTCACGCGGCTCTGCGCCTGCTTGGCCTTGCTGGCCTTGGCCTTGAAGCGGTCGATGAATTTCTGCAGGTGGGCGACCTTCTCCTGCTGCTTCTCGAACGCGGCCTGCTGCAGCACCATGCGCTCGGCGCGCTGGGTCTCGAAGCTGGAGTAGTTGCCGCCGTAGCGCACCAGCTTGCCTTCGTCCAGATGCAGCGTGACCTTGGTGATCGCGTCCAGGAACTCGCGGTCGTGGCTGATGACGATCAGCGTGCCCTCGTAGCGCTGCAGCCAGGCCTCCAGCCACACCAAGGCGTCCAGGTCCAGGTGATTGGTGGGCTCGTCCAGCAGCATCAGCTCGGACGGACACATCAGCGCGCGGGCCAGCTGCAAGCGCATGCGCCAGCCGCCCGAGAAGCTGTTGACCGGCGCATCCAGCTGCACGGTCTTGAAACCCAGGCCCATCAGCAGGGTCTGCGCACGCGAGCGGGCGTCGAAGGCGCCGGCATCCTGCAGCGCCGCGTGGGCCTCGGCCATCGCATGGCCGTCGTTGGCGGCTTCCGCGGCGGCCAGCGCGGCCTGGGCCGCCATCAGCGGCAGGTCGCCCTGCAGCACGAAGTCGGTGGCGCCGTCCTCGGTCTCGGGCATGTTCTGCGCGACCTCGGCACGGCGCCAGTGGCGCGGCACTTCCACGTCGCCGCGGTCGTTGTGCAGGCGGTCGGTCAGCAGTGCAAAGAGGCTGGACTTGCCGGCGCCGTTGCGGCCCACCAGGCCTATCTTCTCGCCCGGCTGCAGCGTGGCGCTGGCGCCGTCCAGCACGACCTTGGTGCCGCGGCGCAGCGTGACATCGCGCAGCGTGATCATTGCGGCAGCTCCAGCGCTTCGCGCGTGACCAGCAGCACTTGGTCGTCGCCCGAACTGGTGGGCATCCAGGTGACCGCCAGCTGCGGGAACGCGGCCTCGAAGAAGGGGCGCTCGTTGCCGATTTCCAGCACCAGCACGCCGTCCTCGCTCAGCGCCGCGGGCGCGGCGGCCAGCAGCGTGCGTATGAAGTCCATGCCGTCCGTGCCGCCGGCCAGCGCCAGCTCGGGCTCGGCGCGGTACTCGGCCGGCAGCGCCGCCATGCTGGCGCTGTTCACATAGGGCGGGTTGCACAGGATGAGGTCATAGGGCCCGCCGCCCTGGGCGAGCGCGCCGGCCAGGCCGTCTCCCTGCAGCAGGCGGATGCGCTCGGTCAGCCCATGGCGCTCCACATTGAGCCGCGCCACGGCCAGCGCGTCGGTGCTGAGGTCCAGAGCATCCACCGCCACCTCGGGCCAGGCCATCGCGGCCAGCACGGCCAGGCTGCCATTGCCGGTGCACAGGTCCAGCACGCGCTGCGTGCGGTCGCTGAGCCAGGGGTCGATGGAGGCGTCGGCAATCAGCTCCGCGATGAAGCTGCGCGGCACGATGGCACGTTCGTCTATGGTGAAGGGCACACCCTGCAGCCAGGCCTCGCCGGTCAGGTAGGCGGCGGGCTTGCGGGTGGCGATGCGCTCGTCCACCAGCGCGGCGATGGCGGCCTGTTCGGCGTCGTTCAGCACGCGGTCCTCGTGCTCGTCCAGCGCGTCCAGCGGCAGGCCCAGGCGCCACAGCGCCAGCCACGCGGCTTCGTCAAAGGCGGTCGCGGTGCCATGGCCAAAAAACACGCCCGCTTGGGTCAAGCGGGCGGCGTGGAGTTCTATGCAGGTGATCAGGTTCAAGGGTTGCGCACGTCCAGCGTGATCTCGGTGAAGCTGGCTTCGTCGCCAGCCTTTTCTTCCTTGGGGCTGCGGGCGGGCAGGGCGCCGAGCTTCTGGCCCGCGCCCTCGTTCTGCAGCCGCCACAGCAGGTTGGTGGGCGAGTCGGCGAAGGCCAGGCCTTCCTCGCGGGTGATGTTGCCCTCGGTGATGAGCTTGGCGAAATGCTCCTCGAAGGTCTGCGAGCCCTCGGCGATGGATTTCTCCATCGCCTCCTTCACGCCTGCGAAGTCGCCGCGCTCGATCAGCTCGCCGATCAGCTTGGTGTTCAGCAGGATCTCCACCACCGGCACGCGGCCACCGGCGGTGGCGCGCACCAGGCGCTGCGACACGATGGCCTTGAGGCCCGCGGCCAGGTCGTTCAGCAGCGCCGGGCGTGATTCCGGCGTGTAGAAGGACAGGATGCGGTTCAGCGCGTGGTAGGTGTTGTTGCCGTGCAGCGTGGCCAGCACCAGGTGGCCCGACAGCGCGTAGCTGATGGCCGCGGTCATGGTGTCGCGGTCGCGGATCTCGCCGATCAGGATGCAGTCCGGCGCCTGGCGCAGCGCGTTCTTCAGCGCGATCTGCAGCGAGGCGGTGTCGCGCCCGACCTCGCGCTGGTTCACCACCGAGCGCTTGTTGCTGAACAGGTATTCCAGCGGGTCCTCGATGGTGAGGATGTGGCCGGTCATGGTCTGGTTGCGCAGCTCCAGCATGCTGGCCAGCGTGGTGCTCTTGCCGGTGCCGGTAGCGCCCACCATCAGGATGAGACCGCGCTTTTGCTTGATCAGCTCGCCCAGCACCGGCGGCAGGTTCAGGCTCTCCATGGACGGGATCTTGTGCGGGATGTGGCGGAACACCCCCGCGATGGACCCGCGCTGCCGAAAGCCCGACAGCCGGAAGCTGCCCACGCCCGGCACCGGCACAGCCATGTTGAGCTCGCCGGTGTTGTCCAGCTCGGCCAGCGAGGCCGGGTCTATGACCTCGGCGATCAGTTGACGCGGCTGCGGCGGGGTCAGCAACTGATCCGACAGCTGCACGGTCTGGCCGTTGATGCGTATCAGCACCGGCATATTGGCCGACAGATAGCAGTCCGACGCACCCTTGTCGGCCATCAGCCGCAGGATGCGCTCCATGTTTCCACCGCTGCTCATGCGATTCCCCGGCTCATTCGACAAAACCCCTGCGCGTCAACAGGCTGGAAAAACCCAGCGGCAGCCACGGATCCGGCTTTGCCGGTCCGTTGGCGGCGCCTCCTTGAGGGGGCGCGCGAAGCGCGCAGGGGGTGGGCCACGATCAGCTGCGCAGCAGATCGTTGATGCTGGTCTTGGCGCGGGTCTGGGCGTCCACGCGCTTCACGATGATGGCCGCGTACAGCGAGTAGCGGCCGCCGTCCTTGGGCAGCGAGCCCGAGATCACCACCGAGCCGGCCGGCACGCGGCCATAGCTCACGGTGTCGGTCGCGCGGTCGTAGATGGGCGTGCTCTGGCCGATGTAGACGCCCATGGAGATCACCGAGTTCTCCTCGACGATCACGCCTTCCACCACCTCGGAGCGGGCGCCGATGAAGCAGTTGTCTTCGATGATGGTGGGGTTGGCCTGCAGCGGCTCCAGCACGCCGCCAATGCCTACGCCGCCGCTCAGGTGCACGTTCTTGCCGATCTGCGCGCAGCTGCCCACCGTGGCCCAGGTGTCCACCATCGTGCCTTCGTCCACATAGGCGCCGATGTTCACGTAGGAGGGCATCAGGATCACGTTCTTGGCCTGGTAGCTGCCGCGACGCGCGACCGCGGGCGGCACCACGCGCACGCCGGTGGCGCGCAGCTGCTCTTCGCTCATGCCGGCGAACTTGGTGGGCACCTTGTCGAAGAAGGTCAGTTCCTTGTCGCCCATCACGCGGTTGTCGTTCAGGCGGAAGGACAGCAGCACCGCCTTCTTGATCCACTGGTGCACGGTCCACTGGCCCACGCCCTCGCGGCTGGCCACGCGCAGGCGGCCGGCGTCCAGCTCGGCCAGCACATGGTCGACCGCATCGCGCAGCTCGGCGTTCTTGGCGTCCAGGGTGGCGCGGTTGTCCCAGGCGGTGTCGATCAGG
Source organism: uncultured Roseateles sp. (assembly GCF_913777145.1). Taxonomy (GTDB): domain Bacteria; phylum Pseudomonadota; class Gammaproteobacteria; order Burkholderiales; family Burkholderiaceae_C; genus Pelomonas. The sequence continues at coordinate 24,346 of NZ_CAJYPS010000019.1, forward strand.
GCTTGGAGTTGGGCGGTCATGATGGGGTCTTGAAGTAGGAGACGAGACGGTGGGCGGCTTCGAGGCATTCGGCCTCGTCGGCCACCAGCGCCAGCCGGATGCGGCCGGCGCCGGGGTTGAGGCCGTGGGCCTCGCGGGCCAGCAGGCTGCCGGGCAGCACCGTCAAATTGTATTGAGCGAGCAGGCCACGGGCGGCCGCGACATCGTCGCCGCCGGGCACGCCGGCCCACAGGTAGAAGCCGGCATCCGGCAAGGCCACGTCCAGCACGGACGACAGCAGCGGTGTGACCGCCGCGAACTTGGCGCGGTAGCGGGCGCGGTTGTCCTGCACATGGGCTTCGTCACCCCAGGCGGCGATGCTGGCGGCCTGCACCAGCGGGCTCATCGCGCTGCCGTGGTAGGTGCGGTAGAGCAGGAACTTCTTCAGCAGCGCGGCGTCGCCGGCCACGAAGCCCGAGCGCAGGCCCGGCACGTTAGAGCGCTTGGACAGCGAGGTGAAGGCGATCAGGTTCTTGAAGTCGTGGCGGCCCAGCCTGGCCGCCGCTTCCAGCCCGCCCAGCGGCGCTTCATCGCGGAAGTAGATCTCCGAGTAGCACTCGTCCGACGCGATCACGAAACCGTGGCGGTCGCTGAGCTCGAACAGGCGCTGCCATTCGTCCAGCGGCATCACCGCGCCGCTGGGGTTGCCCGGCGAGCACACGTAGAGCAGCTGCGTGCGGGCCCAGGTCGCGTCGGGGATCTGCGACCAGTCCACCGCGAAATTGCGCGCCGGGTCGGCGTTGGCATAGGCCACCTGGGCGCCGGCCAGCAGGGCCGCGCCTTCGTAGATCTGATAGAAGGGGTTGGGGCAGACCACGGTCGCGCCCGCGCGGCTCGCGTCCACCACGGTCTGGGCGATCGCGAACAGCGCCTCGCGCGAGCCGTTCACCGGCAGCACCTGCGAGCCGGCGTCCAGCGTGAGGCCGTAGCGGCGGTGTATCCAGGCGGCGATCGCCTCGCGCAGCGCCGGCGTGCCGGCGGTGGCGGGGTAGCCCGACAGGCCCGCCATCGCGCCCTGTATCGCCTCGGCGATCAGCGCCGGCGCCGCATGGCGCGGCTCGCCTATGCCCAGCGAGATGGGCTTGAGCGCCGCATGGGGCGTGATGCCCGCGGTCAGCTCGCGCAGGCGCTCGAAAGGGTAGGGGTGGAGCCGATCCAGCAGTGGGTTCATGTCAGCCCCTCACGCAATGCTGGCATCGCGCGATCCCCCGAGGGGATGCGTGCCGGCTTGGAAGCGGCCCGGCGCTCGGCACGCTGAGTCATCCCAGCATCCCGGACTCGAAACCATGCGCCGGCAGATCCACGCGCGGTGCGGGCGTCCAGCCGGGCTTGCGGTGCTCGGCCACCACATTGGTGTAGATGCCGCCGCGCACATACCACTTGGCGGTGATGCGGATGAAACGCGGGTCGGTGACCTTGACGATGTCGTCCAGGATCTTGTTCGTGACCTTCTCGTGGAAGGCGCCCTCGTTGCGGTAGCTCCAGAAGTACATCTTCAGGCTCTTGAGCTCCACGCAGAGGTCGTCCGCGATCATGTCGATGGTGAAGTGCGCGAAGTCGGGCTGGCCGGTCAGCGGGCAGTGGCAGGTGAACTCGGGCACCTGGAACTGGATCACGTAGTCGCGCTCGGGATTCGGGTTGGGGAAGACCAGAATCTCCTTGCTGGGCTTGGACGGCGGGTTCTTGGGCACCTCGCGCATCTTGGGCTTGGCGGCCTTGGCGGCTTTCTCGGTTTTGGCGGCGGCGGTGGACTTCTTGGTGGCCATGACGTCTGGGCTTCTCTAAAGGGGGCGAATGCTATCATCCGACCCCGATCAAGCGCCTTGTGAAGGCGCTTTTCTTTAGCCAAATCAACGGCTTATCTTCATAGGCCCACAGGTCAACGCCCGACTCCATGCGGCTGAACTCCATCAAGCTCGCCGGCTTCAAGTCCTTTGCGGAACCCACGACCTTCCAGTTGCCCGGCCAACTGGTGGGCGTGGTGGGCCCCAACGGCTGCGGCAAGTCCAACATCATGGACGCGGTGCGCTGGGTGCTGGGCGAGAGCAAGGCCTCCGAGCTGCGTGGCGAGTCCATGCAGGACGTGATCTTCAATGGCAGCGGCAACCGCAAGCCGGCCAGCCGCTCCAGCGTGGAGCTGGTGTTCGACAACAGCAGTGCGCGCGCCGGCGGCCCCTGGAACCAGTTCAGCGAGATCGCGGTCAAGCGCGTGCTGACCCGCGACGGAACCAGCAGCTACTTCATCAACAACCAGCCGGTGCGCCGGCGTGATGTGCAGGATGTGTTCCTGGGCACGGGCCTGGGCCCGCGGGCCTACGCCATCATCGGCCAGGGCACCATCTCCCGCATCATCGAGAGCAAGCCCGAGGAGCTGCGCCTGTTCCTGGAGGAGGCCGCGGGCGTCTCCAAGTACAAGGAGCGCCGCCGCGAGACCGAGAACCGGCTCAAGGACACACGCGAGAACCTCACGCGGGTGGACGACATCCTGCGCGAGCTCAACGCCAATCTCGAGAAGCTGGAGCGCCAGGCCGAGGTGGCGGCCAGCTACCGCGCGCTGCAGGACGCCGGCACGCTGAAGCTGCACCAGCTGTGGTGGCTGAAGGCCCGCGACGCCGGCGCCGAGGCCGCCCGCGTGAAGGCCGCGCATGCCGAGGCGCAGAACGCGCTGGAGTCGCGCCTGGCCGAGCTGCGCGCGGTCGAGGCCACGCTCGAAGAAGTGCGCCAGCAGCATTACGCCGCCGGTGACGAGCTGCATGGGGCCCAGGGTCGTCATGCCGAGGCCCAGCTGGAGGTGAGCCGGCTGGAGGAGCGCATACGCTTCGTGGTGGAAAGCCGCGAGCGGGCGCAGCAGCGCCTGGCCGAGCTGCAGGCCCAGGACCAGCAGTGGCGCGAGCGCATTGAGCAGTCGCGCGAGGAGCTGGAGCAGGTGGCCGAGCAGATCGCCACGGCCGACGAGCAGAGCGAGATCCTGGCCGCCCAGGCCGAAGACCAGGCCGGCCTGCTGCCGCAGAGCGAGGACGCCTTGCGTGCCGCCCAGGCCCGCGCCAATGAGCAGCGCGCGCTGGTGGCCCAGGTGCAGCAGCAGATCCAGGTGCTGGCGGCCGAGAGCCGCAGCGTGGACGAGCAGCTGCGCTCGCTGCGCCAGCGCGAAGACCGCCTGGCGGCTGAGAGCCGCACGCTGGGTGCGCCCGATCACGCGGCGCTGAGCGATCTGCGCGAACGCAGCGCCGCCGCCGACGAGGCCCGCGAGCAGGCCGATGCGCGTCTGCAAGACCTGGCCGAGCAGCTGCCGCAGTTGGAAGACCAGCGCCGCAGCCAGCAGCAGGATGCCAACGCGCAGCAAGCGCGGCTGTCCGAGCTCAGCGCGCGGTTGGACGCGCTGCGTGCGCTGCAGGACAAGGTGCAGACCGAGGGCAAGCTCAAGCCCTGGCTGGCCAAGCATGGGCTGGACGGGCTGCAAGGCCTGTGGACCCGACTGCACATCCAGCCCGGTTGGGAGAACGCGCTGGAGGCGGCGCTGCGCGAGCGCATGGGCGCCTTGAGCGTGGGCCGGCTGGACATGGTGCGCGCCTTCGAGGCCGATGCGCCGCCGGCCCGCCTGGCCTTCTATTCCGCGCCGGGCCAGGCGATTGCCAACACCCACCACACGCTGGCCCGCCTCAGCGACCTGCTGCGGCTGGACGACGAGGGCCTGAAGGCACTGCTGAACGACTGGCTGGAGGGTGTCTACACGGCGGCCGACCTGGACGCCGCGCTGGCCGCCCGCGTCCAGCTCACGCACGGCGAACTCATCCTCACGCCCCAGGGCCATGCGGTGGGTCAGTTCTCGGTGAGCTTCTATGCGCCCGACACCGAGCAGGCCGGCCTGCTGGCGCGCGCGCAGGAAATCGAGCAGCTCGCGCAGGCGCACAAGGCCCAGACGCTGATCGCCGATGAGGCGCGCGTGGCGCTGGCCCGCGTGGAGCACCAGTTCAACGAGGCCAATGCGCGCCTGACGGCGCTGCGCCGCGAGGCCACCGAGGCCCAGACCCGCGCCCACCAGTTGCAGGTCGAGCTGCTGCGCCTCACGCAGCAGGCCGAGGCCAGCCAGCAGCGCCGCGCGGCGCTGGACGAGGAACTGGCCGAGATCGCCGCGCAGCAGGAGGCGCTGCAGGAGCGCCGCGCGGTCGGCGAGGCGCGCTTCGAGGAGCTGGACATGCAGCTGGGCGACGCCCAGCAGCGCCATGCGGAGCTGGAGGACGGCACCATCGCGGCCGAACGCAAGCTGGCCGAGGCGCGCGAGCAGCTGCGCACGCTGGAGCGCCGCGCCCAGGAGGCGCGTTTCGCGACGCAAAGCCTGGCCGCGCGCCGCGGCGAGCTGCAGCGCGGCATAGAAACCGCCGAGAGCCAGATCCGCACCGTCGCCGCGTCCGCCGCCAGCCTGCAGACCGAGCTGGACGGCTTCAACGATGCGGCGGCCCAGGCCGGCCTGCAGGATGCGCTGGCGCTCAAGGCCGAGCGCGAGCAGCAGCTGGGCGCCGTGCGCAGCCAGTATGACGACCTGACCCTGCGGCTGCGCAAGGCCGACGAGCAGCGCCTGGGCTTCGAGCGCAGCCTGGAGCCGCTGCGCGAGGCCATCACCAAGCTGCAGTTGGAGGAGCAAGCCGCGCAGCTGGGCGGCGCGCAGTTCCGCGAGCAGTTGGAGGCCGCGCAGGTGGACCAGGAGGCGCTCGCCCGCTCCATCGAGGAGGGCGGCGTGAAGCTCTATGGCCTGCAGGGCGAGATCGACCGCATCAACCGCGAGATCGCCGCGCTGGGTGCGGTCAACCTCGCGGCGCTGGACGAGCTGACCACCGCGCGCGAGCGCAAGACCTTCCTGGACTCGCAATACGCCGACCTGCAATCCGCGATCCAGACGCTGGAAGACGCGATCCACAAGATAGACCTGGAGACCCGCGACCTGCTGGGCGCGACCTTCAACCAGGTCAACGAGCATTTCGGCCGCATGTTCCCCAGCCTGTTCGGCGGCGGCAATGCCAAGCTGGTGATGACCGGCGACGAAATCCTGGATGCCGGCGTGCAGGTGATGGCCCAGCCGCCGGGCAAGAAGAACTCCACCATCCACCTGCTGTCGGGTGGCGAGAAGGCGCTCACCGCGATCGCGCTGGTGTTCGCGATCTTCCAGCTCAACCCCGCGCCGTTCTGCCTGCTGGACGAGGTGGATGCGCCGCTGGACGATGCCAACACCGAGCGCTATGCCAAGCTGGTCGCGCAGATGAGCAGCGGCACGCAGTTCCTCTTCATCTCCCACAACAAGATCGCCATGGAAATGGCTGAACAGCTGATAGGCGTGACCATGCAGGAGCAGGGCGTGTCGCGCATCGTGGCGGTCGACATGGACAAGGCCCTGGCCATGGCCGAAGCATGAGCATGACCCTGACAACCCTTCTCGCGATCGCCGGTGGCGTGGTGCTGGCCGGCGTGGTGGGCCACGGCGCCTGGACCGCGCGCAAGGCCGGCCCCAAGCGGGCGCTGCCGCCGGCCCAGGAAGAACCGCATTTCGGCGACTCGGCCACCCCGGCCCAGCCGGTGGACCCGGTGCTGGGCGATCTGCCCCGGCCGGTGGACCCGCTGGACGTGACCATGCCGGCGGTGGCGCGGCCCCAGCGCCGGCCCTCGGCCCGCATCGATGCGCTGATAGACGCGATCGCCACCATCACGCTGGAGGCTCCCGTCACCGGCGACCTGGCGCTGCAGCACCAGCCCGGCAGCCGCCGCGCCGGCACCAAGCCCTTCCAGATCGAGGGCCTCAACGCCTTCAGCGGCGACTGGGAGCTGCCCACGCCGGGCCAGCGCTACAGCGAGTTCCAGGCCGGCGTGAAGCTGGCCAACCGGGCCGGCGCGCTCAACGAGATCGAGTACAGCGAGTTCGTGCAGAAGATCCAGGTCTTTGCCGACGGCCTGGGCGGCTTTGCGCAGTTCCCCGACATGCTGGACGTGGTGTCGCGCGCCCGCGAGCTGGACCAGTTCGCCGCCGGCCACGATGCGCAGCTCGCGCTGCTGCTGCGCGCCCGCAGTGCCAGCTGGACGCCGGGCTTCGTGCTGCAGGCCGCCCAGCGCCACGGCTTCGTCGCCGGTGCGCTGCCCGGGCGCCTGGTGCTGCCGTCGGCCGAGGAGGGCGCGCCGCCGGTGCTGACGCTGAGCTATGACGCCCAGGCCGCGCTGGCCGATGACCCCGATGCGCAGTCGCTGCGCGAGCTGACGCTGGCGCTGGACGTGCCGCAGACGCCGGCCGAGGCCGAGCCCTTCGCGAGCTGGCAGGAAGCCGCCCGCGCGCTGGGCCGTGATCTTGAGGCCGAGGTCTGCGATGACCGCGGCCAGGTGCTGGGCCTGCATGCGTTCGCGGCCATAGACGCCGAGCTGCGCAAGCTCTACGAGGCGCTGGCCGCACGCGATCTCGCAGCCGGCTCGCCCGCCGCCCGCCGCCTGTTCAGCTGATGCCCGCTCGGCGCCGCGGCCCATGACCCGCCTGCTGGGAGTGCTGCTGCTGGCGCTCGCGCTGCCGGCGCTGGCTGAAGCCACGGTGCACGTGGGCTCCAAGCGCTTCACCGAGAGCTATGTGCTGGGCGAGATCGTGCAGCAGACGCTGGCGCGCGCCGGCGTGGCGGCCGAGCACCGCCAGGGGCTGGGCAACACCGCCATCCTGGCGCAGGCGCTGGCCAGCGGCGAGGTGGATGTCTACCCCGAGTACACCGGCACCATCCTGCGCGAGCTGCTCAAGCGCGACGCCGCCGGGCCGCCGCCCAGCCTGGCCCAGCTCAATGAATGGCTGGCGCCGCTGGGGCTGCGCGCGGGGGTGCCGCTGGGCTTCAACAACAGCTATGCGCTGGCGCTGCGCGAGGCCGATGCGCGCCGTCTGGGGCTGAACACGCTGTCCGACCTGGCCGCGCTGGCGCCGGCCCAAGCGCGCGCGCTGCGGCTGGGGCTGTCGCACGAGTTCCTGGTGCGCGTCGATGGCTGGCCGGCGCTGCGCCGCAGCTACGGCCTGCCGCTGGCCGACCCGTCGGCGCTGGACCATGGCCTGGCCTACGAGGCGCTGGCCCGCGGTCAGGTGGACCTGATCGACGTCTACGCCACCGATGCCGAGATCGGCCGCCTGGGCCTGCGCGTGCTGCGCGACGACCGCGGCTTCTTCCCCCGCTACGACGCGGTGCTGCTGATGCGGGCCGACCTGCCGGCACGCGCGCTGGCGGCGCTGCAGCCGCTGCAGGGGCGGCTGGATGAGGCCACGGTGATCCGGCTCAACGGCGAGGCCGCGCTGGACGGGCGGCCGTTCGCCGCGGTGGCCCAGGGCTTTCTGGACCCGGGCAGGGCGACCGCGGCCAGCACACCCACCGCGGCAGCCGCGGCGCCGGCGACGCTGTGGGCCCGGCTGTTCGCGCCCGATCTGCCGCGCTTGCTGGGCCAGCACCTGCTGCTGGTGGGCGGCTCGGTCGCGCTGGCCGTGGGCCTGGGCGTGCCGCTGGGCGTGCTGGCGCACCGGCGCCGTCGCCTGGCCGGCCCGTTGCTGGGCCTGGTGGGCCTGCTGCAGACCGTGCCCTCGCTGGCACTGCTGGCCTTCCTGATCGCGCTGCTAGGGCGCATAGGCTTCTGGCCGGCGCTGCTGGCGCTGTTCCTGTATGCGCTGCTGCCCATCGTGCGCAACACGCTGACCGGGCTGGACGGCGTGCCCGCCGGTCTGCAGGAGGCCGGCCGTGCGCTGGGCCTGGGCGAGGGGCAGCTCTTGCGCCTGGTGACGCTGCCGCTGGCCCTGCCCACGCTGCTGGCCGGCGTGAGGACCGCGGCCGTCATCAATGTGGGCACGGCCACGGTGGCGGCCTTCGTGGGGGCTGGGGGCCTGGGCGAGCGCATCGTCGCCGGCCTGGCGGTCAACGACGCCCAGCGCATGCTGGCCGGCGCCATCCCGGCGGCGCTGCTGGCGGTGGGGGTCGAGGGCCTGTTCGCGCTGCTGGAGCGCCGCTGGCGCCGACCCGGCGGCTGACGCGCCTCAGGCCGTGCTGCGCAGCCTGAAGCGCGCCACCACCTCGGTCAGCCGGGCGGCCTGATCGCGCAGCGACTCCGAGGCCGCGGCCGACTGTTCCACCAGCGCCGCGTTCTGCTGCGTCATGGTGTCCAGTTGCGTGACGGCGGCGTTCACCTCGCCCAGGCTGCGCGCCTGGTGCTGGGCCGCGCCGGCCACCTCCGAGATCAGCTCGCTGACCCGCCCCACCGCCTCCACCACCTCGGCCATGGTGGCGCCCGCGTCGGCCACCTGGCGGCTGCCGGCCTCCACCTGGTCCACCGAGCTGGAGATCAGCGTCTTGATCTCGCGCGCCGCGCCCGCGCAGCGCTGGGCCAGGCTGCGCACCTCGCCCGCGACGACCGCGAAGCCGCGCCCCTGTTCGCCCGCGCGGGCGGCCTCCACCGCCGCGTTCAGCGCCAGGATGTTGGTCTGGAACGCGATGCCGTCAATCGTGCCGATGATGTCCTGGATGCGGCGGGAGGACTGCTGGATGCCGTCCATGGTGTCCACCACCTGGCCGACCACGACGCCGCCCTTTTGCGCCACGCCCGAGGCCGATACCGCGAGTTGGCTGGCCTGGTGCACCGTGTTGCTGCTCTGCTGCATGGTCTCCGTGACCTGCTGCATCGCGGCCGAGGTCTGCTCCAGGCTGGACGCCGCCTGCTCGGTGCGCTGGGACAGGTCGGTGCTGCCGGCCGAGACCTCGCGGCTGGCCTCGGCGATCTGCTCGGCGCTGCGCTTGACCGTGCTCATGGACTCGATCAGCGCCTGCTGCATGCGGGCCAGGCAGCGCAGCAGGTCGCCGAGCTCGTCGCGCCGCGCCGACTGCACCTGCTGCGTGAGATCGCCGGTGGCGATGCGGTCGGCGGTGTCGGCCGCCTCGCGCAGCGGCCGGGTCAGCGAGCGCGTCAGCCACCACGCGACCGCGCCGCCCAGCGCCAGCGCGATCGCGACCAGCAGCGCGATGCCGGTGAGCACCGAGCGGTAGCCGGCCTCGGCCGCGGTGTGGGCCTGGGACGCGCCGCCATCGTTGATCTTGACGAGCTGCGCGATCGCGTCGGTGGTGGCCCGGAAGGCCTGGCGTGACTTGCCGCGCACCAGGGCGCGCGCATCTTCGGCGCGGCCGTCGCGCAACTGCTGGATCAACTCGGGCTGGGCGGCGCGGTAGGCCGTGATGGCCTCGTTCAGCGCGGCGAACTGCCGGGTCTCCTCGCCCGCGCCCAGGTTCTGCTCATAGGCCCTGAGCAGCGGCGGCAGCTTCTGCCATTGCGCGTCCAGCCGGGCGCTCTCGTCGGCCAGTGCCTTGGCGTCACCGCCCAGCAGCATCTGCAGCTCGGCCCGCCGCATCTGGTTCAGCGACTCGTTGATGCCGGCCAGCTGCTGGGTGCTGGGCAGCCAGTTGGTGGCCAGCTCCACCACATTGCCATGCACGCGGCGTACCTGCAGCGCGGCATCCACGCCCATGATGAGCATCAAGGCCAGCAGCACGCCAAAACCCAGCGCCATGCGCGAGCCCACCCGCAGATTGGCCAGTTGCATCACCCGCTCCCTCCCGTGGCGACAGTGCCTCGGGCACGGTAGCAAAGCCCGGCACCACCCGGAAGAGCGCCCAGGGCTGCGGCTAGACTGTTTGTATGACGACCACCCTGCTGTTGATTGGCCTGCTCATCTGTGCCAGTGCCTTCTTCTCGGTGGCCGAGCTGTCGCTGGCCTCGGCGCGCCGTCTCAAGCTGCAACAACTGGCCGATGGCGGCGACACGCGCGCGCGCCGCGTGCTGGCGGTGCAGGACGCGCCCGGGCATTACTTCACCGTCGTGCAGATCGGTGTGAACACGCTGGCCATCCTGGCCGGTGTGGTGGGCGAGGGCGCGTTGAGCCCGCATTTTGCCGGCCTGGTCCAGCCCTGGCTGGGTGCGGAGCAGGCCGAGTCGGTCGGCTTCGGGCTGTCGTTCACCTGCGTGACCACCTTGTTCATCGTGCTGGCCGACCTGCTGCCCAAGCGCCTGAGCCTCAACGAGCCCGAGCGGCTGGCGCTGGTGGTGATCGGCCCCATGAGCAAGCTGATGGCGTTGCTGCGCCCGTTGTCCTGGGCCTTCAGCACCATCACCGAGGGCCTGATCCGGCTGCTGGGCCGCCCGGCGGTGCGCGACAACAGCATCAGTCACCTCGACATCCTCGCGCTCACCGAGGCCGGTGCGCTGGCCGGTGTGGTGGCGGACGCGGAGCAGCAGGTCATCGCCAATGTGTTCGAGCTGGAGACGCGCACGGTGGAGACCGTGATGACGCCGCGCGACCGCATCGTGTTCTTCTCCCGCGACGACGACGAGGTGCTGCTGCGCAACCGCATCGTCGAGGACCCGCACTCCACCTACCTGGTCTGCGACGGCGACATCGACCACATCGTCGGCTATGTGGATGCAACCGACCTGTTCCAGCGCGTGCTGCGCGGCCAGCCGCTGGACCTGCGCGGCGAAGGCCTGGTCAAGAAGGTGCTGATCGTGCCGGACCGGCTGACGCTGTCCGAGGTGCTGACCCAGTTCCGCGAGGCGCACGAGGACTTCGCGGTCATCGTCAACGAGTACAGCCTGGTGGTGGGCGTGGTGACGCTGAACGACCTGATGAGCACGGTGATGGGCAGCCTGGTGGCGCCGCATTACGAAGAGCAGATCGTGCGCCGTGACGACGGATCCTTCCTGGCCGACGGCGTCACGCCCATCCCGGACGTGGAGCGCGCGCTGGAGGTGGAGCACTGGCCGTACTCGGGGCAGTACGACACGCTGGCCGGCTTCCTGATGGTGATGCTGCGCCGCATCCCGCGCCGCACCGATTGCGTGGAATGGGGCGGCTGGCGTTTCGAGGTGGTGGACGTGGACAGCCACCGGGTCGACCAGGTGATGATCACACCGGTTTCGCCCGCTCCGCCGGCGGGCTGAGCAGCCCTCAGCCGCGTCGGCGCGCCGCCATCTCCGCACCCATCGCGGCCAGCGCGGGCGCATCCAGCCCCTGTCGGGCGGCGGCAAAGGCCGTGCCGTCTTCCAGCACCATGTGACGCGCGTAGTGCTGCGCCAGGCCCTGGCAGTCGGCCTGGGCCAGGCCCTCGGGCTGGCCGGCCTGCAGCGCCCGCAGCGGCTCGCGCAAGACCTGCCACCGCCGGTGCAACGCGTCATGGTCAGCCTGCAGCTGATCGGCCAGTTCGCCCAGACCCTGGGCGCGCAGCCGGGGCAGCACGTGCAGTTCCTCGTCCTGGTGGTGCAGCGGTGCGGCGATGTCGAAATAGCGCAGCACATCGGCCGCCGCGCTGCGCGCCTGCGCATCGGCGCCGTGCTGGGCCACATGGGCCTGCAGGCGCTGCAGCAGATCCAGCGTGCGCCGCACCCGCTCGTGGCAGGCGTCCAGCATCTCGAAGGGGGTGTCGAAGCCGACGGCCGGGCCGGCGTGCAGCAGCGGGGAGCTCATGGGGGCATTCTCCGGCGGCGGCCGGGCGGACGCGACAATCTCCCCATGACCGTGTCCGAGACCCAGGCCCGACGAGCCGCCGAGCTGCGTGCGCAGCTGCACCACCACGCCCACCTGTACTACGTGCTGGACGCCCCCGAGCTGCCGGATGCCGAGTACGACAAGCTGTTCCAGGAGCTGCAGGCGCTGGAGGCGGCCCACCCGGAGCTGCTGACCACCGACTCGCCGACGCAGCGCGTGATAGGCGCGGTGCTGGACGGGCTCACGCCGGTGCGCCATGTGGTGCCCATGCTGTCCATCACCACCGAAACCGATGTCAGCGAGGGCGGTGCGATCGCGTTCGACGCGCGCGTGCGCCGCGAGCTGGCGCTGACCGAGGCCGATGCGCCGGTGGACTACGCGGCCGAGCTGAAGTTCGACGGTCTGGCGATCAACCTGCGCTATGAGAACGGCGTGCTGGTGCAGGCCGCCACGCGCGGCGACGGCGAGACCGGCGAGGACGTCACGCAGAACGTGCGCACCATAGGCCAGATCCCGCTGCGGCTGCGCAGTGATGCCCCGCCTGCAGTGCTGGAAGTGCGCGGCGAGGTCTATATGCGGCGCGACGATTTCGAGCGCCTCAACGAGCGCCAGCGCGCCCGCGGCGACAAGACCTTCGTGAACCCGCGCAACACCGCGGCCGGCGCCATCCGCCAGCTGGACCCGGCGCTGGTGCGGGAGCGGCCACTGTCCTTCTACGCCTACGGCCTGGGCGAGGTGCAGGGCTGGCAGGAGCCCGATACCCAGGCCGGCCTGCTGGACGCGCTGGCCGCGCTGGGCCTGCCGGTGAACGAGCTGCGTACCGTGGCGGCCGGGCCGCAGGGCCTGGTGGCCTTCCACCAGCGTGTGGCGGCTGCGCGCGACGGTCTGCCCTTCGACATCGACGGCGTGGTCTACAAGGTCAACTCGCGCGCGCTGCAGGCGCAGCTGGGCTTCAAGACCCGCGAGCCGCGCTGGGCCGTGGCCCACAAGTTCCCGGCGCAGGAGCAGGTCACCACGCTGCTGGCCATCGACGTGCAAGTGGGTCGCACCGGCAAGCTGACGCCGGTGGCACGACTTGACCCCGTGTTCGTGGGCGGCACCACGGTGTCCAACGCGACGCTGCACAACATCTTCGAGATGCGCCGCAAGGGCGTGCGCGTGGGCGACCGCGTGATCGTGCGCCGCGCTGGTGACGTGATTCCCGAGGTCGTGGGCCGTGTACCGGGAGACCGGACCAGCTATGTCCCCAACTTCCACATGCCCGACGCCTGCCCGGTCTGCGGCAGCGCGGTGGAACGCGAGCGCGGCGGCATCGAGTACCGCTGCATGGGCGGCCTGTTCTGTCCGGCGCAGCGCAAGCAGGCGCTGCTGCACTTCGCCGGCCGCCGCGCGATGGACATCGAGGGCCTGGGCGACAAGCTGGTGGAGCAGCTGGTGGACGCCGGCATCGTGCTGAGCCTGCCCGGCCTCTACAAACTGGGCGTGGCCAAGCTGGCCGCGCTGGAGCGCATGGCCGAGAAGAGCGCGCAGAACCTCGTCGATGCGCTGGAGGCCAGCAAGAAGCCGCCGCTGGGCCGCTTCCTGTTCGCTTTGGGCATACGCCAGGTGGGCGAGACCACCGCGAAAGACCTGGCTCGCCATTTCGGCACGCTGGACGCGCTGATGAATGCCAGCGTGGAGCAACTGCTGGAGGTGCCGGACGTGGGCCCCATCGTCGCGGCCAGCATCCACGGCTTCTTTGCGCAACCGCACAACCGCGAGGTGGTGGAGCAGCTGCTGGCAGCCGGCGTGCAGCCGCAGGAGAGCATGGGTCTGGCGGACGACAGCCCGCGCCCGCTGCTGGGCAAGACCCTGGTGCTGACCGGCACGCTGCCCACGCTGAGCCGTGATGCGGCCAAGGAGTTGATCGAGGCCGCGGGCGGCAAGGTCAGTGGATCGGTGTCCAAGAAGACCCATTACGTTGTCGCGGGCGAGGAGGCTGGCAGCAAGCTGGACAAGGCCCGCGAGCTGGGCGTCACGGTGCTGGACGAGGCGGGGCTGCAGCAGTTGCTGGCGGGCTGAGCGAGCCGGACCGGGCCCACTCGGGCACGGTCTCGAACAGGTGGTCGATGAAGGCCCGGGTCTTGGCCGGCATCAGCCGGCGGCTGGCGGTCAGCAATGTCACCGGCAGCGGCTCGAAGCTCCAGCCCGGCAGCACCGGGGCCAGCATGCCGGCGTCGATGTCGGCAGCCACCATGCCGCGCGGGAAGGAGCCTATGCCGCCGCCCGCGCGCACCAGCGCGAGGTTCAGGCCTATGGAGTTGCACTCCAGTGCGCCCTGCATGTGCAGACGGGCCTGGCGGCGGCCGTTCTGCAGCGTCCATTGCATGCCCAGCGCCTGGGTCAGCAGCACGAACTGGTGCTGCGCCAGGTCGTCGGGCGTCAGCGGGGCGCCATGAGTCTGCAGGTAGATGGGGCTGGCGTAGAGCCCGCGCTCCAGCACCATGAAGGGCCGGGCCACCAGATCGGGCTCGTTGACCTGGCCTATGCGTATCGCGAGGTCGTAGGCCTCGTTGAACAGATCCACGCGCCGTGGCGTGGTGTCCAGCACCAGCTCCACCTGCGGATAGCGCTCCACGAAGCGCGCCAGGCTCTGTGCCATCACCAGTGAGGCGAATTCCGCCGGCACCGACAGACGCAGCTGGCCGCGTGGCGTGTCCTCGCGCGAGGCCAGCCATTGCAGCGTGTCGCTGATGTCCTCGTGATGCCGCGCCGCGCGCTCGGCCAGCTGGGCGCCCAGCTCGGTCAGCGTCAGGCGGCTGGCGCCGGGCACGAACAGGCGCGCACCCACGCTGGTTTCCAGCGCGTTCAGGCGCCGGCTCAGCGTGGCCTTGGGCAGCTCCAGCTGCCGCGCCGCGGCCGACAGCGAGCCCGCGCGCATCACCTGGGCCAGCAGCAAAAGATCGTCGACTTTCATGGGCGTCTCGTTTTATTTCGTTTCGTTTCTGGAACGAGTCGTTTGATTTTTGCGTCTATTCGCCGAAATTGGAACTGTCTACAGTCGCGGCCATCATGTCCAGCCCGCGTCTGCTCAGCTCCCAGCCTCACGGTGTCGGCGCCGAGCTGAGCGCCGCGCGCTGGTGTGAGCCGCTCGCGCTACTGGACCCCTTTCTGCTGGTCGAGCATTTCCGCATGAAGGCGTCGACGCTGGGTCCGCACCCGCATGCGGGCCTGAGCACCGTGACCTATCTGTTCGACGACTCGCCGCGGGCCCTGGTCTGCCGGCATTCGCTGGGCGCGGCGCTGGAGCTGCCGCCCGGTGGCCTGCACTGGCTGTGCGCTGGCCGCGGCGCGCTGCACGACGAGTTCCCGGCCGCAGGCGAGGGCGGTGCCGAGGGCCTGCTGATGCTGGTGAACCTGCCGGCCGATCAGAAGCTGCGTGCACCCGCCGCCGGCTGGCTGGCGCCCCAGGCCATGCCGCGCGATGCCGGCCCCGGCTGGCGCCGTGTGCAGGTCTTTGGCGGCGACGCCGACATGCCGCTGGCCGGCCCCACCGCACTGGCGGTGCTGGACCTGGACGCCGGCGCGCAGTTCGAGCTGCGCCTGCCGGCCGGCCACCAGGGCCTGCTGGTCGTCGTGCGCGGCCGCGGCCAGGCGGGCGAGCAGGCCTTGCGGGCCGGTCAGGCGCTGGCGCTGGCGCCGGACACGCCGCTGAGCGTGCACGCGGCCGAGCCGCTGCGCCTGGCCTGCCTCAGCGGCCTGCCGCTGCGCGAGCCGGTGGTGCGCCACGGCCCGTTCGCGATGAACAGCGAGTGCCAGGTGGTCGACGCGCTGCAACGTTTCCAGGCCGGCGCCATGGGCCGGCTGCAACCCAGAACTTCCTCTCCCGAATGAACGTCAAGGATCCCGAGATGAACGCACCCCAGACTCCCGCTCCCGCTCCCGCCCCGGCCAAGAGCGGCCCGCCCGTGCCGCTGCTGGTGGTCGGCGCGCTGCTGCTGACCGCCGGCATCGTGCTGGGCGGCCGCATGTGGTGGCGCAGCCAGCACCTGGTCGAGACCGACAACGCCTTTGTCGCCGGCCGCCTGCACCCGGTCGCCACCCGCGTGGCCGGCGTGATCACCGAGATGCGCATGCAGGACAACGCGCTGGTCAAGGCCGGTGACGTGCTGCTGCGCCTGGACCCGGCCGATGCCTCGGTGCAGGTGGAGCGCCTGAAGGCGCAGATCGCGCAGTCCGATGCCGCCATCGCCACCGCCACCGCCCAGGCGGCCCAGGCCAAGGCCCAGGTGGCCGGCGTGCAGGCCCAGGTCAGCCAGGCCGAGAGCGTGCTGGCCCGTGCCGAGCTGGATGCCAAGCGCAGCCAGACGCTGTTCGGTGCCGAGCTGCGCGCCACGTCCAAGCAGGAGCTGGACGCCAACCTCGCCGCCCGCGACGTGGCCCGCGCCGACCTGGCCGCCCGCAAGGCCAGCCTCGCCGCCGCCCAGCAGGCGGTGGCCGCGGCCGACAGCGCCCGCCAGTCGGCTGCCGCGCAAAAGGCCGCCACCCAGGCGCAGCTGCAGGACGCGCAGAACCAGCTCGGCTACGTGGAAGTGCGCGCCGCGGTGGATGGCCGCATCGGCAAGCGCACGGCGGAAGTGGGCCAGCGCGTGCAGCCCGGCCAGCAGCTGGCCGCGGTGGTGGAGCCCGAGGTCTGGGTGGTGGCCAACTTCAAGGAAACCCAGCTGGAGCGCATGAAGCCAGGTCAGAAGGTGCATGTGAAGCTGGACGCCTTCCCCGGCCAGGAGCTGGAGGCCCATGTGGACAGCTTCTCGCCCGCGTCGGGCGCGAGCTTCGCGCTGCTGCCGCCCGACAACGCCACCGGCAACTTCACCAAGATCGTGCAGCGCGTGCCGGTCAAGCTGGTGTTCGAGGCCGAGAGCCTGAAGCGCCTGGGCGAGGCCGCGTCGCGCATCGTGCCGGGGCTGTCGGCGGTGGTCGAGGTCGTCGTCGCCGAGTGAGCCTGCGATGAGCCCCACCTATCTGCCGCCGCCCCCCGGCTCCAAGGTGCCGCTGCGCACCTGGGTCGCGGTGCTGGCCAGCCTGCTCGGCGCCTTTATGGCGGTGCTGGACATCGCGATCACCAACGCGTCGCTGCGTGACATCCTGGGTGCGCTGTCGGCCACGCAGGAGGAAGGCTCCTGGATCTCCAGCGCCTACCTGGTGGCCGAGATCGTCGTGATCCCGCTGGGCGGCTTCCTCGCCACGGTGTTCTCCACCCGCCGCTACCTCATCGTCAACGTCGCGCTGTTCCTGGTGTTCAGCACGCTGTGCGGCATGGCCTGGAACCTGGAAAGCATGATCGCCTTCCGGGCCGCCCAGGGCTTCACCGGCGGCGTGATGATTCCTATGGCGATGACGCTGGTCACGCGCAAGCTGCCCATCAACAAGCGGCCCGTGGGCCTGGCGCTGTTCGGCATGACCGCGACGCTGGCGCCCACGCTGGGCCCGACCATTGGCGGCTACCTGACCGAGATCTACGGCTGGCCCAGCATCTTCTACATCAACTGGGTGCCCGGCGTGCTGCTGATGCTGGGCGTGGGCTGGGGGCTGGAGCGCGAGTCCATGCACCTGGACCTGCTCAAGCGCGTGGACTGGGCCGGCATCCTCGCGATGGCCGTGGGCCTGGGCTCGCTGACCGCGATGCTGGAAGAGGGCAACTCCAAGGACTGGTTCCAGAGCCGTTTCATCATCACGGCCGCGGTGCTGGCGGTGGTGGGGCTCTATGCCTGGGCCTGGCGCGGCCTGACCCGCGAGAACACCTTCATCGACCTGCACATCCTCGGGCGGCCCAGCTTCCTGATCGCGGTCGTGATCGCGTTCACCACCGGCATGGGCTTGTACGGCTCGGCCTTCCTGCTGCCGCTGTACCTGGGTCAGATCGCCGGCTACACGCCCATGCAGATCGGCCTGGTCATCATGTGGATGGGCCTGCCCCAGCTCTTCATCATGCCGTTCGCGGCCCGGCTGTCCACCAAGCTGGACAACCGCGTGATGATGAGCGCGGGTCTGGCGCTGTTCGCGCTGTCGTGCTTCATGAACATCCACATGACGGCCGACACCGCCGGGCCCGAGCTGATCGCCGCGCAGATCGTGCGCGCGCTGGGCCAGCCGCTGATCATGATCACGCTGAGCAATTTCGCGATCAATGGCATCGCGCCCAAGCTGCTGCCCAGCGCCTCCGGCCTGTTCAACATGATGCGCAACCTCGGTGGCTCGGTGGGCATCGCGCTGCTGGCCACCATGCTGACCAACCGCGAGCACTTCCACAGCGCGCGGGTGGGCGAGTCGGTGAGCCTCTACGACCTCGCCACCCAGACCCGGCTGGACACACTGGCCGCCAACTTCAGCGGCAAGGGCTTCGACCCGGTCACCGCGCAAGACATGGCCCTGCGGGCGGTCGACAACATCGTG
Organism: uncultured Roseateles sp.; assembly: GCF_913777145.1. GTDB lineage: Bacteria > Pseudomonadota > Gammaproteobacteria > Burkholderiales > Burkholderiaceae_C > Pelomonas. The sequence goes on from NZ_CAJYPS010000019.1 coordinate 42,335, forward strand.
CGCCGGGAGAGCTTCGTGATGGCCTACAACGACGCCTTCATGGTGCTGGGCCTGGCGCTCATCAGCTGCGTGGCCATCGTGTGGCTCGGCAAGAAGGTGCTGGGTGGCGCGGGTGCGGCCGAGGCCGCCCACTGATGGCCCACCCCCTTGCGCTTCGCGCTCCCCCTCAAGGGGGCGCCGCCAGTGGCCCGGCAAAGCCGGCCCCACGGCAGCCGCTTGGGTCATGCACTCTCGTTTGGAGATGGAGATGAATGCAAAGTTTTCGCTGTCGCTGCTTCTGACGGCTTCGCTGGCCGCCTGCACGACGCTAGGCCCCAACTACCAGGCGCCCGCCAATACCGCGCCCGCCGCCTACCGGGCCGCGTCGCCGGCCGGCGCCGAACTGCAGCGCGACTGGTGGCTGATGTTCGGCGACGCGCAGCTCGATGCGCTCGAGGCCCAGGCACTGCGCGCCAGCCCCACGCTGGCCGCCGCGGCCGCTCGGCTGGAGCGCGCGCGCGCGTCGCTGGGCGCCACCCAGTCGCGTGATCTGCCGCAGGTGGACCTGGGTGCCAACGCCGGCCGCCTGCGCACCTCGGCCAAGGGCGCGACCACGCCGGTGCTGGGCGGCCAGCCCGTGGTGTTCGACAGCGCCAGCTACGGCCTGCAGGCCTCGCTGGGCTGGGAGCTGGACCTGTGGGGCCGCCTCAAGCGCGAGACCGAGGCGGCCCAGGCGCAGCTGGACGCGTCCACGCTGGACGCCGCCGCCGCCCGCGTGTCGCTGACCGCCGACGTGGCCAGCGCCTACTGGCAATGGCGTGCGCTGGCCGACGAGGCCGGCGTGCTGGAGCGCGCCCGCCTGAGCCGCGCCACCGCGCTCAAGGTGGTGCAGACCCGCTTCGACGCCGGGGCCGCGTCCGCGCAAGACCTGGAACGTGCGCGCGCCGAGCTGGCCTCGGCCGAGGCCGACCTCAGCGACATGCCGCGCCGCCAGGCGCTGGCGCTGAACCTGATCGCCGCGCTGACCGGCCAGGCCGCGACCGACCTCAAGCTGCAGGCCGCGCCGTTGGCCGCGCCCCCGGCGGTGCGCGCCGGCCTGCCGTCCGAGCTGCTGCAGCGCCGCCCCGATCTGGCGCAAAGCCTGGCCCTGCTGCACGCGGCGACCGCTCAGGTGGGCGTGGCCGAGGCGGCCTTCTACCCATCCATACGCCTGACCGGCAGCTTCGGCACCTCCAGCAAGGAGCTGGGGGACCTGCTGTCGGCGCCGGCCCGCCTCTACAACTTCGGGCCCAGCCTGTCGCTGCCGCTGTTCGACGCCGGCCGCAACCAGGCCAACCTGGCCGGGGCCAAGGCCCAGGTCGATGAATCGCTCGCCGCCTTCCGCGGCCGCCTGCTGCAGGCGCTGCGCGAGGTGGACGATGCGCTGGCCGAGCTGCAGGGCCGTGCCGCCACCGAGGCGGCCCAGCAGCGCGCGCTGGCCGCTGCGCATCAGGCGCTGGGTGTGGCGCAGAACCGCTATGCGCAGGGCGCCGTGGGCTATCTCGACGTGACCGAGGCCGAGCGCAGCCCGCTGGCCACGGAGCGCGCGCTGGCCCAGCTGCGTGGCGCTCAGTGGGCCGCCACCGCCCAGCTCGTGAAGGCCTTGGGCGGCGGCTGGAGCGCCACGGCTGCCCCGGCCACGGCCGCCAGTGGCGGCTGAAGCCCGCGCCACTTCACGCCGGGGATGACCAGCGTCACCCCCGGCCTGCGTCGCTATGCTGGGCCGCAGGAGGTGGTGGACATGGGTGGACTTTCCAGGCGGCGCTGCGTTGCCGCCGCATTGCTGCCGGCCTTGCCGTTGCGCTTGCTGGCCCAGGGGACCGATGCGGGCGGCGAGCCGACGTTGCAGCGTCTGCTGCAGGCTCGGCTGGCGGAGCAGGGCGTGGCGCTTGCTGCCGGGCGCCTCTCCGGTGCAGGCACCGAGATTGCGGCCGCCGCGGCCCAAGGGGCGGTGCCCGATGCCGACAGCCTGTTCGAGATCGGCTCCATCACCAAGACCTTCACCGCGCTGCTGCTGGCCGATGCGGTGGTGCGCGGCGAACTGAGGCTGGAAGATGCGGTCGAGGCCGCACTGCCGGGCGGGCTCAAGTTGCGCGATGTGCAGGGTCAGCCTCTGCGCTGGCTCGACCTGGCCACGCACCGCTCCGGCCTGCCGCGGCTGGCGTCCAACATGCTGCCCAGTCGGTCGGACGACCCCTACGCCGACTACGACTGGGCCTCGCTGAAGTTGTTCATTCAGGGTTGGCAGGCCCAGGTGCCGCGCGACAGCCGCTATGAATATTCCAACCTCGGCTTCGGCCTGCTGGGCCATGCGCTGGCGCTGCGCGAGCACACCGACTACGCGACGCTGCTGACCCGCCGCGTGCTCAAGCCGCTGGGCCTGAGCGGCGCGGTGGGCTTTGATGGCGAGCTGCCGCGACCGGTGCTGCAGGGCCACGCGGCCAACGGCCAGCCGGTGTCGGCCTGGCACTTCCAGAGCGCCACGGCTGGTGCGGGCGCGCTGCGCGGCTCGGTGCGCGGGCTGCTGCGCTATGCCGATGCGGCCCTGGGCGGCTTCGAGCATCCGCTGCGCGAGGCCTTTGCGCTGTGCCTGCAGCGCCATGCTGCCTCCGACAAGCCCATCAACCCGGTGGGCCTGGCCTGGCTGCTGGCCCCCCTGGATGGCCGCACCGTGTTCAACCACGACGGCGGCACGGCCGGCTTCAGCAGCTCGCTGTGGCTGGACCCGGCGCGCCGGCGCGCGACCGTGGTGCTGTCCAACGCGCAGGTCGGCGTGAACGACCTGGCGTTGCACCTGCTGGACAGCCGCGTGCCGCTGAGAGACTTTGCGGCGACCCGCCAGGCCGCGGTGACGCTCAGCGCCGAGCAGCTGGCACCGCTGGCCGGCGTGTATGCGCTGAATGCGCAGTTCAAGCTGACGTTGCGCGCGGACGGCCAACGGCTGTTCGCGCGGGCGACCGGGCAGGGCGAGTTCGAGCTGTTCGCGAAGACTCCGCGGCGCTTCTTTGCCCGTGTGACGCCACTGGAGATCGCGTTCGACGGCGAGCAGGGCGTGCCGGCGGCCTTGACGCTGCATCAGGGTGGCAGCCGATTGAAGTTTGTGCGTGAGGACTGAAGATCTGATCGAGTGCCGGGTCTTGCGGGAGCGACTTCTTGCCGGGGAAGACGGCCCGAGGCTCCAACGTGCATTCGTTCGCTGATGGCGCTCCGCATTGGGGCGATCGGCCGTCCGGTCGTGCCGACACATCCAAGAAAAGGCCTGCTCACATGAACTTCAAGACCCTGACCACCCAACTCGCCGTGGGTTCTGCGCTGTCTCTTGCTGCGCTGGCCGCGCAGGCAGACAGCTATCGCTTCGACCTCAGCGGCACCTACACCGCCTCCTGGGTGCTGGAGGCCAGCCCCGTGCCCGACGAGTACTTCGGCGGCGTCGGCTTCGTGATGGACGGTGTCAGCGGCAGCTTTCCCGGCGCCACGGGCCTGGTGGACATCGGCTTCTTCCAGTCGTCCATGGGCGGTGGCCTGTCCATCTATGACATCGAGGGGGACAACTACCTGGTCATCAGCGACGGCCCGCAGCTCTACAGCGGCCCCGAGACCGCACCGGTCTTCATCCTGGGCAGCTTCACGATGACGCCCTACGCCGGCAGCGGCGAGCATTACACGCTGACCATCTCCGAGGTGGCCGCGGTGCCTGAGCCCGCCAGCCTGGCGCTGTTGCTGGCCGGTCTGGGCGTGGTGGCAGGTGTTGCGCGCCGCCGTCGCGAGGCCGAGCAGGCCTGAGTTCAGATCAGCGCGCGCAGTGCCGAGGCCATGCGCGCCGCCGCGCCGCGATGCGCGGCCGAGAAGGTGCGGGCTTTGTCGCTCATCGCGTCACGGGCCGCGTCGTCCGTGCACAGCGTGAGTCCCCGCTGCAGCGCATGCGGCAGGTCCGCGCAGCGCCTTGCCGCACCCGCCGCCAGCGCCAGCTCGGTGGCTTCCGCGAAATTGAAGGTGTGGGGCCCCGCCAGCACCGGGCAGCCGCAGGCCGCGGCCTCGATCAGGTTCTGGCCGCCCAGCGGCTCGAAGCTGCCGCCCAGCAGCGCGACGCGGGCCAGGCCGTAGTACAGCGGCATCTCGCGCATGGAGTCGCCCAGCCAGGCATCGGCGGCCAGCGCCTCTGTAGGCGGCAGGTCCTGCCAGCTGCTGCGGCGTGCGATTTGCAGGCCGCCCGCCTGCATCAGAGCCGCCACTTCGTCGAAGCGCTGCGGGTGGCGCGGCACGATCAGCAGCAGCGGACGCGGGCCCGGTTGGGCCGGCAGCGCCTGCCAGGCCTGCAGCAGCGCGGCTTCCTCGCCCTCGCGGCTGACCGCCAGCATCAGCACCGGCCGCGCGAGCTGCGCCGCCCAGGCCTGGCCGCGGGCCAGCAGCACGGCATCCACCGCGATGTCGTATTTCAGGTTGCCGGCCACCTCGACCCGCGCCGTGCCCATCGCGCGTATGCGGGCGGCATCGGCCTCGGTCTGGGCCAGCGCCAGCGTCATGCGGCGGGCGGCCGGGCGCATCAGCGCCGCGAAGCGCAGGCCCTGGCGCAGGCTTTTCTCCGACAGTCGGGCGTTGGCGATCACCAGCGGTAGGCCGCGCTTCTCGGCTTCGCGCTGCAGCGTGGGCCAGACCTCGGTTTCCATCAGCACACCCAGTCTGGGCTGCCAGTGCCTGAGGAAGCGACGCACCGCGCCAGGCGTGTCGTAGGGCAGCCAGGTGAGGGCGTCACCGGGCGCCAGCAGCGCCTCGGCAGCCTCACGGCCGGTGGCGGTGGAGTGGGTCAGCAGAAAGCGCAGGGTCGGGTCCTGCGCGCGCAGCGCGGCGATCAGCGCGCCGGCGGCCCGGGTCTCGCCCAGCGACACCGCATGCAGCCAGACCCAGCCACGGCCGGGCGCGGGCCGGCCGTAGAAGGCCAGCCGTTCGCCCAGGGCCTCGCGGTAGCGCGGCTCGGCCGCGCCGCGCCGCCACAGCCGCAGCAGGTAGAAGGGCGTCAGCAGCCGCAGCAGCGCGGCGTACAGCGCCCAGGCCAGGAACTCAGTGACCGGCCGCAAACGTCGCGTCCGGCTTCACGCGCTTGAGCTGGGCCAGCACGTCGTGCTGGATGCGCTCCAGCGCCTCGGGCGTGTGGCCCTCGAAGCGCAGCACCAGCACCGGCGTGGTGTTGGACGGGCGGATCAGGCCGAAGCCGTCCGGGAACTCGATGCGCAGGCCGTCGATGGTGACGATCTCGCTGGCGCCGGGGAAGTCGGCCAGCGTCACCAGGTCCTTGAGCTTCTTCACGACCTCGTGGTGCTCGCCCTCGGCGCAGGGCACGTTGATCTCGGGCGTGTTGAAGCTGTTGGGCAGGGCTTTGAGCGTGGCGCTGGGGTCGGCGTCGCGGGACAGGATCTCCAGCATGCGGCCGGCCGTGTACATCGCATCGTCGAAGCCGTACCAGCGCTCGTTGAAGAAGATGTGGCCCGACAGTTCGCCGGCCATGGGCGCGCCGGTTTCCTTCAGCTTGGCCTTGGCCAGCGAGTGGCCGGTCATCCACATCAGCGGCTTGCCGCCGTGCTCCTTGATCCACGGGGCCAGGCGTTGCGTGCACTTGACGTCGAAGATGATCTCGGCGCCCTTGTTGCGCTTCAGGATGTCGGCGGCCAGCAGCATGATCTGGCGGTCCGGCATGATCATCTCGCCGTCCTTGGTGACGATGCCCAGACGATCACCGTCGCCGTCGAAGGCCAGGCCGAGCTCGGCGTCGGTCGCGTGGACGATCTTCTTCAGATCTTCCAGGTTCTCGGGGCGGGAGGGATCGGGATGGTGGTTGGGGAAGTCGCCATCCACCTTGGAGTAGATGTCTATGACCTCGCAGCCCAGCGCGCGCAGGATGGCCGGGGCCGAGGCGCCGGGGATGCCGTTGCCGCTGTCCACCACGATCTTCATGGGGCGCGCCAGCTTGCAGTCCTTGACGATGCGGGCCAGGTATTCGGCGCCGATGTCCATGCGGCCCACGCGGCCGGTGCCGGTGGCGTAGTCCTCGGCCTCGATGCGGCGCTTCAGACCCTGGATCTGCTCGCCGTAGACCGCGGCGCCCTGCAGCACCATCTTGAAGCCGTTGTAGTCCTTGGGGTTGTGGCTGCCGGTGACCTGGATGCCGGAGGTGCAGCCATGCTTGCCGCGAGTGGCCGCCACGTAGTACAGCATGGGCGTCGTGACGGCGCCCAGGTCCACCACGTCCAGGCCGGTGCTCTGCAGGCCGCGGATCAGCGCCGCCACGAGGCCGGGGCCGGAGACGCGGCCATCGCGGCCCACGGCCACGGCCTTCTCGCCCAGGGCCTTGGCCTCGGTGCCGAAGGCGCGGCCGAGGTGCTCGGCGAGCTCTTCGTTCAAGGTCTGGCCGACGACGCCACGGATGTCATAGGCCTTGAAGATGGACGCGTGAACCTGCATGAATGCCTCGGTGGAATGGGGTGAAAAGCGGCGGGATTGTAGGCATGCGCGGCGCGGCGCCGTTCGTCGCACGGCCTGTCGATTCGTCGGACCTGCCGCGGCACCGGGGTGCGGGCTTCCTACACTGGCGCCATGAGCTTGAGACAACAGTTCCGCCAGGCCTACGTGAATCAGCGCGGCCTCAAGAAGCATCGCAGCGATCCGCTCTGGATACGCCTGGTGCTGGCCCAGGGCTGGACGCTGACCTTCGGCACCGGCTTCCTGCTGCTGAACGCCTCGCTGAGCAGTCGCCCGTTGACGCCGGCCTGGTGGGCCCGCATGGTGCCTGCCCATGTGCTGGTCAGTGTCTGCGTGATGCTGAGCTTCTTCTTCCTGTACCGCGGCTTCGAGAAGTTTGCGCCCCAGCGCTGGCTGGACCAGATCTCGCGCTGCAAGGACTGGCGCTCTGGCCTGTTCTTCAGCATCTACTCCACGCTCTGCGCGCTGCTGGGGGTGACGCTGGGCATGGGCCTGGTGGATGCGATCTGGTACGGCAACAACCTGTCTCGGCTGCTGGGCAGCAGTGTGTTCTGGGTGCAATTCGGCCTGGTGTCGACGGCGATTTCGCTGGTGCTGGGCCTGAGCTATCGGGCGCGCTGGAAGCGCGAGCAGATGCAGGCGCGCATGACCGAGGCGCAGCTGCGCCTGTTGCAGGGCCAGATCGAGCCCCACTTCCTGTTCAACACGCTGGCCAATGTGCAGAGCCTGATCGACTTCGACCCCGAGCGGGCCAAGCTGATGCTGGAGCGCTTCACCGACTACCTGCGCGCCAGCCTGGGCCAGCTGCGCGGCGACTCGACGACGCTGGCGCGCGAGTTCGCGATGCTGGAGGCTTATCTTGGCCTGATGCAGCTGCGCATGGGTGAACGGCTGCGCATGCGGCTCACGCTGCCGCCCGAGCTGGCCGACTACCCGCTGCCGCCGCTGCTGGTGCAGCCGCTGGTGGAGAACGCCATCCACCACGGCCTGGAGCCGCGCATCGAGGGCGGAGAGGTGGCGGTCAGCGCCCGCGTGGAGGGCGAGCGCCTGTGCATCGAGGTCGCGGACGACGGCCAGGGCTTGGACGGCCCGCGGCGCCCTGGTCAGCGCAGCAACGGCGTGGCCCTGGCCAATCTGCGCGAGCGCCTGAAGGCCCGCTGGGGCGATCAGGGCATGCTCGAACTGCGTCCGCGCGAGGCCGGCGGTACGCTTGCCCGCCTGTGCCTGCCCCTGGACTTCTCGAACCCCACGACCGCATGAGCTCCGCCCCCCGTACCGCGCTGATCGCCGATGACGAACCCCATCTCGCCCAGTACCTGAAGAGTCAGCTGGCCCAGGCCTGGCCCGAACTGCAGATCGTCAAGGTCGCGGCCAACGGTGTGGAGGCCGCGCAGGCGTTGGCCGAGCTGGAGCCTGACCTGGCCTTTCTGGACATCCAGATGCCCGGCCTCAGCGGCCTGGAAGTGGCGCAAGGCCTGGAGGGCCGCACGCGCGTGGTGTTCGTGACCGCCTACGACCAGTACGCCGTCGAGGCCTTCGAGGCGAGGGCGGTGGACTACCTGCTCAAGCCGCTCAAGACCGAGCGTCTGCAGCGCTGCGTCGAGCGCCTGCGCAGCGAAGCAGCGGCACCCGGTGAGGACGCGCTGGCCGCGACCCTCAAGCGGCTGCTGCCGTCCCTGGCGGCCGGCACGGTTGCGAGCGCTACGCCCGGCTGGCTGCAATACATACGCGCCGCCCAGGGTGAGCTGATGCACCAGGTGCCGGTGGCCGAGGTGCTGTTCTTCCAGGCGGACGACAAATACACCGTGGTGCAGACCGCCCAGGCCGAGCACCTGATACGCACGCCCATCTTCGAGCTGGCCAGCCAGCTGGACCCGCAGCGCTTCTGGCAGGTGCACCGCTCCACCATCATCAACCTCGACCACCTGGCCGGCACGCGTCGCGACGAGCAGAGCCGGCTGTTCCTGCGCGTGCGCGGCCATGGCCGCGAGCTGCCGGTCAGTCGCGCCTACGTGCACCTGTTCAAGGCCATGTAAGCCGCGCTGGGCTAGAGTCGGTCGGTCTGCCGTCTCTGCCATGAGCTTCTCGCGCCGTTTCCTGCTGCTGTCCGGTCTGTCCGCCCCTGCTGGCGTGGCGTCTGCCCAGACCCCACCGCTGCAGTGGGTCAGCAGCGAGATCCCGCCCTTCGTGTGGCGCGGCGCCGAGGGCCCGCAAGGCTATGCCTACGAGTTGCTGCGTCGCGTGATGAAGCGTGCCGGCCTGGAGATGGAGCTGCAGTTCTACCCCTGGGCGCGTGCCCTGCTGCTGCTCAACAGTGGCCAGGCCCACGCCAGCCTGGTGGCCGCCCGAACGCCGGCGCGTGAGGAGCGCTTCGCCTGGTTGTTCCCGGTCGGTTATGTGCGCTTCGCGGTGTTCACGCGCAAGGGCGGGCTGCCGCCCTCGGCGGACGCTGCGGCGCTGCAGGGCTGGCGTGTCGCCGTGCTGCGGGGCTCGGTCAGCCGCGAATTGCTGGACGGCGTTGCGGTCGCCAGCCTGGCTGAGAGCCGCGACTACGCCGATCTGATCGCGCTGCTGCAGCGGGACGTCGTGGATGCCATCCTGGCGCCCGAGGCCGTCGTGCGTGCCCAGCTGGGGCGGCTGCAGCTGCCGGCCGACAGCGTGCAGATGGCGCTGCTGGAACACCGGCTGGATCTCTACGCCGTTGCGCACCCCAGAATGTCCCGGGCACTGCAGCAGCGCATCAGCAGCGCCTACCAGCAGCTCGTCGACGATGGCTCGGTCGCCCAGCTCCGCCGCCGCCACGCCGCCGCGTTCGGCGAAGACTGAGGCGTCTGGGGTCGCCGGCAGGCGCAGGTCCGAAAACTGCCGAAATCGGCGCTGACGGCGGCCTAGACTGGCCCCATGTTGACGCCCGATCTGTCTCCCGACGCCGCCTATGCCGCGCTGAGCGCCCGCGATGCGCGCTTCGACGGCTGGCTCTACGTGGGCGTCACCTCCACCGGCATCTACTGTCGACCCGTGTGTCGCGTGCGCCTGCCGCGGCGCGAGAACTGCCGCTTCTTTGCCAGCGCGGCCCAGGCCGAGGCGGCGGCCTTTCGTCCCTGCCTGAAATGCCGCCCCGAGCTGGCGCCGCGGGCGCTGGCCTGGAGCACGGCCGACGCGTCGCGCACCTTGGCGCTGCAGGCCGCCGCCTGGCTGGACGCCTGCGACGACCCCGGCGCCAGCGTCGAAGACCTCGCCGCCCATCTGGGCATCACCAGCCGCCACCTGCGCCGCATCTTCGCGGCCGAGCATGGCGTCACACCGCTGCAATATCTGCAGACCCGGCGTCTGTTGCTGGCCAAGGCGCTGCTGACCGACACCGGCCTGCCGGTGTCCGAGGTCGCCGAGGCTGCGGGCTTTGCGAGTGCACGGGGCTTCCATGCCGCCTTCACGTCGCACTATCGTCTCGCGCCCACGGCGCTGAGGCGTGCGCAGGGCCCGGTCACCGCCTGCGGCGAGCCGGCGCTGCGCCTGGCCTACCGGCCGCCGCTGGCGGTGGACGCGCTGTTGCGCTTCCTGGCCGCCCGCAGCATCCCCGGCGTGGAGCAGGTGGAGCTGGCCACTCACAGCCTGGTGCGCAGCCTGCGGCTGCAGCACCGCGGGGCCTGGGTCGCCGGGCGGCTGCAGCTGCGCTTCGATACCGTTCGCGGCCTGGTGCTGCTGTCGCCCTGCTCGACGCTGTGGGCCGCGGTGGGCAGCCTGGTGCCGCGCGTGCGGCGCTGGCTGGACCTGGACGCCGACCCGCTCGCGATAGACGCCGGCCTGGGGCCGCTCGCGGCCGCCACGCCGGGCCTGCGCCTGCCGGGCTGCCTGGACCGTTTCGAGCTGATGGTGCGGGCGGTGCTGGGCCAGCAGATCACGGTGGCGGCCGCGCGCACGCTGGCCGGCCGCGTGGTCGCGCGCTTCGGCGAGCCGCTGCCCGCGGCCCAGTGCGTGGCGGGTGTGGAGCGCCTGTTCCCCACGCCCGAGGTGATCGCGCGCGCGGCCGTGTCGGAGCTGGCCGAGCTGGGCCTGATACGCCGCCGTGCCGAGGCACTGATCGCGATTGCGCAGCGCTGGCCCGAACTGGAGCCCGAGGTCTCGCGCAGCGCGCCCGAGCAAGCCCTGACCCTGCTGCGCCAGCTGCCCGGCGTGGGGCCCTGGACCGCGTCCTACATGCTGATGCGGGGCTGGAGCTGGCCCGACGCCTTCCCGCCCGGCGACGTGGTGCTGGCCCGCCAGCTCGCCGGCGAAGGACCCGCACTGACACCCGGCGCCTACGCCCAGGCGGCCGAGCGCTTCCGCCCCTATCGCAGCTACGCGGTGCTGCACCTCTGGAACAACGCATGAGCCACCATCTGCTGCAGGCCCGCCTGCCCACCCCTCTGGGGCCGCTGACCGCGGCGCGCAGCGCGCGCGGCCTGTCCGGCCTGTGGTTCGACGGCCAGAAGCACCACCCCGGACCGCTGGCCCTGCCGCTGGACGATGGCCGGGACGAGGTGCTCGCCGCCACCGCGCGCGCGCTGGCCGACTACTTCGCCGGCCGGCCGCCCGAGCTGCCGCCGCTGGACCCGGCCGGCACCGAGTTCCAGTGCCAGGTCTGGGCCGCGCTGCTGCGCATCCCGCGCGGCGGCCACGCCAGCTATGGCACGCTGGCCGCCGAGCTGGGCCGGGCCGGCGGTGCGCGGGCGCTGGGTGCAGCCGTGGGGCGCAATCCCATCAGCATCCTCATTCCCTGCCACCGCGTGCTGGGCGCCGATGGCGGCCTCACCGGCTATGCCGGCGGCCTGGCCCGCAAGCAGGCCCTGCTGGCGCTGGAAGGGCGGGGCGCATGAAGGGCGCCGACCTGGCCGAGCTGACCCTGCTGGCCGCGCTGTGGGGCGCGTCCTTCCTGTTCCTGCGCCTGGGCGCGCACGAGTTCGGGCCGATTGCGCTGGCTGCCGTTCGCGTCGGCCTGGCCAGCGTGGTGCTGCTGCCGCTGCTGGCCTGGCGGCGCGAGCTGGGCCAGCTGCGCCAGCACTGGGGCGCGCTGCTGCTGGTGGGCCTGCTGAACAGCGCCGCGCCGTTCGCGCTGTTCTCGTTCGCGGCGCTGTCCATCACGGCCGGCCTGTCCAGCATCCTGAACGCGACGACGCCGCTGTGGACCGCCATCGTCGCATTCGCCTGGCTGGGCCAGGGCCTCAGCCGCGACCGCGTGCTGGGCCTGCTGATCGGCTTCGGCGGCGTGGCCTTCCTGGCCTGGGACCAGGCCAGCTTCAAGGCCGGCGCCGACCACCGCGGCCTGTGGGCCGTGGCGGCCTGCCTGGGGGCCACCTGTTGCTACGGGCTGGCTGCCAACGCGACCCGGCGCTACCTGGCCCAGGCCTCGCCGCTGGCCGTGGCCACCGGTAGCCAGCTCGCCGCCACGCTGCTGCTGGCGGGTCCGGCCTTGTGGCTGTGGCCGACCCAGCCGCCCGGCACGTTGGCCTGGGGCAGTGCGGCGGGCCTGGCGCTGCTGTGCACCGCACTGGCCTACATCCTGTATTTCCGCCTGATGAGCCGCGTGGGGCCGACCAACGCGGTCACCGTGACGTTTCTGATCCCGCTGTTCGCGTTGTTGTGGGGCGGTCTGTTCCTGGGCGAGGGCGTGTCGCTGCGCATGCTGGCCGGCGGTCTGGTCATCCTGCTGGGCATCGCACTGGCGCTGGGGCGGCTGGGGCGCTCTCGCTGACGGCGTGGCTGAACGGGGCTCAACAGGGCTGTGGCACAGTCCATGGCTCATGACGCCCCCATGCCAACAGCCGCCCGCTGACACGGTCTCGACGGCCTGGACGCGGCGCCACTGGCTGCTGTGCACGGGCCTGCTGGGCGGGGCCGGGTCGGCCCGGGCTGCTCGCCTGCTGCGCCACATGCCGCCCACGGCGGGCGATCGTTTTGGGCGCTATGTGGTGCGCCTGCTGGCCGAGGCGATACAGCGCAGTCACCTGGACTGCAGGCTGCAGCCGCTGCCGGCCCAGCGCATCATCCAGGGTCGGCTGGAGCTGGAGCTGGCGCAGCCCGAGGGCCAGGCCGACCTGATGTGGGCCATGGCCAGCCGCCAGCGCGAGACCCAGGTGACGGCGGTGCGTGTGCCGCTGGACCGCGGCCTGATCGGCTGGCGGGTGCTGGTGGTGCGCCGTGGCGAGCTGTCGCGCTGGCCGCGCACGCTGTCGCTGGAGCAGCTGCAGCCGCGCAGGGCGGGCCAGGGCCTGCACTGGCCGGACGTGGACATCCTGCGCAGCAACGGGCTGCGGGTGGAGACCGGGCTGGACGCCCAGACGCTCTACGCGATGCTGCACAAGGGCCGCATCGACTACTTCCCGCGTTCGGTGCTGGAGGTCACGGACGAACTGGCCCAGCACACGGCGAGCGACCTGGCCATCGTGCCCGGGCTGCTGCTGCGCTACCCGGCGGTCAGCTATGTCTACCTGGGCACGGGCGCCGCGGCGCTGGCCCGGCCACTGACGGATGCGCTGCGTGCCTTGGCCGCCGAGGGCCGCCTGCGCGCGCTGTTCGACGAGTTCTTCGGTGCCCAGCTGGCGGCCTTGCAACTGCCGCAGCGCCGCGTGATTCCTCTGGGCAATCCGCTCAACCCGCCGGGCTTCACGCCGATCGACTGAATACGACCCGCGCCTTGGCCGCCTCAGGCGACGCTGAGCCCTGGCCTGCCGGCCTCGACGCGGCCGACGACCGCGGCCTCGAAGCCATCAGCAGCGAACGCTGCCTGCACCTCGGCCAGGCTTCCGGGGCTGCAGGCCACCAGCAGGCCGCCGCTGGTCTGCGGGTCGGTCAGCAGCGCGCGATCCACGTCGGCCAGCGTGCCGCCCAGCTCGACCTCGGCGCCATAGCTGGTCCAGTTGCGGCCGGACGCGCCGGTGACGAAGCCCTGCAGCGCGAGCTCGCGCACGCCGGGCAGCAGCGGCACGCGGGCCCAGTCGATGACAACGCGGGCCTGGGCGCCGCGCGCCATTTCCAGGCCATGGCCGGCCAGGCCGAAGCCGGTCACGTCGGTCAACGCATGCACGCCGTCCAACGCCGCCAGGCGCGGGCCCGGGGTGTTGAGCCGCGTGGTGGCCGCAATCATCTGCGCATAGCCCTCGGGGCCGAGCGCGTTCTTCTTCAGCGCGGCCGAGTAGATGCCCACGCCCAACGGCTTGCCCAGCACCAGCAGATCGCCCACGCGAGCGTCGGCATTGCGCTTGACCCGCTTGGGGTGCACCAGGCCCAGCACCACCAGGCCGTAGATGGGTTCCACCGAGTCTATGGTGTGGCCACCGGCGATGGGAATGCCGGCTGCGGTGCAGGCCGCCTGACCGCCGGCCAGGATGCGGCCTATGGTCTCGGTGGACAGCACATTGACCGGCATGCCCACCAGCGCCAGCGCGAACAGCGGCTGAGCGCCCATCGCGTAGACATCGCTGATCGCGTTGGTGGCGGCGATGCGGCCGAAGTCATGCGGGTCATCGACGATGGGCATGAAGAAGTCGGTCGTCGCGACGATGGCCTGCTCATCGTTGAGCTGGTAGACGGCCGCATCGTCCGAGGTTTCTATGCCCACCAGCAGCTGCGGCGGGAACAGCGTGGCCGTGCCGCTGGACTTGAGGATGTCGGCGAGCACCGCGGGCGCGATCTTGCAGCCGCAGCCGCCGCCGTGGGAAAGCGAGCTGAGTCGGGGTTCGGTCATGGACGGAATCTCTGTGCCAGGCCCGCCAAGAAAAATGGCGTCAACCGGCAGGTCGACGCCATTGTCGGTCGCGCGCGCGAGGCGCGCCGGCCCGGGGAGATGTCAGAGCACGCCGGTGGCAGTGAACATCGCCTGCTTGCCACGGCCACTGACCACGCAGCTGGTGACCGTGGAGTCGGCACTGATGGGCGCGGGCTGGATCTGGTAGCTGGCCGAAGTCATGCCGCCGGGCAGCAGCGCGCCGACGTCGCTGCAGTCGGCGATGCGCAGGCCGCGCTCACCGCCGGCCTTGCGTTGCGCATAGTTGATCGCGGCGGCCGAGCTCAGTGCGCCGGCGACTTCGTTGACCGCATCCTGGCGGGCCTGGTCGCTGCTGCTGGCGCTTGCGAACTGCGGCACGGCCAAAGCCGACACGCCGCCGAGCACCACCAGGGCCACCACGATCTGGATCAGCGAAAGACCGGCTTGCTTGTTCATGCGCACGCTCCGTAAGGGATGGCGCCATGATGGTGCACCGCGGGCAGTCGGCCAAGGCGCCGGCGCTCACGCGCCGGCCCAAAGCGTTGCAGGTTTCACGCCGGACGGCGCGGCCTCAGTTGTTGCTGGTCGCGTGCACCTCGGCCAGCGAGGTGAGGCCCTGCAACACCTTGACGATGCCGTCCTGGCGCAGCGAGCGCATGCCCTCGGCCAGCGCAGCGTTGTACAGCTCCTCGGCGCGCGCGCCGGTCTGGATCATGCGGCGCAGCGTCTTGGACACCGTCAACAGTTCGTGCAGGCCGGCGCGGCCCTTGTAGCCGCTGTGGCCGCAGGTGTTGCAGCCGGGGCTGTGGAAGCGCTGCAGCCGGCCGTCCTTGCCGTACAGGCGTGCCCAGTCGGCGGCCAGTGCCTGGCGGTCGGGGCGTTGATCGGCCGGGAAGGCGTGCAGATAGTCGTCCAGCAGCTCGTCCAGGTCGGCGTCGGGCAGGGGTTCGACCACCTGGCAGGCGCTGCAGTTGCGTCGCACCAGGCGCTGGGCCAGCACGGCCAGCAACGAGTCTGCGAAGTTGAATGGGTCCATGCCCATGTCCAGCAGCCGGGTGATGGTCTCGGCGGCGCTGTTGGTGTGCAGCGTGGACAGCACCAGGTGGCCAGTCAGCGAGGCCTCGACCGCGATCTCGGCGGTTTCCTGGTCGCGGATTTCGCCCACCATGATGACGTCCGGGTCGGCGCGCAGGAAGGAGCGCAGCGCCTTCGCGAAGGTCCAGTCGATCTTGGGGTTGACCTGCACCTGGCGCAGGCCGGCCTGGGTGATTTCGACCGGGTCTTCGGCGGTCCAGATCTTGCGCTCGGGTGTGTTGATGTGGGCCAGGGCCGAATGCAGCGTGGTGGTCTTGCCGGAGCCCGTGGGGCCCACGCACAGCACCATGCCGTAAGGCCGCGCCACCGCGTGCTTGAGCGCCGCCAGGTTGGGGGCGGTGAGGCCGATGCGGTCCAGCGGCAGCGGCTTGCTGCTGGCCAGAATGCGCATCACCACGTCTTCCAGCCCGTTGTTGGTCGGGATGGTCGCGACCCGCAGCTCCAGCCGGTGCTGGGGTGAGAAGCGCGAGAAGTTGATCTTGCCGTCCTGCGGCTTGCGGCGCTCGGAGATGTCCAGATCGCACATCACCTTGATGCGCGCAATCATCGCGTTGCGGTAGGTGTGGGGCAGCTCCAGGTAGGGCTGGAGCTGGCCGTCACGGCGGAAGCGGATCTTGAGCTTTTCCTTGCCGGGATAGGTCTCGATGTGGATGTCGGACACGCCCTGGCTGTGCGCCTCGATGATCATGGAGTTGATCAGGCGCACCAGCGAGTTGTCGCTCTGCTCGATGGAGGGCTCGTCGTCACGTTCCGGGCGCTCGCTGCTGTCGCGCTCCAGCGTCTCGATCAGCTTGTTGGAACTCTCCAGCGTGAAGTCGGCCTGAATGGCCGGCAGGGCCTGGTCCTCGCGCGGCAGCGCCTCGTTGCCGAAGCGGTCGTAGGTGGTGGGAATCGCGAACTGCAGCGTGCCCACCTTGGTCAGCGTGGGCACGACCTTGAGCTGGGAGATGAACTCCACCTCGTCGATCGCGTCCCGGCGCGTGGGGTCTTCCATCGCGACCACCAGCCGGCCGTCGCGCAGCACCAGCGGCAGCACGCCCAGGCGCTTGGCCACCGAATAGGGCAGCTTGCGCACCGCGTCGGGTTCGACCTCGAACTTCTCCGAGTCCACCACCGGGTAGCCCATCTTGCGGGCCAGCGCCGACTGCAGCTGCGGCCGCGTGATCACACCGCGGCGCACCAGCAGCTCACCGAGCGGCACCGAGCGGTCCTCGCGCTGCTGCTCCAGCGCCTGCTGCAGCTGCTCGGGCGTGATCAGCTCCAGCGCCAGCAGCGCCTCGCCGATGCGCACCATGGGCATCTTGGCCTGCTGCTCGATGGCCTGCATCAGCTGGCCGGCGGACACGACCTGCTGGTCCACCAGAATGTCGCCCACGCGGCGCTGGCGCAGCTGGGTCTGCTCCATCGCGGCGGCGCTGACCTGCTCGGGCGTGACCAGCTTGTCCTTGATGAGCTGCTCGCCCAGGCGCTCGCCGATCTCGAAATTCGCCAGCACCTCGCGCGGCACGAACACGCGGCGCACCGAGTCGTCGCTCTCGCTCAGCGGCGGGAACAGGAACAGGCCCAGGCTGTCGTGGTGGTGGCCTATTGTGATGCCCTTGAGCTCGGCGCCGCCGTTGAACACGATGCGAAACGGCGTGCGCGGACGCTGGTCCAGGCTCAGCGGCGAACCCAGGTCGTCGGCATCGCGCGGCGGCACGGTCAGCGGCTTGATCAGCTTGATCGCACGGAACTGGCTGAACTTCAGCGGCATGCTGTTGCGCGCCGGCGGCACATTGATGCGTGCCACCCGCTCGGCGGCGTCGATGGCCAGCACCTGGCCGGTGCTGCGGCTGTTGTTCAGCCCCAGGATCTCGCAGGGCTCGGGCGCCACCTGCACCAGCGGCTGGGGGTAGGCCGCGTAGGGCGGCGTGGGCCAGAGGAAGTCCGGCAGCTTGGTGCCCGGCGCCGGTGCCGCTTGGGGCTGGTCGTCAGCATGGGGCCAGGGCAGGGGCTGGGACGGGTCGGTCATGGGCAGGAGCTTATGGACTTGAACCCATTATCAGCGTCCGAGGCTGACATACTGACCCGGATTTCACCCTGGGAGCACACGCGGATGTCACATCGCCCGCCCGCCTGGCAGTTCTGGATAGACCGCGGCGGCACCTTCACCGACGTGATAGGCCGCGCGCCCGACGGCGGCCTGCACACCGCCAAGCTGCTGTCCGAGGCGCCGGGCCAGTACGAAGACGCCGTCGTCGAGGGCATGGGCCGGGTGCTGGCCCGCTTTGGCGCGACGCTGGCGGATGTGGCGCTGGTCAAGATGGGCACGACCGTGGCCACCAATGCACTGCTGGAGCGCAAGGGCGAGCCGGTGCTGCTGGTGACCACCCAGGGCTTCAGGGATGCGTTGCGCATCGGCCACCAGGCGCGGCCCCAGCTGTTCGCCCGCCACATCCGCAAGCCCGAGGCCTTGTACGCGGACGTCGTGGAGGCACGCGAGCGCCTGGACGTGCAGGGCCAGGTCTTGCTGCCGCTGGACCTGGCGCAATTGCGCATCGACCTGATGGCCGCCCTTGCGCGTGGCCTGCGGGCCTGCGCCATCGTGTTCATGCATGGCTGGCGCTTCCCCGCGCACGAGCAGGCGGCGGCGGCGCTGGCGCGCGAGCTGGGCTTTGCGCAGGTGTCGGTGTCGCATGAGGTGAGCCCCCTGATGAAGCTGGTGCCGCGCGGCGACACCACGGTGGTGGACGCCTACCTCAGCCCGGTGCTGCGCCGCCATGTGCGGCGCCTGCAGGCCCAGGCACCGGGCGTGCCGGTGCAGTTCATGCAGAGCAGCGGCGCGCTGGCCGACGCGGCCCGTTTCCAGGGCAAGGACGCCATCCTGTCCGGCCCGGCCGGCGGCATCGTGGGCATGGTGCGCACCGCCGAGCGCCTGGGCTACCGCCGCCTGGTGGGCTTCGACATGGGCGGCACCTCCACCGACGTGTCGCACTACGCCGGCCGGCTGGAGCGTGAGTTCGACACGCGGGTGGCCGGCGTGCGCCTGCGCGTGCCCATGCTGGCCATACACACGGTGGCGGCCGGCGGCGGCTCGGTGATCCGCTTCGATGGCGAGCGCCTGCGCGTGGGCCCCGAGAGCGCCGGCGCCGACCCCGGCCCAGCCTGCTACCGCCGCGGCGGGCCGCTGACCGTGACCGATGCCAACCTGCTGCTGGGCCGGCTGCGCGCCGAGTCCTTCCCGCGCGTGTTCGGCCCCGGTGCGGACCAGGGGCCGGACCTGGACGTGGTGCGTGAGCGCTTCGCGGCGCTGGCCGCCGAGATGGGCGCGGCCTCGCCCGAGGCGGTGGCACAGGGCGCGCTGGAGATCGCGGTGGGCGCGCTGGAGATCGCGGTGGGCGCGATGGCGCATGCGGTGCGGCGCATCACCGTGGCGCGCGGCGTGGACCTGTCGGGCTATGCGCTGCAGTGCTTCGGCGGGGCCGGGGGGCAGCACGCCTGTGCGGTCGCCGATGCGCTGGGCCTGGGCGAGGTGCTGATCCACCCGCTGGCCGGGCTGCTGAGCGCCTACGGCATGGGCCTGGCCGACCAGGGCGTGCTCAAGACCCGGCAGTTGGAGCGCCCGCTGGACGCCGCCGCGCTGCAGGCGGCCGAGGCCGCACTGCGCGCGCTGGAGGCGCAGGCGCGCGCCGAGCTGCCCGAGGCGGACCAGGCGCGTTGGCAGCTGAGCCTGCGCTACCAGGGCACGGACACCGCGCTGGCGCTGGACTGGTCGCCCGACCCGGCCACGCTGCAGGCCGGTTTCGAGGCCGCCTACCGTCAGCGCTTCGCCTTCCTGATGCCGGACCGGCCCCTGGTGATCGAGGCGCTGAGCGTGGAGCTGCTGCGCGCCGGCGAGGCGCTGCCCCAGCTGGCGCCGCCCGCCGCTGCGGGCGAGGCCCGCGCCAGTGGCTCGCTGACGCTGGCCGGCCAGGCTGGGCGCTGGTTCGAGCGCGAGCACCTGCGGCCGGGCGAGCACCTGGCGGGGCCGGCGCTGATCACCGAAGCACACGCGACCACCGTGCTGGAAGCCGGTTGGCAGGCGCGCGTGCTGGCCGACGGCACGCTGGCGCTGCGGCGCGAGCAGCCGGTGGTGCAGGCCCGCGCGGGCACCGCGCTGGACCCGGTGCGGCTGGAAATGTTCAACCAGCGTTTCATGGCGATCGCCGAGCAGATGGGCCAGCGCCTGCAGAACACCGCCAGCTCGGTCAACATCAAGGAGCGGCTGGACTTCTCCTGCGCGCTGTTCGACGACCAGGGCGCGCTGATCGCCAATGCCCCCCACATGCCGGTGCACCTGGGCTCCATGAGCGACTCCATACGCGCGGTGATGCGGGCCAACCCCGACATGCGGCCGGGCGACGCCTACCTGATCAACGACCCCTATGCCGGCGGCACCCACCTGCCGGACGTGACCGTGGTGTCGCCCGTCTATCTGGCGGGCAGCGCGCGGCCGGACTTCTTCGTCGCGTCGCGCGGCCATCATGCGGACATCGGCGGGCTGACGCCGGGCTCCATGCCGCCGTTCTCGCGCCACATCGACGAAGAGGGCGTGCGCCTGGCCAACTTCCTGCTGCTGCGCGAGGGCCGGCTGCACGAGGCGGAGCTGCGCGCCGAGCTGGCCCGCGGCCCCTGGCCGGCGCGCAACCCCGACCAGACGCTGGCCGACCTGCGCGCCCAGCTGGCGGCCAACGAGCAGGGCGCGCAGGCGCTGCGCGAGGCCTGCGCGGAGCAGGGCGCCGATACGGTCAAGGCCTATATGGCCCATGTGCAGGACAACGCCGAGGCCGCGGTGCGCCGAGCGATCGCGCGGCTGCAGGACGGCGAGTTCGCCCTCGGCCTGGACAACGGCGCTGAGGTCCGTGTCGCGGTGCGCGTGGACCCTGCCAGCCGCAGCGCCACGCTGGACTTCAGCGGCAGCAGCCCGCAGCGCGAGGACAGCAACTTCAACGCACCGCGATCCATCACCACCGCGGCCGTACTCTACGTGTTCCGGCTGCTGGTGGAGGACGACATCCCGCTGAACGCCGGCTGCCTGCGGCCGCTGACGCTGATCGTGCCCGAGGGCAGCCTGCTGAACCCGCGCGCGCCGGCCGCGGTGGTGGCGGGCAATGTGGAGACCTCCAGCGTGATCACCAACGCACTGCTGGGCGCCCTGGGCGTGCAGGCCTCCAGCCCACAGACCATGAACAACCTCAGCTTCGGCAATGCACGCCACCAGTACTACGAGACGCTGTCCGGCGGCTCGGGCGCGGGGCCGGGTCATGCCGGCACGGCCGTGGTGCAGACCCACATGACCAACTCCCGCCTCACCGACCCCGAGGTGCTGGAGTTCCGCTTCCCGGTGCGGGTGCTGGCGCACGAAATCCGCGCGGGCAGCGGCGGCGCGGGACGCTGGCCCGGGGGCGACGGCGCGCGGCGGCGCCTGCAGTTCCTGGAGCCCATGACCGCATCGCTGCTGGCCAATGGCCATGCGGCCGGCCCCTTCGGGCTGGCGGGCGGCCAGCCTGGCCAGCCCGGTGCGGCACGCGTGCTGCGGGCGGATGGTCGGGTGGAGGCGCTGGCCGCCTGCGCGGCCGTGGAGATGGCGCCGGGCGATGCGCTGGAGATCGTCACCCCGGGCGGCGGCGGCTGGGGTGCGCCAGAACAGGGAGAGGGCCCATGAACATCCTGCTGACCGGTTTCGAGCCCTTTGGTGGCGAAGCCATCAATCCGTCCTGGGAGGTGGCCCGCGCACTCGACGGCGAGCTGCTGGGCCAGGGCCGCGTGCACGCGCGCCGCCTGCCCACCAGCTTTGCGCAGGCCCCGCAGGCGCTGCGGGCGGCGCTGGCCGAGCTGCGGCCCGGCCTGGTGATCGCGCTGGGCCAGGCCACCGGCCGCGCCGAGGTTTCCATCGAGCGGGTGGCGATCAACCTGATCGATGCGCGCATCGCCGACAACCTGGGCCAGCGCCCGCTGGATCAGCCGGTGCGCGAGGACGGGCCGGCGGCCTTTTTCTCCACGCTGCCGGTGCAGTCGATGCGCGACGGTCTGCGCGCCGCGGGTCATCCGGCCGGGCTGTCGCTGACGGCCGGCGCCTTCGTGTGCAACCAGGTGTTCTATGAGCTGCAGCATGCGCTGCAGGGTCAGGCCGTGCGCAGCGGCTTCGTCCACCTGCCGGCGCTGCCGCAGCAGGCGGCGGCCCAGCCGAGCAGCCCGCCCAGCATGGCGCTGAGTGGCCAGATTGCCGCGCTGCGGCTGGCCGTGGTGCTGGCCCAGTCGGGCGACTCGGCCTCACCGGCCGGCGGCGGCGAGGGTTCGCCTATCGCCTGAGCCGCAGCCGCTCACTCCTGCGTGTAGCGCCGCCAGCGCTCACCGGCCGCACGCATCAGCCGCAGCTGGCGGTCGAAGCGCCGGCAGTTGTCGCAGGCCAGCTGGTGCAGGCGCACCGCCAGGCGCTCGTGCAAGGGCAGAGCGCGGTCCTGGCTGCGCAGCACCTTGCCCGTCGTCTCCCGGCAATTGAGCATGAACTTCACTTGGCTCCCTCCGCGGCAAACCAGCCGCCTTGCAGGCATTCGCGCAGTCTCAGCCGCGCGCGATGCAGCATCACCCACAGGTTGGTCGGCGTGATGGACAAAGCCTTACAGATCTCGTCCGTGTCCAGCTCCAGCCACTCCCGCATCATGAAGAGCCGGCCCTGCTGGCCCGGCAGCTTCTCCACGCAGGCCTCCAGCACGCGCATGAAGTCCAGCTGGCGCAGCGTGGCCTCGGGGTCGCCCCAGTCCTGCTGCGGTTCGCGCCAGTGGCCGTCGGCGGCGAACAGCAGCTCGTCCAGGTCCTCGCCGTCCTCGCGGTCGGTGGTGGTGGAGATCTCGCGACTGTTGCGCCGGATCTGGTCCACCAGCTTGTGCTTGAGGATGCCGATCAGCCAGGTCTTTAGCTGGCTGTCGCCCTTGAAGGCCTGGGGCTTCTCCAGCGCGGCCAGCAGCGTGTCCGACACCGCATCCTCGGCCCAGGCCGGGTTGCGCAGCTGCAGACGCGCGTACTTCAGCAGGGTGGGGCGCAAGGCCTCCAATTGGCGGGGATAGTCCGGCACGGGGCTCATCTGAGGTGAAATCGCGCCGCAGTGTAAGGAGCGCCGCCACCTTGGCGACGCAGACTGCGCGCACCGCATCTTCGGTCGTATGCCACATCCCGAACTTTTGGAGAGCTTTCCATGAAATCCCAAGCCATCGTTTCTTCCGCCCTGGCCGCCGTCATGTCGCTGGGCCTGGTCACCCAGGCCGAGGCCCAGGACAAGGGCGCCAAGGAGAAGTGCTTCGGCATCGCCAAGGCCGGCCAGAACGACTGCGCCAACCTCAGTGGCAGCCACTCCTGTGCCGGTCAGTCCAAGACCGACAACGGCGCGGACGAATGGAAGTTCGTTGCCAAGGGCAGCTGCAAGAGCCAGGGCGGCATGACGGCCGACGAGGCCAAGGCCAAGCTCAAGAAGTGATCGCTTGAACACGCGCGATGCGCGCCCCGCCTGTGCCCCGGTGGGCATAGGCTGGCGCCAGCCCCATTACGAGGCCTTGATGGTGCAGCGCCCCGCGCTGGATTTCATCGAGGTCCACAGCGAGAACTTCTTCGCCGATGGCGGCGCCACGCTGGCGGTGCTGGAGGCGGGGCGCGCGGCCTACGAGCTCAGCCTGCACGGCGTGGGCCTGGGCCTGGGTTCGGCCGCAGGGCTGGACCCCTGGCACCTGGATCGCTTGCAGCAGCTGGTGGCGCGCGTGCAGCCGCGCTGGGTATCGGACCATGCCTGTTTCGCGCGCGTGGGCTCGGGCCTGCATGCGGGCGACCTGCTGCCCATACGCTTCGACGACGCCAGCCTCGCGTTGATGGTGGCCCATGTGCAGCAGGTGCAGGAGCGGCTGGGCCGCCCTCTGCTGGTGGAGAACATCAGCGCCTACCTGGGCTGGCAGGGCGACACGCTGGCCGAGCCCGAGTTCTTCAACGAGCTTACCCGGCGCAGCGGCTGCGGTCTGCTGCTGGACCTGAACAACCTGGTGGTGAACGCGCGTAACGACGGCCTCGCGCCGGCCGCTGCGGCCCAGGCGGCCTGTGCCTGGGTGGATGCGCTGCGGCCGGGCTGTGTCGGCGAGATCCACCTCGCGGGCCACTGCGAGCTGCCCGATCTGGTCATCGATGACCACGGCAGTCGCGTGCGCGACGAGGTCTGGCAGGTCTACCAGCACAGCCTGGCGCGCCTGGGGCCGGTGGCCACGCTGATCGAGTGGGACACCGCGCTGCCCGGGCTGGCCGTGCTGCTGGACGAGGCCGATGGTGCGCGGCGCCGCCAGCGGGAGTTGCGCTCATGCTGAACGAACAACAGGCGCTGGTGCTGGCGCTGCTGGGCCGGGGTGAGGCGCCCGCCGAGTTGCGCGGCCTGCGTGGCCAGCACGCAGGCCGCGAACGCGGGCTGGCGGCCTACCGCAACAACCTGCGCGCGCTGTCGGCCCAGGCGCTGGGCGGCCCCTTCACGCGGCTGCGCGAGTTGCTCGGTGAAGAGGATTTCGCGGCCATGGCCTGGAGCTTCTGGCGCGAGCAGCCGCCCGAGCGCGGCGACCTGGCTCACTGGGGCGGCGCGCTGGCCGACTGGCTGCAGGCCCGCGCCGGCGCTGACAGCGGCCTGCCGGGCCTGGCGCGGCTGGAATGGGCGCTGCAACAGGCCGAGCGGGCGGCCGAGGTGGCGCTGGACACGGCGTCGCTGCAGCGTCTGGCCGATACCGAGCCCGCGCGCCTGGGCCTGCGGCTGCGACCGGGCGTGGCGCTGTTGCACCTGGAGCCGTCCGTCTGGGCGCACCTGGGCGAGCCTGAACAGGCGGCCTGCGCGCTGGTGTGGCGCGAGGGCTGGCGCGCGCACTGGCAGCGGCTAGACGCGGGCGATGCCGCGCTGACCGCGGTGCTGCTGCAGGGTGGGTCGCTGGATTCGGCCTTGCAGGCCGCGAGCGCCGCACTGCAAGGAATGGACGGCGCGCCCGACTATGAGCTGACCGGCTGGCTGACTCAGGCGCTGAGCAAGACCTGGCTGCAGTCGGTCGACGTCATAGACCCGCGCTGAACACCATGAACTCATTGATCACCTCCCTAGCCCGCGTCCTCACCGATCCGGGCACCGACCCACGCCGGCTGGACGGCCCGTTCGCAGGGCTGCTGGCCCAGCTGCAATCCCTGCTGCTGCTGGCGGCCCGGCTCTATCTGGCCCAGGTGTTCTGGCTGTCCGGCCTGACCAAGCTGCGCGACTGGTCGTCGACGCTGGCGCTGTTCCAGGACATCTACCAGGTGCCGCTGCTGCCGCCGGTGCCGGCTGCCTACCTGGGCACGGCGGGCGAGCTGCTGCTGCCGGTGCTGCTGGTCGCGGGCCTGGGCGGGCGCTTCGCGGCGGCGGGGCTGTTCGTCGTCAACCTGATGGCGGCGCTGTCGCTGAGCGCGGACGACTTCTCGCCCGCTGCCCAGGCCCAGCACACGCTGTGGGGCGTGCTGGCGCTGGTGCTGGCCGTGTGGGGCGCGGGCCGCTGGTCGGTCGACGCCTGGCGGGCACGGCGGCGCTGAAGCCCTCCGTGCCGCCGGCGCCTCCACCTTACTCGCGCGGGCGCAGGATCAGGTCGATGTAGCTGGGCACGCGCCCGTCCACATCGCGCGGCACGGCCTCGGCCTTCTCGATGCCGCGCTGCACCGCGCGATCCCAGTCGGGGTCGGGGCTGGCCTTGAGCACCTTGATGCCCAGGATGCGCCCGTCCGGCGCCAGCGTGATGCGCACCTCGACCTCGGGGTTCGCGCCGCTGTCGGCGTTGAAGATGATCATGGGCCGTATGCGCGCCTTGATGCGGCCCGCATAACCGGCCGACGGCGCGGCATTCTGCAGCGCGGTGCCGGTGGAGCCGGGTGCGCCGGTGGCGTTAGCCATCCCTTGGATGCGGCGCAGCTGGTCCTGGCGCATGGCCTCGCGGCGCGCGTCGGCCTCCTTGGCCTCCTTCGCCGCCTTGGCATCGGCCTTCTTGCGCTCCTGCTCGTCCTTGGCCTTGTCGGCTTTTTCCTTGTCGGCCTTGTCTTTCAGCGCCTTGTCCTTAGCGGCCTGCTCGGCCTTGGCGGCTTTTTCCCTGGCCTCCTGCTGCTGGCGCAGTTCCAGCTCGCGCGCCTTCTGCTCGTCCTTGTGCTTGCGCTCGCGGGCGATCGCGATCTCGGCCTCACGCTCGGCCTGGGCCTCGGCTTCGGCCTGCGCGGCGGCGCGCTGCTGGGCGGCGGTGTCGGGCTTGGGCGCCTCGGGTTCGGGCTCGGGCGGCGCCTGCTCGGCCGGCGCGGCGACCGTGGGCACCGAGGCCCACAGCTCGGCCTCGAAGGCCGGCGTGGCGGTGCTGCGCCAGTTCAGGCCATAGGTCAGGCCCAGCACCAGCAGGCCGTGGGCCAGCAGCGCCAGCGCGACGCCTCGGCCTATGCCGGCCGACTCGGGAGGACGCAGGGATGCGGCGGCCATATCAGTTGGACGAGGCTCCGCTCTTCACCGACAGGCCCACGCGCGCGACACCGGCGCGCTGCAGCGTGTCCATCACCGAGACCACGGCCTCGTACTTGACGTTCTTGTCGGCCGAGATCACGACCGGGCTGTTGGCATCGCTGCCCTGGGCCTTCTTCACGCGCTCGGCCAGACGGCTCAGCGGAATGCTCTCGGCTTCCAGCTGATCCACCTTGATCTTCAGGCGCTCGTCGGTGCCGACGATGACCTGGATCACATGCTCGGGCTGCTGGCGGCTCTTGCCCACGGTGGGCAGATCCACCACGCCGGTGGTGATCAGGGGCGCGCTCACCATGAAGATGATGAGCAGCACCAGCATCACGTCGATGAAGGGGACCATGTTGATCTCGTTCATCGTGCGGCGGCGCCGGCCGCCGCCTCGGGAGACGGTGGCTGCCATGTCAGTTCGTCGATCCGGCGTTGCGCTGCAGGATGTTGGAGAACTCCTCGATGAAGGTCTCCAGCGTGATGGCGGTGCGGTCGATCACGCGTGCGAAGCGGTTGTAGGCCAGCACCGCAGGGATGGCGGCGAACAGGCCGATGGCGGTGGCCACCAGCGCCTCGGCGATGCCGGGAGCCACGGTGGCCAGGGTCACCTGTTGCAGGTTGGACAGGCCCACGAACGCATGCATGATGCCCCAGATGGTGCCGAACAGGCCCACATAGGGCGACACCGAGCCGACCGACGCGAGGAAGGAGAGGTTGCTCTCCATCGCGTCGAGTTCGCGCTGGAAGCTGGCACGCATCGCGCGGCGGGCGGCGTCCAGCAGCGCGCCGGCATCACCCACGCGCTTCTCGCGCAGCTTCATGAACTCGCGCATGCCGGACGCGAAGATGCGCTCCAGCGGCGCGCCATCCTGGCGGTTGCCGACGCTCTGGTAGAGGTCGTTGAGGTTCTTGCCGCTCCAGAACTCGGCCTCGAAGGCGTCGTTCTTGCGCTTGATCTGCGACAGGCCGATCAGCTTGCCGAAGATGACGCTCCAGCTGGCGAGCGACACCAGCAGCAGGGCCGAGATGACGAGCTGCACCGCCAGGCTGGCGTGCAGGATCAGGGCAACGATGGACAGGTCTTGGTTCATGCTTGGGACGCTGGAGAAAGGGCCGCAGCGACGGCCTCGGGCAGGCGTTGGGGTTTGAGGTCGTGGGCGCGAACGCAGCCGATGCGGATCTCGCCCTCGACCAGCAGCGTGTCGCCGCGCAGCGCGCGCTGGCGCACGACCAGGCTGGCGCGGCCGGCGGCCTCGGGCTCGACGGTGATGGTGAGCTGGTCGTCCAGGCGCGCGGGCTGGGCATAGCGCAGCGAGGTCTCGGCGACCACGAAGATCAGGCCGGTCTGCTCGCGCAGCAGCTGCTGCTCGACGCCGGCCGCGCGCAGCCATTCGGTGCGGGCGCGCTCGAAGAATTTCAGGTAGTTCGCGTAGAACACGATGCCGCCGGCATCGGTGTCCTCCCAGTAGATGCGCACCGGCCAGGTGAAGGCGGGCGCCGCGGCGGCTTCAGCGGGCAGGGTCATGCCAGCACCTCTTCGAGTCGGGTCACGGCCTCGCGCAGGTCGTCCAGCGAGGACGCAAAGGACAGGCGCATATAGCGCTGCGGCGCGGCGAGGCCGAAGTCGCGGCCCGGCGTCAGCGCGACCTGGGCGCTCTGCAGCAGCTCATGCGCGAAGGCCCAGCTGTCGGCGTGATGCCGGCTCACGTCCATCCAGGCGTAGAAGGCGCCGTCCGGCGCCACCGGCACGCTCAGGCCCAGGCGGTCGAGCGCGGGCACGATGAAGTCGCGCCGCTCGCGCAGCACCGCGCGGCGGCGCTCGAACTCGGCCAGCGAGGCCGGCTCGAAGCAGGCCAGCGCGGCGCGTTGCGACACGGTGGACGCGCAGATGTAGTGGTTCTGCGCCAGGCGCTCCACGGCCGGCACCAGCGCGGGCGGCAGCACCAGCCAGCCCAGGCGCCAGCCGGTCATGCCGAAGTACTTGGAGAAGCTGTTGACCGACACCACCGACTCGCCCAGGCCATCGGGCAGGCCCAGCGCGCTGTGGCCGTAGCGCTCGTCGTAGCTCAGCGGCAGGTAGATCTCGTCCACCACGGTGACGCCGCCGCGCTCGCGCACCAGGCCGGCGATCTCGCGCAGCGTCTCGGGCGCGATCGAGGTGCCGGTGGGGTTGCTGGGCGAGGCCAGCAGCACGCCGCGGGTCGCGGGCGTCCAGGCCTGCCGCACCTGCTCGGGTGACAGCTGGAAGCGCTGCTCGGCCGTGGTGGGCAGCAGGCGCGGCGTGGCCTCGGCGGTGCTGACGAAGTGGCGGTTGCAGGGGTAGCAGGGGTCGGGCATCAGCACCTCGTCCCCTTGCTCGAACAGCGCCAGGCAGGCCAGCTGCAGGCCGGCCGACGCGCCTGCGGTGATCACGATGCGGCCGGCGTCCACCGCCAGGCCGAAGCGCTGCGCATACCAGCGCGAGATCGCCTCGCGCAGCGCCGGCAGGCCCAGCGCATCGGTGTAGGGCGTGTGGGCCAGCGCGGCGGCCGCGGCCTCGCGCACCGCCGGTGCCGCGCCAAAGTCGGGTTCGCCGATGTTGAGCGCGATCATGCGGCGGCCGCCACGCGCCGGGTCGCACAGCGGCCCGGCGGCGATCTGCTGAGCCGCCTTGCTCAGCTCCATCACGTAGAAAGGCTCGATGCGGTCGAGCCGCGCGGCCAGCTTCATCGGCTCAGCGGCTGACCTCGAGGGGGCGCAGGTCCACGGCGGCCGCATCCAGCACGCCGTTGACGTACTTGTGGCCGTCGGTGCCGCCGAAGCCCTTGGCCAGCTCCACCGCTTCGTTGATCGCGACCCGGTAGGGGATGTCGATGCAGTGCTTGAGCTCGTAGGCGCCGATCATCAGGATGGCGTGCTCTATGGGCGACAACTCGTTGGTCTTGCGGTCCACATGGCGGGACAGGATGGCGTCCAGGTCGGCGGCCTCGTGCACGCAGCCGTTCAGCAGCGCGTCGTAGTGCTTGGCGTCTATCTTGCCGTGGCCGTCCTGCTCGCGCGCCAGCGCGATGATGGCGCCCAGGTCTTCGCCGGTCAGCAGCCACTGGTAGAGGCCTTGCAGCGCGGCCTCACGGGCGCGGCGGCGCGCCGACTTCACGGGCGCGCGCTTGGCCGGCGTCTTGCCGGCCGCGGTGGGCTTGGGAGCGTTCACTCGATGTCTTTCAGCAGGTTGGCCATCTCGACCGCCACGCGCGCGGCGTCGCGGCCCTTGGGCTCAGCACGCGCCCAGGCCTGGGCCTCGTTCTCGACCGTCAGGATGGCGTTCGCGATGGGGATGCCGTGGTCCAGGCCGACCCGGGTCACCGCAGAACCGCTCTCGTTGGCGACCAGCTCGAAGTGGTAGGTCTCGCCGCGGATGATGCAGCCCAGCGCGATCAGCGCGTCGTAGTTGTTGCTCTCGGCCAGCGCCTGCAGCGCCAGCGGCACCTCCAGCGCGCCGGGCACGGTGATGTGGCGTATCGCCTCGGCGGGCACGCCCAGCAGGGCCAGCTCGGCCAGGCAGGCGCTGGCCAGCGCGGAGGTGATGGAGTCGTTGAAGCGGGCCTGCACGATGGCGATGGACAGCTCGCTGCCGTCCAGTGCGCCCTCGATGCCGGGCAGGCCTTGATCTGCGTGTTGCATGGCGGTCCTCAGCAGTTGGGGGGCGCGACGAAGCCGGTGACCTCGAGGCCATAGCCGGTCATGCTGGGCATGCGGCGCGGGCTGCCCAGCACGCGCATGCGGTGCACGCCCAGGGCCTTCAGGATCTGGGCACCCACACCGTAGGTGCGCAGGTCCATCGCGCCGCGCGGTGCGGCGGACGCCACCGGCGACTGCGCGCGCGCCAGCACGCCGGCGGCGCTCTCGCCGCAGTTCAGCAGCACGGCCACGCCGGCCGGGCTGGCCTGCAGCGCCGCCAGCGCCTGGGGCAGGGCCCAGGAATGGCCGCACTGGCCGGCTTCCAGCAGGTCCAGCACGGACAGCGGCTCGTGCACGCGCACCAGCACCTCGTCCTGCGGCTGCCATTGGCCCTTGGTCAGCGCCAGGTGGGTGCCGCCGGTGCGGTCGGTGAAGACCTGGCAGTTGAACGCGCCGTGGGCGGTCTGCAGCTGACGCTCGCCGGCCGGGGTGATCAGGCTTTCGTGGCGGCTGCGGTACTCGATCAGGTCGGCAATGGTGCCGATCTTGAGACCGTGTTCCTTGGCGAACAGCTCCAGGTCCGGCAGGCGGGCCATGGTGCCGTCGTCCTTCATCACCTCGCAGATCACCGAGGTGGGCGACAGACCGGCCATGCGGGCCAGGTCGCAGCCGGCCTCGGTATGGCCGGCGCGCATCAGCACGCCGCCGTCCTGGGCCTGCAGCGGGAAGATGTGGCCGGGCTGCACCAGGTCGCTGGCGACCGCGTTGGGCGCCACCGCGGCCTGCACGGTGCGCGCGCGATCGGCAGCCGAGATGCCGGTGGTGACGCCGGTCGCGGCCTCGATGGACACCGTGAAGGCGGTGCCATGCTGGGCGCCGTTGCGCTGCGTCATGGGCGGCAGGCGCAGGCGCTCGCAATAGTCGCGCGGCAGTGTCAGGCAGATCAGGCCACGCGCATGGCGGGCCATGAAGTTGATGGCCTCGGGGGTGACCAGATCGGCCGCCAGCACGAGGTCACCCTCGTTCTCGCGGTCTTCTTCGTCGACCAGGATGACCATGCGGCCGGCTGCCAGTTCGGCAACCAGCTCGGGGACGGTGGAGATGGGCATGGCGCGATTGTAGGTGGCGACCCTAGGTGGCCCGGGTCAGTAGGGACGAAAACGCAGGCGCAGATCATCGCCCAGCGGCGTGGCCTCCACACGCTGCCAGCGCTGCGCCTGGTCAAGCCCGGCGAGCAGCGGCAGCTCGGCCAGCGGGCGACCGGGGCCCACCAGCAGCGGCGCCTGGTAGATCAGCAACTCGTCCACCAGCCCGGCGCTCAGGAAGGCGGCCGACAACGTGGGGCCGGCCTCCACATGCAGCTCGTTGATGCCCTCGGCACCCAGCTGAGCCAGCAGCGCGGGCAGGTCGGCGCGGCCGGGGCCGATCACGCGCGCCTCGCCGGGCGGCTGCAGGATGCGGGCCGTGGGGGGCAGCCGGCCTTGTGGGTCCAGCACCAGGCGCAGCGGCTGGCGCGCGGTGGGCACCAGCCGCACGTCCAGTCGCGGGTCGTCCGCCAGCACCGTGCCTATGCCGGTGAGCACCGCGCCGGCGCGGCGGCGCCAGGCATGGCCGTCGGTGCGCGCGGCTTCGCCGGTGATCCACTGGCTGCGGCCGTCGGGCAGTGCGGTGCGGCCGTCCAGCGAGATTGCGCTTTTGAGCCGCACAAAGGGCCGGCCGCGCTGCATGCGCGAGAAGAAGCCGATGTTGAGCTCGCGGCTGCGCCGGGCGGCGTCCTCGCCGGCGTCCTGCACGGCGATGCCGGCCGCACGCATGCGGGCCAGGCCCTGGCCAGCGACCTGGGGATTGGGGTCTTGCAGCAGGGACACGACCCGGGCGACGCCGGCGGCGATCAGCGCATCGCAGCAGGGCGGCGTGCGGCCATGGTGGGCGCAGGGCTCCAGCGTGACCACGGCGGTGGTGCCGGCCAGCGATTCGCCTCTGGCCGCAGCGTCACGCAAGGCCATCACCTCGGCATGGGCCTGGCCGGCGGGCTGGGTGTGGCCCTGGCCCAGCACGCGGCCGTCGGCGGCCAGCAGCACGCAGCCCACGCGGGGATTGGGGTCGGTGAGGCCTATGGCCTGTTCGGCCAGTTGCAGCGCCTGCTGCACGGCCTGGTCAAGAGTCAGAACGGACATCCGGCCAGTCTAGAGGCTGGCGCCCGCGGCCGCTCAGGGCGCTGGTTGGAGCTGCAGCGTGGAGTAGTCGGCAAACACGCCGGTGCTGAGATTCACGGCGGGCGCGGTGGGGCAGCTGAGGTCGCCGCGCACGACCAGGAAGTTCTGCCGCGCCAGCGAACCGGTGACCTGCGCGTAGCGGGCCGGGTGCTCCTCGTTGTCGATACGGCCGTTGGCGTTGTAGTCCGCGCTGTAGCGGCAGACCCGGTAGCCGCTGGCGTTGCTGCCCACGGGCAGCGTGGCCATCAACAGCTGGCCGGACCAGACCCGGGGCATGCTGCTGGATGGATAGACGATGCAGCTGTAGTTCAGCCGCGTCTGGGCCGGCGTGCTGTCGTCGGTGAAGCATTGTGGCGTGCCCAGGCCGCTGGGGGCGGCTTCGGGGCTGCCGACCTTGTAGTCGTCCAGGTAGAGACTCAGCGGCACGGCGGTCGCTTCGGGCACCGCCGGGTTGGGTGGGCTGGCGTTGGAGAAGCGGACCGTGCCGCTGAGCGCGTAGGCAGTGGTGCCGGTGCAGTTGGTGGTGTTCACCACGGCCGTGGTGAGCGCCGTGCCGGCCGCGATCTGGCAGGTGCTGGTGATGACCCCGGTGAGGTTGTTGAACACCCAGACCGTGCTGCCCAGACTGCTGGGACGGAAGGCACTGCTCTTGTTGCCCAGATCCTCGGCGGCGGCCGGGATCGCCGGGTGCCGGCTGTTCGGCAGGCGCACACTCTGCGCGGGCGAGGGGAAGGCCAGCGCGCCGGAAAAGGCCGGATCGGTGCGGGAGATGATGGTGTCCAGCACCAGTTGGTCCACCACCGGTGCCTCGCCTTGCGCGCGGGTACGGTCCACCCAGGTGACCTGCACCCGCACCGACTTGGCGTCGGCCGGCGTCTGGCCGGCCACCAGCGGTGCGACATTGCGCACCAGCGTGAAGGTGTTGTTCGCATCGGCCAGCGTGATCTGCTGGGCCCCGGCGCTGCTGATGTCGTTGTCGTAGTCCCGCACGCCAGCCGGGGCAGGGCTGGGCTTGCTGAGCGTGGAGAAGGCCCGCAGCTGGGCCATCTCGGCCATCGCTAGGCGCATGGCCTCGCCGCGCTGCTTGGCCGCGTCGGTGTTGATGCGCAGATTGCTCATCACGCCCACCAGGGCCACCATGCCTATGGCCATCACCAGCATGGCCACCAGCGCCTCGACCAGCGTGACGCCGGCTTGCCGGAGGTGTGGCTGCAACGTGGGGGGAGAGGTGAGCCGCTTCATGTCGTCACGCCTCACTCGTCAATCCAGCCGCCAGGCACACGCACATAGCTGCCCAGGCGGTTGCGAAGCTGGTCGGCGATGGCCTGCTGGTAGACGATGTCCACCGTCCCGTTTGTGTTGACCTGACCTTCCACCAGCACCATGCCCTGTACCAGAGACGGCATGCCGCTGTTGTTGATCCAACCCAGATTGCCCAGCGCCACCAGCATGCCGTTGAGCTGCAGCGGCCCGGTCAGCGTGACCGCGCCATTGGCGATCACCACCATGGGGTCCGTCGCCGAGCCCAGCGTCTGGTTGCTAGAAAGTTCCATCGGGCCGTCGACCCAGACCATGCGCTGGCCGGCCGCATAGGCGTCGGCCAGCGTGGCGGCGCAGTCGCCGGCGCAGCTCACCATGCGCAGCGCAGGGTGGGTGCGGTACTGGGTGGGCGTCATGCCCATGAACATGCGGAACACACTGCCGGCGGGCAGTGCGGCGTTGCCCAGTGTGGCATCGCTGGTTTGCAGCGCATCGCTCAGCGCGGTGCCGGGCAGGCTGTCCATGCGGGTGTCGATCAAGCCCGTGGCGGCGCCGCCGGCCACCATCAGCACGCCGGCGGAGCGGGCATCGGTGTTGTGCAGACCCAGGCCGGCGCCTGAACTGCTGACTGCGCCCCGCACGACCAACGGCGCCGCCGGCGGCGAACGCACGGCGCTGATCAGGCCCAGGGTGACGGTCAGCCTGTTCGTCGCCTGTTGCAGTCTTGCATTCTGGTTGGCCTGTGTGGGCAGGCAGTCGTCGATGACGCTGCTGCTGCAGCCGTTCACCAGCAGGCGCAGCGTGCCGGGGCGGGTCGCCGGTGCGCCTGGCGAGTTCAGCTTGCCCGAAAGCTGCACGCCGAAGCTGGGCGTGGGCATGCTGCTCACCACGGCCGCCGGCTTCACGCGGGTGCCCGGCGCCGGGCAACGACAGGTCCAGCCGGCGCTGTCGCGGGTGCAATCGGCCAGGATCTGGGTGTCGTTGAGCGGCGAGATCGCCCGCGTGGCGGGGTTCACACTCAGGTAGCGGTCCGCGAACCGCGCGCCGCCGGTGGCGGCCGGCGCGCAGGCGGTATTCAGCGCCGTGCCGTTCAACTGGGCCAGCGTCCATTCGACGCCCGCCTCGGCCACCTCCTGGCTGAGGCTGCCGCGGAAATAGCTGCTGGCCATGCGCTGCTCGAACAGCAGATTGCGGTTGGCATAGGCGGCCAGCAGCGCCATCACCAGGAACAGCACCATGACCACGACCAGCGTGGCCGCGCCCTGTTGGTGACCACGAGACGGCATTGCGCGGCTCATGGGCAGGCTCCTGTCTGGTCGTCGGCCCGCACGCGTTCTTTGATGGTGACCGTGCGAAGCACCCTGGGGTCCAGATGAGACTGTGCCCGGATGCTGATGTCGAACTGGCGCAGCGCGAGCTGGGGCGGCGTGCAGGTGGCGCCCGTGGGGCAGGTCCTGTCGCAGAACGCCTCCAGCGACATGCTCTGGGTGCTGGGTTGGACCGTGAAAGCGACGATGGGTGTGGCCTCTGGGTCGGTGATGGGCTGCCAGTTGGGCGTGCCGTCGGCGTTGAGCCCCAGCTTCAGATACAGCGTCTGGCTGCCGCGGTTCCAGCGCACACCGAACTGTTCCTTGTCGGCCGGCGCTGCCAGGCCCTGGTAGCCGCTGGCGGTGCTGCGGGCATAGCTGTACTCCATCAACACATCGGTCGTGCCATTGGTGACGGTGACCGTGGTGTAGCCGTTGGGCTCGGCCGGCATCTCGGGCGAACCGCTGGACGTGGCAGGCGCCCAGGCGCCCAGCTGGGCGGCACCCCGGAAGCCGGCCCGGCGCAGGTCCTGCTGGATCAGGTCGGCCGCGGTGCGCAGGTCTTGCTGCAACTGGGTTTCCGCCATCAGCCGGCGGTGCTCGCCGATCTGGTTGACCGCGACCATGGCCGCGCCGGCCGCGATGATCATGCCTATGGTGATGCCCACCATCAGCTCGACCAGGCTCAAGCCCCGCTGCAGGTGACGATGTGAGTTCAGCATGCGGGATAGCCGCTCATGGAACCGTTGGGCGTGCAGGTGCGGATACGGCCGGCGGTGTTGTACTGCACGCGCAGCTGGGCGCCGGTCTTCCGGCCGGTCACGGTCAGTGCGAGGTTCTTCACCATGAAGTCCGGCGAGTTGCGGGCAACGCCCAAGCGGTAGGCGAAGCCGCCCCAGGCATCCGCCGAGGCCTGGAAGGACACGTTGTCGCTCTTGGGCAGCTGAAACAGGCGCAGGACCAGGTTGGGGTCCGTGCCGCAGACCTGAGCCGCGGGCCGGTAGCACTTGCAGTTGTCCAGCGCGCTGGTGGGTTGGGAAATGAGCAGCGCGCAGCTCATGGTGTCGTTGGGGTCTATCTCGAAGTGCAGCGTCACGCGGTCGCCCACCACATTGGCCTGCGACGCCGCCAGCTTGAAGATGCTGTTCAGCTCATCGGCGACGGCCGTCACCCGGCGTCGCTCCACCATGCCGCCCAGCCAGGGCACGGCCACGGCCATCAGCACGCCCACCACGGCGACCGTCACCATCAGCTCCACCAGGCCCAGCCCGCGCCCGGCCGGCCGGCGGCTTTTGCGGCTGACGTGATGCGCGTTCATCAGCGGGCCCAGCACTTGGCCTGCGCGGCGCCGGCACTGTCGTTGCTGTCCAGCGCGTCATAGATGACCGTGGCGGCCACCAGGGTCACGCGCATCTTGGCGCAGGTGCTGTCACCGGCCTGGGCGCTGCCCGCCTTGATGGAGGCGGTCATTACATAGCCGGTGGCCAGGCTGGCGGGGTTGCCCACACCGGCGATGGCCACCTCGTAGTTCGGGGTCAGCAGGCTGACGTCGGTGTTGAGGTCTTCCAGCGAAGACGCGTAATTGCTCTGGTTGGAGCGGTAGCGCTCCTGGGCCTGCACCAGGGCCGTCAGCACCTTGATCGCATCGGCGCGGCGGGCGCGCTGCGTGTAACCGGTGAAGGCCGGGTAAGCCACCGCCGCCAGGATGCCCGCGACCACGAGCGTGATCATCAGCTCGATCAGCGTGAATCCGCGGGAACGGCAGGGCGCTTGCATGAGTCCATTCTGGCCAAGCGAGCGTCATGGGCCGGGTCGACCATCTGCCGTCTGTCCGCCGATGCTTGCCGCCGGTCGCGGCACACCACGAATAAGGGGTCAGCGGCACTTGGGCAGGCCGCTCACCGCGGCACCCGCGTAGCAGCTGCGCGCGCGACCGCTCACCGCAACCACCTGCCGTATGGTCGTGCCGTCGCGCAGGCTGAGGTTGAGGCTGCCCGCCGGCGTCACCAGGCCCTGGCGGTACTGATAGCGCATGGTCTCCACGTTGGCGCTCAGCGTCAGCCCCGCACCGGCGGGCAGTGCATGGCTCTTGATGATTTCCGCGCCCGGTGCTCGGCAGACCGGCTGGCCGCCGCTGCAGTCGCAATCGCCATTGGCGCCGGTGTGCAGCACATAGCAGGCCTGGCTGCCCTTGCCGCTGATGCGCAGCACCACGTCGGCATGCAGCCGGGCGGCCTCGCTGCGGGCAAAGCGCAGGTCGCTCGCCAGCACCTCGGCCTCGGCGCGCAGGCGCTGCTGCTCGCGCATCTGCTGAAAGCTGGGCACGGCCTGGCTCAGCAGCGCGGCGCCTAGGCCCACACCCACGCAAAGCTCCACCAGCGTGAAGCCACGGGCGCCGGCGGCGCGGGGAAGGCGGGCGGTGGTGCTGAGGCTGGGCTTCATGAGGCGCTCCGTGTTGCGTGACATCTGCACGGAACTCTAGGAAGCGCCCGGTCTGGGCTCTGCCCCTCGGGTGGCGGGGTGACGGGGGAAGGGTGGGGGAGCGCCGCGCAGGCGCCCCACCAAAGGGGGACTCAGATCTCGCGGATCAGCTGACGGAACTCGTCCACATCCTCAAAGCTGCGGTAGACCGATGCAAAACGCACATAGGCCACCTTGTCGATGCGCTTGAGCTCGCGCATCACCAGTTCACCCAGGCGGGTGGAGGAGATCTCGCGCGCGCCGCTGGCCAGCAGCTTTTCCTCGATGCGGGTCAGGGCCGCATCCACCTGCTCCACGCTCACCGACCGCTTGCGCAGCGCCAGTTGCATGGACGCCCGCAGCTTGGCGGGGTCGAAGTCGGCACGGCGGCCATCCTTCTTGACGACCGCGGGCATCGCGATGTCCGCCCGCTCGTAGGTCGTGAAGCGCTTGTCGCAGGACAGGCAGCGCCGCCGCCGGCGGATCACGTCACCCTCATCCGATTCCCGGGTCTCGGTGACCTGGGTCTCGGTGTGGGAGCAGAAGGGGCAGCGCACGGCGCCTCAGGCGATCAGCGGTAGACCGGGAAGTCGCGCGTCAGCGCGGCAACCTTCTCGCGCACCGCGGCCAGATTGGCCTCGTCATGCGGCTTGTCCAGCACATCGGCGATCAGGTGGGCGGTGATGCGCACCTGTTCTTCCTTGAAGCCGCGGGTCGTCATGGCCGGCGTGCCCAGACGGATGCCGCTGGTGACCATGGGCTTCTGCGGATCGTTGGGGATGCCGTTCTTGTTGCAGGTCATGTGGGCGGCGCCCAGGATGGCCTCGGCTTCCTTGCCGGTCAGGTTCTTGGGGCGCAGGTCCACCAGCATCACGTGGCTCTCGGTGCCGCCAGACACGATGCGCAGGCCGCGGGCGATGAGCGTGTCGGCCAGCACCTTGGCGTTCTTGACCACCTGCTCCTGGTAGGCCTTGAACTCGGGCGTCAGCGCTTCCTTGAAGGCCACGGCCTTGCCGGCGATCACGTGCATCAGCGGGCCGCCCTGGATGCCAGGGAAGATCGCCGAGTTGATCTTCTTGGCGATCGCCTCGTCATTGCAAAGGATGATGCCGCCACGCGGGCCGCGCAGGCTCTTGTGGGTGGTGGAAGTCACCACGTCGGCATGCGGCACCGGGTTGGGGTAGACGCCCGCGGCGATCAGGCCGGCGTAATGGGCCATGTCCACCATGAAGTAGGCGCCGATTTCCTTGGCGATCTTGGCGAAGCGCTCGAAGTCGATGCGCAGCGAGTAGGCGGAAGCGCCGGCGATGATGAGCTTGGGCTTCTTCTCGCGAGCCAGGGCTTCCATGGCCTCGTAGTCGATCTCTTCCTTGGCGTTCAGGCCGTAGGAGATCACGTTGAACCACTTGCCGCTCATGTTCAGCGGCATGCCATGGGTCAGGTGGCCACCTTCGGCCAGGCTCATGCCCATGATGGTGTCGCCCGGCTGCAGCAGCGCAAAGAACACGCCCTGGTTGGCCTGCGAGCCGCTGTTGGGCTGCACGTTGGCGAAATTGGCGCCGAACAGCTGCTTGAGCCGGTCGATCGCCAGTTGTTCGACCACGTCCACATACTCGCAGCCGCCGTAGTAGCGCTTGCCGGGATAGCCTTCGGCGTACTTGTTGGTCAGCTGGCTGCCCTGCGCCTGCATCACGGCCGGGGAGGTGTAGTTCTCCGAGGCGATCAGCTCGATGTGATCTTCCTGGCGGCGGTTCTCGTTCTGGACGGCGGTCCAGAGCTCGGGGTCGACCAGGGCAAGGGTGGAGGTGTTGCGGTCAAACATGGCTTGTGATTCCGGTGTCAGGCGATGAATCCGTGCACCACACCTACGGCAGAGGTGCGGCTCGGTTGCCCAGGCGAACGGCGGGTGACGGCGGGGCCGCCTCACGCTTCCCGGTGGTATCCCACCTCAGACCAGCCCGGCAGACGCCTTCGTGACCCTGATCGCCAGTCGCGTGAGGCGCCAGTGTAAGTCAGCGCGCGACGTCGGTGCGCGCCAGGGCCACCTGGGGCGCCTCGTGGTCGGCCGGTGCCGAGGCTTCGCGCAGCGGGCGCGCCGGCGTGTTGGCCGGCAGATTGCGGCCGGCGGCCACCGACTTCAGCAGTTCGTGCTCGGCCAGCACGCGGCTGGCGTAGCCGGTGTCCTCGGCCAGGTTGGCCGCGCCCACGTAGTAGCGCAGGCCTTCTTCCACATTGCCGGCACGCTGTATGCACTCGCGCAGCACCTGCACGCCGACGCGCAGGTTGGTCACCGGGTCAAAGGCCGCATGATTGCCGCCAAAGGCCTCGTACTTGTCGTCATGCACACGGGTCATCACCTGCATCAGGCCTTGGGCGCCCACCGCGCTCTGCGCGAAGGGGTTGAAGCCGGACTCGATCGCCATGATGGCCAGGATCAGCGTGGGCTCGACCTTGGCGCGCTGGCCCACGGTCCAGGCCTCCTGCACCAGGCGGCTGATGGGCTCCGGCGCCACGCGGTAACGGCGCGAGATCCACTGCGCAACCGCCGCCTGCTGGCGGTTCAGCTCGCGGGGATCGACGGCGGTGGCGCGGGCGACCGCATCGGGCTCGCCGGCGCTCACCAGGATATTGCCTTCGGCTTCGGCGCGCGCTTCCTGGCGGGCATGCAGCCAGCCCAGCGTGGCGGCTTCCAGCTTGTGGCGCAGATTGGCCTGGCTGGAGAACACCATCAGCACGCACACCACCGCTAGGCCCACCAGGGCCAGCGTGTTGTGGCTGACCACCAGCAGGCCATTGCCAATGTCCCTGATGAACAGGGTGGCGGCCTCCCGCAGATGGCGGGCCAGGGTCATGATGTCTTGACGCGTGGTCATTCGACTCCTTTTCTCGTCGAGCCGGGCGCGGGCCGGGCGGCCAGGGCGCAAGCGGGGCGACGGTGATAATTTCTCCGGCAACGAACGGGGGGCCTGTGGCCTTGCTTGCTCGGTGGGCCCGGCCGGAGGGGTTCAGGGCAAACCCGAAGCGGCGAATTCTACGAGGGCAAGATAACCCGTCAAGGTTGTCTGCCTTCTTCAAAACTACTTTCAGTTATGAAATACAAGGATCTGCGGGACTTCATCGCCGGGCTGGAAGGCCTGGGCGAGCTGCGCCGCGTGAGCACGCCGGTGTCGCCGGTGCTGGAAATGACCGCGTTGGCGGACCGCGTGCTGCGGGCCCAGGGCCCGGCGCTGCTGTTCGAGCAGCCCACCGGCCACCGCGTGCCTGTGCTGGCCAATCTGTTCGGCACGCCGCGCCGCGTGGCGCTGGGCATGGGGGCCGAATCGCTGGCCGAGTTGCGCGACGTCGGGCGGGTGCTGGCCAGCCTCAAGGAGCCCGAGCCGCCCAAGGGGCTGAA
This sequence comes from uncultured Roseateles sp., assembly GCF_913777145.1. Taxonomy (GTDB): domain Bacteria; phylum Pseudomonadota; class Gammaproteobacteria; order Burkholderiales; family Burkholderiaceae_C; genus Pelomonas. The sequence continues at coordinate 82,500 of NZ_CAJYPS010000019.1, forward strand.
GGACGCGGGCAAGCTGCTGCAGATGGCCAAGGCGCTGTGGGACATGAAGCCCAGCCTGCAGCGCCAGGCGCCTTGCCAGCAGGAAATCCTGGAGGGCAGCGATATCGACCTGAGCCGCCTGCCCATACAGACCTGCTGGCCGGACGATGCCGGCCCGCTGATCACCTGGGGGCTGGTCATCACGCGCGGCCCCAGCCGCACCCGGCAGAACCTGGGCATCTACCGCCAGCAGCTGATCGGCCCGCGCCAGCTCATCATGCGCTGGCTGGCCCACCGCGGCGGTGCGCTGGATTTCCGCGACTTTGCGCTGGCCCACCCCGGCCAACCCTTCCCGATCGCGGTCGCGCTGGGGGCCGACCCGGCCACCATCCTGGGCGCGGTCACGCCGGTGCCGGACAGCCTGTCCGAATACCAGTTTGCCGGCCTGCTGCGCGGCTCGCGCACCGAGCTGGTGGAAACGGGGGTGGGCGATCGCCCGCTGCAGGCACCGGCCTCGGCCGAGATCGTGCTGGAGGGCCATATCCCGCCCGCACCGGCCGGCTTCACCGGCGTCAGCGAGCATGGCGTGCCGCTGAAGGAAAAGGGCGGCTACTTGCACGCGCTGGAAGGCCCCTACGGCGACCACACCGGCTATTACAACGAGCAGGACTGGTTCCCGGTGTTCGAGGTGTCGCGCCAGACCCAGCGCCGCGACCCCATCTACCACTCCACCTACACCGGCAAGCCGCCCGACGAGCCGGCCATCCTGGGCGTGGCGCTGAACGAGGTGTTCGTGCCCATCCTGCAAAAGCAGTTCCCGGAGATCGTGGACTTCTACCTGCCGCCCGAGGGCTGCAGCTACCGCATGGCGGTGATCTCCATCAAGAAGGCCTACCCCGGCCATGCCAAGCGCCTGATGTTCGGCCTGTGGAGCTATCTGCGCCAGTTCATGTACACCAAGTTCATCGTCGTGGTGGACGAGGACATCGACATTCGCAACTGGCAGGAGGTGATCTGGGCCATCACCACCCGCATGGACCCGGCCCGAGACACCACGCTGGTCGAGAACACGCCCATCGACTACCTGGACTTCGCGTCCCCAGTCAGCGGCCTGGGCGGCAAGATGGGCTTGGATGCCACCAACAAGTGGCCCGGCGAGACCTCCCGCGAGTGGGGGCGCGGCATCACCATGCCCGCGGCCGTGAAGGACCGAGCCGAGGAGCTTTACAAGCAACTATTTGCTTGAAAACTTGAACTCGGGGACGGCTCTGCCTATTTTTGTGGAGCCTTTTCAGGCAAACCCTCTGGCGCAATCGTTGCGCGCCAGGAGCCCTCCGGCAGATTGCCGCAGAGCCCCGTGATGGCCTCGCCATCGACCCCGCCCGGCCCGCAAGCCCGGCGGGGTTTCTATTTGCAGGCTCCGACCCGCACCGGCTTCAATGCCCGGCCCACCAGGCCAAATGCTCATAGATCACATAACGCACCCGCTCGAAGCCGCCGGTGGACGGCGTCCAGTCCGCCAGGTCGCTGAGCCCGTCACTGACCAGGCCCATGGGCGCGGGCGTGATCCGCAGCCCCAGCGGCGCAGCCACCGCCTCGAAGGCGCGCAGGCCGCGGCGCATGTGGGTATCGTGCGTGACCAGTAGCACCTGCTGGACGCCGGCCGCCGCCAGCAGTGGCAGCATCTGCTGCGCGTTCTCCCGGGTGTCGCGCGAGCGGCCCTCGGACCAGCGCAGCGGCAGCTGGTAATCCTGCGCCGCCACCTGACCCACCACCTCGGCCTCGGGGCGGGTGTGGCGACCGGCGGTCCAGCCCACGCCACCGGCAAAGGCCAGCGGCCAGCCGCTGCGCCGCGCCAGCCACACGCCGTAGGCCAGGCGCTCGGCGGTGATGGGCTTGAGCCCGGCGCCGCCCCCCAGCTCCGGCACGCTCTGGCGTACGCCCCCGCCCAACACCAGCACCACGCCGTCCGGTCGACCGCGCAGCGCGTCGATCTGCGCCAGCGACAGCGCCGGCGGGCTGCCGGCCGCGCGCATCAGCAACTCGCCGACCGCCTCGGTACTGCAAAGCCATACCAGCGCCAGCGCCAGCCCCAGCAGCCAGGCGCCGCCACGGCGCCGGTGATGCAGGCGCCATCCGCCCCAGGCCGCCAGCAGCAGCCAGGGCACGGGCGGCAGCGCGAGCAGCAGCACAAGGTTCTTGAAGGTCACGAAGCCGAGATTCATGCCTGTCATCATCCCCGACGCCGGGAATAATCCAGCCGCTGTGACATTCTTCCGCTCCCTGATCCGACGCGCCCTGGGCGCCCTGGCCACGCTCGCGCTGCTGTGGCTGTTGATTTCCGTGCTGCTGATGGCGGCCGTGCCCTGGTGGGCGCCGGGCCGCGGGGCCGCGCTGGCATCCGAGGCTCTGGGCCGCCCGGTCACGCTGGAGCGGGCCCGCTACCAGCCCTGGCGCGGCGGCCTGGTGCTGGAGGGGCTCAGCGTGGGCGCGGCCACGGCCGGCCAGCCGCCCCTGCTGAGCCTCAAGCGCCTGGAGCTGCTGCCGTCGCTGGGCGCCTTGCTGCGCGGCGATATCGAGCTCAAGCAGCTGTCGCTGCAGGCGCCCGAACTGCGCCTCAGCCGCCTGGCCGCGGGTCGCTACGACATCGACGACCTGCTGCAGCGCTGGAGCCAGCCCTCCGACGGCCCGGGACCGGGCGTGGCCATCCGTCATCTGGCCGTCCAGGACGGCCAGCTGCTGTTCGACGACCGGCCGCTGGGCCGCCAGCACCGGCTGGACCAGCTCCAATTGGTGCTGCCCTTTGTCTCCACGCTGGCCGATGACGCCCAGCTGCCGGTGCAGCCGCTGCTCAGCGGCCGCCTGGACGGCGTGGCCTTCGACAGCCGCGCCGATGCACGCCCCTTTGCCGCCGAGCGCAATGGCCAACTGGCCTTCAAGCTGCAGGGGCTGGATCTCGCGCCCTTTGCCGGCTACTGGCCGGCCGACCTGCCGTGGCGCCTGCAAAAGGGCCGGCTGGGCATGGACCTGACGCTGGATTTCGCTGCGCCGGCCGGGCAGGGCGCGCGCGTCAAGCTGGCCGGCCAGCTGCTGCTGGACGCGCTGGAGCTGCGCAGTGCTGAGGGTCAGGCCCGCCTGGGCTGGGCCCATCTGGCGCTGCCGTTGGTGGATGTGCAGCCGCTGGCGCGGCGTGTGGCACTGGGCAAGATCCAGCTGAGCGGCCCCTATCTGCTGGGCGACTGGCCGACCGCGTCGCCCCCCGCCAAGCCGGCCGCACCCGCGGCCAAACCCGGCCCCGACTGGCGGCTGGGCATCGCCGGACTGGCGCTGACCCAGGGCCGGCTGGACAGCGCCGGTCTCCAGCTGGATGACATCGGCCTGCAACTGGGCCTGCTGGCCTGGCCGCTGGCCGGCGAGAGTCGCGCCGAACTCGCGCTGAAGATGCAGGACGCCCCGCTGAATGCCCAGCTGCGGCTGTCACCGCAGCAACTGGGCGCGGACCTGACGCTGCAGCCCCTGCAACTGGCACGCCTGGCCCGCTGGTTGCCGCTGCCGCCGGGCATGGAGTTGCAAGGCCTGGTGTCCGGCCGCGCCAGCGCGACGCTGGCACAGCCGCTGGCCGAGCAGCCGCTGCGGCGCCTGCGGCTGGCGCTGCAGCAGGTGGCGCTTGACGACACCCGGTTGACGCTCGCAGGCGCCAGGCAGCCGGCCCTGGGCTGGCGGGCCGCCCGGCTGGATCAGGCTACGCTGGATCTGGGCAGCCATCAGTTGGCCTTGGGCACGCTGAGCCTGGACGGACTGGACGCGCGCGCCGCGCGTGACGCCCAGGGGCGGCTGGATCTGGCCACGCTCATGGCCGCCAACGGCAACACCGAGAAGACCCAGGCCCAGCCACCGCGCGGGGCGGCGTGGCAGCTGCGTCTGCAAGGTCTGGCGCTTCAGAACGCGGGCCTGCACTGGCAGGACGACGCGGCGCCTGGCGGGGCGGTCAGCCTGGGTGTGCGGGAACTGAAGCTGAGCGCCGGCCCGCTGCGTTGGCCCGAGGGTGGCCAGGTGCCCCTCAAGCTGGAGGGCCGGCTGGCGGGCGCTCGCCCGGCCGAGGCGGACAGCCGCGCCGGCCGCTTCAGCCTGGAGGGTCAGGCCTTGCTGAACACCCAGGGTCTGGGCGGCCTGCAGGCGCAGCTGCGCGCCCGGGCGCTGCCGGTGCAGCTGCTGGCGGGCTATCTGGACCCGGCCTACGGCCTGCACCTGGACCGCGCGGAGCTGAGCCTGAAAACCTCGCTGGACGCCCGCCACGGCGCCCAGGGCTGGCAGCTGGGCGCCCAGGGCGGGCTGGACCTGAACTCGCTGGCGCTGATGCAGGTGCGCCGCGTGGACGGCAAGGCGGTGGTCGGAGAAGACCTGCTGAGCTGGCAGGGCATGAAGCTGGAGGATTTCAAGTTCAGCCTCGCGCCGGCCGCTACGCCGCGCCTGGACGTGGGCACGCTGACGCTGGATGACGCCTACGCCCGCCTCATCGTCGATGCCCAGGGCCGCCTCAACCTGCGCGACCTGGGGCCGGCCCGGCCGGAGAACGCTGCCCCTGCTGCCTCCGCCGCGGCGCCGGCCCCCGATGCGCCGCTGCCGGTGCGCGTGGCGATACGCCAGACCCGCATCAACCAGGGCCTGGTGGACTTCAACGACCGCTTCATCAAGCCCAACTACAGCGCGCGGCTGTCCGAGCTGCAGGGCTCGCTGGGCGCCTTCGACACCGCCGAGCCGGCCACTGCGCCGCTGACGCTGCGAGGCCGCGTGATGGGCAACGGCCTGCTGGATGTGACCGGCGAGCTGCGGCCCGGCCGGCCCCTGGCGCTGGACGTGCAGGCCCAGGCCACCGACATCGAGCTCTCGCCCATGTCGCCCTACGCCGGCAAGTACGTGGGTTACGCCATCGAAGGCGGACGCCTGTCCACCAAGCTGCGCTACCGCATCGCGGCGGACGGGCAGCTGAACGCGAGCAACCAGATCATCCTGAACCAGCTGAGCTTCGGTGACCGGGTGGAGAGCCCGGATGCGACCACGCTGCCGGTGCGCTTCGCGGTGGCCCTGCTGAAGGACAGCCGTGGTGTCATTGACATCGACCTGCCGGTCAGCGGCTCCATCAACGACCCGGAGTTCAGTGTCGGCGGCATCGTCTGGCGGCTGATCCTCAACCTGATCGGCAAGGCGCTGACCTCGCCGTTCGCGTTGTTTGGCGGCGGTGACGACGGCGGCCCGCCGCAGCTCAGCTTCGAGCCGGGTGGCCGCGAGGTGATACAGACCGCGGCGCTGCAGCGCCTGGCCAAGCAGCTGCAGGACCGGCCCGCCGTGCGCCTGAGCGTGGCCGGCTGGGCCGATGCCGCCACCGACGCCGAGGCGCTCAAGCGCCAGCAACTGGACGCCGCGCTGGCCGCCACCGGCAAGGCGCCCGATCAGGCGCTGCGCCAGCTCTACCGCGCAACACCTGGCCCCGACAAGGCCAAGAACTGGCTGGGCATGGAGAAGGATCTGCCGCCGGCCCAGATGCGCGCCTGGCTGCTGGCGCGCCAGCGCGTGGACGACGAGGCGCTGCGCCGGCTCGCGGTGGTGCGGGCCACCGCGGTGCGCGATCAGCTGCAGGCCCAGGGCGTGCCGGCCGAGCGCCTGCAGCTCGCGCCGCCGCAGCTGCGCCATTGCGAGGGCTCTTGCGAACCGGGCTGGCAACCCCATGTCCAGCTCTCGCTGGACACAAGGTAAAGGACATTTATGACGACCCCTCAACTCGAGCGCATCACGCTGGGCGGCGGCTGCTTCTGGTGCACGGAAGCGGTCTTCGAGCGCATCCGCGGCGTGCACGCGGTGCAGTCGGGCTACAGCAATGGCCACCTGGCCAACCCCAACTACGAGCAGGTCTGCAGCGGCCAGACCGGCCATGTGGAGGTGATACGGGTGGACTTCGACCCCGCCGAGGTGTCGCTGCGCGAGCTGCTGGAAGTGTTCTTCACCATCCACGACCCGACCACGCTGAACCGCCAGGGCGCCGACGTGGGCACGCAGTACCGGTCCGGCATCTACTGGCACACCGAAGCCCAGCGCGAGCTCGCGGCCCAGGTGATCGCCGAAGCCAACGAGGCCCATGGCGGCCGGGTCGTCACCGAGCTGCTGCCAGAGCAGAACTACTACCCGGCCGAGGCCTATCACCAGCACTACTACGAACGCAACCCGGAACAGGGCTACTGCGCCTTCGTCGTCGCAGGCAAGGTGGACAAGTTCCTGTCCAGCTTCAAGCGCCTGGTGCGCTGATGCTGGCCTGGTCGGGGCTAAGCTACCGCTACCCTGGCGCCGCGCAAGAGCTGCGTTATGCGGACTTCGCGCTGGCGCCGGGCCAGCACCTGTTGTTGCGCGGTGCGTCCGGCTCCGGCAAGTCCACGCTGCTGGCGCTGCTGGCCGGCCTGCTGCGGGTGCAGCAGGGCCGGCTGACGGTGGCCGGCACCGAGCTGGCGGGCCTGGGCGCGCGGGCGCTGGACGCCTGGCGCGGTGCCACGCTGGGCGTGGTGCCGCAGCGCCTGCACCTGAGCGACGCGCTGAGCGTGGCCGAGAACCTTGCGCTGCCCGCCTGGGCCGCCGGTCAACGCGCCGAAGCGGAGCGGGCGGCCCAGCTGCTCGATGCGCTGGGGCTGAGCGCGCTGGTCGCGCGGCGCCCGCACGAGCTCAGCGTGGGCCAGGCCCAGCGGGTGGCGCTGGCCCGCGCGCTGATGCGCCGGCCGCGCCTGCTGCTGGCCGATGAGCCCAGTGCCAACCTCGACGATGCGCACGCGGCGCAGATGCTGGACCTGGTGCTCGCCCACGGCGAGCGCGAGGCCTTCACGCTGGTGATCGCCAGCCACGATGGCCGCGTGGCAGAACGGCTGGCCGCCACCGGCCGGGTCATGGAGCTGTGCCTGTGATCCGGCTGGCCTGGCGCTACCTGTGGTCCAACCCCTTGAGCGCGGCACTGAACCTGCTGCTGCTGACGCTGGGTCTGGCGGCCGTCACCTTCGTGTTGCGCGTCAGCGAGCAGCTGGAGGGCGGGCTGCGGCGCGACCTGGCCGGCATCGACCTGGTCGTGGGTGCCAAGGGCAGCCCCATGCAGCTGATGCTGGCCGGCGTGTTCCACCTGGACACGCCCACCGGCAACATCCCGCTGCAGACGCTGGAGCTGCTGCAGCGCCAGCCGCTGGTGGCGCAGGCCGTGCCGCTGTCGCTGGGCGACTCGCTGCGCGGCTACCGCATCGTGGGCACGACGTCGGACTATCTGGCGCTGTACGACGCCCGACTGGCCCAGGGTCAGGTCTGGCGCGGGCCGCTGCAGGCGGTGTTGGGGGCGGCGGTGGCACGCGCCACCGGGCTCAAGCCGGGCGACCATTTTTCGGGCAGCCATGGGCTGGGCGAGGGCGGCTCCGGCCATGAGGACCAGCCCTTCGAGGTGGTGGGCGTGCTGGCCGAGTCCGGCAGCGTGCTGGACCGCCTGGTGCTGACCGATCTGGCGTCGGTGTGGACGCTGCACGAGCACCATGGCGGCGCTGCGGCCCATGACGATGACCACGAGGACCGAGAGATCACGCTGGCGCTGGTGCGCTACCGCAGCCCGCTGGCGGCGGTGATGCTGCCGCGCTGGGTGAATGCCCAGCCGGGCCTGCAGGCGGCGGCACCGGCGCTGGAAACCGCCCGCCTGATGCGCCTGGTGGGCGTGGGCACCGAGGTGCTGCAGGGCTTTGGTGCGGTGCTGCTGGTGGCCGCGCTGCTGTCGGCCGGCGTGGCGCTGCTGCATGCGGTGCAGGCGCGCCAGGGCGACCTGGCCATGCTGCGCCTGCTGGGCGCGCCGGCCTGGCGGGTCGCGGCGCTGATCGCCTGCGAGGCACTGCTGCTGGCCGCACTGGCGGCGCTGCTGGGACTGGCGCTGGGCCATGGCGGCGTGGCCGTGCTGCAGCAGGTGCTGGCGGCTCGGCAGTCGCTGCAACTGGCGCCGCTGGGCTGGAGCCTGGCCGAGGCGCTGGTGCCGGCCCTCGCGCTGGGCCTGGCGCTGCTGGCTGCGGCCTGGCCGGCCTGGCGGGCCTACCGGCTGGACGTGACCCAGCTGCTGCAGGCGCCGCGCTGAGGTCGTGCCGTCATCTTCGCGCCTCACAATGCGGCGCTGTGAATCAAGCCCTAAACATGCTCAAGTCCCTGCTCAGTTGTGCGCTGCTGCTGCCCACGGCGCTCGCGCTGGCCCAGACCCCACCGGTGATGGGGCAGGGCCCCGGTTATCACGATCCGCGCAGTGCCTTCAAGCCACTGGAGGAGCGGCCCGGCGTGCTGTCCTGGAGCCTGCTGTCCCAGGTGACCGCCCGGGTCGAGAAGAAGAAGCTCATCCCCAGCTTCCCGGCCGAGGTGCAGGCGCTGCACCAGAAGACGGTCAAGGTGCAGGGCTTCATGATGCCGCTGGAGCCGGGCGACAAGCAGCAGCGCTTCCTGCTGTCGTCCGTGCCCACCAGCTGCCCGTTCTGCGTGCCCGCCGGGCCGGAAGGGCTGGTGGAGGTGCACACCCGCCAGCCGGTGCGCTACACGCTGGAAGCCATCACGGTGGAGGGCCGCCTGGCGGTGCTGCAGGACGACCCCTACGGCCTGTACTACCGGCTCACGGAGGGCTCACCGGCGCGTTGAACAGGGCCCGAGGGGGCTCAGGGCGCGAGGCGCTCGCGCAGCCAGTGGCCTTGCTCGTCGCGGCTGAAGCGCAGCCGGTCATGCAGGCGGGAGCGGCGGCCCTGCCAGAACTCGTAACGGTCCGGCACCAGGCGGTAGCCGCCCCAGTGCGGCGGCCGCGGCGGATTCAGTCCGTGCTGGGCGGCCGCCTTGGCGGCATTGGCCACCAGCACCGCGCGCGACGAGATGACCTGGCTCTGCGGCGAGGCCCAGGCGCCCAGGCGCGAGTCCAGCGGGCGGGACTGGAAATACTCGTCCGACTCGGCGTCCGAGGTCTTTTCGACCCGGCCCTCGATGCGCACCACCCGCTCCATCTCCACCCAGTGGAACTGCAGCGCAGCAAAGGGCAGGTGGGCCAGCTCACGGCCCTTGCGGCTGTCGTAGTTGGTGAACCAGACCATGCCGCGCTCGTCGCAGCCCTTCAGCAGCACGACCCGCGTGGACGGCCGGCCCTCGGGCCCCACGGTGGCCACGGTCATCGCGGTGGGCTCGGACACGTCGTGCTTGATCGCCTCGTCCATCCAGGACTGGAACAGCCGCAGCGGACCGTGCTCGGCCTGCGCCTCGTCCAGCTCACCCAGCTCATAGCTTTTGCGGAACTCACTCAGTTTGCTCATCCCCCAAGTATGCAGACCTTCCCGTAGGTGAAGGCCCCAGTTTCAAGCCGCATGGGCGTCGGCATGCTTGGACCTGAGCCCCGCCCGATGAATCACAAGGAGAGACCGGATGCAAAGACGCCCGGCCATCGTGGTACTCGCCGCCGGTCGCGGATCGCGATTCCATGGCGATGGACACAAGCTCGAACAACAGTTGGCGCCTGGCTCGGCGGCCGACACGGTGCTGGCCGCGACGCTGCGGCAGGCGCTGGCCACCCAGCTGCCGGTGGTGGTGGTCACCACCGACGAGCTTGCGCCACTGGCCCACCACCTGGTGGCGGCGCGCGACATCGTCGAGCTGCCCCGGCAGGACAGGCAAGGGCGGCCGCTGCCCATAGGCATGGGCCTGTCCATCGCGGCCGGCGTGGCCGCCACGGGGGACGCGGACGGCTGGCTGGTGCTGCCCGGCGACATGCCGCTGGTGCGCACCGACACCCTGCTGACCGTGGCCGCCGGGCTGGAGCAGTACCCGGTGTGCTTTGCGCAGTACCGTGGCATGCAGGGCCACCCCGTGGGCTTCGGCACCGAGCTGTTCTCCGAGCTGGTGGCGCTGCAGGGCGACGAGGGCGCGCGCCGGCTGGTGGCGCGCTATGCAGCCCAGCCCATCGCCGTGGATGACCCCGGCGTGCGCCTGGACCTGGACACCCAGGATGACCTCGCCCGCATGCGCTCGCTCTACCAGCAGGCCCAGGCCTGAGCCGGGCTCAGCACAGGCCGTGCTGCGCGGCCAGGTGGGCCTGGCGCTCCAGCTCGGCGTCGCGTATGCCATGCTCGCGCAGACTCTTCACCGTCAGCAGCAGGTAGTCCAGCGTCGAGCCGTAGCGGCCGCGCGCATGGCGCAGCACATGCAGCAGATCCGCATCGGGCAGACGGCCGGTCCAGCTGGGGCTGCGCCTCGGCAGCGTGAAGGCCAGCGCGCGTAGCGGCCCGGCGGGCGTGTGGCAGCGCAGCCAGCGCGGGTCGTAGACGCCGTTGATCATCTCGCGCTCCCACAGTTGCTGCAGCACCGGCTCGGCCTGGGCGCGCGCGATCCGGTAGACCAGGCCGCGGCAACTGCCCCCGGCCAGCAGCGCCAGCACCAGGCCGGGCTGCTCGGGCGAGCCGCGATTGGTGCGCGAGCGCATGCTGAGGCTGCGGTGAAAGCCCAGCACCCGAGCCGGCAGGCGTTCAACGTAATCGAAGCCCGGCCGCCAGATCAGCGAACCATAGGCAAACAGCAGCAGGTCCTGGCCGCCGGCCCGCCATTCGGCCTGGGTACGGCGCAACAGCAGCGCGCTGCGCGCCGGGCCGGGGGCGGGGAGGGCAAGATCGTGCACGTCCATCGCCTGACATCTTGGCACGCCCGGTACCCGGCTCGTAACCCGTATGCTGCTCTGACGAAGTAATATGGTTACCTAATTTCAGTCGGCGCGGTTACGGCCCGCCGAGCCAGGAGCTCGCATGAATCCCATCCTGACCCGCGTCACCGAGCGCATCCGCGAGCGCAGCGCCACGCTGCGCCAGGCCTACCTGGCCCGTGTCGACCAGTTCGGCGGCCGCCAGCGCGGCCTGGAGCGCATGGGCTGCGCCAATGTGGCCCACGCGGTGGCGGCCATGCCCGCCAACGACAAGCTGCGCATCGTCGCCGAGCGCGCGCCCCATCTGGGCGTGGTGACGGCCTACAACGACATGCTGTCGGCCCACCAGCCCTACGAGAACTATCCGGCGCTGATACGCGCCGAAGCCGCCCGGCATGGCGCCACCGTGCAGGTGGCGGGCGGCGTGCCGGCCATGTGCGACGGCATCACCCAGGGCCAGCCCGGCATGGAGCTGAGCCTCTTCTCGCGCGACACCATCGCGATGTCCACCGCGATCGCGCTGACCCATGACGTGTTCGATGCCGCGCTGCTGCTGGGCATCTGCGACAAGATCGTGCCGGGCCTGCTGATCGGTGCGCTGCACTTCGGTCACATCCCCTGCGTGTTCGTGCCGGCCGGGCCCATGAGCTCGGGCATCTCCAACAGCGAGAAGGCCAAGGTGCGCGAGCTCTACGCCCAGGGCAAGGTGGGCCGCGACGAGTTGCTGAAGTCCGAACAGGCGGCCTATCACGGTGCCGGCACCTGCACCTTCTACGGCACGGCCAACAGCAACCAGATGCTGCTGGAAGCCATGGGTCTGCATGTGCCGGGTGCGGCCTTCATCCACCCGCACGACGGCCTGCGCGAGGCGCTGACCCGCGAGGCCGTGGGGACGGCGGTGGACATCAGCGGCCGGCTCAGCGGCCGTGCCGCGCTGCCCATAGGCCGCGTGGTGGACGAGCGCTGCATCGTGAACGCGATGGTGGCGTTGCTGGCCACCGGCGGCTCCACCAACCACCTGATCCACTGGGTCGCGGTGGCGCGCGCCGCGGGCATCCTGATCGACTGGAGCGACTTCTCCGAGCTGTCCGGCGTGGTGCCGCTGCTGGCAAGGGTCTATCCCAACGGCAGCGCCGACGTGAACCAGTTCCAGGCCGCAGGCGGCCCGGCCTTCGTGATCCGCGAGCTGCTGGACGCCGGCCTGATGCACGAGGACGTGCTGAGCATCACCCGCGCGGGCCTGCGCCCCTACACCCAGATGCCGCACATGGTGGGGACGGATGGTGGCGTGCAGCGCGAGCCGGTGCCGGCGCAGAGCGCGGACGACGGCGTGGTGCGCACCGCCGCCCAGCCGTTCAGCGCGACCGGTGGCCTCAAGCTGCTGACCGGCAACCTGGGCCGCGCGGTCATCAAGGTGTCGGCCGTGCCGGAGGACCGTCACAGCGTGGAGGCGCCGTGCCGCGTCTTCACGACGCAGGAGGCGATGCTGAATGCCTTCAAGGCCGGCGAGCTGGAGCGCGACGTGGTGGTGGTGGTGCGCTTCCAGGGCCCGCACGCCAACGGCATGCCCGAGCTGCACAAGCTGACCCCGCCGCTGGCGGTGTTGCAGGGCAAGGGCTACAAGGTGGCGCTGGTGACCGACGGCCGCATGAGCGGCGCGTCCGGCAAGGTGCCGGCGGCCATCCATGTGAGCCCCGAGGCGCTGGCTGGCGGTCCGCTGGCCAAGCTGCGCGACGGTGACGTGGTGCGCGTGTGCGCGTTGACCGGCAGCCTGACCGCGCTGGTGGACGAAGCCACCTGGGCCGCGCGCGACATCGTCCATCTCGACCCGGCCGAGGCCGAGGTCAATGCCCACGGCCTCGGCCGCGACCTGTTCGCGGGTTTGCGCCGCAACGTGCTCAGCGCCGAAGAGGGCGCGGTCACCTGGCTGTGAGCGCTGCTTTGCCGACTCCAAGGATTTCCATGCTCGACACCCTCAGCCTGGCCAGCCACGGCCCCGTCATTCCCGTCATCGTGATCCAGCGTCTGCAGGACGCCGTGCCGCTCGCCGAGGCGCTGGTGGCCGGTGGCGTGAAGGTGCTGGAGGTCACGCTGCGCACGCCGGTGGCGCTGCAGGCGATGGAGGCCATGGCCAAGGTGCCGGGCGCCATCGTCGGCGCCGGCACGCTGCGCACGCCGCAGGACGTGCTGAATGCGAAGAACGCCGGCTGCCAGTTCGGCGTCAGCCCCGGTTTCACCGAGGCGCTGGCCGCGTCCTGCCAGCAGCACGGCCTGCCGCTGCTGCCCGGGGTGTCCACCGCGTCCGAGGTGATGCAGGCGAATGCGGCCGGCTACGGTTTCCTGAAGCTGTTCCCGGCCGTGGCCGTGGGCGGCGTGAACCTGCTGAAGGCGCTGGCCGGCCCCTTCCCGGACGTGGCCTTCTGCCCCACCGGCGGCATCACGCCCGAGACCGCGCCGCAGTTCCTGAAGCTGCCCAATGTGAAGGTCTGTGGCGGCTCCTGGCTGACGCCGCAGGACGCGGTGGATGCGGGCGACTGGGCCCGCATCACCCAACTGGCCCGCGAGGCCAGCGCACTGCGCAGCTGAGCCCGCACGGGCTCGCGCCGCGCGGTGCCTCAGGCGGAGCGACGTCGGCGCAGCGCCACGGCGCCCAGGCCCAGCGCCATCAGGGCCCAGGTGCCCGGCTCGGGGACGGGCGCCGTGACGTATTGCAGCCGGTCGAAGTAGATGCCGTCGTCCTCGACCTTGCCGGTGATGCTGATGGACGTGATCGGCGTGCCGAACCAGGCGCCGGCGAACAGCGCTGGAGCGCCCAGGTCGCCATTCCACGCATAGCCGTCGAAATAGGCATGGCTGCCGTTTTCGTAGGTGATGGTCAGCGCTGACGCCATGGGGCTGCCGGTCGGCGTGTCCCAGATGGAAGCCAGGCCCCACACATCGATGCCAAAGGAAATGATGGGCTTGGCAAAGGTGAAGGTCGCGACATCCGGTGTGCCGAAGTAGACGGCGGCCGCCCCGTCGGTGATGCCGAACTGGGTGGTGATGCCGCCGAAGCCGCTGTTGCACCATGCGCCGGCGCAGCTGAAGGTGACATCGCCCCAGGTCCAGGAGTTGCCGTTCTGCACCGGCGTCCCCTCGAAGCTCTGGACCTGGATGGTCTGTCCGGTGTTGATGACCTTGAAGTCGGCCTCGGACTGCACAAAGCCGTCCACGGCCAGGGCGGGAAGGGCGGCGGCAAGCAGGGTGGCAAAGGCCGCGACGTGATGTGTCCTCATGGGATTCCTCGTTGAATGCACCCGCCGGGTATGGCGAGCGGACGCATGTTTCCGAGGACTGACAACGCTGTCAATTTGTCGCAAACCCGTTAGGCCCAAGGGCCTATCGGGTTACCCCGCCCTCGCGGACAAGGGCCGGGGAGGGCGCATCAGCGCTGCTTGTGCTCGCGACGCAGCGCGACCGCGTCGGGTTGCACGCGGGCCTCGTTGGCGGCCAGGCGGAACACGCGCAACGAGGCCACGACCTGCTCGGTGTCCTGCAGCATGTGGGCGGCGGCGCGCGCCAGCTGCTCCACCATCGCGGTGTTCTGCTGCGTGATGCCGTCGAGGTGGCGTATCGCGGTGTGGACCTCGGCCACCTCGCCCAGCTGCGCGTGCGCGCTGGTGTCGATGTTGCCGATCAGCGTGGTGAAGGCCTGGACCTGGGCCAGCGTCGCGTCGATGCTGTCGCGGGCGGCGCGGGTCTGGGCCTCGCCTGCCTGCACACGCTGCGTGGATTCATCGATCAGGCCCTTGATCTCGCGCGCCGCGGTGGAGCTGCGCTGCGCCAGCGCGCGCACCTCGCCGGCCACCACCGCGAAGCCCTTGCCGTGCTCGCCCGCGCGCGCGGCCTCGACCGCGGCATTCAGCGCCAGCAGATTGGTCTGGAACGCGATGCTGTCGATCAGCTGCACGATCTCGCCGATGCGCTTGGAGGACACGGCGATGCCGCCCATGGTGTCGGACACCGAGTGCACCACCTCCGCGCTGCGCCGCGACACCGCCTGCAGCTCACCGGCCACGCCGCTGGCGGCCTGGGTCTCGTGGCTGGTGCCGCGCACCGTGGCGGCGATCTGCTCCATGCTGGTCGAGGTCTGCTGCAGGCTGGCAGCCTGTGATTCGGTGCGCTGGGCCAGATCCTGATTGCCCTGCGCGATCTCGTGGCTGACCTGGCGGATGCGGTCGATCTCGCTGCGCGTGTCCGACACCATGGCCCGCAGGTTCACTGCCACCTGGGCCAGCGTGCGCTCCAGGTGACGGGTGTAGGGCCGGCCGCTGCGCTGCAGCTGGGCCGACAGGTCGCCGGCCGCCAGCGCGTTCGCGAACTGCTCCACCGTGGCCAGGCCGGCGCTGAGCGACTGGTGGCGCCAGGCGGCAAAGCCCAGCGCGCTCAGCACCGCGACGCCCGCGGCAGCCCAGCCACCCGCCAGCGCATAGGCGGCCGAGCCCAGCGCGGTCGCGGCCACATAGGCCGGGGTGTCGCGCAGCCAGGGCTGGTGGCGCAGCACGCGCCGCGGCAGGGCCAGCAGGCCGGGGCGTATCAGCTCGCCGCCCTCCAGGCGATGGCGCAGCTGGCCCGCACGGGCCTCCTCGCGCATCTGCCGGTAGAGCGTCTCGGCAGAGTCGATCTGGGCGCGCGTGGGCTGGGTGCGCACCGACAGGTAGGCGACCGGCCGCCCGCCCTCCAGCAGCGGCGTCACATTGGCCATCACCCAGTAGTGATCGCCGTCCTTGCGCCGGTTCTTCACCAGGCCCGACCAGGGGCGGCCGCCCTGGATGGTGGCCCACATGTCGCGGAAGGCTTCCTCCGGCACGTCGGGGTGGCGCAGCAGGTTGTGCGGCTGGCCCAGCAGTTCTTCCAGCGTGTAGCCGCTGACCGTTACGAAGGCGGCATTCGCATGCAGGATGCGGCCCTTGAGGTCGGTGGTGGAGACCAGGGACTGGCCAGGGGGGAAGGGGAACTCACGCTGGGTGACGGGCTGGATTCTCATGGGAGGAGGGAAGCGGGCCGGCGAGCGGCGGCATTCGTGCGAGCATGCGGGGCGAGCCTGGACTCGACCGCGGCGACAGCGGCGGGCCAGGCCCGCACGACTGAAGATCATGTTAGACCGTCAAATCCCCCTGCAGGACTGGCCGCGACGCGCGGCGCTGGCACATTTCCGCACGATGCGGCATCCGTCGTTCAGCGTGTGCGCGCGCGTGGACGTCACCGGGCTGCGCGAGCGCGCTCTGCGCCATGGCGCCAGCCCCTGGCTGGCCTACCACCATGCGGCGCTGAGTGCCGCCAACGAGATCGATGCGCTGCGCCAGACGTTGGACGGCGACGGCGTGCGCGAGTTCGCCCAGGTGCATGCCAGCACCACCGTGCTGCGTGACGACGGCAGCTTCGGCATCGTGAGCCTGTGGCACCAGCAAGACCTGGCCCCGTTCGCCGCTGCGGCCCGTCCGCGCGTGGCGCGTGCCAAGGCCGCGCAGGGCAGCCTGTTCGCGGGCGACACGGACGCGCCACCCGAAGCCTGCCTGCTGCATCTCACCACGCTGCCCTGGCTGGCCTTCACCAGCTTCACGCATGCGCGCGGGGAGGGCGACGACCGCCCCAAGATCGCCTTCGGCCGCATCACGGCCGAGCTGACGCCCCAGGGTGAGCGGCAGTTCATGCCGGTCTCGGTGGATGTGCACCACGCGCTGGTGGATGGTGTGCACGTGGGCCGCTTCTTCGAGCGGCTGCAGGCCCACCTGGACGCGGTCTGAGGCCGTCAGTCGGCCAGCTCGACGACCACCGGCGTGTGGTCACTGGGGCGCTCGTTGCGGCGCGGCTGCTTGTCTATCGTGCAGGCCTGCACCCGGCCGCGCAGTGCCTCGCTGACCAGGATGTGGTCGATGCGCAGGCCCTGGTTCTTGCGGAAGGCCAGATTGCGGTAGTCCCACCAGCTCCAGCTCTTGGGCGCCTGCTCGAACAGGCGGAACGCATCGACCAGCCCTAGTTGCAGCAGTTGCTGGAACTGCGCGCGCTCCTCGGGCGTGCAGTGGATCTGGCCGGCCCAGGCGACCGGGTCGTAGACGTCGCGGTCTTCCGGTGCGATGTTGAAGTCGCCCATCAGCACCAGGCGCTCGTGCTGCGCGAGTTCGGTGGCCAGCCAGGCGCGCAGCGCGTCCAGCCAGGCCATCTTGTAGACGAACTTGTCGCTGTCGGGCGCCTGGCCATTGGGGAAGTAGCCGCCGATCACACGCACGCCCGCCACGGTGCCGGCGATCACGCGGGCCTGCTCGTCGGCAAAGCCCGGGATGTTCTTCACGACGGCGCTGGCCGGCTCGCGCGTGATCAGCGCGACGCCGTTGTAGGTCTTCTGGCCGAACCACTGCGACTGCCAGCCCGCCGCGCCGAAGTCGGCCGTGGGGAACTTGTCGTCGGTGAGCTTGGTCTCCTGCAGCACCAGCGCATCCACCGGGTTGGCGGCCAGCCACTCCAGCACCTGCGGCAGGCGGATGGACAGGGAGTTGACGTTCCAGGTTGCGAATTTCATGGGGGCTCCTTGGGGCGGCTGGGCTCAGGCCCAGTCCGTGCCGTCCACCAGCAGCGCCAGCATGCGGGCCAGGCCGGCGGCATCGTCCGCGTCAAAGCGGGCCAGGCGCGGGCTGTCCAGGTCCAGCACCCCCAGCAGGCGTTCGCCGTGGATGACCGGCAGCACCACCTCGGAGTTGGAGGCCGAGTCGCAGGCGATGTGGCCCGGGAAGGCATGGACGTCCGGCACGATCTGCACCTCGCGGCTGGCCGCTGCGGTGCCGCACACGCCGCGGCCGAACGGGATGCGCACGCAGGCCACCTTGCCCTGGAAGGGGCCCAGCACCAGGCCGTCGCCCTGGGCCAGGTAGAAGCCCGCCCAGTTCAGGTCGGGCAGCGACTGGAACAGCAGCGCCGAGAACTGCGCCAGGTTGGCGATGGGGTCACGCTCGCCCTGCAGCAGCGCGGCGGTCTGCTGAACCAGCAGTTCGTAGGCCGCACGCTTCTTCGCGGGATCGGACATGTCCAGCAGGCCGGTGGTGGATTCGAAAGACATCGTGTTCTTGGTTGGATCAAACGCAGCGCCGGGAGCGGCGCGAGGCGCGCATTGTGGCTGGCGCCAGCGAGCCCCGAGCGCACACGGGCTTGGCGGGTTCAGCGGCCGGCGTCCTCCGGGGCAAACAGCGGGGCCACCAACTGACCCAGCGTCTGCAGCAGCGCCTCCACCGGCGCGCCCATTTGCGCGTGCACGATGGCGCCGTCCACCGCCAGCGTCAGGGCCTGTGCCCGTTGCGCGCGCGACGGTCCCTCCGGCAGCAGTTGCATGAACACCTCCGTCATGTCGCCCTTGTGCTCGCGCACCGTCTGCAGCACCTGCGGGTCGGCGCCGCCCAGCTCGGCGGCCGAATTGATGAAGGCGCAGCCGCGGTAGTCCGGCGCTTGCCACCACTCCGCCAGACTGTTCAGCAGCGCCTGCTGCGGCGCCTCGCCCGCGGCCTGATGCCGGGCCAGCGCCTCGCGCAGCCATGCCATCCAGCGCTCGTGGCGGAACGCCAGGAAGGCATGGATCAGGTCGTTCTTGCTCGGGTAGCTCCGATAGAACGTGACCTTGGTGACCTTGGCCTCGGCGATCACGCGGTCTATGCCGGTGGCGCGTATGCCGTCCCGGTAGAACAGGTCGTGCGCGGTCTGCAGGATGCGCTGCCGCGCGGGCAGGGCGGCGGTGTCGGAAGAATTCATGCATTCATTGTAGACAGACCTGTCTACTTGCGGCTAGACTGCGCATGTAGACAGACCTGTCCACATCATCCAACCACAGGAGCCCGTCATGGAAACCCGCCCCCCGCTGCCGCCTTTCACCCGTGAAACCGCCGTTCAGAAGGTCCGTCTCGCTGAAGACGGCTGGAACTCCCGCGACGCCGCCCGCGTGGTGCTGGCCTACAGCCCCGACACCCGCTGGCGCAACCGTGTCGACTTCCCCGTAGGCCGTGAGCAAGCCCAGGCTTTGCTCGAACGCAAGTGGCGTCGAGAGCTGGACTACCGCCTGATCAAGGAACTGTGGGCCCACGACGGCAACCGCATCGCGGTGCGCTTTGCCTACGAATGGCGCGACGACGCCGGCCACTGGTTCCGCAGCTACGGCAACGAGAACTGGCAGTTCAACGAGCAGGGCCTCATGGTGGAGCGCCACGCCAGCATCAACGACATGCCCATCGCCGAGGGCGAGCGCAAGTTCTTCTGGCCGCTGGGCCGTCGTCCCGACGATCATCCAGGCCTCAGCGACCTGGGCCTGTGAGCTCGCAGCGCAAGCCGGCGATTTCGGCCGCCGGCATGTGCTGATCGGCAAGCGGGTCCTGGGTTTCGGCCCAGGAAGTGAGCGTGCGACTTCCTGGGCGGCGGCTTGGTTCTCGCCATCTTTAATGTTGACAATGTGCATTATGTAAAATTTAGAATGCCATCTCGAGAGCCGTGCCTTCCGTTGCTGTCGTGACACGCTTTGATTGCCAACGTGCCTGGCTATGTCTGCCAACGTGCCTGGCTATGTCTGCCAACGGCGCCAAGCTAAAGCTGCCAAGGGCCGCCCCTGCTCGCTTGGCAGCTCGGCTAGCGAATCGGTGCACCGCGGCGACCAAACCGTCAATCGGAGCCGCAAGCTTTATCGACAGCCGCAGCGTCCGATGAGGCGCAACTAGCAGGCGCTACTCCGACGTCGCATCGCCGTCTAGAGCGGCAGGAAGCGTAGCGGGCCCCCCAAAGTCGGCTCCCCATGGCGGAACAAAAACCTCCGGAAGCTTGCCTTCGATTGGACTCAAGTCCACTGGAAGCCAATCAATCAGCGTTGGCGGCGGCCCAGCGAACGGCATCTCCCGCCAGTTCCGGGTCCAGCATTCAAGGCGACTGCTCCATGCCGAAGGCTCTGAAAAAAATCTTGCCATGCTCTTGGCCTCATCGGCGAGTGGCTCGCCGTTGGGCAAGACGGACTTTGAATCCGCGAGTCGTGTCGGGCCAAGCTTGGCCACATACGCGCCGACAAGACCAAACGCCTTTGCAACGTCTTCCGCGTTGTGAATCCCGAGACCCTGCAACCGGCTGTCTGAGGGCGGCGATGCCATTGGGAAACCGCCATTCGTGGGCGTGTACGCGGCCACCAGGTGCGTCTTCTCAAGCATTTCAATTATCGGAAGATGCGCGACCAACTTGACAGGAGCCGGCAAAGCCTGTTGCCGTGGCCTGCCTTCGTTCATATATACGGGGTCAATGTCTGCAATCACGACCGCCTGCTCCCTGCGTGTCAACGCATCCTCTGGGCGGTTGTAGTAGATGCCACGGGACCAGCCAGCATAGGGTGT
This sequence comes from uncultured Roseateles sp., assembly GCF_913777145.1. Taxonomy (GTDB): domain Bacteria; phylum Pseudomonadota; class Gammaproteobacteria; order Burkholderiales; family Burkholderiaceae_C; genus Pelomonas. The sequence continues at coordinate 102,576 of NZ_CAJYPS010000019.1, forward strand.
AGCGCTCAGTAGGTGCCCTGGCAGCTCACGAGTCGCGGACCAACTGCTCTTCGCAATGACACAGCTCCCGCCTCCCCTTAGTCCCGACTTCGAGTCAGCAAGGACTGCCGCGCAGAACACCGTCGTCAAGCCTGCTGCTAGCAGCGCAGATTGGCCATAAATCCAGTAGTCAGCCGAACGCGTGGTGCAGGCTGGCACGACCAAAATCGTTCGCCTGTCAACTCGGTCATCAAGATGAAGTGCAGCAGTGAGCTTGGTAAGGTCGGCAAACACATGGTCTTCAGTCGGCTCGCCAGGGTCGAACCCGAATCGCTGACGCAGGTATTGATATTCACTGCGAATTGTTCCGTGGTTCACCGGATGAGTTGAAGCGAACAACTCGGAGCAAATTAGCTCGGCCATCCTCTCCACGGGCCGAATCTTTTGCGCAATTGACGTCACTCCTTTGACGTCGAGGGCTGGCGCTCCGGCATCCGTGCGGGCACTCTCTATGGCAGATACAAGGCCTTCAAGGCTAGCCAATGGCGCCCATGGCTCCTCGGATGGGTTGATGAACTCGCTCATCGCCATTGAATGGAACTTCTTGCGCCGACTAAAGACCCCCACGGCGCCGGGAACGTCGTTCTGAATGGGCTGCAACAACGTGATGTACGCCGATTTCTCCATCGACTTGCCAGTTGGCGAAAACACCTTCTGCCAGTCGGCTGTCCCAAAAATCCTCTCGAACTTTTCCTTGAAATGGAGGTCTCGGGGCGTGCCGTGCAACCGATACGTACCCGCGACGACTGACAATTTTGCGTTTGGCAGCTTCGTCAGACGCTCGCGTAACCATTCGACGGTATCGGGCCTGACGCTGTACTCGGGAAGAACTAAGACGTCGACGCCGAACTCGTGACATGCCCGAATTGCTTCGTCGATGAGGCGCCGACGTCGATGCTCGTTCCAACTCGGCACCAGAGCCGAGCGGTCCCATTGGTTCTCCAGAGCCGGCTTCGACAGACTTGCTCTTGCCCGCTGCGCGGGAGTAGTGTTAGGACTAGCTACGGACCGCCCTGCCCGTTCGGTAGCCATCTCCGCCAAAGCTGTCCCGCAGATGGAGTCGATATCGACGTCATCGCAAAACGCACCATCGAAGGAGTCAGGAAACCCGGCATCAACGATTGGGTGGTAATACGAATCGTCAATTCGGAACTGAAAGAACGAAAACCTTACGTGGCCAGCGCTTTTCGCCTTTCGGCGGGTTCGCCACTCTCGCTCTTGCACTTCGCGGAAGTGCCTGAAGAACCTTTCAGGTTCTCCAGCTGGTAGCTCAAGCAATGCTCCACTTGGCGGAGGCGACTTGCCGGAGCCCGTACCAGGCACAGCGGGTTGCTGACCGCTACCTGCTTCCCTCTCAATGATTCCGACACCTGAACTCCGGTTCCCTTCATTAACTTGAGGGGCTTCTGGCTGCTCTGTTGCTTCGTGCTTGTCGGAGCGCGACCCCAGCACCGCTCCGCCACTTGATTCGCTGGCTTCAGCCCCCAACCCAGGCTCATCACCATCGAAGACGGTGCCATGGCTTTGCGTCCCTACAGTCCTAGCGAATGTCTCACCCAAGACCGAAACACCTATCAACGTGCCATCACTCTTGGTCGTCTGAGTCCACACGCGCTTGTTAGCGTCAGTTTCATCAATCTCCACATGCCTATCGCGCCCGACTTGGTCAATCAGACCACGCGAAAGTGGCCATTGCCGACCGATTTCGTCTTTGAACGACTTCGACTGTGGAGCCAACCCCCAGATGTGCGACTTGCAATTGCGAACCCGATAGCCGAGCGCTGACTGAATGTCGGCTAGAAGGGCAAGTCCCGATTGGAATGAACCGTCGTCCAGGATGGCCTCAATCCGCAAGCAAGCGTCGAATGGCCACTTGTCAGCAGCGAGCTCCTCGTCGGGGCACGCACTCCCGAGTTGCTGGGCAAGTGTCGTCATCGAGGACCGCATGCTCGCTGCCAGCTCTTCTGACATTACAGCCCGGGTCGCATCAGTCCCATACAGATTCAGTTGGTTGGTTAACAACGCAAGCCACCCTAGTGGCGTTATCTTTGCTGCGATGGCGAGCCGTCCCTTAGGGGCGAGTGCATCGCGGAACAGCGCTCCGATATTGATGCCAGCCGTGTCAACGGCAAGTACTGGTTCGTCGATTTGCCATTCAGGGGGAATCTCCACCACGGTGGAAGGCGTTGCATCTCCAGCCAGGTACGTCTCAAAAACGAGCGCCCGCACCCAGGCTGTCAAAGCGGTCACGCGAAGCGAGCGTCTCAGCGCGGTCCAAGCACACAAGGAATCTGATGGGAGTCCGCGCTTCAAGCAGGACTCCAGCGCACCAAGTCGGCGGTCAAGAAGTCTCCAAGCAGCGACAACTCGTCGTTCCGTGGCAGATACTGCGTCGACCAGCGCCAGTGCAGGCAAAGCCTCGAGCTGTTTCGTAGTTAGGCGCGAGAAGACTGCAGGCGCAAGCTCAGCAAGCATTGAAGCCAAGATGCCCGGCCGAGAGCTGTCGCTATGGCCATCGCCTTGCAGGCGCATTGCCGCAGTCTCGGCCTCAACCGCCAATAGGTATTGAACCTCCTCAGCGGGCTCACCGCTCGCGGGAAATCCGCGCAGCAATGAAAGCGCTCGATATGTGGAGCCGGTGAGATGCCGGCGGACTGGGTGCTGCGTCCCCGGATTGGGAGGCTGCCCTTCCCCCCGCAAGCGTGCGAGCAGACGCGAAAGCACGTATTGCGCGGTATTGATGGTGACCGACTGCCCCTCCAACTCGAGCGCTTGAAAACGCTCAAGTTCGTCGACCATTCCGAGGGCATCAGTGACAGCGTACCCGATGCGCCAGAGCCGAGCGTCCGCCAACGGGACCTCGTACGTACGAAGGCGCCCTTTTCCATCTCGTGCGAAAGCAAAATTCGCGAGATGGGCGCGCGCGACGACTGGACCGAAGAGACTAAACGACGTCTCGTCGCCATCAAATTCTTCGGCCCAGCGAGAAGCACTGATGAATGGCCACGCTGGCACGAACTCCATCAGCTCGCCAGTTCCCATATCTTCCGCGTCTTGTTCGAGCTCGAAATTCAGTTGAGCCAGCGCCTCAAAACAATCGGCCGCCCACTGCAGTTCAGGGAACCCAATTGCTTCGACTTTGACTGGCTGCGAAGCACGAATCTTTGCAGCAACACCGGTCCAAGCTGCTTGTCGGCCAGCCAATCGCGTGGTGTCGATAGGAATCAGCAAGTCATCCCAAGACAACTGCATCGAGACGGCTGCATCTTTGGTCGCGACCCGGTAGTCGACCGCAGGTGGGTGCTTGCCTTCTGTGAAAATCTGACTGACCGCATTGAGACGTGTTCCCGCGTGGTCAGGGTTCTTGAGGACGAGATGAGTAAGCGGAATCCCCGGTAACGCAGGTAGCGGGCTCCCGAATTGGCCAAGTAAGTGCGCGCGACGGGACAAGCAGTGCATGAGACCGTCGACGCAGCAGACGGCCAGTAGCGCCGCTAGCGACTCCAGGCGTAAGTCAAGCGTTGCTAGCTCATGGTCTGGTAGGTCTGGTCTCCATTGGTTCAAGAGTTGGAAGAGCTTTGAGCCATCCGTGTCGGGCCGAGACGATGCAGGTTCTTCTAACTTGCCGCGAATGTTGTCGAGTGGGTCTTGCCGGTTACCCCAGTCGCGCCCTAAGAGCACGATGGCTTCGTGGAGCCATAGAAAGAGTGGGCGCAACGGAGAGGTGTACTCCAAGCGGTTTCCCACATTTGTCGGAACGTCAAGCGTCGACGTTGCACCATCGGCATCGGTCAACCATGCCCTTACCAGTGATGCCGAAAGCTCATTCGAGGACAGGCCAAGCCGAACGTCAAATTCGTCCGATAACATCGCCCCAGCAGGAGCCCGCAGCATTTTTCGAGCAATCCAGCGAACGCAGACGGCGCGCTGCACAAACATGCGACGAAGCCTTTGGACGCCCTTCCCTGCTCCAGTTGGCGCACCAGCCTGTGGAAACGCGAACTCGCTGAAGAACCCGCCGAGGACTGCTAACTTCGAAAGCACCGCTATCGACTTCTTACGCAAGGAATCGGCCGCGATAGAAAGATTGCGGTCGTACGAATTGGCACTTCGAAGGAGTTGCTCGAGCCCATCTAGCGCATAGAGACTCGGGTCAAGCCAAGGGCAACGGTCCACCCGCATCCTTGGTGCGAGCCGCTCGACGACATCGCTCCACATTGCCCAGTATGACGTCCAGGCTTCCGGCGTTGTTGAGGGCGCCTCTTTCGCGACGGCGTACCAAATCCATCGCGCGGCTTTCGAAAGCTCCGCCGGTCGCAAGTCGTGAGCGTTAAGTGCAGTAAATACCTGTTCTTTGATGCTCTTGGTGTCAGCTTCGTATAGGCGCCGGTCGCTCAGCAGGACCAGCGCACTTGCTCGTTGAATCGGGTCGTGCCAGGTCTCGAATCCAGCTTCACCGTCCCCCAATGGCAGTAGTCCAATCTCACGCGCGGGTCCCGACCCAATGAGTGCTTTCCCCTCAGTCAGGAGTTCATTGAACTCTTCAGGGGTCATTCGTGGAGCCAACTCCCCCTTTGGAATCGCATCCAAGCGCAGCCGCGTGCAAGCATCTTCCACGGCTGCTCGAAGTTCCTCAAGAATCTGGGGAGAGTCCGCAATTAGGAAAATGTCGTCGACATATCTCGCATAGCCAGCGCGAGCAAGCCGGCCGTCGGCATTGAATTTCCCAAGAATTTTCCGCAGGTCGGAATCAAGAGGAAATAGCGCTACTGTTGCAAGCCATGCAGAAAGTACGGGCCCCTGTGGAATCCCAATAGCCGCCTCGGATTTGATAATTCGCCCCGTCTCAGGGTGGTAATACTGATATCCAAAGCTCTGCTCGCAATACCAATCCACCACGGAATCCGATAGATTTTGACGCCCCTTGCTAAATGACGGTGCGAATTCCTCTAGCCGCTCTGCGCGCCTTAAGCGCTCGACTGCCTCCTGAATCGGCCCTCGCAGCGCATCCTTGACCGTTGACCGATATAGGCGGTCATAGTATCTCTTGAGGTCAAGACGTAAGGCATAGACCTCATCGAACCCATTTGCCGTTGCGCGCAAGCTGCCAATAAATTCGCGCCAACACTCTATATATGGACGGAACATGCCTTGATTCGAGGCTTTCGACCTCCCCTCAAGTACGTCCATGTCGATTTGATATGCAAAGCTAAGCGTCTGAGTATTCGTCGTTGCACTCCCGTCTTCAGCGGTTGTGCGCGTCTCACCCTTGCTGCGATAGAAACGAACAGCGGGAATGCTTAAGCTGAAGCAATCATCTTCCTTCAGGACATCGAATCGCTCTGTCAATGTCTCAGATAGCATGTACTGCTGAAGTACCAAGTCCTCCGGACACGGCATTGTCTTGAGGCGGGGCTCTTGCTTCTCAAAGTCACGCGCAACAAAGACTGCGTCGAATGGCTCCAACGGCTCAAAGGTCGGTTCTTGCAGACGTTCTCGCAGGCCGACGTTGAACGCCGTCGCACCGGCCTCAAGCCTCCGCCAAGCGGCCTCATCAGTAGGTACTTCGCCTCTATCGGCTCCAGATTTTGCTAGAACCCGCGCGATGTTCAGGCGTGACGCTTCGTCCGCAATAAATTCGGCGCTATACCCCACTTTCTGCAGAGCCGGACCGGTCGTGCTTGAAGCCCGCAATCGCTTGACGTCAGTAAACCAAGCCAATTCATAGGGCAGAATCCGGCGCACACCAACGTTTAGAAGGAACTCGGCCTCTAACTCATTTCGAGGGAGTTCCAACGCAGCCCGATATCGGACGCCAAGGGGGATTTCACTCCAAGTCTCATCTTGCAACACATCATCAACGGTATGGATGTGCTCTAGTTTTGCCGCAACAACGGGCAATGCCAATGGATGAATAGAGTTGCGAATGAACTCGTCATTCCAAGTATCACCAAGGGCAGAAATGAGCGAGTCGGGGTCTTTCTCTTCGACCTCCGATACGCCAAGTTCCGCAAGTCTGGTCTTGCTTGGCCAAATGAAATCCGCCTCGAGTCCAGTCTCTGCCAAAGCCAGCGCAAGCTTGGAGCTGCCGCGTACGCCGGCCTTGTCTCGGTCCAAGAAAATATGGATAAGTATGTCGCCACTTGGTGCAACGGATTCCGCAATGCGACGCAAGTGCTCAATTTGCTCTTTTGAAGCCTGCGAACCTAAAATCGAAACTGCGGCGTAACTGCGCGACTCAAGCCGAAGTGCATCAACGAGACCTTCGCAAACGAAAAGTTCTTTACGCTCCCCGGTTTTTGCGCGCTCCTGCAAAAGTGCAAGTGCCACGTTGCCGCGATATAGCACCGAACTTTTTGCAAGCCCGGGGCTATAAAGATATTTAGGAGCCTCCTTCCGGCCTTCCTTGATGCTCCGGCCTGCAAATCCAATCACATTCCCTTCAAGCGATTGAATAGGGAAAATTATTCGAGCGTCAAAGAAGAAGTCTCGATAGAGTAACTCTGCGCCACCAAACAGTTGACCTGAGTCCGTCGCACGTTTGACCCGTCGAAGTAATCCAACCTCTTCGAGCATCGCCGCTTCAATGCGGCTCTGGCCGGCGTCTGCGGCTGACCGTCCAATCGCGTCGGTCAGCGTGCCACCAACTGCGTACGAGAGGTCGGCCTTCGCCGCGATGTCGCCAGCCAGATTTCGCGAGCTCAGCCAAGCGGCCAACTGGGCCTCGTCGTTACCCCTGCGATAGACGTCCCCAGCGAACGTGAAGGCGGCCTGTGTAGAGCCGTCCCATACGGTGCGTTCCACGTCTTGCCGCTTTTCAACGCTGCCGACTCTGGTCCGACGCTTACGCTGTGGCAATCCAAAGGTGCTTCTGAGCCACTCCGCGGCCTCGCCAAATGTGGCATGCCGAACATGGCGCACCATGTCGAAGACGTCGCCATCCGCACCACATACAAAGCAATGATGGTGCGGGGGACGCGATTCCCAGTTGTCGTACAGAACCAAGGATGGGTCATGGTCGTCATGGAACGGGCAGATGCATCGGAGATTTGCTCCGCGGCGCACTACCGCAATTCCAAGCGCTTCCGCGACGCGCGACGGCGTTACCGCGCGCAGCAACTCATCGACCGAGCTGCGGTCCACATCTCCTGCCATTAGGAATCCTCCACTCGCGTTCTTGTCCTAAGCCAGTCATCGCCGAAGCGCCCGTAAGGCGGTCGAACCTGCTTCCACCCGACTCGGCGGGTTGGTTGTCAGCACGGTTGTGTTAGCTTACATGCAACAAATCAAAGGGAGGAAAGGGTGGGCATCGCCTTGTGGCGCCGCGCTTGCGTGGATGCACGGTGTGAAGAATCTTCTTGGTGGCTCATCTGGTGAGCTAGTCGGCGCCAAGAATCGACATATTCATGAGCACGCACGCCCTCCCCGCTCTATACGAAGGCCCCCGGATAAGGAGGGAGCAGTCGGCTGCTTGGCGCAGGCTCGCAGCTAAGCAACAGGCCTGCTTCAGCCTTGTTCAACAGGCCTGGTGCAGCAGGAGGCAGGTTCGTTCCCACTCACTGTTCGACGGGTCACAAGTGGATAACCGCCTCCTTGGAACGTGCTTGCAAACTGCCTGCGGCACCAGCAACGAGAACCGTCGCAAAGAGCCGAAGTCGACCCGCGCTTGGCTCCTCAGGCACTAGAAGGAAACTCGCTTGTCAAGGCCAGATTCACCTTCGGTAGGCACTGCTGAGACAAAGGCTGCCGTCCTGGAGTCGGCGTCTGAGGCCAATGTCAAGAGCCTGCGAACTCTAGAAGCCAGCTCCACTGGTCTGCTCGACCTTTCACGCCAGCAGCGCAACCTGCTGCTCCTGCGGCCCATCTTCCAGTTGGAACGCTACAAGACGATGGTCGGCGACGAAGGCAGCGCCGACCGGACGCTCTTCCATGGCATCGACACGCACTACCTGGCGTTGTCTGCCCTCGACCTCATGATGGAGGCAACGACGGTCTCCAGTGGCAGCACATCTGTCGAGGTCATCGAGCACCTGGCCAACATTGCTGACTGCATGAAACCGGGCCTCACGTCTTCGCAGACCCGCCGTGTTGCTGATTTCGTGCTCGACGCGCTCAACAACAAGGCCAACAATCATCGCGAGTTCCAGGCGGACTACTTTGACGCCGCCACCTGCTCAACGAAGTTCGTCCGATACCGGTTGGTTCGCTTCGAGTCGGACGCCGACGACGTCTACCGCTACCGCCCCACGGCCGAGGGTTATCTCGTTTACCTGGGGATGCTGGACTTGGCGCCTGAGGATTCTCAAGAGCTGATGGAGAAGATGCTCGACCTGCTGGTGCGTCGCGGCCGATTCGAAGCCGCGGTCGAGATTGCTCGTCGCGCCAGGAAGTACTCCATCGAATACCGGCAACTCATTCGCGACCGGCTCTACCAGGCCTATCGAGCCCCCGGCAGCATCAACTGGAGTCGCGATATGGCCTCCAGGCTGAACGACGCCAGAGCCCATGTTCGCCAGCGCCAAGCAGAGGACGCCCGCATGGAGGAAGCCGTCGGCGAAGCCTTGCTGGGCGCGGAGGAACCCAAGACGCGCGAGAACCTTGTGCAGCTGAAGGAGACCATCCGCAGCGCCAGCCTCATCCGTCTCCAGCTCGTCACCGACATCAACGTCGCACCGGAGCGCTTCATCGAGGCGCAGCGCGCGGTGTTCCGCGCACGCAAGCCAACTGGCCTGCCCGACCTCGAGCCACAGCTCCTGCCCCAGCTCGTGAACCTGCCCACTCGCGTGCTGTCCGCTCAGGCGGACACCTTTCTCAGCGCGCTGTACCCACCGGTCTGGCCCAAGGTGTACGACTTGAACTCGGTGTTTGCCTTGCTGTTGGAGCAGCGTAGCGACGACGTGGAGGTGGAGACCGACCCCGGCACCATTGAGAAGCAGGAGCCGCTGCCCGACCAGTTTTCGAAGGAGCTTGTGCGACGAGCCAATGACTGGCTCGCCAACAAGTTCTCGGTGGGCCAAAGGCTTCGGATTGACCAGCTGCTGGATGCAGCAGAAGACGAAGGTCTGGACAGGACGATGCGACGCTGTCTCGTCCTCATCCTGTTTCGCTCGTTCGCCTCGTCGGAGAACGAGTTCCAAGACGTCAATGTCGAGCTCACGGGAGGAACTTTCCACCTCGACATCGCGCAAGGCAGCGCGCTCGATTTCGTTCCCAAGGGAGAGAAAGAATGAGTCTGGAACCCAGTGTGCGCAACGCTGCACGGCTGACCTACAAAGCGCTGCACACGACGCTTTCGCCCATTAACGACTCTGACTATCGCGAGCTCCTCGCTCTCTGCAGAGCAGACCCTACCTTCAGACGCTATGTCGAAGACGTCACGGCTGGCATGGAGCTGCAGATTCTTGACCTGAGCGAGCAGCGCGGCCTCATCGTTGTGCCAGCCTCTAAGGAAAGCCGCTTCGCTGTCCGCCTGACCGACATTCGCAGCGGCATGACACCCGACCAGAAGGCCGCGCTCGTGCTGGCGCACATTGCCATCGCGGCAGTCTTCTTCCCGACCACAGACGGACTTGACGACGACAACTACTCACCGCCGCCGGCGTCGGTGGCCACCTGCCGAGACACGCTCTACGCGCTGGCATGTCGATTGAAGGAGACCTCCGACCTACCCCAGGACGTGCCGCCCGAACTCGCACCCGGTTGGGACGCTATTTCGGCACTGCCGGTTGCCATCCCCTCTGGACAGCGCGCGTCGCATGCGTCGGTTGTCGGCGTGGTCAAGATTGCGCTGAACCAGATGGCACAGAACGGCCTCGTCCGGCTTGACCGTGACGCCGAAGACGAGGCCGCCGCGACCTACACGCCCACCTACCGGCTGCGCGTGCAACTGCGGGAACTCGCACTGCGGAGGCTGTACGAGATGGCCCAGTTGGTGACGACCGAGCGCAAGGGGATGTGAGATGCAGAAGATTTCCCGCATTCATCTGGGCGGCTGTGGCTACCGCACGGCCTGGTACGAAGGAATGACCTTCGAGCTGACGGACCCCGACACCGGCCAACCGACTGACACGCTCATCAACTTGGAAAACGGCGGCGGCAAGACGACGCTCATCGGCCTCTTGTTCTCCTGCTTCGAGACTGCCCAAGAAAGATTTCTCAAGCACATCCAGAGCCGCAACAACGCGTTCTCCCAGTACTTCGCTCACGACGGTGTCCCTGGCTTCATCGTCGTCGAGTGGCTGATGCCATCAAGGACTGCAGGCGGCATGCCCTATCGCTTGGTGACCGGTCAAGCCGTTGCTGTGCGCACCCACACGGAGCCGCCGGATGTCGACCGCATGTTCTTCTCCTTCGAGGAGCGCGTAGACCTCGGCCTCGCAGACATCCCGGCACCGGGCTTGACGCAACCTGCGCCCACGTCGATGCAGGATTTCTCGCGCTGGCTTCATGCCCAGCAGAAGAAGTATCCGGACGTCTTCATCAGCCACAACCGCCAGTCGGAATGGCAACGCCACCTGAGGGAGGAGCGGCTCATCGACCTCGACATGCTGCGGATGCAGGTCAACTTCTCGGCACAGGAAGGCGGCTTCGACACGGGTTTTCTCGACTTCAGAACCGAACCTGAGTTCCTGCGAAAGTTCCTGCACCTAACCAGCGACACGACGAAAGCGGACGAGGCTCGCAAGCTCGTCGTGGCGGTGTGTGAGAAGCACCGCCGCAAGCCGCAATTCCAGAAGCGCCGCGACGAGCTGACAAGGTTCCGTGCTTCGCTGAACGCGTTTGCTGAGGCCGCGCGGCTGTACCTCGAGACGCTTGCTACTCAGCGCTCGATGCTGATTCGCGGTGCCCAAATGGTGCAGGCGCTTCAGGCCCGCGCCGTCTTCCTGCGACTGGACCATGCCCGCGAAGTCGACTTCGAGCGAACTGAACGAGAGCTTGCGTCGGGCGCCGCCGCCGACTCTGCGCTCCACACCAGAGAGCAAGCGACGGTGACCTGGGTTTGGCACCAGAAAACGGTGGTGCAGGCCAAGGCGCGCAAGGAAGCTGCTGATGGCACGGTGAAGCGCTTGGAGAAGGACCAAGAGCTGATTCGCGCTGCCCGTCTGCAAAAGGAAATTGACGGCATCGACCAAGAACTTAGAGAGCTGGACGCCCTCACAGAAGCTGAGCGGGCAAATCTGAAACCGACCAAGGACCACGCAGAAATTCAAGGCGCGCTGTTGCGTCGAGCGCTGTTCAACGAGGAACAGCGGTTGCAGGCCGAATTGCTGTCGCTGAACGGCAGAGCTACCGCTCGAGAAAAAGCACGCACGGACCTTCGCGCACAGCGGAGCCAAGCGGAAGCAGATGAAATTCGCCAGGTGCAGGAGCGTTCGAGGCTTCAAGAGGCCGAAGGCGCATACGTTCGTCGCCGGCAGGGGTTGGAGTCTGATGGGACTCTCCTCAGCCCCGACGAAACGACTGCTGAGGCCTGCGAACGGCTCGATGCCGCCGCCGCAGTTGCAGCGGCTGAGAAGGAAGTGCACCGAGCAGCCCGCGAAAGCAGCCTCAAGGCAGCGCAAGAGCATCGAAGGAACGCGACAACAGAACGAGTGAACGCGACTGAGTTGACGGGTAAGGCCCGCGCGTTGGGCGCGTTCATCGCGCGAGGTGAAGGTGAGCTTGAACGCCTGTCTCAATTGCCCGCCCTGTTGAACGCAGTCGAGGCAGACCGCGTGGACCCGCTGTCCGCCGCACTACCACCTCGCCTTCGAGAAGTGGTCTCCGAGTCAGCCAGGCAGGTGTCGCTTGGAGACATCCGACTGGCTGAACTGCGTGCAACCAAACAGGCCATCGAGGAAACCGGCGTCGCCGGCTATAGCCCCGACGTCGCATTGGTTGTTCAAACTCTCCTGCAAGCAGGGGTGCGCTCGGCCAAGGCCTACAACGAGTACATCTCGCAGCTGCTCCCGGATGCAGATAAGGCACGGACGCTGGTGGCCAGCGACCCGGCACGCTTCTTAGGCGTCTCGGTGGCCCAGGTAGAGCTGGACAAGGCAAGGAATGTTTCGTGGACGGCACGCCGGCCCGGCCGTCCCGTCGTCGTGTCCGCGGCCACACTCGACGCTGCAGGGCCCTCGGCCGAGTGTGTGGTCGTGCCGGCTGAGGACGATTCAGCCTTCAACATCGAGGCTGCCGCCGCCTTGAACGTGACCCTCGAGCGCCGCGTCGCCGATGAGGACGAGCGTCGCTCTGCCTACCGTCGGCGCCACGACCAGACGCAGAAAGCCATCCATGAGCTGGAGGTGTACGCAAAGGAGTTTGGTGAAGGCAAGCTGGGGGAGGCGCGAGCAAGCAAGGCCGCGTTGGAGGAGGATGTCGAGACCGCTAATGCGCGCGCAGAGTCCCTGGAGACGCTTGCCGCCGAGTTGGACGAGAAGGCGCGAGACCTTGAGCTTCAGGTCAATGCTGCGGAGTCAAGACGCCAAGCCTCCGAACTCTCCGCCAAGGTGGTTCGTACCTTCCAACAGGAGCACGAGGCCGGCCGCACTCAGCGCATCGCCAGATTGACCGAGCTTGAGGACGGCATCAGCACGGCGCAAGGCCAGAAGGTTCAAGCTGACGAGGGTCTTGAGCTTATTCAGGAGGAGCATGACCGTGACCACGGTCTACGCGTGAACACGGACCACGAGCTGAAGCTTGCTGTCGAAGAGCGCGCTGGTGTCGCGCACTTCGACAAGGACTATCCGGCTCACGAGCAGCTGCTGCAGAACCCGCGGCCGCTGGAGACGCTTCGCCGCATCTACAAGGACGCCGAAGTTGCCTACCTTGCCGAGGAGAAGCAGCGCCTGGGCGTTCTGGCTGTTCAGTTGGAAGGTGCGCGCACGCGTCGTGATGACAAGGCCAAGGACTTCATCCGGGACTTCAAGGGCGTACAGATTGAGGAGATGACGCCATTTCTGAACGTGAACCATAGCGAAGCTCTGGCTCAGACTGGGGCCGCTCTTTCTGAGGCCAAGCCTCAGTTGGTCGAGGCGACGTCGAACCTGCAAGTCGTCAGTGGCGATTCGAAGAAATGGTTCGAATCGAACAAGTCCAACGTGGACCGCCCAACGGTCGGGCATGAAGCCATGGAACTGAATGCGCTGGCTGTGCTGATTGCGGAAGCCGAGGCTCGCGTCAATGACGCGCTTGACCGGATGCGTCGGGCAAATGACGCCGCGAACCAAGCCGAAAGCCGAGCAAAAGCAAAACTGTCTGCCGCTCAAGCGGACGAAAAGGTCGAGGCACTGCTGCGCAGCAGCATGGGTTTCGAAGAGAAACCCGACCCCATCCTCTTGGCCGCCGAAATTAGCGCCCAGGTCGGTGCGTCCCTGGAAGTCCCCGATGCCGATGGCCTCGTGCTTGAGTCAGACGCCAGCCAACAGGTAGCCGCGCTTCTCAAAGAATACAGCAGCAGGGACAGGGGCGTCACTGCGTTGCAGTCCAAAGCTAGAACTGCCTTCGACATCGTCAAGGCAGCAGCTTCGGAGCCCGCGTTCCGAGATGTCGACCCCGACGTCGCACAGCAGATGGTGACCAACGAGTTTGGCGCCGCATGCACAGACGCTAGGCGGCTCCTTGAACACTTGGATGACCGCATCGCGACCACACAGGCGACCCTCGACTCGATGCAAGCCGACTTCGATGCTTGCGTCGAGGAGGTGCTTGCCGTTGTCCGCTCGGCTATCACGACACTCAACCGCGCGACAAGCAAGGACAAATCGGTGCCGCCGGGAGCGCCGTATGTTGGTGGCAAGCAAGTGCTGAAGATGCGTGCCAACTTCAGCTCGGTTCCCGTCGAGTCTCGCCGGCAGACTCTGAGCGCCTATCTGGACACGCTAGCAGATACGAACGTGTTTCCGCCCCGAGGCACTGACCTCATTGCCGACGCAGTAGCCCGTGTGTACGCGCGCCCCTTGGGGCTACAGATGCTGAAGATGTCCATTGAGGAGACTGAGCAGTACGTGCCGGTGGAGCGCGTGTCGAACTCCGGCGGCGAAGGCGTCGTGATGGCCATGTTCCTCTACCTGCTCATCAACCAGCTGCGGGCGGAGAACCACGCACAGGTGCATCGAATCGGTGGCGGACCACTCATCCTGGACAACCCGTTTGCCAAGGCGACAAGCCCAGCGATGTGGCGTGCGCAGCGCCTCCTTGCTGAGGCCATGAACGTCCAGTTGGTGTTCGCCACCGCCCTCCAGGACTTCAACGCGCTTGGCGAGTTCCAGCGATTCATCCGCTTGCGTCGCGCTGGTCAAAACAGCAAGACCAGGCGCTGGCATCTGGAGTTTGCAAATCTGAACCTCAACGACGGTCCTGAGGAGTTAGCTGCTTGAGCGAATTCCTACAACTGCTGCTGTCACTGCCGGGCAAACGCGTGCCGCTCGACGACCTGCGTCGTCACTATTTCGCGCTCTATCCGGACGTCCAGAACAGCCCTGACCGCGGGGCGCTGCTCCTTCAAGCTCTCGAAGAGCTTGCAGCCAACGGAGCGCTCGCGCTGCCCTCGGCGGCTAGTTGGGAGCGCGCAGGCTCACCGCCTCTACCGCTCTGGGTCACGCTGAAGAAGTCAGCGCGCGCGGAAGCAGCGGACCATTCAGACGTGACCTGGCTACCCCAGCTGGGTTTCTGGCCTGAACTGAGGCCGTCTCAGCTTTCTGCATTGCGGCCTATCAATGACTTCCTGCTGCGGCGTCAGGGCTCATTCTTGACGGTGCCAATCAAGGAGCGCTCACTGGAAATCTTTGGTGATGAAAAGCGCCTGGACAACATGTGCTCAGGCGACGCGCTCTTTGGCGGTCGGCTCCCACTCTCCGCAATCGGCTGCTTTCGTGTACCTCAACCGCTCCCGTACCGCAAGGTCGAAGAGCCGGGAAAGCCCGCACTCATCGTGGAGAACCACGACACGTACTGGAGCTTTGGCGAGTGGAACCAGACCGCTCGACAGTACTCGGCCGTCGTCTACGGCGGCGGCGAGAACTTCCGGCTGACGGGTCGAGCCTTGCATCAGGCGCTGCACGAGACCGGGGCCTCAAGGGCAGAGTACTTCGGTGACCTAGACCCTAAGGGCGTTTCAATTCCCCTGGACTTCAATCGCACCGCTGAGCCAGGTTATCCCACGGTGACTGCGGCGCTACCGTTGTACCGCTGGCTCCTGACCAACGGCGCGCGCCGCTCAAAGCCAGAGTGCGCAACCTATGCGGCGGGGATAGCGGCAGCATGGCTCAACGCAGAGCTGGCCGATGAACTCGAAGCGGTATGGGCCGAGGGGAAATGGCTGCCTCAGGAGGCTCTTGGGACGGAGCAACTTCGTCGCTGAGGCCACATCGTCCCTCCCATCCTTGAGCCCCGATACCCTACGCATGACCGCAGTTAAAGAACCGCTATCGCGAGAGCAGCTTTACGACTTGGTTTGGCGCGAGCCAATGCTTAAAGTCGCCGCGAGATTTGGCGTGTCGTCAAGCTATATGGCGCGCGTCTGCACCGAGCTTCGGGTTCCGCGGCCGGAACGAGGGTACTGGGCCAAGCTTGAGCATGGGAAGGCCCAACCAACCCCTACATTGCCCTTGGCTCTGCCAGGCGACCTCACCGAGTGGAGCCCCGGAACCTCCATCGGAACGAGGCAGCGCACGGTAACGCGAGCGCGCAGACCACGAGCCCAGCCCGTAGCCGGAGGCCCCGCACCGATTGACCAGCGCCACGAGCTGCTCGTTGACGTGAAGCAGCACTTCCTGAAGACGCGCGACAGCGACACAGGACTGCTGCGACCGTACAAGCGCCATCTCGTCGACATCATCGCGTCGCCGAAGCATCTGGACTCGACGCTCGACGCAGCTGACGCGCTGTTCAGGGCGCTGGGAGCGCGCGGTCACCGCGTGATGCTCGCTCCTCCAAACTCGCACGTGCGACGCGACGAGTTGGACGAGCGGGAGTTTCCAAAGAAGGGGCACTATCACCGCAAGGTTTGGTCGCCCGACCGCGCAACCGTCGTGTATGTCGGCGACGTTTCCATTGGACTGACCCTGTTCGAGATGACCGAGTCGGTCGAGATGGTGTACATGGGCAGCAGCAAGTACATCCCTGTGCGCGACCTCACGCCCGAGCAGCTGCGCCGCTACAGGGAGCCCAATCACTGGCGGACAACCAAGGACTTCACCTCCGGGCGCTTGGCCCTGCAGGCCTACTCGACCTCATGGCGGGTGAAGTGGTCTGAGCGCTGGCAGGAGGCCACCGCTGGCCAGCTCGCTTCTCTGACGTCAAAGGTCATCAAAGCTCTGGAGGCTGCAGCGCCAGAGCTCGCTCGAAGAAAAGAGGAAGCGGACAAGCAAGCCGAAGAGGAGCACCGCAAGTGGCAGGAGGCGCGGCGGCGCGCCGAAGAAGAAGCCGAGCGCGCACGGCAGGCGAAAGCTCGCCTGGAATCGCGACAGGACCTGCTTGCGGCAATCGCCTCCTGGGAGCAAGTCCGCAGCATCCAAGCCTACTTCGAAGCGGCCGAGCGGGAGATGCAGCACCTGCCCGAAGCGGACCGTGAGCATGTGCGTGGTCGACTGGCAGAGGCGCGGGGCCTTATCGGGGAGGTCGATGCGCTGGCTCTACTCAAGGCCTGGCGGGCTCCGCTGGAGCGATAGGTGGCGCAATGCCAGGCGGGAGGCACGCTCATGCCCGACAACCGGCATTGCTTCGCCGTAGGTCTGCTCAGTTGCCTGCCGATTACGCCAACTGCACTTGTCAGCAGCACCGAGGTCGCGGCAAACTTCCACTGCGCTTAGCCGGGAGGCTGAGCCCGCTGACCGGCTACCGGCAGCATCACCGGCTATGGCGCTACGCCCCGGTGCCCGAATTCGGAGCGACTCTGGTGCGGGGACTTTCCACCAAGGAGTCCTCATGCCAAGCCAACTTCACCAGTCCCGTCGACTCGCCTTCGACCGTCAGGGTGGCCACTGCTTTTACTGCGACGTCGCGATGTCGTTCAGCTATGTCGGCCGGTCGCCACGGCTGCACTGCACCGCAGAGCATCTGGTGCCTCGAAGCGAAGGTGGCACCGACCTGCCCGACAACATCGTGGCGGCCTGCGCACACTGCAATCAGACCAGGCACAAACGCAAGCAGCCGCCACCGCCGGGCGACTACCGCCGTGAAGTGCGACGACGGGTTAGTCGCGGCAGATGGCACCCCGCCTGGGTACACCGTAGCGGACTGCTACGTCGTCCAGTCGAGCCGTGACCCACATCGTTGATGGGGAAGTCAACCGATGCTCTTGCGGACTGATGGCGGCGCCACCGATGTAGCTCACTTGGTGAGCTTCCTACCGCAGACGAGGGAGCCGTTGAGCCAGGGAGGCAGAGATGCGAGCAAGTCGACGGCGCGGAAACGGAACCGGTAGAAGGTGGCGACACGGAGCGGCTGCGCATGGCCGCCGCGTCCCGAAGCGAGGTCCGCGGCGGTTTGCCTGGTGCGGGGCGACCAATGCGGGGGTTCCTGCTGCGCCGGCAGCGCTCACCGCACTGTCCGTTCACGAAAGGGCGCTGGCCGCCGCGTGCAACGAGTTGCCGACAGATGGGCGGGCCCAGCAGCTGGTGTTCCTGGCCGGCTACCATCTTCTCGCTGCCGCGGCCGGCACGTCTCGCGTTCGGGAGCAACAGCCTTCCGAGCGCGTGGCACGTCGCGGCGCCGCAGTCATCGGCCTTGGTGTCGCAGAGGTTGATGTGGCCCTCGGTTTTGTTCGCCTGCTCACGGTTCCGGGTTGGCACCGGTTTGCCATAGAGGCAGTGCTCGACTGGAACGCTCAAGTTCGTGGGGCCTTCCTGAGGGCCTGCACCAGGACATAAGGCGCTCTGCGCACACCAGTATGCCTAGTATGGCCCTCGCGCGGCCGCCCTTTCGGTTCGGCGCTCGCTACGATATTTCAGGCCGCCTCTCGCGATAACGCCATGACGGGGTCACCACCGTCTCCTGCGCTTACGCATCTGGTGGCCAGCATCTCCGGCGCGGCCCGGGGAGCGCTTCACGGCCGCTCTTCCTGAGCGAGCACACAACGCCTGGCGACTTAGTACGCCTCAGTGGGCTGAAGGCACGCCCCCTCTGGCTGTGCATTTTTTGATTGCCGTTACACCGGCACAGCGCGGAAAGGCGACCAGAGGTCTCCAAAATTCCGGTCTCGGTCACCTCAGGGATATGTTTCACGACCTAACCAGCTAGCTCGAAGAGTCGAATCTAGGTCATTGATTTACATGAATAAATTCTGGCGATTCACCCTGCCAGACGAGCTGGTCTTGTGTGAAACATCCTCGCCGTCGCAGGGGCCGAGGGCTGGCGCCGAGGAGACGGTCGAACCGTAACATCCGGCATCGCTGTCATGTAACACCGTAGGTCGCGACACATTCCAACGAGCCGCAAGCGTCAAACGCTTATTCCCGGGCTTTACTCAGTATGTATTTAATACCGCAGCACGTGTAAAAGATTTCGCTGCGAATATATATCAAGAGTGCGAGGGTCGCAAGTAAATTGTTCTCAAAACCTCCTGGGTCGATATTTCAGAACGAATCTTCGAGAATTGCTCCCCGCATACCCCGGCGGGTATGCCTGGTCAGCCTTGCTAACGCCTACAAGCGAATTGATGATTTGCGTCATGCAGACTCATTTGAAAGCTGGCAATGGCCAAACGGAAAACCGCCACCCGGACCATCAGTAACGCGGGGCGCCTCCGCGTTTTAGAGGTGGTTGCTGCGACCAAGTCGATTGGCATCGCCCCGACGGAGTCTTCGGTCGAGGCCGATGGCGTCGTCGACATGGAGTACGACAAAACAGTCGCCTCCTTCCAGGTGCAACCAGTCACCCTCGACCTCGTCGTCGACGGCAAGGCAACGAGGTACACGCCGGACGCCAAGTACGTTCGCGACACGGGCGTCATCGGTTTTCGCGAGTTCAAGGACTCCGCGAAGCCGCTTGAGCCTGAATACGCCCGCAAGCTGGAGGCTGCGGAGCGGCACTTGACCAGCCAGGGCTACGAGTTCGGCGTCATGGGCTCGGCTGAACTGCGCCGCGGCTACCGGATGCCGAACCTGAGGCTCCTGAGGCGCTACGCGCGATGGCCCATTACAGAGCGCCTACGGCAACAGGTGTTCGACTTCCTGCGAACGCCGGGTCAGCACACGCTGAGTGACCTGCGGGAGCTGGTCGGCCTCGCCATGCTCGGCAGCCTGTATCGGATGCTGTGGGAGCAAGCGGTCGCGGTCGACCTTGTCGCGGCGCCCTTGTGCGCGGCCACGCCTGTGCGGAGCATCGAAGCATGAAGGCGCCACCGATGTCCTTTGCCGTCGGTACGGAATATGTCATCAACGGATATACGCTCGCCGTGAAGGCGTTTGATGAGGAATCGGGGCACGTCAAACTCTGGTGTCCGGTGACCCAAGCGCGCGAGATTGCCTTCACTGTCAGCGAGCTGGCCAACCTCCGTTGGACCGGCAAGCTGAAAGCCGTTTCTGATGCCCGCATCAAGTACATGCCTTCCGGCAAGGTGCCCGCGCGCCTCAAAGACGGAGCCCGCGAGCGCGTCGTGCGCCGCACGGCGTATGCCACGGCCTGCGCGAAGCTCTATCCGATAGGACCGAAGAGCAAGCGCCTGAGCGACGAAATCGACGAGGTCGCTAAGCGCATCTGCGACGCTCGCCGGCCTTCTCCACATTCGGTCTACCGCTGGATGAGGCGCTACGTCCTGTCCAACTACGACACGGCCGTGTTTGTGCAGGACGCTGGCGCCATCCGACAGCGAACGCGACGCGTCGACGCGAAGGCGCCGGAGTTGCTGCGCGAGCAGATTGAGGACCTGCTTGGGGCAAGCGTCGGCGCCACTCTCCACGGCGTGATGAACGAGGCCCTGGCGCGAGTCGCCAAGCAGCTGAGCTATCCGACGTTCAAGACCAAGGAGGGCGTGGAATTCACGCCCGATGAATACCTGCTGCTGCTGGCGAACCAAGGGGCCGCCGCGCGAACCAAGGAGGCTACTCATGGGCGCTAATTCCAAGGCGCTGTCCATCTCGCGCGAAACGGTCCGACAAATCGCTCTGACCGTTGACCGCTATCAGGTGATGCGTGCTCGACACGGGAAGCAGGTGGCCAACGCCAAGCGCAAGCCTCGCGCGGCCGGCGTAGTGACCACCCGACCACTGGAACGTGTCGAGCTCGACCACTTCCTGTGCGACGTCCACCTCGTCTGCGGCAAGACTGGCGCTGCATTGGGCCGCCCTTGGCTCACCCTGGCCGTCGACCACTACTCCGGCATGGTGGTGGGCTATCACCTGTCATTCGCGACGCCCTCGGCCGCATCGGTGCTTGCTGCGTTGCGGCACGCCATCTTGCCGAAGTAGCGCACCCCCATTCGTTACTCCTCCCCTGGACCGGCGCTGCCACGCTGGTCGGCCGCGGCTTTGCCGCCGCTCGCTTGCCTTGAAAGGAACCATCCTGTGACCCAGCCCAAACCTCGACGCTCCGCGCCTACGTCGCGACTTTCCAAGAACGGGGTGCCGCGACACCTCGTCGTCGACAACGGCATCGAATTCGTATCGTCAATGACACGACCGACGGTGCGCCTTGCCATCGACCCCGCCACGGCTAAGGCCAGGGACCCGCTGCGAAAGCCTGCCATCGAGGCCATGTTTCGGTCGCTCGCCGGTCCCAATCGCACGTTCGAGCCAGGCGACGCCTCCGCGCAAGCACGGTTGTCCTTCGAAGACTCGGAGCGCGAGCTGCTGAAGCACGTTGCCGACTTCAACCGGACTCCGGCCCGCGGCCGGGCGCACCGCAAATGAACACGCCTTTCGAGCCGTCCGAGTTGCGCAAGGCGCTCGACGCGGTGCCGTGGCCCGCATTCGGCATCATGGACCTGCTGGTGGTCGACAACGGACTCGACCTGACCGCCCATGGCGTGCAGGACAGCTGCACCGCCCTCGGCATCGACCTGCTCTTCGCGCCGCCGCGCTCGCCTTGGTACAAGGGTGTCATCGAGCGCGCCGGAGGCACGTTCAACACGCGGTTCATCCACTGGCTGCCCGGCACGACCCTGGGTCGGCCCACTGGCGACCTCGACTACGACGGCAAGGACCATGCCGCCCTGACGTTCGAGGACTTCGAGCTCCTCGTCGAGCAGTACATCCGCACCATTCACAACAAGACGCCTCGCCGCGAAAAGACCGGGTCACCCGTTCGTCGCTGGCTCAGCGGTATCGCGCAATGGCCGGTGCGCCTTCCCATCTCCGAGGACGAGCTCGATGCGGCATGCGCCCTGACCCATGACGCCACACTGCGCCCGACCGGGCTCACCTTCCTGGGCCTGCAGTACCAGAACACCGAATTGGGCACCTTGTGGAACCGCGTGCCCGACGGCACACGCGTCACCTTCAAAGTCAATCCGCTGAACCTCAAGACCATCAAGGTGGTCGTTCCCGGTACGGCCGAGTTCATCTCGGTGGATTGCGTCAATGAGCTTAGCTGGCCGCGCACGCTTTCCTACCACGTGGCGGTTCGCCAGACAGCCCGGCGGATGGGCCTGAGCACCAAGGAGCTACGGGACCTGGCGCTCGCCGAGGCGGCCCTGAAGCGCACTATCGAGGCGGCAGCGATGAAATCAAAGAAGGCCCTGCGGCGCGCCCAGGCCGAACTCTATAGGGAGGCCCAGGCCGCAGAAGACGCCGAGGCCGCCAACGACCTTGCGGATGTCGTGCCGCCCAGCGGCGCGGACGTCGACTTGGAGGACCGCCTCGGCAAGGTCTTCGCCGACGCATGAACATGGAATCCACCAAAACCGAACTCGACCTTCCTGCGGGGCCGCTGCGCGACGCCTTTGTGGGGCTCAACCGGCTGTACGTCGAGACACGTCGCCACGGTGCGGCGTTGAGCGAAATGAAGCGCCTGTTCATGTCGTCGCCGCATGCGTCGAGTCACCAGGGATTCGCGCTGCTGGGCGACACCGGCGCCGGCAAGACCACGACCGTGCGCCAGCTCGAAGCCTGGCTGCGCAAGCAACTGGGCCTGGCGCCGGATGCGCCGACGCCGCTGCCCATCGTGACGATGCATGCGGACATGACCCCGAGGGGCCTTGTCGAAGCGCTACTCGACATCTACGGTGACCCCATGCCGACCACGGGCAAGCGCTCCGACTTGGACAAGCGCCTGCGCAAGTATCTCCAGCGAGCCAACCATATCTTCGGCATCGTTCTCGACGAAGGGCAGCACGGCTTCATCGGCAAGACGGGGCGCCAACGGCTTCTGATGACGGCTACGCTCAAGGACGTCATCTCGGAATGCCCTCGACCGGTGTTGGCGTTGGGTCCGCTGACGCTGGAGGAGCATCTCGACGGTGACCCCGCTCTGCACCAGCGCTTCGCAGAACGTGCCTTCCTCGAGGACTTGCGTCTGGACCTCGACGACGACTTGCACGACGTGCGCGCGGTACTGCGCGGCATGGATGCCCAGCTGCCGAGCGCGCCCGGTTGCAAGCTCGACTCTGCCGACATGCTCAAGCGCCTGTATGTGGCCGGCCAGGCGTCATTCGGTCGCAAGGTTCGCATAGTGCGGTTGGCGTGCTCGTACGGCGCGATTGACGGCGCATCGGTCGTCCAGGTCCAGCACTACAGCCGGGCATGGCGCGCCGTGGCCCCGCGCAAGTTGCGCCACGACAAGCACGACCCCTTCTTGCTCGACGGTGCCACGGTCACCAAGCTGGCCGCGCAGCTGGGCACAAAGCTCCAGGGCACCGACTGACGGACTCGATATGCCGCCTCCAACCGACATGGATTCCACCCCCGATGGGCAGCACGGAGAACCGTTAGCCATCGGCCCTGGTAACACCGATTCGCCTGCCTTTGTCTTCACCCGCTCGCTCCACGAGGGAGAGAGCCTCGCCGGCTTCGTGCAGTGGCTATGCGCAGAGAACGTCGTGCCCCGCCAAGCCCACCTGTTCAAGCTGCTGGCACGCTTCGGATGCACTCCGCCGCAGTCGATTTGGGAGCTGGCGCAGGACGACGGCGCCTTGAGTGCCCTGGAAAGGCTTGCCAGGCAACCGGTAGGCGGACTCGCACACCTGCGCCTGCGCGTGCTGCGCGCGGCGGTCGATGACGGCGAAGAGGACCGCATCGTGCAACACGGCTACGAGTGGCCTCAGGGGAGTCTGGCCAAGCTGATGCAGCCCGTCTGCACCCATTGCTTGCGCGAAGACGGCTTCGTCCGCGCCGAGTGGGAGTTCGTGCAGGCACCGGTGTGCACACGCCATAGCCTGCAGCTGATTGAGAACTGTGGGGCCTGTGGCGCGCCGATTCGGTCCGACCGACCGACGGTCGCGCACTGCGCGTCGTGCTCAGCGTCCCTGACCGACCTTGTGGCAACGCCCGCCAACGCACTGGTCGTGACGGCGGCACACGCCATCCAGGCGCCGCGCATGTTGGCCTTTGGCAGCGAGTCCTACACCGTGCCAGTCGAACCGCAAGACCTGTCAGGGCTGCTGCGCCTTCTGCTTCTGCCTCGCTTCGGCGAGGACGTGAGCTACGGGCTGCACGGCGACCTGGAAGCCATTCCGCTGGCGCGACGCATCGAGGCACTGCACCGACTTGGCGCCTGCATCGTGGGCAAGCGCCTTGACGCCGAGCGCGTGCGCCAGTTCGCGCAGCAGCGCTGGCCGTATGCGTCGCGGCTCGTCGCTGACGAACAGTGGCGCCTGCTATTGGAGGCCGGGCGCATCGCGGGACTTGCACCCGATATCACCCGCGTGCTCGGCTGGAACAATGATGCCGCGCCCTACCCTATGGCGATAGAAGTCTTTGACAAGCGCCCGCCGCGCATCCTGAGTCTTGCGCAGCTGGCCGCCCACCTCCGCCTGGAGCCGGAGAACCTGGCCGCGCTCCTCAACTGGGAGCCCATGGCCACCAACAAGCTCGCCCACCTCGGCTTCGACATGGATGAGGTGCTGCGGCTTGAACGAGTGCTGCGTTCGATGCTGACCGTCGAGCAGGTGGACGAGCTGCTTGGCTGGCCCGGCGCAACGGCGGAGCTCGTCAAGATGCGTCTGCTCGAGGGGCTCCCGGGACCGGAGGGCACATGGCGCATCTACGCACGTAGCCTCAGCCAGTTGCTCGCGCGAGTGCATGAGCGCGTCGGCACTGTGGATTCCGATGCCGGTGATTGGGTATCGCTGCAGAGCTCGCGGGAGCTGGGCTTCGACGCGCGCCAGTTCGCATGGGCCATCGCGCAGGTCATCGGGGGCTCATTGGTCGCGCGTAGCTGGGAGCCCCCCTTCGGCCTGACGTCGCTGTTCGTGTGCCGCCGTCGCCTGCGTGAGCTGGCCAGTTGGCCCCAGTCGGAGGCGCCTGCCCAGACGGCCGACGGACTTCGGTCCGACACGACCTGTACGGCAGGTGCGACGAGCGCTGGCAAGGAGCAGGAAACGACCCCGGTGCCAAGAGTACGGGGCGGGTCATCGCGAAATGGAAGAAGTGCCGGTTGCCCACCATGAGCAATAGCGATTCACGCACATCGTCCTCGAGCCCTGAGCTTCTGGTCACGGTCAGCAAGCTGCTTTCGAAGGTCTTGCGCCATGAACCTGGGCTGGTCGGAGTGGTCCTGGACGCGCAGGGCTGGACCTCCATTGACGAGCTGCTCAAGGGCGTCGCCAAGGCTGCACGCGCCCCTGGTGCCGCCAAGCGGCTTCGCACCCTGCCGGCGCTGGACCGCAGCCTGTTGCTCGCCGTGGTCGAGGCGAACACCAAGCAGAGATTCGCGATTTCTGGCGATGGCAAGCGCATCCGTGCGGTTCAGGGGCACTCCGTCCCAGTCACGCTGAACCACCCGACGCTGGCTCCGCCAGCCGTGCTCTTCCATGGCACGGCTGCCGACAACCTGAAGTCCATCCTGCGCGATGGCCTCAATCCAGGCGGGCGGCACGCCGTGCATCTTTCGGTCGACCCTCAGACGGCACGAGCGGTCGGTGCGCGTCATGGGCGGCCGCTCGTCCTGGTGGTCGCCGCTGGGCTCATGCACGCCGAAGGCTATTCCTTTTCTCGCGCCGACAACGGCGTCTGGCTCGTCGACCGAGTTCCGCCGAAGTATTTGGAGGTCGACACCTGAAGGGGCCTCATCGTCGGGGCCGAGATGCCTTGGTCTTCACCTGCTGCGCTCGCAGTGCTGCTCAGCCGAACATGCAAGTGGCTCGACGCTACCAGGCATTACCAGGCCGTTGCGTAATTACTGAGCGCTCGCGTAATCCTGCGGCACGCCGGCTGCAGACCCATCTGTCGGCAGCGTCTTCTCGCGCATGCACGGAGCGGCAAGAGGAGACTTGTCAGAGAATAACGAATTCGTCAAAAAAAGCCGCCAGCTCACGAAGGCGAGCGGCTTACCGTCGGGAGGAGCGGCCATGCAGGTGACCTTCGGCAAGTACGTGGGCAAGAGCAGCCAGTTTTTGGTGCTCAAGGAGCCAGGCTACATTCGTTGGGCGCTGGGGCAGTCGGCCAACGGGCCGATGGCCAAGCTGCAGGCGGAGGCCAAGCGCCACATCCACGACTTCGACGCGAAGCCTTTCAAGGCGGTATGCGCGGAGTGCAAGCAGCCGGCTGTCCGGGCGACGGCGTATCAGAACAACACTGACCTCGTCGCATGGTGCGCGAACTGCGACCCGTACTCCCTGGGCGCAAATAGCGGCAAGCTGACCGTTCTTACGACTTGGAGTCAAGCACTTCGGCACGTGGAATTCACGTGCGCCAACCGTAAGGGCGACCAAGCGGCCATCATCAAAGAGTTAGGCCGGCTCAAGGGTGCTCCAGCCCGTCTCGGCGACGTCCAAGCCGTGTCATTCCTGCCTTGACGGGCTCAACTCCGCCCACATCGGCGCGCCGCCAGTTCAGCTCACGGGCGACTCGGTCGACGCGGGCTGAATATCAGTGGCGCCCTGAACAAAGCTCTGACCCGGCTGCTTGCGCTCGCTGAGAACGCGGCAGCACGCGAAGCTTCAGGGAGGCCAGCGCTCTGCGGCTTTCCGGCCCCTCGTCCGTGGAGCCACTATCCAAGTTTGAAGCGGTCCCAGCCAACAATTGCGGCATGACGGCTGGGGCCTCGGTGGACGATGTCGGCTGTCGAAGATTTCCCAATGAAATCAACAACTTGGCGCGTTGCAAAAATTAGATTGCGAACATACCACTTATCATCTGGCAAGACTTGAACTTGAGGTGGCGCGCCACGCTATGTCGTTGATTTACTTGTCCTCTCGTTGGCACCCTTACCTTGTCACCACAGTTGCAAACCACACGCGGCTACCCCCTTTGCCAGCTGGTCGGGCTTGCAAGCCCTGCAGCACACTTCATCTGCCCCGCATATGAACACGGCGCCGGCTCGCGGCCCGCTCCCGCACGGCGTGAAGAACATGCAGAACTATGACTTTGATCTCTTCGTGATCGGCGCCGGCTCCGGCGGCGTGCGCGCGGCCCGGGTGGCCGCACAGCACGGCGCGCGCGTGGGCGTGGCCGAAGGTGCGAACTTCGGCGGCACCTGCGTGCATCGCGGCTGCGTGCCCAAGAAGCTGATGGTCTTTGCGAGCCGGCTGCCCGCCGCAGTCCAGGCCGGTCCGGCCTTCGGCTGGACGCTGGAGTCGCCACGCTTCGACTGGCAGGCGCTGATCCACAACAAGGATGTGGAGCTGGAACGGCTGGAAGGCATCTACGAGCGCAATCTGCAGGGCTCGGGTGCCCAGGCCTTTGCCGAGCACGCGACGCTGGAAGGTCCGCACACGGTGCGGCTGCGCGATTCGGGCCGCCGGTTCACGGCCGCACGCATCCTCATCGCCACCGGTGGCGTGCCGCACCGCCCGGAATTTCCGGGCGCCGAGCTGGGCATCACGTCGGACGAGCTCTTTCACCTGCCCGAGCAGCCGCGCCGGCTGCTGGTGGTGGGCGGCGGCTATATCGCGGTGGAGTTTGCGAGCGTGTTCAAGGGGCTGGGCAGCGAGGTCACGCAACTGGTGCGCGGCCCGGCGCTGCTGCGCGGCTTCGATGGCGAGCTGGCGCAGGCGCTGCAGGAGCAGCTGAGCCAGCGAGGCGTGAACTTCGTGTTCGACGACCGCATCGAAACGCTGCAGCGCGAGGGCTCGACGCTGCGCGCCACCACGACTGGCGGGCGTGTGCTGGAGGCGGACGCGGTGCTGCTGAGCACCGGCCGCCGCCCCAACACCCAGGGCCTGGGGCTGGACGCCGCGGGCGTGGCGGTGGACGACCAGGGTGCCATCGTCGTGGGCCCGGGCGGGCTCACCAATGTGCCGTCCATCTACGCGATCGGTGACGTCACGAACCGGCTCAACCTGACCCCGGTGGCAATCCGTGAAGGCCAGGCCTTCGCCGACCACCACTACGGCGGCCTGGACGTCGAGCCGCTGGACTATGAGCGCGTGCCCACCGCGGTGTTCACCACGCCCGAGCTGGCCACCGTGGGCCTGACCGAGGAGACGGCACGAGCGCTCCACCCTCGCCTGCGCGTGCTCAAGAGCCGCTTCCGTTCCATGGCCAACACCTTTGCGGGCTCGCGCGAGCAGGTGCTGTTCAAGGTGCTGATCGACGAGGACAGCGACCGGGTGGTGGGCGTGCACCTGATGGGCGACGGCGTCGCCGAGATGGTGCAGTTCATCGCGGTGGCGCTGACGGCCGGCGCCACCTGGCGCGACTTCCGCCGCACCGTGGCCTTGCACCCCACCATCGCGGAGGAGCTGGTGACGCTCAAGGCTTGAGCGCCGCTCCGCCGTTCACTCCACCTTGACCCAGTCGTAGTAGGCTGGGCCACCGCCGCCGGTCCATCGGCCCAGAAAGCCGATGGCATCGGGGGTGTTGTCCCCGTGCCAGTGGTTGAGCATCAGCTGCATGGGCGCGGCGACCGACACCGCCTGCTCGCGCAGCGTGGTTTCGCGGCCCTGCTCGTCCACGCTGAACCAGCGCACGGAGTTCTCCCGCCACTCGAAGCCCAGCGTGTGCCAGCCGGGCTGTATGGGGTACTGGCGGAAGTCCTGCACACCGCCCTTCCACACATTGGTGTGCAGCACGGTGCCGCCGTTGATCAGCTCGATGTCGATCTCGAAATGACTGGCCGTGCCGGCCTGGCCGGTGTATAGGAAGAAGGAGCTGTTGCCGCCTGCAAAGCTGCTGGCCTTCATGCGGGTGCTGAACTTGCCATAGGTGAAGCTGCGGCGCGTGCGGATCTCGCCGCAGCGCTGTGTGCCGCCATTCACGTTGAGCACCATGAGCCCCCTCTCCTTCCACACCTCGCTGTAGGCGAAGGTGCAGCCAAAGGGCGTGCCATTGGGCCAGGTGGCGGTTTCCCAGGCCGGACCGGCACCGCCGGTGCCATCGAAGCCGTCAAAGAAGCCTTCGGCGTACGCGCCGGCGCTGAGGACCAGCGTCAGCGCGGCCAGGGCCGGCGCGGGCATGGCGCGCCGCGCACGTTGGGTGAGGGAGGTCATCGCAGTCTCCGGAATCTGCAAAAAGGGTGGCGCGCGGCCCGCGCGCGCCAGGCGGTCAGAAGCTGGCTCGCACGCGCAGACCATAGCTGCGGGCGTCGTTCAGGAAGCGCACATTGAGTGCGGAGCCCACCAAGGCCTTGGTGGACGCCTGCTCGTTGGTGACATTGCTTGCGAACGCCTCCACGCGGTAGCGGTCCAGCGTGTAGCCCAGGCCCAGGTTGAGCGTCGCATAGCCCTTTTGCCGATCCGGGAAACCGGCGGCCAGTGCGCTGGTGCGCGTACCGCTGAGCGAGACCACATCCAGCTCGTTGTACTGGGTCAGGTAGTAGGCCGAGCGATAGCTCAGCAGTGCCTGCCAGTCCAGCTTGCCTGCGCCCAACGCCATCACCTGCTGCAGCCGGGTCGACAGATTCACCTTGGAGGCCAGCGGCAGCTGGTTGCCGCTGAGGCTGATCTGCGGCGCCTTGCCGCCCTGCCCGTAGTCCAGCGCGCGGGCGTCGGCCACCACCGCGCTGCGGATGCGGGTCTGCAGCAGCACCGCGTTCATGTCCAGCGAGAAGCCGGCCGGCAGCGGCAGGCGCAGCTCGCCCTCCAGCCCGTAGAGCCGCGACGCGCCGATGTTGCGGTTCACCAGCGAGTAGCCGCTGCAGGTGTTGGGTGTGACCTGGGTGTTGATGCTGATGCAGCTGAGATCCTGGAAGACCTGGTTCTTGTAGTCGTAATAGAAGCCGGTCAGGTTGGCCACCGCACGGCGGCCCATCAGCTCGATCACGTTGCGCGACCCGACCTCCAGCACGCTGAGCTTCTCCGGCGCGTAGACCTCGGGGATGGGCGAGGTGGCGAAGGTGTCGTTGAAGCCGCCGGCCTTGTGGCCGGTGGAGTACTTCACGTAGACCATCGCATCGCGGCCCAGGTCATGCTCCAGCCCCAGCCGGAAGTCGTTGTACTGCGCGCTGCTGCTGCCGTACTGCTGCGTGGGCAGCTGCCAGGAGTTCACGTAGGCGAAGCCGCCGTTGGTGTTGGAGGGATTGGTCTGGGGGCAGGACAGTCGGCCGTTGTCGTTCACGTCCGGGCGATCCACACAGGCGCCGTTCGGGTTGCTGCCGTTGGCGATGGGCTGCAGCTGCTGCGTGACCAGGTCACGCCGGCCCGGCACCAGGATGGTCTGCAGGATGAACTGCGCCCGCTCCGCATCGGTGGTGATCTTGCTCATGTCGAAGTTGGGCCGGGCCAGCAGCGCGGGCTGGAAGCCGTCCGTGCCCCAGCGGGTGGCGTAGCAGCAGTCCCAGTTCTCTCCGCCCAGCACCACGCCCAGGTTGCCGCCTATGCCGTAGCGCGACTTGCTCTCCTGGGTGCGCCGCAAGCCCGCCAGCCCGCGCCACTCGGGCGCGACCTTGTAGGTGGCGTCCACATAGGCGGCGGTGGACTTGCCGCGCACGTCGGGCATGGTGAACTCGCTGCCCCAGTAGCAGCAGCCACGGTCCGCCAGCGACAGGTAGCCCACGCCCTGCTTCTCCTTGAAATGGAAGACGCCGGTGGTCCATTGCAGCGCCTGGGACGGGTCGTTGGAGCGCAGCAGCAGCTCATAGACATTGCTGTGCGACAGCGTCTGCCAGTACTGCGTGGAGTAGTTGTCGTAGCCGACCGTGCTCAGGTCGCGGCCCGGCCAGGCAATGCCGTCGGACTGACCGTTGCGCTGCCAGAAGTCCACCGAGCGGCGGCTGGCGTTGAACTCCGCGGTCACCGGGCCGATGTCGGCCTCGACCTTGCCCAGCACGCCCCACAGGTCGTTGCGCATGTCGCCCTCGGCGCCGCGGTAGACCACGCGGCGCAGGTCCAGGTCCTCGGGTCGCAGGCCGCTGCTGGTCACCGCGGTGTAGATGTTGGCGCCCGGATAGCCGGTGCCGCGTTCCCGGCCGCTGTCAGCCACCAGGTTGAAGCGCAGCGCCTCGGTGGGCTCCCAGCGTGCCGACAGGCGCAGCGCATGGTTGTTCTCCAGGCCTGCCGGCTTGAGCTGGCGGGCCGCGGGATCGGTGGACACATTGGTGAAGCCGTAGTCCTTGCTGCTCTGGTAGGCCGCGATGCGCAGCGCCGCATCCGCGCCCACCGGCAGGTTGACCGCAGCCTCGGCGCCATGGCCATCACGGTTGGACACCTCGGCCTGTGCATAGCCGCTGAACTGCCCGAGGCGCGGCTGGGCGGTGATGATGTTGAGCGTGCCGGCCAAGGCGTTGCGGCCGTACAGCGTGCCCTGCGGCCCCTTGTTCACCTCCACCCGCTCCAGGTCGTAGAACATCAGGCCCAGGCCGCGCGGGCGCGGGATGTAGACACCGTTGAGGTGGGGCGCCGCCCCCGGATCACCCAGCTCGGTGTTGTTGGCCGAGCCCACGCCGCGGATGAAGATCTCGACGTTGCCTTCCTGGTTGGCGATGCTCAACCCCGGCACCGCGGCCTGCAGTTGGCGCACGTCGGTGATGCCGTCCTTGCGCAGCTGATCGGCGCTGAGCGACTGCACCACGCCCGACACCTTCTGCGCCGTTTCCAGGCGGCGATTGGAGGTCACGGTGACCGTATCCAGCCGCACCGCATCGGGCTTGGCGGCGTCGGCGTCGGCGGCGGCGCTGGGCTTGGGGGCGGAGGCCGGCTGTGCCGGCGCCTCGGCCTGCGCCAGCACCTGGCCGTGGCACAGGGCCAGCACCGCGGCCATCACCAGGCCGGGCCCGGCCTGCAGGGGGGCATGGGACGCAGGCCGGCGGGCCTGCAGGGCTTGAGCTTGTCTCTTTGTCATTGTTGTCCTCTGGTGGGTCGGTGGGTGTAGGGGCGCGTGCGCCCGGTAAAACGGCGGTGAAAACTGCTGGGCGTGACCTCAGGCCGCGAGCGCCCTGCCCTGGGCGTCGAACAGGTGGATGCGCTCGGCCTGCATGCGCAGGCCCACGCGGTCGCCCGGGCTCGGCAGGCGCGCGTCGGCCGGCAGGCGCACGGCCAGCGGCGGCTGATCGGCCACCAGGCGCGCATGGGCGATCACCTGATCGCCCAGGTGCTCGACCAGCTCGATGCAGGCGGCCAGCCCCTGGTCCGGCGCGACCAGCTGCAGGTGGCTGGCGCGCACGCCCAGCGTCAGCGGCCCGGCCGTGGCCGCCCCGGGCAGCGTGATGCCGGCACGCGCCAGGTCCATGGCCGGCGCCTCGGCCGTGGCCGGCAGTGGCAAAAAGTTCATCGTGGGCGTGCCCAGGAAGCCGGCCACGAAGCGGGTGGCGGGCTGCTCAAACAGCTGCAGCGGCGTGCCGACCTGCTCGACCTGGCCGGCGTTGAACACCGCGATGCGCTGGCCCAGCGTCATCGCCTCCACCTGGTCGTGGGTCACGTAGATCATGGTCGTGCCCAGCTCGCGGTGCAGGCGCGCCAGCTCCAGGCGCATCTGCACGCGCAGCGCGGCATCGAGGTTGGACAGCGGCTCGTCGAACAGGAAGACCTGCGGCCGGCGCACGATGGCGCGGCCTATGGCCACGCGCTGGCGCTGGCCGCCGGAGAGCTCGCGCGGCCGGCGCTGCAGCAGGTGGGCGATGCGCAGCACCTCGGCCACCTGACCCACGCGCTCGCGCACCGCGGCGCGCGACTCGCCGGCCATCTTCAGCGCGAAACCCATGTTCTGCTCCACCGTCATGTGCGGATACAGCGCATAGCTCTGGAACACCATGGCCACGCCGCGCTGCGAAGCGTCCAGCGCACCCACGCTGCGCCCGCCGATCTGCACCTCGCCTTCGTCCAGGTCTTCGAGGCCCGCGATCACGCGCAGCAGCGTGGACTTGCCACAGCCGGACGGCCCCACGAAGACGGTGAACTCGCCGTCGGGGATGTCCAGGTCAATGCCCTTGAGCACCTCCACCCCGCCGGCATAGCGCTTGCGCAGGCCGCGCAGCCGCAGCTCAGCCATGGAGCGCCTCCGTGGCCGGCAGCTGGGCCGCACCCGGCGAGCCGGCGGCGCGATGGGCGGCGATCTGCGCGCGGTACCAGTGGGCGCTGTCCTTCAGCGTGCGCTGCTGGGTGGCGTAGTCCACGTGCACGAGACCGAAGCGCTTGGCATAACCCGAGTCCCACTCGTAGTTGTCCATCAGGCTCCAGTAGAAGTAGCCGCGCAGGTCCACGCCGGCGGCCCGGGCCTCGGCCAGCGACTCCAGGTGACGGCGCACGTAGTCGATGCGCGCGGCGTCGGCCACGCGGCCGCCGTCCAGCGTGTCGGCGTTCGCCATGCCGTTCTCCGTGATGAACAGCGGCGGCAGGTCGCGGTACTGGTCCTTGAGGCCGACCAGCAGTTCGCGCAGGCCGTCGGGGTAGATCTCCCAGCCCATGTCGGTCTGGCCCAGCGCCATCGGGGCCGGCTGCTCGGGCTGCTCGCGGCTGACCCAGATGCGCGTGTAGTAGTTGACGCCCAGGAAATCCAGCGGCGCCTGGATCAAGGCCATGTCGCCATCACGCACCTCGGGGTAGTGGGCGATGCCGGGGTCCTGCGGGTAGCGGCCCAGGAACAGCGGGTCCATGTACCAGCGCACGAAGCGCGCGTACTCGGTGGCCGCACCGGCGCGGTCGGCGGCGCTGTCGGTGGCGGGCGTCACGCTGGACTGGTTCAGCACGATGCCCAGCGGGCAGGCCGCACCGCTGGCTCGCATCGCGCTCATCGCCAGGCCATGCGACAGCAGCAGGTGGTGGGAGACCTGCGCGGCCAGCCGCGGGTCGCGGACGCCGGGCGCGAACTTGCCGATCTCATGGCCCAGCACCGCGGTGCACCAGGGCTCGTTGTGCGTGGCCAGCGAGGCCAGCCGGTCGCCCAGGCGGCGCGCGATCGCGTCGGCATAGGTGGCGAAGTGGAAGGCGGTGTCGCGGTTGCCCCAGCCGCCCAGGTCCTGCAGATGCTGCGGCAGGTCCCAGTGGTAGAGCGTCGCGTGCGGCGCAATGCCGCGCGCCAGCAGCTCATCGACCAGGCGGTCATAGAAGTCCAGGCCTTTGGGGTTGAACGCGCCCAGGCCCTGGGGCTGAACCCGCGGCCAGGCGATGGAGAAGCGGTAGGCGTTGACGCCCAGGTCCGCGATGAGGGCCACGTCGTCGGCCCAGCGGCGGTAGTGATCGCAGGCCACCGCACCGCTCTCGCCGTTGACCGTGCGGCCGGGCTCGCGCGCAAAGGTGTCCCAGATGGACGGGCCGCGGCCGTCCACGTCCACCGCGCCCTCGATCTGGTAGGCGCTGGTGGCCACGCCCCAGGTGAAGTCTGGACCCAGGCGCTGGAAGGCGGTGGCAGAGAGCGGTTGGCGGGACGGGATCGTGGTGGTCATGGTCGGAGGGGAGTCAGGGGACACGGGAGGGGTTCAGGAAGCGGCGCCCTACTTCACGGCGCCGGTGGTGAGACCGTCGATCAGGCGGCGCGAGGCCAGCACGAACAGGATCAGCAGCGGCAGCACCGCGATCGCGGCGCCCGCACTCAGTGCGCCCCAGGGCGTCTGGCCGCTGCCCTGCAGCGCACGCAGCGCCAGCGGCACGGTGTAGAGGTCCATGTCGCGGATCACGACCAGCGGACCCATGAAGTTGTTCCAGGAACCTATGAAGGTGATCAGCCCCAGCGTGCCCAGCGCCGGCAGCGTCAGCGGCAGCACGATGCGCCAGAAGATCGCGAACTCGCCGCAGCCGTCCAGGCGTGCGGCCTCGACCAGCTCGCGCGGCACGCTGGCGCCCATGTACTGCCGCATCATGAAGATGCCCAGCGCCCCGCAGGCCCCCGGCACGATCAGCGCCTTGTGCTCGTTGAGCCAGCCCAGCCAGGCCATGGTCAGCACCGACGGCACCATGCCCAGAAAGCCGGGCAGCAGCAGCGTGGCCACGACCATGCCGAACAGCCGCTCGCGGCCGCGGAACTCCAGCAGCGCGAACGCGTAGCCGGCCAGCGAGCACAGCAGCAGGTTCAGCGCCGTCACCGCGAACGCGATGTAGAAGCTCCAGCCCAGGTTGCGCCAGAAGAACGGCAGTCGCTCCAGCAGCAGCGCGAGGTTGTCCGGCAGCGCATGGCCGAACCACAGCGGCGGCGGCACCGACAGGATCTCGGCATTGCTGTGGGTCGCGAACACCATCATCAGGTAGAAGGGCGCGACCATCAGCAGCGCACCGGCCAGCACCAGCGCGTGGCCGATCACGCGGCCGGCCGGCCAGCGGGAGCGTCGGGGGGTGGACAGGGGCTGGTGGGCGCCCGCGGAAGAAGACAGCATGGAGCTCATGGGGCGGGCCTCAGCGCGAGCGGCCCAGCAGGCGGTTGTTGAGGGCGGTGGCGCCGGCGATCAGCAGGAACAGCAGCCAGGCGATGGCCGAGGCGGTGCCGAAGTCACCATCGGTGAAGGCCACCGAGTACAGGTGCATGGCCACGGTCTTGCCAGCCTGGCCCGAGCCTCCCGTGCCGCCGGTGAGGATGAAGGGCTCCTCGAACAGCTGCAGGCTGCCGATGATGGCCAGCGTCACCGCGAAGAACACCATGGGGCGCAGCTGCGGCAGCACGATGTGCAGAAAGGTCTGGTGCGGGCGGATGCCGTCCACACGGGCGGCCTCGAACAGGTCGCGCGGAATGGTCTGTATGGCCGACAGGTAGAGCACCGTGTTCCAGCCCACATAGCGCCAGAACACCACGATGGCGATCATCCAGCGCGTGTTGTCGGCCTGGTCCCAGGCGATGGGCTGGGCCGGAAAGAGACCACCCACGAACGGCAGCTGGTGCAGCGCCAGCAGTCCCGCGTTGATCGCGCCGAAATCCTTGGAGAACAGCGCCGAGAACACCAGCGACACCGCCACCGTGGACGTGATGAAGGGCAGGAAGTAAAGCCCCACGACGCCGTTGCGCCAGCGCTGGAACGCGCTGTGCAGGTAGTAGGCCAGCGGCAGCGCGACCAGGTGCTGCGGCACGCAGCCCACCAGTGCCAGCCACAGCGTGTTGTAGAGCGAGGACCACAGGCCGTCGTCGCGGGTCAGCGCATAGACATAGTTGTCCAGCCCCACCCACTGCATCGCGCCCAGGCCGGCCGCGGCATCCCAGCTGTTCAGCGACAGCACGATGGAGAACAGCAGCGGGAACAGCCCGAAGGCGGCGAACAGCAGGAAGAAGGGGCTGATGAACAGATAGGGCATCCAGCGGCGCGGCAGGCGCAGACGTCGGGGCCAGGTGGGGCGCAGGGTCATGGGGTCGGGTCCTGAAGGGGCCAGCTCGCTCAGGCGCGGCGGCGCACACGCCGCTCCACGGTCGCGCGGGCATCGGCCAGCGCACGGTCTATGGGTTTGCGCTGCAGCAGCACCAGGTCCAGTTCGTTGCGCACCACCTCGTCGGCGACCGCGTCGTAGCGGTCCAGTGCCAGCGCAGGCACGCGCCGCGCCATGTCGCGCCACTGCAGCCGCGCCGGCTGGCCGCCCAGAAAAGGAATGGGCTGGTCGAGGAAGCCGTCGTCCTGCGCGCTCAGCAGCACCGGGAAGGCGTCCAGCGAGCGGAAGGCGGCCAGCTGCTGCTCGCGGTCCAGCGCCAACAGTCCCAGCAGCTCCCAGGCCAGCGCCTTGTGCTGCGAATGCACCGGGATCGCATAGAAGGAGCCGCCCCACGCGGCGGCCACGCCCTCGGGCAGCGGCGCCGAGCGCCAGCGACCCGCGGTGGCCGGCGCGATCCAGTGCTTGAGATGCCCCCCCAGCCAGGAGCCCATCATCTGCGCGGCGATCAGGTCGCGGCGAAAGCCCTCGGCCCACTCGTTGGTCCAGGCGCGCACGCCGGCGTCCATGCCCGCATCGCGCGCCTGCTGAGCCAGCTCGAAAGCGGCGCGAAAGCGATCGCCCTGCACCAGGCAGCGGCCACCGCC
Source organism: uncultured Roseateles sp. (assembly GCF_913777145.1). Taxonomy (GTDB): domain Bacteria; phylum Pseudomonadota; class Gammaproteobacteria; order Burkholderiales; family Burkholderiaceae_C; genus Pelomonas. The sequence goes on from NZ_CAJYPS010000019.1 coordinate 138,990, forward strand.
ATCGAAGAACACGCCCTCCCCGTCCGCCAGCCCGGCGCGGATGCGGATGTCCTTGAGATCCTGGGCATGGGCCAGCAGGCAGGCGCCGGTGCGCGCCCGCAACTGCTTGCCCGCCGCGATGAAGCCGCGCCAGCTCTGCGTGAGGTCGCGCTCGACCAGCCCGGCGCGCTGCAGCAGGTCCTCGCGGTAGAACAAGGCCCCCGGGCCCACGTCCACCGGCAGCGCCTTGAGTTCGCCGCGGCGATTGACGCCGGCACGCCAGGCAAAGCGCGCGATCTGCGCCTGATGCACCGCGCCGCTGAAGGGCGGGCGGGACAGGTCCTCCAGGCCGGCGGAGTCCAGGAACTTGCCCATGAAATCCATATCAAGCGCGATCAGGTCCGGCAGCGCGGCACCGGCGGCCAGAGCCGTCGTCATTGCCGTGTGGTGATCCTTGTGGGCCAGCGACACCACGTTGACCTCGACCTCCGGGTGCCGCCGCGCAAACGCCGGCAGCGCCAGCTTGAGCGCGCGGTCCAGATCGGGATAGGTGGCCACGGTGAGCCGGGTGGCGGCCGCCCGCGTGCGGCTGGTGGCGGGTGCGCAGCACAGCAGCGTCAGGGCATCTCGGCGCCTCAGCGATCGCATGATTCGTCCTGTTGTTGACGCCCCGGTTGCCCGCGACGCAGCCTTGTCTCAGCGGCTTGAAATCGAATTCATACAGTCTGCCCGTAACGCGGATCGCCTGTCAACGGCGAGAGCGCAGACCGCTCGCCACCCAAGGGAAGTCCCTAATCGGGCGCCCGGGAGATGGCCGAGAAATCGATATCATTCCCGCCACCGCTCCACGTCGGCGCCACGGGCGCCCGCTTCCCCATGGCATCGAGCCCTTCCCAGCCCCGTGCGAAAGCCGAGCCCGCCACGGTGCAGGACGTCGCGCGCCTCGCGGGCGTGTCGCCGGCCACCGTGTCGCGCATCCTGACCGGCGCGGCCCGCGTCGCCGAAGACAAGCGCCGTGCGGTCGAGGCCGCGATCCAGAAGCTGAAGTTCCGCCCCAACCTGTCCGCGCGCGGCCTGCGCAGCGGCTCCACCCACACCATTGGCGTGCTGACCCAGGAGCTGGAGAGCCCCTACTTCGCGAACGCGGCCAAGGGCGTGGACGCGGCGCTGACCGGCAGCGGCTACGCGCCCATCGTGGTGCCGGGCCACTGGAACCCCGAGGAAGAGGCCGAGCGCGTTGCGCTGCTGACCGCCCGCAAGGTGGACGGACTGATCGTGCTGGGCGGCCGGCTCAGCGATGCGCAGCTCGCCGAGCTGGCGCAGCAGCAGCCGGTCGCACTGATTGGCCGACGCCTCAGCGCGCCGGGCGTGATGTCGTTTTCGCAGGACCAGGTCGAGGGCGGCCGGCTCGCCACCGAGCACCTCATCCAGCAGGGCCACCGACGCATCGCCCACATCGCCGGTCCGGCCAGCAATCTGGACGCGCAGGAACGCAAGGAGGGCTATATGCGGGCCCACCGCGAGGCTGGCCTGAGCGTGGACCCGGCGCTGATCGTCGAGGGCGACTTCATGGAGGGGGGCGGCATCGCGGCGATGGAGGCGCTGCTGGCCGCGGGCCATGAGTTCAGCGCGGTGTTCTGCGCCAATGACCAGTCGCTGTGGGGCGCCAAGCTGGTGCTGCACCGCAGAGGGCTGAAGGTGCCGCAGGCCCTGTCCCTGGTGGGCTTCGACGACCTGCCGCAGTCCAAGTACATGACACCGCCGGTCACCACCGTGCGCCAGCACACCTATGCGATGGGCCAGGCCGCGGCCTGGGCGCTGCTGCACCAGCTGGGCCGCGCCCCCGAGGGCGAGCAACCCCCGGTGCCGCCGATACGCCTGGAGGTGCGCGAGACCACCGCGCCCCCGGCGCCTGGCCGCTGACGCGATGCCCCGGCGCGCGAGCGGGCGCAGTGGCGCCGCGACGCTGGCCTTGGGTCTGTTCGTCGGCCTGTGCCTGGGCCAGGGGGCAGCGTGTGCCCAGCCCCAGGCCATCGCGGTGAACCAGCTCGGCTTCACACCCGCCGCCGCCAAACGCGCCACCGTGGCCGCCGGGCCGGCCAGCCGCTTCGAGTTGCTGGCCGCAGACAGCGGCCGGGTGGTGCTCGCCGGGCCGCTGAGCCCGGCCCGGCCATGGGCGCCCGCCGGGCAGGCGGTGCGCGTGGCGGACTTCAGTGCGATGCGCGCCCCGGGCCGCTACCGGCTGCGCGTGGCCGGCCTGCCCGACTCCGACCCCTTCGTGATACGGCCCGGCGTCTACGCCCCACTGAGCAGCGCCGCGCTGCGGGCCCTGTTCTTCAACCGCGCCAGCCAGACCCTGAGTCCGGCGCTGGCCGGGCCCTACGCCCGGGCCGCCGGCCATGCGGACACCGAGGTGTTGGTTCACCCGTCGGCGGCGGGCCCGCGGCGCCATGCCGGCGACCGCATCGCCAGCCCCGGCGGCTGGTATGACGCCGGCGACTACAACAAGTACGTGGTCAATGCCGCGTTCGCGACCCACCTGCTGCTGGCCGCCTACGAGCGCGCGCCGGCCCGCGCCGCGGGCCTGGCCGTGGGGCTGCCCGAAAGCGGCGACGGCCTGCCCGACCTGCTGCATGAGGCGCTGTGGAGCCTTCGCTGGCTGCTGAGCATGCAGGATCCGGACGACGACGGCGTCTATCACAAGCTCAGCAATGCCGACTTCGACGGCGTGCTCATGCCGGCCGAGGCCGACCGCCCACGCTGGCTGCTGCAAAAGAGCACGGCCGCGGCGCTGGACTTCGCGGCCGTGATGGCCCAGGCCAGCCGCGTGCTGCGCGACCTGACCCCGCGGTCGCCGCAGCTGCCGGCGCAGCTGCTGCAGGCGGCGCTCGCGGCCTGGGACTGGGCCCGGGCGAATCCCCGCGCGGTCTACCGCCAGCCGCCCGACATCCATACCGGCGAGTATGGGGACGACAGGCTGGACGACGAGTTCGCCTGGGCCGCCGCCGAGCTGCATCTCGCCACCGGCGACCCGGCCTACCTGGCCGCGGTGCCGCTAAAGCGCACGCCCATGAGCCTGCCGTCCTGGCGCGATGTGGGCGGCCTGGCCTGGCTGTCGCTGGCGGCCCGGCGCGAGCGCCTGGACCCGGCCGTCGCCGCGCTGGCCCGGCGCCGTGTGCTGGGCCTGGCCGACCAGTTGCTCGACAAGGCCGGCCAGGCCAGCTGGGGCGTCGCGCTGGCGGCGCCTGACTTCATCTGGGGCAGCAACGGCGTGGCGCTGAACCAGGCGCTGGTGCTGCTGCAGGCCGAGCAACTCGCCCCCGAGCGCGCCCCGCGCTTCCGCGCGGCAGCCCAGGCGCTGCTGGACTATGTGCTGGGCCGCAATCCGCTGGGCCTGTCCCAGGTGACCGGCTTCGGCAGCCGCTCGCCCCAGCATCCGCATCACCGCCCCTCGGCCGCCGATGGCGTCATCGCCCCCGTGCCGGGCTTTCTGGTGGGCGGGGCCAATGCCGGGCGGGAAGACGCCCGGGGCTGCACGCGCGCCTATCCGGCCCGGCCCGCGGCACTGGCCTACCTGGACGACTACTGCAGCTACGCCAGCAACGAGGTGGCCATCAACTGGAATGCGGCGCTGGTGTATGTGACTCTGGCGCTGGGCGAGGACTGAGCCGGGCCGCAGGGCCGAAAGCACCCGCGGCCCATGCCGCCTTGGCCGGCACGAGACAATCACGCGTTTGAGCTGGCGCAGACCCCTGCGCCTGCGGCTCAGTAACATCCGCCCCTTCGTCACGACTCGCAGCCCGGCTGCCGCGCTCCCTTGCCGCTCTCGCCCCGTCCTTTCCCGACCCCGTCCGCCGCTGCCCGGAGCCTCGCATGGGCCTGAGGCTGCTTGTCGGCCTGGTCTGGCTGATCAGCTGGCTGCCCTTCCGGGCCGTGTCGGCGCTGGGCTGGCTGCTGGGCTCGTTGATCGCCGCGCTGCCCACGTCGCGGCGGCGCATAGGCCGCGTGAATCTGCGCCTGTGCTTCCCGGACATGCCGGAGGCCGAGCGCGAGCGCCTGCTGCGCCGGCATTTCGTGGCCATCGTGCAGATGCTGCTGGAGTACGGCTACTGCTGGTTCGCGTCGCCGGCGCGGCTGCGGCGGCTGATGCGCATCGAAGGCCTGGAGCATCTGAAGGCGCTGGACGGCCGGCAGGTCATCCTGATGATGCCGCACTTCACCGGGCTGGACCTGGCCGGCCTGCGCGTGTCCATGGAGACGCCGGTGGTGAGCATGTATGCCCGCCAGAAGGACCCGTGGCTGGACGCCCTCTTCCGCGCCAAGCGCCTGCGCCTGGGCACGGGCCTCGTGGTGTCTCGCCAGGAGGGCTCGCGCCCCATGCTGCGCGCGCTGCGCGACGGTTACCGGCTCTACTACCTGCCGGACCAGGACTTCGGCCACCGCGACTCGGTGTTCGTGCCCTTCTTCGGCGTGAACGCGGCCACCATCACCGGCATGTCCCGCCTGGCCAGTGCGGCCAGGGCGGTGGTGCTGCCCTGCTACCCGCGCCGCGAGGCGGGCGGCTACACGCTGGTGATCGAGCCGCCGCTGCAGGGCTTCCCCAGCAGCGATCCGGCGGCCGACGCGGCGCGCATGAACCAGGTCATAGAGACCCAGGTGCGCCGACAATTGCATCAATATTTCTGGCTGCACAAGCGCTTCAAGTCGCGCCCCGAAGGCGAGGCCGACTACTACGCCCGGCGGTGAACCCATGCCCCACGACTTCCCCTACATCAAGCTGCTGATCGTCGCGATCTTTGTCGCCAGCACGGTCTATGTGCACTACCGCGGCCGCGTGCGGCTGCGCTTCTGGCGCCAGTTGACCGACCACTCCAGCTTCATGGCGCCGATCAACTGCTTCATGTATCTGTTCTCGCGGCTGCCGGCCAAGCCCTACCTGCCGGTGTCGGGCTTCCCCGAGCTCAAGCTGCTGCAGGACAACTGGGAAAAAATCCGCGACGAGGCCTACAAGCTGGCCGAGGCCGGCGAGATCAAGAAGAGCGACAAGTACAACGACGCCGGCTTCAACAGCTTCTTCAAGACCGGCTGGACCCGCTTTCACCTGAAGTGGTATGGCGATGCCCACCCGTCTGCGCGGGCTCTGTGCCCGGTCACGACCGAGCTGCTGCAGCGCATCCCCACGGTCAAGGCCGCGATGTTCGCGGCGCTGCCGCCCGGCGGTCGCCTGGTCACCCATCGCGACCCCTTCGCCGGTTCGGTGCGCTACCACCTGGGCCTGGTGACGCCCAATGACGACCGCTGCTTCATCGACGTGGACGGCGAGCGCTACTCCTGGCGCGACGGCCAGGGCGTGATCTTCGATGAGACCTATCTGCACTACGCGGAGAACCAGTCCGACCAGATGCGCATCATCCTGTTCTGCGACATCGAGCGGCCGCTGAACAACCCCATCGCCCGCGCGCTGAACCGCTTCGTCAGCCACACGCTGATTCGCGCCGCCGCCGCCCCCAACTCGGACACCGACAAGACCGGCGGCATCAACAAGGCCTTCGCCTATGTGCAGAAGGTGCGCCTGCTGGGCAAGCGCATCAAGGCCAGGAGCCGCTTCGCCTACTACGGCATCCAGTGGGTGGTGTTCGGCGGCCTGCTGCTGTGGTGGCTGATGCCCTGAGTACCCAGCTGGGTACCCAGCCCGAGCGTCCGGCCTGAGCTTTCGTGTTTCGCGCGAGCAAAGCACGTGCTTGCCAAGCCCCGCCGCCGGCAGCCGGCGGCGGCGCTCCCTAAACTCCCGGCCTTTGTGACCGCCCGCGCCCGCTGCGCGGCCCCAGGCCTGCCGTGAGTTCTCAAGCCTCCCCGCCCGCGTCGGCTGACGCCCCCGCCCCCAGCGTCTACCGGCGCCCCGACTTCACCGCCTTTCTCGCCGCCCGGTTGCTGGCGGTGCTGGCCGCCCAGGTGCAGGCTGTAGTGGTGGCCTGGCAGGTCTACGACCTGACCCGAGAACCCATCGCGCTGGCCTATGTGGGCCTGGCGCAGTTCCTGCCGATGCTGGTGCTGCTGCTGCCCGCGGGCGACCTGATCGACCGCTTCAGCCGCAAGCCCATCCTGGCGGCCAGCTGGGGCCTGGGCGCCGTTTGCAGCGCCGGTCTGTGGTGGCTGTCCGGCCATGGCGCGGCCGGCGTCGCGGGCATCTACACGGTGCTGGTGCTGTTCGGCTGCTCGCGCGCCTTCTCCGGCCCGGCGCTGCAGAGCCTGCTGCCGCAGATCGTGCCGCGCGAACAACTGGCCCAGGCCATCGCGGCCAACAGCATGCTGCTGCGCGCGGCCAGCATAGGCGGGCCCTTTTTCGGCGGCCTGCTGTACGCCGCCGGCGGTGGTGCGCTGACCTACGCGATCTGCTTCGTGTGCTTTGCGCTCGCCACGCTGCTGCTGCTGGCCGTGGCCGTGCGCCCCACGGTGCCGGCCAGCGGCGCGGGCACGATCTGGCAGCGCTTCGGCGCGGGCATACGCTTCATCCGCAGCCGGCCCATCATCCTGGGCACCATCTCGCTGGACCTGTTCGCGGTGCTGCTGGGCGGCGTGGTGGCGCTGCTGCCGGTCTATGCGCACGAGGTGCTGCATGTGGGCCCCGAGGGCCTGGGCGCGCTGCGCAGCGCGATGGCCGTGGGCGAGGTGACGGCGGGCTTCTACCTCGCCGCCCGGCCCTTCGACCGCCGCGTCGGCCAGCGCATGTTCATCGCGGTCGCGGTGTTCGGCCTGGCCAATCTGGTGTTCTCGCTGTCGCACTGGTTCTGGCTGTCCTTCGCGGCACTGGCGGTGGCCGGCGCGGCCGACATGGTCAGCGTCTACATCCGCGGCGCGCTGGTGCAGTTCTCGACGCCGGACGACATGCGCGGCCGGGTCAATGCGGTGAACATGCTGTTCATCGGTTCGTCCAACGAGCTGGGCGAGTTCCGCGCCGGCAGCTCGGCCGCGACGCTGGGCGTGGTGCCGGCCGCGGTGAGCGGCGCGCTGTGCACGCTGGGCGTGGTGAGCCTGTGGGCCTGGCTGTTCAAGCCGCTGCGCCAGGTGGACCGCTTCGAGGAAGCCACCGGCGCTTGAGTGCTCGGGGTTAACCCGGCATTTGCGGCGCAACGGCGCCACGGGCGGCCATGACCATCGGGCCGGGGTGGGCGCGTGACTATGCTGCGCGCTTTTGCTGCCACCCCTGCCCGAGATGAGCCCTCGCCTGCCCCGCCTCCGCGTTCTGTCCGCCCTGCTGCTCAGCGCCAGCCTGGCCGCCCATGCCCAGGAGGCCGCGCCCAAGACGCCGCCGGCCTGGCAGGTGAATGCGCCCCCGGGCCCGGTGAAGACCGCGCAGATCGACACGCGCACCGGCACCTGGATGAGCGTGGACGTGAGCCCCGATGGCAAGACCCTGGTGTTCGACCTGCTGGGCGACCTCTACACCCTGCCCATCGCCGGCGGCGAGGCGCGCGCACTGACCCACTCCATCGCCTGGGAGCAGCAGGCGCGCTTTTCGCCGGATGGCAAGCGCATCGCCTTCCTCAGCGACGCCGGCGGCGGCGACAACCTGTGGGTGATGAATGTGGACGGCAGCGATGCGCACGCGGTCACCAAGGAAGACTTCCGGCTGCTGAACAACCCGGTCTGGCACCCCAGCGGCAATTACCTGCTGGCGCGCAAGCACTACACCGGCACGCGCAGCGCCGGCTCGGGCGAGATCTGGCTGTATGCGGTGGATGCCGACGCCGCCAAGAACAAGGGCGTGCAGCTCAACGAAAAGCCCAACTGGCAGAAGGACCTGGGCGAGCCCGCGGTGTCTGCCGACGGCAAGTACCTCTACTACAGCCAGGACACCACGCCCGGCCGCAGCTTTGAGTACAACAAGGACAGCAACGGCGCGATCTACACCATCTTCCGCCAGGACCTGAAGGACGGCAGCGTCGAGCCCTTCGTGCAGGGCGCGGGCGGCGCGGTGCGCCCCACGCCATCGCCGGACGGCAAATACCTGGCCTTTGTGCGCCGGGTGCGCAACCAGAGCACGCTGTTCCTCAAGGACCTGGCCAGCGGCCGCGAGTTCCCGGCCTGGAGCGGCCTGTCGCGCGACCTGCAGGAGGCCTGGGCGATGTGGGGCGTCTACCCCAGCTTCGCCTGGATGCCGGGCAGCCAGGAGCTGGTGGTCTGGGCCGAGGGCAAGATCTGGCGCGTCAACCCGTTCAAGAACACGGCCGCCGAGATTCCCTTCCATGTGAAGGACAGCCGCGAGCTGCGCGAGCCGCCGCGCTTTGCGCAAGACGTGGCCCCCGAGACATTCGCGGTGCACCAGCTGCGCGGCACCCAGGTGTCGCCGGACGGCAAGCAGGTCGTGTACTCGGCACTGGGCTCGCTCTACCTGAAGGATCTGCCGAACGGCAAGCCGCGCCGCCTGACCACGCAGAACGAGGCCTTCGAGTTCGCGCCCAGCTGGTCGCGTGATGGCAAGAGCCTGGTCTACGCGACCTGGCGCGACGACAGCCAGGGCCAGATCCGCCGCCGTGACCTCGCCTCCGGCAAGGAGACGGTGCTGATCAAGGAGCCCGGCAAGTACCTGGAGCCGCGCCTGTCGCCGGACGGCAAGCAGCTGGTGTTCCGCAAGGTGCGCGGCGGCGGCCTGACCACGCCCTGGAACAGCCTGGAGACCGGCCTCTATGTCGCCGCAGCGGACGGCAGCGGCAAGGCCGAGCGCATCGCCAGGGACGGCAGCGGCGCCCAGTTCGGCGCCGACGGCCAGGAGCTGCTGTTCTCCCGCGTGAGCAGCACCAGCGAGGTCGACCAGCGCAGCTCGCTGGTGCGCGTGAACCTGCACGACCGCAGCGAGACCGAGATCGCGCGCAGCGACTTCGCGACCGAGTACACCGTGTCGCCCGATGGCCGCTGGCTGGGCTTCGTGGAGCGCTTCCACGCCTATGTGACGCCGCTGCCCAATGTGCAGGGCCAGCCGGGCAAGGTCCTCAATGTCGGCCCCAAGATGGACGCGCTGCCGGTGCGCCAGCTGGACATCAACGCCGGCAAGGACCTGCACTGGAGCGGCGACAGCCAGACCCTGCACTACACGCTGGGCGACGAGCTGTTCAGCGCCAAGCCCCAGGGCAAGGACAAGGCCACGTCGGTGGCCATCGGCTTCGAGCAGGCCAGCGACAAGCCCAGCGGCAAGATCGCGCTGACCGGCGGCCGCATCGTCACGATGAAGGGCGATGAGGTCATCGAGAACGGCACGGTGCTGGTGGACGGCAACCGCATCGTCGCGGTGGGTGCGGGCCTGGCGGTGCCGGCCGATGCGCAGCGCATAGACATCAGCGGCAAGACCGTGATCCCCGGCCTGATCGACGGTCACTGGCATGGTGCCATGGGCGACAGCGGCCTGATCCCGCAGCAGAGCTGGGTGAACTTCGCGTCGCTGGCCTTTGGCGTGACCACGCTGCACGACCCGTCCAACCAGAACAGCACCATCTTCACGCAGGCCGAGATGCAGCGCGCCGGCAAGGTGGTGGGGCCGCGCATCTACTCGACCGGCACCATCCTGTATGGCGCCCGCACGCCCTTCACCGCGGTGGTCAACAACCTGGACGACGCGCTGACCCATCTGCGCCGTCAGAAGGCCGAGGGCGCGATCAGCGTGAAGAGCTACCAGCAGCCGCGCCGTGACCAGCGCCAGCAGGTGGTGGAGGCCGCGCGCGAGACCGGCATGATGGTCGTGCCCGAGGGCGGCTCGCTGTTCCAGAACAATATGAGCATGGTGGTGGACGGCCACACCACGGTGGAGCATGCGCTGCCCATCGCCGAGGTGTGGGACGACGTCAAGCAGCTGTGGGGCCAGCAGGCCGTGGGCTACAACCCGACGCTGAACGTGGCCTACGGCGGCCTGGACGGCGAGCACTACTGGTACGCCCGCACCGAGGTCTGGAAGCACCCGCTGCTTTCGCGCTACGTGCCCAAGGCGGTGCTGGAGCCGCGCGCCATCCGCCGCCTGACCGCACCGGAGGAAGACTTCAATGTGCTGCGCGTGGCGCGCACCGCCACCGAGCTGTCGCGTGCCGGCGTGAACGTGATGATCGGTGCCCACGGCCAGCGCGAGGGCCTGGGCGCGCACTGGGAGATGTGGATGCTGGCGCTGGGCGGCATGAAGCCCATCGAGGCGATACGCGCGGCCACGCTGAACCCGGCCCGCAACTTCGGCTTTGACAAGGACCTGGGCTCGCTGGAGCCGGGCAAGCTGGCCGACCTGGTGGTCATCGATGGCAACCCGCTGGCCGACATCCGCCAGAGCGACCGCATTGCGCAGGTGATGCAGAACGGCCGGCTGTTCGATGCCAAGACGCTGGACGAAGTGGCGCCGCGCCGGGTCAAGCGCGCGCCGCTGTTCTTCCAGGGCGCGGATGGCGCCAGCATGCCCATCAACACCGAGGCGCTGCAGGCCGGCCACGGCCACGACGAGGACTGAGACCTGACCCCGCGCGGCGCGGCGCTCAGCCGCCGCCGGGCGGCCGCATGCCGGCAATGCCCGGCATCGCGCGCTTCATGCAGTCCGCAAACGCGCGCAGCCGCGCCGGGTACAGGCGCGCATAGGGGTAGATCAGGTGCACCGGCAGCGGTGCGGCCTCCCAGTCGGGCACCAGGCGGCACAGCCGGCCGCTGGCCAGGTCGTCCGCCACCAGCCAGGCCGACAGCAGTGCCGCCCCCACGCCCTCGCGCACCGCGCTGCGGGCGGCGTAGAGGCTGTCGGTGCTCATGCGCGGCGCGATGCGCACGCGTTCGTGCCGGCCGCTGCCCTGCTGCTGCAGTTCGAACTCGTCACGGTAGAACTGCCGCAGCGACAGCCAGGGCAGCGCCGCCAGGTCGGCCGGGCGCTGCGGCGGCGGGCCCTCGCCCCACAGCCCCGGCACGGCCACCAGGATGCGCGGCACCTCGGCCAGGCGCACGGCCACCAGCGCCGGATCGTCCACCTCGCCGACGCGTATCGCGCAGTCGATGCCCTCGGCGATGAAGTCGGCGGCCCGGTCCTGCAGCAGCCAGTCCACGTTCACCTCGGGGTATTCGGCCAGAAAGCGCGCCAGTGGCGCGACCAGCAGCTCCTGGCCGAAAGCATGGGGCGCCAGCACGCGCAGGTGGCCGCGCGGCTGGTCCTTGGCGCCGCGCAGGTCGGCCTCCACCGCGGCCCAGTTCTCCAGCAAGGCCTTGGCATGCGCATAGCAGCGTTCGCCATCGGCGGTGAGCTTCATCGCGTGGGTGGAGCGCTGCAGCAGCCGCAGGCCCAGCAGCTTTTCCAGCCATTGCAGGCGGCGGCTGATCGTGGGCTGGGTGCTACCCAGTTGCACCGCGGCGGCCGACAGGCTGCCCGCCTCCACGATGCGCACAAAGGTCTGCATCAGTTCCAGCCGGTCGACGCCGGCGCTGGTCGGCTTGCTCATGCGTCGAATGTATATCCAATCTGCAATCCAGCCGTCTACCGCGATTGGTCATGCAAGGGAAGAATTCAGCCCATACCAACCTCCGCTGGAGTCTTCCATGAGCTCTGTTCCCCTCACCTCTGCCGGCGCCAAGCACGCCGCTCGGCACACCGAGCTGCCGCGCTCGCTGGTGCTGCTGCTGGCCAGCGGCGCCGGCCTGGCCGTGGCGTCCATCTACTACAGCCAGCCCATGCTGGGCGTGCTGTCCGGCGACCTGGGCGCCAGCGCCCGCGACACCGGCTTCGTGCCCACGCTGACCCAACTGGGCTATGCGCTGGGCATCCTGCTGCTGGCGCCGCTGGGCGACCGCTTCGACCGCCGCCTGCTGATCCTGCTGAAGTCGGTGCTGCTGGCCGTGGCCCTGCTGGTCAGCGGCCTGGCGCCGGGCCTGCCGGCGCTGCTGGCGGCCAGCCTGATCGTGGGCCTGACCGCCACGATGGCCCAGGACATCGTGCCGGCCGCCGCCACTCTGGCGCCCGAAGCCAGCCGCGGCAAGACCGTGGGCACCGTGATGACCGGCCTGCTGCTGGGCATCCTGCTGTCGCGCGTGGCCAGCGGCTTCATCGCCGAGCACTGGGGCTGGCGCACGGTCTACGAGCTGGCCGCGGCCAGCATCGTGCTGTTCGGTCTGGCGGCCTGGCGCGGTCTGCCGCGCTTCCAGGTGGCCAGCCATATGAGCTATGCCCACCTGATGGCCTCGCTGGCCAAGCTGTGGACCCAGCATGCCGAGCTGCGCCGCGCGGCCTGGGCCCAGGGCCTGCTGTCCATGGGTTTCAGCGCCTTCTGGTCGACGCTGGCCGTGATGCTGCACAGCCAGTACCACATGGGCAGTGAAGCCGCCGGTGCCTTCGGCCTGGCCGGTGCCGCCGGTGCGCTGGCCGCCCCGCTGGCCGGCCGCCTGGCCGACAAGCGCGGCCCCGAGCTGGTGACCCGCCTGGGCGCCGGCTTGGCCATGGTGTCCTTCGCGGTGATGGGTCTGGGCGTGCTGCTGCCGGGCGAGGCCCAGATCGGCCTGATCGTGGCCGCGACCGTGGGTTTTGACTTCGGCATCCAGGCCACGCTGGTGGCCCACCAGACCCTGGTCTACAGCCTGGACCCGGCCGCCCGCAGCCGCCTGAACGCGCTGCTGTTCACCGGCATGTTCATCGGCATGTCGGCCGGCGCGGCGCTGGGCAGCCTGGTGCTGGCCCAGTGGGGCTGGATGGGCGTGGTCGCGCTGGCCACGGCCGCGGCCGGTGCCTCGCTGGCGGTGCGCCTGAGCCGCCGCCGCGGTGCCCGCTGAGATCACGGCGATTTACCCGCCGGACACCCTGACGCGCCGCTAGAATGCGCCGCGTCAGGAGAGCGCCCCGGTGTGTTTGGGGGCCGCCGAAGGCGCAGGACGCGGGAGCAATCCCGCCCCGAACGCTCAGGCAAAAGGACTGACGAAACGCGCTGTGTGGCCGACATGCAGCGCGTTCCTCACTGGAGAGAGGCCGGCCCGTCGCAGCGACGGCAGCCGGTCCACCGAAGGGGCAAGCGAGCGCGGGACCGCCCACCGCGTGAGTCAATCTCTCAGGTACCAAGGACAGCGAGGACATGACCCTGCACCCACCCGCGGAGCCTCCATGTCCTCTTTGCTGAAAACGCCTCTTCACGCCCTCCACCTCGAACTCGGGGCCAAGATGGTGCCCTTCGCCGGCTACGACATGCCGGTGCAGTACCCCACCGGCGTGATGGCCGAACACAAGCACACCCGTGCGGCCGCCGGCCTGTTCGACGTGTCCCACATGGGCCAGGTGCGCCTGGTCGGCGCCGACGCCGCGGCCGCGCTGGAAACCCTGGTGCCGGTGGATATCGTGGATCTCGGCGTGTTCAAGCAGCGCTACGCGCTGTTCACGAATGACCAGGGCGGCCTGCTGGACGACCTGATGGTCTGCAAGCGCCCCGACGACCTCTTCGTGGTCGTGAACGCCGGCTGCAAGGACCAGGACATCGCCCACATGCAAAAGCATCTGGCGGGTCGCTGCGAGGTGATCCCGGTGCCCGAGCGCGCGCTGCTGGCGCTGCAGGGCCCGGAGGCCGTGACCGTGCTGAGCCGCCTCAACCCCGAGGTCGCCAAGCTCACCTTCATGACCGGCGGCTTCTTCGAGCTGGACGGCATCCCCACCTTCCTGACCCGCTCGGGCTACACCGGCGAAGACGGCTACGAGATTTCCGTCCACGAGGACGACGCCGTGGCCCTGGCGCGCAAGCTGCTGAGCCATGCCGAGGTCAAACCCATAGGCCTGGGCGCCCGCGACTCGCTGCGCCTGGAAGCCGGCCTGTGCCTGTACGGCCACGACATCAACGAGACCACCACGCCGGTGGAAGCCAGCATCACCTGGGCCATCCAGAAGGTGCGCCGCGCCGGTGGCGCGCGTGCGGGTGGCTACCCCGGTGCGGCGGTCATCGACGCGCAACTGGCCAATGGCCCGGCCCGCAAGCGCGTGGGCCTGGTCGGCAAGGAGCGCATGCCGGTGCGCGAGGGCGCCAAGATCGTGACCGCGGACGGCACCGAGATCGGCGTCGTCACCAGCGGCACGCTGGGCCCCACGGTCAACCAGCCGGTGGCGCTGGCCTACCTGGCCACCGCGCACGCCGCGGTCGGCACCGAAGTCTTCGCCGTCGTGCGCGACAAGCGCACGCCCATGGTCGTCTCGGCCACCCCCTTCACCCCCAACCGCTATTACAGAGGTTGAACCCACCCCGTACCGGCTTCGCCGGCCCCCTCCAGGGGGCGCACTCGGTGGCCCGGCCAAGCCGGCTCCACCAGTGCCACCGGGTTTGATACGGTTGTTGTCCCGTCTTTTTTGTCTTTCACCTGAGGAGTTCCCGAATGTCCATCAAGTACACCCCCGACCACGAATGGCTGGAAGTCCACGCTGACGGCACCGCGACGGTCGGCATCACCGTGCATGCGCAGGACGCGCTGGGCGATGTGGTTTTCGTGGACCTGCCCGAGGTGGGCAAGACCTTCGCCGAGAAGGAAGTCGCCGGCGTCGTCGAGTCCGTGAAGGCCGCGGCCGATGTCTACATGCCGGTGGACGGCGAGATCACCGAGGTCAACGAGGCGCTGCGCGACGACCCGTCGCTGGCCAACTCCGACCCGCTCAAGGCCGGCTGGTTCTTCAAGGTCCGCTTGAGCAACCCCGCCCAGCTGGACGCGCTGATGGACGCCACCGCCTACGACGCCCTGCTCAAGACCCTCTGATCCACCTGCTGTAGCTCCCCGCCATGCCGACGCCGCTCGCTCTCCTTGAAGACGCCACCGAGTTCCACGCCCGCCACATCGGGCCGGACGCGGTCGATGAATCCCTGATGTGCGCCGCGATCGGCGTGGCCAGCCGCACGGCGCTGATCGATGCGGTCGTGCCGCCGGCCATCCGCCGCTCGGCCGGCATGGCACTGCCGCCCGCCACCACCGAGGCCGCCGCGCTGGCGGAGCTCAAGGCCATCGCGGCCAAGAACAAGCTGCACAAGAGCTTCATCGGCCAGGGCTACCACGGCACGCACACGCCGGGCGTCATCCTGCGCAACATCCTCGAGAACCCCGCCTGGTACACCGCCTACACGCCCTACCAGGCCGAGATCTCGCAGGGCCGCATGGAAGCGCTGGTGAACTTCCAGACCCTGGTGACCGACCTCACCGGCATGGACATCGCCAACGGCTCCATGCTGGACGAGGCCACGTCGGCGGCCGAGGCCGTGACGCTGGCCAAGCGTTCGGTGAAGAGCAAGAGCCACACGCTGATCGTCGCGGGCGACGTGCATCCGCAGACCATCGAGGTCATCCAGACGCGCTGCAAGCCGCTGGGCCTCGAGGTGCTGGTGGGCATGGCCCCCGCGCTGATGGCCGAGCACGACTACTTCGCGGTGGTCTGCCAGTACCCCAGCACCACCGGCCTGATCCACGACCTCAAGGCCTTCGCCGACCAGGCCCATGCCAAGCAGGCCGCCTTCATCGTCTGCGCCGACCTGCTGGCGCTGACGCTGCTGCAGTCGCCCGGCGAGTTCGGCGCCGACATCGTGGTGGGCAACACCCAGCGCTTCGGCATGCCCATGGGCGCCGGCGGCCCGCACGCCGCCTTCCTGGCCTGCCGTGACGAGTTCAAGCGCTCCATGCCGGGCCGCCTGGTCGGCGTGTCCAAGGACGCGCAGGGCCACCCGGCCTACCGCCTGGCGCTGCAGACCCGCGAGCAGCACATCCGCCGCGAGAAGGCCACGTCCAACATCTGCACGGCCCAGGTGCTGCCGGCCGTCGTGGCCAGCATGTACGCGGTCTACCACGGCCCGCAGGGCCTCAAGCGCATCGCCGAGCGCGTGGCGACCTTCACCGCCATCCTGGCCGACGGTCTGAAGAAGCTGGGCCTCAAGGTGGTCACGCCGGCCGCCTTCGACACCATCGCGGTCGAGTGTGACGCGGCCGCCGTGATGGGCCGCGCGCTGGCCGCGGGTGCCAACCTGCGCAAGCTGTCCGACACCCTGGTGGGCGTCGCGCTGGACGAGACCACCACCCGCGCCGACGTGGAAGCGCTGTGGACCTGGTTCGCGCCGGCCAGCACGCTGAAGGTGGCCGACTACGCCGCCGGCATCGAGCCCCTGATCCCGGCTCAACTGCGCCGCAGCAGCGCCTACCTGACCCACCCGGTCTTCAACACCCACCACAGTGAAACCGAGATGCTGCGCTACATCCGCAGCCTCTCGGACAAGGACCTGGCGCTGGACCGCAGCATGATCCCGCTGGGCTCCTGCACGATGAAGCTCAACGCCACGGCCGAGATGATTCCCATCACCTGGCCGGAGTTTGCGAGCGTCCACCCCTTCGCGCCGCAGGACCAGCTGGCCGGCTACGCCGAGCTGGATGCGCTGCTGCAGCAGTGGCTGTGCCAGGCCACCGGCTATGCGGGCATCAGCCTGCAGCCCAATGCCGGCTCCCAGGGTGAATACGCCGGCCTGCTGGCCATCAAGGCCTGGCACGAGTCGCGTGGCGACCACCACCGCAATGTCTGCCTGATTCCCGAGTCCGCCCACGGCACCAACCCGGCGTCCGCGCAGATGTGCGGCATGTCGGTCGTCGTGACCAAGTGCGACAAGGAGGGCAACATCGACCTGGCCGATCTGAAGGCCAAGTGCGAACAGCATTCGACCAAGCTGGCCGCCATCATGATCACCTACCCCTCCACTTATGGCGTGTTCGACACGCAGGTGAAGGAGATCTGCGCCACGGTGAAGGCCCATGGCGGGCGTGTCTACGTGGACGGCGCCAACATGAATGCGCTGGTCGGCGTGGCCGCTCCCGGCGAGTTCGGCGGTGACGTGAGCCACCTGAACCTGCACAAGACCTTCTGCATCCCGCACGGCGGTGGCGGCCCGGGCGTGGGCCCCGTCTGCGTCGTTGAAGATCTCGTGCCCTTCCTGCCGGCCCACCGCACGGCCGGCATCGGCCAGGCCAGCAACATCGGCGCCGTGAGTGCCGCGCCGCTGGGCAATGCCGCGGTGCTGCCGATCTCGTGGATGTACATCCGCATGATGGGCGCCGACGGTCTCAAGAAGGCCACCGAGATGGCCATCCTGAACGCCAACTATGTGGCAGCCCGCCTGTCCGAGCACTACGACATCCACTTCAGCGGCGGCATTGCCGGCGTGAAGGGTGGCGGCGTGGCGCACGAGTGCATCCTGGACCTGCGCCCGCTGAAGGACAGCTCCGGCGTCAGCGCCGAAGACGTCGCCAAGCGCCTGATCGACTACGGCTTCCACGCGCCGACGCTGAGCTTCCCGGTGGCCGGCACGCTGATGGTCGAGCCGACCGAGAGCGAGTCCCGCGCCGAGCTGGACCGTTTCGTGGACGCGATGATCCAGATCCGCCACGAAATCGCCGAGGTCGAGGCCGGCAAGCTGGCCCGCGAGGACAACCCGCTGGTGAATGCGCCGCACACGTCCATGGTCGTCAGCGCGACGGAATGGACGCACGGCTACAGCCGTGAGGTGGCGGCCTTCCCGCTGCCCTCGCTGCGCCGCCAGAAATACTGGTCGCCGGTGGGCCGCGTGGACAACGTGTGGGGCGACCGCAACCTGTTCTGCTCCTGCGTGCCGCTGTCCGAATACGAAGAGGCGTAAACGAGCTCCCCCGCTTCGCCGGCCCCTTCATGGGGCGAGCCACGAGGCCCGGCAAAGCCGGCTCCTCGGGCTCCGCTGTATGAGTCGGGCGGCCGCAAGCCGCCCTCCAACAAATCGAGGTCGTCATGGCCGTTTCCGTTTTCGACCTCTTCAAGATCGGCATCGGCCCGAGCAGCTCGCACACCGTAGGCCCCATGCGGGCCGCGCGCCTCTTTGGCCTGCGGCTGCAGCATGACGGGCTGCTGGCGCAAACCGCCCGCGTGCAGGTCATCCTGTACGGTTCTCTCGGCGCCACCGGCAAGGGCCACGGCAGTGACAAGGCCGTGCTGCTGGGCCTGGCCGGCCATGAGCCGGACACGGTGGACGTGGAGGCGATCCCGGCGCTGCTGGACGCGATACGCGCCGGTGACCTGAACCTGGTCGGCCAGCGCTCCATTGCCTTCGACGAGGCCAAGGACCTGGTCTTCAAGCGCCGCGAGAGCCTGCCCTTCCATGCCAATGGCATGCGCTGTCTGGCCTTCGATGCCGAGGGGGCGGAGATCGCCAACCGGGTGTATTACTCGGTCGGCGGCGGCTTCATCGTCAGCGACGAGGTGGCGGCCGACGGCAGCAAGCAAAAAGTCATCGCACCGGACACCACCGTCCTGCCCTACCCCTTCAAGACCGGGGACGAACTGCTGGTGCTGACGAAGAAGTTCGGTCTGTCCATCGCCGAGATCATGCGGCGCAACGAGGGCCATTGGCGGCCCGACGCCGAGACCCGCGCCGGGCTGCTGAAGATCTGGGGCGTGATGCAGGCCTGCGTGCAGCGCGGCTGCAAGACCGAGGGCATCCTGCCCGGCGGCTTCAAGGTCAAGCGCCGCGCGCCCAGCCTGCATGCCAGCCTGACCGCCAACCCGGAAGCAGCGCTGCGCGACCCGCTGCAGGTGATGGACTGGGTCAACCTCTATGCGCTGGCCGTCAACGAGGAAAACGCTGCCGGCGGCCGCGTCGTCACGGCGCCCACCAACGGCGCGGCCGGCATCGTCCCCGCCGTGCTTCACTACTACGCCCGCTTCGTGCATGGCGCGACGGAAGACGGCGTCATCGATTTCCTGCTCACCGCCGCGGCGATTGGCATCCTCTACAAGGAAAACGCGTCCATCTCCGGCGCCGAGGTCGGCTGCCAGGGCGAGGTGGGCGTGGCCTGCTCCATGGCCGCTGGCGCCTTGTGTGCCGTGATGGGCGGCACGCCGGAGCAGGTGGAGAACGCGGCCGAGATCGGCATGGAACACCACCTGGGCCTGACCTGCGATCCGGTCGGCGGCCTGGTGCAGATCCCCTGCATAGAACGCAACGCGATCGCGTCGGTGAAGGCCATCAACGCGGCCCGCATGGCGCTGCGCGGCGACGGCACCCACTTCGTGAGCCTGGACAAGGTCATCAAGACCATGCGCGACACCGGCGCGGACATGATGACCAAGTACAAGGAAACCGCCCGCGGCGGGCTGGCTGTCAACATCGTCGAGTGCTGAGAGCCCACCCCCTACCGGCTTCGCCGTGCCAAGGTCTGAGGCCTTGCCCTTCGGCAGGCACAAAGAGTCCGCAGGACTCTTTGAGTCCAGCCTCAGCCCCCTCAAGGGGGCGCTGCCGGCGGCCTGGCCAAGCCAGTTCCGCGGCAGCCGCGCGGTAAGACACCAGCTCACCCGACTCGGAAACCTAGGCAACGCCCATGTGCCTCGCTGCCTTCGCCATTGACGCCCATCCCCGCTTCCCGCTGGTCATCGCGGCCAACCGGGATGAGGCCTTCGACCGGCCCGCGGCGCCCATGGCGTGGTGGCGGGATGAGCGCGGGCTGGAACTGCTGGCCGGGCGCGATCTGACAGCCGGCGGCACCTGGTTCGGCCTCACGCGCGCCGGCCGGCTGGCGCTGCTGACCAATGTGCGCGAGCCCGGCCGCTTCGTGCCGGGTGCGCCCTCGCGCGGCGCGCTGGTGCCGGCCTGGCTGGCCAGCACGCGCGATGCCGCCGGCTTTGTGAAAGACCTGACCCTGTCCACCAATGGCTTCAACCTGGTACTGGCCAACCTGCGCCGGCCGGCCTGGCACTGGTTCAGCAACCGCGCGCCCGGTCCGCAGCCGCTGAGCGGCGGCGTGCACGGCCTGTCCAACGCGGCGCTGGACACGCCCTGGCCCAAGACCCTGGGGCTCACGCAGGACCTGCGCGCTGCGCTGGCCGACTCGCCGGACCTCGCCACGCTGCAGGCCCGGCTGCTGGCCGCGCTGGCGGACCGGCAGGTGGCGCCCGACGCCGACCTGCCGGACACCGGCGTGGGACTGGTGCGTGAGCGGGCGCTGTCGCCGCGCTTCATCCGCATCCCGAGCGAGCAAGACCCGGCCCTGGCACGCTATGGCACGCGCTGCTCCACGGTGCTGATCACCGAACGCCGCGCCCAGGGCCTGCACACCACGGTACTGGAGCGCAGTGTCGATGCCCACGGCGAGTGGCTGCCCACGGTGCGGCACGAGCTGCCCGACTGGCCGCCGACAATTGCGCGGTGAGAGTCCCTGCCCTGCTGATGAGCGCCGCAATTGGCGCGGTGCTGTTCCCCTGGTCGACACCCCTAAGCGCGTTGCCGCCGGCCGTAGCGCCTGCGGCATCGGCCGCCTCCCAGCCCGCGGCGGCCGCATCGGCGCCGGCCCACGCGGCCAGCCATGCGATCGACGCCCGCGCGGCCCGGGTGCGCAGCCTGGCCGAGCAGATGAACCTGCCCGCCGAGCAGCTCAGCGCCCGCTGCCGCTTCGAGTCCGACATCGCGACGCCACCGCCGGCCGGTGCGGTGGCACTGAGCTTCGACGACGGCCCCGAGCCCGGCGCCAGCGAGGCCATCCTGGCGCTGCTGGACAAGTACCAGGTGCCGGCCGGCTTCTTCCTGATCGCGTCCAAGGCGCAGCGCCATCCCGAGTTGCTCGCGCGTCTGCGCGCCCACCCGCGGGCCACGCTGGGCAACCACTCCTGGTCCCATCCCAACTTCCACGACATCGCGCCCGAGCGCCAGCGCCTGGAGCTGGACCGCAGCGATGCGGCGCTGGCGCTGGACAGCGGGGCCAAGCTGTTCCGCTACCCCTATGGCAATGCCAGCTGCGAGGCCAACGAGCGCGCCCATGGGCTGGGCTACCGCATCGTGGGCTGGCATGTGGACAGCTGCGACTGGGCCTTCGACAAGACCGGCAGCGTGGACCCGCACGAGGCCAAGATCTGCGGTGTGGACAAGGCCAACCGTGAGCATTTCGTGGACCATGTGGTGGACGCGCTGAAGGCGCGCCGCGGCGGCATCCTGCTGATGCATGAGATCCATCCGCACACCCTGGCCCGGCTGGAAACGCTGATCCAGCGGCTGCAGGCCGAGGGCTTTCACTTCGTCGCGCTGGACGACCCGGCGCTGGCCGCCTCGCTGCGCTGATTCCACGCGGCAATTCCGCGCTTGGGGCCGGCCTGGCCAGCGCCACAATGCCAGCGCCGTGACCGCCGCCGCCCTGCTTCCACGCTCCCTGCCCACCGGCAGCACGCTGCAGCGCAGCCTGCTGCTGGCGCTGCTGCTGCACCTGTGGCTGGTGCTGCTGTTCGGCAATGTGAGCGGCGGTGCTGCGCCCGGCGAGGGCGTCTGGGGCCGGCTGACGGTGCGACTGGCCGGCCCGGTGGGCGCCCCCGGGCCCAGCGACGCCCGCACGCCGCTCAACGCCGATCAACCCTCTGCGGTGCCCGCCGCAACCGGCGGGCGGCCGGCGCGCGCCGCGGCAACGCAGCCCACGGACACCGCACCGCCCAGCCCGCCGCCGGTGCAGCGCCTGCCCGACGGCTTCCGGCCGCTGGATGCGGCCACCGCCCTGCCCCCGCCGCCCGCCTTGCCGCAGACGCCGGCGGCGGTGCTGCCCGACGCCACGCTGCCGCCACCGGTGCAGCGGCTGGAGGGCACTGCCATCGCACGCGACCCAGCCCGTCTGCCCGCCGCATCCGGCCTGCAGGCGCCCGCGCCCCAGGCTGCCTTGCCGGCCGACCTGGCCCAGCCCCTGCCCGCGCCCAGCCAGCGCCTGGAGGCCCGCCCCGAAGCGGGCCGGGGCGAGCTGCCCCACCCCGCCCTGCTGCGTCCCGCGGCCACGCCTCGCCTCGGCGACCTGCCGGCGACCGACATGCCCGCCGCGGTACAGCGTCTGGAGGCGCCGGCCGTGGCCGCACCGCTGCAGCGACTGTCGCCCGGCCCGGCCGCGGCACGCGTGCAAGACCTGGCCCCGACACGCGAGCTGCCCGCGCCCGTGCAGCGGCTGGACGCCGAGGCCACGGCGCCTTCGCCCAACCCGACGCCGGTGCGGGTGCCGGCCCCCTCGTCCGCAGCGACGGCCGCACTGGACTCCGTGTCTGCGGCGCTGCCGGGCCGTGTCGGCCCCCCCTCGGCCCCCGATGCCACCGGGCCCACTGCCGCTGCGGGCCCCGGCGCCAGCACCGATCCCGGACCGGCCGCCTCGGCCCCGGTGCCGCCGCCGCGCCCCCTGAATCTGTCGCTGCCGCGGGGCGACATCGCTGCACGCCGCGGCCCCGGCGTGCTGGAACTCCTGCCCCAGCCGCCCGAGCGCAAGTCCAAGCTCGAAAAGGCGCTGGACGGCGCCAGCCCCGAAGACTGCCGCAAGGCCTATGCGGACAAGGGCCTGCTGGCGGTCGTGCCGCTGGCGGTGGACGCCGTGCGTGGCAAGGGCTGCCAATGGTGAGCGAGGGCGCCCTTCGCAGGGCTTGCGCACAAAGCCCTGGGGCCTAAAGGAGAGTGATTCGCATTTATAGTGACAAGTCTTGTTTCCACTGACCTGTGACCATGAACACCGTGAACTCGCTGGCTCTGCGCCAGCAGGGCGTCATCCGCGCTTTGGTGGCGCCTCCGGGGCAGCCCGAGTGGGCGCAGCATCTGAGTGATCTGGGGTTTGTGGCGGGTGAAGTGGTGACCTTGCTGCGGCGCGGTCTGCTGGGCGGCGATCCGCTCGTGGTGCGGGTGGGCCTGTCCACCTATGCGCTGCGGGGCGCGGAAGCCAGTTGCGTGCAGATCGAGCCCTTGCGATGAAACCCTCCGTCATTCACGTCCACCGCGGCGGCCCGCTGCTGGCGCTGGTGGGCAATCCCAATTGCGGCAAGACCTCGCTGTTCAACGCGCTGACCGGCAGCCACCAGAAGGTGGCCAACTACGCCGGCGTCACCGTAGAGCGCAAGGAAGGCCGTTTCACCACGCTGACCGGCCGCGCGCTGCGCCTGCTGGACCTGCCCGGCACCTACAGCCTGCATCCGCGCTCGCCCGACGAGCAGGTGACCCGCGATGTGCTGGCCGGCAATGCGCTGGGCGAGAAGCGCCCCGACCTCGTGCTGTGCGTGGTGGACGCCACCAACCTGCGCCGCAACCTGCGCCTGGTGCTGAGCGTGCAGCGCATGGGCCTGCCGGTGGTGGTGGTGCTCAACATGGCCGACCAGGCCGAGAAGCGCGGCCTCAACATCGACGTGGCCGCGCTGTCGGCCGAGCTGGGCGTGCCGGTGGTGCGCACGGTGGCGGTGCATGGCCATGGCGCCGATGAGCTGCGTGCGCTGCTGGACGACGCGGCGGTCTGGCGCGGCGCCGAGTTGCTGCCCGCGGAAGCGCCGTCCGGTGATCTGGACGATCACACCCGGGTGCAGCAGATCCTGCAGCGTCTGGGATTGGAAGCGCAGCTCCCCCGCCTGGCCGACGACCGCATCGATGCCGTCGTGCTGCATCCGGTGGTGGGGCCGCTGCTGCTGGCTTTGGTGCTGTTCCTGATGTTCCAGGCGGTGTTCGCCTGGGCCCAGGCGCCCATGGATGCGATCAAGGCCGGCACGGACGCGCTGAGCGGCTGGGTGGGCGACGCGCTGGGCGGCACGCTGCTGGACGGCTGGCCGCGCTCGCTGCTGACCGACGGGCTGATCGCCGGCCTGGGCGGCGTGGTGGTGTTCCTGCCGCAGATCATCATCCTGTTCTTCTTCATCCTGATGCTGGAGGAGTCGGGCTACCTGCCGCGCGCCGCCTTCCTGCTGGACCGGCTGATGGGCGCCGTGGGCCTGTCGGGCCGCAGCTTCATCCCGCTGCTGTCCAGCTTCGCCTGCGCCATCCCCGGCATCATGGCCGCGCGCACCATCGCCAACCCGCGCGACCGCCTGGTCACCATCCTGATCGCGCCGCTGATGACCTGCTCCGCACGCCTGCCGGTCTATGCGCTGCTGATCGGCGCCTTCGTGCCGCAACGCACCGTGGGCGGTCTGTTCGAGCTGCAGGGTCTGGTGCTGTTCGGCCTGTACCTGGCCGGCATCCTGGGCGCGGCGGCGGTGGCCTGGGTGCTCAAGCGCTTCACCAGCCACGGCCAGGTGCGCACGCTGATGATGGAGCTGCCCAACTACCACTGGCCCAACTGGCGCAGCATCGCGATGGGGCTGTGGCAGCGCGTGAAGATCTTCATGCGCCGCGTCGGCGGCGTGATCCTGACGTTGACCGTGGCGCTGTGGTTCCTCGCCAGCTTCCCCGGCGCGCCGGACGGCGCGACCGGCCCGGCGGTGGAGTACAGCTTTGCCGGCATGCTGGGCCGCGGCCTGGCCCATGTATTCGAGCCCATAGGCTTCAACTGGCAGATCAGCATCGCGCTGGTGCCGGGTCTCGCGGCGCGCGAGGTGATGGTCAGCTCGCTGGCCACGGTCTACGCGCTGTCCGGCGGCGAGGATGCCGCCGCCCAGGCGCTGACGCCGCTGATCCAGCAGGGCTGGAGCCTGGCCACCGCGCTGTCGCTGCTGGTCTGGTATGTGTTCGCGCCGCAGTGCATGTCCACGCTGGCCACCATCAGGCGCGAGACCAATGGCTGGAAGATGCCGCTGATCACCGCGGCCTATCTGTTCGCGCTGGCCTACCTGTGCTCCTTCGTCACCTACCGCGTGGCGCTGCTGCTGGGCTGGGGCTGAGCGCCCGCCACCGGCCATGAAAAAGGGCGCCCGCGGGCGCCCTTTTCGCTGTCCGGCCTCGACCTCAGAAGCCGCTCACCACCAGTTTGCCGCGCATGCGGCCGGACTCCAGCTCCGCGTGCGCCAGGCGCAGCTGCTGGGCGTTGATGGGGCTGAGCTCCCGGGTCACCGTGGTGCGGACCTGGCCCGCATCGGCCAGCTGAGCCACGCGGGCCAGCAGGCGGCCCTGCTCGGCGATGTCGGGCGTGCCGAACAAGGAGCGCGTGAACATCAGCTCCCAGTGCAGCGACAGGCTCTTGCGCTTGAGCGCCATCACGTCCAGCGGCTGGTCCGGGTCGTCGATCAGCGCGATGCGGCCCTGCGGCGCGGCCACGTCCACCAGCGCATTCCAGTGCACATCGGTATGCGTGAGGCTGGCGATGTGGCTCACCTCGGGCACGCCCAGCGCGGCGAGCTGGGCGCGCAGCGGCTGCGTGTGGTCGATCACGTGGTGGGCACCCTGGGCCTTCACCCAGGCCTGGGTCTCGGGCCGGCTGGCCGTGCCGATGACGGTCAGCTGGGTCAGCTGGCGCGCCAGTTGCACGAGGATGGAACCCACGCCGCCGGCCGCGCCCATCACCAGCAGCTGCTGGCCGGCACCGCCGCCCTCGGCCACGCCCAGGCGGCTGAACAGCAGCTCCCACGCGGTGATGGCAGTCAGCGGCAGCGCGGCGGCCTCGGCGTCGCTGAGCCGGGCCGGCGCATGCGCCGCGATGCGGTGGTCCACCAGGTGCAGCTCGGCGTTGGCGCCGGGGCGGTTGATCGCGCCGGCGTAGTAGACCCGGTCACCGATCGCAAAGCCCTGCACCTCGGTGCCCAGGCCCTCGACGGTGCCCACGGCGTCCCAGCCCAGCACTTCGGGCTGGCCGGCCTGGGGTTGGCGGCTCTTGCGGACCTTGGTGTCCACCGGGTTCACCGACACCGCGGCCACGCGCACCAGCAGGTCGCGCGGGCCAGGCGTGGGAGCCGGCAGCTCCAGGTCCAGCAGGGCCTCGGGGTGGGTGATGGGCAGGGCTTGGTGGTAGCCGACGGCTTTCATGGCGTGTCCTTTCTGAGGGGAATGTCGATGGCACTCATGGTGAAGCTTTTGATTCCCTGGAAAAATCGTGCAATGAGCGAATCAGTTTCATTCATATGAATAAGATCGAGCGACTCGCCCCGCTGCAGCTGTTCGTGGCGGCCGCCCAGGCCGGCAGTTTCTCGGCGGCCGCGCGGCGGCTGGACCTCAGCCCGGTGCAGGCCAGCGCGACCATTGCGCGGCTGGAGGCCGAGCTGGGCGTGCGCCTGTTCGAGCGCTCCACCCGGCGCCTGCGCCTGACCGAGGCCGGCGAGCAATGGCTGCCCCATGCCCAGCGCCTGCTAGCGGTCTGGGACGAGGGCCGCGCGGCGCTGCAACCGGCCGATGCGGACGCGCCGCTCAGCGGCCGCCTGCGCGTGAGCCTGCCGAGCGACCTGGGCCGCCAGCACCTGCAGCCCTGGCTGGAGGACTTCGTCGCCCAGGAGGGTAGCGCCGGCCTGCAGCTGGAGCTGCGCGTCAGCGACCGCATCACCGACCTGATGGCCCAGCCGCTGGACTTCGCGGTGCGCTATGGCGAGCCGCCCGCGTCCAGCCTGGTGGCGCTGCCACTGGCGCCCGACAACGCCCGCGTGCTGTGCGCCAGCCCCGCCTATGTGGCGCGCCACGGCCGCCCCGCCCACCCGGGCGAGCTGCGCCGGCACGACTGCCTGCGCTTCGTGCTGGGTGACAGCGTGCACGGCCGCTGGCGCTTCGGCCCGCCCGACGGCAGCGCCGACTGGCAGGCGGTGGAGGTGGGCGGCAGCCGCACCGCGGACGACGGCGCCATCGTGCGCCACTGGGCGCTGGCCGGCCTGGGCGTGGCCTACAAGAGTCGACTGGACGTGGCGGACGATCTGGCCGCCGGCCGCCTGCTGGACCTGCTGCCCGGCTGGCGCGGCGAGCCCGCACCACTGCACTGGATGGCCGTGGGCCGCCACCGCCTGACGCCCGCGCTGCGCCGCCTGGCGGCCCATCTGCGCCAGCGCTGCGAGGCACTGGGCGCCCGCCCTACCCCCTGAGCGCAAGCCGGCGCTGCATCCAAAGGGTCAGGGCTTGCGGGTCGGCCGGGCTTTGCGCCCACCGGCGCACACAGGGCTCGCAGTCTTCCTATAGTCACCCCATCGCCTCATCCCATTCCGGAGACAAGAAGATGTTCAATTTCTCTTTGCATGCGCCCACCAAGGTGCTGTTCGGCAAGGGCCAGATCGCTGCACTGGCCAAGGAGATCCCGGCCGGCGCGCGCGTGCTGGTCACCTATGGCGGCGGCAGCATCAAGCGCAACGGCGTGCTGGACGCGGTGCGCGCCGCGCTGAAGGAACACACCAGCTTCGAGTTCGGCGGCATCGAGCCCAACCCCGACTACGCGACGCTGATGCAGGCGGTGCACCTGGCCCGCGAGCAGCAGGTGGACTTCCTGCTGGCCGTGGGCGGCGGCTCGGTGGCCGACGGCACCAAGTTCATCGCCGCGGCGATTCCCTATGCGGCCGACCCGTGGCTGATCCTCGCCGGCAACCGCACCCAGCGCCCCACCGGCGCCGTTCCCATGGGCGTGGTGCTGACGCTGCCGGCCACCGGCTCTGAGATGAACTCGGGCGCGGTGATCAGCCGTCGCGAGACCGGCGACAAGCTGGCCTTCCAGTCGCCGCACGTGATGCCGCGCTTCGCGGTGCTGGACCCTGAAACCACTTACACCCTGCCCCCGCGCCAGACCGCCAACGGCGTGGTGGACGCCTTTGTGCACACGGTGGAGCAATACCTCACCTACCCGGTCAACGCCAAGCTGCAGGACCGCCTGGCCGAGGGCATCCTCGCCACGCTGATCGAGGAAGGCCCCAAGCTGCTGGCCGCGCCCGAGGACTACGACGCCCGCGCCAATGTGATGTGGGCCGCCACCATGGCGCTGAACGGCTATGTGGGCGTGGGCCAGCCGCAGGACTGGGCCACCCACATGCTGGGCCACGAG
The DNA here is from genome assembly GCF_913777145.1 of uncultured Roseateles sp. Lineage (GTDB taxonomy): Bacteria > Pseudomonadota > Gammaproteobacteria > Burkholderiales > Burkholderiaceae_C > Pelomonas. The sequence goes on from NZ_CAJYPS010000019.1 coordinate 166,626, forward strand.
ATCACCGCGCTGCATGGCCTGGACCACGCGCAGACGTTGGCCATCGTGCTGCCCGCGATGCTGCAGGAGCGCCGCTCGCCCAAGCGCGACAAGCTGCTGCAGTACGCCGAGCGCGTCTGGGGCCTGCGCGACGGCGACGAGGAGCAGCGCATCACGGCCGCCATCCAGGCCACGCGCGACTTCTTCGAGCGCATGGGCGTGCCCACCCGCTTCTCCGGCCACGGCATCAGCGAGCCGCGCGTGCCCGAGCTGATCCAGAAGCTGGAGGCCCACGGCATGACCGCGCTGGGCGAGCACCGCGACGTGACGCTGGACGTCAGCCGTCGCGTGCTGGAAGCGACGGCCTGAGCCTTTTCATGCCCGTTCAGGGCTGAACGGCCGCGACGCCGGCCGGCGGGCGCTCGTCCAGCGTGCCCAGGGCCCGCCGCAGGCTGCTGGCGCTGGGCTTGTCCACGAACACGCAGCGCTTGCCATGGCGCTTGCAGTGGTCCTTGACCCGCCAGTAGGCGTCGTGGCTGATGCAGCCGGTCTGGCAGATCACCAGATCGGCCGCGGCCAGTTGCGGCTCGAGCTGGGCGGGCTTGTGCTCGCAGCCGCCGTCATGGTGCAGGAACTGCGCGCCGCAGCCCTCGATGGCCTGGCGGTACTGTGGCACGCTGCCGCCGCGCCCGCCCACGCACAGCACGACCCGTTGGCTCAGCACGGCGGGCGTGGGCACCGGGGCCAACTCGGCCGCCGCCGCGACAGGCGGCGGCGGATCGACACGCGGCATGCGCTGGCGCTCCTGCTGCAGCTCGCGCTGCAGACTCTGGTGGCGCTGCAGCACCGCCTCCAGCCGCTGTTGCAGCAGCGCGCGGTCGGCCAGGTCCTCGTGCGCGGCCTGCCAGCGCGCCAGTTGCTCGCGCGCCTGGTCCAGCTGGGCCTGCAGCCCCACCTCGGTGGCCCGCCACTGCGCGCGCTCGGCCGCCCAGGCCTGCTGCTCGCGGTGACGCTCCTGGGCCCAGTCGCTGACGCGCCTTTGCACCGCCGCGTAGTCGCGCGCCAGCGCCGCATGCTCGGCCACCAGCTCCTTGTGGCGCTGCAGGTCCACGCGCTGGGCCGCGCCCACCTGATGCTGCAGCATGTGGACCTGGGCCAGCACCCGGGTCTCCAGCCACTCATTGCAACGCGGGTGGGTCAGCGTGGCCCACAGCGCACCGGCCACGTCGCCCTGCTCTGCACGACCGCGCCACCAGGCCATCAGGCTGTCCACGCACTTGGCCTGGGCAGCCTGACGGCGATCCAGCTCGTAGCGCTGCTCCAGCTCGCGCTGGGCTGCCTCACTGAGCTTGTTGCGCTGCTGGCTGGCGCTGACCAGGCTGCAGTGAAGCGTGTAGTCGTCTTCGTCGCCCTGCAGCACCAGGTGCTTCTTGGCCAGCTGGCGCACCAGCGGCAGCGGCAGGCACACACCGATGACCGGGCAGTGTGCATGGTGGCCCAGTTCCCACAGCCGGCGGCGGCGTGAGCCGCCCGCCTCGGCCGGCAGCGTGAACGCAGTCTGGCAGCAGGCCTCAGCCATGGCGGCCTCCGGCAGCGAGGGGTGGGCAAGCAGTCGTGGGCATGGCTTTTCTCCTGTTGGTGACACAGAAGCGCTTGCTGGCGACGGCTGGCTGGCGCGGCGATGACGAGCGGGCCGCTGCGGCCCGGGGCTCACTTGGTGAGGATGAGCTTGCCTTGCGCGGTGATGCGCAGGCGGTAGGTCTGGGCCTGGTGCTGGATCAGCAGCTCCTGGGCGGCCCCGAACAGGTCCCGGCTGTCGATGCGGGCCGGGCCGGTGGGGTCGGCGGCACCGGGCGCCTGCACCGCGCCGGGGGTGGGGATGGGACGGGCTTGTGCAGTCATGGCTCGCACTCTAATGCGAGTGATTCGCATTTGCAAGAATGCCGCGCATAAAAAACGCCGCCCGTGGCATGCGGGCGGCGTGGGCCGAGGGGCCGAGACAGGGTCAGTGCTTGTCTGCGGGCATGGCGCCGGGCATGCCGACCAGCGGCTGCACGCTGCCCTGGTCCGCCTCGGCGGGCTGGGCCGCCGGACGGCGCTCCCGTGTGAGGTAGCTGTAGAGCACCGGCACCACCACCAGGGTCAGCAGCGTGGAGGTGATGACGCCGCCGATGATGGCGCGGCCCATGGGCGCCTGGATCTCGCCGCCATCATTCAGCGCTATCGCCATGGGCAGCATGCCGAACACCATGGCCGCGGTGGTCATGATGATGGGCCGCATGCGGATCAGGCCGGCCTGCAGCAGCGCCTCGTGCACGGTGGCACCGGCTTTGCGCGCATGGTTGGCGAAGTCCACGAGAAGAATCGCGTTCTTCGTGACCAGGCCCATCAGCATCACCAGGCCGATCATGGAGAACACGTTCAGCGTGGAGCGCCACAGCAGCAGCGCCAGCATCACGCCTATCAGCGCCAGCGGCAGGCTGGCCATGATGGCGATGGGCTGGATGAAGCTGCCGAACTGGCTGGCCAGCACGATGTAGATGAAGATCACCGCCAGGCCCATGGCCGCCAGCAGGCCGTTGAAGGCCTCGGCCTGCTGCTTGCCGGCACCGTCCACCTTGAAGCTGATGCCCGGCGGCAGCTGCGTGGCCTTGATGAGCTTCTGCACATCGGCATTCACGTCGCCCGACGCCCGGCCCTGCACGCCCGCATAGACCGCCTCGCGGCGCTGCAGGTTCTCGCGGCGTATCACCTCGGGGTTGAACACCGGCTCTATGGTGGCGACCTGGTCCAGCGCAATGGGCGCGCCGTCCTTGGAGAAGGCCACCGGCAGGCTGCCCATCTGAGCCAGGCGCTGGCGCTGTTCACGCGGCAGGCGCAGCAGCACCTCCACCTGGTTGCCGTCCGGCGTGGTCCAGTAGGTGGCGACCTCGCCGTTCACATAGGCGCGCAGCGAGGACGCGATCTGCGGGGCGTTCAAGCCCAGCTCGCGCACCGCCGAATCCTTGAGCCGCACCGCATAGGCGGGCAGGCCGGGCTTGACCGTGGTGTCCACGTCCACCGCGCCGGGGATCTTCTTCAGCTTCTCCGCGAAGTCGCGCGCCACCTGGTTCAGCAGCTCGGCATCGCTGCCCAGCAGCGTGATCCAGATGGGTCGATTGAAGCCCACGCTGACCTCCACACCAGGGATCTTGGCGATGTCGGCGCGAATGGCGTCCTCGACCTCCTTCTGCGTGCGCTTGCGCTCGGCGCGGTCCACCAGCGAGAGATTGAGCGTGGCCTGGTTGCGGCCGGTGGCCATGCCCTCGCCGGTGCTGCCCACCACGGTGGAGATGGTCTTGATCTCGGCGTAGTGCCCGAGGATCTCCTCGACCTGAGCGACCTTGGCATCGCTGCGCTCCACGCTGGATGCCACCGGCATGCGCAGCGTGATCTGCGTGAAGCCGTTGTCGGTCTCGGGCACGAACTCGCTGCCCACCAGCGGCGCCAGCATCAGCGCAGCCACGAAGCTCGCGAACGCGCCCCACATCACCAGGCCGCGCGGCGTCAGCGTGGCCAGGCGCAGCACGCGCGGCGCGTGCTTGAGCCGCTGGCCATCGGCGCCGAAGGGGCGGCCATAGGCCGGAATGGGCGGCACGAACACGCGGTAGCGCCGGCCAGAGAAGGCCCAGCGGATCAGGCGCTCGTAGCCGCCATGCAGGCGATCCATCGCCCAGTCGGTCGCGCGTATCAGGTGGCCCAGCACCGGCCAGTGCTTCACGCGGGCATTCGGCGGGTCGTGCCAGACCGAGGACATCATGGGGTCCAGCGTGAAGCTGACGAACAGGCTCACCAGCACCGCCACCACCACGGTGATGCCGAAGGGGTAGAAGAACTTGCCGATGATGCCGCCCATGAAGGCCACCGGCACGAACACCGCGCAGATCGCGAAGGTGGTGGCCATCACCGCCAGGCCGATCTCGTTCGTGCCGTCGGCCGCGGCCTGATGGTGGTTCTTGCCCATGCCCACGTGGCGCACGATGTTCTCGCGCACCACGATGGCGTCATCGATCAGCAGGCCTATGCACAGCGACAGCGCCATCATGGTCATGAAGTTCAGCGTAAAGCCGAAGGCATGGACCGCGATGAAGCTGGAGATCACCGCGATCGGCAGCGTCAGCCCGGTGATGATGGTGGAGCGCCAGCTGTGCAGGAACAGGAACACGATGGCCACGGTCAGCAGCGCGCCCTCGATCAGCGTGTGGCGCAGCCCCGTCAGCGAGCCCTTGACCCAGTCGCTGTTGGCGTAGATGAGGCGCAGCTCCACGTCCTTGGGCAGCACCTTGCGCAGCTCGGCCATGGCCTCCTTCACCGCCTCGCCGGTGGCGACGATGTTGGCGTCCTGCTGCTTGAACACATTGAAGCTCACGGCCGGCTGGCCGTTGATGCGCGCGATGCTGTCGCGCTCGCGCTCACGCTCCACCAGCGTGCCCAGGTCGCCCAGCGTCAGCGCCAGGTTGCCGCGGCGCGCGACGACGATCTGCGCAAAGGCCTTGGGGTCCTTCACGCGGCCCTCCACGCGCAGCAGCGCATCGGCGTTGCTGTCCGACACCAGGCCCACCGGCTGATCGGAATTGGCATCGGCCAGCGCCTTGGCGATCTCGGCCGGCGTCACGCCGTAGGCGCGCAGGCGCAGCGGGTCCAGGTCTATGCGCACCTCGCGCGCCACCATGCCGCCCACATCCACCTTGGCCACGCCCTCCACGCGGCCCAGGCGCTTGGCGACGATGAGGTCGGCCATCATGGACAGCTCGCGCGGCCCGCGGTTGGCGCTCAGCAGCGCCAGCACCACCACCGGCTGCGCGTTGTCGCCCTGGAAGCGCGACATCGCCGGCGGCTTCACGTCCTTGGGAAAGGCCGCCTGGGCCTGGGCGACCCGGTCACGCAGGTCCTGCATCGCGCGGTTCATGTCGGTGTCCAGCGTGAACTCCACGCTGGTCTGCACCCGACCCTCGAAGCTGCGCGACTGGATGCGGTCCACACCCGCGATGGTGTTGATCGCCTCCTCCAGCGGCTTGGCGACCTCGCGCTCCACCGCCTCGGGGCTGGCGCCGGGGTAGCGCACGTCTATCCAGGCACCGGGCAGCGAGATGTCGGGCATCTGCTCCACGCCCAGCTTGGCGTAGGAGAACAGGCCCAGCACGCACAGGGCCACCATCACCATGGTCGCGAAGACCGGGTTCTGGATGGAAATGCGGGTGATCCACATGGCCCGCCCCTTATTGCGCCAGCGGCGCGGACGCGCTGGCCAGCTGCGGCGCGCTGGCCGCGGCGCTGCGCGGCGCGGTCACCGCGGCCTTGTCGCCCTCGCGCAGGTTGTCGAAGCGGGCGGCCAGCACCTGGGCGCCGGGCGCCAGGCCCTTGAGGATCTCGATGCGGCCGCCGCGCTCGTCGCTGCGGCCGGTGGTCACGATGCGACGCACCAGCTCGCCCTTCTCGATCATCCAGACCTGCTCCTGGCCGGCATTGCGGCTGATGGCGGCCAGCGGCAGCGTCAGGCGCTGCTTGTCGTCATCCAGCACCACACGGGCCACCGCGTACTGGCCGGCCCGGTAGAGCTCGCGCGGGTTGTCCAGCGCCAGCGTCACGCAGATGGAACGCGTGCCCGGCTCGGCCGCCGGCGCAATGCGGCTGATGCGGGCCTGCACCGGCTGGTCCAAGCCCTCCACCTGCACCTGCACCGACATGCCGGGTGCGAGCCGGCTCACCTCGTGCGTGCCCACCAGGCCGGCCAGTTCCAGCTTGGACAGGTCCACGATGGTGAGGATCTGCTGCTCGCTGCTGAGCTTCTCGCCCGGCAGCGCGTGGCGCTTGGCGACGATGCCGCTGATGGGCGACACCAGCGCCGCCTGGCGCAGGCTGACCTGCATGGTGTCCAGTTGCGCACGGGCGGCCTGCCAGTTGGCACGCGCCGCGTCATAGGCTGCCCGCGAGTTCTCCAGCGCGGTGGGCGCGATGAAGGCCTTGTCGGCCAGGCCCTCGTTGGCCTTGTGGCTGCGCTCGGCCTGCTCCATCTGCGCACGCATGGCCTCCATGGCCGCGCCGCGCTCGGCAACGCGGTGGCGCAGCTCTTCCAGGTCCAGCTGGCCCAGCGCCTGGCCGGCCTGCACCCGGCTGCCCTCGCCCACCGCCAGGCTCAGCAGCGTGCCATTGGACTTGGCGCGCACGACCACCGTGCCCGGCGCCACCAGCGGGCCGCTGAACTCGATGACCGCGGGCATGGCCGCCAGCGTGGGCTGCACCACCTCGGCCGGCTGGAATTGCAGCACGGTCGCGGGCTTGTCCTCGCCGCCCTTCTTGGGCGGCTCGCCCTTGCTGGCCATCACCGCAAACCCCGCACCGCCCACCAGCAGTGCCGCAGCCGCCAGGCCGGCGATCTTCCAAGACTTATTCATGACTCCTCCACCCAGCCCGCAAGGCTGGAAACGGGGCGGAGTCTAGGAATCGGCTGAGGCCGGCGCAGCGCGCTTGTGACGAAATGCCGTTTGCCAGGGCTGAGCTGCACCGCATCGCGACCGGAGCGGCGGCGAGCGCAGCCCGCCGCTCAGCCGCGCCGCCGGCGCAGACCCGCCAGGGCCGCGCCACCAGCGAGCAGCAGCAAGGCCGAGCCCGGCTCGGGCACCGGCGCGCTGCTGTACTCGATCACATAACCCAGCGGCAGGCTGAAACCCGGCGAGCCGGTCTGCGTCATGTCGCCCCAGGTGGCGCCGCGCACCAGGCCCGCATAGAAGGTCACGCCCTGGGCGCCGCCGCCCCAGGTGTCGGGCTGACTCGGCCCCCAGGGGGCGTAGCTGCCCAGTGCGGCACCGGTCACATAGCGAAAGCTCTGCGGCGCGGCCGCGTCGGAATAGATGCCCAGCCAGGGCCCCACGATGTCGTTGTTGACGCTGACCGGCGTGAAGAAGCTGGCGTTGTCGACCAGCGCGAACACGAAGGCGTTCTCGTCGGCAGTCAACGGCGTGGCGAGGTGGCCGCCGGCGGCCACGGCTGCGGCGGCGGCATCGCTCCAGCTGATGCCACCCGCCACCCACACTGCCTCGTAGTAGTGGCCATTGCCGGGGTTCAGCAGCGCGTCGGCCGAGGCGGACGCGACGCCGCCCAGCAAAAGCGTCAGCAGCAGGGATGAGGGCCAGCGGGTCATGGTCGTGCTCCGGCGGTGGATGACGCCTCAAGCGTAGAGCCGCCCGACGCTGCCGCCTGCGCCGCGTCACGGGCGTAGGGGACAGGGTCCACCCTGAGCGGCGGGCTCAGCCCTGCGGGCGCTGGCCGGGGATGGGCGCCTGCGGCAACACCACGTCGCCGCATTGCGCGCGGTGACGCAGCGCATGGTCCATCAACACCAGGGCCAGCATGGCCTCGGCTATGGGGGTCGCCCGTATGCCCACGCAGGGGTCGTGACGACCGAAGGTTTCGACGGTGGCCGGCTGACCGGCGCGGTCAATGCTGGCCTTGGGGCTGCGGATGGAGCTGGTGGGCTTGATCGCGATCTCGGCCACGATGTCCTGGCCGGTGGAGATGCCGCCCAGCACGCCGCCGGCGTTGTTGCTGGCAAAACCCTGGGGCGTGAGTTCGTCGCCGTGCTGCGTGCCCTTTTGCGCGACCGACGCGAAGCCCGCGCCGATCTCCACCCCCTTGACCGCATTGATACCCATCAGCGCATAGGCGATGTCGGCGTCCAGCTTGTCGAACAGCGGCTCGCCCAGGCCCACCGGCACGCCGGTGGCTTCCACGCGGATGCGGGCGCCGACGGAGTCGCCGGCTCGGCGCAGCTCGTCCATGTAGGCCTCCAGCTGCGGGATCTGGCTGGCATTGGCCGCGAAGAAGGGGTTGTGGGGCACGTGGCCCCAGTCCTCGAAGGCGATGGGCAGCTCGCCCAGCTGCGTCATGCAGCCTCGGAATTCGGTGCCGTGCTTTTGCTTGAGCCACTTCTTGGCCACCGCACCGGCCGCCACCATGGGGGCGGTCAAGCGGGCGGAGGAGCGGCCGCCGCCGCGCGGATCGCGCAGGCCGTATTTGCGCCAGTAGGTGTAGTCGGCGTGGCCCGGGCGGAAGGTGTCGAGGATGTTGCCGTAGTCCTTGCTGCGCTGGTCGGTGTTCTCTATCAGCAGGCAGATGGGCGTGCCGGTGGTGTAGCCCTCGTAGACGCCGGACAGTATCTTCACCGCATCGGGCTCGTTGCGCTGCGTCACATGGCGGCTGGTGCCGGGACGGCGGCGGTCCAGGTCGGGCTGGATGTCGGCCTCGCTGAGCGCCAGCCCGGGCGGGCAACCGTCGATCACGCAGCCTATGGCCGGGCCGTGGCTCTCGCCGAAGTTGGTGACGCGGAAGAGTTCGCCGAAGGTGCTGCCGGACATGCGAGGCGCGAATGCAAGAGAAACCGGCCCAGCCGGCGGTTGTCCAGTTTAGCGGCTGGACCTGCCCACGGGACCGGCCCGGCCTCCCCAAGGCGCGAAGCCATGCTGCGGCGCTGCAGGCATAAAAAAACCACGGCCGCGGCCGTGGTGGCTTGGGGTGGGCGCGGCTCAGAGCAGCGGGCGCTCCTGCGGCTGCTCCTCCAGCGGCCAGTCACGGATGTAGGCCTTGAGCATGCGGTTCTCGAAGTCCTGGCTGTCCACGACGGCCTTGGCCACGTCGTACAGCGAGATCACGCCCATCAGGCTGCGGCCGTTCATCACCGGCATGTAGCGCGCGTGACGGCCCAGCATCATGCGGCGCACCTCGTCGATCTCGGTCTCGGGCGTGCAGGTCAGCGGGTGGTCGTCCATCATGGAACGCACCAGCGTGCCGCCCAGGCTGCCGCCGTTCTTCACGACCGCCTGCATGACCTCGCGGAAGGTCAGCATGCCGGCCAGCTCGCCGTGTTCCATGACGACCAGCGAGCCGATGTCATGCTCGGCCATCACGGTCACCGCAAGGTTCAGCGGCTCATCGGGCGTGACGGTGAATAGCGTGCCGCCCTTGACGCGCAGGATGTCGACCACTTTCATTGCTATCTCCTCTCACCTTGACCTGGACGTCCGTGCAACATAGCACACAATGCGCGGCCCGTTGACGTCCAGACAAGACCCGACATGCCCGGTTTCGACACCCTCGCGCTGCACGCCGGCGCCACGCCCGACCCCGCCACCGGCGCTCGGGCCACGCCGCTGCACCTGAGCACCTCCTTCGTGTTCGAGAGCAGCGAGCATGCGGCCTCGCTGTTCAATCTCGAACGCCCCGGTCATGTGTACAGCCGGCTGTCCAACCCGACCACCGCGGTGTTCGAGGAGCGCATGGCGGCGCTGGAGGGCGGCATAGGGGCGATCGCCACCGCCAGTGGTCAGGCGGCGCTGCACCTGGCGGTGAGCACGCTGATGGGCGCGGGCGGCCACATCGTGGCCAGCGCGGCGCTTTATGGCGGCAGTCACAACCTGTTGCACTACACGCTGCGCCGTTTCGGCATCGAGACCACCTTCGTGGACCCGCGCGACCCGGCCGCTTGGCGCGCGGCCATCCGGCCCGAGACGCGGCTGCTGTTCGGCGAGAGCCTGGGCAACCCGGGGCTGGACGTGCTGGACATCCCCACCATTGCGGCCGTCGCGCACGAGGCGGGCCTGCCGCTGCTGGTGGACGCCACCTTCACGACGCCGGCCCTGCAGCGTCCGGTCGAACTGGGCGCGGACCTGGTGATGCATTCGGCCACCAAGTTCCTGTGCGGCCACGGTACTGTGGTGGGCGGCGTGCTGATCGATGCCGGCAGCTTCGACTGGCAGCAGGCCCACGACGCCAGCGGCCGCTTCGACACGCTGTGCGAGCCCTATGCGGGCTTTCACGACATGGTGTTCAGCGAGGAAAGCACCGTGGGCGCCTTTTTGCTGCGCGCGCGCCGCGAGGGCCTGCGCGACTTCGGCGCCTGCATGAGCCCGCACACCGCCTGGCTGCTGCTGCAGGGGTTGGAGACACTGCCGCTGCGCATGGCCCGCCATGTGGCGAACGCGCAGGCCGTGGCCGAGTTCCTGGCGGCCCAAGCGCAGGTCAGCCGGGTCGCCTACCCGGGCCTGCCCGGCCATGCGGACCACGCGCTCGCGCAGCGCCTGCTGCCGCGCGGCGCTGGCTCGGTGTTCTCGTTCGACCTGGCCGGCGGCCGCGAGCAGGGTCGCGCCTTCATCGAGGCGCTGAAACTGTTCTCCCACCTGGCCAATGTGGGCGACAGCAAGTCCCTGGTCATACACCCGGCCAGCACCACACATTCGCGCATGGACGACGCCGCGCTGCAGCGCGCCGGCATACGCCCGGGCACGGTGCGGCTGTCCATAGGCCTGGAAGACCCGGCCGACCTGATCGACGACCTCAAGCGCGCCCTCAAGGCCGCCGCCAAAGCATGAAGCTGCTGATAGACGGCCACGAGGCCTACGCCTACACCGGCGGCAAGCCCTTCGACCCCACCCTGCCCTGCGTGGTCTTCATCCATGGCGCGCTGAACGACCACAGCGTGTGGACTTTGCTGGCGCGCTGGTACGCCCACCACGGCCATGCGGTGCTGGCGCCCGACCTGCCCGGCCACGGCCGCAGCGGCGGCGCGCCGCTGGCCAGCGTGGAGGCGCTGGGCGCCTGGGTGCTCAAGCTGCTGGACGCCGCCGGCGCGGCCCGCGCCGCCTGGGTGGGCCACAGCATGGGTTCGCTGATCGCGCTGGAAGCCGCGGCGCAGTCGCCGCAACGGGCCTGGGCGCTGGTGATGGTGGGCACGGCCTACCCGATGAAGGTGTCGGCCGCACTGCTGGACACGGCCCGCGAGCGGCCGGAGGCGGCCATGGCCATGGTCAACCAGTTCTCACACGCCCTGCCCTCGGCCAAGCCCGGCTACCCCGGGCCGGGCCACTGGCTGCGCGGCGGCTCGCTGGCGCTGATGCGCCGGCTGCAGGCGCGCCAGACCGGCGTGAACCTGTTCGAGAACGATTTCCTGGTGTGCGACCGCTACGGCGCCGGCCTGCAGGCGGCGGAACACATCTGCTGCCCCACCGGCTTCATCCTAGGCCAGCAGGACCAGATGACCCGCCCGGAAGCCGCGGCCGCACTGATCGGGGCGCTGCCGGGCGCTCAGGTCCACACCCTGCCCTGCGGCCACGACCTGATGGGCGAAGACCCCGAAGGCCTGCTGCGCCAGCTACGCGCCACGCTGCCGGCGGCGCCGCGCTGAGGCGGCCAGCGCCTCAGGCGCCGGTCTTGCGGCGCCAGGCTCCCAGCGCCACCAGGCCGGCCAGCATCAGGCCGTAGCTGGCCGGCTCGGGCACAGCCGCGGCCAGCGGGGCGGAGAAGTTGCTGATGGTCAGCACGCCCGGGCCCCAGCCGCTGTCCTTGGAATACACATTGAAGCCGAACTGCTGGCCCTGCGCGATGTCGAAGCTGAGGTGACCCGATTCACCCGAGGTGTAGGACAACAGGTAGTAGCCCGCGGTCGAGCCGATGAAGAAACCGCCCGAATCCATGCCCGGCTCATCCACGGAGCTGTAGGCCCAGTCGAAGCTCACGGTGCCGGCAGCCGCGGCGGTCACGCCGTAGTAGGTGTCGCTGGCGCGGTCGGAGCCGTCGTTGGAGCTGGTCAGCACGATGAAGCTGGGCGCACCCGACACGTCCACGCTGCCCGGCGCCGCAGCCAGTTCGGTCAGGGTCCACTGGCTGGGTGCATAGGCGCCCGCAAAGCCGTCGGCCCAGGCAGCGCCACAGGACAGGCCGGCGATCAGGCCGGTCAGGCTCAGCAGGGAACGGGACAAAGGCTTCATGGCTTACCTCATGCGGAGTTGGGGTCAGGCCTTGCGGGCCCGTCGTCTGGGGCGGCACGATAAGCGCTGGCGCCTCACATCAGCCAAAAGAGGCTGCTCATCCCCCTCATTCGTGGGATCACCCATGTCGGCGCACCGTCGGACTGCCCCCAATGGCCGCTGCGGCCGCCATGGTTTTCAATCGGCGTTGCGAGAGCCCAGAACGAGGAGACATCCATGCCCGCATCCCCGTCCGAACGGCAGCGACCGTTTGACAGCTTCCAGGAGTTCTACCCCTACTACCTGCGCGAACACTCGCACCGCACCAACCGGCGCCTGCACTTTGCCGGCAGCTCGCTGGTGCTGCTGTGCCTGTGGCTGCTGGTCAATACGCGCAACCCCTGGTGGGCGCTGATGGGCCTGCTGTGCGGCTACGGCTTCGCGTGGATAGGCCATTTCTTCTTCGAGAAGAACCGCCCGGCCACCTTCCGCCACCCGGTCTACAGCTTCATCGGCGACTGGGCGATGTACCGCGACCTCTGGCTGGGCCGCATCAAGTTCTGAAGCGGCTCAGAGATTGCGCCAGGCCAGGCCCAGCGCGGCCGAGGCGCCGTCACGGCGCTCGGTCAGCGGGCTGTCGGCCGCCGGCCCCAGCAGCCGGGTGACACCGGCGGAGCCGAACACGAACCAGTGCTTGCCCAGCGGCCGCGTGAAGCCCACGCCCGCATGCATTTCGCGCAGGCCCGCACCCGGCTCGTAGGCCGGCTTGCCCACGCTGTCGGCCACTGATGCCGGCACGCCGAAATAGCTGCGCATATTGAGCGCATTGGCGCCCGAGATGCCGGCCCCGGCCGACCATTCCAGCGTGGGGCTGCGGTAGAAGCGCCAGCCCAGGTCCAGCCCGCCGGTCAGGCCGCCGCGGCGGCCCAGCAGGTCTTGCGACACGGCGCCGGTGAGGCTGAGATCGGGCGAGAGGCTGTAGCTGGCCGAGAAGCGCGCCCGCAGCGTGCGCCGCACATCCGGCAGGCCGCGGGTGGTGCTGGCGTCGCCGCTGCTGCGGCCGTTGTCGAAGCGCAGCGCCACGCCCAGCCGCCAAGGGCCGCGCTCCAGCAGTTGGCGGCTTGCGCCCGGCCCCGCCCCCTCGCGGCCGAAACCCAGCAGCGCGCTGCCGCCCGAGGTGCTGAGGCGCCAGCGGCCCAGCTGCATCGCCCACAGCGGCCGGAAGCGCGTCTCGTAGGTGCGCGCGCCGTCGTACTCGGGCTTGACCGCCATGGACACGCCCAGCACATAGCGGGCCGGCTGGTCTTCGGGCTCCTGCTCGCGCTCCTGGGCCAATGCCCAGGGAGACAGCACGGCGCCGGCGATCAGGACGAGGGCAGCTTTCATGCCCTCAGCCTAACAGCGGCGTGACCGCCGCACCACTGAGGCTTGGCCTCAGTGACTGCCCTGGCGGGCCAGGTTGGCCAGCATGTCGTCCACCATGGCGTCGAGGTCGTAGCGCAGCTTCCAGCCCCAGTCGGCCTGGGCCTCGCGATCATCGATGCGTTGCGGCCAGCTGGCCGCGATGGCCTGACGGAAGTCGGGCGCGTAGGCGATCTCGAAGGTGGGCAGATGGCGGCGTATGGAACGCGCTATCTGCGCCGGCGTGAAGCTCACGCCCGCCAGGTTGTAGCTGCCGCGCTGCCGGATCGCGTCGGCCGGCGCGGTCATCAGCTCCAGCGTGGCGCGCAGCGCGTCGGGCATGTACATCATGGGCAAGGCCTGACCCTGCTCCAGGAAGCAGCTGTAGCGGCCATCCTTCAGCGCGGCGTGGAAGATCTCCACCGCGTAGTCGGTGGTGCCGCCGCCCGGCGGCGTCTTCCAGCTGATGAGCCCGGGGTAGCGCAGGCTGCGCACGTCCACGCCGTGCTTGGCGTGGTACCAGGCGCACCAGCGCTCACCCGCCAGCTTGGAGATGCCGTAGATGGTGGTGGGGTCCATCACCGTGGTCTGCGGCGTGTCCAGGGCCGGCGTGCTGGGGCCGAAGGCCGCGATGGAGCTGGGCCAGAAGACCTTGTCCAGCTTCTCGTGACGGGCCAGTTCCAGCACGTTGAGCAGGCCCTTCATGTTCAGGTCCCAGGCCCACATGGGGTGCTTCTCGCCATTGGCGGACAGCGCGGCGGCCAGGTGGTAGATCTGCGTGATGCCGTGGCGCTTGACCACGGTGGCCAGCGCGCCAGCGTCGGTCACGTCCAGCATCTCGTGATGCAGGCTGGGCACGCGGCCCTGCGGGCTGAGATCGCTGGTGATGACCGCGTCGTCGCCGTAGAGCTGCGACAGCTCCACCGCCAACTCGGTGCCGATCTGGCCGTTGGCGCCGATGATGAGGATGCGCGGGCCGCTCATTGCACGATCCCCAGTTCACGGCCGGCTTGTGCGAAAGCGGCGACCGCCTTCTCCAGGTGCTCGCGCTCGTGCACCGCCGAGATCTGCACGCGGATGCGCGCCTGGCCCTTGGGCACGACCGGGAAGAAGAAGCCCACCGCGTAGATGCCCAGCTCCAGGATGCGCGCCGACAGCTGCTGCGCCTTCACCGCGTCGTAGACCATGATGGGCACGATGGGGTGGGTGCCGGGCTTGATCTCGAAGCCGGCGGCCTGGATGGCCTCGCGGAAGTAGGCGGTGTTGGCCTCCAGCTTGTCGCGCAGCGCGGTCGAGCCTTCGAGCAGGTCCAGCACCTTGATGGACGCGCCCACGATGCTGGGCGCCACGGTGTTGCTGAACAGATAGGGCCGCGAGCGCTGACGCAGCAACTCCACCACCTCCTTGCGCGCGGCGGTGAAGCCGCCCGACGCGCCGCCCAGCGCCTTGCCCAGCGTGCCGGTGATGATGTCTATCTTGCCGAACACACCGCGGTGCTCGGGCGTGCCGCGGCCGGTGCGGCCCAGGAAGCCGCTGGCATGGCATTCGTCCACGCCCAGCAGCGCGTCATAGCGGTCGCAGAGCTCGCGGATCTTGTCGAGCTGCGCGATGGTGCCGTCCATGGAGAACACGCCGTCGGTGAACACCAGCGTGTGGCGGGCGCCCTTGGCCTTCGCTTCCTGCAGGCAGCGCTCCAGGTCGGCCAGGTTGTTGTGCTCATAGCGCCAGCGCTGCGCCTTGCACAGGCGGATGCCATCAATGATGGACGCGTGGTTCAGCGCATCGCTGATGATGGCGTCCTGCTCGCCCAGCAGCGGCTCGAACAGGCCGCCGTTGGCGTCGAAGGCCGCGGCGTAGAGGATGGCGTCCTCGCAGCCCACGAAGCGCGCGATGCGCTGCTCCAGCGTCTTGTGCAGGTCCTGCGTGCCGCAGATGAAGCGCACCGACGACAGGCCGTAGCCATGCGTGCGCAGCGCCTCATGCGCGGCCTCTACCACCTCGGGGTGGGACGACAGGCCCAGGTAGTTGTTGGCGCACAGGTTGATCACCTCGCGGCCATCGGTCGTGTGCACCACGGCGCCCTGCGGCGTCGTGATGATGCGTTCGGCCTTGAAGAGCCCGGCGGCTCGCAGGCCGTCCAGTTCGCTCTGGACGTGGGTGTAGAAGGCTTGGCTCATCAGGTGCTCCTTGGGGCACAATCCAGTAACTCGCACGAGTTCGATATATCGAACTTTTGTGCAGTATCTGAAAAACGTTTGCCCGGGTCAAGCGTGTGGGCGTGCCGATGTCACGCCGGCCCGCGACCCCAAGCCCCATGAGCAAGCCCATGACCGATCTCGAGCCGCCGCGCGTCGGCGCCGCGCTGCAGGCGCTGCGATCCAGCCGCGGCCTGTCGCTGGACGACCTCTCCAAGCGTGCCGGCGTCAGCAAGTCCATGCTGAGCCAGATCGAGCGCAACCAGGCCAACCCGACCGTGGCCGTGGTGTGGCGTCTTGCGAACGCGCTGGGTGTGGAGATGACCGAGCTGCTGGGCGCCGAGCGCACCGCCGCGCCAGCCATCGAAGTGGTGGCGGCACACGCCACGCCTGGCCTGACCAGCCCGGACGGCCTGTGCAAGCTGCGCATCCTCGGTCCGATCGAGCTGGCTGGCCAGTTCGAGTGGTACGAGCTGACGGTGCAGCCCGGCGGGGTGCTGGACTCCCAGGCGCACGAGCCCGGCTCGCGCGAGCACCTGAGCGTGCTCAGCGGCAGCCTGGAGGTCAGCGCCCAGGGCAGCACCAGCAAGCTCAAGACCGGCGAGACCGCGCGCTATGCGGTGGACGGCCCGCATGCGATACGCAATGCGGGCAAGTCGGCGGCGACGGCGCTGCTGATCGTGCTCCACCCTTGAGAGCTTGAGAGGCTTTCACCCGTGCCCGCCCTAAAACCTCTCAAGCGCTGAGGCCAGGGCCTCAGGCGCGGGCGGGCGGCGCGAGCAGCCGGTCCAGCGTCAGCGTGGCCCAGTCGCCCTGGGCCCACAGATTGCCCAGCAAGCCCTCGCGGCCGGCCAGGAAGGCGCGCAGCAGAGGTTCGGCCGCCACCCGCTCCGGCGTGCACAGCAGCACCAGGCGCTGGGCACCGTCCTCCTCCAGCCGGCCCACCCAATCCAGCCCCAGCAGGCGCTCGATGATGGGGCTGAGCTGCAGCGGGTCCACCGCCAGCGCGCGGGCCAGGCCCAGGTCGGTGTGGCCGGAGAGGCCGGCCTCGCGCGCGCGCCACAGCTCACGCAAGACCTCCAGCGCCAGCGCCAGCGGCTGGCCCGGCGTGTCGGCCCGCAGGTGCAGCCGGCCCATCAGCGCCGGCGCATTCGCCGCCAGCAACGCGCCCAGCAGCACGATCACCCAGCCCAGATAGATCCAGATCAGGAAGATGGGCACGGTCGCGAACGCGCCGTACAGCGTGGAATAGGTCGGCACCTGCTTCACATACCAGGCCAGCAGCGACTTCGCGAGCGCAAAGCCCAGGCTCACGAACACGCCGCCCAGCACCGCATGGCGCCAGCGCACATGGGTGTTGGGCACGTAATGGAACAGCCCGGCCATGGCCAGGCCCAGCAGCACGATGTCGGCACTGCGCAGCAGCGCCGCCATGTCGCCGGGCATCTTGGTGAACAGGCCCTGGCCCACGCTGATCGCGTAGCTGGTGAGCGTGAGACTGCCGCCCAGCAGCAAGGGGCCCAGCGTCAGCGCTGCCCAGTAGACCAGCACCCGCTGCGCCATGGGCCGCGGGCGGTGCACGCGCCAGATCGCATTGAGTGTGCGGTCTATGGTCAGCATCAGCATCAGCGCGGTGATGCCCAGCGCCACCAGGCCCACCACGCCCAGGCGATTGGCCTTGGCCGCGAACTGGGTCAGCGCGCCCAGCACCGGCTTGGCGATGTTGGGCGGGATCAGGCTCTTCAGGAAGTACTGCTCCAGCGAGGACTGGAAGCTGGAGAACATCGGGAAGGCCGTGAAGATGGCCAGCATCACGGTCAGCAGCGGCACCAGCGAGATCAGCGTGGTGAAGGTCAGGCTGCCGGCGGTCAGGCCCAGGCGCTCCTCGCGGAAGCGCTGGCGGAAGGTGGCCAGCGTCTGCAGCCAGGGCCAGGCCAGCAGCTCGGTGAAGATCTGGCGCAGCACCGCCAGGGGGTTGCGCGACAGCGGGGCGTCTGGGTTTTCGTTCGGAACATTCAGGGACATGACTTCTATGATGCCAGCCATGTCCAGCCCTGCCCGCCCACCCAGCGACCGTACCGAGCCCAGCGCGTCGGAGCGCCTGTCCCGCAACCTCGCGCTGTCCGGCCTGGGCGCGTTGTTCCTGCTGTGCCTGGCCTGGGAGCTGTGGCTGGCGCCCACCGGCAGCGGCAGCCTGGCGCTGAAGGCCCTGCCGCTGCTGCTGCCCATGGCCGGGCTGTGGCGCTACCGGCTCTACACCTTCCGCTGGCTCAGCCTGGTCGTGTGGCTGTACTTTCTGGAGGGCGCGGTGCGGGCCACCAGCGAGGCCGGCACCGGCCGGCTGCTGGCGGTGGTGGAGGTGCTGCTGAGCCTGGTGGTGTTTGCCGCCTGCGCGCTGCAGGTGCGCCAACGCCTGGGAGCGGCCCGCGCATGAGCACCGCCCTGCTGAACGAGCTGCACGCGGTGCTGGGCGACGCGGGCCTGCTGCGCGGCGAGCTGGCCGCCTATGAGACCGATTGGCGCCGCCGCTACCCTGGCCGCGCGCTGGCGGTGGCCCGGCCCGCGTCCACCGAGCAGGTGGCGGCGGTGCTGCAGCGCTGTGCGGCACATGGCGTCGGTGTCGTACCTCAGGGCGGCAATACCGGGCTGGTGGGCGGCTCCACACCGGACGACAGCGGCCGCCAGCTGGTGCTGAGCCTCACGCGCATGAAGCGCGTGCGGGCACTGGATGCCGCCAACCTGAGCCTGACCGCCGAGGCCGGCTGCGTGCTGGCCGAGGTGCAGGCCGCGGCGAGTGCGTCCGGCCTGCTGTTCCCGCTGAGCCTGGCGGCCGAAGGCTCGTGCACGCTGGGCGGAAATCTTGCCACCAATGCCGGCGGCACCCAGGTGCTGCGCTACGGCAATGCGCGCGAGCTGTGCCTGGGGCTGGAGGTGGTGACCGCATCGGGCGAGATCTGGCAGGGCCTGTCCGGCCTGCGCAAGGACAACACCGGCTACGACCTGCGCGACCTCTTCATAGGCAGCGAGGGCACGCTGGGCGTGATCACCGCGGCCACGATGAAGCTGTTTCCGCAGCCGCGCGAGCGCCTCACCGCGCTGGCCGCCTGCGCCAGCATGGAGGCGGCCGTCGCGCTGCTGGGCCTGGCGCGCGAGCGCGCGGGCGACGGGCTGACCGGCTTCGAGGTGATGAACCGCGCGTCGCTGGCGCTGGTCGCGCAGCAGCTGCCGCAGCTGGCCCAGCCGCTGCCGGCGGCCGAGTGGACTGTGCTGCTGGAGCTGTCCGACGCCGAAAGCGCCGAGCATGCGCGCGGCCTGTTCGAAGGCCTGCTGGAGACCGCGCTGGAGCGCGGGCTGGTGGACGACGCGGTGGTGGCGCAGAACGGCGCGCAAGCGAAGAGCTTCTGGCATCTGCGCGAGTCCATCCCGCTGGCCCAGGCGCAGGCCGGGCTCAACATCAAGCACGACATCTCGCTGCCGGTGTCGGCCATCCCCGGCTTTGTGGCGGAGATGGATGCAGCGCTGGCGCGCTACATGCACGGCATCCAGGTCATCGATTTCGGCCACCTCGGCGACGGCAACCTGCACTACAACGTGCAGGCGCCGGCCGGCGTCGCGCCCGCCGACTTTCTGGCCACGCACGAGGCGGCGATCAACGAGCAGGTCTATGACGCGGTGCAGCGCCTGGGAGGCTCCATCTCGGCCGAGCACGGCATAGGCCGGCTCAAGCGAGAGGAACTCGCGCAGCGCAAGGACCCAACCGCCCTGACGCTGATGCGCGCGATCAAGCGGGCGCTGGACCCGCTCAATCTTCTCAACCCCGGGCGCGTTCTTTGAACGCGAAGCCCAGCGTCAGCCACTGCAGCACCGTGGCCGGGCGGCGCACGATCTTCATGACAACGCGGTAGACGAAGCGCGTCAGCGTCAGGAAGGCGATCACCTCCAGGAAGCACAGCACGCCCGCCAGCCCCACATTCCAGCGCTCGGCCCGACGCTGGAACTTCTGGCCCAGGTGGTCGCGCATGATCTCGATGCTGTCGTAGAAGCTGGGCACCATCAGCAGCGTCAGAAAGGTGGACGTGATGGTGCCGCCGATGATGGCCACCGCCATGGGGCGGTAGAACTCACCGCCCTCGCCCACGCCCACGGCCACCGGCAGCATGCCGGCGATCAGCGCAAAGGTGGTCATCAGGATGGGGCGGAAGCGCTTGCGGCCCGCGTGCACCAGCGCCTCCTCACGCGGCACGCCGTTGGCCTCCTCCTGGCGCGCGGCATCCAGCAGCAGGATGGCGTTCTTGGCCACCAGGCCCGCCAGCATGATGATGCCGATGAAGCTCATCAGGTTCAGCGTGCCCTTGGTCATCAGCAGCGCCAGCACCACGCCGATCAGCGACAGCGGCTGCGACAGCATCACGCCCAGCGGCGCGGTGAAGGAGTTGAACTGAATGACCAGGATCAGGTACATCAGCCCGATGCCGGACACCAGCGCGATGCCCATGGCGCCGAACACCTCCTGCTGGTCCTTGGACGCGCCGGCCAGCTTGATGCCGTAGCCCGCCGGGAAGCTCATGCCCTGGGCCAGCTTCATCGCATCGGCCGACACCTCGCCGGGCGAACGGCCCTGCGCATTGGCGGACACGGTCACCACGCGCTTGCCATCCACGTGCTGGATGGTGGCCGGGCCCTTGCCCATGCTGACGGTGGCGATCTGCTCCAGCGGCACCATCTGGCCGGTGCCGGCCACGGCGACCGGCAGGCGCTCGATGTTGCTGACGTCCACGCGGTCCTCGGGGTGCAGGCGCACCGACACGTCGCGGGTCTGGCCGGTGGGGTCCACCCAATCGCCGACCTGGATGCCGGCGAAGGCCACGCGCAGCGCGTTCGCCGCGTCGCCCACCGAGATGCCCATCGCATTGGCCAGGCCGCGGTGCATCTCGATCTGCAGCTCGTCCTGCGTGTCCTGCTGCGACAGACCCACGTCCACCGCGCCCGGCACCTTGCGCAGGCGGGCCATGTAGTCCTCGGTCAGCGCCATCAGCTGGCGGGTATCCGTGCCGTAGAAGCGGATCTGCACCGGCTTCTGGCCTCCGTTGTTCAGATCGTCCAGCACCACGTACTCGGCGCCGGTCAGCACCTTGAGCCGCTCGCGCAGCTCGGCGCCGATTTCCTTGGCGCTGCGCTTGCGCTCGGTGCTCTTGCCCAGGTCCACATAGAGCTTGCCGCCGGTGGTCTGCACGAAGCTGTCGGTGGCCTTGGTCTCCGGCAGTTGCTTGGCGATGAGGGCGGCCGCGGCCAGCTTGCGCCGCGAGTACTCGAGGCTGGCGCTGGGCGGTGTGCGGATCTCGACCGCGATGGTGCCGAAGTCGGAGCTGGGCAGGAAGCTGGAGCCGCCCACGGTGGCCTGCAGTGCGATCGCCGCGACGAAGCTGGCGAACGCGATGGAGGCCATCCAGCGGCGGTGGTGCAGCGCCCAGGTGATCACGCGGCCGTAGCGGTCGGCCTGGTGGTCAAACCACACATTGAAGCGCTGGAACACCTTGGAGATGCCGGTCTTGGGCGCCTCATGGTGGCCCGGGGGGTCGCCCCAGAAGGCCGACAGCATGGGGTCCAGCGTGAACGAGATCAGCAGGCTCACCAGCACCGAGGCGACCACGGTCAGCGCGAAGGGCCGGAACCATTCACCGGCCACGCCGCCCATGAAGGCCACGGGCACGAACACCGCGACGATGGAGAAGGTGGTGGCGGCCACCGCCAGCCCGATCTCGGCCGTGCCGCGGAAGGCGGCGGTGCGGCGGTCGGCGCCGTTCTCCATGTGGCGCACGATGTTCTCGCGCACCACGATGGCATCGTCGATCAGCACGCCTATGGCCAGGGACAGGCCCAGCAGGCTCATGAAATTCAGCGTGAAGCCGAACAGCCAGACCGCGATGAAGGCCGCAATCACCGAGGTGGGCAGCGAGGTGGCGGTGATCAGCGTGGAGCGCCAGGAGTTCAGGAAGGCGTAGACCACGAAGATGGTCAGGCCGGCGCCGAACACCAGCGCATGGATCACGTTGTTCAGGCTGTTCTGCGCGTCCTTGCCGCCGTCCTGCGTGATCTCGAGCTTGGTGCCCTCGGGCAGCGTCTTGTTGCTCTCGTCGACGATCTTGCGCACCTCGGTCGCGACGCTGACGGTAGAGGCCTCGCGCGAGCGGGTGATGGACAGGCCCACGTTGTTGCGGCCATTGCGCACGCTCAACGTGGTGCGCTCGGCGAAGCCGTCCTGCACCGTGGCCACCTGGCCCAGGCGCACCAGCTCGCCGGCGGTGCGCTTGATGACAATGCGGTCAAAGTCCGCCGGGGAGGCGATGCGGCCGATCAGTCGGATGCTCTGGTCCTCGTACTCGCCGCGCACCTTGCCGACCGGGGCCGACATGTTCTGGTTGCGCAGCGCGCTGACCACGTCGGTCACCGAGATGTTGAACTCGCGCAGCTTCTGGCCGTGCAGCAGCACCGACAGCTCGCGGTTCAGCGAGCCGAACACGTCCACCTTGCCGACGCCAGGAATGGCGCGGAACTTGTCGGCGAGCTGGTCTTCGGCGATGCGCGACAGCTCGGCATGGCTCAGCGTGTTCGAGTCCAGCGACACCTGCATGATGGGCTGAGCCGACGGGTCCACCCGCTGCAGGATGGGCTCGCGCATCTCGGTCGGCAGGTTGTAGCGCACCGACGCGATCGCGTTGCGCACGTCGTCCGCGGCCTCTATCAGGTTCTTCTTGAAGTCGAACTGCAGCACGAACGTAGCTTGGCCCTCACCGGCGGTGGAACGCACCTCGGTGACGCCCGGCACCGCCAGCAGCGGCCGCTCGATGCGATTGACGATCTCGCGCTCCGAGGTCTCGGGCGACGCGCCGGGATAGGGAATGGAGACCACCAGGATGGGGATCTCCACATCCGGGTTCTGGTTGACCTTGAGCTTGGACAGCGCCAGCAGGCCCATCGCCATGATGGCGATGATGCACACGATGGTCGCGATCGGCTTCTTGATGGCAAAGTCGGAAATCAGCACCTCAGCCTCCCTTGGCCGATGACGCGGCCGATGCCGCCTGCGCGGCGGCCTGGGGCAGACGCACCGGCGTGCCCTCGACCAGCGTGCGGCTGGGGTTGCGGATCAGCACGTCACCCTCGGCCAGGCCGGTCTTGATGACGAACTCGCCGCTGCGGTCATCGCGCACGCCCAGCGTGACCGGCTGGCGGTGCAGCTTGCCGTCCTTGATCATCCAGGCATAGACGCGATCGCCGTCGCGCTGCAGGTCGGCGTCGCCCACCAGCAGTGCGCTGGTGGTGGCGGTACGCACATGGCCCTCGCCATACAGGCCGGCGGCAATCACCAGCTTGGGGTCGGCGAAGTCCACCAGCAGCGCCACCTGGCGGGTTACCGGATCGGCCGCCACGTCGATGCGGCGCAGCCGGCCTTCCAGATTGGGGTTGGGCGCACCGTTGATGCGCAGGTCCACCGGCTGGCCGACCTTGAGCTCGGCGCGGCGGTCGGCCGACACATAGCCCTCGAAGCGCATGCTGCTGGGATCTATCACCTTGAGCAGCGCCTTGCCCACCTGGGCAGTGTCGCCGGGCGAGACCTGGCGCTCGCTGACCACGCCGTCGAACGGCGCCCTCACCTCGGTGCGGGCCAGTTGCTGGCGCGCGGCCACCAGGCGGGCCTCGGCGCCGACCTTCTCGCTCAGCGCGGCGGTGCGGCGGTTCTGCGCGTCTTCCAGCGCCTGCTGGGACACCATGCCCTGGGCCTGCAGCGTCTTCTGGCGCTGCAGCTGGCGGTCGGACTGCTCGAAGGCCTCCTGCGCGGCGCGCGCGGCCTCCTGGGCGGAGTTGAGGCTGTCGCGGATGGATGTGGCGTCCAGGCGCACCAACAGGTCACCCTTGCGCACCGGCTCGCCGTTCTCCTTGAACACCTGCTGCACGATGGCCGAGACCTCGGCGCGCAGGTCGGCCCGGCGTTCGGGCTGCACCGCGCCGGTCACCAGCGGACCGGTGCTGTGCTCGCTCTGCCCCAGCACCAGCCGGTCCTCCACGCTGAGCTGCAGGGTCGGCGGCGTCTTGACCTCGTCGGTCTTGGCGCCGGGCTTCTGGCAGGCGCTCAGCATCAGCAGCGCAGCGAGCGCCGTGAAGGTGAGCGTGCTCCGTGCGATGGGAGGCAGCAGTCGGAAAGCTTGGGTCATTCTGGATGCGACAGTTATGGCCGGGTGAGATGACATGCGTCAGAACCGGCTGGACTCGCAAGCCGCAGCGGGTCACAGCCCCGCCCAGCCGGCATTCCTACACAGTCAGACACAAAACGCGGCAAGCATACCCAGGAGATCAAGGGGTGCCGGAAGTCGTGCGACGGGCGGTGAATCCGACCGCCCAGGCGCCCATGGCGCGCGATGAACTGCAGAAACGGGGTGACGAACGGCGCCAGCGTGCGCCGCAAGCAGGAGGGTCAGGCCTTGCCGGCCTGCCAGTCCAGCGGCCAGGCGCCGGCGCGCCAGCGCTGCAGCCACAGCAGCGCGATCAGCGTCTTGGCGTCGGTGAGCTCACCCTGGCGCGCGAGCTGATCCAGCTCGGCCTCGGTGTGGGTCACCAGTTCCAGGAACTCGCCCTCGTCCAGGTGCTGGGCGCCCTGGGTCAGGCCGCGGGCGAAGAAGATGTGGATGCCCTCGTCCGAATAGGCGATGGCGTTGTGCAGCACGCCGGCATAGGCCCATTCGGTCGCGTGGTAGCCGGTTTCCTCGGACAGTTCGCGCTGCGCGCAGGCCAGCAGGTCCTCGCCGGCATCCAGCTTGCCGGCCGGGAACTCCAGCATCACCCGGCCCATGGGGTAGCGGTACTGACGCTCCAGCAGCAGGCGGCCGTCGTCCAGCAAGGGCACGATCATCACCGCGCCGGGGTGGCGGATGTACTCCCGCGCCGATTCCCGCCCGTCGGGCAGTTGCACGCGATCGCGCTGGACCTTGAGGAAATGGCCGCTGTAGACCTCGTCGCCGGCGATGCGGCGCTCGATCAGATGCTCGTCAGGCTCGGCCACGACGCAGATACCGCCACACAAAGCCCGGGAAGCCGAGCGTGATGAACAGGCACAGGCCGGCCGCGTAGAACTCCCAGCCCTGCTCGTGGCGCTGGCCGATATGGCTTTCCAGCCAGACGCCCAGGCCCAGACTGAACAGCGCCATCAGCAGCAGTTCCAGCAGACGCCAGCCCACGGCCTTGGGCGCACGACGCGGCCCCACCAGCAGCAGGCGCTCGGTGAAGTAAGGCAGGTTGGCCGTCAGCACCGTGACGACCAGCACCAGCCAGATGGCGGCGGGCTGATCCATCAGCCCTGCCCTCCCGCCTGGGCCACGATCACGTGGCCAGCGCCTTCACGATGGCCTGGGCGCACAGCGCCATCAGACCACCCGGCAGCAGGCCGAACACCAGCACGGCCGCACCGTTCAGCGACATCACGACGCGCACATCGCTGGGCGCGGTTAGCGGCGTGGTATCGGTGGGTTCGTCGAAGAACATCACCTTGATGACGCGCAGGTAGTAGAACGCGCCGACCAGGGAGATCACGACCGCGAACACCGCCAGCCACAGGTAGAAGCTGACGCCGGTCGCGACCAGCGCCTGCAGCACGGCCAGCTTGCCGTAGAAACCCACGGTCGGCGGGATGCCGGCCAGCGAGAACATGAACAGCGTCATCACCAGCGCGAACCAGGGGCTGCGCTTGGCCAGGCCGGCCAGATCCTTGATCTCTTCCGCCTCGTGGCCCTGGCGGGCCAGCAGGATGATCATGCCGAAGGTGCCCAGCGTGGTCATCACATAGGTGACCGCGTAGAACATCGCCGAGCTGTAGGCGTTGGCGGCCGACAGCGTGTTGTTGTTGACCACGCCCGAGGTCATGCCCAGCAGCATGAAACCCATCTGCGCGATGGTGGAGTAGGCCAGCATGCGCTTGAGGTTGGTCTGCGCGATGGCGGCCAGGTTGCCGATCAGCAGAGACACCACCGCCAGCACGACCAGCATCTGCTGCCAGTCCACGGCCAGACCGATCATGCCTTCCACCAGCAGACGCACCGCGATCGCGAACGAGGCCAGCTTGGGCGCAGCGCCGATCAGCAGCGTGATAGGCGTCGGTGCGCCCTGGTAGACGTCGGGCACCCACATGTGGAAGGGTGCGGCGCCCAGCTTGAAGGCCAGACCGGCCACCACGAACACGACGCCGAACACCAGCACCGAGTGGTTGGGCACACCCTGCGAGATCACGTCGAACACCTTGGGGATGCTCAGCGAGCCCGTGGCGCCGTACATCATGGACAGGCCATAGAGCAAGAAGCCCGAGGCCAGCGCACCCAGCACGAAATACTTCATCGCGGCCTCGGTGGCCACCGAGTGATCGCGGCGCAGCGCCACCAGCGCGTACAGCGACAGGCTCATCAGTTCCAGGCCGAGGTAGATGACCAGGAAGTTGTTGGCCGACAGCATCACGTTGATGCCCAGCAGCGTGAACAGGCTCAGGATGAAAAGCTCACCCTTGAGCATCTCACGCACACCGGCGTAGGGTCGTGCATAGACCAGCGTGACGATGGTCGCCAGGCTGGCGAAGCCCGCCAGCAGGTGGCCCATCGGGTCGGCCACGACCATGCCCTGCATCGCGTAGGTGGTCAGGCCGGCATTGAAGTAGCTGAAGTGCATGGCGCCCACGACCACCAGGGTCAGCTGGGTCAGCCAATAGGTGGGTCTGCGCTGCTCGTCGGTGACCCACAGGTCCACCAGGGCCACCAAGCAGCCCATTGCCAGCAGCAGGATCTCGGGATAAATCGCGAGCCAGTTCATATCGTTCATTGGATGTGCCTCAGCCCGGGATCAGTTTGCTCTGGGCCACATGCTTGAGCAGTTCGCCAACGGAAGCGTGCATGACGTCGGTGAAGGGCTTGGGGTACACGCCCATCCACAGCACGGCCACGGCCAGCACGGCCAGCATGAAGAATTCGCGCTTGTTGATGTCGGTCAGCGCACGCACGTTGTCGTTGGCCACGTCACCGAAATACACGCGCTTGACCATCCACAGCGTGTAGGCGGCGCCAAACACCAGCGCGGTCGCGGCGATCGCGCCCAGCCAGAAGTTGTGGCCGACCGTGCCCAGGATCACCATCCACTCGCCCACGAAGCCCGCGGTCGCCGGCAGGCCGCAGTTGGCCATGCCGAAGAACACCGCGAAGGCCGCGAACTTGGGCATGGTGTTGACCACACCGCCGTAGGACGAGATTTCACGCGAGTGCACGCGGTCGTACAGCACGCCTATGCACAGGAACATGGCGCCCGACACGAAGCCGTGGGCAATCATCTGCACCAGGCCGCCGGACACGCCCAGCTCGTTGAACACGAAGAAGCCCAGCGTCACGAAGCCCATGTGAGCGATGGACGAATAAGCCACCAGCTTCTTCATGTCCTTCTGCACCAGCGCGACCAGGCCGATGTAGACCACGGCGATCAGCGACATCGCGATGATCAGCCAGGACCACTCACGCGCCGCATCGGGGGCGATGGGCAGCGAGAAGCGCAGGAAGCCATAGCAGCCCAGCTTCAGCATGATGGCGGCCAGCACCACGGAGCCGCCGGTGGGCGCCTCCACGTGGGCATCGGGCAGCCAGGTGTGCACCGGCCACATCGGCACCTTCACCGCGAACGCGGCCAGGAAGGCGAAGAACAGCAGCGTCTGCGCAGTGCCGCTCAGCGGCAGCTGGTGCCAGGTCTGGATGTCGAAGCTGCCGGCCGAGCGGTAGTACAGGTACAGCAGCGCCACCAGCATCAGCAGCGAGCCGGCCAGCGTGTACAGGAAGAACTTGAAGGCTGCGTAGACGCGCCGCGGGCCGCCCCACACGCCGATGATGATGTACATCGGCAGCAGCGTGGCCTCGAAGAACACGTAGAACAGCATGCCGTCCAGCGCACTGAACACGCCGATCATCAGACCCGACAGGATCAGGAAGGCGCCCATGTACTGGTTCACGCGGGTCTCGATGACCTCCCAGGCCGAGATCACCACGATGATGGTGATGAAGGCCGTGAGGGGCACGAACCACATGGAGATGCCGTCCACGCCCAGGTGGTAACGGATGTTGAAACGCTCGATCCAGGCCAGGTTCTCGACGAACTGCATCGCAGCGGTCGAGGTGTCGAAGCCGGTGATCAGCGGCAGTGTCACCAGGAAACTCAGCACGGCTCCCACCAGCGCCATCCAGCGCACGGTGGCAGCCTGCTCGTCACGCCCGAGCGCCAGCAGCAAGGCGCCGCAGACGATGGGCAGAAAAATCGCAAGACTCAGCAACATTCTTGTTCTCCGCGTCCGAGCTCAGAAGCCGATCAGGGCTCGGAACTGGCGCTCTATTTCAGGCCAGAGCTGCCAGGTCATCAGACCGACGACCCCCAGGATCATCATCAGCGCGTACCAGTACAGGTGACCGGTCTGCACGCGGCGCACGATGCCGGCAATGCCGCCCACCGCCTTGGCCGAGCCATTGATGATCAGTCCGTCGATCAGCAGGCCGTCGCCGCCCTTCCACAGACCCACGCCGATCGCCCGGGCCGCGCGGGCCAGGATGTTCTCGTTGATCCAGTCCATGAAGTACTTGTTCTCCAGGATCACGATCAGCGGACGCAGCACCTTGGCCAGCGTGGCCGGGATGCTGGGAGCCACCATGTAGAACACATAGGCGGTCACCACGCCGGCCAGGGCCAGCCAGAACGGCAGTGTGCTGAAGGCGTGCAGCGCCATGGCCGCGGCACCGTGGAACTCGGACGCCAGTTCCTCCATCGCCGGGTGGGCGTGCAGGTTGATGTGGATCGCATCCTTCAGGAAGTCGCCATACAGCATGGGCTGGATGGTCAGGAAGCCGATCACCACCGACGGGATGGCCAGCAGCACCAGCGGCGCGGTCACCACCCAGGGCGACTCGTGCGGCGTGTGCGCATGGCCGTGGTCATCGTCGTGATGGTCGTGCTCGCCCGGGAAGGGCTTGTGGTGGAAGTGTTCCTTGCCATGGAAGACTAGGAAGTACATCCGGAAGCTGTAGAAGGCAGTGACGAACACACCAGCGATCACCGCGAAGTAGGCAAAGCCCGCGGCCGGCAGGTGGCTGGCGGCCACGGCCTCGATGATGGAGTCCTTGGAGTAGAAGCCCGAGAACAGCGGCGTGCCGATCAGCGCCAGCGAACCCAGCAGCGAGGTGATCCAGGTGATGGGCATGTACTTGCGCAGGCCGCCCATGTTGCGGATGTCCTGGTCATGGTGCATGCCGATGATCACCGAGCCCGCGCCCAGGAACAGCAGCGCCTTGAAGAACGCGTGCGTCATCAGGTGGAACACCGCGACCGAGTAGGCCGAGGCGCCCAGCGCCACCGTCATATAGCCCAGCTGCGACAGCGTGGAATAGGCGACGACGCGCTTGATGTCGTTCTGGATGATGCCCAGGAAGCCCATGAACAGCGCCGTGATCGCACCGATCACCATCACGAAGTTAAGCGCGGTGTCGGACAGCTCGAACAGCGGGCTGAAGCGCGACACCATGAAGATGCCGGCGGTCACCATGGTGGCCGCGTGGATCAGCGCCGAGATGGGCGTCGGGCCTTCCATGGAGTCCGGCAGCCACACGTGCAGCGGGAACTGGGCCGACTTGCCCATCGCACCGATGAACAGGCAGATGCAGGCCACGCTCAGCAGCGCCCAATCGGTACCGGGGAAGCTCAGCTTGGCGAGCTCGTCCGCCTTGGCAAAGGTCTCGGTGTAGTTCAGCGAACCACCGTAGGCCAGCAGCAGACCAATGCCCAGGATGAAGCCGAAGTCACCGACACGGTTGACCAGGAAGGCCTTCATGTTGGCGAACACCGCCGTGGGCTTCTTGAACCAGAAACCAATCAGCAGGTAGGACACCAGGCCCACCGCCTCCCAGCCGAAGAACAGCTGCAGCATGTTGTTGCTCATGACCAGCATCAGCATGCTGAACGTGAACAGCGAGATGTAGGAGAAGAAGCGCTGGTAGCCCGGGTCCTCTTCCATGTAGCCGATGGTGTAGATGTGAACCATCAGGGACACGAAGGTCACCACGCACATCATCATCGCGGTGAGGCCGTCGACCATGAAGCCGACTTCCATCTTCAGGCTGCCGAGCGTCATCCACTCGTAGACCGTCTGGTTGAAGCGCGCACCATCGACCGCGACACTGTAGAGCGTCATCGCCGAGAGGATGAAGGCGATCAGCACGCCGAGGATGGTGGCGGCATGAGCGCCGCGCCGGCCGACCACCTTGCCGAAGAAGCCGGCAATGATGGCGCCCGCCAGCGGTGCCAGCGGCACCGTCAGCAGCAGGTTCTGGGAGAGTTGTGCAGACATCTTCTTTCCGTGTCCTCTGGGGTCAGCCCTTCAGCGCGTCGAGTTCCTCGACGTTGATGCTGGCGCGATTGCGGAACACCACGACCAGGATGGCCAGGCCAATGGCCGATTCGGCCGCCGCCACGGTCAGGATGAAGAACACGAAGACCTGACCCGCCATGTCGCCGAGGTAGTGCGAGAACGCGACGAAGTTCAGGTTGACGGCCAGCAGCATCAGCTCGATGGCCATCAGCAGCACGATCAGGTTCTTGCGGTTCAGGAAGATCCCGATCACCGACAGCGCGAACAGCATCGCGCCCAGCGTCAGGAAATGCCCCAGGGTCAGCCCGGTCATGCCTGGTCTCCTTCGGTCTTGGCCTGCGGCGCCGCCACGGTGGGCGCCATCTTGACGATGCGCAGACGGTCGGCCTTCTTGGCCTTGACCTGATCCGACGGATCGACGTAGCGGGAATCCTTGCGCTGCCGCAGCGTCAGCGCGATGGCGGACACCATGGCCACCAGCAGCAGCACGGCCGCGATCTCCAGCGGGTAGAGGTAGTTGGTGTAGAGCTCGATGCCCAGCAGCTTGGTGTTGCCCATCTGCACCTCGGCCGCAGTCGGCACCGGGGCCTCGGTCAGCTGGAAGCCGCCCATCAGCACCACGCCCATCTCGAAGGCGATCAGCGCGCCCACGAAGGCGGCCATGGGCAGGTGCGTCCAGAAGCCCTCGCGCAGATTGCTGGAATTCATATCCAGCATCATCACGACGAACAGGAACAGCACCATCACCGCGCCGATGTAGACCAGCACCAGCGCGATCGCGAGGAACTCGGCCTTCAGCAGCATCCAGATGCAGGACGCGGTGAAGAAAGACAGGATCAGGAACAGCGCAGCATGCACGGTGCTCTTCGCGGTGATCACGCGAACGGAGCTGCCCAACAGCACGATGGAAAAGACGTAGAAGAGGATGGTCACGGTGTCCATGCGAATCCAGCCCAGCCGTTTGAATCGAATCGGGGCGCCGTCATCGGCGCCCCGCCAGACTCAGCGGTACTTGGCGTCGGCCTCCTTTTGCGCTGCGATCTGGGGTTCGTACTTGTCACCGACCGCCAGCAGCATGTCCTTGGTGAAGTAGAGGTCACCACGCTTCTCGCCGTGGTATTCGAAGATGTTGGTCTCGACGATGGAGTCCACCGGGCAGCTTTCCTCGCAGAAGCCGCAGAAGATGCACTTGGTCAGGTCGATGTCGTAGCGCGTGGTGCGGCGGCTGCCGTCGGCGCGCACGTCGGACTCGATGGTGATGGCCATCGCCGGGCACACGGCCTCGCACAGCTTGCAGGCGATGCAGCGCTCCTCGCCGTTCTCGTAGCGGCGCAGCGCGTGCAGGCCACGGAAACGCGGGCTCAGCGGTGTCTTTTCCTCGGGGAACTGCACCGTGATGTTGCGCGACAGGAAGTGCCGGCCAGTCAGGGCCATGCCCTTGAACAGCTCGGTGAGCAGGAGGCTCTTGGCGAAATTCAGCAAAGTGGACATCTGTTTACTTCCAGATGTTGAAGGGCGTCTGCATCCACAGACCGACGACGACCAGCCAGACCAGGGTCAGCGGGATGAAGATCTTCCAGCCCAGACGCATGATCTGGTCATAGCGGTAGCGCGGGAAGGTCGCGCGCACCCACAGGAACATGGTGACGACGAAGAAGGTCTTCATGAACAGCCAGGCCCAGTTCCAGAAGGCCATCGTGTCCACGATGAACTGCGGCGTCTGCAGGCCCAGCAAGCTCCAGGAGATAGGCGCGCTCCAGCCGCCCAGGAACATGACGACGGCCAGCGCCGACACCAGGATCATGTTGGCGTACTCCGCGAGGAAGAACATCGCGAAGGACATGCCCGAGTACTCGATCATGTGACCGGCCACGATTTCGGACTCGCCTTCCACCACGTCGAAGGGGTGGCGGTTGGTCTCGGCCAGGCCGGAGATGAAATAGATCAGGAAGATGGGCAGCAGCGGCAGCCAGTTCCAGGACAGGATGTTCAGACCCATGGCCGCGAACATGCCCTTCTCCTGGCTCTGCACCACGGCGGTCATGTTCAGGCTGCCGGTCACCATCAGCACCACGACCAGCGCGAAGCCCATCGCGATTTCGTAGGACACCATCTGGGCCGACGCACGCAACGCGCCCAGGAAGGCGTACTTCGAGTTGGACGCCCAGCCGGCGATGATCACGCCGTAGACCTCCAGCGAGGTGATGGCCATCAGGAACAGCAGGCCGGCATTCACGTTGGCCACCGCGGCCTCGGGGCCGAAGGGCACGACGGCCCAGGCGGCCAGCGCCGGCATGATGGTCAGGATGGGGCCCAGGAAGAACAGGCCCTTGTTCGCGGCCGTGGGCTTGATGATCTCCTTGAAGATCAGCTTCACCGCATCGGCGATGGGCGTCAGCAGGCCGTAGGGGCCCACGCGGTTGGGACCCGGGCGGATCTGCGACCAGCCGATGGCCTTGCGTTCCCACAGCGTCAGGTAAGCCACGCAGATCATCAGCGGTGCAACCACCGCGATGATCTTGATGAGGCTCCAGATCACCGGCCAGACGCCACCCAGCGCCGAAGCGCCAGCTTGGTAGAGAGTTTCGATCATGCTGCAGCGTCTCCGATCAGACCTTGCTCAGGGTCAGCGTGCCGAAGGCCGCACCCAGGGTGGCGGTTTGTGCCAGACCGGCCGGCACGCGGGCCGTGCCCTCGGGCAGGTCGGCTTCCAGACGCGCCGGCAATTGGGCAGCACCGCCGTCCTGCACCAGGCGAACCTGGTCGCCGGCCTGCAGGCCCAGTTGCTGCCACAGGCCGGTGGGCAGACCCACCATTGCCGCCTGGCGGCCATCGACCGTCAGTTGCAGGGACGAGGCCTGGCGCACCAGGTTGTCGCTGGCATAGATGGGCAGGTTGGTGATGCGCTCCACGCCCTCGCCGGCCGCCACCGCCACGGCTTGCGCGGTGCTGCGGTTGTTCAGGCGGGCGCTCAGATCGCCCTGCCCCAGCGCGGCGGCACGCACCTGCTCGGAGCTGTCGAAATCGAAGCCCGACAGGCCCAGCAGATTGCCCAGCACGCGCAGGATCTTCCAGCCCGGGCGGGTCTCGCCCAGCGCCTTCACGACACCGGCGAAGCTCTGCACGCGACCCTCGGCGTTCACGAAGGAACCGGAGGTCTCGGTGAAGGGCGCGGTCGGCAGGATCACGTCCGCATACTCGACGCCGGTCTTGAAGGGGCTCAGCACCACAACCATCTCGGCCGCGGCCAGCGCCTTGGCGGCGGCGGCCGGGTTGGCCGAGTCCAGCAGCGGGTCGGTGTTCAGCAGCACCAGCGCCTTCAGCGCGGTGGAGGACAGCATCGCACCGGCGTCCAGGCCGCCGCTCTGCGGCTGGGCCTTCACCCACTGGGCGCCCACGCTGTTGGCGGCTTCGCCGAAGTAGCCGACGGTCGCGCCGGTCTGCTCGCCAATCCACTGGGCCAGCGCCAGCAGACCGGACGCCTGCGGATGCTGCGCGGCGGCATTGCCCAGCAGCACGGCCTTGGACTGACCGCTCAGCAGGCTGGCGGCGATGGCCTTGGCGGCCTCGGTGGCTTCACCGGCGACCGGAGCCTGGGCGCCGGTGGTCTGGCCAATCGCGGTGGCCACATCGGCCAGCGCGTTGATCCAGCGCGACGGGGCCAGCGTGACGGTCTGACGCACGGGCATCAGCCAGTCGTCGCCCTGGGCGCCGATGCGGCTGATCTCCGCGCCGCGGCGTGCGGCGTGGCGCAGGCGGGCCGAGAACAGCGGATGGTCCTTGCGCAGCACCGAACCGATCACGAGCGCACGATCCAGCTCGGACAGTGACGCGACCGAGCGGCCCAGCCAGCGGGCTTCGCCGGCGGCGGCGGCATTGCCGAAGTCGGCGTGGCGCAGGCGGTGGTCGATGTTGTCGCTGCCCAGGCCGCGCACGACCTGCGCGAGCAGGTGTAGCTCTTCGACCGTGCTGTGGGCCGAGCCCAGCGCGCCGATGGCGGCCGCGCCATGCTGGTCCTTGATGGACTTCAGGCCGGTGGCGACATATTCCAGCGCGGTGGTCCAGTCCACCTGCTTCCACGCCCCGCCCTGCTTGATCATGGGCGAGCTCAGGCGGGCGTCGCTGTTCAGCGCCTCGTAGCTGAAGCGGTCACGGTCGGCGATCCAGCACTCGTTGACCTCTTCGTTCTCCAGCGGCACGACGCGCATCACCTCGTTGCCCTTGACCTGGACGACCAGGTTGGCACCGGTGGAATCGTGCGGCGACACGCTCTTGCGGCGCGACAGCTCCCAGGTGCGGGCGCTGTAGCGGAAGGGCTTGCTGGTGAGCGCGCCGACCGGGCAGATGTCGATCATGTTGCCCGACAGCTCGGAGTCCACCGTGCGGCCGACAAAGGTCTGGATCTCGCTGTACTCACCGCGGTGAGCCATGCCCAGCTCCATCTGGCCGGCGATTTCCTGGCCGAAGCGCACGCAGCGGGTGCAGTGGATGCAACGGCTCATCTCCTCCATGGAGATCAGCGGGCCCACGTTCTTGTGGAAGACCA
Source organism: uncultured Roseateles sp. (assembly GCF_913777145.1). GTDB lineage: Bacteria > Pseudomonadota > Gammaproteobacteria > Burkholderiales > Burkholderiaceae_C > Pelomonas. Next base: position 200,949 of record NZ_CAJYPS010000019.1, read on the forward strand.
CGCGCTTCTCTTCCGAGTAGCGGCTCTTGGAGCCACCGTAGCCCACGGCCAGATCCTGCAGCTGGCACTCACCGCCCTGGTCGCAGATGGGGCAATCCAGCGGGTGATTGATCAGCAGGAATTCCATGACGCCCTGCTGGGCCTTGATCGCCTTGTCGCTCTTGGTGCGGACGATCATGCCCTGCGTGACCGGGGTCGCGCAGGCGGGCAGCGGCTTGGGCGCCTTTTCCACGTCCACCAGGCACATGCGGCAGTTGGCCGCGATGCTCAGTTTCTTGTGATAGCAGAAGTGCGGGATGTAGGCACCGGCTTGTTCGGCGGCATGCATGACCATGCTGCCTTCCTTGACCGAGACCTTCTTGCCGTCGAGTTCGATTTCAACCATGGCTGTTCCTGGCGCGATCAGGTCGGAGCCACCAGGGGCTTCTTGTGTTCAATCAGATGCACGAACTCATGCTTGAAGTGCTTGAGCATCGCGCGCACCGGCATCGCGGCCGCGTCGCCCAGGGCGCAGATGGTGCGGCCCTGGATGTTGTCGGCGACCGAATTCAGCAGGTCGATGTCTTCGGGCCGGCCTTCGCCGGCGTAGATGCGTTCCAGCACCCGGTGCATCCAGCCCGTGCCTTCGCGGCAGGGCGTGCACTGGCCGCAGGACTCGTGGCTGTAGAAGTAGGACAGACGCAGCAGGCTTTGCACCATGCAGCGGGAGTCGTCGATGACGATGACCGCACCCGAGCCCAGCATGGAGCCAGCCTTGGCGATGGAGTCATAGTCCATCGTGCACTGCATCATCACGTCGGCCGGCAGCACCGGCGCGGACGAGCCGCCCGGGATCACGGCCTTGAGCTTGCGTCCCTTGCGCACACCACCGGCGAGCTCCAGCAGCACCGAGAACGGCGTGCCCAGTGGCACCTCGAAGTTGCCGGGCTTCTCCACGTCGCCCGACACCGAGAACAGCTTGGTGCCGCCGTTGTTGGGCTTGCCGATCTCGAGGTAGGCCTGGCCGCCGTTGCGGATGATCCAGGGCACGGCCGCGAAGGTCTCGGTGTTGTTGATCGTGGTGGGCTTGCCGTACAGGCCGAAGCTGGCCGGGAACGGCGGCTTGAAGCGCGGCTGGCCCTTCTTGCCTTCCAGCGACTCCAGCAGCGCGGTTTCCTCGCCGCAGATGTAGGCGCCGAAACCATGGTGGCCATGCAGCTGGAAATTGAAGCTGCTGCCCATGATGGCGTCACCCAGATAGCCGGCGGCCCGGGCTTCTTCCAGGGCCGCCTCGAAGCGCTCGTAGACCTCGAAGATCTCGCCGTGGATGTAGTTGTAGCCGACCGTGATGCCCATCGCGTAGGCGGCGATGGCCATGCCTTCGATCACCTGGTGCGGGTTGTGCATCAGGATCTCGCGGTCCTTGCAGGTGCCCGGCTCGCCTTCGTCGGAATTGCAGACGAGGTACTTCTGGCCCGGGAAGGCGCGCGGCATGAAGCTCCACTTCAGGCCGGTCGGGAAGCCGGCACCGCCACGGCCGCGCAGGGCCGAGGTCTTCACTTCGGCGATGACCTGGTCAGGCGTCAGGCCTTCACCGCCATCCTTGCCCAGGATCTTGCGCAGGGCCGCGTAGCCACCACGGGCTTCGTAGTCCTTCAGGGACCAGTTCTTGCCGTTCAGATCAGCATAGATCTGCGGGCTGATGTGGCGACCGTGGAAGCAAGTCTCGGCGCCGGTAGCCTGGAATTTGGAAAGGTCCAGCATCGTCATCCTCAAGCCTGGCTGGCGGCGTGTGCGCGCAGCGTGTCCACGAGCTCGTCGAGACGCTCGCTGGTCATGAAGCTCAGCATCTGGCGGTCGTTCACCAGCATCACCGGCGAGTCGGCGCAGGCACCCAGGCACTCGCTCTTCTGCACGGTGAACAGGCCGTCAGCGGTGGTGCCGCCTTCTTCTATGCCCAGCTTGCCGCACAGGTGATCCAGCGCTTTCTGGCCGTCGCGCAGCTGGCAGGGCAGGTTCGCGCACACATTGAGCTTGAACTTGCCCAGCTTGCGCTGGTTGTACATGTTGTAGAAGGTCGTCACCTCGTACACCGCGATCGCGGGCATGCCGAGGTAGGCGGCGATCGCGTCTTCGCTCTCGCGCGACACAAAGCCCTGCTCCTGCTGCACGATGGACAGGCAGGCCATCACGGCAGACTGTGCCTGCTCGGCGGGGTACTTGGCAACTTCGCGGTCGAAGCGAGCGCGCGTGGCGTCGCTGAGCACGAAGGCAGTCGGGGTGGAAGTCGTTGTCATCGTCTGCGCGTCAACGGTCGATCTCGCCGAACACGATGTCCATCGTGCCGATGATGGCCACGGCGTCCGCGATCATGTGGCCGCGGCCCATCTCATCGAGTGCCGCGAGGTGGGCAAAGCCCGGCGCGCGGATCTTCATGCGGTAGGGCTTGTTGGCCCCGTCGCTGACGAGATAGATGCCGAATTCGCCCTTGGGATGCTCCACGGCCGCATAGGCCTGGCCCTCGGGCACGTGGAAGCCTTCGGTGAAGAGCTTGAAGTGGTGGATCAGCTCTTCCATGTTGGACTTCATGCCCACACGCGAAGGCGGCGCCACCTTGTGGTTGTCGGTGATGACCGGACCCGGGTTGGCGCGCAGCCAGTCCACGCACTGCTTGATGATGCGGTTGGACTGGCGCATTTCCTCGACACGCACCAGGTAGCGGTCGTAGGTGTCGCCGTTCGTACCCACCGGCACGTCGAAATCCATGTTCGCGTAGACGTCATAGGGCTGCTTCTTGCGCAGGTCCCATTCGATGCCGGAGCCACGCAGCATGGGGCCGCTAAAGCCCATGTTCAGGGCGCGCTCGGGCGACACCACGCCAATGCCCACGGTGCGCTGCTTCCAGATCCGGTTGTCGGTCAGCAGCGTCTCGTAGTCGTCGACATTCTTGGGGAAGCGGGCGCAGAAGTCGTCCAGGAAGTCCAGCAGCGAGCCCTGACGGTTCTCGTTGAGCTTGGCGATGGTCTTCGCGTTCTTGATCTTGCTGACCTGGTACTGCGGCATGCTGTCCGGCAGGTCGCGGTAGACACCACCCGGACGGAAGTAGGCCGCGTGCATGCGAGCGCCGGACACGGCCTCGTACACGTCGAACAGGTCTTCGCGTTCACGGAACGCGTAGATCAGGATGTTCATCGCGCCGCAGTCGATGCCGTGCGCGCCAATCCACAGCAGGTGGTTCAGCACCCGCGTGATCTCCGCGAACATCACGCGGATGTATTGCGCGCGGATCGGCACCTCGATGCCCAGCATCTTCTCGATGGCCAGGCAGTAGGCGTGCTCGTTGGCCATCATGGACACATAGTCCAGACGGTCCATGTAGGGCAGCGACTGGATGAAGGTCTTCTGCTCGGCGAGCTTTTCGGTCGCGCGGTGCAGCAGACCGATGTGGGGGTCGGCACGCTGGATGACTTCACCGTCGAGTTCCAGCACCAGGCGCAGCACGCCGTGGGCGGCCGGGTGCTGAGGACCGAAGTTCAGCGTGTAGTTCTTGATTTCTGCCATGGCTTACAGACCGCCGTACTTGTCTTCGCGGATGATGCGCGGCGTGATCTCGCGCGGCTCAATGGTCACCGGCTGGTAGACCACGCGCTTTTGCTCGGCGTCGTAGCGCATCTCGACGTGACCCGACACCGGGAAGTCCTTGCGCATCGGGTGGCCGATGAAACCGTAGTCGGTCAGGATGCGGCGCAGGTCGTTGTGACCTTCGAAGATGATGCCGTAGAGGTCGAAGGCCTCGCGCTCGAACCAGTTGGCCGAGTTCCAGACTTCGGTGATGGACGCCACGCAGGGGTAGTCGTCATCGGCGCAGAACACCACCAGGCGCAGGCGCCAGTTCTTGCTGACCGACAGCAGGTGACTGACCACCGCGAAGCGCGGGCCCTCGTAGGCACCTTCACGGTAGGTGCTGTAGTCCACGCCGCAGAGATCCTGCAACTGCTCGAACTTCAGCTCCGCGTGGTCGCGCAGCGTGCGTGCGACCTCGGCGTAATCGGCAGCGCGCACCGTGAGCGTGAGCTCGCCCAGTGCGTTGTCCAGCTTGGCGACACGCTCGCCCAGCACTGCGCCCAGTTGCTGGGCCAGGGTTTCGAGATTCAGACTCATACCGGGCTCAGCGGGCAATGGTGTTTTCGCGGCGGATCTTGGCCTGCAGTTGCAGCACGCCGTACAGCAGCGCTTCCGCGGTCGGCGGGCAGCCGGGCACATAGACGTCCACCGGCACGATGCGGTCGCAGCCGCGCACGACGGAATAGCTGTAGTGGTAGTAACCGCCACCGTTGGCGCACGAGCCCATGGACAGCACCCAGCGGGGCTCGGCCATCTGGTCGTAGACCTTGCGCAGCGCCGGCGCCATCTTGTTGCACAGCGTGCCGGCCACGATCATCAGGTCGGACTGACGCGGGCTGGGCCGGAACAGCATGCCGAAGCGATCGATGTCGTAGCGCGCGGCACCCGCGTGCATCATCTCGACCGCGCAGCAGGCCAGACCGAAGGTCATGGGCCACAGAGAACCGGTCTTGGACCAGTTGATCAGCTTGTCCACCGAGGTGGTGACAAAGCCTTCTTTCAGGACGCCTTCAATACCCATATCGAGTTCCCAGCTGGTGTCGGCAACAGGTCATTCCCAATCCAGGGCGCCCTTTTTCCATTCGTAGGCAAAACCGACGACCAGAATGCCGAGGAAGATCATCATTGCCCAGAAACCGGTCGCGCCAATTTCCTTGAGCGCCACGGCCCAGGGGAACAGAAAGGCGATTTCCAGATCGAACAGGATGAAGAGAATGGCCACGAGGTAGTAGCGCACATCGAATTTCATGCGCGCGTCTTCAAAGGCCTCGAAGCCGCATTCGTAGGGGGAGTTCTTGGCCTGATCCGGCCGATTCGGGCCCAGCAGGGCGCCGAGCAGTTGCGGCGCGATCCCGACGCCCGCCCCGACCAAGATGAACAAGATGACGGGCAGGTACTGTTCGAGATTCATTGACTTCCTCGCAACCGACCCCACAACTGCCACATGGCAACCGGGGCCACAAATGAAAACAGGCGCGCCGCCAGCGAAGCAAACTCGCCCGCGGATCGCGCCCGCCTTGAACCTAGCCTGATCAACCCTGAAGGGCCAACCCCGGCGACAGGCCGCTGAGCCACACACCAGGCGCCCATGCGCTCAGATGCTAGCCTATGTTTTGGTGCCGTCGGCGAGACTCGAACTCGCACAGCTTTCGCCACTACCCCCTCAAGATAGCGTGTCTACCAATTTCACCACGACGGCTGGTATTCAAATCTGCTCAGCAGCTTCTGAGGGATTGCCTGCTGAACAGCCTCGCATTCTATACCGAAAATCGGAGTCTTCTAGAGAAGTTGCCCCGACCTCCTGAACTGAACTCAGCGAGAAGCGGCCGCCGACGCGGCGGGCGCGACCACGGCGGCACCCGGGATGGCCGCAGCGCCCGAGGCGGCCGGTGCGGGCGCCACGACCGGCGCGGCGCGATCCAGGATGCTGTCGGCGGCCGGCGCCGCAGTGCGACCATTGGCCAGGAAGGCCAGCGCCAGCGTGCAGCCGAAGAACAGCGTGGCGGCCACGGCCGTGCTGCGCGACAGGAAGTTGGCACTGCCGGTGGCGCCGAACAGGCTGCCCGAGGCGCCGCTGCCGAAGGACGCTCCCATGTCGGCGCCCTTGCCGTGCTGCACCAGCACCAGGCCGATGATCGCCAGCGCGGACAGCAATTGAACGATCAGCACCAGATTCGCAAAAAACTGCATTCACTCACTCCATCAACATTGCAGGACTCGCCCAGCGAGCCCTAGACACTCAAACAGATGCGGCGCGGCAGATCGCCGCAAAGTCCGCCGCCACCAGCGCAGCCCCGCCGATCAACCCGCCATCGATGTCGGGTTGCGCAAACAGGGCCGCGGCGTTGTCCGCCTTCACACTGCCGCCGTACAGCAGCCGCATGGCGGCCGCCCGGTCGGTCGCTGCCCGCAGTTGGGCCCGCAGCACCGCGTGCACCGCCTGGGCCTGGTCCGGCGTGGCCGTCAGGCCCGTACCTATCGCCCACAAGGGTTCGTAGGCAATGACCATCTCGCCGCAGCAGTGCCCCAGGCCGTGGATCACCGCGGCCAGCTGACGCTTGACCACCGCCTCGGTCTGGCCGGCTTCGCGCTCGGCGCGGGTCTCGCCCACGCAGACGATGGGCGTCACGCCACGCGCCAGCGCCGCCTTGGCCTTGTCGGCCACCAGCAGATCGCTCTCGCCGTGGTAGGTGCGGCGCTCCGAATGGCCGACGATCACATAGCGGCAACCCAGGTCGGCCAGCATGCCAGGCGACACCTCGCCGGTGTAGGCACCCTGCTCATGCGCCGAACAGTCCTGCCCACCCAGTGCCACGCCGGAGCCGGTCAGCGCCAGTGCGGCCTCGGTCAAGTAGGGGAACGGCGGACACACCGCCACATCCGCATTCCAGGGGCCGGCTTCGCGTAGCCCCGCCAGCAGCTGGGCATTGCTGACCCGACTGCCATTCATCTTCCAGTTGCCGACGACGAGTTTGCGTCTCATCTCGCTTCCCTCACCAGGTCAGCACGATCTTGCCGATGTGCTGGTTGGATTCCATCAGTGCATGAGCCTCGGCAGCCCGCTCGGCCGGCAGCTCGCGAAACACCACCGGACGCACGCGCCCCGATTCCAGCAGTGGCCACACCCGCCCGCGCAAGGCTTGCGCCAGCGCCGACTTGAACTCGACCGAACGCGGTCGCAGCGTGGAGCCGCTGATGGTCAGACGACGACGCAAGACCTGACCCGCATCGATCTGAGCCTGCACGCCGCCCTGCACCGCGATGATGGCCACGCGGCCATCGTCGGCCAGCGCCTTGAGGTCGCGTGCGATGTAGTCACCCGCCACCATATCCAGGATCACGTCTGCACCCCGGCCGGCGGTGGCCGCCAGCGTGGCCTCGACGAAATCCTGCTCGCGGTAGTTGATCGCCACATCGGCGCCCAGCGCCACGCAGGCCGCCGCCTTGTCGGCGCTGCCGACCGTGACCAGCACACGCGCACCCTGCGCCTTGGCCATCTGTATGGCCGTGACGCCTATGCCGCTGGAGCCGCCGTGGATCAGCAGGGTCTCGCCGGCTTGCAGCGCGGCCCGCTCGAACACATTGGCCCAGACGGTGAAGCAGGTTTCAGGCAGGCTGGCCGCCTCGACCAGGGACCAGCCCTGCGGCACCGGCAGGCATTGCCCCACCGGCGCGACACAGAGCTGCGCATAACCGCCACCACTGACGAGCGCACAGACGCGATCGCCAACAGCGAGGCCGGCCGCAGCCAGCGCCGCCGCGTCACCCGCGACGATCTCGCCGGCGACCTCCAGCCCCGGCAACTCGCTGGCGCCCGGAGGCGGCGGATAGCCGCCCTTGCGCTGCAGCACATCCGGACGATTGACGCCGGAGGCCGCCACGCGGATCAGGCACTCGCCGGCCGCGGGCACGGGGTCGGGGCGCTCCACGCGCTCCAGCACCTCGGGCCCGCCGGGGCGGGTGATGGCGATCGCCAGCATGCCTGCCCTGCCCTTACTCGGCGGCGGGCGCTTCGGCGGCCGGTGCCGGCGCGGCTTCGGACTTGTCCAGCAGCGCCTTCATCGACAGCTTGATACGACCCTTTTCGTCGGTCTCCAGCACCTTGACCTTGACGATCTGGCCTTCCTGCAGGAAGTCGGTCACCTTCTCGACGCGCTGGTGGGCGATCTGGCTGATGTGCAGCAGACCGTCCTTGCCCGGCAGCAGGTTCACCAGGGCACCGAAGTCCAGGATCTTGACGATGGGGCCTTCGTAGACCTTGCCGACTTCCACTTCCGCGGTGATCTCGGCGATGCGCTTCTTGGCCATCTCGGCCTTTTCGGCATCGGTGGACGCGATGGTGATGGTGCCGTCTTCGCCGATGTCGATGGTCGTGCCGGTCTCCTCGGTCAGCGCACGGATGGTGGCGCCGCCCTTGCCGATCACGTCACGGATCTTCTCGGGGTTGATCTTCATCGTGTACAGACGCGGCGCGAACTGCGACACCTCGGTGTTGGCCGTGCCCATGGCCTCGACCATCTTGGAGAGGATGTGCAGACGGGCTTCCTTGGCCTGAGCCAGCGCGACCTGCATGATCTCCTTGGTGATGCCCTGGATCTTGATGTCCATCTGCAGCGCGGTGATGCCGTTGGACGTACCCGCCACCTTGAAGTCCATGTCGCCCAGGTGATCTTCATCGCCCAGGATGTCGGTCAGCACCGCGAAGCGGTTGCCATCCTTGATCAGGCCCATGGCGAGGCCGGCCACGTGGGCCTTCATCGGCACGCCGGCGTCCATCAGTGCCAGGCAGCCGCCGCAGACGGAGGCCATGGACGAGGAACCGTTGGACTCGGTGATCTCGGAGACCACGCGCAGCGAGTACGGGAACTCTTCCTTGCTCGGCAGCACGGCGACCAGCGCGCGCTTGGCCAGACGGCCGTGGCCGATCTCGCGGCGCTTGGGGCTGCCCACGCGACCCGTCTCGCCGGTGGCGAACGGGGGCATGTTGTAGTGCAGCATGAAGCGGTCTTCGAACTCGCCGTCCAGTGCGTCGATGCGCTGTGCATCACGGTCCGTGCCCAGCGTGGCGATCACGAGAGCCTGGGTCTCGCCGCGCGTGAACAGCGCGGAGCCGTGGGTGCGCGGCAGCAGGCCGTTGCGGATCTCGATGGGGCGCACGGTGCGGGTGTCGCGACCGTCGATGCGCGGCTCGCCGGCCAGGATCTGGCTGCGCACGATGCGCGCTTCGATCTCGAACAGCAGGCCCTCGACCTCGACCTTGTCGAAAGCGACGCCCTCGGCGGTCAGTGCGGCGAACACGTTGGCAGCCGCCGTGCGGCAGGCCTGCGTGCGGGCCTGCTTGGAGCGGATCTGGTAGGCCTCGCGCAGCGGGCCCTCGGCCAGCGCGTTGACCTTGGCGATGAAGGCCTCGTCCTTAGCGGGCGCGGTCCAGTTCCAGGCCGGCTTGCCGGCCTCCTTGACCAGTTCGTTGATCGCAGCGATGGCGACATTGCCCTGCTCGTGACCGAACACCACGGCGCCCAGCATGACCTCTTCCGACAGGCCGGAAGCCTCGGACTCGACCATCAGCACGGCGGCTTGCGTGCCGGCAACGACCAGATCCATCTGGCTGTTGGCCAGCTCGGTCTTGCTGGGGTTCAGCGTGTACTCGCCGTTCACATAACCCACGCGGGCGGCGCCGATCGGGCCATTGAACGGGATACCGGACACGGCCAGCGCGGCGGACGTGCCGATCATGGCGGCGATGTCGGCCTGCACTTCGGGGTTCAGGCTGACCACGTGCACCACGACCTGGACTTCGTTGAAGAAGCCTTCCGGGAACAGCGGGCGGATCGGGCGGTCGATCAGGCGGCTGGTCAGCGTCTCGTGCTCGCTGGGGCGGCCTTCACGCTTGAAGAAGCTGCCAGGGATCTTGCCGGCGGCATAGGTCTTCTCGATGTAGTCGACCGTCAGCGGGAAGAAATCCTGGCCGGCCTTGGCCTCGCTCTTGGCGACCACGGTGGCCAGCACCACGGTGCCCTCGATATCGACCAGCACGGCACCGCTGGATTGACGGGCGATCTCGCCGGTCTCGATCACGACCTTGTGCTTGCCCCATTGGAAGGACTTGGTGACCTTGTTGAACATCGACATGTTCTCTCCTCGTTGTGGTTGGGCGCCCTGAGGGCGCCGGGTCACCGGAGCGAGGCTGGGTTTGGCGGGATGCCATTCCGACGCGACTCGAAGCCCTGCCACTTCAAATCGCCGCGGAATGACACATCCGACGCCACGTCAGCGCGGCCCTCGGCATAAAAGACAAAGAGCCTGTACTGGGCTTGATGGACCAGACAGGCTCCTCGTCGGGTGCGCTAGCTTACTTGCGCAGGCCCAGCTTCTGGATCAGCGCGACGTAACGGTCGGCGTCCACACGCTTCAGGTAGGCCAGCAGGCTCTTGCGGGTGTTGACCATCTTCAGCAGACCGCGACGGCCGTGGTGATCCTTGGCGTGGGTCTTGAAGTGGGGGGTCAGCTCGTTGATGCGAGCGGTCAGCAGAGCGACCTGGACTTCCGGAGAACCCGTATCGTTGGCGCTGCGCGCGTTCGACTTGACGATCTCGGCCTTGTTGATGTCGGCGATGGACATGGCGTTCCTTGGTGTTCGGAAGCCGGCCGGACGCACGCTGGCGCCTCAGACGGTTTCCGGGGGTTGACTTGCGGACACGGGGGAAACCGCCCCGAGCCGTGCTGTGCGATCTGCACGCCTGACGGCGCACAAAACTCGCGGAGTATAGCCGATCCACTACTGCGGCCGCTCACCGGGGCAGGCCCCGCGGCAGACCAAACGGCCAAGCGCCTGCACATGGGGCCCGCCGCCACCGGCTTCAAGCCCCTGGCTCACGCCCCTCCCCCACTTGTGTGACATCGGCCACCGACCGCACCACACACCTCTTGAAGCACCGCCGGCCGCACCTAGGTTCGGCCCATAGGCAGGCTGTGGCCACCCCAGGCAACAGCGCCAAACCTCAGGAGAGTCCTCATGTTCCTCGTGCCCGTGAACCGCAATCTGTCCGACCTGTCCCGCTCGCTGGATCGCTTCTTCGACGACGGCTTCTTCGGCGAGGCCCGCGATGCGGGCGCCACGCTGCGCAGCCCGGCGCTGGACGTCATCGAGAGCGAAACCGCCTACACGGTGAAGCTGGACATGCCCGGCGTCACCAAGGACGCGGTCAAGGTCAACATCGACGGCCGCCGCGTCAGCGTGGATGCCGAGCAGCGCAAGGAAGACGACAAGAAGGACGGCGAGCGCCTGATCTACCGCGAGCGCTCGGTGAGCCGCTTCTCGCGCAGCTTCACGCTGCCGCAGGAGATCAGCCAGAGCGACTCCAGCGCCTCGCTGGAGCACGGTGTGCTGACGCTCAAGCTGGCCAAGCGCACGGCCGCCACCGGCAGCCAGCTGACGGTCAACTGAGGCCGGCTCAGGCCTGGCCAGCCTCGGCCAGGTCCCAGCGCGGGCGCACCTCGAAGCCGCCATCGCGCCGCGGCCTGGCCAGCCCGCGCTGCACCCGCAGCGCGGCGGCCATCGCGATCATGGCGCCGTTGTCGGTGCACAGCGACAGCTCGGGGTAGTGCACCCGCACACCGCGTTTGGCGCAAGCGGCATTCAGCTGTTCGCGCAGCTTGGCGTTCGCCCCCACGCCGCCCGCCACCACCAGCCGCTTGAGCCCGGTGTCCTTGAGCGCCAGCAGCGACTTCTTCACCAGCACCTCGACGATGGCGGCCTGCGTCGACGCCGCCAGGTCGGCGCGCGTCTGCTCGCAGGGGCTGTCGCCGACCTTCTTCACCTGGGTCAGCACCGCGGTCTTGAGGCCGGCGAAGCTGAAATCCGGCTTGCCGCTGTGCAGCAGCGGGCGCGGCAGCGCGTAGGCCTCGGGGTTGCCGAACTCGGCCAGGCGCGCCAGATGCGGGCCCCCGGGGTAAGGCAGACCCAGCAGCTTGGCGCTCTTGTCGAAAGCCTCGCCGGCGGCGTCGTCTATGGTCTCACCCAGAATCTCGTAGCGCCCCACATCCTCCACCCGCATCAGCTGCGTGTGGCCGCCGGACACCAGCAGCGCGACGAAGGGAAACTCGGGCGCATCGGCCGACAAAAAAGGCGACAGCAGATGCCCCTCCAGGTGGTGCACCGGCAGCGCCGGCACATCCAGCGCGGCAGCCAGCGACACCGCCACGCCCGCCCCCACCAGCAGCGCACCTGCAAGACCTGGCCCCTGGGTGTAGGCCACCAGATCCACATCCGCCAGCGAAAGGCCCGACTGAGACAGCACCTCGCGGGTCAGCGGCAGCACGCGGCGCACATGGTCGCGCGAGGCCAGCTCGGGCACCACGCCGCCATAGGCCTGGTGCATGGCGATCTGGCTGTGCAGCGCCTGTGCCAGCAGCCGCGGCGGCGCATCGCCGTCCACCTCGATCAGCGCGACGCCGGTCTCGTCGCAGGAGGACTCGAAACCCAGGACTCGCGTGCGGCTCACGGCTGACGGCTCACTTGTTTTCTTTGGCGTGGTTGATCGAGTACTTGGGGATCTCGATGGTCACGTCCTGCTGACCCAGGATGGCCTGGCAGCTCAGGCGCGAATCGGGCTCCAGCCCCCAGGCGCGGTCCAGCATGTCTTCCTCGCCCTCCTCCATCTCGGACAGCGAGCGGCCACCGGCGCGCACGATGACGTGGCAGGTGGTGCAGGCACAGACTTGGTCACAGGCGTGCTCGATCTCGATGTGGTGATCCAGCAGCGCCTCGCAGATGGAGGTGCCGGCCGGCGCGGTCACGGTCGTGCCCTCGGGGCAGTACTCGGCGTGCGGGAGGATGGTGATGACGGGCATGGGGAATCCTGGTGATCAGAGGGCCGACAGGTCGCGGCCGGTCAGCGCCCGGGCGATGGAGCGGTTCATGCGTTCGGCCGCAAAGGCCTCGGTGGCTTCGGCCAGCGCCTTGACGGCGGCCTCGATGGCCTCGGCATCGCCGTCCATCGCGGCCAGCGCGACCAGACGGGTTTCCAGCGCCTGGCGCTCGGCCTCGGGCAGCAGGTCGCCGTCGGCCTGCAGCGCACTGCGGGTGGCCAGCACCATGCGCTCGGCCTCGACCTTGGCCTCGCGCAGCTTGCGCGCCGCCATGTCGCCCTCGGCACTGGCAAAGCCGTCCTTGAGCATGCCGGCGATCTGATCGTCCGACAGGCCGTAGCTGGGCTTGACCGTGATGGCGGCCTGCACACCCGAGGTCAGCTCCTCGGCCGACACCGACAGCAGGCCGTCGGCGTCCACCTGGAAGGTCACGCGGATGCGCGCCGCGCCGGCCGCCATGGGCGGAATGCCGCGCAGCTCGAAGCGCGCCAGCGAACGGCACTCGCTGACCAGCTCGCGCTCGCCCTGCACCACATGCAGCGCCAGCGCGGTCTGACCGTCCTTGAAGGTGGTGAAGTCCTGCGCCTTGGCGACCGGGATGGTGCTGTTGCGCTCGATGATGCGCTCCACCAGGCCGCCCATGGTCTCAAGACCCAGCGACAGCGGGATCACATCCAGCAGCAGGATCTCGCCGTCGGCCGCATTGCCGGCCAGCTGGTTGGCCTGGATGGCGGCACCCAGCGCCACCACCTCGTCGGGATTGAGGTTGGTCAGTACCTCGCGATCGAACAGCTCGCTGACCGCGCGACGCACCACCGGCATGCGCGTGGAGCCGCCCACCATCACCGTGCCCTGCACCTCGGCCGGCTTGACCTTGGCGTCGCGCAGCACGCGCTTGACCGCGGACAGCGTCTTGGCAATCAGCGGCTGGACCAGGGCCTCGAACTGCTCGCGCGACACCGTCACGCGCAGCTCGCCGGCATCCAGCACCGCCACCAGCTCGACGGTCTCGGCCGCCGACAGCGCCTCCTTGGCCGCCCGCGCCGCCACCAGCACCGCACGCTTGTCATGGGCCGACGCGAGCTCTCGCCCGGCCTGGGCCAGCGCCCAGTCGGCCAGCACACGGTCAAAGTCATCACCGCCCAGGGCGGCATCGCCGCCGGTGGCCACCACCTCGAACACGCCGCGCGTCAGGCGCAGCAGCGAGATGTCGAAGGTGCCGCCGCCCAGGTCGTAGACCGCGTAGAGGCCCTCGCTGGCGTTGTCCAGGCCATAGGCGATGGCCGCGGCCGTGGGCTCGTTGATCAGGCGCAGCACCTTGAGGCCGGCCAGCTCGGCCGCGTCCTTGGTGGCCTGGCGCTGGGCATCGTCGAAATAGGCCGGCACCGTGATGACCGCGCCGAACAGGTCGTCGTTGAAGGTGTCCTCGGCGCGGAAGCGCAGCGTGGCCAGGATCTCGGCCGACACCTCGACCGGGCTCTTCACGCCATCGCGGGTAGCGATCGCGACCATGCCGGCGCCGTCCTCGAAGCGGTAGGGCAATTGCTCGCGGTTGGCGATGTCCGCCAGCGAGCGGCCCATGAAGCGCTTCACCGACACCAGGGTGTTCTCCGGGTCCTCGGCCTGCGCGGCGAGCGCATCGGCGCCGATCTGGCGCCGCCCCTCGGGCAGGTAGCGCACCGCCGAGGGCAGGATCACGCGACCCTGATCGTCGGGCAGGCATTCGGCCACGCCGTGGCGCACCGAGGCCACCAGCGAATGCGTGGTGCCCAGGTCTATGCCCACCGCGATGCGGCGCTGATGCGGATCCGGCGACGCGCCGGGCTCGGAAATTTGCAGGAGTGCCATGGCTTGTTAAGAGTCTTGGAGCGCGCCCAGGCGCCGGTCGATGTCGGCCCGGAAGCGCTGGATGAACATCAGCGCTCGCACCTGGGTGGCCGCCGCGGCCGCATCACCCTGCTGGTCCAGCAGGGCCTCGGCACGCGCCAGCGCGGCGGCCTCGGCGGCCTGCGCCTCGCCGTCCAGCGCCTCCAGCGCGGCCTCGTCACGGGCATCGTCCAGCGCCTCGCGCCATTCCATCTGCTGCATCAGGAAGGCGGCGGGCATCTGGGTGTTGTCCTCGGCGCGCACCGGTGCCCCGCGCAGCTCGCACAGATAGGCGGCGCGGCGCAGCGGGTCACGCAGGCGCTGATGCGCCTCGTTCACCCGCAGCGCCCACTGCATGGCCACGCGCTGCGCGGCGGTGCCTTCGGCGGCAAAGCGGTCCGGGTGGACCTCGGCCTGCAGCGCCTTCCAGCGCGCGTCGATGTCGGCGCGCGCCTGAGCCTGCCGCTCGGGCAGGCCGAAGAGCTGGAAGTCGTTGTCGGTCAGGTGCATAGCCGGCTTCAGAAATGCAAAGCGCGGCAGGTGCCGCGCTGGTTCAAGGCTGCAGTGTCAGTCAGACCCGGAAGGACTCACCGCAGCCGCAACGGTCCTTCTCGCGCGGGTTGCGGAACTTGAAGCCTTCGTTCAGGCCTTCGCGGACAAAGTCCAGTTCCGTGCCGTCGAGGTAGGGCAGGCTCTTGGGATCGATGAGGATTTTCACCTCATGGCCCTCGAACACCACGTCCTCGGGCGCCACCTCGTCGGCGTATTCCAGCTTGTAGGCCAGGCCGGAGCAACCGGTGGTCTTGACGCCCAGCCGCACGCCCACGCCCTTGCCGCGCTTGCTGATGTAGCGCTTCACATGGCGGGCCGCGGCCTCGGTCAGCGTGACGGCCATCAGGCTTGCCCGTGCTTGGTGCGGTAGTCGTCCACCGCGGCCTTGATCGCGTCCTCGGCCAGGATGGAGCAGTGGATCTTGACCGGCGGCAGCGCCAGTTCCTCGGCGATCTGCGTGTTCTTGATGGACAGCGCCTCGTCCAGCGTCTTGCCCTTGACCCACTCGGTCACCAGCGAGCTGGACGCGATGGCCGAGCCGCAGCCATAGGTTTTGAACTTGGCGTCCTCGATCTTGCCGGTGGCCGGGTTGACCTTGATCTGCAGCTTCATCACGTCACCGCAGGCGGGCGCGCCCACCATGCCGGTGCCGACGTCCTCGTCACCCTTGTCGAAGTTGCCGACGTTGCGGGGGTTTTCGTAGTGGTCGACGACCTTGTCGCTATAGGCCATGTTGTTCTCCTTGTCCTGGCGTCAGTGGGCAGCCCACTGGATGGTGTTCAGGTCGATGCCGTCCTTGTACATGTCCCACAGCGGCGACAGCTCGCGCAGCTTGGCAACACGGTCGGTCAGCACCGTGATCGCGTAGTCGATCTCTTCCTCGGTCGTGAAGCGGCCTATGGTCATACGCAGCGAAGAGTGAGCCAGCTCATCGGAGCGGCCCAGCGCGCGCAGCACATAGCTGGGCTCCAGGCTGGCCGAGGTGCAGGCCGAGCCGGACGACACCGCCAGCCCCTTCACGCCCATGATCAGCGACTCGCCTTCCACGAAATTGAACGAGATGTTCAGGTTGTGCGGCACGCGCTTTTCGAGGTCGCCGTTGATGAAGGTCTGTTCGATACCGGACAGGCCCTTGACCAGCTTGTCGTGCAGCGCGCGGATGCGGGCGTGCTCGGTGGCCATCTCCTCACGGGCGATGCGGAAGGCCTCACCCATGCCGACGATCTGGTGCGTGGGCAGCGTGCCCGAACGCATGCCGCGCTCATGGCCGCCGCCGTGCATCTGGGCCTCCAGGCGCACGCGCGGCTTGCGGCGCACGTACAGCGCGCCAATGCCCTTGGGGCCATAGGTCTTGTGCGAGGCCAGGCTCATCAGGTCAATGGGCAGCTTGGCCAGATCGATCTCCACCTTGCCGGTGGCCTGGGCCGCGTCCACGTGGAAGATCACGCCCTTCTCGCGGCACAGATTGCCCAGCGCGACCACGTCCTGGATCACGCCGATCTCGTTGTTCACGTACATGACCGAGGCCAGGATGGTGTCCGGGCGGATCGCGGCCTTGAAGACCTCGAAGTCCAGCAGACCGTTTTCCTGCACGTCGAGGTAGGTCACCTCGAAGCCCTGGCGCTCCAGCTCACGCATGGTGTCCAGCACGGCCTTGTGCTCGGTCTTTACCGTGATCAGGTGCTTGCCGCGCGTCTTGTAGAACTGCGCAGCACCCTTGAGCGCCAGGTTGTTGGACTCGGTCGCGCCCGAGGTCCAGACGATCTCGCGCGGGTCGGCGCCGATCAGCTCGGCCACCTGCACGCGCGCCTTCTCCACCGCCTCTTCCGCCTCCCAGCCCCAGGCGTGGCTGCGAGATGCCGGGTTGCCGAAGTGCTCGCGCAGCCAGGGAATCATCGCGTCCACCACGCGGGGGTCGACCGGCGTGGTCGCGCCGTAGTCCAGGTAGATCGGGAAATGCGGGGTCATGTCCATGGGAAAAACCAAATTACTTGCTGAAGGCGCCGCCGAGTGCGAACACCGAATTGGGCGCGGTCACGCGGATGGGCTTGAGCACCGGCTGGCTGGAGATCGCGCGCTTCACCGGCGCGGCCTCGACCTCGAAGCCCTTGGCCAGTTGCTCGTCGGCCAGCTTGCGCAGCGAGATGGAATCGAGGTACTCGATCATCTTGGCGTTGAGGTTGGCCCAGAGCTCGTGCGTGATGCAGCGGCCGGTCTCGTCACCCATGCAATTTTCCTTGCCGCCGCAGCCGGTGGCATCGATGGGCTCGTCCACGGCGACGATGATGTCGGCCACCGTGATGTCCTCGGCCTTGCGGCCCAGCGAGTAGCCGCCGCCGGGGCCGCGCGTGCTCTCCACCAGTTCATGGCGGCGCAGCTTGCCGAACAGCTGCTCCAGGTAGGACAGCGAGATCTGCTGCCGCTGGCTGATCGCAGCCAGCGCCACGGGGCCACCGTTTTCGCGCAGGGCCAGATCCAGCATGGCGGTGACGGCGAACCGACCCTTGGTTGTGAGGCGCATACGAACTCCTTTGCGGCTGGGCTGCTTCCGGACTTCCGGAAAAACGATTACGGGTTAACCCGCGGTCCCAGCACGATATCCGAGCGAAACATTTCCGATCATTTTACTCGACTACCGCAGCACGACCGCCCCACCCCGCCCGACCCCACTTGCTACCCGGGTTTTCCAGCCCCGGTTTGCACGGCGTCGATTCGCTCCATGCCCCAGCACCCACGCCGGGGCCGGTCGCTCAAATCCGGTCCTGCACGCGTGCGCCGAAAGCCTGCTCGCGCAACTGGGCCAGTTGATCGCGCAGGCGCGCGGCCTGCTCGAACTCCAGGTTGCGGGCGTGTTCCAGCATCTGCTTCTCGAGTTGGGCCATACGTTTGGCCAAATCCTTTTCTGACAAGTCCTCGACCTGGGCCGCCTGCAGCAACTTGGCGTCGTCGCGGCCGGATTGCTCGGAATAGACGCCGTCGATCAGATCCTTGATGCGCTTCTTCACGGTACGCGGCGTGATGCCGTGCTCGGCGTTGAAGGCCATCTGCTTGGCGCGACGACGCTCGGTCTCGCCGATGGCCTTGCGCATGGAATCGGTCATGCGGTCCGCATAGAGGATGGCCTTGCCGTTGGCATTGCGGGCCGCGCGGCCTATGGTCTGGATCAGGCTGCGCTCGGCGCGCAGAAAGCCTTCCTTGTCCGCATCCAGGATGGCCACCAGGGACACTTCGGGAATGTCCAGGCCTTCGCGCAGCAGGTTGATGCCCACCAGCACGTCGAAGGCCCCCAGCCGCAGGTCGCGCAGGATCTCCACCCGCTCCACGGTGTCCACATCCGAGTGCAGATAGCGCACCTTGACGCCGTTGTCGGTCAGGTAGTCGGTCAGCTGCTCGGCCATGCGCTTGGTCAGCGTGGTGATCAGCACCCGCTCGTCCACCTCCACGCGATCGC
Source organism: uncultured Roseateles sp. (assembly GCF_913777145.1). Lineage (GTDB taxonomy): Bacteria > Pseudomonadota > Gammaproteobacteria > Burkholderiales > Burkholderiaceae_C > Pelomonas. The sequence continues at coordinate 219,292 of NZ_CAJYPS010000019.1, forward strand.
GGATTTCCTGCAGCACGTCGTCCACCTGGTGGGTGGCGGGCCGCACCTCCACGACAGGGTCCACGAGGCCGGTGGGGCGCACCACCTGCTCCACCACCTGACCGGTGTTGTCCTGCTCATAGCTGCCGGGCGTGGCGGACACGAAGATGGCCTGGCGCATCTTGCGTTCGAACTCGGCGAACTTCAGCGGTCGGTTGTCCAGCGCCGACGGCAGGCGAAAGCCATATTCCACCAGCGTGGTCTTGCGCGCCCGGTCGCCGTTGTACATGCCGCCGAACTGGCCGATCAGCACATGGCTCTCGTCCAGGAACATCAGCGCGTCGGGCGGCAGATAGTCCACCAGCGTGGGCGGCGGGTCGCCCGGCTGCGCGCCGGACAGGTGCCGGGTGTAGTTCTCGATGCCCTTGCAGTGCCCCACCTCCTGCAACATCTCCAGATCGAACCGGGTGCGCTGCTCCAGGCGCTGGGCCTCGACCAGCTTGCCGTCCTTCACGAACTGACCCACGCGCTCACGCAGCTCCTCCTTGATGCCGTCGATCGCCGCCAGCACGCGCTCGCGCGGCGTCACGTAATGGCTGCTGGGATAGACGGTGAAGCGAGGGATCTTGTGGCGCACCTGGCCGGTCAGCGGGTCGAACAGCGCCAGGCCCTCCACCTCGTCGTCGAACAGCTCGATGCGCAGTGCCAGTTCCGAGTGCTCGGACGGAAACACGTCGATGGTGTCGCCGCGCACGCGGAAGTGGCCGCGGGTGAACTCCATCTCGTTGCGCGTGTACTGCATGCGGATCAGCTGGGCAATCACGTCGCGCTGATCCATCTTGTCACCCACCCGCAGCGTCATCACCATCTGGTGGTAGTCGCTCGGGTTGCCGATGCCGTAGATGGCCGACACCGAGGCCACGATGACCACGTCACGCCGCTCCAGCAGGCTCTTGGTGCAGGACAGCCGCAACTGCTCGATCTGCTCGTTGATCGCGCTGTCCTTTTCGATGAAGAGGTCGCGCTGCGGCACATAGGCCTCGGGCTGGTAGTAGTCGTAATAGCTGACGAAATACTCCACCGCGTTGTTCGGAAAGAAGTCCCGGAACTCGCTGTAGAGCTGGGCTGCCAGCGTCTTGTTGGGCGCGAACACGATGGCCGGGCGGCCCAGGCGGGCGATCACATTGGCCATCGTGAAGGTCTTGCCCGAGCCGGTCACGCCCAGCAGCGTCTGGAAGCTCAGCCCGTCGTGCACGCCCTCCACCAGCTGGGCGATGGCCGTGGGCTGATCACCCCCCGGCGGGAAGGGCTGGAACAGCTGAAACGGCGAGCCTTCGAACGAAACGAATTCGCCCTTGCGCTCCTGCGTGTCGGCGGCGGTTTCGGCATGGGCGTTGGCGGTTTCTGGCATGGGGATTTCCCTGGGTTCACGGGCACAATGCGCGTTGGCGCAACCCGTCAGGGTAGCGCAGCGCGGCCCCGTGGCCCGCCCTCTGCTGTCAACGTCCCTTCAGGAAACCCCATGTCCACCTCGTCTCTGTTCGCTGACGTCGCCCTCGCCCCCCGTGACCCCATCCTCGGCCTGAACGAACAGTTCAATGCCGACACGCGCCCGGGCAAGGTGAACCTGGGCGTCGGCGTTTACTACGACGAAAACGGCAAGCTGCCGCTGCTGCGCTGCGTGCGCGAGGCTGAAGGCCAGATGGCCGCCACGCCCAAGCCGCGCGGCTACCTGCCGATCGACGGCATCGCGGTGTACGACAAGGCGGTGCAGAAGCTGGTGTTCGGCGCCGAAAGCGCGCAGATCGCGACCGTCCAGGCGCTGGGCGGCACGGGCGCCCTCAAGGTGGGCGCCGATTTCCTGAAGCATGTGAGCCCCGGCGCGCAGGTGCTGATTTCCGACCCCAGCTGGGAAAACCACCGCGCCATCTTCACGCAGGCCGGCTTCGCGGTGGACACCTACCCCTACTACGACGCCGGCAAGAAGGGCATTGCCTTCGACGCACTGCTGGCCAAGCTGAACGCGGCCGCCGCCGGCACCATCGTCGTGCTGCACGCCTGCTGCCACAACCCGACCGGCTACGACCTCAGCGCCGCCCAGTGGGCCCAGGTGGTGCAGGCCTGCCAGGCGCGCGGCCTGACGCCCTTCCTGGACATGGCTTACCAGGGCTTCGGCTTCGGCCTGCAGGAAGACGGCGAAGCGGTGCGCCAGTTCCAGGCCTCGGGCCTGAGCTTCTTCGTGTCGACCAGCTTCTCCAAGAGCTTCTCGCTGTACGGCGAGCGCGTCGGCGCGCTGAGCGTGGTGTGCGGCAGCAGCGAAGAAGCCGGCCGCGTGCTGTCCCAGCTCAAGATCATGATCCGCACCAATTACTCCAACCCGCCGACGCATGGCGCACAGATCGTCGCCACCGTGCTGGCCGATCCGGCGCTGCGCGCGATGTGGGAAGAAGAACTGGGCGGCATGCGCGTGCGCATCAAGGCGATGCGCTCCGCACTGGTCGCGGCGCTCAAGGCCGCGGGCGTCAGCCAGGACCTGAGCTTCGTGACCGAGCAACTGGGCATGTTCAGCTACTCGGGTCTCAGCGCGGCCCAGATGCAGCGCCTGCGCAACGACTTCGGCGTCTACGGCGTGGACTCCGGCCGCATCTGCGTGGCTGCGCTCAACGAAGGCAACCTGCCGGTCGTGGCCGAGGCCATGGCCGCAGTGATGCGCGGCTGAGCCAGCCCCGCCCGAATCGCGCAGGATTGGCGCAATTGGCGCTTGACTTCGCCCCACCCGGGGCGAAGCCATGTTGCAGTGCACAAGTCTGGCGGCGATTTCTGGCACTATCCAGGCTCTTTCAATTCCGTCCGGCCGGCCATGCTGTATCAGCTCTTCGAAACCCAGCGCGCCCTGCTCAGCCCTTTCGCTGAATTCGCCAGCGCATCGGCCAAGCTCTACAGCCATCCGCTGTCCCCGTTCGCCCACTCGCCGCTGTCCCAGCGGGTGTCGGCCGGGCTTGACCTCATGCACCGGCTGGCCAAGGAATACGAAAAACCCGAGTTCGACATCCGCTCGGTCGAAGTCGACGGCGTGGACGTCGCGGTGCAGGAACTGGTGCCGCTGGAGAAACCCTTCTGCCGCCTGCTGCGCTTCAAGCGCTACACCGACGACCCCACCGTGCTGGCCAAGATGAAGGACCAGCCCACGGTGCTGGTGGTCGCGCCGCTGTCCGGCCATCACAGCACGCTGCTGCGCGACACCGTGAAGCAGCTGCTGAAGGATCACAAGGTCTTCATCACCGACTGGACCGACGCCCGCATGGTGCCGGTCGAGGTGGGGCCCTTCCACCTGGACGACTACATCGAGTACGTGCAGGAGTTCATACGCCACATCGGCGCGGACAGCTGCCATGTAATCTCGGTCTGCCAGCCCACGGTGCCGGTGCTGGCCGCGATCTCGCTGATGGCCAGCAATGGCGAGGTCACGCCGCGCAGCATGACCATGATGGGCGGCCCCATCGACGCGCGGCGCAGCCCCACGGCGGTGAACAACCTGGCGATGAACCGCAGCTTCAGCTGGTTCGAGAACAACGTGATCTACCGCGTACCGACCAACTTCCCCGGCGAGGGGCGTGCGGTCTACCCGGGCTTCCTGCAGCACACCGGTTTCGTCGCGATGAACCCGGACCGCCACCTGAACTCGCACTACGACTATTTCCTGGACCTGGTGCGCGGCGACGACGACAGCGTGGAAGCGCATCGCCGCTTCTACGACGAGTACAACGCGGTGCTGGACATGCCCGCCGAGTACTACCTGGACACCATCAAGACCGTGTTCCAGGACTTCGCGCTGGTCAACGGCACCTGGGAGGTCCGCGGCCAGCTGGTGCGTCCGCAGGACATCACGCAGACCGCGCTGCTGACGGTCGAGGGCGAGCTGGATGACATCTCCGGCGCCGGCCAGACCCGCGCCGCCCACGATCTGTGCGAGGGCGTACCCAAGCAGCACCAGCTGCACTACGACGCCCTGGGCGCCGGCCACTACGGCATCTTCTCGGGCCGCCGCTGGCGCGAGAACGTCTACCCGCAGGTGCGCGACTTCATCGCCACCTACGACGCCGCCCCGCTGAACGCCGCCAAGCCTGCACCCAAGGCGCGCACCACGCGCAGCCGCCGCAGCGCGTGAGCCTCGCCGACCGCATCGATGCTGTCCTGCCGCAGACCCAGTGCACGCGCTGCGGCTATGCGGACTGCCGCGCCTATGCCGAGGCGCTGGCAGCCGGCGAGGCCGACATCAACCAGTGCCCGCCCGGTGGTGCTGAGGGCGTCGCTCGCCTGGCCGCCCTCACCGGCCGCGACATCCGGCCGCTGAACCCCGAGCACGGCATCGAAGCCACGCGTGGCGTGGCGGTCATCGACGAGGCCTGGTGCATAGGCTGCACGCTGTGCATCAAGGCCTGCCCGGCTGACTGCATCGTCGGCGTCCCCAAGGCCATGCACCTGATCGTGGAATCACAGTGCACCGGCTGCGAACTCTGCATCCCGGCCTGCCCGGTGGACTGCATCTCGATGCGCGATGTCACCACCGCCACCGGCTGGGCCGCCTGGAGTGCAGCGCAGGCAGAGGAGGCCCGCGATCGTTACGCCTTCCGCCAGTTCCGCCGGCAGCGCGAGACGCAGGAGAACGACGCCCGGCTGCAGGCCAAGGCCGAGGCCAAGCTGGCCGACCTGCCGGCCGCGTCGGTGATCACCGACCCCGAGCAACTCGCCCGCAAGCGCGCGGTGATCGAGGCCGCGCTGGCTCGTGCGCGGGCCCGCCGCGGCTGACGACAATCCAGGCATGAACGCCGCCCAAGTCGAACGCTTCTTCGCCAAGCTGCAGTCCGCCAACCCGGCCCCCCAGACCGAGCTTGAATACGCCAGCGTCTTTGAGCTGCTGACCGCGGTGCTGCTGTCCGCCCAGGCCACCGACGTGGGTGTCAACAAGGCCACACGACGCCTGTTCGCGGTCGCCAACACGCCGGCACAGATCCTGGCGCTGGGCCAGGACGGCCTGGAGCAGCACATCAAGACCATAGGCCTGTTCCGCAGCAAGGCCCGCCACTTGCTTCAGACCTGCCAGATGCTGGTGACGCTGCACGGCGGTGAGGTGCCGCGCAGCCGCGAGGCGCTGGAGGCCCTGCCCGGCGTCGGCCGCAAGACGGCGAACGTGGTGCTCAACGTGGCCTTCGGCGAACCCACGATGGCGGTCGACACCCACATCTTTCGCGTGGCCAACCGCACCGGACTGGCCCCCGGCAAGACACCGCTGGCGGTGGAGCTGGGCCTGCTCAAGCGCATTCCCAAGCCCTACCTCGTGGACGCCCACCACTGGCTGATCCTGCATGGCCGCTATGTGTGCCAGGCACGCAAGCCGCTGTGCCAGGCCTGCCAGGTCGCAGCCGAGTGCGACACCGGCCGGCGCCTAGAATCCGCGCCAACCTGAACCCGGAACGCGCATGGCCAGCCTCCCCGAACTGACCGAACGCGTCGAGCGCCTGCTGCTGCGCCACGACGAAATCCTCCGCACCAACCTGCTGCTGCAAGAACAGGTTGCCGCTCTCACGCAGGAGCGCGACAGCCTGCGCTCGCGCCTGAATGCGGCTCGCGCCCGCGTGGACGCGCTGCTGGAGCGCCTGCCCACCGACACGCCCAAGGACGAGGCATGAAGCAGATGGAAGTCACGATCATGGGCCAGAGCTATCTGCTGGGCTGCCCGGATGGCGGCGAGGCCGCACTGAGCGCGGCGGTCGCCCAGGTGGATCGCGAGATGTGCGCGATACGCGACGCCGGCAAGGTGAAGGCCCGCGAGCGCATCGCGGTGCTGGCGGCCTTGAACCTGGCCTATCAGCTCGCCGAGCCGGCACGTGCCGACGCGCCGGCCACCACCACGCTGCAGAGCCCGGAAATCGACGCCCTGGTACGCCGCCTGGATGAAGCCCTGGGTCACGACGGGCAACTCCTTTGAGCCCTACAATCCGACTCGTCCATCGCGTTTCGTGGGTCTTAATTTCCTTCATCCGATGCTCTATGAGCAAGGGCTTGGAAAATTCCGGACGGGCGTGATCGTCTCGCGTCAGATGAACCCGAAGTCCGGCTGACTTCGCCCACCTGATTACCCCTGGGTGTTCAGGATCTCGGCCCCCGGTTCGCGATGGACACCTTTTCTGCGCCTTAGCATCAGCCCATGAAGAACTACTGGCTGATGAAGTCCGAGCCCGACGAGGCCTCCATCGAGCACCTCGCCCGGGCAGGTCGACTGCCCTGGACCGGCGTGCGCAACTACCAGGCGCGCAACTTCATGCGCGACGCGATGCGCGTCGGCGACGGCGTGCTGTTCTACCACTCGTCCTGCCCCCAGCCCGGCATTGCCGGCCTGGCCGAGGTGGCCAGCACGGCCTACCCCGATCCGACGCAGTTCGATGTGGCCAGCCCCTACTTCGACCCCAAGTCCAAGCCGGAAGCGCCTCGCTGGCTGCTGGTGGACGTCCGCTGGGTCGCGACCACGCGGCTGCTGAGCCTTGCCGAAATGCGCGACGCGCCTGAGCTGGCCGATATGCAGGTGCTGCAGCGTGGCAACCGCCTGTCCATCACGCCGGTGAGCCCGGTCCACTGGGCCGCAGTGAAGGCTCGCCTGGGCGCCTGAAGCCGGCGCAGGTCAGCCGAACGGGATGGGCGCCAGCACCACCTGGTTGCCGCCGCGGCGCTGCGCCTCCACGACCGCCCGCTCGCTGGCCGCCATGAGCTCTTCCTGACGCGAGGCGGTGTGCGGGAAGCTGGACACGCCCATGGAGATGGACAGCCCCAGGTCCTGGCCATTCAGCACCACCATCTGCGCCGCACACTGGCGGCGCAACTGCTCCATGCGCGCATGCGCGGTCGCCAGACCCACGCCCGACAGCAGCACCGCGAAACGCTGAGGCCCGATGCGGCAGGCCGCATCCATGGCCCGGGTATTGGCGCGCAGCATGCGCCCCACCCCTTCGAGCAGACGACTCTGCGCCTCCTCGGACAGGGGCTCCGGGCCGCCATCGATCGCGATGATGACCAGCGCAAATTCGCGATGCTCGCGCTGGGACAGGTCGATCTCGCGCAGCAGCTGGTCGTCAAACTGCGCCCGCATGTAAAGACCTGACACCTCATCCCGCCCCGAGCCCTGCTGCAGCTCGCGACGCATTTCCTCCAGCGCCAGTTGCTGGGACTCGATCTGAGCCAGCGCGCGCTCCAGCTGCGCATCACGCAACCGCTCATCGGTGCTGTCGCGCCAGACCGCCAGCAGAAACTCCCCCCCCAGGGGTTGACGGGTCACACTGAACTCGCGCCGCCGCCCCCCAACGTCCAGGCGATGCTCGCTGAGCACCGCATGCCGTTGGGCCAGCACCGTCTGCTCCACACGGCGCAGACCCATCACCTCGTCGCCCTTCAGCAGTTCGGCATCGCTCAGACCCAGCACCTGGTCGGCTCCCAGCAGTGCGGCCAGGCCCTGGCTGGCGAAGACATAGCGCCCGGTGGCCACCGACTTGACCGCCACCTGGCTGCCCAGCGGCTCCAGCAGCTCGACCAGCCCCGCCCAGGCGTCGACACTCAGCTCGGCGTGCTCGGCGAGCCATTGGGCGAGAGCACCGGCATCGGGCGGCGTCCCGGTCTGGGCAGCTGGCATTTCCATGGGGTAGGTTTGATTCGTCTCTGGCGTCCGTCAGAACGCGGACACATCGATATTCTCAGAAGAATGTAGTGGCGCCGCACAAGCAGGGGCAAGGCCGAACAACCCCATGAATCGGGCCCTCCCCCTAGGAACGCGCAGCACCCAACAGTGCGCGGCGATGCTAACGACATTTTGTGGCGGCGATCCTGGCCTCGCCCCCTCGACCGGGTGGCCGGCCGCCGCCGCGAGGTATCTGGCCGGTTTTTCACCGTTTCTCGATGCATCGAGCCGGGAATGCAGCGGCTTTTGAAAGCGCCTGTTCGCAAATCATGGGGCGGATCTTGGCAAAGCCTCAAATTGACGGCTACAATCCCCGGCTTTGCTAGCAAACCTGCGCGTCGATTCGCTTCCAGCGTGTGAAGCGGTAATCCGGAACCTGCTGCTGAACACAGTTGCGAACACCGAGCGCCTATTGAAGGACATACATGACCACCATCCGCGTCAAGGAAAACGAACCGTTCGACGTCGCTCTGCGCCGTTTCAAGCGCACCATCGAGAAGCTGGGCCTGCTGACCGACCTGCGCGCCCGCGAGTTCTACGAGAAGCCCACCGCCGAGCGCAAGCGCAAGAAGGCAGCCGCCGTCAAGCGCCACTACAAGCGTGTGCGCAGCATGCAGCTGCCCAAGAAGCTGTACTGATCGCTTTCCTGAGCCACGGGGTCTGACCCCGACGAGTTCCGAGACCCGCCACAGGACGCTGTCGCGGGTTTTCGCATTTCTGAGCCGACCTCTCCAGCGAGCCCAACATGAGCCTGAAAGACCGCATCACCGAAGACATGAAGGCCGCGATGCGCGCCAAGGATTCCGACCGCCTGACGACCATCCGCATGCTGCTGGCCGCCGTCAAGCAAAAGGAAGTGGACGAACGCATCACCGTCGACGACACCGCCCTCGTGGCCATCGTCGACAAGCTGATCAAGCAGCGCAAGGATTCCATCAGCCAGTTCGCCGCCGCCGGCCGGGATGATCTCGTGACCAAGGAGACGGCCGAGCTGTCCGTGCTGCAGGTCTACCTGCCCGAGCGCCTGAGTGCCGAAGCCGTGGCAGAGAAGGTCGCGGCCATCGTGGCCGAACTGGGTGCCGCCGGTCCGGGCGACATGGGCAAGGTGATGGCCGCCGCCAAGGCCCAACTGGGCGGCGTGGCCGAGATGAGCACGGTGTCTGCGGCCGTGAAGGCCGCGCTGTCCAAGTAAATCCTTTCCAAGGAGCCCTCGATGAGCCTGCCCCTGCATGCCCTGACCCCCGATGTCTGCGTGTCCGCCCAGCTGACGCCCGAAACCATGGCGGAAGCCGCGGCCATGGGCTTTCGCAGCGTGATCAACAACCGGCCGGACTTCGAGGGCGGCCCCGATCAGCCGACTTCCGAGTCCATCGAGGCTGCCGCCAAGGCTGCCGGGCTGGAATACCGCTACCTGCCGGTGGCCGGCGGCTACCAGTCGCCCGCCGAGATCGAGGCGTTTGCGGAACTGCTGGCCGAGCTGCCGCGCCCGCTGCTGGCTTTCTGTCGCTCCGGCGCGCGCTCCTCGCGCCTCTTCATGCAGGCGCAGCAACTGGGCTGATCCTGCTGGGGCTTTCCCTAGAGCCCCCCTCACGAAGTCCGGCAGGGCAATCGGCGCTCGCTACATTGGCGACCCGCCGACTCGTTCCGCTGCATGAAAGCCCTGCTCGCGCTCGCACACGCCATCGACCGACTCAACGACCGGGTCGGGGCCCTGGCCGCCTGGGCCACGCTGCTGTCCTGCGTGATCAGCGCCACCAACGCGGTGGTGCGCTACGGGCTGGACTACAGCTCCAACGCCTTCCTCGAGATCCAGTGGTATCTGTTCGCCGCCTGCGTGATGCTGGGCGCAGCCCAGGTGCTGCGCCTGAACGAGCATGTGCGGGTGGACCTGATCTACGGCCGCCTCAAGCCGCGCGCGCGGGCCTGGCTGGACCTGCTGGGTCTGCTGCTGATGCTGCTGCCGGTGATGGCCTATTTCAGCTGGCTGTCGCTGGATTTCTTTCTCGTGAAACTCACCAGCGGCCTGCGGGCGGGCGACACGCCGGCAATGCTGGGCTGGGGTGGCTACGCGCTGAAGCTGCTGAGCTCGGGTGAGATGTCCAACAACGCCGGCGGCCTGATCCGCTGGCCGGCCGCGCTGTTGCTGCCGCTGGGCTTTGCGCTGGTGACGCTGCAGGGGCTGTCCGAGTTGCTCAAGCGCGCGGCGGTTCTGGCCGGCCAGGGGAGCCTGGCACCCGTCTACGAGAGGCCGCTGCAATGATGGCGATGGAAAGCTTCCCGCCGCTGATGTTCGCGGCGCTGATCGTCGTGCTGCTGATCGGCTTTCCGGTCGCATTCTCGCTGGCTGCGCTGGGCCTGGCCTGCGGCTTCTTCGCGGTGGGCCAGGGCTGGTTCCCGCCGCAGTTCATGGCGGCGCTGCCGCAGAACGTGTTCGGCATCCTGTCCAACGACCTGCTGCTGGCCATCCCCTTCTTCACACTGATGGGCGCGCTGCTGGAGAAATGCGGCCTGGCCGAGGACATGCTGGACTCCATGGGCCAGCTGTTCGGCCCGGTGCGCGGCGGCCTGGGCTACTCGGTCATCATCGTGGGCTTCATCCTGGGCGCCATCACCGGCACCGTGGCCGGCCAGGTGATTGCGATGGCCATGATCGCGCTGCCGGTGATGATGCGCTACGGCTACAGCATGCGCTATGCGACCGGCGTGCTGGCGGCCTCGGGCACCATCACGCAGTTGGTGCCGCCCTCGCTGATCCTCGTGGTGCTGGCCGACCAGCTCGGCCGCCCGGTGGGTGACATGTACAAGGGCGCCTGGGGCCCGTCCATCCTGCAGGTGCTGCTGTTCGCGGCCTACACCTTCCTGCTGGGCCGGCTGCGGCCCGAGCAGGTGCCCGGCGTGCCGCGCGAGGCGCGCACGCTGCAGGGCTGGGCGCTGTGGCGCAAATGCCTGCGCGGCATCATCCCGTCGGCGCTGCTGATCGTCGCGGTGCTGGGCAGCATGGGCGGTCTGCCGGGCATAGACACCGCCATCTGCACACCCACCGAGGCCGGCGCCATGGGCGCGATGGGCGCCTTCCTGCTGGCCGCGCTGCATGGCCGCCTGAACTGGCCGCTGGTGCGCGACACGATGTGGAACACCATGCGCATCACCGCCATGGTGGTGTTCATCCTGATCGGCTCACGCACCTTCTCGCTGGTGTTCCAGGGCGTGGAGGGGGGCAAGTGGATAGAGGAGATGCTCAGCCACCTGCCCGGCGGTCAGATCGGCTTCCTGATCGCGGTCAACCTGTTCATCTTCTTCCTGGCCTTCTTCCTGGACTTCTTCGAGATCGCCTTCATCATCCTGCCGCTGCTGGGGCCGGTGGCCGACAAGCTGGGCATAGACCTGGTGTGGTTCGGCGTGATGCTGTGCGTGAACATGCAGACCAGCTTCATGCACCCGCCCTTCGGCTTTGCGCTGTTCTACCTGCGCGGCATCTCGGACACGCTGTTCAAGAATGGCTCGCTACCGCGCCCGGTCGCGTCCAGCGACATCTACCTGGGCGCCCTCCCCTGGGTGGCGATGCAGCTCATCCTGGTGGCGGTGGTGATCTTCTGCCCGGTCACGGTGACCGCCTTCCTGAGCAAGGAAAAGCCGGTGAACATGCAGCAGGCCACCGACCTGCTGCAGCAGATGGACGCCGGGCAGAACCAACCGGAGGCCGAGCCCACGGCGGACGACACCGCACGCCTGTTCGGCACGCCGGCGTCTGCGGCAAGCCGCTGAGCACGGCTTGCCAAGGCCGGGCGCCGCGGGCGCCCGGGGCGCCTCAGAGCTTTTGCTTCTGCATGAAGTCGTCGAAGCCCATCTCGGCGAAGCGGAACCACAGGTTCTGGTCGCGCCGGAACGTCACCATGTCCTCGTAGATCTTCTTCCACGCCGGGTTCTTGGCCGACAGCTCGGCATAGACAGCGGTGGCCTCCTTGAAGGCAGCGTCCATCACGTCCTTGGGGAAGCGGAACAGCTTGGTGCCAGAGCCCACCAACTGCTTCAGCGCGATGGGGTTGCGCGCGTCGTAGCGAGCCTGCATGTCCACATGGGCCACCGCGCAGGCAGCCTCCAGCATGGCCTTGTGCTCGGCGGACAGCGCGTCGTAGGCCTTGGTGTTCACGTAGAAGTCAACTTGGGCGCCGCCCTCCCACCAACTGGGGTAGTAGTAGTTGGGCGCCACCTTGTTGAAGCCCAGCTTCTGGTCGTCATAGGGGCCCACCCACTCGGCGGCATCGATGGTGCCCTTTTCCAGTGCCGAGTAGATCTCGCCGCCGGCAATCTGCTGGGGCACGCCGCCCATGCGCTCGATCACGCGGCCCGCGAAACCGCCGATGCGGATCTTGAGCCCCTTGATGTCGGCGACGCTCTTGATTTCCTTGCGGTACCAGCCGCCCATCTGCGCGCCGGTGTTGCCACCCAGGAAGTTGATGATGTTGAAGTTGCGATAGAACTCCCGCATCAGCTTCAGGCCATTGCCTTCCACCATCCAGGCGGTCATCTGGCGGCTGTTCAGGCCGAAGGGCACGGCGCAGCCCAGTGCGAAGGTCTCGTCCTTGCCGAAGAAGTAGTAGGGCGCGGTGTGCGCGGCCTCCACACTGCCGTTCTGTACCGCATCCACCACCTGCAGCGCGGGCACGATCTCGCCGCCCGCATGCACCGAGATCTGGAACTTGCCGCCGCTCATCTCGGCCAGGCGCTTGGCCATCAGGTCGGCCGCGCCGTAGAGCGTGTCCAGCGACTTGGGGAAGCTGGACGCCAGGCGCCAGCGCACCTGCGCCTGGGCCTGCACCACCGCCGGTGCGGCAGCGGATGCGAGCACGCCGGCCAGGCCGGCGTGACGAACAAAGGAACGGCGTTCCATGGGGCGTGTCTCCTGGGTGGGCGGCCGGTGCTCCGGCCTGTCGCGCGGATTCTAGGAGGCGCGCCTCACCGCCCTGCCCCAGGCAAAACCCGGCGCCGGCAGCGCCGCTGACGCCTCAGTTGCCGGCCAGCTTCATGCCGGTCACCAGGATGGAGCCCACGGTCTTGGTGCCCATGGAGAACTCGTCAGCGCCAATGCCGACGATGTTCTGGAACATGTCGCGCAGATTGCCGGCGATGGTCACCTCGTGCACCGGATACGCGATCACGCCGTTCTCCACCCAGTAGCCGCTGGCGCCGCGCGAGTAGTCGCCGGTCACGTAGTTCACGCCCTGGCCCATCAGCTCGGTCACGAACAGGCCCGTGCCCAGTCGGCGCAGCATGGTGGGCAGGTCGTCGCCGGGCGCGGTCGCGCGGCTGCTCATGCGCAGGTTGTGCGAGCCGCCCGCATGGCCGGTGGTATGCAGGCCCAGCTTGCGCGCCGAGTAGCTGGTCAGGAAATAGCCCTGCAGCACGCCGCCCTGCACCACCGAGCGCGCACGGGTGCGCACACCCTCGTCATCGAAGGGCGAGCTGCCCTTGCCCTTGCGGATGTGCGGGTCCTCGGCGATGTCGATGTGCGGCGCCATCACCGACTGGCCCAGGCTGTCCAGCAGGAAGCTGGTGCGGCGGTACAGCGAGCCGCCGCTGGTGGCCTGCACCAGCGCGCCCAGCAGGCCCACGGCCATGGTGCTTTCGAACAGCACCGGCACCTCGGCGGTGGCCACCTTGCGTGCCTTCAGGCGTGACAGCGCGCGCTCGGCCGCGTAGCGGCCCACGGCCTCGGGCGAGGCCAGCTCGGCGGCATCGCGCATGGAGCTGTACCAGGCGTCGCGCTGCATGTCGTTGCCGCGACCGGCGATGGGCGCGACCGAGATCGAGTGGCGCGAGCTGGCATAGCCGCCGCTGAAGCCGCGGCTGTTGGCCATCCAGAAATGCGACTGCTGGGCCGACACCGCCGCGCCCTCGCTGTTGGTGATGCGCTTGTCCACGCCCAGCGCGGCCGCCTCGCAGCGCAGCGCCAGCTCGGCGGCCTGGGCCGCGTCTATGGCCCAGGGGTGGAACAGGTCCAGCTCCGGGCGCTGGGCCTCGTCCAGCGCCAGGTCGGCCTCGTCCGGCAGGCCGGCGAATTCATCCTCGGCAGTGAAGCGCGCGATGTCGTAGGCGGCGCGCACCGTGTCGCGCAGCGCCTGCGGCGAGAAGTCGCTGGTGCTGGCGTTGCCGCGCCGCTGGCCCAGGTAGACCGAGATGCCCAGCGACTTGTCGCGGTTGCGCTCCACGTTCTCCAGCTGACCCAGGCGCACCGACACCGACAGGCCGCAGCCCTCGGACACCTCGGCGCCCGCATCGGTGGCGCCCAGCTTCTTGGCCTCGGCCAGCGCGTCGGCCACCAGGGCCTGGAACTGCTCGGGGCTGTAGGAGAAACCGTCCTGGGCGCGGGAATCTTGGGGCATGAATACAAAGCGCCGGGCGAGGCCGGCGCCGGGGAATATGGGGTGGGCGACAATGATAAGACTGCCCAGGCCACCGGGCGCACCGCACGGGCTTCGCACCGCGCGGCCCCGCAGCCACGGCCCCCACCGACCGGGCCCCAACGAACAATGCAAGACCACACCCCTGACCACGACGAGGACGACGGCTTCGACCGCCCCAGCAAATCCCAGCGCAAGCGCGACATGCACGAGCTGCAAGGCCTGGGCGAAGACCTGTTGGCGCTGCCCGAAAGCCGCTGGGAGCCGCTCGCGCTGCCCGAGATCCTGTATGACGCGCTGCGCCAGGCCAAGAAGATCACCAACTTCGAAGGCCGCCGCCGCCAGATGCAATACATCGGCAAGCTGATGCGCAAGATTGACCCGGAGCCCATACGCGAGGCAGTGGCCGCCTTCAAGCTGGGCCATGCGCAGGACAGCCTGCGCCTGCACCAGTCCGAGCGCTGGCGCGAGCGCCTGCTGGCCGACGACGGTGCACTGCAGGAGTTTCTCGCCGCGCATGTGGACGTGGACATCCAGCAGCTGCGCAGCCTGGTGCGCGCCGCGCGCAAGGATGCCGCCAGCGCGCCCGAGAAGCGCAGCGGCCGCGCCTTCCGCGAGCTGTTCCAGTTCATCAAGGCCAGCGAGGGGGCGAGTGATGAGTGAGGCCGCTCTCGATAAGGTGCGCATAGGCATCGTGTCCATCAGCGACCGCGCGTCCAGCGGCGTCTACGAGGACAAGGGGCTGCCCGCGCTGCAGGACTGGCTGACCCGCGCGCTGAAGAACCCCATCGAGTTCGTGCCGCGCCTCATCCCCGACGAGCAGGCCGGCATCTCGGCCGCGCTGATCGAGCTGGTCGACCAGCAGCACTGCTCGCTGGTGCTGACCACCGGCGGCACCGGCCCCGCACCGCGCGACGTGACGCCCGAGGCCACGCTGGCGGTGGCGGACCGCGAGATGCCGGGCTTTGGCGAGCAGATGCGCCAGATTTCTCTGCATTTCGTGCCCACGGCCATCCTGTCGCGCCAGGTGGCGGTGATCCGAGGTCAGGCCTTGATCATCAACCTGCCTGGCCAGCCCAAGGCCATTGCCGAGACGCTGTCCGGCCACGAGAAGGCCAGCGGCATCTTTGCCGCCGTGCCCTACTGCGTGGACCTGATCGGCGGCCCCTATCTCGAAACCCGCGACGAGGTCTGCCAGGCCTTCCGTCCCAAATCGGCCCAAAGGCCGCGCACCGCATGAACATCACCAAAGACACCGTCGCCACTGTGCAGCTGCAGGTGGCGGACCGCCTGGGTCGCCTGATCCAGAAGACCGACGAACCCGCGGCCCTGCTGATCGGCGGCTACGACAACACGCTGCCCGCGATCGAGGCGGCGCTGGAAGGCCAGGCCGCCGGCTTCCAGACCACGCTGGAGCTCACGCCCGAGACCGGCTTCGGCGAGCGTGACGAGAGCCTGGTGCGCAGCATTGCGAAGAAGGATTTCCCGCCCGGCGTGAAGGTGGGCGGCCAGCTGGAAGTGGCCGGTGAGGACGGCCAGTTCCAGCTCTACACGGTCGCCAAGATCAAGGGCGACACGGTGTTCCTGGACGGCAACCATCCGCTCGCAGGCCAGCATCTGCGCGTGACGCTCAAGGTGGTCAGCGTGCGCGCGGCCAGCGCCGAAGAGATCGCGCACGGCCACGCCCACGGCCTGCACGGCCACCACCACTGAAACCGGCAGCGGCGCCGGCATCCGGCCGGCCGCGGCCTGCCTGGCCTACTTGACCAGGCGGTTCATCTCCGCCGCATCAAAGGCCTCGTCGCGCTGCGCGTCCTGGGGTACGCAGTCGCCCACCGGTCGGCCCATCTGCGTGGACAGCTTGCACAGCGCGTCCCAGATCAGCGCGATCTGGTGCTCATGGCCCGCGGCACTGTCGATCAGGCCGCGCATGGCCACCGCCACCGGGTCATCGCCCTGGGTCACGCCATAGGCCGAGAAGCCCATGCGCGCGGCAGCCTCCTCGCGGGCCTGCTCGCTCCTGGCCTCGATGATGCGCGCCGGGTTGCCCACCGCGGTCGCGCCCGGCGGCACCGGCTTGGTCACGACCGCGCCCGAGCCTATGCGCGCGCCCGCGCCCACCGTGAAGCCGCCCAGCACGCAGGCATTCGCGCCCACGATGACGCCCGGCCCCAGCGTGGGGTGGCGCTTGGCGCCCTTGATCAAGGAGGTGCCACCCAGCGTCACGCCCTGGTAGATGGTGCAGCCCTCGCCGATCTCGGCCATCTCGCCGATGACGATGCCCATGCCGTGGTCGATGAAGACCTTGCGGCCTATCTTGGCGCCCGGGTGGATCTCGATGCCGGTCAGGAAACGCCCCCAATGCGAGATCCAGCGCCCCAGCCACTTGAGGCCGTGCGTCCAGCACCAGTGCGCGCGCCGGTGCATCCACAACGCATGCAGGCCCGGGTAACAGGTCAGCACCTCCCAGGCAGAGCGGGCGGCGGGGTCGCGTTCGAGGATGAGGGCGATGTCTTCGCGCAGGCGCTGGAGCATGGGGCAGCCAGAGGAAAAAGCGGTCCAGTGTAGGCCGCTCAGCGTGGGCCTGCGGCCGCTGCGGTCTTGCTCATCTGGCGCGCAATGCCGCGCAGGATGTGCACCTCTTCCTCGGTCAGCGCCGCACGGTTGAACAACTGGTTGAGCCGCGGCATCAGCTTCTTGGGCGCGGCCGGGTCCAGGTAGCCGATCTCGGTCAGCGCGGTCTGCAGATGTTCCAGCAAGCCCTGCACCGCACGGGCATCGGCCCGCGACGCCTCGGGCGCGCGCGGCGTCACGCCGAAGCCGCCCAGCGCCTGGCGCAGCTCGTAGGCCAGCAACTGCACCGCCTGCGACAGGTTGAGCGAGCCGTAGTCCGGGTTGGTCGGGATGCTCAGCACCGCATGGCAGCGGTAGACGTCCTCGTTGCTCATGCCATAGCGCTCGGAACCGAACACCAGCGCCACTCGGGGTGCGGCCGGTCGCGCGGCCAGCTCGGCGAACAGCGCGCGCGGCTCATGAGTGGCTGGGCCGAAGTCGCGCGGCGTCATCGCGGTGGCGCAGACGAAGTCCACGCCGTCCAGCGCCTCCGCCAGTGTCGGCACCACGCGGGCACGGGCCAGGATGTCGGCCGCGCCGCTGGCCATGGCCACCGCCTCCTCGTGGCACAGCACGTCGGCGAAGCGCGGCGCCACCAGCACCAGGTCGCGAAACCCCATCACCTTCATCGCCCGCGCGGTGGCCCCGACATTGCCGGCGTGGCTGGTGTTGACAAGAATGAAGCGTGTGGATTGCACGGGTTTACACGGAGTCTGCGGCTAGAATCGCGCGATTATCCGGGGCCACTGCCTGCAACAGCCGGCCGGCCCCTCGCTCTTTCCCCCTGTCAGCCCCTTCTTTTCAGCGAGTGCCCGCATGCAGCAAGCGTCCCTCCATCCCATGCTCAATGTCGCCATCAAGGCGGCGCGTGCCGCCGGCGCCATCATCAACCGCGCCTCGCTGGACCTCGAAGCTCTGCGCATCAACACCAAGAGCCCGAACGACTTCGTGACCGAGGTCGACCACGCCGCAGAAGGGGTGATCATCGAGACGCTGCTGCAGGCCTACCCCGACCACGGCATCCTCGCCGAAGAGTCCGGCCGCGCGCACGGCGCCAAGCATTCCGAGTTCGTCTGGATCATCGATCCGCTGGACGGCACCACCAACTTCATCCACGGTTTCCCGGTCTACTGCGTGTCCATCGCGCTGGCCCACCGCGGCGTGGTGCAGCAGGCCGTGGTCTACGACCCCAGCCGCAACGACCTCTTCTACGCCACCAAGGGCCGTGGCGCCTACCTGAACGACAAGCGCCTGCGCGTGTCCAAGCGCACCCGCATGAGCGACGCGCTGATCGGCACCGGCTTCCCCTTCCGCCGTGGCGACAACTTCAAGCGCTACGTGAAGATGTTCGAGGAGGTGATGCAGCAGTGCGCCGGCCTGCGCCGCCCGGGCGCTGCTGCGCTGGACCTCTGCTACGTGGCCGCCGGCTATTACGACGCCTTCTTCGAGACCGGCCTGCAGCCCTGGGACGTGGCGGCCGGCTCGCTGATCGTTACCGAGGCCGGTGGCCTGATCGGCAACTTCACCGGCGAGGCTGACTTCCTGCACCAGCGCGAGGTGGTCGCCGGCACGCCGCGCATCTACGCACCGCTGGTGCAGATCCTGTCGCCCTACTCGCGCGTAATCAAGGAAGAAGACCTGAACGCCGCCGCGCCTGCCGCAGCCGCCACCGATGAGGCCGGCGAGGCCGTGCCGGCCCCGGCCGTCGCCCCCAAGAAGCGCGGCCCGGTGCGCATCAAGAAGACCGAGGGCGACGACGCGCCGCTCTGAGGCCCGAGGTCTCCTGCATCACACGGCCCTCCTCGGAGGGCCGTTTTGTTTCCGGGCGTGAAGGATTGCGCGCAGCGTCCCGATGGTGGCCAGGCAAGATCTGGCACCGTGACCTATGCACGGCGCCAGGCCTTACCAGGCCATGGGGCGCCGGCCAGAATCCAAGGCTCAGTCAGCGGCCACGAGCCGCCAGCGATCCCAGTCACCCTCACAGAGATCAAGCATGTCCGCCCGTATCGTCGCCGCCCTCGCCCTCGCCGCCCTCGCCTCCATCGCCCACGCCGATCCCAAGGTGCTGAAGAAGGTGGCGCCCGAGTTCCCGGGGGAAGCCATGAAGAAGAACATCTCCTCGGGCTCGGTGCGCGCCAAGATGGCCATCGCCGCGGACGGCAAGGTCTCCAACGTGGAAGTGGTGGAAGCCGAACCCAAGCGCGTGTTCGACCGCGCCGCCATCGACGCGCTGAGCCAGTGGAAGTTCGAAGGCACCGGCGCCCCGCAGACCCACGAAGTCAAGCTCGTTTTCAAGTCGGAAGACTGAGATCGGACCGAGGACAGTGCCTGCGCACTGTCCGACGCCGATCGAAGGACAGCCCGCACGGCCGCCCCTGCAAGCACCAAGGCCCGCCCGCGCGGGCCTTGTGCATTTCAGCGCGGCAGATCCCGCGCCACGGCCCTCGCTAGGCCGGCCGGGCCGACGACGAACTGATAGGACGCCACCGCGTCCTCGGCGCGCCCCGGTGGTGCAAACAGCGCCACCAGCACCGCATCACCCTGGCGCCAGCCGACGCCCGCACGCCCCACCACCGCCAGCCACCAGCGCCCTTGCGCGAACACCGGCAGCCGCCGCGGGCCCTCGTTGGAGAACGAGGTCAGCGTCATGGGATCCAGCCCGCGCTCGTCGGCGCCGAACAGCGGCAGGGGCAGATTGAAGTCACCCACCGCGCCAACGTCCGTCAACGCCGGGTTCAAAGCGGCCTGCACCGCGCCCGGCGGCGTCTGGCCGGCCCAGAAGCGGGCTGCGTCCAGCGGCGCCCGCCCGGTGCGGTCGGCTTCAAAGGCCAGGGCCAGGTCTTGCGCCACACCCCGTCCGGCCTCGCAGACAGCTGCGCCAGGCGCGCAGAAACGCCGCCCCGGCGTCAGCGCACTGCGCCGGGCCAGTTGAAGCTCACAGGCCGGCGCCCAGCCGCCCTCGGCCCAGGCCGCGATGCGGTAGGCCTCGTCATCGCCGGCCATGGTGGTCCGCCCACCCACGACCAGGGCGGGCTGGCCCAGCACCCGCGCAAAGCGGGCACTCTGGGTCACACACAGACTCATGTCCTCGCCGCCCAACGCGAAGGGCGGCGCGATCTTCTGCACGGGCTGACCTGGCGCGGCCTGCAGCAGCACCAGCGACTGGCAGTTGGCCGTGCCTGCAAAGCTCTCGACCCGGTAGACCGGCGTGCCGGCCAGATGCTGGACGCCCACGACGCTGGTGGCCCCGACCTTGTCGCGCCAGCGCGGGTCCGTCGCCAGTGCCTGCTCGACGGGTGACAAGGGGCGGGGCCGGTTGGCTTCAAGCCACTGCAGCCAGCGCCGCAACGGCTGGGGCTGGGCCCAGGCGCTGGATGGCAGGCGCTTGGCCTCGTCGGCCAGCCGGGCACACAACGAAGGCTCGGCACTTGCGGCGTTGCCCGCGGCCAGAAGCAGCATCAACAGCCCGGACAAGCGGCTTCGAATCATCACTTTCGCTCCCCAAGCTCAGGCGGACACAGGCCGGCATCGCGCCAGGATCCTGCCTGGCCCCGCGTAAACTGCCGCCCATTCTCAAGCCCTCCGTCGAGGGCTTTGCTGTTCCTGAACTTGCAATGACCCAGACCGCTGACTACAGCGCCCACACGCCGATGATGGCCCAGTACCTGGGCTTGAAGGCCGACTTCCCGGACACCCTGCTGCTCTACCGCATGGGGGACTTCTACGAGGTCTTCTACGACGACGCGCGCAAGGCCCATGCGCTGCTGGACATCACCATCACCACGCGCGGCCAGAGCGCGGGCGAGCCGGTGGTGATGGCCGGCGTGCCGGTGCACGCGCTGGAGAGCTATCTGGCCAAGCTGATCAAGCTGGGCGAGGCGGTGGCGATCGCGGAGCAGGTGGGCGAGGTCGGCGCCGGCAAGGGGCCGGTGGAGCGCAAGGTGGTGCGCGTGGTCACGCCGGGCACGGTCACCGACACCGAACTGCTGGCCGACAAGCAGGATGCGGTGCTGCTGGCGGTCGCCGGCCACGGGCGCCGCTACGGCCTGGCCTGGCTGTCGCTGACCCAGGGCGAGATCGTGCTGGCCGAGTGCAGCGACGCCGAGTTGCCGGGCTGGCTGACGCGGCTGTCGCCGGCCGAGGTGCTGGTGGATCGCGAGCGCCAGCCGCCCGAGGTGATGCGGGCGCGCTACCCGGTCACCAACCGCCCGGCCTGGCAGTTCGACGGCGCCCTGGGCCAGCGCAAGCTGTGCGAACAGCTGGGCGTGGCCAGCCTGCAGGGCTTCAATGCGCAAGACCTGACCCAGGCCCAGGCCGCGGCCAGCGCGCTGCTGGCCTTTGCCGAGCACACCCAAGGCCGGGCGCTCGCCCATGTGCGCTCGCTCCGGGTGCAGCGCGCCAGCGACCTGATGGACCTGCCACCGGCCACGCAGCGCAATCTGGAGCTGACCCAGACGCTGCGCGGCGAAAGCTCGCCCACCCTGTTCTCGCTGCTGGACAGCTGCAAGACCGGCATGGGCAGCCGCACGCTGCGCCAGTGGCTGCTGCACCCACGGCGCGACCGTGCCGAGGCCGTGGCGCGCCATGACGCGATCGCGGCGCTGCAGGCACGCGGCTACGAGCCGCTGCGCGAGGCGCTGAAGTCGGTCAGCGACGTGGAGCGCATCAGCGCACGCATCGCGCTGCGCCAGGTGCGGCCGCGCGAGCTGACCGGCCTGCGCGCCACGCTGCAGGCCCTGCCCGCGCTGCGTGCCGCCACGCCCGAGTCGCTGCGCAGCGAGGCGCTGACGCCGCCCGCCGACGTGCTGGAGCTGCTGGAGCGCGCGATCGCGCTGGAGCCGGCGCTGCTGCCGCGCGACGGCGGCGTGATCGCCGACGGCTTCGACGCCGAGCTGGACGAGCTGCGCGGCATCCAGCAGAACTGCGACGGCTTCCTGCTCGACCTGGAAACCCGTGAGCGCGCGCGCACCGGCATTGCCAATCTGCGGGTGCAGTTCAACCGCGTGCACGGCTTCTACATCGAGGTGACCACCAGCGGCCTCGACAAGGTGCCCATGGACTACCAGCGCCGCCAGACGCTGAAGAATGCCGAGCGCTTCATCACGCCTGAGCTCAAGGCCTTCGAGGACAAGGCGCTGTCGGCCAACGAGCGGGCGCTGGCGCGCGAGAAGCTGCTGTACGA
Source organism: uncultured Roseateles sp. (assembly GCF_913777145.1). Classification (GTDB taxonomy): domain Bacteria; phylum Pseudomonadota; class Gammaproteobacteria; order Burkholderiales; family Burkholderiaceae_C; genus Pelomonas. Next base: position 241,193 of record NZ_CAJYPS010000019.1, read on the forward strand.
GCAGGTGGTGGACGCGCTGATCGCGCGGCTGGACCCGCTCAGCGCGCTGGGCCGGGCGCTCAGCGGCCTGGACGCACTGGCCGCGCTGGCCGAGCGCGCCGCGACGCTGAACTGGGTGCGTCCGGAGTTCGTCAGCCAGCCCTGCCTGGACATCGTGGCCGGCCGCCATCCGGTGGTGCAGTCGCGGCTGGCCGAGACCGGCGGTGCGGAGTTCATGCCCAACGACTGCCGGCTGGACGCCCGCACCAAGCTGCTGGTGATCACCGGCCCCAACATGGGCGGCAAGAGCACCTTCATGCGGCAGGTGGCGCTGATCGCGCTGCTGGCGGCCATCGGCTCCTATGTGCCGGCCACCAGCTGCCGGCTGGGCCCCATGGACGCGATCCACACCCGCATTGGCGCGGCGGACGACCTGGCCAACGCGCAGTCCACCTTCATGCTGGAGATGACTGAAGCCGCGGCCATCCTGCACTCGGCGACCGAGCAGTCGCTGGTGCTGATGGACGAGATCGGCCGCGGCACCTCCACCTTCGACGGCCTGGCGCTGGCCAGCGCCATCGCCACGCATCTGCACGACAAGACCCGCGCGTTCACGCTGTTCGCGACCCACTACTTCGAGCTGACCGATTTCCCCGCCAAGCATCCGCAGGCCCAGAACTGGCACGTGTCCGCGGTGGAGAGTGGCGACGACATCGTGTTCCTGCACGAGCTGCAGGCCGGCCCGGCCAGCCGCAGCTACGGCGTGCAGGTGGCCAAGCTGGCCGGCATGCCCGCCAGCCTGGTGCGCCACGCCCGCGCGACGCTGGAGGCGCTGGAGGCCCGCTCAGAAGCTGCCGACGAGCAGTTCGACCTGTTCGCCGCGCCGCCCGCGCCGCCGCCCGCCGCCGAACCCAGCCGGGCGCTGAGCGCGCTGCAGGACCTGGACCCAGACGCGCTGACGCCGCGCGAGGCGCTGGATGCGCTCTACCGGCTCAAGCAGCTCGCGGCCCGCGAAGCCGACGCCTGACGCGATGCGCGCATGAGCCCGGGCACGCTGGTCTTCTCCCACGCGAACGGCTTCCCGGCCGGCTGCTACCGCCTGCTGTTCGAGCACTGGCGCGCGGCCGGCTGGCGGGTGGAGGCACTGGACCGCTTCGGCCATGACCCGCGCTTTCCGGTCACCGCGGACTGGCGCCGCCTGCGCGACCAGCTGCTGCACTTCGTGACCGACGAGGTGAGGCCCGAAGGGCGGCTGGTGCTGGTCGGCCATTCGCTGGGCGGCCTGCTGAGCCTGCTGGCCGCCTGCCGCCGGCCGGAGCTGGTGCAGGGCCTGGTGCTGCTGGACTCGCCGGTCGTCACCGGCTGGAAGGCCGCCGCCGTGGCGCTGGCCAAGGGCACGGGCCTGATGCACCGCTATGCGCCTTCGCGCATTGCCCGCGAGCGCCGCCACAGCTGGCCGGACCGCGCCGCGGTGCGGGCGCATTTCGCGGCCAAGAAGGCGTTCGCACGCTGGGACCCGCGCGTACTGGACGACTATGTGCAGGCCGGCTTCGAGGAAGCCGAGGGTCAGGTCAGGCTGCGCTTCGACCGCGAGGTGGAGGCGCGCATCTACCGCACGCTGCCCCACCACCTGCCGCAGCTGCTGCGCCTGCGGCCGCCGCACTGCCCGGTGGGCTTCATCGCCGGCACCGAATCGCGCGAGCTGCACCAGGCCGGCGTCGCGCCGTCACGCGCACTGGCCGGCGAGCACTGGCGCTGGATGGACGGCAGCCATCTCTACCCTTTCGAGCAACCCGAGGCCACGGCCGATCTGGTGCTGGAATTACTGGGCTCCTAGGCCGGGCGTGCGGCCGGCATCGCCGGCTCTCGTACAATCGCAATTTCCCACCACAGCGTGCTGTTCTGGCGCGCTGCAAGACATGACCAAATACGTCTTCGTCACTGGCGGCGTGGTGTCCTCCCTTGGCAAGGGCATCGCTTCTGCATCGCTGGCCGCCATCCTCGAATCCCGCGGCCTCAAGGTCACCCTCATCAAGCTGGACCCGTACATCAACGTGGATCCGGGCACGATGTCGCCCTTCCAGCATGGCGAGGTCTTCGTCACCGACGATGGCGCCGAGACCGATCTGGACCTGGGCCACTACGAGCGCTTCATCACCACGCGGATGAAGAAGAGCAACAACTTCACCACCGGCCAGATCTACAAGTCGGTGCTGGAGAAGGAACGTCGCGGCGACTACCTGGGCAAGACGGTCCAGGTGATTCCCCACATCACCAACGAGATCCAGGATTTCATCCGCCGTGGCGCCGGTGACGGCACGCCTGAAGCGGTGGATGTCGCCATCGTCGAGATCGGCGGCACCGTGGGCGACATCGAGTCCCTGCCCTTCCTGGAAGCCGTGCGGCAGATGAGCCTGCGTGCCGGCCCCACGAACACCGCGTTCGTGCACCTGACCTACGTGCCCTTCATCGCCGCCGCCGGCGAGCTGAAGACCAAGCCCACGCAGCACACGGTGCAGAAGCTGCGCGAGATCGGCATCCAGCCCGACGCGCTGCTGTGCCGCGCCGACCGCCGCATCCCGGACGACGAGCGCGAGAAGATCTCGCTGTTCACCAACGTGCCCGAGTACGGTGTGATCTCCATGTGGGACGTGAACACCATCTACAAGGTGCCGCGCGTGCTGCACGAGCAGGGCCTGGACCAGCTGATCTGCACCAAGCTGCAGCTCAACACCAAGTCCGCCGACCTGAAGCGCTGGGACACCCTGGTCTACGAGGTGGAGAACCCCAAGGAGCAGGTGACGATCGCGATGTGCGGCAAGTACACCGACCTGTCCGACTCCTACAAGTCGCTGAACGAGGCGCTGCGCCATGCCGGCATCCACAACCACGCCGGCGTGAAGATCGAGTATGTGGACTCCGAGACGCTGACGCCGGACAGCGTCAAGCAGCTCGCGAACTACGACGCCATCCTGGTGCCGGGCGGCTTCGGCAAGCGCGGCGTGGAGGGCAAGATCCTGGCCGCGCAGTTCGCCCGTGAACACAAGCTGCCCTATCTGGGCATCTGCCTGGGCATGCAGGTCGCAACCATCGAGTACGCCCGCCACAAGGCCGGCCTGGACGGCGCGAACTCCACCGAGTTCGAGCCCGATGCACCGCACAAGGTGATCGCGCTGATCGACGAATGGCAGGACGCCGACGGCTCCATCCAGAAGCGTGACGCCAACTCCGACCTGGGCGGCACCATGCGCCTGGGCGCGCAGAGCTCCGACGTGAAGCCCGGCACGCTGGCCTACGAGATCTACGGCCCGGTGGTGACCGAGCGTCACCGCCACCGCTACGAGGCCAACGAGCACTACCTGGACAAGCTGCAGGATGCCGGCCTGGTGATCTCGGCCATCACCCAGCGCGAGAAGCTCACCGAGGTGGTGGAGCTGCCGCGCGAGGTCCACCCCTGGTTCATGGGCGTGCAGTTCCACCCGGAATTCAAGTCCACGCCCTGGGGCGGCCACCCGCTGTTCACGGCCTTCGTGAAGGCGGCGCTGGACCACAAGCACGCCGACGCCAAGGCCTGATCCGGCCCATGTGTCAGGCCCTGCCCCGCCGCCAACTGCCCGCTTGCCGCGGGCGGCTTGAGGCGGGGCTTTTCATTGCAGGGCCGGCCCGCGCGCCGGCCGCGCGCAGCGCGTGGCGGGGCTGATCTTGTTCAGCGCCGGTAACGAATCCACGCCAACATCTGCGCCTCACCGATTAATCAACTCCCTGGAGACCTTTGAATGAGCGCCATCGTTGACATCGTCGGCCGCGAGATCCTCGACAGCCGCGGCAACCCCACCGTCGAATGCGACGTGCTGCTGGAGTCCGGCGTGATGGGCCGTGCGGCCGTGCCCTCGGGCGCGTCCACCGGCTCGCGCGAAGCCATCGAGCTGCGCGACGGCGACAAGAGCCGCTACCTGGGCAAGGGCGTGCTCAAGGCCGTGGAGCACATCAACACCGAGATCTCGGAAGCCGTGCTGGGCCTGGACGCTTCCGAGCAGGCCTTCCTGGACAAGACCCTGATCGACCTCGACGGCACCGAAAACAAGGGCCGCCTGGGCGCCAACGCCATGCTGGCCGTGTCGATGGCAGTGGCCCGCGCCGCCGCTGAAGAAGCCGGCCTGCCCCTGTACCGCTACTTCGGCGGCATGGGCGCCGTGCAGTTGCCCGTGCCGATGATGAACGTCATCAACGGTGGCGCGCACGCCAACAACAACCTCGACCTGCAGGAATTCATGATCCTGCCGGTGGGCGCGCCCTCGCTGCGTGAAGCCCTGCGCTACGGCGCGGAAGTCTTCCACGCCCTCAAGAAGATCATCCACGACAAGGGCATGTCCACCGCCGTGGGTGACGAAGGTGGTTTCGCGCCGTCCGTGGAAAGCCACGAAGCCGCCATCCAGCTGATCCTGGAAGCCATCGAGAAGGCCGGTTACGTGGCCGGCGAGCAGATCGCCCTGGGCCTGGACTGCGCCGCTTCCGAGTTCTACAAGGACGGCAAGTACCACCTGGAAGGCGAAGGCCTGGTGCTGACCGCCGAGCAGTGGACCGACATGCTGGCCACCTGGTGCGACAAGTACCCGATCATCTCGATCGAAGACGGCATGCACGAAGGCGACTGGGCCGGCTGGGCGCACCTGACGGAACGTCTGGGCAAGAAGGTGCAGCTGGTGGGTGACGACCTGTTCGTGACCAACACCAAGATCCTGAAGGAAGGCATCGAGAAGGGCATCGCCAACTCCATCCTCATCAAGATCAACCAGATCGGCACCCTGACCGAGACGTTCGCCGCCATCGAGATGGCCAAGCGCGCCGGCTACACCGCCGTGATCTCGCACCGCTCCGGCGAAACCGAAGACAACACCATCGCCGACATCGCCGTGGGCCTGAACGCCGGTCAGATCAAGACCGGTTCGATGAGCCGTTCGGACCGCATGTCCAAGTACAACCAGCTGCTGCGCATTGAGGAAGACCTCGGCAACGTGGCCGTGTACCCGGGCCGCAGCGCGTTCTACAACCTGCGCTGATCCGTACACGGGCAGGCCGGGCTCTCAAGCCCTTCGCCTGTACGCTGCCGGTACCACGCTGCAAGAAGGCTTCTTCGGGAGCCTTTTTTCGTTGGGCGGCGTCGGCCAGGGGCATGGCGGGGCTGCCGGCAGGACACCATCTGTTAAGCTTTCACCATGCGTTTCGCCACCGTTTTTCTCCTGGTCTGTCTGGCCGTGGTGCATGCCGAGTTGTGGTTCGGCAAGGGTGGCGTGCCGCGCGTGTCCTCGCTGCGCAGTGAACTGCGGGTGCAGCAGAAAGCGAATGCCGAGGCCACGGCCCGCAACGAACAGCTCGCTGCCGAAGTCCGCGACCTGCAGGAGGGGCTGGAGATGGTCGAGGAAAAGGCCCGTACCGAGCTCGGCATGGTCAAGCCGGACGAGATCTACGTCCAGCTCACCAGCCAGCTGCCGCAGGTTGCGCCACCGCCCGCGGTGCCGGCCCGGCCCTGATCGCTTCGCTTCTTTCTTCGCATGAACGCGGCGTGGTGGGCTGACAACCTGGCCTGGGTGGATCCGTGGTTGCTGCCCTGGTTCACCGTGGGCGCCGTGGCCACCAGCCGCCTCGAGGCGCTGGCTTTCCTGTTGTCGATTGCCATGGTGGCGTGCAACCTGCGCGTGCATGTGGCGGGCTGGCCGCTGGCCATGGCGAGTTCGGCGCTGTACGGTCTGCTGTTTGCCCGGTCTCGCCTGTATGGCGAAGCCTGCCTGCAAGGGGTCTTCATCGCCATGTCGGCCTGGGGCTGGTGGCGCTGGGCCCGAGATCCCGCGCGGGGGCAGGCAGACGCCGGCGTCCACACCCAGACGCGTTCGGCTCGTCTCTGGACGGTGCTGCTCGCGCTGACGCTGTGGCCTGTTCTGGGCTGGATGCTGCACCACGTGACCGACTCGGACGTGGCCTACGCCGATGCCTTCCCCACGGCCCTGAGTCTCGTCGGCCAGTGGTTGCTGGCGCGCAAGCTGGTGGAGAACTGGCCTTGCTGGCTCGTGGTCAACATCGCCAGCATGGGCCTGTTCGCGCTCAAGCAGCTGTGGCTGACGGTGCTGCTGTATGGGGTGTTTGCCGTGCTGTCCCTGGTGGGCTGGCATGCCTGGCGACAGCGTCTGAAGGAGCGCGTCGCATGAGCGGGCTCGTGTTTGCACTGGTCGGCGCCGAGAGCACGGGCAAGACCACACTCGCGCAGGAGCTGGCCCGTCGGCTTCAGGGTGCCGGGCGCGATGCCGTGGTGGTGCCCGAGTACCTGCGGCTGTGGTGCGAGCAGACGGGGCGTACCCCTCAGCCACACGAGCAGCGTCACATTGCCGAGGAGCAGACCGCTCGCATCTTCGCCGCAGCCCAGCAGCACGATGTGGTTCTGGCCGACACGACGGCCCTCATGACGGC